>NZ_JAIVFX010000004.1:79219-429425 GCF_020829625.1 Nostoc sp. XA010 | reverse complement strand
CAGTAAGTCGTTTAAATTTCCTTGAAGTAAGCTGCTTGGCTCTCCAAAATTTCACTGCTAATTTAAGCCCCAATCATAAAGAAAGCAAATTTCTAATCATATCACAAAAAACTTTTGCAAGAGTTCTTAAAATTCCGTCCCATCTAATTTGAATTGGGTAGTTAAATGGAGTTTCATGCAGGGGTAAGCCATCTTCGCCTATTAGCATTCCAGGTGAGCAAACAGGAAGCGGTGCGAAAGGATCAGGAAGTTCAGAGGGTTGTTTTTCGCTTGTGGCAAAACGGATGTCCCAGCGTCCTAATATACATCCTAATACATAGGAAATAACTGCCTGTGTAATTTCTATTCTGTACCATTGAGGAGTAGGAATTGCTTTCCGTCTAATTTCTACTAGACTTTCAATAGAAATATCTTCTAAATGACAAATACTTTCTAAAAGATTGTCTAAGACAAAACAACGTTTGATAATAGCCCTTGATGTACTTTCGTTTTCTGTTTCGCTATTATTTATTCTACCTATTTCTAGTATTTGTTTAATTTCATCTATTTTTTTCGTATTTTCTATATTGAGGCATTTTACAGGGAAAGGCCGTCCTAGCTGGTTTCTTAGCTCTTCTCTTTCTTCTAAACTTAGAGCTAAATTATCAGCTACCTTTAAATCAATTTTTTCAGCTAATTTAATAGCTTTAATTAATCTATCTTCATGTTTATTAAACTCATTGTCGATAACTTCAGATAATATTAAACCTTGAAAATTGTAAATTGGCTGATAAAAAAATTCTCTAGTTTCATCATCTCTATCAATTCGAGCTATTTCATATAGTTCACGGCAGTGATTAGAAATACTTAATAATAATTCTTTTGGTTCATTTGGTGCTGGTAAAGCTTCAATCAAAGATGGCAAAAAATGTCTAGCAGCAGTTCCTGCCTGTGAAGTATCTCCACCTCCTACAATCAGTTCAATCATAAATTGATAAGGCGTAGAATTTAGTAGGCCAACCAAGCCATATGCAGGGAAAGAAAAAGATTGATATATACCTGGACCTGCAAAATTGATTATGCAGCCAGAAGGAAGAACTCTCACTGATAAATTACTTGTGGTACGTTCTGTATAAGTTCCCCCTGCTATTCCATAGTATTCAAGACTTACTGTTCGCATCACGCAATCAATGTTAACCCAGTTAAAAGCTAAGTGAATATGTCAATAGTAAGGCTCATATTCGCCACCTTTTACAAACCAAGTCCACCCTTTCAAAGGTTGTATTGCTCCTGGAGTGATTTCCCAAGTGAGCCGTAAAAATTTAAAATTGTCACCTGTAACTAGCCCTAATTTAGTCTCACATAAATTGTTTTTGATTTTTTGGAATTTGGTCAAGCGCTGAAGCCAAGATATTTGACACCAATGAGGTGCAATACTATTTGGTAAATCATTAAATATTGAAGTATAATGATAATTAATCTGTTTATCAAAAAGACTGAGATTTATTTTTTTTATATCTTCAAATAATGATTTTTGCTTGTCTTTCTGAGTTAATTCATTGATAAAGATAGCTAAGGTATCTGATGATGTTTTATAATCTATTACATATGCAGCAGCTTCTATAACAGCATCATCAAGCACTCCATAACCTAAATCAGCCATTAATTTTAAGGTATGTGGTTTCCCATAAAATTGACGGCGCCAAGGTTCCAGCAAGTCTTTATAAAATCCTAGTCTGCCTGTAATTGCACCAAGAACTCCACCATCAAATAAACGTTTAATCCACCTTTCTACAAATGCAGCAAAGATATCTTGAGATGAAATAGGTATAGTTATTTGTAACTTTTCTCTAACTGTAACAGGAACAAAACCAAAGGGTGGATTCATTAAGATTATATCAAACTGATTTCGGCAAATATCTATAAAAGCAAAACCCTGCACTGCATCATCAGCGAATAACTGACGTAAAATTTTTTCACTACCAAGAGTCCGATCTGCATATTCTCTTAATGCTTCAATTACTCGTATTTCTGCTTCATTCCAAAACTCCTCATCTGTAATATCTGCCACCTGAAAGAGATTGAATTGCTCTATTTGTGGTTTTTCATACTCCGGTAAAAAAGTGAGTTGTTTTGGTTTTGGTTTAGCTTTCCACTGCTGCTTTGCTTGTGCAATTTTATCTCTAATTTCTTCCTCAATCTTCAATAGAGATCCCGCTTCACCTGCCAACTTCATTTTCTCAAAGACTAACTGTACTAATTGCCCTAAAACCTTTGGTTGTAGTTCTGCCACAAAATCATCCAACAGTTCTTTTTCGCCTGGCATTGGTTCAGCACAGATAATATTAGATTTGGTAATTTTAGGACGATTTTTCTTAATACCCATTTCTTGATAAGCTCGTTGCGCCCTTAACCACAAAGCCAAAGCAGCAATTTGGGTAGCTCTGATATCAATATCAATCCCGTGAAGATTATGCGCTAAAATTAGCCCTGGTACAGCCTTGCAATATTCTTCCCTGTCTGGATAATCCTGTTGCAAGGCTGAACCCAAATCGGGGTCATCGTATGCTTCTTCGTAGATAATTAACAGCAAGCTAAAGCAGTAAAGTAAGAAATGCCCGCTACCGCAAGCTGGATCAAGAGTTTTGATTTCTCTGGGGTCTTTCTTTGGTCGATGCAGAATATAAACTGGCTGCTTTAAAAGTTGCTCCTGTGACAAATCATCAGCCTGCTCATCCTGCGCGGTAAACTCTTCCTCAGGAGCTAGAAATACCTCATGTGGTCGCCGCACCAAATATTTACAATGTTCTGTTAGTGCTGTCTCTCCTTGCCGCATTTCATACCAAATTCGTCCCAAGGTGTTATCTGTGAGAAACTGCACAACATAGCTGGGCGTGTAAAACTGGTTGCGAAATGCTAATTCATAAGAATTACGCGGTGCTTGGCTTTCCTTCCTGGCCTTATCACGCAATTCTTTGGGTGTGAAATACTGGTAAACCCAGCCGATTGTTTCATCCTCAACCCAAATATCCTTTAATTCTTCACTGTTAATAAAATTGAGTATCGAGTCGATTATCCTCTGCGGTGGTAATAATCTATTGGCGGGGTCATTGGGTGAAAATAACACCCCAATTTCTTCTGATAAGGTACTTCCTAACCATTCCAGAAAATGCCGATAAGCTACATCTTGCTTACCCTCGGTATAGAGTCTTTCCTCTGCGGAATTATCAGCTAAATAAAATAGAAATCCTTGAGATTTTAACCCATCACTAACCGCTTTGCGAATTAGTCCTCGTGTTTCCATCATTTTATAAGCACAGAACCGATTGAGATGGGTAAACGCCACCTCTCGCACTAATTGTTCAACAGCATCTTTCACTTTAGAACCTGCTGCTTGAATATGCTGCAAATGAATCAGTAGCTGTTCTCTATATTCCAAATCATCTGCTGAGAGATGCTTCATGCGATCTACTGGCTCTACTTTGCCAGTTATGTAGATACCAAACTGTCCTTCTAAGAGTTCGGTAACTGATTCTTCTAACAAGCGACGACATTGAGTAACTACGTTGCGGAGTGTACTTCTGAGGGATTTATCCATCGTATTCTTCCTTCTCATATTTGGTATTATTTAGTGTTAAATGTCTCATGCAGATTATTAAGCCATTGTTGATCTAACTGCAAGGTAATTACACGAGTTTGATTATCTGACGTTACAAGTGCTTGGATTTCAGACATATAATCTGATTTTAAATTTAGTGCTTCTATATTAGAAAGAAAACCTTGTTTAGCATAAAGATTAAATAATTCTTTTGGTAGATCAAAAGAAAAAACTCTGAGATTACTATTTAATTGTTTTATATACCGACCTTGATCATCCCAGGAAATTTCAACTTGAATAAAATCTTCTAAATTTCTAACATTTATATTATGATTTGGTACTATAAATACAGGAAATTGCCTGTCTATCATTGCTAATAATGCCCCATTTAATCTGTGACATTCATTAATAAAATCATTTATGGCAGATTCTAAAAAATCATTTTTTAATAAATTGTCTGGTGTACGAGTATAAATATACTTAAGTTTATTTTGAACAAAAAATCGTAAGTTTTTTAATAATTTTTTATAAATTTTTTCTTTAAAATAATCAACAGTGACTGTTTCAATAGCTTGAATAACCGGCCGAAAAAAAACATAACTATTTAAAGGAATTAAATAGACATCATGTGCGAATGCATATTTTTGTGCTGGAGAGGTATAGTCAGAAATCGAAAAAACAGCATACTGATAGTGATATCGTGCTTTGAATGGGATCTCTTTTCTTGAAACCCAATATTCGCTAACATCTTTCAAAACGCCCACTGCATTACGTACTACTTCAATACCTGTTTTGTCAGAGCGAAATTTTGCTTCAAGTAGCAACCGTTGAGGATTAGAAAATGGTTGAGCAATAACAAAATCAGCAACTGCATCAATCTGATGTACTCCCCCACGGCCAAAAACTTCTAACCCAGAGTGTCCATTATTTAGTGTCAAATCTTCATCAGCTTTCTCAACTGTGCGGTATCCAGATAATCTAAGTAGATAAAGTAAAGCTTCTTCTAATAGCATTCCGCGTATTTGTGCAGTCGTAGCCATTGACTTATTCCAAAATGAGTTTTACACCTTTACTTACCAGGTCTAGCAAGTGTTCTTTCAGCCGTTCTATTAACTTTTCCACTGCTTCCTCAGAATCAATTGGATTAGAGGAAAAATCCCCTAACCTCACCCGTTGAATTACTACTTGCTTTTCTTCTGTGAGTGCAGTTAATTCTTGAATCCTATACAAAACCTGATTTTTCAATCCTGATAAGGCTGCCAAGTCTGAATCCATCTGGGCAATACTTGCTTTGCAAGATGGGCATTCATTGGCTGTCAACGACCAATTTTCCTCTGCTGCTAAGTCATAGATGCAAGCCCGTTTGACCATCTCATTTAGCAATACTTCTTGCTGTTCTGAAGGGATATTCGTCCACTCACTGCGCCCTTTAATTTCTTCTATCGTTCTTTGATATTCCTGGGCACGTTGGCTGTGGAGTTTAGCATAACGCTCGGCGTAGGCTTTTGCGATCGCCTCAGCATCTGCTTTAATCTGGGGGATACGGTCAACGAAATACTCAGCATTGAGGTTTTCCTTTAGTCGGTTTGTAATCTCTGCGATTTCTGGCTTTTGCCCACCTACCATAGACGATTGATAACTCACTACCCGCTTGGCAGTTTGCAGAGTAGATAAAGATGATTCATTAGTTGCCTCTCGAATTCTGCGACAGCGATCGCGTGCTGCTTTCAACGAAACCCCTTCTCCGGCTAAACTCTGTACGCAGTCATCAGCAGTGCCGTTTTGAATTTCTGTTAAGGTATTGCGGTAGTCTTCTAGTTGGTTAATCACGGGTAAATCGTGAGCCTTAACCTGTGCTTCGACTGGAAGCAATAGTTTTAATTCTTCTGCTACCAGGGTTTTTAGGACGTTTGCGATCGCATTTTTATCCATGTCCACAGTATCACCCATCAATTCCTCATAGTTTTCCACCGCTTTTTTCAGCGTAGAAAAACCAATAGCTTTAATGGGCGTAAACAAAGCTGACTTGAATGCTGTGTTACTTGTGAAAGGTTCTCGGCTATTGGGGTTTTGATAGGAGTCAAACCGTTGACCTTTGTAGGATACTTCAATGGAACCTGCGCGGAACAACACTGCTAGCACCAAGCGCAAAATGTCTCTTTCCCACCCGTAACCGAGTCCACCAAAACGATTTTCTAAACCTTTACCAGTGCGCGTATCTCTTTGGCCATAAGATTGTTGCTGAGTCAAGTAGTCTAGGATTTCCTTAGTTACATCCGCTTCTGGATTGGGGACAAACTTCGCTCCATCTTTGACGACAAGATTAAGCCCAGTCTCAGTGCTATAAAAGACCTGAGATAAACCACTAAGATTAGCAGCTTTTAGGATTTCTTCAGCTTCAGTTCCTTTGAGACTGCGTGCCCCTATCTCTAATTTCGGATAAAGGTCAGGAACAGCAAAATCGAATAATCCCTTAAATATCTCACTGAGAGTTTTGCCTAAATCTGATCCGTCCTTGGACACGCCCCGAAACATTCCGCCGCCCGCTACCATTACCTCTGCTAATTTTTCTCCCAACCTACTATTAATGTGGAGAACCTCTGTTTTCTCTATTTGTACACAAGCCAATTCTTCATTGGTAGCTCGGTTTTGCGATCGCATTTGCTCATACTTAGCAACCATCTGACGTGAGGCGTATAATTCAGCCACTAGCCGATCAATATCCTCAGTGAGCGACAAAACCCAATAGATATCATTTTGGTGACTTTCTTGACGGCTTTGATTGCGTATGTCCGTTAATTTTGTCAAAAATTCTTGGTTATCGGCTGCAATTGAAATAGACAGTGGTACTTGTCCCTCGTTAATCTGATTTCCATCGACTTTGATACCAACTTGAAAACTCCGCAGGTCACGGTAGCGATATGTTTTTAGCTTTGGCTCGCTAAATATCTCTCTTAGTGCATCACGAATGATTTCATTACGATCTCTGGGTTTAGGGGAAAGTGAACGACGTTCCGTTTCCCAGTTTTTTTCTTGGGCTGTTTGCAGTTTCCAACCTTCTTCGGTGTTGCGGATAAACTTAGCCTCATAGAGGCGAGTCAGAGTTTTCTGCACAGCAGCCACAGGTGCAGGTTCCCCAACTTCATCTACTAAACAAGCAGCAATATTTTTTTCAGTGCGTGGCAAATCTTTAACAAACTCCAGTAGGCAGACGGTTTTTGCCACCCGCGCTGCCATGCCTTTGTCTTCTGGATCATCCTTAAAGCGCTGGGTGATGTCGCTGATGTCCTTTTGTTTTTCTGTAGACAAGTTACCTTCAACTAGCTCGAATAGCTTATCCAAGGTCACTAATGTACCAATGGGCTTATCTTTGAGATTTGTCCTTTCAGAAACCAACATTTCGTAGGCTTGCTTGATAATCGTTCGGTTACTCCCTCCCAAAAATCGATTAGCTCCTGGTTGCAGCCTGATGCCCGACATAATGTCAATAGACATCTCAATAAAATGTGGCAGATAGGGATAAAACTGAATGAAGTCGTCTTCTCTGACCTCGCTTTTTCGGCTAGTTCGTTCTAGCTGACAAGCTGCATTAAACTGTCCCTGAGACTTCCGAAATAACTGCTGTAAAATTGGCACAGCTTCATCTTTCTTAGCCAGAATACGCCGAGTGGCAACTTCACGTATGTCAGCCGGTGCCATGTCTACTCGATACTTGAAGCGATCTTGTAGCACAGCCAAATCTATTCGTTTGTCCTCTATCGCATCGACAACTTCCTCCAATTTTTCCTGGGAAGTCACCACGATCCAAATTGGTGCGATCGCTCGCTTGGATTTTAAAAGATTCTTACTGACTTTACCAAATTGCTCAACTAACGCTCGGAGGTCTTCGATTTTAGTAGCGCTACGCGCAACATACCGTCCAACTTCGTCAATGATGAATACTAAAGACTTTCCCGGTCTCCTCCTAGCAGAAAGTTGAAAAGCTCTTTCAACAACTGTCTGGACTGTGATAGTTGAATTTCTCCCTCGTAGAGAACTTGCCCAAGAATCAGCTTGGGGGAAAATCTTAGGGTTCATATAGTGGAGAATAGCTGAGGCCGAGTTGGTCTTCTTCGCTCCTTTGCGAACCAAATTCCAATCCGAGCCATTATTCACTTGTGGGCACAGCCTGATAAATTCATCAAGTTGTCCTTCGCCCTCCATCTCAATTTCCAATTCGGCAATTTCATAGTCAAGCGCGTAGCCTAATTCACCTAACAAAGCTCGATAGACAATTTCTGCCATTTTTTCATCCCCACGCCGGACTTCAGTGCTTTTGGAGATATCGAACATAATCACATCAGTGGCAATTCGAGCATTGATTGAATCGACTAGGTTACTGATCCTGGGGTCTTGCACCTGAGCTTTAAACAACTCGCTTGCGGCGATTCCTTGGACAGTCCGATTAGTAAGAATATAACCAAGGTTTTTAGCAAAAGAAGATTTCCCAGATCCGAAAAATCCTGATATCCATACGCCAACGCCTTCCTGCGGTTCAGAAGGTGCTTCAGCGATCGCTGTTAACAAAATACGATATTGTTCTTTGATGCGTTCAGTAGCAACGTAGTCAGTAATTTCGGTGTATACTGACTGCTCTGCTGTCTGATCAACTTGAATAATTTCTTCAATAGGTTGGCTTAGATTCCTTATTAACAAATCGCCAATTTTATTCATCCCTTGTTCTTCAAGAGATTTAGCCATAGATTTTCACCCTATAGTTGCCCATTGCTTCGCGGTTTTTAAGCGCCATCATCCGCAAACCAGTTGTCCCTTCTAGTGTTCCCGGATAAAACAAAATAGTTGCTATCCGGGTTTTACCTTGCATCTCATCCAGCAGTTTTGACATCTGGTAAATTGCTGGTGCCATTGAGGCAGATCGCAAGAGAAATACAATGTGCCTTTGCGGATCTAGTGCCTTTAATCTTTGGGCTAACAAGTCTGGTAGGGGACACCAGTCTTGATCTGACAAGTAGATATTTACTTGCTCTTGTGCTGCCTCGAAACCTTGTTCTCGTTCAAGTTCTACAATGGAGTCTAATCCTTCTGCCGCAGCGATCGCTTTCCACAAAAGTTCTGCCAGTGAGATAGTCACAACTTCCTTACCGCAGTCACTCATTCTGGTAGCTAGGCGTTTTGCTTCGCGTCGCACATCCCATTCTTCTTTCGGTTCATACCGCAAAATAGCAAACGGTAAATCGTGGTGAACAGTTATTCTGGGCGGCACTGCCTTTAAGTCATTTTCCAGCAGGGATATGCGATCAAGAAGTGATAACATGGACATACTCTTCAATAGACTTTGTTGGAAAATCGATCCGAATAATTGATCCAGTAGCGTAATACTCTAACAGGCGATGCTGATGAGCTTCCATGAAGAAGCCTTCCACAGCTTTAGGTGACAAAAAGAACAGTTGCCATTCGCTGGCATGAATGAGTCTTTCTCCGGATGCTTGGTTCTGTCGCAAATAAAAAGCAATATAAGCAAACGCCTCTGCTGGTAAGTAGATGGGAGCCAGTTGTTTTTTAACCGCTCCTTGCAGAATTCCGAAATCACGAAGAGTACTCAAGAGTTCTCTAGCACAACTAATTATTGTTGAGTCTGACCAGTTAGTTTGTGTTTTACCTTGGGAAATTTGTTTGCCAATCCAGCTTTTTACATCATTAACGCTAATGTCCTGCCTTCCCAAACGGTGCATGGAAGCTAACAAATCTGTAACAACGTCATGAAGCAAACGATCAGATTGAGTGGCGTGAAAGTATAGAATACAGTTAAGCCCCTCTGGAGAAAACTTGCTCTTAACAAGTGTCACTAATGCTTTTGTTACTGGCTCTACCGTTAAGTACCTTTGACGAAAAATCGCCAGGATATCCTCAACCCGTGAGCGTGACTCTTTGCCAAAGATATTGTCTCGCCGGAACCTTTCTAGATTCTCAGTTACCGAGATAGACAAATCCCAGTGCGTCAGTAGGGTTTTTGTATCTGCTATCAGTGCGCCAGCTTTGATGATTTTGCTGCTATAAACAACCTCTTTAATTTCTGGCATCAGTTTGCCTGTTAGTTTATTGGAGTTTTGCTCATGGTATAGACCAAGGAACGAGAATAACAGGCTAACTTATTAATTTTGAAAGTAAAGCTATAGACTACAACAGGAGCCTTGCTGCTAAACCTTTAGCGCAGTATTATATAGATATTTTTAAACAAGTCTAATTATTATTTGACCAAAATATTTAGCCAATCACTATTCACTATTGGCTGTGATTGCCCATCTCCACAAAATTCATCTGGATTTATGTTGGGTAACTATTTACATAAGTTTTTACTTACTTAGTAAGCCTTTTGATACTTTGCCATCTCTGCAAAGGGTATAAAACATTTTTGGCAAAGCCCCTCAGTCCACAAAGCTGGAATTGGAAATGGCTTCTCACAGGCGGGGCATTTTGATAACAAACGTAGTTGATGGCGATCGCATCCTCCTGTCTTTTTAAACTGCCACTCGATTTTATGGCAAAGCGACTCTCCATAGCAGGCTCCACATAAGCGGATGGGGCTGTGGTTCATTCCCACGCCTGGGGGAGGCAACATCTGTCGCAATCTGTCAGCATCAAGTTCAACTACAGCAGCTAACGCTTCCAACTCTTGCTGAGTAGGAAAAGGATGGAAATAGAATTTTTCCCAACGTACTAATACAGCCCCAAATCCTACCACCTGGCCTAACCCACTAGGGGCAGAAAACTTATTTCCTTTTTCTCGCCGAAACCTACCTAAAAAATGGCTGATGCTTTCTCCATCCAAAGGCTCGACTCTCGTTAACCAAATTTCTCTTTTCTCATCTATATTTTCTTCCATATCACAATTTCGATGCCGCAATTACTTCTTTTAAAACATTTTCATCTACTTTTTTATGTCCTTTCATTAATGAGCGAATAGCAGCTTTACGAAGAATCATATCCAATCTACCAATTAATTGCTTAGTTACCTTCTTCAAAAGCTTAAGGTTATTCTCACTTGCCAGTTTTGATTCTTCTGGCAATCTCAGAACATCCCGTTCCCATATTTGAACCATTTCCATAAATTGCTTCTCTTTTAATTTGTCTAACTCAAACTGTTCTAGAAAACGGTTTACAACTTGTTCATCACGTTGAACTATTGCCAAAAGGCGGCTTGTAGTACCAACAAGCAGAACCGAAAGTTTTAACTCATCATCATCATAAATATGCCGTACATCTGAGAACGTCTCAAGCTTAAGGTGATTAGCCTCATCAATAATCAGCATCTCAACCTGATGTATTGCAAGACTATCTAGCGTTCGTTCCCGCAGGTCAGAAATAGTTCCATTGGAGGGTTTATTTAAAGCTTTGAGGATTTTAATAAAAAAATCTCTGGAGCCACAATTTTTGCCAACTTGAATATAAACTACAGGCTTCATACGCTGTCCCTTAGCCTGCCGTAATTTATTATAACGATGTGCAAAAGCTTTGCAAGTGACCGTTTTTCCGCAGCGTGATTCTCCTACTAATAAACCAGTCATTCTAGAAATGACTAACTCATACATCCAAGCGTGACAACGTTTTACTTGGTCGACTTCTAAGTAAGGTTGACGGCTCAAACGTTGAATTTCGGCTTGGATTTCCGGGGAAGGTTCCTCAATTACACCAAATTCCTTGGCAAGCGACATTTCATTTATCATGTTTTAGACCTAATCTTCATCAAAAAAATCATCCATATAGTGAACTTTGTACTTCGGCAATTCCCTAGCTGGTTCGCTTGCAGATTCCACTGCTTTTTGATCGGGAGTAGCAAATTTATTAGCCACTTGCTCTACAGGATTTACTTGTTCATTTGCTGCCTGCCGACGGTCTTTGCGATTTCGTTTTACTGTTTCCTCTACAAAAGCTTGACGGTCTAGCATTGCCTCTAAAATTGCATCGTTATTGATGTGTTCGCCTGCTTCTTTTAACCGCTTATTAATCGCTTTTATTTCTCGTAAAGATAGACGTTCTGTTTCTAAACCTTGAGCATGGGCGTAATCAAGAAACTCTTCTGTGTTATCTGCATTAATTTTGTACACAAGAAGCGTAGTTACGTCGGCAGGGTCATATCTAAGTGCTACAGTTTCTCCATCTCTACCTCTCAAATGGTCTGCCCGATAGGTCAAGTTTTCAAATTGTATACAGCCGTATTTTTGGACTTTGCGCCGTTCTTGCTTCATTTAACAAATTGCCAAGTCTAATTCATCATAAAGATATGGCTCTACCATTAATCCAGCTTCCCATCGCCCAATTCGGGATTGATCTTTCATCCTGTCATCTATGTCGGGGTTATACTCATTTACGATGTAGCCCACTAGTATTATCTCTAAATCCTTGAGAGTTAAGCAAGCATCTTTATCCACGCTTTCTGGACGCTTTTGCACATTTGAGCCTGTGTATCCAGGTAGAGTATTTAATACTTGCTCGTTAACTGTTCTAAAAAAACGTTCCACAATTCCACCATCAGATGGTCGCCTTCTGAGAGCGCAATTAAAACCTATTTGTACTGCAATCTGTTCTGTAGTGTGGATGGAAGTAAAATCTTTACCACCATCAGTGTAAAAATAATAAGGCTTGCCGTAAGCTGGCCACTCGTAACGCAGTTGGTACTCAGAACCATAAGACTTGGGCAAAATCGCATGACGGAGAGCTAGGGCATCAATTTGAGAACTAGGATTATCAAATCCCAAATAAAAACCTATTACACAACGGGAGTAGGAGTCAATCACAACAGTTAACCAAGGACGGTCTAGGACTCCATACTCGTCGGCAAGCCTTACATCCAAACGAGTATGATCGCACTGCCAAACATCATTGCTACCCTCCACCGGCAACTCTCGCCCATCGCGTGTTATGTGGGTCAATCGGTCTCCTAAATAGCCGGGGCTTCTCGCTTTCTCCTTTCTTTCTTTCTGCTCAATATGTTCGTCAAGAATTCGATAAACCGACTGGTGGCTAGGATATTCACCTTTGTTCAAATTTTCTATTCTGGCTTTACCCTCAGGGCAAACGCATCTAAAGTATAAGAATCCTTTAATAGCAAGGGTTTCAACGTTTTTAAATTTAGCCTATTTTTTCGTCAAGATCCTTATCCAGCAGGGGTTTCAGAAATGCCGTGCGTTCGCCCTGGCTTTACCCTTAACCTTGAGAAACACCTGATGTCGGGTTATTCGTTTACTACCTTTGTTACCATCTGTGTAGGTCTTAAGAATAAAATCAATCCATTTTTGTTCAATACGGTACTTACCTTTATCGGATCTCGTATTTGCTAAACCAACTAACCTCTGTTCTCGCCATTTTTTGAGTAAGCGCTCTACTTGACGAATTGATACACCTAGTTTTTCGGCTGCTTCTTTCTTTTTAGTGCTGTAGGTGGTGCGATCGCATGGTTCGATTAGGCTTTGAATTACCTCCATCCTGAGTTTCACTTCATCTGTGATTAATTTATCAGATGGCAATTGATGAACTTTTGTGGACTTTTCATCTTTTTCGATTGGGCTTTGGTCATCATCTGCCTCTGAAGTTAAAGACTTTTGTAAATTTTTAGGCATCTGTTAGCTTTATAGTTACATTTGCGGGTTTATCATTCCATTTAAAAAAAATGTACTATGAAATAGTAAAGCTTGCGACACCTAATTTGTGAAAAATTATGAACAGATAAATTTTAGCTTCTTGGGATGAACAACATAAAATTTACTCAATATAACAATTAGCGACTAATAATTTGTGAAATTTGCATTGAAAGGAGGTTTTGGTAAAAATAAATAAAACCCTTGTTCCTCAAGAGCTTTAGCTAATAGTCGAGCGACATTAATTTGTGAAATAGCGACATTCAATTTGTGAATGTACAACTGTCTACCTCGCCTAAAAAATTATGAGTTTACATTTTAACTGTTTTGGCAACCAGGGAATCTGTTATCTTTTCCCCTAGCCCAAACAATAGCGGTTCCCATTCAGATGCAGTACAACATTATATCGCGAGGTGTAAGGGCACGGCAGTGCCGTGCCTCTTCGGATGTTCACGTAAATGATATAACCGCTATAAAATTATCTTGTTAGAATCCTAATGCCTTATTCTCACCGTTTGCGACTGCCATCAAAATATTTCAATATTCTCATTGCAGTACTAACTTTTGTTTTGTGTCTTTGGTTAACTCCTGTCGTTGCTCAAGCATTAACTAAAGCTCCGGTTATTTTGGATGGGCAACAGATTTTTAAGATCAGTGATTCTGGTCAGTATAGCGCTCAAGAACGGACAAATTTAATCAACTCACAACTAAAAGATGCGATTAAAACTTCTGAACCTATTCAAGTTAAGATTGAAAAACGCAACCAGCTACCTACTATTTTGCTAAATGACCGCTATCTGTTAACAGTTACAGAACAAGATATTGTTCCAGGTAGCACAGTTGATGAGCAAGCAAAAATTTGGGTACAGCAAATTGAAGAAGCGTTACAGCAAGCTCGCTTAGAGCGAACAAGAAACTATCTCCAACAAACAACTTTTGTAGCAGTAGCAATTTTAATCATAACTGCCGCATTCACTTGGCTATTGGGATGGATTAAGCATCACTTTTTCCGAGTAGTTTCACAACGCTTAACTACTAATAGCAATGCAATTCCTAATTCGGAACCACTTAAAGTATTAGAATTATTTTTCAAATTAGTGTTGGCGAGTATGCGTATTGCACTTTGGATAAGTGCGATTCTTTATATCACTAATCTCTTTCCTTTCACTCGTCAATGGAGCTATCAAATTTCCAATATCCTGATCACCAGTTTCACCTCACCTATTCTGACATTAGGCAAGAATCCTTACTCTCTTACTGAATTAATAATTTTGATTGGTTTGTTGTTCGCCTTAGTTATCTTTGCTGGAACTTTAACCAATTTTTTACGTTCTCGCCTTCTATCTTTTACTGGAATCAATCGTGGCGCTCAAGAAGCGATTGTAATACTTTTTAAATATGGTCTGATTTTTATTGGCACACTGGTACTGCTACAAATTTGGGGGCTTGACATTAGCTCTTTGACAATCTTAGCAAGTGCTTTAAGCGTTGGAATTGGCTTTGGTTTACAGGATATTGCAAAGAATTTTGGTAGTGGTTTAGTACTAGTATTTGAGCGTCCGATTCAGGTGGGAGATTTTGTGGAAGTTGGGGAATATACAGGTACTGTCGAGCGAATAGGTGGCAGAAGTACCGAGATTCGGACTCTTGACCACGTTTCAATTATTGTACCTAACTCTCGCTTCTTGGAAAAAGAAGTAATCAACTGGAGCCACCGCAACCCGATTTCTCGCCTTCATCTCCCTGTTGGCGTTGCTTATAATTCAGATCCCAAAGTTGTGCAAGCTGCTCTGTTAGAAGCAGCCTCTAAGCATCCTAATGTATTGCAGGCTCCTTCTCCTTTAGTACTGTTTAAAGAGTTAGGCAACAACAGCTTAAATTTTGAGTTATTAATATGGACTGCGGAACCTAATAAACAATTCTTGCTCAAAAGTGATTTATACTACAATATCTACGAATCATTACAGCAAAGACAAATTGAAATCCCCTTCCCTCAGTTAGATTTACATCTGCGTTCTGGCACGTTGGAATTTACGCCAGAAATGCAGTTAGCGTTAATACAAATGTTTGAACGATTGTCAAACAATAAACAACGCATAGATCCAATCAAGCCAAGTCAAAATCAAACGTAAATTCGGATGCTTGGCTTGCTCTAAGAAAGTTGTTTGTGTAATAATTACTAATTACTTAAATTCGAGCCACTTTAAGTAGTATTTCAAGAATCACCAAAAGACCTGAGTTTGAGGTCAGATGCTGAGGCAGAAAAGAAAGTAGGGTTTAGGCTACAAGTAGTTGCGATCGCTTAACTCCGATGAAAGCATCTCAAGTTTGCAGAAACATCAATTTTCCGCAGTAGGTGATTCAGTAGTAAAGTGAGTTTTAAAGGAATATTTATGTCACAGTTGGAGCAAGCAGTGTCAGACACCTTTGTAGCCAAAGGCTTAGAAAGTCTCCCCAATAATAATATATTCGACCAGGTTGAGGCTTTGGCTAAGGACTTTGCTACCCGTGCAGGGGCACATGACAAAGATGGTTCTTTTCCCTTCGAGAATTTTACAGCTTTGCATGAGGCAGGATTACTCAGCCTCACCATTCCCCGTGAATTAGGTGGTCAAGGTTTGGGGCTAGCAACTATCTGCCGAGTGATTGAAGGGATAGCGCGTGGCGATGCTTCGACGGCGCTAGTACTGACAATGCACTATCTCCAACATGCCCATGCAGCCCGTAGCCGTCGCTGGCATCCAGAAGTATATAAACGGCTATGTCGTGAATCGATTGAAGGTATTGCGCTGCTCAATGCTGCCCGTGTCGAACCTGAGTTAGGAACGCCAGCTAGAGGCGGATTGCCTGCCACAATTGCCGAGCCAACAACAGAGGGTTGGCGTTTAACAGGCCACAAGCAATACACCACGGGTAGTCCCATCCTCAGTTACTTTATTGTTTGGGCACGGACAACTGAGGATGAACCACAAGTTGGCAGTTTTCTAGTTCCGCGCGATCTGCCCGGTTTGCAAATTGTCGAAACCTGGGATCACTTAGGGATGAGAGCTACAGGCAGCCACGATCTCATTTTGGAGAATGTATTAATCCCCAGAGAGTATGCTTTGAATATTAGCCCCATATCAACCGCACCATCCTTTGATCCTCTGATTTCCACTTGGGGCAGTTTGACAGTGAGTGCTTTATATCTAGGTGTTGCTAGTAGTGCGCGAGACTGGCTTGTAAAATATCTTGGGGAGCGATCGCCTTCTAATCTCAAAGAGCCACTGGCAACTCTGCCACGCTTCCAAACTGCTGTGGGTGAGATAGAAGCACTGCTGTTTGCTAACAATAGATTAATTTATAGTTTGGCTCAAGATATTGATTGGGGCGAGTATGAGCCTAACGTAGGATTACAGGCACAAGCTGTTAAATATCTCACCACAACTAACTCGATTCGTGCTGTAGAGATTGCTTTAGAACTAACTGGTAATCCTGGTCTGTTAAAAAAGAATCCTTTAGAGCGACACTACCGTGATGTTCTGTGCAGCCGTATCCATACACCGCAAAATGATGTTATTTGCCAATCTTTAGGGAAGAGTGTACTGGAATTAAAGTGAGTGGGGAGTGGGGAGTGGGGGCAGGGAGAGAAAGAATAACTAATGACTAATGACTAATGACTAATACCCAATACCCAATATCGACCAATATGTACTAAAATCAATGACTTGAGTCACAAAGAGAGCAATCATGGCATCCATCCGCGAGTTGCACCAACAGCTGGTTAAGAAAGAACGTTCTGCCGTTGAAATTACCCAAGAAGCTTTAGAGCGCATTCAAGCGTTAGAGCCGAAATTGCACAGCTTTTTATGTGTTACCGCAGAACGGGCATTAGAGCAGGCAGGTGCTGTGGATGCGAAAATTGCTGCGGGAGAAGAAATTGGGCTCCTAGCAGGCATTCCTGTTGGGATTAAGGACAATTTATGTACTAAGGGAATTCCTACCACCTGCGCCTCTCGGATTTTGGAAAATTTCGTGCCGCCTTATGAATCAACAGCGACGCAAAAACTGGCAGATGCTGGCGCGGTAATGGTAGGTAAAACCAACTTAGATGAGTTTGCGATGGGTAGTTCCACAGAAAACTCTGCCTACCAAGTCACGGCTAATCCTTGGGATTTATCACGAGTTCCTGGTGGTTCTTCGGGGGGTTCTGCGGCGGCGGTGGCGGCTCAAGAATGTGTGGTTGCTCTTGGTTCTGATACTGGCGGTTCGATTCGGCAACCTGCATCTTTTTGCGGTGTGGTGGGGATGAAACCCACTTATGGTTTGGTTTCTCGTTATGGTTTGGTGGCTTACGCTTCGTCTTTGGATCAAATTGGACCATTTGGAAACACAGTGGAAGATGCTGCGATATTATTAAATGCGATCGCAGGTTACGATCCCAAAGACTCTACCAGTCTCAAAGTTGCCATTCCCAACTACGCCGCCAGCTTCAAACCAGACTTCAAACCCAGAGGTCAGCTAAAAATTGGTATCATCAAAGAAACTTTTGGTGAAGGTTTAGACTCCGTAGTAGAACAAGCTGTTACCAAAGCAGTAGATCAACTACAAAGTTTGGGAGCGGAAATTCATATAATTTCCTGTCCTACCTTTCGCTACGGCTTACCCACCTACTACATCATCGCCCCATCAGAAGCGTCAGCAAACCTAGCTCGTTACGATGGCGTTAAATATGGTTATCGCGCCCCTGATGCCGATAATCTGCTATCGATGTACACTCGTACCCGTGCCACAGGTTTTGGTACAGAAGTCAAACGCCGAATTATGATTGGTACTTACGCACTTTCGGCTGGCTATTATGACGCTTACTACCTGAAAGCGCAAAAAGTCCGCACCCTGATTAAGCGAGATTTTGAAAAAGCTTTTGGCTTAGTTGATGTGTTAGTTTGTCCCACATCTCCCACTACAGCATTCAAAGCAGGGGAAAAAACTACTGACCCCTTGAGCATGTATTTAACTGATTTGATGACTATTCCTGTGAATCTTGCTGGTTTACCTAGTTTAAGTTTGCCATGTGGTTTTGATGATCAGGGGCTACCGATAGGATTACAGCTAATTGGCAATGTGCTGCGAGAAGACCTACTGTTTCAAGTAGCTTACGCTTATGAGCAATCCACTAGTTGGCATCTGCGTAAACCACAAATATCTTGAAAATGGCAATTGGGAATTGGGCATAAGAGGAATAGAGGCGTGGTGCTGCTTTTGCTGAGGGAAAAACTCTTCTCCCTTGCTCTCTTCTCCCTTGCCCCCTGCCCTCCACTCCCCACTCCCCACTCACTGATTACTAACCATTGACTGTTGACTATTGACTTCTGGAGTCGGGGATTCAGATGTAATTTGTGGTGGATTAAGTGTATGTAAAAGACCAGCAGATGCAGCGACTAATAAGAGAATGTAGGTAACAAGAAGAGGTATGTATGTATTTGATTTGTTGCCTGAATTATTCTGCTCATTTCTGGAGTCTTGGCAGACTACATTGCTTATGAGAGTATGTGATAAAGCATTTCCATCCAGTCCTAAAGCATCTCCATAGCGCCGGATGAATCCTTGAACAAAAATAGGCTCAGGCAATTCTTCAAATCGCTCTTCTTCTAAAGCTTGCAAAACACCTGCTCTAATGAGTGTTTTTGCAGCTATTTCTTCTATGCATATAGATTTTTCTTGTCTTACTTGTCGCAAGTGTGTAGTTATTTCCTTTAGTTGCTCTACTTGAGCTTGATTTAAGAGCGTCACTGTCCTCTCCTGTATGGGCTAATTCTACTATTCATATAGTTAGAAGCCTTAAATACGCATACGTATTTGTACTGGATAATTGATTTTTAGGAGAAATTCTTTAATAATAGTTGAAATCTAGATTGGAAAATGCTAGGGCTGCTTATACTAAGTAAATATATTGTTAATATAAACACTTTGTATCCATTAAAAAGTTAGGGCATGAAAGTTAATAAACTGCAATTTATACAAGTATTTTTCCAACTGCTACTCTGGACTGGGATAATTGCAGCGTTCGCTTACTGTGCTATTTGTCTATTTCTTTTTATTAAGCAACCTCGCTTCATTTTCTTTCCCTCTGCTGTCATTGAAAAGACACCAGAGTTTTTTAATCTCCCTTATGAAGAGATTTGGTTATCTGTGCCTAAAACAGGCAAGGTAGAACATATTCACGGTTGGTGGATAGAAGCCAAGCAACCCAATGCTAAGGTGTTGCTATACTTACACGGTAACGGTATCAATGTTGGCGCAAATATAGCTCATGCGAATCGGTTTCATCAGCTAGGGTTTTCGGTATTGCTGATTGATTATCGGGGTTATGGTCGCAGTGAGGGTATGTTTCCCAATGAAAAGCGGGTTTATGAAGATGCAGCCACAGCTTGGAATTACTTGGTGCAGCAACAAGAGATTCCACCCAGCCAAATTTTTCTTTATGGACATTCTCTTGGGGGTGCAATAGCCATAGACTTAGGAGTGAAACACCCACAAGCTGCTGGTTTGATTGTGGAAAGCTCTTTTACATCCATCCGCGATTTAATCACTTATCGAAACATGTTTTGGATGTTTCCCGTAGATTTAATCTTGACACAGCGCTTTGATTCCATTAAGAAATTGCCAAAGTTAAAAATGCCAGTTTTATTCATTCATGGCGCTGCTGATTCGACTGTACCTTCTTTTATGAGCCAAAAACTGTATGCCGTTGCTCCCGAACCAAAGCAACTATTGTTGGTTCCAGGAGCAGATCATAACGATACAGCAGTAGTTGCCGGTTCACAATATTTGCAATGGGTAGAGTCTTTTGTGCAACAAGTGCAAACTCGTAGCTATTTGAATTCCTCAGCCTTCATCAGTTTCGACTAGCTTTGCGTTAGTGCAGCTCGTCGCAGGCATCGCTTGTGGCGTTGGCACAGTTTTACTTCAAAAATCTTCATCAAAATTCTATTCCGATATATCGTGATATATTCCGATATATCGTATATTAGAGAAAGTTGATTTGAGATTCATTTATGTTTAGACACTTTCAGTCACGCTTTAGGGCACCTGCATGGGCAGGAGTTAGTGAAGATGATTTCTTGCTTGTCAAATCTTGGTTTCAGCATGGTAAACATCATGCTAAACATCATGACAAGCACTTTGGCAATGAAATGTTTGGTCGTGGTTGGGGAGATGAATATCGGACTCGTCGGGGTGACATCAAGTTCATCCTGCTGGAATTGTTATCCGAGCATCCTAGTCATGGTTACGACCTAATTAAAGATGCGGAAACTCGCTATGGTGGTTTCCGTCGCCTTAGTCCTGGCTCAGTATATCCAACACTCCAATTGCTGGAGGAAGGTGGTTATCTCAAGAGCGCCCAAGAAGGTGGCAAGCGGATTTACACGATCACCGATGAAGGTAGACAATTATTGGCAGAACGTGCCCAAAAAGAAACTTCAGATTCTCCTTGGGATACCTTCAAAAGTTTCGTAAAAGGTAAGCCCCAAGAGTTTATTGAGTTGCGGAATGCTGCAACAGAACTAGCTGCTGTTGTGGTGCAGGTTGCTCGTAGTGGCAATATGGAGCGGATAAATCGGGTGCGTGAGCTTCTAGAGCAAGTTAAACGGGAAATTTACGCAATTCTCGCGGAAAAATAAATAGAGACGGGTTAGCAAATTCGCGTCTCTACTCTCGATGTTTTCAGATTTTGCGCTTACAAGTTAGAAGCGATCGCACTCAAATCTGGTTCAATAAGTGAGTTGAGCAATGTCCACAACTGCAAATCAGTAAAATCTGGAATTGCCATAAATGCGCCGACTTCCTGTAAAAATTGGGGATCGTGGGTGGAGGCGATGCCAATAGTGCGGATATCTGCGCTCACCGCCGAACGAATACCAGAGGGAGAGTCTTCTAAAGCGATCGCTTCCTCTGCTGTAATCCCCAAGTTACTCAGGGCGACTTGGTAGGGTGCAGGGTCAGGTTTACCTGCTACACAATCATCTGCTACAACAACTGTATGAAAAACTTCTTTTATTCCCAAAACATTTAGCATAAATTCTGCATTTAATCTAGGGGCATTAGTTACTAATGCCCGCTTTAACTGATGTGTCTCTGTCCATGCTAGTAGTTCAGAAAATCCACTCAACGGTTTTAGATGCGGGGCGAGTTTGCGGAAAAGCGCCTCTTTTTCGTCTGCAAATTTTTGCCCTTCTGCTGTTGATAATTGCGGCAGAATATCCTTAACAATTTCTGGATTTAGCCGCCCACTAATTCGGGATTTATAAAATGTTTCGTCAATTTCTATGCTGTAATTTAACAGCATTTCCTGCCAAGCTTGGTAGTGTATAGGGTCAGTGTTGACAATAGTGCCGTCTAGGTCAAAAAGAATTGCAGCCAGCATGATTTTTGGGTAAAATGTAAATAATTGTTAACTTAATTTAAATAGTTTACATTGTTTTTTTGTCCTTATACAGCGTAAAAAGCTATAAATTAATCTGCTAAATCCTAAAATCTATACTGGATAGGGCATATAAGCGCAGACAGGTACAGCCTCTCAAAAAACTGCCGTATAATTCATAACCTTCAATGTAAGCAAATGCTAGCCGAGCCAAACTTTTTTCGCGTTGATGATTTACTAGTGCAGATTTACAACTCTGAAGTCGAAATGGCCGAAGATGTTGCAGAAATCGCGCAAAAGCATTTACAGGAAGTTCTCAAACAACAAGATACAGCTGCTGTATTGTTAGCAACAGGTAACTCCCAACTCAAATTTCTTGATGCTTTGATTGCATTGGGTGGTGTAGATTGGTCAAGAATTATTCTGTTCCATCTAGATGAATATTTGGGAATTACTGCTGACCATTCTGCTAGTTTCCGGCGCTATATGCGAGAACGTGTAGAGAAGCGGGTTGTTCCTAAAGAATTTCACTATATAGAAGGTGATACATTGCAACCAGTAGCAGAGTGCGATCGCTACACTAAACTACTCCTTGCACAACCAATTGACTTATGCTGTCTTGGTGTTGGCGAAAATGGACATTTGGCTTTTAACGATCCAGCAGTAGCAAATTTTCAAGATCCTTACAGCGTGAAACTAGTGAAACTGGATACAGTGAACCGTCAGCAACAAGTAAGCACAGGTCACTTTCCAAATCTAGAAGCTGTCCCACAATATGCTTTTACTGCCACCATCTCGATGATTTGTTCAGCTAAAAAAATTATCTGTCTGGCTCCAGAAACACGTAAAGCGAATGTGGTAAAAGAGATGTTGCAAGGAGCTATAAGTACAGACTGTCCTGCTTCTATTCTCCGTCAACAATCCCAAGCGACGTTATTTTTAGATGTAAATTCTGCTAGTTTACTGTCGTGAAAAACGAAAACTGCTGTATAATCCTAGGAAACACATACTGTTACCAGTATTAAATGCTGCTATCAACAGAAAGTGCATCCCCCTTTTAGCACCAATCAAAAAAAATTCCTAGACCTTTTCTTAGTATGCCGACTCTAATGTTTAGGACAACATTGTGTTGCAGTCCTAAAAGAATACGATGTTAAAGTTAGCGCCATTGATGATGAGCAGTCCGAACATTGGGAAGTCCCAGAAGTACCTAGTACGCAACGGCGGAAACAGAGCAACTGTTTAGAATCCCTAAATAGCTTATTCCATAACACTTTTGACTTTTGACTTTTGACTTTTGACTTCCGCCTTGCGGTACTAGCTTACTAGAAATGCCCTGGTATGATGTTAAGCTTTACGCTGGCGATCGCTTGATTGTTTTAGCCACAAGCAGTGGTTTGCAGCGAATTGAATAGGGTGAAATGATGCCTCACCTTTGGCAGGTGCAGATTGAAAAAGCTCTGACTACAAATGCTATTTATAAACATCAAGCTCAACGCCTTGTGCGTGAGTTAACAAAAATAGAAGTTTTAGCAAATGTAATCTTCATTGGGCAAGGCAGTAGCTTGGCTTGAGCGAACTAGCGTGTCTACCCTTTCTATGCGAGACGCTACGCGAACGGGGAACTCAAAAGTCAAAACTCATTATAGGGGCGCAATATCAATATATTGTCCCCCTCACATACATTTGGTTTAACCACTGTAATAGCCTGAAATTGAAACAAACAACAGTTATATGGCTCTTACAGTGTGGTGAATACTATCTAGAACGAGTACCTGTTACTTCATTAGGATCGTTATAAGCCCGCACTTTTTCGCGATTACGAGCTAGACCTGCTAAACCGGCTAAACCAAGTAAACCTAGCCAACCCCAATCGAAACCGCGATCGCTAGTTCTTTCGGAAGCTGCGACGCCTGCATTTCTATTAGTACCTGTAGCATCACTACCTGTTGTGCCAGTGCCTGTACCACTGCCTGTTGTGCCGCTACCTGTAGCATCACTACCTGTAGTGCCAGTGCCTGTACCACTACCTGTAGTGCCAGTGCCTGTACCACTACCTGTAGTGCCACCTATACCACTACCACCTGTACCACTTGCACCACTACCTGTAGTGCCACCTATACCACTACCACCTGTACCACTTGCACCACTACCTGTAGTGCCACCTATACCACTACCACCTGTACCACTTGCACCACTACCTGTAGTGCCACCTATACCACTTGTGCCAGTGCCTGTACCACTACCTGTAGTGCCACCTATACCACTTGTGCCACTTGTACCTGTGCCACCTATACCACTACCACCTGTACCACTTGTACCAGTACCTGTAGTGGCACCTGTACCACTTGTACCACTTGTACCACTACCTGAGCCACTGGCACTGGAGCCTCCGCTACCGCCTGAGCCTCCGCTTTGGGCAGAAACAGAAGGGGGTAAAGACAGAGAAGCGAAACTGATGGCAAAGACAGTAGCCAAAACAGCTTTAGATAAATCAAACGGTTTCATAGTTATGGTTCCTTTTATGTTCTGGATTTCTGTGGTTGATTGATTTTCAAAACCGATATTGTCTACTCAATCCACTGCTCAATTAGGGAATTCACAAGACAGATTGAGGAGTCTTTAACCTAGTTTCTTTGAGAAACTTGAAATCATTTTAAGCTCCCACACACAACAACTTAACTCTTGGTCAGATTCAAACTAATTCATAATCAGTAATCACTAATTAATGATATAGTTGTGAACCGATTAACAAAGTTGTTTGTTCACAACAACAAGGAATAATAATATTTATTTTTCATAAAATTACATTCACTTGCATCATAATTTTAATTACTTATTGTGAATTATTTTGTGATTCCTATCTAGGATAGCTGCTACTTTTGTACTGGGCTTCTACCATAAGAGTAAAGTCAATTCTATCGCAGGAACTAGTTTGACATTAAAAATGTTTAGTTTATGAACCTAAAGATAATTAAACTTTTTGGAGCTTGCAATTAGATAAGCAGGCTTCAAGATAAGCACAATCTTCACACTGAGTACTTTTCCCTGGATTGGTACATCCACAGGGAGGGTTCACAAAACATTCAGAATAATCTTTATGTGTTTGAGATTTTTTGAATATAAAGTATAAAGCTGCTTCTTGTAGACAAAAAACAAAATCTTTAACCATAAAATTCCGTACCAATCATAGTGAATCTAACGATTTTTTAGTTACTTCTTTAGATGCGTTAACTAAGTAGTCAATAATAATCAAGCTATGTTAAGTAATAATATAGAATTAATTAAAGTGGCTCCTTATAATGGCTCAAGCCATATATAAAAGACATGATGTATACCTTGCTTCCCCTAGAGGGTAAACTAAAAAATTTTTAATTATTCACATTGACTTACTTAATAAGTACAAGCGATCGCTAAGTTAAACAGGATTTTGATCGTAATCAATTTAATGACTTTATTTGCATTAATTTTTGCTAGTTGGGTAGAAATAAACTAGAAGGTTTTAATCAGACAGATGCTGCCAATACTTGAGACTAGATTAACAATGCTCTACAATCCTATTTCACCTGAGAACTTATAACTTCATACTCCAGGTGTGTCTTACATTAGACTTAAGGAATATTTCTATTGTCAGTTAGTTTGTTATCTCATTTCACTTAACGACTGATACAAATTCTTTCCCCTCTGCTTCGCTACTGGCTGCACGAACATTTAACTAAATCAGAGGAAACCGAACTTTTATAATTTCTACGTAGTATTAAGGTACTAATTTCGCAAACGCTAGACCGAGTATTTACTTAAAAATTCAGTACTAGTTATTTTATATAAGCGAAATATTACCGTGATTTACTAAAGGCATCTATATATATTAAAGAATTCATTTCAGAGAATCTACGGTAACAAAAACCAAAGCGATCGCGGTACTTTTATTTCAATAAACCTTACATCCTCAGCTTAAAAAACTCAGAAACTATGACAGATAGAGGATGTAAAAGCGCCAACTGCTATTCTGTACTAGCCTAACGCTAGTACGAGAAAGCTCTGACAAACGCCGAACGTGTTTTTCTTTAGAGTATCAGAAGCCACTCTCTAAGCCTCTGGGCGTCTACAGAGGTCTTAGTCTCAAAACCTCTTCCTTCGCACTTTGGCGCACTTTGGGCTTTGGTGAAGACTTGTGCAGTGTATAGGTTTTTATGATGGAATTTTTAAATAATTTTTTCTCTACTAGCCAGTTTATTCCCCACGGACATTGCTACCTCTGGAAACCAGGATTGGTATGGTTGCATCTGATTTCAGATGTGTTAACTGGATTTGCTTATTACTCAATTCCAGTAATGTTGGTTTATTTTGTCCGTAAACGGCGAGATGTGCCTTTCGGCTGGATGTTCCTAATGTTTGGCATATTTATCGTTGCTTGTGGCACAACCCATTTAATGGATGTGTGGACGCTTTGGTACCCTACCTATTGGCTATCAGGGTTAATTAAAGCTATCACCGCTTTTATCTCAGTATTGACAGCCATAGAACTTCTGCCATTAATACCCCAGGCACTGGCTCTACCGAGTCCTGCCCAACTAGAGGTTGCAAACTCCCAATTAGCAAAGGAAATTGCTGAACGCATACGGGCTGAGGAGGTGCTGAGGGAAAGTGAACAACGTTGGCAATTAGCTTTGCGCGGCAATAATGATGGGATTTGGGACTGGAATGTTAAAACCAATGAAATGTTCTTTTCGGTTCGCTGGAAGGAAATGCTCGGTTACGAAGACGAGGAAATTTCTAACTATTTAGATGAATACCTCACACGAGTGCATCCTGATGATCTTGACTGGGTAACACAAGCAGTTCAAGACCATTTTGCTCATAAAACACCGTTTTATGCTATCGAGTATCGATTTTTATGTAAAGATGGCACTTACAAATGGATTTTGGATCGAGGTCAAGCACTGTGGGATCAAGATGGTAACGTAGTGCGGATGGTAGGCTCACATACTGACATCACTGAGCGCAAGCAAGCAGAGAAGGCACTAAGTAGCCTACTTAACCAACTAGAAAGCAAGGTTGAGCAACGGACAGCAGAGTTAACAAGAATTAATCAATCACTAGAGGCAGAAATTACTGAGCGCCAGCGAATAGAACAAGCATTGCGAGAAAGCGAACAGCGATTCCGTGCTGCATTCCATCAAGCTGCTGTTGGCATCGCCCATGTAGCTATAGATGGAAGATGGTTGTTAGTTAACCAGAGGCTTTGCGATATTGTCGGTTATACACTAGAAGAACTACAGTTGCTAACTTTTCAAGATATTACTCACCCTGATGATCTTGATGCTGACCTGAAATATGTTGATCAGATTTTAGCAGATAATATTCAAACTTATTCGATAGAAAAACGCTATTTCTGCAAAGATAGCTCCATAGTTTGGGTTAATCTTACCGTATCTTTAATGCGCGAACCAAGTGGGGAGCCAAAGTATTTTATTTCTGTGGTTGAAGACATTAGCGAACGGCAAGCTGCACTGCGCGATCGCCAGCAGTGGGAGGAACAAATTCAAGCATCACTCTTAGAAAAAGAGGTGTTATTAAAAGAAATTTACCATCGGGTGAAAAATAATTTACAGGTTATTTCTAGTTTGTTAAGCTTGCAATCTGCTTATATCAAACATAAAGAGGATTTAGTAATATTCAAACAAAGCCAGCAGCGAATTGCATCAATGGCTTTAGTTCACGAAAAATTGTATCAGTCTCAAGACTTAGCAAAGATTAATTTTGGTGAATATATTCGAGATTTGGTAGCAAGTTTATTTAGTGCTTATGAAGTTAACGAAGATGCGATCGCTCTGAGAGTAAATATCGATGATCAAGTATTTCTTGGCTTGGATACAGCAATCCCTTGTAGCTTAATTATCCATGAACTTGTATCTAATTCTTTAAAATATGCGTTTCCAAAAGGTAGAAATGGTACGATTTATATCGAAATGAGCAAAAATATTGACCATCAGATTACACTTATAGTTAGTGATGATGGAATTGGTTTACCATCGAATTTCAATTTTAAAAATATGGCCTCTTTAGGGTGGCAGTTAGTAGATGCTTTAACCAATCAAATTGCAGGAGATATCGATATCCAAGGTGCTATTGGAGTAAAATGCCAGGTGAAATTTATATTAATATAAAATGACTAAAATATGACAAAGGGAAAAATTTTAGTTGTGGAAGATGAAGCTATTGTTGCTAAAGATTTGCAGCATAGACTGATAAAATTCGGTTACAGGGTTCCTGCTATCGCTTCTTCTCCTGAAGAAGCAATTAATAAAGCAGTAGAAATATCTCCCGATTTAGTGCTAATGGATATTAAGCTGAAAGGGTCAATGGACGGGATAGAAGCTGCCGAAGAAATCTATAAACGTTTGGATATCCCAGTAATTTATTTGACTGCTTATGCAGATGAAAACACATTAATTCGAGCTAAAATAACTGAGCCTTTTGCTTACTTAATCAAACCTTTTAAAGAAAGAGAACTACAAATAAATATTGAAATAAGTCTAACTAAACATAGTTTAAAAAGGCAATTAAAGGTAAATAAAAAATGGCTAGATGCACTTTTAAAAAGTATCAGCGATGGTGTTATTGCTAGCGACATGCAAGAATTGATAACTTTTATGAATCCGGTTGCTGAAAATCTAACCGGATGGAAACAAGAAGAAGCTTATGGTAGAAATTCATCAGAAATCTTCAATATTGCTAATGCAGAAACTCATAACTCTATTGAAAGCCCAATCATAAAAGTTCTTCAAAATGGTATGATCGTCAGTATTCCAGCAGAAACTATTCTGATTACTAAAGACGGTGGAGAAATCCCAATTGATGACAGTGTTGCACCAATCAAAGATGATCAAGATAATATTACAGGTGCTGTATTAGTTTTTCGAGATATTACTGAGCGCAAACGGGCGATTGAGGCGCGTCAAAAGCAAATTGAGCAAGAGCAACTTGTGGTGCAATGGGAGGAGATAAATCAACTCAAAACTGACTTTTTGAATTTAGTTTCCCATGAACTGCGATCGCCTCTAAGTAATATAAAGTTAATGATTCAAATGATACAATTATCTCCTGTTACTGAAGAAGCTGAACGCTATTTACAGTTGATGGAAGGTGAGTGCGATCGCGAGCTAGGATTAATTAACGATCTACTAGACTTACAACGGCTGGAAAGCTCATCCTATGCAGTGATGACACCTGATTCCTTGCTCTTACAACAGTGGTTACCTTGGGTTATTGAGCCATTTCAAATCCGTGTTCAAGAACATCAGCAAACTCTACAGATAAATCTCGCTTCAAATCTCCCGCCGTTGTTATCAGATGGCATTAGCTTGGAACGAATTTTAATAGAATTGGTCAATAATGCCTGTAAATACACACCTGCGGGTGGTAAAATTGCTCTAACTGTACATCAAAATTCCTCGGAAGCGCCGGCAAAAACTATTATTACTATCAGTAATTCAGCAGAAATTTCGGTAACAGAGTTACCACGAATCTTTGAGAAATTTTATCGCGTTACCAATGCAGACATCTGGAATCAAGGTGGTTCGGGATTAGGTTTACCTATAGTACAGAAATTAGTCGAACAACTGCAAGCAAATATTCAAGTAGAAAGTAGTAATGGATGGACGATATTTACGGTCACATTAACTGATTTATAGGTTTTTAGCTTCTATTAAAGTTTTATAAAATTTCTGCAACATATACATTGCTAGAAGCATATATAAGCCTCTACAACCGATTTATGTGTCATAAATATTTTTGTAAATGGTATGAGATAATTAATCTAAATTATTAAATTCAGAAAAATGTCATTACCTATATCTTCCACACCTCAAGGTTTTAGTGCATTTATCACTAATTTAGGAATACGAGATTCAACTGATGATTTTGTATTTATTAAATCATCAGTTCCTTGTGTTGCTGATGGAGTCTTTACTCAAAGTCTTTTTGCCGGGCCAAGCGTTACTATTAGCCGTAATAATTTAAAAGATTCACAAGCACAAGGAATTGTTGTTATATCTAAGAATGCAAATGTAGCTAATGGTTCTGTTGGTATCGCTGACGCCCAAGAGGTTCTGCAATTAGTTGCAACTGAAACTGGAATTGCTGCACATAATATTGTGATAGCTTCTACAGGTGTAATTGGCAGACGTTACCCGATTGAAAAAATCCGGGCAGGTTTATTAGGATTGGGGAAAAATTTGACTAATGCTGATTTTCATGCCGCAGCCCGTGGTATTATGACCACCGATACAGTACCAAAACTAGCAACACGACAAATAGGCAATGCCAAACTGGTAGGAATTGCTAAAGGTGTTGGCATGATTGAGCCTAATATGGCTACCCTCCTAACTTTCTTTTTTACTGACGCGGCAATTTCTGCAAATAGCCTTCGTTCTATTTTTCGCTCTACTATAGATAAAACCTTTAACTGCCTGAGTGTAGACACTGACACTTCTACTAGTGACTCCGCCGTGATTCTAGCTAATGGAATAGCCGGTGAAGTTTCAGAAGCAGATTTTGCCAGTGCATTGCAAGAAGTTGCACAAGAATTGGTGCTGAAAATTGCCAGAGATGCAGAAGGTGCTACCAAAATTATTGAGGTGACTGTAGATTCAGCGACTAACTATGCACAAGCTAAAACAGTAGCTAAAGCAATTGTGAATTCACCATTAGTAAAAACCGCCGTCTATGGAGCAGATCCGAATTGGGGACGTGTTGCTATGGCTATAGGTAAATGTGAAAATGAACAGCAGATAAATCCAGAGATAGTTGTTATTAGTTTTGATAATGTGAAAGTTTATCCTAATAGCTTAACTGATGAAAATCTGGAACAGTTGCGGCAAATCATGTCTAAAGAACAAGTAAGAATTCATGTTAGCCTCAATATTGGTGATGCCTCTGCAACTGTATGGGGTTGCGATCTTTCAGAGGGCTATATAGAAATTAATGGCAAATATTCAACTTGATTAATTAGAAAAGACGCGAAATTTTGCGTCTCTACATAGGTTGATACTACGGTTAATCGGAATCCAACCCTGGCAGCAGTTTTGTAAGGTGTCTTATGCCTTAGGCTAACGCACCATCCCATATTTTCGGTGCGTTATGGACATTAGCCCTAACGCATCCTAACAGATTCAAGGCTGGATGAGGTTTTCCTACTTGTGTGGGTAGCCCAGCCAGCAATGAGAGAAATGGCATCAGTCAAAATGTGGTTATGTGCTTTATCTTATGAGCAATTCCACGGTGATGGCATTAGTCCTCACCTAGAGATGGATAAATGGCGCAGGCACATTAAGAACTAATTGCTTTGTCAAAAAAGTTGACACAGGTAGTTGTTATGTATTATAGTATATTACATAAAGAATGAGTTAGATTAAAAAGGTTTCCTAGCCAGTACAGCGCGGTGAAAATAAAATTACCATTTGTACCCAATTAGTTAATATTACGAGAAAAATTTTTCAAAATCTCATACTTAACCTTAAATAACTCGATTAACGCTACATAACTAATAAATATGGATTTTGACTATTTTAGAAGTAATGAAGGCACTCCGACAAATAATACCCGACAAAGCTTGCTTGCTACTGGTTGGCGACCCTTTAACCGAGAATTAGACTGGGAGTTTTTGTGGCAACTGTTGTATAGTGACTCCCGCGAATTAACTCAAAAAAGTTTGAATTTAGCGAGTAATCTTGCTGATGTTTTGGGACGAAATAATTATGCTTGGTGGGCTAACTTATTAAATGTTGTATCTGAAAATACCCGCTACGAAGTTGAAAAGTTTTGGAATTACATCACGCCAGATCCTCAATCACCAGATCATCGCTACAAAGATGTTTTGAGTACGGAAACACCCATCGTTCAATTCGTTAGTCGTAGTAGCATTCCCATTGATTATGTTCTTAATCGACTACAAGAAATTACTGTACTACGAGTTTTAGGAGTGTTGGGTAATCCTGACATCATTACCCAGTATTACTCAGAAAGAGATTTTTATTTTCCTATAGATAGATTTGTTAGCTGGGAACGCTTAGACGTTATCAATACTGTTTATGCTTACTGGGCGAAGTATGACGTTTGGTTACAAATTGACCCCTACGATCGCGGGCGACGACAATATACTTTAATGGCGAAAAATCTCGCGCCACTAATTAACAAAGCGACTTACGACTTAGCAGTGATGCTGAGTGGATATCAAAGTCGTGTAGGCAAGGTTCACAGTCAATTTAACATTCGCTCATTTCCAGCAGATATCCAAAACTTTACTGATTCTGTACAACAAGCGATTCTGAATCAAAACCAGTTAGCGGTTGTTATACATGGGCAACCAGGTACTGGTAAAACAGTCTGGACACAAGCAGTAGCAAAAGAAATTCTTGTACCTTTGGGGTATGTAATTTTTATTTTAGATCATGATGCGATCGCTAACTTTGTCCCACCGACTTACATAGAGCGTATTTGTATCGTTATTAACGAAGCTGATAATCTAGCGCAAAATCGTGCTTCCGAGGTAGCGCAATACAATAACAAAACCGAACACATTCTGAGTTTGCTAGATGGCACTTTGTATCAGAGTGTAATTGATGAGTCTGGTATTCAGATGCAGCAACGCTTAGTTGTGTTGATGACTTGTAACACTACTGAAAGATTAGATCCAGCCATGTTACGTAAGGGCAGAGTAGATTTAATATATGAGTTTACGCAACTATTTATTTGAAGTTTCAGCAATTTTGCCAAATTTTTACCTGTTTTTGTGATACAAGTTGATGCTCTTTGCGCCAAGCTTGGGGAGGTAAACCGTGATGTTGGCGAAACTGGCGGGAGAAATGAGACACATCCTGATAGCCCAATGCTTTCGCTATTTTCTCAACTGTCTGCTCATTATTTTGGAGTAGAAAACGTGCTCCTGCCATCCGGCGTTTGACAATCCAGCAGTTTACAGTCTCACCTGTTTGCTTTGCTACTCTGTTAGTTAAGTAAGCAGGGGAGTAACCAACGGCAACAGCCACGTCACACAAAGTAATTCCTAGATGATAATTAGCTTCGATAAAGTCAAAAACTTCTTTTAATTGGGGAATGTAGGGAAAAATTGACTTGGGAGGGATCATGATTTCTGTATCAGGGGCTTCTCTAACAGAGGTTTCTCTACCAGAGGCTTCTGTACCAGAGGCTGACGCTCTTAACGTCGCTACCGCTTCGCCAACGCCAACACCACCACCAACAGCGATCGCTTTAGTATTATCTGCAAATACTGATTTTGGAGCTTTCTCCAATTTCATCGCCCACCAGTATTGGAGAGTAGCTTGCTTTTGTAAGCGAATAGCGATCGCTCTGAGCAATTCGTCTAGTGTAGAAGGTTTGGTAAGATAGTCGTCTGCTCCCAATTCCATAGCTTTGCGAACATCTGCTTTGGTACTACTACCAGTCAGAAAAATGAAAGGAATAATTGCTGTAACAGGATCTTGGCGTAGCGTAGTTAAAACGCTATAACCATCCATATCAGGCATTGTGATATCGCAAATTACTAAGTCGGGTATATGCTCTTGTGCTTGTTGGATACCAGCAAGACCGTTGTCAGCACCTATCGTATCAAAACCTTTAGCCTCAAGACCCATTAAATAAAGATTGCGGGTAACGTTATCATCTTCAATAACGAGAATTTTTTTAGGTGATTCTTGCATAATTTTGTATAGTCTTTGCGAAGTATGTAAATAGGCATGAGATTAACTAATTCGTTCCGAGAGTTATGATTGTTAAGCTGTTAATTAACAATTCTGTTAATTTAAACATTCATAACTCGGAACTACTAAAGCTCCGATTTGATTAATGGCAACATCACAGTAAACGTAGTACCCACACCCACTTGACTTTCTACAGAGACTTGACCGTGATGTAAATCTACAAGGGTTTTAAGAATTGATAGCCCTAATCCAGTACCAGGTATACTATCAATATTAGTACCACGGTAAAATGGCTCAAATATTCGTTGTTGATCTGCTACTGGAATACCGATCCCCCTATCTTTAACCTGAAAAATTACTTTCTCATTTTTGCAATAAAGGCTCAAATCAATTGCAATGTGCGAGGGAGAATACTTGATTGCATTGTCGAGTAAATTCTTCAAAATCGGCTCTAACAGTTTTTTATCTATGCAGGCTGTTAAAGAGTTATCTTTACTTACAAAATTAATTGGAATTTGCCTAACACTTATCTGCATTTGGGCAACTAAATCATTACAGAATCCAACTAACTCCAGTGGTTTGGGTTCACAGTTTATTTTTGCTGCTTCTGCCTTAGAGAAGAACAAAATATCATCCAACATCTGACTGAGTTGTTCGGTAGCTTTTTGAATGTGATCTAGTAGTGGTTGGATTTTCTTCTGTGTACGTTTGTCTACTTCTTCCTTTAATAAGCTATTAGAAAATGAAACAATATTCAGTGGTGTACGGAATTGATGGCAAACCATAGAAAGAAAACGCGCTCTGAGTTCGCTAAGTTGTTTTGCTTGTTCTAAAGCTTGGTTAAGACCTAATTCTGCATATTTGTAATCGGTAATATCAATGCCTGTAATCATTTCTACTGGTTTTCCCCCAAAATCCAGCCCTCCATCCAGCATTACAACCGCGCAAGCTAGCCAGCGCTCTGTGCCGTTTTTTGTCAGAATATTCATCTCCTGATATTCAAAGTTAGCTGCTTCACCCTGCTTACGTATCTGCCTGCGTTTTTTGTTTTTAATCAGTCTGCGAATATCAAAGCCTGTTAGCAGTTCTTCTTTTGTGTAGCCAGTGAGTTGCTCTACTGCTGGATTTATATAGCAAAGCCGCGCACCTTGAATCAGAAAAGTGCTGGTATCTGTCCTTTCTGCTAAAGTCCGAAATCTAACTGCGTTCAGTCGTAATGCTTCTTCAGTTCGTTTCGATTCAGTAATGTCCCAAATACTCCACACTCTACCAATAATTTTGCCATCGAGCCACTGAGGTTTAGAGTAGTGTGCAAAAACTCTTTCATCGTTCAATTCTAAAATGTCGTAGCTCTCGAAATCAGATTGGCTAGACACTTCCCAAATCAGCCGACTAAAGGCTTGGGGATCTTTAAGTTGCTTCTCAAAAAAGGCTTTGCATAGAGGACATTTCTTAGATAGTATTAGGGACTCCGGGATCTGCCACATATCCACAAATTTCTGATTCAAGCTCAGAATATCTCCCTCAAAGTTAACTGCAACAATACCAATGGCAGTAGATTCGAGAGTAGAACGAAGTAAAGAAAGAGATGTTTCTAGTTCTACTTCTTTTGTCTTGAGTAGAGAAAATTCCTGTTGCAAATTGTCTTTGGCATCCCTTAATTCATCAGTCCACTTTTGCACGCTCAGTTCTACTATTTCATCACTTATCTCACGAGCAAAAGCACAGCCAAATTCCATATCTTGTTGTTTTACATGGCTAATGGATATTTCTACCAGAAATATCCGACCTCTTTTTGTCCGGTAGCGAGATTTAAAGGTAAGGGAATTCTGGGAGCTAATATCTGACCAATTGTGTAGAGAAAAATCTATATCTATATCATGCAGCCTCATGGAAAGTAATTCCTCACGGGAATACTCAGTCATCCGACAAGTGGCATCGTTGACGTAGAGAAACTGTGCGTTTTCTCCTAAACAGAAGGCAGCATCTACAGAGTGATTTATTAGAGATTGAGCAAACTTCATCTCTACTTCTGGTTGTAGTACCCATTGATTATTTGATCTAGCTAATGTAGAATCGCCAGAATTCATATTCCTACTTCCTCCTGGTAATCAATCAGTACCATAGCCATTAATGAGTTAATAGTCATAACTTAGTCATAACTTACTAAAATCTTTGGGGCACCGTTAGGCTGTTCAAAAATAATATTAGTTAGTAAATTAAAAAATATTACTAAATCTGTTAACAAAACTTATCATACCAATAAAACAGGAATTATTAAACCAAATTTCCCTAAAAAAACTAAATATTTAAAATTTATTGTTCTTGTACCAAATAGCTTTTTATAGGTACACAAAATTTAGACGAATCAAATTTTGATTAGTCAAGGAATCTTATTAGATAAGAGTTCAAAACTTTTAATCTATAAGTAGAAAAGATATTTTACATTTAAATTACACCTGCACCAGAACCAACTTAAGGTTTATGGTTCACTAACTAAGGACTTTGACCAACTATTGGTGTAGAGTGGTTTGATTCTCAACATAAATAAATTTGCAGTGCTGGGTTTGGCTTAAATGAACAAATTTTACTCCTCAACTTATTTTCTTAAATTATCTTAACCTACTCTCCCAGGAATTTAACTACAGAAGAATATCTTTAGTCATCCGTCCTCAGAAGTACATTTATATTAGAGGTATCACAGCTAGTTTACGTGCGTTCAAATGCTTTTGTTACATAAAAAACACCTTTGTTGATAAAATACGGAATTGGCACTGTAATATAATGTCAAAAATAATAAATTTAATCAAAGAATCCCCTACTTAGTATTTAGCCATCTCTCAAAGGAAAGATAAAAGTTCAATAAATTGTGTGTTTCTCGTTACAAACAATTGCATCAATAAGTTCTGAGTGGCAATATAAAGACCGCCCAACTGTTGTAATTAGGCTCATGCTTTAATTTTGATAATTTGTAAAGGCGAGTTCAAGAGTGAATAATCAAGCTTTATTCTGGACTGTTAGGCTCCTTCAGGGTGAGCCTGGAAAACTAGGACTTACGCACTAAACATGCCCCAAACCCATTAACAACACGACTTTTAAGATTCTCCCAGTTGTATAAAGTGGCGTAGGTTGGGGGGAATCTAGAAGCAAAAGAATTGGCAACCAGATCAAAAGATTTTCTATTGTACATTCGGTAATGTGTTTTTGCAGCGTAGGCGTAGCCCGTCGTAGACATCGCAGTTTTCAGAATAACTAAGTTGGAAATGTCCTAATCACGATAAAAGCGAAAAAATTGACAGCCTTATCAAAAGATTTTTCATTGCAAATAGGTTCGTATTATAGTACCCATCACCATGTAAACGCCTCCCCAAGAGTCTCAGTAATTAGAGCAGCGTTATTAAACTTAACTATATTGAGTTTTGTAAAGTTTATGAGAAGCGCTTGAATTAAGGTTATTTGCTGGTTTATAGCCCTTTATATGGTTTATTTTTTCCCCGCCAACCTACTTAAGCACTGTAGTCATGATAGTAAAAACGAAAGATTTGACATCCTCATCAAAGAATATTTGATTGCACAACAGTCTTTGTGTCCCTTATTCTGGTCACAAGAAGCACAGTATTAATTACTGTATGCTTTCGGTAAAAGTTTTTGGTAATGCGCTCACAAGCATCAATCAGCAGGGATTAACCGTTTTTATGAACGACCAAGCTAGGTCATAGCTGTGAAAGCAACAGAGTCGTTTGTATTAAATATTGCCATCACTGTGATTGTAAACTAGAAAGACTTTGTGTAATTTTATGTAACTGCGTGAAACTAATGAGTCAAAATTATACTGGTTCAAACTCTCCTCTCATCACCACTGAGCCACACAAGGAATTTGCAGCAAACAGATATGTAGAATCTGTGTCTGACGTTTCTCGCCAGATTGATGAATCGGAGAATAACAACGAAATTCAGCCTTTTTTAAACGACGAAACACCCCCAACGCTCTCAGTTGCCGATGCGATCGCTCAGATGTTGGTAAATTTGGGAGTAAGCCACGCCTTTGGTGTTGCAGGTGGTGCGATGGCAAGCCTTTGGGGGGCGCTGTCAAATAGCAGCATTGACGTGTTGAACTTCCGCCATGAAGCAGGAGCAGCATTTGCAGCGACCGAAGCATACTTTGCCAATAATCGCCCTGCTGTAGTTTTTACCACAGCAGGGCCGGGGATCACTAATGCTCTTACCGGATTATTTGCGGCTCGTGGTGAAGGTGCAAAGGTGATTTTGTTGTCGGCTTGTACCTCAGCACCGCAGCGTGGACGTTGGGCAATTCAAGAAACCAGCACTTACACATTGCCCAGTGGGGGAATTTTTACCCCAGGAGCGTTATTCAACTATGCAATCACTGTTGAATCTGCGGCTCAACTACCGCAGATTTTCCGCAAACTTGCTTTGGCTATGGCGCAACCAGGCGGATTTGTCGCTCATTTGAGCATTCCTACTGCTGTGCAGACAAGTTTAGTTGAGAATATATCCTTGCCTCAACTAGATGTTACTCCGTTTCCGATGACTGCTTCCAAACAAGCGATCGCTAAATCTGTAGAGTTATTATCATCTGGCCCCTTTGCCATCTGGGTTGGTTTCGGTGCGCGTAACGCAGCAGAGGAAATCATTGAACTCGCTGAAAGAACGGGAGCAGCAGTCATGTGTTCACCCCGTGCTAAAGGTATCTTCCCTGAAGATCATCCCCAATTTGTGGGTGTTACAGGTTTAGGCGGTCATGCTTCCGTCTTAACTTATATGGAACAGCAACCTCCACTACGCACACTCGTATTAGGAACCCGCCTTGGTGAACCAACTTCCTTCTGGAGTTCGGCGCTAGTTCCACAAGGAGGTTTTGTCCATGTAGATATTGATCCCGAAGTGCCAGGTGTAGCCTATCCACACGTTGAAACTTTCGCAGTTCAGTCTGATATCAAAGCTTTTGTGGAAGAGTTGTTGCAGCAATTACCGGATGCTCCTGATTCCACAACTTTGTCACTACCTCGTCCAGAACCCAAAGCAATTGAACCTGCACCAGAGGTAGATTATCCTGTGCGGCCAGAAGTATTGATGGCAGCAATTCAAAAGATCATTGTTGAAGATACCGACGCCATAGTAATGGCGGAGTGTGGTAACTCCTTTACTTGGTCAACTCATCTACTCCAATTTTCCGAAGCCAATCGTTACCGAGTCAGCACCGGAGTTGGTGCAATGGGTCACGCCGTCACCGGAGTATTGGGTGCAGCGCTGGCTAGCAATAGCATAGCTGTAGGGATTGTTGGCGATGGAGCAATGCTGATGAATAACGAAATCAGCACAGCCGTGAAATACAAAATTCCCGCAATCTGGATTGTACTCAATGATGCGCGTTACAACATGTGCCATCAGGGGATGAAAATCTTGGGATTAAAGGGCGCAGATGCAACACTTCCACCAACAAACTTCGCCATGATTGCTCGTGGTATGGGAGCAGAAGCCCTCGTAGTCGTCAGAGAGTCAGAGATCGAAGCAGCATTACAACAAGCGATCGCATCAAAGGCTCCCTTTCTGATCGATGTAGTGATTGACGCTGATCGACCAGCACCCTCTGGTGCACGTAATAAAAGTTTAGCAGCACAAGGAGTCAAATCAAATTCGGCTAAAAATCCAGCCAAGCAAGTTTCATTTCCAATGGTTTAACTTTTAAACCTGGCAAATTCCTGCAATGGTTATAGACACTAAAACATCTCAACAAAGCGGACTTTCTAATCCATTTTGGATTAGTCCATTCAGCAAAAGACAAAGGATGAATTTAGAAATGGCAAAGGCTTCAATTCCAGCTAAAAAAATATACCCAATCAACTGGAACTTTTGCTTTTTGAACCTTAAGTCTTTTCTTACTTCATCCTATCTTAATATTCGAGAGTGTTTTTGTGTCTATATCTTTACATTTTGTAATGCAAATTACTTTCTCTAACCAATACCAAACAATATCGAGAGGTGAAAATGCTGCTATTTGAAACTGTTAGAGAAATGGGTCACGAGCAAGTTCTCTTCTGTCATGGTAAAAATCCCGAAATTAAGGCGATTATTGCTATCCATGACACGACCTTGGGTCCAGCGATGGGAGCAACAAGACTCTTGCCTTATGTCAACGAAGAAGCTGCTTTAAAAGATGCACTTCGTCTGAGTCGTGGGATGACATATAAAGCAGCCTGTGCGAACATCCCGGCTGGTGGTGGAAAAGCAGTCATTATCGCTAATCCTGAAAATAAAACAGATGATCTATTAAGAGCTTACGGACGTTTTGTTGATAGTCTGAATGGGCGTTTTATTACCGGACAAGATGTCAATATTACCCCCGGCGATGTGCGGACAATCAGTCAAGAAACGAAACATGTTGTTGGGGTATCAGAAAAATCTGGTGGCCCTGCTCCCATAACATCACTAGGAGTTTTTCTAGGAATTAAAGCTGCTGTAGAGTCTCGTTGGCAAAGCAAAAGACTTGATGGCATGAAAGTTGCAGTTCAAGGCTTAGGAAATGTAGGTAAAAACCTCTGCCGCCACTTACACGAACATGATGTCAAACTTTTTGTTAGTGATGTAGATCCAGTAAAAGCGGAAGAAGCAAAACAGCTTTTTGGCGCAACTATTGTCGAACCCAACGAAATTTACTCTCTTGATGTAGATATATTTTCTCCTTGCGCTTTAGGAGGAATTCTTAATAGTCATACAATTCCTTTCTTAAAAGCTTCTATTATTGCTGGTGCAGCGAATAATCAGTTAGAGAATGAGCAACTACATAGTCAAATGCTTGCCAAAAAAGGGATTCTTTATAGCCCTGATTATGTAATTAATGCCGGAGGGTTAATCAACGTTTACAACGAAATGATTGGCTATGACGAAGAAAAAGCTTTTAAGCAAGTGCATAACATTTATGACACATTACTAGCAATTTTTGATATTTCTAAACAGCAGGAAATTACTACCAACGATGCTGCTAAACGATTAGCAGAAGATCGCATTCAGAGCGGTAAACGAAACAGGACTAAAGCGATCGCAGCTTAATTGATTATTATCTTAAGGAGTAATAAGTGGAAAAGAATACCTTTGCAACCTCAGCTTACATTGCTACTTCACCAGAGAGCGCCTTTGAGTACCTTTGTAGTTTAAAAAACTTAGACGAATGGACGCTTTATAGCCGGATGAAAGAGCAAGTTGACGAAGATACTTGGCTCGGAACTGCGTCTGGCTATCATAAAAATCTCTATTATCATGTTAAAAAACTAGAAAATCCGCTTTTCTACGGTATTGAGTGGCACTGTGGATTAGAGTATCAGAAATATTATCAGGTTTACCCTGTTTTGCTGTTTCCCACCGATTACATCGAGCCGGGAACAGATGAAAAAGGCGTATACTTTCATTGGTTGAGCTTTGTCGATCCAAAACGACAAACTCAGATGATTATGCAGGGAATTCACACGGTACATACTTCCGAGTGTCGTTCTCTCAAAGGTAATTTGGAACGCAAAGCTGGTCTGACTTCAGCAGCCAAAGGTAGCCACTTTATCGATACTGACACCATCTATGTTGATGCCCCAATTGAAATCGGCATTGAATACTTAAAAGACCTACGGAACATAGATGAGTGGGCACACTTACTGCGACCAAATGGTGATATTACTTCTGATTCAGGTGAATTCAAAGATGAATATGACCAGAAAGTAAAAGTTTCCGTGCGGGTTCATAGTCTGAGCAAATACTACTTGCTTGAACAGGAACATTTTTATCCAGACTACGAATATTATCAGCGTTCTGTAGCGTTACTCATCCCAACCGCTTATGCATTCGCTGACCCCGAAGCTTCAGGTTTTATCCTACATCGAATCACATTCTGGAAAACAGATGGAACCGTCACCCACGGCAAACTTCAAATTGAAGACTTTGGCGCTGAGAGCATGAACATCAAACGTTTACTAGAAGCCAAAGCTGGCAACCTCCAATCATTTGACCGAGGAATGAGCTATCTACCAAAAACTCCAGAAGCACTAGTTACCCACTAAAACCTCAGCGCCCCTCTGCGCTTCCCTCAGCGTTACTCTGCGTTTAAAATTCACCCCTAAATTTCCCACGATTAGCTGTATTGCAACACATGAAACTGAAACAACTTACCATTACTATCCTCACTTTTTGTGTTGCCAGTTTTTCTGGAATCAAAGCTGCCTCAGCTGCATCCTTTTCAGTAATCGCCGACGGTCTATATAACGCCGGTGGTCTGAGCTTTAGCCCTGATGGTAATCTCTATGTTACAGAGGCGGGAATAGGGGGAAGCGGAGGTTGTGTTCCACCAGCAAGCGGTCAAGGTGATTCTTTATGCTATGGCACAAGTGGGGCAGTTACCAAAATTGAGAATGGTAAAACCGAACGCATACTTACAGGACTTCCTTCCTTAGCATTACCAGATGGTACTGGAGCCGCCGGGCCTCGTGATATCAAATTTGATGCTCAAGGTAAACCTTATGTTCTAATTGGGTATGGGGCTAATCCAGCCTTTCGCGATCGCAATTTAGGTAACACTGACCTCGGTAAAATCATTGCTCCCGACTTTAATACCAATTCCTGGAAGAGTGTTGCCGATTTAGCTAACTATGAGCTCGCCAACAATCCCGATGGTGGTGATGTCGGTAGCAATCCCTTGGGTTTCGTAATAGATGGCAATAAGTTAGTTGCAGTTGATGCAGGTGCAAACAACTTACTCAGCGTTAAGACTGATGGCAAAAATTTGCAGGCGATAGTTGCGTTTCCCCAAGACATATTAACTAATCCCGTCTTTCCACCCTCCGGTACACCATCCAATGAACCAGCACAGGTTCCATCCCAAGGTGAAGTGGTGCAATCGCAGTTTGCAACTCAACCAGTACCCTCAAGTGTGACCAAAGGCCCTGATGGCGCTTATTATGTCAGCCAATTTACAGGTTTCCCCTTTCCTGAAGGTGGGGCAAAAATCTATCGAGTCGGTGCTGATGGAAAACCAACAGTATATGCCGATGGTTTTACCCAACTCACAGACTTGGAATTTGATACTGAGGGCAATTTGTATGCTTTGCAGTACGCCAATCAGTCAGCTTGGAAGGGTGATTTTGATGGTTCTGTCATCAAAATGGCTGCCGATGGGACACGCACAACTCTTATGAGTGGGAATGGATTAGAGTCGCCTAGCGCCATGACTATTGGTGCTGATGGTGCAGTATACGTGACAAACCGAGGCGATCGCCCTGGACTTGGACAAGTTCTCAGAATTGAAAATATCAAGTCTGTCCCTGAACCGAGTTCTGCTTTAGGTGTATTAGCGATCGCTGCCTTTGGCGTTGGTTGCTTGCACAAAAGGAGAGCCACGAAACCTCCCATAAATGGAGCCGTGGCGCTCAAGTAAAGAGTTTCAAACCAATCCTAAGTTCCTCAAAGACTGGGATTCCTTGTCTTTAAAACCATAAAAGTTTCCACTTATTTAATTCTCAATCTCCAAAGGTATGAAACTCAAGTCATTTGCTCTTACATCTCTTACATTTTGTTTTGCTGCTATGTGTGGAACGCCATCTGCACAAGCTGCAACACTAACAACTATTGTCGATGGAATCAGTAATGCACGGGCTAATAGCTTTGGCCCTGATGGAAGTCTATACGTAGCAGAGCCAGGTATAGGAGGAAACGGGAATTGCCAGCCATCTCCAAGTGCAATATTTCAGCCTCTTTGTGCAGGCAATACTGGTTCACTCGTTAAAGTCTCACCAGACGGTACCAAAACGCGTTTACTCACTAACTTTCAGTCTGTCGCAGAACAACCCTCCGGCAACCAAGGAGCTGGTATTCAAGACCTGCAATTCGACTCTTTGGGAAATGCTTATCTTTTAACTGGGTTTGCTGGATATCCTGGAAACCGCGATAAAGAAACACTTGAACTTGGTTCTAAATCCTCTCTCCCAGAAACGCAACTTAAAGTTTTTCCGCCATCCGCACCCGATAAAGTTTTGAATGCCTCGAACTTAGCACAACTATACAAAGTTGACCTGAATACCGGCTCTCTCAACAGTATTTTCGACTTTGGCAAGTATGAAATTACCAACAATCCAGATGGTCAAGATGTAGTTACCAATCCCTACGATCTGACTATCGATGGCGATACTGCTTATGTCGTTGATGGAGGTGGAAACGCTGCTTACAGAATTAAACTTGATGGCAGTGACTCTGAAGCGATCGCAATTCCTAAGAAAATCGCTAGTGCCTCAGTGTTGCCATCTGCGCCACCAGGGCAAGAGTTACCTCCAGACCTAGTAGAATTACTTCCAGGACTAATAGAACTACTTCCTGGAGGACAAGTAGCGCTTCAATCAGTACCAACAGGTGGCGCAATTGGTCCCGATGGAGCTTTCTACGTTGGTGAATATACGGGCTTTCCTTATCCAGAAAATGAATCACGGATTTTCCGCATTGGCGAGGATGGAAAGCCAGAGGTTTTTCTAGATGGGTTTACGCACATCACCGACCTGACTTTTGATGAGAAAGGCAATTTGCTGGTCTTACAGTTCAGTGACGAGTCCCAGTTAAACGGTGACATCACAAATCTACCTGGTTCTCTCATCCAAGTTGCTCCTGATGGCACTCGCACAACACTCGTTGCAGCAGGCGAAGGGCTAGGTTCAGCTGATGGAATAGATATTGGCCCTGACGGCAAGATTTATATTACCAACCGTGGCGTCGGTCCAGAAAACGGGCAGGTTGTTCGGGTGGATGGTCTTGTTACACAAAAAGTCCCTGAACCTACTTCAATACTTGGCTTATTAGCACTTGCTAGTGTAGGCGCAACTGGTGCGATCGCCAAGCGCAAACGCCAACACAAGTTGGGTGAATTGCTACCCAAAGCAGAGACTGTCTAATTCCTCTTTACCTGGTGTCAGGTAATAGTTAGAGAATAGGCTGCTGCCTCACACAGAAAGTTGCATTTTAAACAGGAGGCAGCAGCCCAAATATTAGGGTTCCCGAACTAGGACTGGGAACGAATATTAGTCTAGGAAAGAGTATACACTCCTACAACCAGGACTTCAAACTTATGGGATTAGTCAAAAATTTCTCAATCGGTATTCTCGGTACTGGATTCATGGTGCTGGCAACGGCAGCCCAAGCCAATGCTGTAACATTAACTTACGACAGAAGTATCGGTAGTCCTGGCTTCGGCCCTGGAGAACTGTTTGTTCCCCAAGGCATAGCGGTGGATAGCCAAGGGAATACTCTCATAGCTAACGGACGCGGTATTAACCCGGCGGATGGTACTCCTAACTACAACCTTGGTAACAAAATTGAAAAATTTAGTCCAACAGGTCAGTATATTGGAGCAATTGGCTCTGGCGGCACAGGGCCTGGGCAGTTTGACGAGCCAACAACTGTAGACTTTAATCCCGTAACAGGGGATCTGTATTCAGGTGATGTTTACAACAACCGCATCAATCAATTCGATTCTCAGGGTAATTTTATTAGATCCTTTGCAAATGGGGATTTTACCCCTCTGGTAGAGGGTAGGTTTTTCTTTGGACCATCTGGTTTGACATTTGACAAAACTGGCAACGTTTACGTAGGTGATTTTAACGGCGAAAGAATCCTTAAATTCACACCAGACGGACAGCCAATTGGTGTCATTGGTGGTACTGTTGGCACTGCACCTGGGCAATTCCAAGGTGTAGCAGGTGTAAGAATTTCCCCCGTTAGTGGAAATATCTTTGTAGCTGACCAGTATAACAATCGCGTTCAAGTACTCGATCCAAATGGTAACCCTCTGTTGGCATTTGGTTCAGCAGGTAGCGGACCTGGACAGCTTCTTCAGCCAATTGGCATCGAAGTGGACGAGGAAGAGAATGTTTATGTAGCTGATTCTATCAATAGCCGCGTTCAGGTATTCGATAAAAACGGTAACTTTTTGACTTCCTTCGGTCAACCAGCCCTAGATGCATCAGGTAACCCTGTACCGCCTCCAGCATTAACTGGCCCTCCTTTTGGCAACCCCCTCGACCTCACACCAGGCAGATTTAACTGGACGGGTGGTACAAGCCTCAAAGATGGCAAGCTTTATGTGGGCGATTTCTTCCAAGGTCGCGTCCAAGTGCTAAACGTAGAAGACACAACTAAAGTACCTGAACCTAGTTCAGCATTGAGTTTAGCATTACTCGGACTTGCTGCTGTCACCGTCACATTGCGGAAACGTGGACAACAAAAGCCAATCTTCAGTTTAGAGAAGTAACTGCAAAAATAGTGCTGAGTTCTGATGCTTGAGTAACAGTTTCGTCGGGTGCGTTATGCCCTTGGCTAACGCACCATCTCAATAAATTCGATACCGTACTCTCGGCGGTAACATACCCTACGAAAGTTTGTAAGAAAATTTCAGGTTATTAAATCTGGAACAAGGGAGATAAAAGCTGGATAACACAATAAGGCCAACATTATCAAGGTGCTTTCAGGACATTAAGAGTTCATGCAAATTCTGATTTATTCATACAATTATCATCCAGAACCAATTGGTATTGCACCTTTGATGACTGAACTAGCAGAAGGGCTGGTGAAGCGAGGGCATCAAGTGCGGGTAATCACAGGTATGCCTAACTATCCTCAGCGTCAGATTTACGATGGGTATCGAGGGAAGTTATACGTTACTGAACATAAAAATGGTGTAAAAATTCAGCGTAGTTACCTGCGGATTAAGTCTAAACCTAACCTTATAGACAGGTTACTGCTAGAGTTGAGCTTTGTTTTTACGAGTTTGCCACAAGCCCTTAAGGGTGAGCGACCTGATGTAATACTCTTAACAGTGCCGCCGTTACTAGTTTGTTTACCTGCAACCTTAATAGCTTGGCTATATAATTGCCCAGTAGTGCTGAATGTGCAAGATATCCTCCCGGAAGCTGCTGTGCGTGTTGGGCTTATTAAAAATAAGTTGATGATTCAAGCTCTGGAAGCTTTAGAAAAATTTGCCTACCGAACTGCACATACGATTAGCGTGATTGCCGATGGCTTTATAGATAATTTAATAAATAAAGGTGTACCGGCTAATAAAATTGCCTGCATTCCAAATTGGGTGAATCTAAATTTTATCCGCCCTTTACCGAAGGAGAATAACTCCTGGAGAGCTACCCATCAACTCGATGGTAAATTTGTAGTGCTTTATTCAGGTAATATTGCTCTGACCCAAGGTTTGGAGACAGTAATAGAAGCAGCATCTCGCTTGCGTCATATTAATGATATTGTCTTTGCGATCGCAGGTGAATCTCAAGCTCTCGAAAGGTTGCAAAAACATTGTCTTGCTTGTGGTGCAGATAATGTTTTGCTCCTACCATTGCAACCACGAGAAAAACTACCACAAATGTTAGCAGCCGCAGATGTCGGGTTGATTGTGCAAAAGAGCAATGTGATTTCTTTCAATATGCCTTCTAAAATACCACTGCTGTTAGCTAGTGGTCGCCCAATTATCGGTTCAGTTCCCGCAACTGGGACTGCTGCCAAAGCTATCAAAAAAAGTGGTGGCGGTATTATCGTTGAGCCTGAGTCAGCAGATGCTTTGGCTGCGGCAGTATTGGATTTATATAATCAGCCGGAATTAGCAGCGAAATTAGGGCGTGAAGGAAGAAAGTTTGCGGTAGAAAACTATTCCTTTGAGCAAGCGCTAGATCAGTATGAAGAGTTATTTTCGGATGCGATCGCCAAAAAAGCAACAAATTTGGATCTCTTGCCCGAATTGACTTCTAAGGAATCACTTGTTGATATATGAAAATTGGGGACGGGAAAAATGCCTTTAAAATCCTCTTATTCAGATCAGCTTAAAAAAACTGACCAAAGCTTGATCGCCCTACTTAGCGATCGCATATCATTATTAGCAGCATCAGAACAACCTTCTTTAGATGAACAACTGGCTGATGTGGCTCCCCTACTCGCTCAAGCTGGTATTCCTGAGTCTGTTTGGGCAAGTATAGTAAATACTTGTCATGCTACTCTAATTCCTAAATCTGCAACAAATCATGTCAGTTCCCGACAAATTACCATCATCGGGGGACGCGGCAGGATGGGAAGATTATTTAAAGAGCAGCTTTCGCTTGTAGGCCATAATGTTAGCGTTCTCGAACATGAAGATTGGGAATACGCAGATAAATTGTTAAGTCAGGCAGAATTAGTATTAGTAAGCGTTCCCATTGAATATACAGTTGATGTTATCAAACGTGCAGCGAAATACCTTGGCCCCAATACAGCTTTGTGTGACATCACGAGCGTAAAAACTCAGCCAACTCAGGCGATGCTCGAACATCATTCCGGCCCAGTCATGGGTTTACATCCAATGTTTGGGCCAAATATCAAATCGTTTTTGGGGCAAAAGGTGGTAGTGTGCCCAGGTCGAAACGATGATTCATTTCAGTGGTTATTAGACTTTATCAAAAGTAAAGGTGGAGAATTAATTGTTTGCACGCCTGAAGAACACGATCAAATGATGGTGATTATTCAAGCAACGCAACATTTTTGTAGATTTAGTCTTGGTGTTTTCTTAGCACAAGTAAAAGTAGATATAAAGCAGAGCTTAACAATGTCAACACCCAACTATCGTCAAGAAATTGACATTGTTAAACGTTTATTTTCCCAGAATCCTAATTTATGTGTTGATATTATGCTAGCTACAGAAGAACGGTGTAATGCAATTAGCTTTTTAGCTAAGACTTACAGCCGTTTAGCAAGATTGGTAGCAAGGAAAGATAGAGACGCACTAATTCAGGAATTTGAAACTACTCAAAGCTTTTTTGAAGAAAAAACCAATGCTTTTCTTCAGCCTTTAAATACAACAGTTCAACGAGATTTTAAACCACAAATGCACACAAATATTAGCATTTGAATTACAAAAACTATGCTGATAGACATCTTTCACGATCCCGTTTGTCCCTGGTGCAGAATTGGTAAAAAGCATCTGTTTGATGCATTAGCAAAATGGCAAGAAGAAGAAGTAGATATCCGGTGGCATCCCTTTATTCTTGACAATACCATTCCTGCTGACGGGTACGAATTTCACAGTTTTATGCAAAATAGAAAAGGCATAAAAGCGCAAGAACTGCAATATCTGTTTGATTCTACGCAATATGCAGGTGAGATGGCTGGAGTCAAGCTAAATTTTGACAAAATCCGTTTGGCTGTCAATACTAAGCTTTCGCACCGACTGATTACACTTGCGCCAGCAAAGGTAAAAAACGATGTTGTAGAAGCCATTTATAAAGCTTATTTTGAAGACGGTTTGAACATCGGAGATATTGAAGTTTTGATTGCCATAGGTAGAGCTTACCAAATGGATTCTAGGGAATTACGCCAGCAATTGAGCGATGATGCTGCGATTAAAGCTTTCGTAGCGGAATCAATATTTGCTCGGCCGAATGGCATCAATAGCGTACCGTTTTTCATCATCAATAATAAAGTCAAGATCAATGGTTCTCACTCGGTAGACATTTTTCTTCAAGCTTTGAATCGTGCCACACTTGTAAATATATAAGATAAGCAAAAACATGGTAGTTGACATTAAGCAAAAAAGTAGATTCAGTCTGCAACCAATTCATCAACGTGTTTCGGTAACTTTTAACTACGAGGTTTACTTTACCAAAAATTTATTTGAGTTAAAAAACCCCACCTTAGCCCAAGTAATTACAGCAGATGGGGAGACAAAGCCGAAGAAAGTTGTAGCGATAGTAGACGCAGGAATATTACAACATCAACCGGAATTGGTTAAGCAATTAGTAGCGTATACCAATTTTTATGCAGAGATAGTAGCGATCGCAGCCGAACCAATGATAATTTCGGGAGGAGAAGCTGCTAAAAACGATCGCAATTTAGTAGATCAAATCCACCAACAGATTGAAGCAGCCGGATTGTGTCGCCATTGTTATGTGTTAGCGATCGGGGGCGGGGCTGTGTTGGATTTGGTTGGATATGCAGCCGCAACTGCTCACCGGGGTATTCGTTTGATTCGGGTTCCGACGACGGTATTAGCACAAAATGATTCCGGGGTTGGCGTAAAAAATGGCATCAACGCCTTTGGTAAAAAGAACTTTCTTGGCACATTTGCGCCACCTTATGCAGTTATAAACGATTCTGCCTTTTTGACAAGCTTAGACGATCGCGATTGGCGTTCTGGAATCGCAGAAGCAGTGAAAGTGGCGCTGATTAAGGATGCTAGCTTTTTTGATTATATCCACTCTCACAGCGCAGCCCTTGCACGGCGAGACATGGATACTATGCAACAGGTTATCTATCGTTGCGCCCAGTTGCACCTAGAACATATTGCCAATAGCGGCGATCCTTTTGAAATGGGTTCGTCTCGTCCCCTGGATTTTGGACATTGGGCGGCTCATAAACTGGAGCATTTGACAAATTATCGCTTGCGTCATGGCGAAGCAGTTGCGATCGGTATTGCTTTGGATAGCACTTATTCCTATTTGGTAGGATTGCTGGATTGCTCACAATGGCAAAGGATATTAAGTACTTTATCGGCGTTGGGTTTCACGTTGTATGTGCCAGAACTGGTTGAGAAGTTATCACAACTGGAACATCCTAATTGTTTGTTCCGGGGTTTAACTGAGTTCCGCGAACATTTGGGTGGAGAGTTGACTTTGATGCTGTTACAACGAATTGGAAAAGGAATTGAGGTTCATGAGGTGGATTTGTTTTTGTATAGGCAAGCAATATCGCTGTTGCGGGAGTTTTAGGGTTGGATTTTAAACGCAGAGGGACGCGGAGCTACGCTGAGGTTGTAAAAGGATCTACTACTTTTGAGGGAGGCGGTTATTTTTAAATATGGCTATCAGGAAATGTACTAGAAAAGCAGTATAAAAAGCGAATAAATTGACACCTAATCTAAAAATTATTCAATGTATTAGCTGCTTAATATCTAGTATTCTTACATAAGAAGCAAAAAAGTTTTTCATTACATCTTTTAAAAGAATACGCAAATTTAGATAGTTTGAATTAAATTGACATCGGATTATCTGGATTTGTTTTTAATTTGAAGATAGTTATCAATAATGATTAATGGCTCTTGACTAATAACTCTTCCAGAGAGATTCCCTATGATTTTTGATTCCCGTTCATACAAAACCCTTGGCGGTGTACTTGTTTCTCGCTCCATCACAGAAGTTAAGATGGACACTGCTCTCGAAGACATTCTATTCCGCTTAAATTCTCAGCGTGGAGGTTTGTTAAGGAGCAGCTACGAATATCCAGGCAGATACAAAAGATGGGCGATCGGATTTGTCAATCCACCATTGGAATTGACTACACAAGACAATGCTTTTACTTTGATAGCATTGAATGAACGCGGTCGGGTGCTTTTACCATTACTTTTAGAGCGCTTATCTAACTCAATACAACTTGAGAAAGTTACCCTAGATAATAACAATCTTGTAGGCTTTGTTAAACCGACAAAAAAACTATTTGCTGAAGAAGAACGCAGTAAACAACCTTCAGCATTTACAGTTGTCCGCGAAGTTTTATACACTTTCTCTAGTCAAGAAGACGAACATTTAGGATTGTATGGTGCATTTGGTTATGACTTAGTTTTTCAGTTTGAACCAATTACCCAACGTCTTGAACGTCCTACAGATCAGCGAGATTTAGTGCTTTATCTGCCTGATGACTTGATAGTTGTCGATTACTATCAGCAACGCGCATTTCGTTTACAATATGAATTTGAAACAGCGCATGGCAGCACTAATGATCTTCCTCGAACAGGTGAGTCTATAGACTATCACGGAAAACATCTTCAGCCAAATCAAACTGCTGACCATAAAGTAGGCGAGTATGCCAAAAAAGTTGAAGGTGCGCTCGATTATTTCCGCCGAGGCGATTTATTTGAAGTAGTTCCTAGTCAAAACTTTTTTGAGGGCTATGAAGATGAACCCAGCAAACTATTTAACACTTTAAAAGAAATAAATCCTAGCCCTTATGGGTTTATTTTTAATCTAGGTGGAGAATATCTGATTGGCGCATCTCCAGAAATGTTTGTGCGGGTTGAAGGTAGACGGGTAGAAACTTGCCCTATTAGTGGCACTATTAGTCGGGGACAAGATGCTCTTGACGATGCCGTGCAAATTCGTCAGTTACTCAACTCTCATAAAGATGAAGCTGAGTTGACCATGTGTACTGATGTCGATCGCAATGACAAATCCCGAATCTGCGAGCCTGGTTCAGTACAAGTCATTGGTCGTCGTCAAATAGAATTATACAGCCACCTGATTCATACAGTAGATCATGTTGAAGGGACACTGCGATCGCAATTTGATGCCTTAGATGCCTTTCTCTCGCATACATGGGCGGTTACAGTCACCGGCGCACCTAAAAGAGCCGCAATAGATTTTATTGAACAGCATGAACGTAGCGCCCGACGTTGGTATGGTGGAGCAGTTGGTTATTTAAATTTCAATGGGAATTTAAATACTGGATTAATTCTGCGGACAATCCGATTAAAAGACTGCATCGCCGAAGTGCGAGTTGGCGCTACTGTCCTTTATGACTCCATACCCCAAGCAGAAGAACAAGAAACAATTACCAAAGCTGCTGCTTTATTTGAGACGATTCGTCGTGTAAAGCAAACCACTCAGAAAATTGATGAATCCAGTTCCATAAAATCAACTAAAATCCTTCCAAGTGCGGCATCTGGCAAACGCATCTTACTAATAGACTATGAAGACTCATTTGTTCATACCCTAGCCAATTACATTCGCCAAACTGGTGCAAGTGTTACTACACTACGTCATGGTTTCTCGGAATCGCTATTCGATACAGAACGCCCTGACTTAGTTGTTTTATCTCCTGGCCCTGGTAGACCAAGTGATTTTCGGGTTCCTCAGACAGTCGGCGCCCTTCTTCATCGCAAAATTCCTATTTTCGGGGTTTGTCTGGGACTGCAAGGCATTGTTGAAGCATTTGATGGAGAATTGGGAGTCCTCAACTATCCCCAACATGGTAAATCCTCAAGGATTTTCGTCACCGATTCTAATTCTGTTACCTTCAAAAATTTACCACAATCTTTTCCAGTCGGTAGATATCACTCATTGTTTGCCCTACCGCAAAGTTTGCCAAAAGAACTTAAGGTAACAGCGATTTCTGATGACGACGTAATTATGGGCATTGAACATCAGACACTTCCCATCGCCGCCGTTCAGTTTCATCCAGAGTCAATCATGACTCTAGCGGGAGAAGTCGGTCTGGAAATCATTAAAAATGTGGTGCGTGCATATACAACCAAAGAGTCATTCGTCATTGGTCATTAGTCATTGGTCATTGGGCATTGGTTATTAATTTCTCCCCTGCTCCCCCACTCCCTACTCCCCACTCCCCACTCCCCTAAAAGATTATGACTAACCAAGTTGCCCCTCCCCGCCATATTCTTGAAGAAATTGTGTTGCATAAAAGGCAAGAAGTTGCACAAATGCAGCAAGAACTGCCTTTAACTTCCTTGCGACAACAGTTAAATTCAGCCCCGACTGCGCGAAATTTCTTGGCTGCTTTGCAGGAAAATCCTAACCAACCTAGCTTAATTGCCGAGGTAAAAAAGGCATCACCTAGCCGTGGGATTATCCGCGCAGACTTTGATGCAGTAGCTGTTGCTCAAGCTTATGAACGAGGTGGTGCAGCTTGTTTATCAGTTTTAACTGACCAAAAGTTCTTTCAAGGCAGTTTTGATAATCTACGAAGGGTGCGATCGCAAGTTGCATTACCTTTACTGTGCAAGGAGTTTATCATTAACCCCTATCAAATATATTTAGCACGAACAGCAGGTGCAGATGCAGTCTTGTTAATTGCAGCCATTTTATCAGATCAAGAACTTCAGGGTTTTTTGCAACTAATTCATAATTTAGGCATGAATGCACTGGTAGAAGTTCATACCCTGGCTGAACTGGATCGAGTGCTAAAGCTTGACAACCTAAGTTTAGTAGGAATCAACAATCGCAATTTAGAAGATTTTACCCTTGATATAGGCACAACACAGCAGCTTTTAGCACAGCGCCAACAACAATTACAAAGTTTGGATATCACCGTCGTCAGCGAGTCTGGACTGTATACACCTGCTGATTTATCTTTTGTCGCTGAAGCTGGTGCGCGTGCGGTTTTGATCGGAGAATCTTTAGTTAAACAAAGCGATGTCGAACAAGCTGTGCGTAGTTTGCTAAGACTTGATCCTCCTTAACGAAACGATCCTTCAAAATTAAAGCAAGCCTTTCTAAGGCGGTTGAGTGGATGTTTGGGAAAATAGGTTTCTTGCAGAATGCGGGTAAAGGGGACATTTAAGGGGCAAGATTCCCTTTTCCCTTCCCCCTTAACCCTTTCTTTATTCCCTAACGAAGCTAAAAGACTCATTCACGAGTATCAAAGACTTGTTAACGGAGATAAAAGACTCATTCACGAGTATTAAAGACTCGTTAACGGAGCTAAAAGACTCATTCACGAGTATCAAAGACTCGTTAACGGAGATAAAAGACTCATCCACGAGTATCAAAGACTCGTTAACGGAGTTAAAAGACTCATTCACGAGTATCAAAGGCTCGTTAACGGAGATAAAAGACTCATTCACGAGTATTAAAGACTCGACGACAAAAAATCTAGGGTGAACATTGCTAATTGATCATTGTTGATTATTCCAGAACTATTAACTAACCATTAACCATTTTTTAGAATGACTTCTATCTCAGCTTCCTTTCAAACTTTACGCGATCGCCAACAGTGTGCTTTAATCCCCTTTATCACAGCAGGCGATCCTAATTTAGAAACCACCGCCGAAGCTTTACGTATCTTAGATCGCAATGGTGCAGACTTCATCGAGTTGGGTGTTCCCTACTCCGATCCTCTAGCAGATGGACCTGTGATTCAAGCAGCAGCAACCCGCGCTTTGCAAAATGGCACCAAATTAGAGCAAGTGCTAGAGATGTTACAGGTGGTGAGTCCTAACCTAAAAGCACCGATAATTCTATTTACTTATTACAATCCTATTTTGCATCGAGGTATTAAGCCATTTTTAGGAAAAATTGCCGTTGCTGGCGTAAAAGGGTTGGTAGTACCAGACTTACCCTTAGAAGAAGCAGAAGAATTAATCCAAACTGCTGCATCTTTCGGAATTGAGGTAATTTTACTCGTAGCTCCTACCAGTTCTCAAGATAGAATTGAAGCGATCGCTCATCAATCTCGAGGTTTTATCTACCTGGTGAGCGTTACAGGTGTTACAGGTGTCCGCGCTCAAATTCAAGACCGCGTAAAGTATTTATTAACAGATTTGCGAAGCGTCACCGATAAACCCATCGGCGTTGGTTTTGGCATCTCAGGGCCAGAACAAGCACATCAAGTAATGGAATGGGGTGCAGATGCGGTGATTGTTGGTAGTGCCTTCGTTAAAAGATTAGCTGAAGGTAGCCCCACAGAAGGACTGCAAGCTGTAGAACAACTATGCCAAGAACTTAAAACAGCCATCACAGAAAGTCGGCGCGAAAGTCCATCTCTTCAAGAGGTGAGATAAATTCACCCGCAGACTTAGAAAGCGGGGAATAGGGAATAAAGAATTACTATCAATTATTTCTCTTTCTGCCCCTAGCCCCCTGCCCCCTGCCTCTCTGCCCCCCTGCTTCCATTAAGACAATGAAATCCCTGCTGAAATCCGTCAAAATACTAATTTATAGCGTACTTCTAGTTAGCGCCTGTGCTATTACAGTCTTCGCCCATGATCGCATTGACTACAAACAATACAAATACAATTGGAATCACAATGTTGGACAATACGCTCGCCTAGCTGTAAGAAAGAACGTAACTGAACTAACATCAGCAGAGAAAACAGCCTTCGTCAAGGCTATCAAAACCTTAAAAACTACAATTCCCGCAGGTAGCAAGCTCAGTATTTACGACCAATTCGTTGCCATACATATAGGGGCAACACGCTTGATTCATAACCATAAAGGACATTCCAATGGTTCTGTTCAAGAATTGGCTCATGAAAATGCCGCATTTTTCCCTTGGCATCGAGAATATATCCGCAGATTTGAACAAGCACTGCAAGCAGTAGACCCAAATGTTACTCTCCCATACTGGGATTGGACAGACACCAAAGCATTTGATGTAATTTTTAACGATGACTTTCTTGGTTCTAACGGTCAAGGAGTAACCATCAAAATTCCCAATCAGGGAAATTTTACAGGCGGGCCTGTGAAATCTGGGGCTTTTGCTGCTGCAAATGGCTGGGTTATGAATCCAGCATTAAACATCGACGCAGATACCGGAACATCATTAGGTACATCACTTGTCCGGTTTCTACGGCTACCTCCTGCCACCGATTACCCTGTGCCCAAAAAAGATGTTGAGCGTGCCTTGGCTCTTAATGACTATTCTCTATTTCGCCCTGCTTTGGAAGGATTTATCTCTGTAGATGAGCAGGGTAAAGTCACCCCAGGAGGATTCCTACACAACTACATTCATGGTTTAGTTGGTGGGGCGCAGATAGATGCAAGCACAAGACCCGTAAAGTTTAAGGGCTTGGGTACCATGACCAATATACCAAGTTCACCCTATGACCCAGTGTTTTGGTTGAATCATGCCAACGCAGACCGCCTCTGGGCTGAATGGCAAGAGAAGGGTCATAAAGGTAGCGATTTTTATCCTGCTAATGGTCAGCCTTACGGACACAACCTTAAAGACCTAATGTGGCCTTGGGACGGCGGTATGTCTACCCCCAAAGCTACGGCGTTAGGAGATTTATTATCCCTATTACCAAATTTTGACTCTAAAGATTTGGTGCGCCCTATAGACGTTTTGAATCACAGGGAATTGGGCTATACCTACGAAACCCCTGAAAAGGAAACGCGAAAAGAATCTTATCTGTGGGATAAGTTCTAAAAAGTTAGAACGAAAGTAAAAAATACTTGAACATAAAGGATTTTCAACTGTGGTAAGCATCCAAGACATCAACGCTATCATTTCAACTACGCCTGTGCTACCTGACCTTTTAGGCAGGTTTGGAAAATTCGGCGGTAAGTACGTCCCCGAAACCTTAATGCCTGCATTAACTGAATTAGAAGCGGCATTTAATCAATATTGCAATGAGCCGAGTTTCCAAGCAGAACTGCAAAACCTACTGCGCGATTATGTAGGACGACCCAGCCCATTATATTTTGCTGAACGCCTGACAACAAACTACGCTAGACCAGATGGTACGGGGCCGCAAATCTATTTAAAGCGTGAGGATTTAAATCATACAGGCGCTCACAAAATTAATAATGCTTTGGCTCAGGTGTTACTCGCTAAACGCATGGGTAAGCAACGGGTGATTGCAGAGACGGGTGCAGGACAACACGGCGTAGCAACTGCAACTGTATGTGCTAGGTTTGGTTTGAAATGTGTAATTTACATGGGCGTTCAGGATATGGAACGCCAAGCCCTGAACGTGTTCCGCATGAAATTAATGGGGGCAGAAGTTCGGCCAGTAGAGGCAGGTACGGGAACTCTCAAGGATGCAACTTCTGAAGCAATTCGGGATTGGGTGACGAATGTAGAAACAACTCATTACATCCTGGGTTCTGTTGCTGGTCCTCATCCCTACCCAATGATTGTCCGTGACTTCCACGCGATAATTGGTGTAGAAACTCGCGTTCAAGCTCAGGAGAAATGGGGAGGATTACCAGATATTCTACTAGCTTGCGTGGGTGGAGGTTCCAATGCGATCGGGTTATTCCATGAGTTTGTGCATGAACCTTCGGTGCGTCTAATCGGTGTAGAAGCGGCGGGTGAAGGTGTAGATACAGAAAAACACGCTGCTACCTTGACAAAAGGGAAAGTAGGTGTATTGCACGGTGCAATGAGCTATTTATTGCAAGATGATGATGGTCAAATAATCGAAGCCCATTCAATTAGTGCCGGATTAGATTATCCCGGCGTTGGCCCTGAGCATAGTTATTTAAAGGATCTTGGTCGCGCCGAATATTACAGTGTTACCGATAAACAGGCGTTAGATGCATTCCAAAGGCTTTCGCAATTGGAAGGGATTATTCCAGCCTTAGAAACTGCTCACGCGATCGCATATCTCGAAACCCTTTGTCCTCAGTTAGAAGGCAACCCCCGCATCGTCATCAATTGTTCCGGCAGAGGTGACAAGGATGTGCAAACCGTCGCCAAAGTCCTTATTCCTTAGTCCTTTGTCCTTTGCTAATGACAAATGACCAATGACAAATAACCAATATGATAGCTGTAACTAAAACCCCACTTGACAACATCCCCGTCACTTCTGAGTTATACAACTGGCCAGCTTTATTGCAACAGTTGTTTGCTCGGCAATCTTTAACAGTTTCCCAAGCTGCGGATTTGATGCAAGGTTGGCTCACAGATGCCATTCCTGATGTCTTATCAGGAGCGATTTTAGCCGCAATCCAAGCTAAAGGCGTATCCGCCCAAGAATTAGTCGGGATGGCTAGCGTTTTACAATCCCAATCCCCAGTACCCAGTACCCAGTACCCAGCCCCCCTAATTGACACCTGCGGAACTGGTGGAGATGGCGCTTCAACCTTTAATATTTCCACTGCTGTTGCTTTTGTTGCCGCCGCCGCCGGGGTAAAAGTTGCCAAACATGGCAATCGTTCTGCATCTAGCAAGACTGGTTCGGCTGATGTATTGGAAGCTTTGGGTATAAATCTCAACGCCACTCCAGAAAAAGTGCAAGCCGCAGTGGGTGAAGTCGGAATCACCTTTTTGTTCGCTCCAGGTTGGCATCCTGCACTTAAAGCGATCGCAACTTTGCGAAAAACTTTGAAGGTGCGGACTGTTTTTAACTTGCTTGGGCCGCTAGTAAATCCCATGCGGCCGACAGGGCAAATTATTGGTGTCAACGATCCGCTTTTATTAGAGGAGATTGTTCAAGCTTTATCCCAATTGGGATGTCAGCAAGCGATCGCAGTCCACGGACGGGAACGTTTAGATGAAGCTGGTTTAGCAGATGTCACTGACTTAGCTGTACTCCAAAATAAAAAAGTCCGTTCTCTAACCCTCAATCCTCAAGAACTTGGTTTGAGTTTTGCACCGACTGCGGCGTTATGCGGTGGAGAAGTCCAAGAAAATGCCGAAATCTTGAAGGCAGTTCTCCAAGGTAAAGGCACTCAAGCACAGCAGGATGTAGTCGCTTTAAATACAGCCCTTGCACTGCAAGTTGGTGAAGCCATTCATGGGGAAACTGATGTTTTGGCCGGTTGTGTTAAAGGTATTGCCCTTGCCAAGGATATTCTGCAAAGCGGCGCGGCTTGGACAAAACTAGAACAACTGGCTGAATTTTTGCATTAGACGAACCTCTCATACAAGGAGCTACGGTGTAGACGCAAGTCTTCTAAAGTTGCCCTACACCTCGGCCTGCAATAACAATGCATCGACCTGCAATGCCAATGCATCGACCTGCAATGCCAATGCATCGACCTGCAATGCCAATGCATCGACCTGCAATGCCAATGCATCGACCTGCAATGCCAATGTATCGACCTGCAATGCCAATGCATCGACCTGCAATGCCAATGCATCGACCTGTAAAGATTAGTCCACCCAAACTATATACAAGGAAAAATAGATGATTATCATACTTAAGAGCGGTACACCTGTTGAAGAAATTACTCGCATCAGCCAAGAAGTGAGTGAGACTTGGGGAGTCACGGTAGAAAAAAGCGTTGGCACTCATAAAGCTGTGCTGGGGCTAATTGGTGATACCACTAGCATCGATAAATTACAGGTTCAGGAATTCAGCCCTTGGATTGAGCAAGTATTACGAGTGCAACAACCTTTCAAGCGTGTAAGCCGAGAATTCCGACATGGAGAAGCCAGCGAGGTTGTTGTACCTACACCTAACGGTGATGTCTATTTCGGCGAACGTCATCCCATCGTAGTGGTAGCCGGGCCTTGTTCCGTTGAAAATGAAGCGATGATTGTCGAAACAGCAAAGCGCGTCAAGGCAGCAGGAGCGCAGTTTCTGCGTGGTGGAGCTTACAAACCCCGCACTTCACCTTATGCATTTCAAGGTTATGGTGAAAGCGCTTTAGATTTGTTAGCAGCAGCGCGGGAAGCTACTGGTTTGGGTATCGTTACAGAACTCATGGATGCTGCGGATTTATCAGCAGTGGCGAAAATAGCTGACATCATCCAAATCGGAGCGCGAAATATGCACAACTTCTCGTTGCTCAAAAAGGTAGGCGCTCAAGATAAACCCGTGCTACTCAAGCGGGGGATGTCTGCCACAATTGACGAGTGGTTGATGGCGGCAGAATATATTTTGGCATCTGGAAATCCCAATGTGATTCTTTGTGAACGGGGAATTAGAACCTTTGATGGCAAATATGCTCGGAATACTTTAGATTTATCAGTGCTTCCGGTGTTGCGATCGCTCACCCATTTACCGATTATGATTGATCCTAGTCATGGTACTGGTAGGTCTGAATATGTTCCATCAATGGCAATGGCTGCGATCGCAGCTGGTACAGATTCCTTAATGATTGAAGTTCACCCCAATCCCGCAAAAGCTTTATCCGATGGGCCCCAATCTCTCACCCCTGATAAATTTGACCGCTTAGTTCAAGATATGTCAGTTCTGGGCAAAGTAGTCGATCGCTGGTCTACACCTGCATTTGGTAGCATTGGTGAAAGCCGCATTCTCTTAACGCCAGAACTCTCAAAGTAGATAGAGCCTAATCTTAGCCGATTTTTTGCAAATGGTTAAACCTGATCAACAGATTCTTTCATCTAGAAAATCCGTTGATCAGGTTTTCTTGAAAATAGCTCTCTCAAACCCTCTGTTCTTTGTGTACTTTGCGCCCTTCTCTAGGAGATGCTACGCGTAGATTGCTTCGACCTAGTACACCACGGCGGAAATAGAGCAACCATTTAAAATCCCTAAAAAGCTGATTCCATAATACTTTTGACTTTTGAATGCGTGACTTCCGCCTTGCGGTACTAGAAGTATGCGGTTCGTTTTTCTATTGAACCCGCTCCACTCTCCCCTGATTCGGCAATTCAAACGAGACTGTCGATATGATTGGGGCATTTGGGTTAGACACAGTAGGCCCAGTCTCTGGAGATGGAGCCAGTAGTCGATAGTCACTACGCCAACGCTGATGATTGAGGTCACAAACAACATAACCGCGTTGTCTACCATTAAAATATTTTACCCACGGACTTTCTGGTAAAGCCTTCTCAATTCGGTCACTAGCGCCAAAGCTTGAGGTAATCGATGTGCCGACAAACTCTGTACCCACTGTAGCAGAGTTAGGGTTATTGTAATCAGCTTTCAGGTCGCTTACCCAACTGGAGTGTGTGTCACCAGTAATGACAACTGGGTTGGCTGGCTGACGTTGAGCAAGGAAGTTGAGAATACGGCTACGGGCAGCTACATAGCCATCCCAAGCATCCACATTAAAGGCAGCCTCAGGGCCTGCTGTCCAGTCATGCTGGGTAAAGACAACCTGTTGAGCAAGAACATTCCAGCGTGCCCCAGAGCGCTCTAGATTGCGGAACAACCACTGCTCTTGTTCAGTACCAGTCATAGTGGCATTTGGATCGAGAGCTTCTGGACAGCGTGGTTCAATAGTGTCGTTACAAGGTTGGTCGCTACGATATTGACGAGTATCGAGAACATTAAATTCAACCAAGTTACCGAAGTTTAAGCGTCGATACAGCTGCATATCAATGCCTCTAGGTTTTGAAAAATCCCGCAGTGGCATGTGTTCGTAGTATGCTTGAAAAGCAGCAGCACGGCGAGCTAGAAAAACTTGGCGTGATTGTTGTTCTGGATCTTGAGGAATTTCATCCGCCCAATTATTGTCAACTTCGTGGTCGTCCCAAGTGACTATCCAAGGAAATGCAGCATGAGTCTGTTGCAGGTTGGGGTCAGTTTTGTATTGGGCGTGGCGATTGCGATACTCCTCCAGTGTCACTGGCTCTCCATTACCTTCATGAGGTCGGAGTGCATTCGTTCTGGGCGCTCCCTCGTAAATGTAATCACCGAGGTGAACCACCAAATCTAAATCTTCTTGAGCCATGTTTTTGTAGGCGGCGAAGTATCCTTGCTCCCAGTTTTGACAGGAAGCGAAGGCAAAACGGAAGCGCTCAACGCGATCGCGCGGGTTAGGAGCAGTGCGAGTTCGTCCAATAGGACTGACTTGATTACCTACCTTAAATTGATACCAGTACCAACGGGCGGGTTTTAGTCCCTGCACTTCTACATGAACAGAGTGTCCAAATTCTGGAGTAGCCATCTGTGTGCCACTGCGGACAACTTGCCGCATCTTTTCGTCGGTAGCAATCTGCCATTGCACAGGAACATTATATGGTGGCATTCCACCACCATTAAGAGGATCGGGGGCTAAACGCGTCCACAGCACTACATTATCTGGAAGTGGTTCACCAGAAGCAACACCCAGACTAAAAGGATAATTAGAGAATCGGGGCTGGGCGAGAACTTTGTTAGACCATTGATTAGCGATTGCAAAACCAGTTAAGGCTCCAGTGCCAATCAAAACTTGTCGCCGTCTCAAGCGACTTGATAGCAAGCGCTCGAAGTTGAAGTTCTGCATATACTCCCCTTGTTGTCGCGTTTGAATCACACCAAAGTGTAACAGCGCAACTTTAATGCTTCTTTGCAATCAGGTTAAGCCTTGATTATTCCAACACAACCCTAATTCTTTTACCAAAACAAAATACATGCGTCAGTCGCTAGAATTTAGGAACTTCCAAATTTAGGAATTAAATGCGTGAATTCGAGCGTACTCCTACGGAGAAGCAAGCTACGCGCAGCGTCTCGTAGAGAAGCGAGGGTTGCAGTTTCATCCCGGAAAAGTCAGCCGAACTTCTGGTATCTTACAATTACCTTTGTTTGAGAGGATTTGCCCTTAATATTAATATCGCTATCAATGCCACAGCATAATTCCGTTAGTATAACTGACGTGCAAGCAGCACAAGACCGAATTTTGGGGATTGCCCACCGTACACCTGTGCTGACTTCTAGAATTGTTAACGATCGCACCTATAGCCAAGTGTTCTTTAAGTGCGAAAACTTTCAACGCACAGGGGCATTTAAATTTAGAGGGGCGTACAATGCCTTAACGCAACTATCGGTAGCACAAAAACAAACAGGCGTTATCACCTATTCATCGGGAAATCATGCCCAAGCGATCGCTTTATCTGGGCAATTACTAAATATTCCCACCACTATTGTCATGCCTGATGATGCACCTGCTGTTAAACAAACTGCTACTCGTGGCTATGGTGCAGAGATAATTTTATACAATCGCCAAGAAACGAATCGGGAAGAATTAGCTCAAGATTTAGCAGATAATCGTTCTCTCACTCTGATTCCCCCTTACGATCATCCCCATGTAGTCGCCGGACAAGGAACAACTGCTTTAGAACTGATCCAAAAAGTTGGTGAGTTGGACTTACTATTAGTTTGTTGTGGCGGTGGCGGATTACTTTCAGGGTGTGCGATCGCAGCCAAGTCACTTTTACCCAATTGTAGAGTAATCGGGGTAGAACCAGCCCTTGCCGACGATGCTAGCCGCTCTTTTCACACCAAAACTCTGCAAACTGTCAAAAATCCTGATACCATCGCTGATGGTGCGCGGACTCCTAGCCTTGGTCAAATTACTTTCCCCCTAGTGCTGCATTACGTCGATGATATGGTGACGGTATCTGAAGAAGCGATTCTTCGCACCATGTTTTTCTTGTGGGAACGTCTGAAAATTGTAGTTGAACCCACTGGAGTACTTGCAGCAGCAGCCTTACTCGAAGGTGTGGTGACAGCACCAGAGGCGAGAGTTGGTGTCATCATCAGTGGTGGAAATGTAGATTTGGCGCAAGTTGGTAAATTGTTTTCTGTGGGATTGGATTGAAAAGTTAAATTCCCAATAGACAAACTGCGATGTCTACGGCGGGCTGCGCCTATGCAGTTTTGATGTAACCGATGCCTAGGACGGGCTACGTCGCAAGTCAAATAAATAGCTTAGTGGCATGAAGATAAACAGTAAACCTAAAAATACTGACCTGTTGAAATCAATCTGCCCCGTTCTTCTAACCGCTCTGATTGATTAAATTGGAGAATTGCAATAGTTACTCGCCCAACTGCTGTCAATGGTGTAATGTCTGCTCCATTCAGCTGAAAGTGATCGCTCCATTTTTGAGTCCTTGGATTGAAAAAGGGTGTTAGTTTCCCGGTTTCAGGATCGATTGACCCCAAATCAGTACCCTTTGCACGATTACAGTATGGGCAGGCGAGAGCTAGATTCTCTACTTCAGTAGTACCACGATGTTTTTCGGCAATAATATGTTCCATCTCAAAGCTAAATAGTGCAGCACTCTGAGGAAATAAGTAGTACTCACACCTTCGGTTCGCTCGCTCAATTACGAGTTTCCGTAATTGGGCTGATACATAAGTCATGGGTTTTGGCGTAGTTGCTCGAAGGTATGAGCTTTTGCCATACGGACAAGATGTTCTATCGTCAGATAGCGTTCTAGTTCAGCTTCACCTTTGGCTGAAAGTGTTCCTGCTTTACTTTGTGCTAGCAAATCACTGACACGAGCCTGGAATTCTGGTGAGGGTCGGATTGCTAGAATTTGTTCTGCTGTAGGCTGACTGGCCAACAACCCAATAATCTGTTTCTCATCGAGAAAATTGCCAGACTGTTCGCTCAATAATTCTTGGAGACCGCGTTCTACTATCTCTTGTAAACGGTCTTGGAACTGCTGTAATTTCTGTCCTAGCTCCTCAGATACCTCAACAGTGATTTGCATCATCTAGCCCTGTTGTCTTTTAAAATTAATCTATTAGCTTAAGTCTAGCTACAAATCAATCTATTAGTTTAATTTTATAAGTATCGTGTATAGCTAGTTACTGTAATCACATCTGCTACTTTACTAGGGGCGATCGCACTCTAAGCAACTTTGTCATAAGCGATGTCTACGACGGGCTATTCGGCATCGCATTTATGACGATGGAGTTAATGCAGGCGATCGTACTTCTGCACTTTTGATGATGGGTTTGATTTGGGCGATGTCTACGACGGGCTATTCGGCGTCGCTTATTTATCAGGAATATTTAGCTGAAAAAGCAGCAATATCAGGCTTTTAATCAAGAATATTTACATATGTTAACATTGATTGGTTTAAGTACGGATATTCAGTATGGTTTCCATAAAGACTTTTCCCGAAGATTCAGAGCAAGTCACTCGGTTGTTTTCTCATCTCGAATTTGATGGAAAAAAGCTCAATCATCAACCGGGTAGTGTATTGGGAAATACTGCATTAATTGCGGGAACCACCATTGGGGCTGGGATTCTCGCCTTACCAGCCGTTACTCTGCCGTCTGGGATTGTGCCATCTACATCTGGGCTGATTGTTGTTTGGCTCTACGCTTTAGTTTCAGGGTTACTGGTTGCAGAAGTAACTTTAAACACAATGCGAACAGAAGGGCATCCGAGTATAGGTTTTTTGGCAGTTGTTGAGAAGATCCTTGGTAAGGTGGGAGGGCGACTTGCAGGTGGGGCATATTTATTCATGCACTATGCTCTCTTGGTAGCATACATCGCCCAAGGTGGAGAGATTTTAGGATCTGCGGCGGCAAAAATCTGGAGTGTGCAGATATTGCCTACATGGGTGGGCACAACGACTTTCACGCTTTTATTTGGTGGCGTTATGTATCTTGGGCGAGAAAAGTTTATTGAGAAATTAAACAGCGCCTTTGTCGGAATTGTCATCGTTTCCTTTTTGGGACTATTGTTTTTGGCAGCAGGACACATTCAGAGTACCCAATTGTTATTTCAGAACTGGAGTGCCCTTGGTAGTGCCATTTCAGTGATGTCTGTGGCGCTATTTTTCCAAAACGTTGTGCCAGTGGTTGTGACGCAACTCGAAGGAGATGCCCGCAAAATTCGTCAGTCCATCTTTATTGGTTCTGTCATTCCTCTAATTATGTTCTTGGCGTGGAATGCCGTAATTTTAGGAAGCATCAGTCCCGATATGCTACATGGCACATCTAATGGTAGAAGTGTTTTTGACCCACTGCAAGTTCTCCGAGCAGGTGGCGCGGGGGAATGGTTAGGAGTGCTAGTATCTATTTTTTCAGAGTTTGCGATCGCTACATCATTCATTGGATTTGTGTACGGATTGCTGGATTTGCTCAAAGATATTTTCCTAATTGCACAGGGCAAACTTTTTAGTCGCCTACCCCTCTATTCGCTTGCTCTTTTCCCTCCAATGACTCTCGGAACCCTCAATCCCAGTATCTTTTTTACTGCCCTAGATTACACTGGAACATTTAGTATTTCAATTCTAGGTGGAATTATTCCGGCATTAATGAGTTGGAAGCAACGTCAAGAACAAGAAAACTCAGATAGCATAAATCAACCACTCGTTCCGGGTGGGAAGGTGACACTGATGGTCATGGTTGGGGTAGCATTAGCTATGATAGGCAGACAAATTCTGTCAATTTACACAAACTAAAACCATCAATGAAAATTGTGATGTAACATTAAAAATATACTTTCGTAGTATATTTTGTGCCAACCACAATCTTATGAGTGATTCTCGCCTCGTCAAAATTAGCAAATATCTCAGCAAATATTTGCGACACACACCGGATGCAATTGGAATTAAACTTGCTCCCAGTGGTTGGGTTGCTGTTGATGAACTACTTACTGCTTGTGCTAAAAACAAGTTTCCCATTTCCCGTCAGGAATTAGAGGCGGTAGTTGAATCCAACGATAAACAACGCTTTTCTTTTGATTCTACAGGTACTCTGATTCGTGCGAACCAAGGACATAGTATAAAAGTCGATTTACAATTAGAACCTGTTGTTCCCCCAAATGAGCTTTATCACGGCACGGGGCGTAAATCTGTAGAGTTAATTCTGCAAACAGGACTCTGCAAAATGTCACGACATCATGTGCATTTATCAAAAGATATTGCAACAGCAAAAACTGTTGGTGCAAGACATGGAAAAGCTGTAGTTTTTTCTGTACATGCTGCCACAATGCATCAGGCGGGTTACATCTTCTATTGTTCTGCTAATGGTGTTTGGTTAGTGGATCATGTGCCACCTGAATATCTACAAAAAATTTGAATTTTAATAGGTTGTTAAGATTTATATGACTTTCCAAAAAACCTCTAAGCATTCAGCAGCAATACCCAAACTGTTAGAGGTAATTTGTAAAAGGTTCAGACAAAATTACTTTTGTCAAACTGCTCAAAATGTGCCCTGAATAGCTCCGCCATCTACTTGCATCATGACTCCATTCACAAATGATGCAGCTGGTGAACTCAGAAATACTGCGACATTGGCAAACTCTTCTGGTGTCCCGATCCGACCTAAAGGAACTGCCGCATTAAGTTTAGCAATTTCTGCTTCTTTTGTTTCACCACTTTTAGCAATCCGCGCGTTAATTAATTCTTCTACCCGTTCTGTATATGTCCAGCCTGGTAAAATGCTGTTGACGCGAATTTTATCGCTACCCAGTTCTTGGCTGAGAGTTTTAGTTAAACCAATTACTGCTAATCGAATGGAATTAGACAACACGAGATTTTGGACTGGTTGTTTAGTTGAGGTTGAGGTGATGGTAAGAATCGCCGGTGCTGTAGATTGGCGTAAGTGAGGTAAAGCGGATTTTACCAAGCGTACTGTACTCAGCAAAGTTAAATTTATAGAAGTTTCCCAAGTTGCCAAATCAATATCATTAAAAGTGCCAGACGGCGGGCCTCCGGCATTGGTAACGAGGATATCCAACCCGCCGAATTTCTCTACTGTGGCATTAATTACCCGCTCAATATCTGCTTGACTGGTAACGTCTGCACGCAGAGATAGCACTTCTGTACCTGTTTCGCTTGCAATCTCCGCAGCAGTTTTGTCAATAAACTCACTGCGGGCGCAGATGGCAACTTTTGCACCCTCACGGGCAAATTGCCTTGCTGTAGCTTTGCCAAGACCTTTACTAGCAGCAGTCACTAAGGCGACTTTGCCACGGAGTTGCAAATCCATAATCTTGATTTTTCTTGTTTACAGTAACTTGAAGCCAAGGTGATTGAGAACTTCACGCAAGCGATCGCGCCCTCTCAGTGATTCTACGGTTGCGATCCGTTGGGCTGAATGTTCTGACCAATCGCCAGGGACATTCATCTTTTGTTCAGTATAGAATTCTTTCATGATCTGGTTGTAATGAGCGATCGCTTCTTCTTGATCTGCCAATTTATAAGTTTCGCGGTGTAGCACAGCTGATTGTGGCAATCGTGGCTTAATCGCTGCTTCTACCTCTGGATTCGGATAGCCTACACACAGCCCAAATACAGCATACACAGACGAGGGCAAATTCAATATCTCTGCTACCTCTTGCGGGTGGTTGCGGATTCCACCGATATATACTGTTCCTAAACCGAGTGACTCAGCTGCAACTGTTGCGTTTTGCGCCGCCAAAGCTGCATCAATTGTTGCCATCACAAACATTTCCAGGTATTCCAGGGCATCATGAGATATGCCGCGACTGTCAGCAACGTAATTTAGACGCGCCAAGTCTGCTAACCAAACCAAGAATAAAGGAACTTGCTTAATATGTGCTTGGTTCCCAGCTAGTTTAGATAACTCCTCTTTGCGTTCTTGATCTTCAACTGCTACCACACTCCAGGTTTGCAAATTAGAGGAAGTAGATGCAGATTGGGCGGCTGCAATTAGCAACTCCAGAGTTCCCGACGGTAAAGGGTCAGATAGATAAGACCGGATTGAACGGTGAGATAGTAGTGCTGTTAGAGAATCATTCCATTCAATTGCGGGATTCAAGGGAATTTCACCGTAGCGCGATCGCAATAGTTCTGTAGGATTAGTCATAATCAATTTCAAAATTCACACTTCAAAAATTTTCAGTTGTTTTATAAGGATAGCTAACTGAAAACCCTTGAGGAACAAGCGCACAGCGCTGTATTCCGTACTTCTCCCTTTGGGAGCTATCCATTACCCACATCTTTGTTAACATGGCTGTAATTGACTAATCACTTAATCGGGGGACGGCTATTCCTTCTACCCCTCTTGTTGAGATGGGATTCCCGGCGATTTTCGTTGAAACACTACTGAAAGATTATTAGCTGGCATTTGGTAAGTTTGTTTCAAGCTGAGATTTTGTGCGCTAGCTGCTGCTACAACATCATCCAAGTTACGTATACCCCACTCTGGGTTTTGGGCGCGTAAAGAGTTGTCAAAAGCTGCATTACTCGGTGCTGTATGTTCTCCACCTTGTTTGAAGGGCCCATACAAATAGAGGATACCTTCTGCTTTTAGGATACGACCTGCCCCTGCCATTAGCCCCAGACAGGCTGACCAAGGTGAAATGTGAATCATATTTATGTTGACGATGGCGGTAATTGGCGAGGTATCCAGCCATTGGGTTACTGCCCCTTCCTCCACTGCCCAAACTGGTTCTCTAACATCAAGTTCAAGCGGTGGATAGATATTATTACATACATTGTGTTCAGTCCATGCAATGATGCTGGCTCTTCTTTGTGGATTTGTATCTGTTGGTAACCACATACAATCTCTGAGTCTGGGCGCAAAAAAGACTGCGTGTTCACCAGTACCACTGGCAATTTCCAAGATCGTGCCACTCTTAGGCAATACTTGTAAAAGTACTTCTAGAATTGGTTCACGATTGCGCTCGGTTGCTGGTGCGTATTCTCGTGCGTCTTGTAGTGTCATCCGTATCGTTTTTACATACCTGATTTCATTTTAGTAGCTATTGTCTAAAAACCATAGAAAACAGGTATTACGAATTACGAATTACGCAAAGCATTATTAGTAAATTACTCTAAGAAACTAGGATCGACTCAGACCTAAACTGGTTAGAACTTACACCTGATAGCAGTAATGTTTGTTGAGTGTCTCCAGAATTAAAACTCAAAAGGAGACCATCATTACTATCGGTTATATTTCCTTGATCAAACATCTCATTTAACCAAGTATTAGCGTCAATATCATGCGAACCCGTAAATTCAATCTTATCAATACCAATTTTAAAATCTTGAATGACATCAAACTCACTTTTCAACAAGCGATCGCTAACGTTGAAAAGATTATCGATACCGAGATTAATACCAATACCACCTAGTAAATCTTGGACGTCACCAAGCTTACTTGTCAACAAGCTATCGTTAAAGTTGAAAATAAATTTGTCATAACCGTCGCCACCAACTAAAACATCATCCCCCTCACCACCAATCAGAATGTCATTACCCGAACCGCCATTTAGGCTATCATTGCCTTCACCTCCATCTAGGGTATCATTCCCTTGCCCACCTTCGAGGATATCATCGCCTTTGTTTCCATCTATCTTGTCATCCCCTAAGCTGGCATAAATTTTATCTTCACTGTTACTTCCTTTAAGATTATTTTTCCCAACCGTGCCATAAATAACGTTTTTACCTAAATTGTTGATTAAAGTGTCTCCTAAAAAAGTAATATTACTAGCATTCATTTCTACTATTGTTATGTTGGTGTTATTCTTAAAGGTTTTTTGATAACTACCAATAACCTTTCCTGTAAGGGAGTCCTCGCCATTATCGCCGTCAATATCAGTAGTTTGGGGGCGACTCTTAATAGTAACATTACTACTTTTGCTATATTCCAAATCAGCAATTTGCTCAGAGGAAATTAACGTACCTTGGATACCAAAATAATCCAATACTTTAGGTTTATCAAGATTTGTGGTATCTAGTGCCAAGAAACCTATTTTTCCCTTAGCCTGGTTATATTCAGTAGCAGAATTTTCGATTTCTTTAGCTTTTAGTGCTAAGTCTGCGGAGAAATCGAAAGAGAATTTTTTATTAGCAGCAACTTCAAAACTAGCAATCACTTGCATTTTATTCTTGGCACTTCCTGTGAAAGAACCATCTAATCCTATGCCAGTAACGTCACCAAAGAGCGAAGAAAAAGTTGGGTCAATGTTAAAAATAGCTCCGGCTTGAGCCGTAGCAATAGCAACGCCACCTTCAACCAAGGTATTTACCTGAGTGCTAGTCAAAGTTCCTGAGGGCTTTTGACTATACTTTGAGAAAGAAGCAGCCCCTTGAGCATTAGCAAAGTTAGGGTTGGGATTAGGTTTTGTAGCAGTTGATTTTAAAAATACAGTTTCTTCTGACATGAATACCTCTCTTGATTTTGTGCTGTAGCAATTTATGTAATTGAGAAAGTTTTTACCGTAGCGTTGGCCGCTGTTTAGGTATTTTGGCTGAAATATTCATAATTAATAATTGCGTTATGTCGGTGAATTTTTATTTCAATCAAAACGGGACTGCTGATAGAATCAGAGGATTATAAGTCGCCTTTGAATTAGCATTTATGAATTAATTAAACTGTTGAATTGTCAGTTTTTATCTAATACTTGCTGACAAAACAAGGATAATTAGTTGCTTGAGGGAGATCCATAAAAGTAAATCTCCAGCCTACCTTTCGGGAACTGCTTGGTGAAACGTGGTTTCGCTGTCAGCGTAGTGAGCTATTCGTTTTAATTAGGCTGGAGATTTATTTCAAATTCGTGCTTGGAGGACTTAACTTTTCACGGAAAGTCCTCAAACCACGAAACATCTGGGCTTTTTCCACAGGTTGATTATCAATAGCTCTGATCTAATGAAAATAGCTAACTGAAAAATCAGGGTTTGGAAAACCTCAAAATAAACTTTACAACCAGCCGTAAAAAGTCAGGTTGGATGGCAAATCAATCGAGCTTACAAAACTACTTGCAACAGCAGTGTTCCTAGAAGATTTAAATTTACTTTTTCTAATCACGATATCACCATCGCTTGCCACTATTAGGTTAGTTGTAGCATTATCACCAAATGCTCCAGCTAATCCTGTACCATACGCTGTATGGTCGTTTGACCAAGACGTAGCAGTACTATTTGCACTAACATAAAGGGAAGTTTCTGACCCGAAAGCAAATGCCTCAGATGTCACGCTCACTCCAGCAGAACCTAAAATCAGCTCATCTTCTGAAACATTCTGTAAATAGGCTAAATCAGCTATTTGCATAATTAGATAGCAACCTTTTTTCAACATGAGTTTAAACTTCGCGCCCTGTAATTTGATTCTTCTTCAACTTTATCGCTCATCTTTTGGCTGCGAAAAGTTTCGTCTTTGACTATTCTAATGAGGAACTCTTTAATTTTATCGAAATTTTCTAAGGACATATTTTTTATTGTCTCCTGGAACATTAGTATTTGTGATGTAAAAGTCAGCCAGTCTTTACAAGGCATCTCCATAAATTAATTATGCGTTGCCCGAAATCCTTGGTAGTCGCAATTCATTAATTGTGCCTACGTTATCACTAGATGTCTATATCGCTCTTTCATCACTCTGGTCAAAGAAAAATTTCAGCCAACTTCTAAACAAGTGACAGAAACTGGGTTTGGAGCTTTATTTTCTAACATTATGGCTAAAATCATCTATTTTGCCTGCAAGTCTTGTGTAGTAAAGATTATTGTTTTATTCTCTGGTGAGAGTGATGAAAGAGCGATAGTAATAGTCAAGCCTGCAAATATATAAAGGGATGTGCTGCTTGACGTAACTGCTCAGATGAGAATAGTGATCTGTGATAATTTGCAGACATCGCATACACGCTAACTTGCCTTCTTGTACCACCAGCGACAATCTCGACGGATATTTTCCAGAAATTCTAATCTCGACAGTCTACATCAGAGGATGCGTGAAAAGTATTCTTTATAACTTTTCAAACAACCCCTTAAACAATCTGTATGGTAGGTGCGACTTCTGCTGCTGCTACTCCAACCACAACCCCGATGATGTCTAGACCAGAACCAAAATCAGCGGCAATTATGGCATCAGTTCCCCCAGTCCCGAAAACATCTCCCTCGAGCAGCTGATATTTAATCCCATCTTGCAACTGGATGACATCGCCAGCCGCAGGGTCGAAATCACGTTGCAACACGCCGTTATTATCCACACCAATCACACCTGCATCAAAAATGGTCAAACCCTTACCTTGAGTAGAACCACCGAGGTAATAGAATTGTCCATTACCTCCGAGTACAAACTTGTCTCCCCCAGCTCCCCCGGTTAATAAATCGGTTTCTTGGAAGCCTGGGGCAATTCCTCCAAAAACGTCTTGACTACCACGACCCACACCGACGAGGACATCATTACCAGGGCCGCCCAGGAGAACATCATCATTGCCGCCCCCTCCGAGAATATCATTACCACTGTTGCCATTTACAGTATCTTGTCCGAGATCGCCGAACAGAAAGTCATTCCCGATACCGCCATCGAGGTTGTCATTGCCATCGCCGCCTTCGAGCCGATCATCTCCACCATCGCCACTAAGGGTGTCATTGCCAGCGTCTCCATAGAGGAGATCGTTTTGGCCTAACCCGAATATTTGATCATCCCCGTCACCCCCAAAAAGCGTATCTATACCTCCGCCTGTAAAGCTACTACCACTAGCTCCTTGGATGAAGTCATTGCCAGTTCCGCCCTCAATGCGATTATTGCCGCTTACACCTAGAAGGCGATCATTGCCAGATCCACCCAATAAGGTGTCGTTATCCTGGCCGCCTTGAATAATGTCATCACCATCACCGCCATCTAGTCTGTCGTTGCCTGAACCTCCATCAAGGAAGTCATTGCCCAGACCACCTACGAGTGTATCATTGCCGCCACCCCCAAAGAGGCGATCGCTACCATTGCCACCATTTAACGAATCGTCACCTTGGTCGCCTTGAAGGAAATCATCTCCCCCTAATCCCAACAAAGTATCGTTACCAAAACTTCCATAAAGTTGATCGACTACAGCAGTTCCTTCAAGGAAGTCATTACCGCTAGTTCCTCGTTTCAAAGCCATAAATTTTCTCTTTAATTTTAAGGTTTAGATTGATACCGTTTTGCTGCTAGGTCAAATGACCCGTTTAACCACAAATTTTTAGTGAGTCAAATCGTCTAATTTCTTGGTACTGGGTTTGATAAATCTGTGCTAAATTCATGTTGGCTTCCTGGTGTTGGGGATTAAATTCCAAAGCTTTTTGATAACAAGCGATTGCTTCTTCCCACTTCCCTTGTTGTTGCAGTACCACCCCCAAGTTATAATGGGCTTCTACTAAATCGGGCTGTAGTGCGATCGCAGTTTGATAGTAAACAACAGCATTTTTTTGCCAGTCCGCTGCTTTTTTGCGGGCAATGCCCAGCATATAATTCAATTCAGCATAATAGGCTTGTTTTTGTGTGGAAAGCTTTCCTTAGGCAAAAAGCATATTCCCTAAATTTACTTTTGCAGTAACTACGCAAAATTAATTACAGTCATTGCGAGCGTTGGCGGAGCGTCTCCAAGAGAAGCGTTCGCGGAGCGTCTCTTTGAGTTGCAATCCCAGACGCAAGCGAATTGCTTCATTTCGCTTCCCTCGTAATGACATTATGTAATTAATTATGTTTACCTACTTGTATCTGCGAAAAACTTAAGTTTCAGAAACTAATAACTGAATTCTGTTAAAATCGACTGAAATGCTGATTTTAAGTGTATTCAAACTGAATTGTACGATTCTGAAGAACCGTAGGTAAGACGCAAAACACAAGTTCAAAATAAAGGTTTGGGTGGATGGTAGGCAGTGCTTACCCTAATTTAATTGCAATAAAGACTATACTATTAACCCAGAGTTTTAATTCAGGGTCGGCAAACAGCGCAGAATAATAGCCTGGGTTGAGGACTAAATATTGTAAAAATTTATTGCGTCAACAGTTCTTTGAGATAAAACGATGTAGTTTAGGTAGAAGCTGAAGGCTCTCTGCTCATTTGAGCCTTCAGCAATTTATGAATGTACCAGGCTTTCAAGCCTTACTCTACTTGCAGGAGTTAATACTCTTTGTGAGTAGAGTTTAATTATGAACTGTAGCAAATACGGACAATGGAATTAGCCTTTGGTAGCAGAAGTCGAGAATGAGTTAGCCGCAGAAGAATTAGCATCAGTATTGGTGAAACTAAACACTTCAGCCAGGGTATTCTTGCCGAATGCGGTAGCTTGACCTTCAGCAGTAGCTAAGTTGCCGTTGATTTGAACATTAGCTTTTACATCTTTATTAATGTTGATGGCTTCCTTAACGTTAACTAAGATGTCTACGTTCTTCTTAGCAGTAAAACTAGCAGTATTACCACCAAGAACTTCTTCAGAGGTATTTTCCAAGTAGTTCAGATCAGAAATAATCATTTGAGTTTCTCCTGAAAATGGAATTTGTTTTTAGGATTTTTTCTAACCAATGTTTTATTGGTTATATGAATACACTATAGTTTGTTCCTTGAAAAGTCAATCTTTTTTAAGAAATGTTTGATTAAAAAAACTAATATGCTCACATTTAAAAAGAATCATATAGAGTATTAGTTATGATTGCAAAAAAGCAAAATGATTTTAGGCATTAATAACCTTAATTACTGCCTAGCAAGACTTATCAGGATTAAATTTAATTTCTTAAAACGCTAAACTAGTAACTTGTAGAGATATTCACAAAAGACTAAAGAGAAAAATTATTAAATTCTAAGCTAATAATACCAGCCTCCTTAACATTTTTCAAAAATAGAAACATCTATCTTTAGTTTGGGAATTTAATTACCTATTTGGTTTTGGTGAATGACGTATCTAGCAATTCTTCTTGCGATCGCACATTTGCATCCGAGTCTATCTGAGTGACAATTTTCATAGCGTTGATTTGTTGCTTTAACCAATCAGAAAATGATTCTGTAATGATTTTTTGGCGCAATTGTTCATTTAGTTGAGGTTGAATGACTTCTTCCACCCAAATTAAATACACTCCCTTGGGTGTTGTAATCGGTTTAAGGGCATTTGGTGGTACAGCAGCAAATACAGCTGCTGCAATCTCTGGGCGAAAATCTTTGCGATATCGGAGTCCTTTATATCCATAAGTACGGCGGAGTTCTGGTTGGGAAATATATAAACGGGCAATTTCAGGAAAATTGATTTCGCCTTCTTCTAGAGCAAAAAAAAGCTCTAAAGCCAAGTCTCGATCCTCAAATACGACTTCGTATGTAACGGCGGCGACATAATCTAGTTGGTGTTCATAAAAATGCTTTTCGAGTTGATTAGAAAATAGATGATTTGCTAACTTCCGCGAAAGGATGCTGTTGTAAGCTAATTCTTCAAACTCATTCACAGACAGGTGGTGTTTTTCTAGCCATGCCCAGGTTTCTTTAGCTTTGACAAGCTTCTTAGCAAACCTTAAGCCATCACCTTCTTGCTGTAGTTCTTCTGGTGTGACTGTAATTCCCAGTTCTTGAGCTGCTTCGGTAATGATGCTTTGCGATGCGATCGCCTCGACTACATCAGGTATCTGACATGAGAGTTTGAGGCTGTGAATGATATCTGAACTAGAAATTGTCAGACTATGGGGCATAACACGATATCTCCAATTATTAAGGGCATTGTTAAGTTAGGAGTTGGGAGGTGGGAGTTGGGAGTTATTTATTCCTCTTATTTCCCTTGTCGTATTTTTTAATTCCATCGGCGCTGCTCAGTCACCGCCGTAAGCATTGCTCTAACTAAATCTCTAAACCACCTTTTTGCAGTTTCTTGAACGGATCTAAAACAAAATCAATCACCCGCCGTTGGCGAATGATGACTTCAGCATTTGCTGTCTGACCGGCACCTAATGGAATACGTTTGTTGCCATTTTCGACATACTGCTGATCTAAAGTGATTTCTAATTCATAGTTTTCGATGTTTCCTTGGGGTGTTTGGGTAATTTTCGAGTCAGGAGAGATCCAAGTAACTTTCCCTGCCACGATGCCATACTCTTGGAAGGGATAGGCATCAAACTTGACTTTAACTGGCATTCCTATCTTCAAAAAACCACTATCCTGATTAGGCATATTAGCTCTGAGTACGAAGTCTGCATTCTTGGGTGCAATTTGGGCAATCCTTTGACCGAGTTGTACTACTGCTCCCGGCTTCGTGGTGGGTAATTCAAAAATTACCCCATTAATCGGCGATCGCACCACTCGTTGCTGTATCTGAACTTTTATAGATGTAATCTGGCTTTTAGTCTGAGCCACTTCTGATTGCAGTGCTGTTATTTGCGCCTGTAGGTCTTTTAGCTGTTCCTGATTTTTCATTACAGCCAGTTCCCCGGCTTGCATCAAACTTTTATAGCTACTTTGTTCCTCTTGCAGTCGGAGTTTTGCTTGTTTGATATCAGATTCCAACGTATTGATAGTTACTTGATAACGATTTAGCTCTCCTGCTAACTGCAATTGTGCTTGTTTAATATCTGATATGGCCTTGCTATAGAGTCGTTTGCTTTCTTGTTCTTCTTTTTTGAGTTCATCGACTTGAGTTGCAGAAACCGCACCATCCTGAACGAGTTTGCTAAAGCGTTGAACTTGCCTAGAATCTATACCCAAACGACTTTTAGCCGATTGCTGATCGTTGTGAGTCGTGTAAATCTGCTGTTGTGCTTGCTTAACTAATGCTTGCTTTTCTAACTTTTGGAGATTATAGCTACTCAGTTTGGCATCCAGGTTTTGCTGCGCCTGGTTAACTTGAGCCATTTTTTCTAATTCTTGCGATTTATTTTGTTGCTCTAAAAGGCTAGTTGAAATTAGGAGTTGATTTTTGAGCAGTTCTAATTGCGATCGCCGATTTTGTAGCCCTTCCAATTTACTCATGCTTTGTTGCAGTTCCGTTTGCAGGACATCAGACTCTAGTTCTACTAGAACCTGGTCGGCTCTGACTGTATCTCCTTCTTTGACCATAACTGCTTTGACACTCCCACCAGCTTGGGCGTCTAATTTTTGAGTTGCCCCTTTAGGTTCTATACGTCCTCTAGCACTGCCAGTCTCATCTACTTTCGAGAGAGTTGCCCAAGGTAAAAAAAGACCAGCAAAGCCTATGAGTATATACAACAAACCACGAGTCCAAATCCGAGGTAAGGCATTGAGCAATGCTTCAGTACCGTAATACAAGTCTTGACTGTTAGTTTCTGCCTCAGCAACTTCTACAGATTCCTCTTGCTGTGTGTAACTTTGGTATTTATCTGTCTCATTTTGAGGAACTGGGGATGATCTATTGGGAGATGGCATAGTTTTAGTTCCGATAAAATTAAATATATATATGGGGGAGAGAGAGAAGAACTATTAATTATTTATTAATGCCCCATGCCCAATCTCAACTGACTTGAGCCAGCTGTTGTTGATTCAGGTAGTAATAATGACCTTTTTTAGTGATTAATTCGTCGTGAGTACCGCTTTCTACCAAAATGCCTTGATCTAAAACCAGAATCAAGTCAGCGTTGCGGACTGTAGAAAGGCGATGGGCAATGATTACACTTGTGCGTCCTTGAAGAATTGTTTTGAGGTTGTTTTGAATAATTCGTTCTGATTCAGAATCTAGGTGGCTGGTGGCTTCATCAAACAGTAATAACCGAGGATTTCCGAGCAAAGCACGAGCGATCGCTAGGCGTTGGCGTTGTCCACCAGAAAGCATACCGCCGCCTTCACCAATTTCTGATTCGTAACCCATCGGTAGTTTTTGAATAAATTCATCGGCTCCGGCGTATTTTGCTGCTTGGGTAATTTCTTCCAAAGAGGCATTTGGATGAGCGATCGCAATGTTTTCCCGAATAGTCCCACCAAAGAGAAAAGTATCTTGGTCTACAACACCGATTTGAGAACGGAGCGATCGCAAGGAAACACTAGTAATATCGCAACCATCAATGAGTACTTTGCCATCTGTCGGTGGGTATAAACCTAAAATCAACTTGCTGAGGGTTGTTTTTCCAGAACCACTGCGCCCCACCACTGCAACCATCTGTTCCGGCTGGATTTCAAAGTTAAGATTTTCTAAGACATTAGTCTCGGTTTCTGAGTGATAGCGAAAGGTGACATTATGAAAGCTAATGTGACCGCGCAGCTTACCCAACGCCTTCCGGGGTTTAGTTTCTAAGTCTTCTTCTGGTTCCGCCTCCAACACATCATTTATGCGTTCGGTGGAAATCACAATTTCTTGCAATTGATTCCACAGCATAGATAGCCGTTGGAAAGGACTCAAGACGTTACCCACCAACATATTGAAAGCAACTAATTGTCCAATCGTCAGTTCGCCATTAATTACCTGGGTCGCTCCATACCACAGCAATGCAGTATTTACAAAAGTTTGGATGACGCCACTGATAATTTGCAGTTGATTACCAATTATTTGAGCATTAAAGGCTTTTTTGACCAAATCATTCAGCAGTTCCTCCCAACGCCAGCGCACAGTCTGTTCAATTGACAATGAGCGAACGGTACGAATTCCGCTAAGGGATTCTATGAGATAGCTTTGTTCTTTAGCGCCTGCATTAAAAATTTCTCTAGAGATACGGCGCAAAATATTTGTGCTCGCTAGCGCCAAGATAAAAAATGGCGGTACTGTACACAGCACGAATAATGACATGCGCCAGCTATAGGAGAACATCAAGGACAGATAAACCACCAATGTCAGCATATCCAGCAAAATGGAGAGTGTCTCACCAGTGAGGAATTGCTGAATTTTCTGGTTTTCTTGGATGCGTGAGACTATATCCCCAACGTAACGCGACTCGAAATAAGAAAGGGGCAAGCGGAAGGTATGTTTGATAAAACCTACGAGTAGGGAGATACTAACGCGGTTAGCAGTATGAAATAGAAGATATTGCCGTAGAGCATTGACAGCGACACCAAATAATCCAAAAATAATCATCCCCAAACCAATAGCGTTTAAGGTTGTAACGCTACGTTGCACAAGTACTCTATCGAGCAACAATTGAGTGAATACTGGCGTTACCAGTCCAAATAATTGGATTAATACCGAAGCTGCAAAGATTTCTAATAATGTCCGATAGTGAGGTTTGATTAACTCAAAAAATTTCCAGAAGCTTGTACTTTCGTTTTTAGTATTTTCTAATAAAGCTGTAGGTTGCAGTAACAATGCATAACCACTCCAACCTGCTTGAAATTCAGCTTTTGTCAGGCTGCGTTGACCAAGAGCAGGATCACATACAATCACCCGCTTTTTGGTGATTTCATAGACAACGATAAAGTGTTTGCCTTCCCAATGGACGATTGCAGGTAAAGGTTGTTCTGCTAATTTATCAAGAGTGGCTTTCACCGGACGGGTAGCAAAACCCAGGTTTTCTGCTGCTGTTGCCATAGCCTTTAGAGATGCACCACTACGGTTGACGTTGGTCATATCCCGCAGGCGATTGATACTAAAATGCTTCCCCCAATAGTTACCAATCATCACCAAGCAAGCAGAGCCACAATCGGCAGCACTTTGTTGGGCATAAAAGGGATAGCTCTTAGTGAGATGTCTCCACCAATGCCCTACTTGCACTTTCGGACTGGGAAAGTAAAAACGTGCTTTTTTTGGTTGTTGTTGTGACTGCTGATCTCGTTGGGGAAAAGGAATGATTTTGGATTTTGGAGATTGGGAAGTTTTTACCCTACTCTCCACTCTCCACTCCCCACTCCCCACTCCCCAATTCCCCAACTCCGGGAAGTATTCTAGTGCTGTTTGCTTATGGTCGTTTTTCAGAATGTAAGCAATTGTTGGTTGAGTTACGTGCCAATCACCTTGTTTTGGTTGGGCAAAGATTGTACCTGGTGTCAAAAAATGACCTTCAGAATGCCGCAGTTGACCTCTGTACAATAGCCATAACTCAGAATCTTGGGATACTTGCGTAGTTAGAGAGCCAGTTTCTAAATGCTGTCGCTCAAAGAGAGATAAAGCTTTGAGCATCCCTGGTACAAGTGAAGTATGGCACGGTAATTGTGAGGTTTGGCGACATAACAACAGCAAATCCCAAAGTTCTGCGCGGGCAAAAAGGCGATCGCGAATATTAGGATATTTATCTATCAATGTTTGCAATGCGTCTTGCCTGAAATAGCCCAGTTTTAAGCTTGTCGAAGCTCTGACTACATAAGGACTAAAGTCAGCTTCGGGAAAAAGAGTCAATTCGCCGAAAACAGACCATGCACCAAAGGTAGTGATTAAATTCTCAGAGCTATCCAACAGTCGGACTTTACCTGTAAGGATAATGTAGATACCAGGATTCGTCTGTGCAGATTGCCAGAACTGCTTTGCTAGTGGTGGCTCCACAATTTCCATTGTTGCCAAAAAGTTTTGTAATTCTTTTTCTGAAAGCTTTGCACCCAAGGTGTACAAGAGCCTTTCGCCTACATGTTCCTCAGAAAGCACGGGTGGCATTTTCTAATCTCCAAGACGAAATTTAGCTATTGGTCTAAATTGAAAAAATTAACATTAAGTATTCGTTGATACTTTTTTATTCTGCGAAGAAACTCTAAGCTTCCTAGAAGAAAAGAGTTTTTTTGATAAAAAAGTGTTTTTATTTGACAATCACTAATGTGAATGCTGTATTGTTTGGCTAGACGTTTGCCTAACCAAGCCTTAATGTTCGTAAAGCATCAACCCTTGAGGTGTCTTCGGACGCCACAAAATTCGTGCTTTTAGCAAGAGGTTGAAAAAGAATTTTGAAGCAAAGCGTCTAGAGCTTTGCCAAGCAAGGTATTAAAATCAATTGAGTAGGGGATGCTTCAGTTTACAGCCCGTAACCTCCAATATTAAAAAGCTGGCTTTGGGCAGGCTACAGTCAAAAGGCGAGAAAAACTATAAAGCACATCATGCTTTTTTGAGATTTTAATAGTCAATAAAAATCTCACTTCAACCAACAATATTGCTTGCTTTGCTTAGAAGCTACTAAACTCAATCTTTTTACAGTCATGTTTAGTCTCTTTAAACATCTATGTAAACAAGTACGTTAAATTTATTACACCTCCTACAACGGAATTAGTGCGAGTGGTTAAAATGGTTATGCGAGAAACATATTTACATAATTAAGTAGGCGGAAAAATTTATAACTATGTTATATGTCCTGGCGTTCCCACAGGGTACGCAGCAAAGCCAAGCAATCACAAGAGCTTCAAGCTTTTTATATTTCGTTACATAGTTAGGTTTATTTGTGCATACCTACTTAGCTTACACCGATTAACTTAAAGTTTAAATATGTTTATGCCTATTTTCGTGTAAATTTTTTGAAATGTTACATAAGGGATATTCTTAGCAAAAAAAATATAATTCTAAGTCATTTATACATTAAATCTTTAAACAAATAGACCACATAGTATGGTGCAAGTTATAACAGCACATAATATTCCCGGTTCGCTCATTTTGTCGGGAGTTAGAAACAAAGTCTAGTCAAGGGTAAAAGGCTGATCGCCAGTTAGTTGAGTGTTAATAGTAGTTGAGAACCCAAGCAGAGTAAGAATACGCTATAAATAAATAAATACGAAAATGGCTGTAAGTAACCCTGAGTATAGCTTTGAGGCTTTTCAAAGTTTATTTGGGAGAACTTTTTGTCTTATAGTACGCGCAGATGCTGCCAAAACTAAAACATTATTAGACTTGTGTGTTTCTTCACGTCAAGCTGAGTATAGGAAATTTTTTGAATTTTATAAAATTTTAAACCGGGTTAAACAGCCATAGTGTAAATTTAGTGTCAACTAGATATAGCGAGTAAATTAAAGCTATGCTTCCCGATAGCCCAAATGCTCATATTTCAGGTTACAATGCGGGTTCTGGTCAAGGTCGAGTGATAGTCATTGGAGCAGGCTTTACTGGGTTAAGTGCTGCACGACTATTAAAAACTAAAGGATACGATGTTACGCTATTGGAAGCTAGCGATCGCCTTGGTGGTCGGCACAGACAAAACTACTTCTAAGTAGCGATCGCTTTGTGGTAGGTGGTATGGATATAATCGGAGATTATCTGGCTTGTGGGACTTAAACATTACAAATTACGAATTAGTATAAAATTGTTTTGGCAGTAGCGATCGCCTGATCCACACTCTCCACAATATAAACATTTTCTGGTGATAGCTTTTTGAAGAAAATCTTACTTTCTTCATCATTAGTCAACAAAATTACTTGCTTATTTCCTTTCAAAGCTAAGGCAATTTCTGAAGCAGTTCCTGCACCCATACCGCAGGCAATTACCACATCACTAGTGAGAACATTAATATTATTTCTAGCATTTCCCATGTCTGTGAAAATAGCAATATCTACTGAAGAGGAAATACTATCTTGATTATCGCTGGGAAGAATACCAATAGTTAAACCCTTAGCAGATTTTGCACCTTTACTTACTGTATCCATTACACCGACATTTCTACCACCTGTGAGTAAAATCCATCCTTGTTTGGCAATAAGTTGACCTAGTGTATAAGCATTTTGTAAATCATTTGCTGTCGCATTTTTTCCAGGCCCCATCACCCCAACAATAATTTTTCTCATAGAATTTCAATTTCTAACAGCGTTTTATAAGTAGTTACTCTTAGTAGAGCAATTACTACATGGGTATAGCTATTCTTACTAGATAATTGTAAAAACTGATGTAATGATAAAATAAATAAATTAACTCTTTCCAGAAAATATAAATAAGTTTATCTTCGACTGTATCCGTCTCTAACTTCCGCCTTAAAATGATTATCATTACTACATAAGTAAATATTTAATTTCCTGAAACTCCTATGTAGCTAGGGTCTTGGGGTTTACCTGATACTGGCTTTTAAGTTTTATAATGCCAATTTTAAAATTATTCGTTTTTTGCATAAAACACAAAATTTGAGGTGAATAGTACTGTAAGGTTGTGTGGAATTTTTTTCAGTTTATAGTAGAGAATATTCCTGCTGTTACGAGCGCTTAGGGATTCTCTGTATAAACTGTGTCAACTTATAAAAGTGATTTCAACTCTCTGGAATCCTATTTAGTCACACTGAAACTATAACTCAACGTTAGTTAACAAAGGATTGATATGCGCTTACCTATTGCTATTAGTGCAATCTTAGTAGCATCTTTGAGTTTGAATGCTCCAGTAATGTCTGTGCCTCCTACGCATGGAGCAAAAGCAGAAATTACTAACTCGAACTTAACACAGCTAAGAATTAATCGCCAATTGTGGAATCAAAAAAAAATTAACAACTATCGCTACAAACTTAGCAATAATTGTTTTTGTCTTCCCGATTTCAGAGGGCCAGTAATCATTGAAGTACGTAACGGCATCACAAAATCTATCACGAATGCTCAAACTGGTAAGCGAGTGAATCCACAGGTCTTACAACAATTACAACAATATAGTACAGTTCCTAAGCTTTTTAATTTGATTCTGAATACGATCAATAGTGGAGAATCTGAGCTAACTGTAGTGTACAATCCACAGCTTGGTTATCCAACCCAAATTAATATCGGTAATCTAGCTGCCGATGCTGGAGTATTTACTACAATTAGCAATTTTGAAGTACTTCATGAGGGTTCATACATAAAGCGATGACACTGTTTTTGACAATCCAATAAATCCACACTAAGAAAACTTCACAACTCTGTTTGTTGATGACAACCTGGATTTACAGTGTTAAATAGAATTTATATCAAATTCGGGTGATTACTAAACCCGAAGAACCCCACCCCGCCAAGGCTATGCTTTGTCTCCCTGCCCCTAATCCCCAGAGGGGGCCCCAAGTTCCCCGCTTGCGGGGAGGCATTGATAGAGAGTTACTCATTTAGTGCAGCTTCACATTAAATTGGTATTAAATGAAGGGGCAGGTTGTTATATTTCGATATTTTTGATTTTACTGCCCCAACTTTTAGATAGAAAATGGCTGAACTAGCCTTTTTCGACAAGCCAGGAATTTTCTATTATATGAATGCTTTCGTTAGTTATATTTACTTGATCTGTTGCAGATTACTAATTGTAAAGAATATTTCATCATCAGTTCTTTGCTTATCATAATCAATGTTAATTTGAGTAGGGTAGCCAAGTATCGGGTTATATTGTACAGTCAAGTTATCTGCTCTTTGAATGAGTGCATTTCTAATGGTATTAAAGAGTTTAGGAATTGTATTATATTTTTCAAATAATGCTGTATCTACTGGTTTTTTAGCATATTTATAAGTAATGGAAGCCGTGACTCCATTACGTACTTCAATAATCACTGGTTCTGTGGCTTTGGGAAAACAGAAGCAACTTCTAGTAAATTCATAGCGATAGTTAGAGATATTTTTATGTCTCCATAATCGGGAATTAGTCTTAAATTGTTCTAAAGCGAAACTATTAGACGCTGGCTTTTGAGCTACCTGTATAGGAGGTTGAGATATTACAGGTGTACTCAAACCCAAAGACGCGACTAAAATGGCAGTAATTGCAATTGGTAAGCGCATATAAATCCATCCTTAACTTGAATTTGTTAGTAGTTTAACTTCTTAGTAGTTTAACGTGCTTTAAGGTGATTGCCAAAAAATGAAATTATTTTTGACACTCATCCATAGCCTAGTTTTACTCATTTATACGGGCTGCGATCGCATTCAACAACGGCAAAATATCTAACTTTTTATATTTGATTTTAATATTGTTGTGTGATCCTATGTAAATTGAGGGTTATAGCTTTCCATATTGCCCAGCTTCTATCCCAGATTATTGTATATAAAAAATATGCCGGAAACTAAATCAAGTCCTCATACACATACAAACACATCAACCAAAGCTGATACCTTAGCCGCATCTGTTATCTCTTCTTCTAATCCTCAAGAAATCTACGATGTTGTAATAGTTGGCGCTGGCCCTATTGGGTTAGCAACTGCCATTGGCTTACGTAAACGTGGTATTGAAAATGTCCTTGTAATCGATCAAACTCGCGCCTTTCGTCAAGTTGGACAAACAGTGGATCTTCTCCCCAATGGATTACAAGCTCTCAAATACTTAGATCCTAACGCTTACGAAGAAGTCAAAAAAACTGGACTGGATTTATTGAATCCCAAGCAGTCTAATGACCAGGAAACTGTCGAATCTGCTCAAAAGCAATAACCTGCAAAGGCTTCACCCCAATGGGTTTATAAAAATTTACAGGGAAAGATAATTAATTCAATTTCGCTTAGTTTTGATGACTGGTTTAAAGAATATGGCGAGGGTCGAGTGTCAATTTCTTGGTACAATTTGCAGACAACCCTTAGACAGCTACTTCCACAAGACCGAGTTAAAGCTAATCATCGTTGTATTAATGTTGTGAATGAGCCGGAAAAAGGTTGTATTCGCATAGATTGTGTAGGTGACACACGAATAGAAACCAACCCCTACGCGTATTGGGCAGAGGGGCAGAAAAATAATGATATACAGCTGCAAAACTCAGATATTACCCCCCAATAATTAGAAACAAAATCGATTAGAGCTAAACTAGTTGTTGCAGCAGATGGGATTAATTCAACAGTTCGTAGGCTGCTTTACACAGATACTCAATATCATGATTTTGCGCGACCTGAATACTCTGGATTTGCAGCTATATTTTGTAGGAAAATAGCTGAGATAGCAAAGGAACTAAAGACGGAACTAGAAGATTTATTTGAAGATTCACCAGTTATAACAATCACTAATGATGAAATATCTGGAAATTCTGTTTTTATAAATAACATCAGGATTATGTTATTTCGCAGACCAACTGGTGAACTTGGGTACGTAATACATCTTGCTTTGCCTTTAGACTCGTTGCAAGGAAAGTCTGAAAGTTCTTTAATTGACTTAGCTTTGCAGGAATTGGAGAAAGCAGACTTTCCTGATTCGCTCAAGCAATTAGTGCGTATATCTCCTCCTGCCAACATGCAGCAGCGTCCATACTACGTTCACCCTGCTACCATTTCAGATTCTCTACAAGTTTCTAACCCAACTGACCTCAATACTGAAGCTAATCCTGCTAAAATTCCACCAGCCTGGAGTGTAGGGCGAATCGTATTAGTTGGCGATGCAGCACATGGAATGCCTCCCTTTATGGCTCAAGGAGCTAATCAAGGATTTGAAGATGCGCTAATAGTTACAACACTCATTGCTAAAATTGCTGAGGAGAATAACTGGGATAATCTCCAAGCTATAGCCAAAGCCTTTGAGAAATATGAGTGTCTTCGTCGCCCACTGATGGCATACGTCCAACAAGCAACATTAAAGCGATCGCCCCACTCATCAGACAATGAGTGGCAGGAGTACGGACAACAGGTGTATCGCCGCAATTTTGACCAAGTAATAAAGGCGCTGTAGCTTACCGTCTGGGAAAAATTTTTATTACAATGCAGATGTCCACTAGGCGGCGTGCTGTCTATCCACGTAAATCCAGAAGATAATCGATGAGTAATCAATTACAAGACTACAATCCTAGCGGCATAGGTGAAGTAAATGGCAACCTCTTAGGTTTGCCCTGCGATTATGAGTCTGCAAACCTGATTGTCTTTGGTGTGCCGTGGGAAGTCACTGTTTCTTATGGCGCTGGCACTGCTAACGGCCCACAGCGAATTCTCGATGCTTCAACTCAACTAGATTTGTTCGATTTTGATAACCCTGATGGTTGGAAGCAGGGAATTTTCATGGTGGAAATTCCCCAAGATATTTTAGAGAAGAATACATATTACCGCGCCTTGGCAGCAAAAATTATTGAACGATTAGCCCAAGGTAAAGAACTCTCAGATACACCAGATTTAACACCTGTCCTCAGAGAAATTAATCAAGTTTGTCAACAGGTAAATCAATGGCTGTTTGAAAATTGCCAGCAAGCAATTAATAATGGTAAGCGAGTTGCAGTCATTGGTGGGGATCATAGTTCGCCGTTAGGTTATTTCCAAGCATTAGCGGCTAAGTACGCAAACTATGGCATTTTGCACATTGATGCCCACGCAGATTTACGTGATGCGTATGAGGGATTTGAATTTTCTCATGCGTCTATTATGTTTAATGCGATGAAAATACCGCAAATTTCCAAGCTAGTGCAGGTGGCTTTGCGTGATATTAGTCATGATGAAGTGCAAATGATTGACCAATCTGATAGTCGCATTATTGCATATTACGACCCAGCCATTAAACAAAAGCTTTACTCTGGAACAACTTGGATTGATTTATGCCGAGAAATTATCAGTCATTTACCTGAGTCTGTTTATATTAGCTTTGATGCAGATGGTCTAGATCCCAAACTTTGTCCGAGTACAGGTACTCCTGTTCCAGGTGGGTTGGAATTAGAGCAAACATTTTGTCTATTCCGGGAATTAGTTAATAGTGGGAGAAAAATTATTGGCTTTGATATCTGCGAAGTCGGTAATGGTGAGTGGGATGGTAATGTCGGAGCGCGGGTAGTTTACAAACTGGCAAATTTAATGGATTTATCTCAGCAGAAAATATAAACGATAAAGTTGTGGCAGAGTGGGAATGATACTGAACTCATGGCGATGACTACAGCAACTCCTTCGTTTCTCACTCTCGAAGAATTTCTCAATATGTATGGATGGGGTTCTCTCCCCAGCAAGAAGTACCCTCTGTCCCTTTTGCGAGTAAGTCGCAGACTTCTTCATCCGTAGTTTGGGGAAAGTTTTCGTACCAAAGACCAACGCTTTGGAAATGGCTAGGTGTCAAAATACAAACAATTTTATCTACCTTAGCTTCTAACTTATGGCAAGTTTCGGGTGCACCGACAGGTACAGCAATCACAATCTGAGCGGGTTGCTGCTTTCGCACAGCCACAACAGCAGCCCACATAGTTGCACCCGTGGCTAAACCATCATCTACTAAAATGACCGTGCGTCCTTGTAAATTTGGTAAGGGACGATTTGAACGATAAAGCCGTTCTCGCCGCTCTAACTCCCGTTCTTCTTGCACTGCCACCCTAGCAATTACTTCATCGGATATCTTCACCAGGCTGATTATATATTCATTGACTATCCGCACACCACCAGAAGCGATCGCTCCCATAGCTAGTTCTTCTTGATCGGGTACACCCAATTTACGTACCACAAAAACATCTAGAGGAGCATTTAATGCTTTGGCAATCTCAAAGGCAACAGGTACACCACCCCTTGGTAGCCCTAATACCAGAACATCTGGGCGGTTAGTATAAGCGGCTAACTCTTTAGCCAAAACTTGACCCGCAAACCTCCGATCTTTGAATCGCATGGTGTGGCACTCCTGATTAGTTTACAAAAGATTAAATATTTACATGCATTCGCCCTTGACTTTTTTTAATTAATTTTGGGTTCAGCAGCCCACAATGATAGGGTTCGGGTAGCGCCTGGTCGAGAAGCAGTAGCTCATCCTAGAGCGTCTGGCAATTTTTAATTAATAATTTTTAATTGGAGCATTGGTGCAACATCTCCTAGAGAAGCTACTTAACTGCCTGCCTCTACCAAGAAATTTTTTAATCAAACGGTATTGAAACGAGCGCGATTTTGCGCCTGGCCAATAAACTCATCATGTTGCATTTTCCCTCCAAATTTGTTTTAATGCATGACTTGTTAAATTTTTAGATGTTCTGAACTGATCTTAGAAAGGTAACAATTCCGTGACCTCTGACTAACGAGGCGACATCTTCAATTTATAGTTCTATCAAACGGATGAGTTAATTTTTATGGAAGAAGATTTTCGCATCTTGGCCTGATTTCATTTCACTACTCCACACTCTACACCCGCCCCGAAATGGTTTGGCAAGAGAAAAAGCTTACCTTAGGCAGCAATAAACCAGTTGCCAGTTCAGTTTTCTCCCACTTCTCAATCTTTATTCCTAAACTAAATACCGAGCATTTTTTTTACTTTATATTGCAAAACAATTACTTAATGATTGGTAGGTGCCAAAATTTAGAAAAATACAGTGATAATTCAACTGTAATTGTATGTGTGGAATGATATAGAATATACTTTTTCCTTAGGTAATGCGTAGTATTATGCTTGGTATTAGAATAAAAACCTCATCCAAATTGCCCATTTAACATTTTTGAATAAAAATTCATAGAGTAAAATAACTGAATATTGCTCAGACATTTTTAAAATTAAAAGCAGGATTTTTTAATGATCAGCTTAAGTAATTCGGAAAACGGCACAGCTAACAGCACAGCAGCCACTAAAAGGCTGGCAAGGTCGATAATGGTTTCTAGTGACGAGTTCTCACTGATATTAGCTTGTTGTAACAGTGTTGAAAGGCAGCAGCAAGTGCTGAATGTGTTAACAGAATTTTCATCAGCAGATATCCACGAAATCCTGCTTTCACCTGCAACAGACACATTGTATACAGCTATTACAACTGCGATTGGTGCTACTCAACTCGAAGCTTTGATGGTACGGGGTTTAGAATCTGTAATAGAAATTAACCAACTAATCATCAGTACCAACATTATGCGAAATCAGTTTCGGAAAGAGTTCCAGTTTCCGTTGGTATTGTGGATCAATGATGAAATTCTGCGTAAGCTAGTTTGGCTAGCACCCGATTTAAAAGACTGGGCAGCTAGTACTATTAGATTTGATGTACCTCAAAATCAGTTAGTTGAAGCTGAACAACAAGCGATTAGCGCTTAATATTGATTGAGAGTACTTGCAAAATCTTGTATAGGGTAAGTTTGAGCCGAGCAAAACCTCCGCTACGGTTCTGTCGCATTCTTTATCTAATAATTACTTTTATTGAACTCTCGCTTACGAAGGTGAGCCAGAAAGTATTGCAAGCTTTTCTCGCAACCTATTTTATCAGCTAGAGGTGTGGGTTATCTTTTCCAAGTAACTTCTCATCTAGTGAAGCCTGAGCTTCTGAGTTCTTACTTGATTGACGTAAGGCTATAGGGCGTGTTGATTAAGTGTATTTTTATCCAAAATTTGTATCAAGAGTATTTTAGGTAAATGAAGTACACGGGTAGGGTCACAAAATGTTGTGCCCATTTACGATTATCTGTACCTCACCAAGTTTACAATCTGCTGTATAGCTAGGACTTACGCATTGACATAAAAGCAAAAATGACAGGTAGAGTTTTCAAGGCTTCTATCTAGGTTTTTCAATCATATTTTGGCGATCGCCAGCAATCAAAAGCAACCTCCAAAAGCCTGGAACAACGTATTTACGTTAATACACAAGATAGCTCTTTTGTACAGTGCGTAAGTCCTAATAGCAATCCGATAGCGAAGCGGTAGCGAGTCAGACGCTCCTGCGTCGCTAATGCTGCGCTATCGAGCGTCTTTGATTTCTGAATCACTCGTAGAGGTAAGGGACTCTTTACTGGGGACTGGGGACTGGGAAGAAGGAATAAAGGTGTACTGAGTTTTGTTCAAAAATCAAATATGAGTCCTATATAACGCTTCCCGCATGGGTAAGCTACAGAAAGAATAATTAACCACAGATGAACACAGATACTCGTAGGCACAGGGGAGTGCTGTGTCCCTTATTCAAATGAGAATCGCTATAAGGAACAAACAATTACTACATCAGCGTCTGTCTTTATATCTGTTTTAGAAGACAGGTACTAAATTAATTCCAACTTGTAAAGTTTGGGAATTGTATACTTTACTATATATTATTGGCTGGATACTATTTATGAGTTCTATAACTCTTCACTAAATCTTACTATGAAATTAATGCTGAAAGACTACTTTAACCCAAATCAAGCGCGAATTTTAACTGTTTTGATTTTGACTGGAATTTTGTCTGTTCATAGCAGTTTAACCTTTATCAAAAGTGCTATGGGCGTTACTGCAAAGTTATCGCTAGAAACAAGCAATGAAGTTTTCAAAGACAATATTAAACCAAACCGCTTGCCACTTCCAGTAGCTGACGCGGCACTGCAAGATTTAGACCATAACAATGGGCGATCGCTAGATTTACCTTTGGCAAACAATCTGCAAAATAAATTACCCACATCTGTAAAAAATGCTGTTTTGCAAGCCGCTTCCAAACGTTTGCAACAGCCAATTTCTCAGCTAAGAATCATTGAGTTTCAACAGCAAACTTGGAAAAATGGCTGTTTAGAATTAGCTAATGCTGATGAATTCTGTACCGAAGCTTTGGTACCAGGTTGGCGCGTGGTTGTAGGCATTGGTGAACAAACCTTGGTTTATCATACCAATCAAACAGGTTCCGCACTCAGGCTGAATGAAAAGGCTAGCTCAATTCCAGTGGCCCCTGTGAAAATTCCAGTCAGCCAGTTACCACCACCATTAGATCAATATGTAGTATTTCGGCAAATTTCCAGTGGTGGTATTACTGGCAGAACTTACGAGACTGTCTTACTCAAAGATGGACAACTAATTCGGGTGCGGATTGGTGATGCTAATGATTCTGAGCGTAGTGTTCGCCGCGTTTCTGTGCAACGGGTGCAACAATTTGTGCGATCGCTAGAACGTTTTAAATTTAGTAAATTCAAAAATCTGAGTTACCCAGCTCCTAGCGGTGCTGCTGACTATATCGGCTACACTCTTACCAGTCAAGAGGGTACGGTTGAGTACAACGATATTTCTCGAAATAACCTGCCAAAGAATTTACAAGCAGCAGTCAAAGCCTGGAATGATCTCATAGCCAGCGCCCAATAATAAGGGACTGACAAATAAAAAAATATTCCATCCCTGCGGGACGCTATGCGTAGCTTGCGTACCCTTTGGGTACGCTTTTAGGGCAGAGGAGGAAAAATCGTTTTGATTCCAAAAATTGGATAATTTATTTTTTGGAGTTCCCATAAACCTCAGCGATCGTTATCGATTGTAAGCGCTTACAATCGATAACGATCGCTATTCATGTTGATTGCTCATAATTTGATCATGTATGTAACTAAATGATGAAAAGGTTTGTCAAGTGGTGTGTTGATGCTTCTTGGTTGAATATTCGCCAAAGCAGAAAGTCTCTTTTGTTTGCCGTTATAGGTATCTTGAGTGTAGTTGCTACGGTGATGCTATCGTTCCCTTTGAACGCTCAAATTAATCTGCCGCGAACGCCAGCATCTGAGTTAAGGGGAGTGTGGTTAACAAATATTGATAGTGATGTGTTATTTGAGCGCGATCGCCTTAAGGGATCTTTGCAACGCCTTGACGAACTCAATTTTAACACCATATATCCGGCGGTTTGGAATTGGGGATATACATTATATCCTAGCAAAGTTGCCCAAAAAGTTATTGGGCGATCGCTCGATCCCACGCCAGGACTCAAAGGGCGAGATATCCTCAAAGAAATTGTCGATGTGGGACATCAAAAAAGGTTAACAGTGATTCCCTGGTTTGAATTTGGCTTCATGGCACCAGCAGATTCTCTATTAGCTAAAAATCGTCCCCAATGGCTCACCAGTCGCAGTGATGGAACTCGCATTGTCAAAGAAGGGACACATAATCGCGTTTGGCTAAATCCCTTTCGCCCAGAAGTACAACAGTTTATCCAAGATTTAATCGTTGAAATTGTTAGAAACTACAATATCGATGGTATTCAATTTGATGACCATTTTGGCTTACCATCAGAATTAGGGTACGATGCCTATACAGTGGCACTTTACAAAAAAGAACATCGTGGTAAAGCTCCCTCCAAAAACTTTAAAGATCCAGAATGGGTGCGCTGGAGAGCTAACAAAATCACCGAGTTTATGAAGCGGGTATTTACAGCCATTAAAGCTACTAAAAAAAATTGCCTGGTTTCTGTTGCTCCTAATCCTCAACGTTTGTCCTACGATTTCTTTTTAGCAGACTGGCAGAAGTGGGAACGGATGGGAATTATTGAAGACTTAGTTTTGCAGATATATCGTGATGACTTGAATGTTTTTATCAGCGAATTAGAGTATCCAGAAGTGAAAGCAGCAAAAAGCCATATTCCAGTGAGTGTGGGCATTTTGGCTGGGTTGAAAAACCGATCTGTGCCGATGCAGCAGATTCAGACACAAGTGCAAAAAGTACGCGATCGCAATTTCGCTGGAGTCTCTTTCTTTTTCTATGAAACCCTCTGGAACATGAGCAAAGAAAAGCCTCAAGAGCGTCAAACTGCCTTCCAGAAAATTTTCCCCACACCTACGGCTTACCCGAATTTGCTAGCAGGTTGGAAACCATTTAGTTAATTTTCCTCATAAGCTGTCGGTGAAACGCTTAATTTCAGTGAAGGTTCACCGACAATCACTTAAAAATCTGTCATGGTCTTTTAACTAGCTTGCTGTCCAAACCGTCTCTGTAAATCAGCCTCCGCTTCCTCAATTGTCATGGGTATCTGTTTTGGAGATTGGGCACGTCTCCTGTCGATGTAGATATGGAATGCTTCATCGTCGTTGCGATGCTCCAAAATATAAGTTCTTAGCTGCTCTAAAGGCATTTGTTGAAAGTTAGGTTTTGTCATAACCAAAGAATTTCTCCAGTTGGTGTTACCTCAGCTTCGATTGAATTATTTGCCAAGATATAAACATTTCTGGTGCGCTCGTCTAATCTTACAAGGTCTATTCCTTTATAAACTCTGGTAAGTTGGGCGCACACCCGAATTGCGGATATTGCTTGTTTGGGTGTAGGCTCCATAAACACTATCCTATTCCCAAACGCCCAGCCAAACCGGGAGTTAGGGGTAGAAGGGTGGTAATCATCAAGAATAGAGCCAAAAGCCCCAAAGCGGCTCTAGCATCATCGGGTTCAGTGACTTCATTCAAGCTGGGGCGTTCTTGATCCCGTTGCAAGAAGAAAATCACGATCGCCCAATACATGGCAAGAGTATTACCGAGAGACACTAGCGCTAGTAAAATTAAAGTTGCTACTGTTGCTCGTCCTGCGGTTTTGCGTCCATAAATCGCCTGAACAATGCGCCCACCATCGAGTTGTCCGGCTGGCATTAAGTTCAAAGCGTTAATTACTAACCCCAGCCAACCAATTATCACTAAGGGATGAACACTTACCAACGACGACTGCAACGCCGAACCAAGGACAACTCGCGCCAAACTTCCTACCAAAATCGACCCTTGGAAAAACTGATTTGGCAATTGAAATAAACTACCTGGGCGGGAAAGCACCAAGCCCGTCACCAGCATTAACAAAGAGACAATACCACCTGCGGCTGGCCCTGCCAAGGCGATATCAAATAATACCTTGCGGTTGGGCAATAGAGATTCAAAGCGGGTAATTGCACCAAAGGAACCAATTTGCACAGCTGGCAGAAAGAAAGGCCAGCTAAGGCGGATTTGGTGACGCCGAGCAAGTAACCAATGACCGATTTCGTGAGCTACTAAAATCGCAAATATCCCAGCGCCTATGGGCAAAGCTTCTTGAAACCGCCCAGGATTGCCAAAGAAATCAAAATTCAGCAGTAATCCCGCAGCTTCTAAACTTGTGGCAATGGTCGCTATCAACAGAATACCTGCAAAAGCTTTTTGCGATCGCAACATCGGCCGGGGATCATTGCGGCTGGGTAGGACGATTACCACTGGTTTGCCGTCTGTATTTTCCACTAAAAACAGGCGATATTGATCGCCAAGGCGTTGCTGTAAACTTGCAGTTAGACGATTGTGAGTCTCTTCTGGTTCTCCCCGCAAATTACCTTTGAAAATGGCTCCATCTTGGTAAGCGATCGTTTCTGTAGCAAAAAACGTATCGATACCGAAAATACCTTTAACTGCATTCAAGTCTTCTTCTGGTATCGGTGGGATCTCCGGTTTCAGTTCTGCTACTTTTGGTTGTGGGGAATTTGCTTCAAGCAAGGAAGCCGCAGCGAGTCTTTCTGTGGCACGTTGCTTGAGGATGGCATCTTGCCCAGCTGCGCGTAACTGTCTGCCCAAGTAGACGTACAATCCGGCAGAAGTTACCACTAAGAACAATATACCCGCTATATTGATGTAAATCCCTGCGGCAAACAATCCAAAAAACAGGAGCCAGGGAGTCATCAACACCACCGACTGTAACCAGGCTAAGATTCCCAGTTTACCAAAAGGTCTGGCGCGATAAAAGCCCCAGCCCAAAATGCCTAAAGCTACCAGTAGGATTGCCGCCAGGATAGAAGTTTCTGATAAAGTAAACATCTCCAAACCTTTGCTATTGAGACTAAGCCAGAACAAGTCCGGTATTGCAGATACACTTATTAATGTATAACGCCGCCTGTAATCTGCCCAAATTATCCCGCTTTGCGTGGGCGTAGTTCAACCTTGGCATCGTGCAAGTCGAACTTGTAATAGCTCGATTTATAGCAGATTTCGTCTTGGTGCAGTAGACAAACTAGATTTTAAAGGTAAGACACCATTTATAAAATAAATCGTTTGTAGGATGTGTTAGGGCTTTAGTCTAACGCACCAGCTTTTGAAAACCTGAAAAGAGAGCGATCGCATCATATATCAATCACTCTCTTGCCCAATAATTAATTTGCTCAAATACATTTTGAACAAAGTAGTCTTCTAAGTCCAATAAAGAATTTCAGCATTTGGAAAGCGCCTACTAATCTCACTCTCAAAAAAGCTACGCAACGCCTTCATTGTGTCTTTCTCGTAAACATACTTCGTCCCACCAAACTTATTACGCTTGACGCTACGTTTTGCTTCATCCATCTCTAATTTGGATTGCGGATACCAAGTTTGTAACACTTCTTTTGACCCAGGTGTGAACCGATGGGAGATTAACTCAAAGGTAAGGTTACAATCAAAATCCAGTGCTTCGTTTATCTGGTCAAACAAATGACTATAGTGCATTTGCCAATCGTCTATTGGCATAATTGGCGCGATAACCAAGCCTACTGGATAACCGCCACCGCCATGCTCTTGTGGTAGCGCCAACCGTCGTAATGCATTCAGTCTGGATGCTACGGATGCTGTGCCACCTTCAAACTTGCCAGAAATCGGTGCGGCATTAACACTCATCCGACAACGAGTATGCCCATTGTGTGGTAAATCGAGTAATCCATCCACAGCATCAAACTTGGATACCCAACGTAGATGTGCATTGCTACGAGTACCAAAGTAGCGGATACATTCAGCAAGACTTCCAGTTAAATGCTCAATACCCAATGGATCTGTATAACAGCTAACTTCATAACTTGTGGTTTTTCCCTGTTGCTCGTAGTTAGCTAAGTTCTCTAATATCTGCGGTAAATTGGCAAAAGCGCGAATTACAGGTGGGCCAGACAAGCTACCCGCTAGGTAGCAGTATTGACAGTGAGCAGGACAACCTTCGGCAAGGTGAAACTGCCAATCCGCAGAGGGTGGGATGGGACTGAGTTTAAAAGAGCTGGGTGGTGCAGTAACCACCGCTAAGGTACGCTTGGCGATGTTGTAAGTATCCCGCTCAGATTCACCGCGCAGTCCCTTCAGGCGGTTCTGTGATAGTTCTTCTATTGGTAAGTTGAGTGACTGCACACGTTTAAGAATCTGCTGCCCCCAATCCTCATCTAGGGCAGCAGGTGTAAACAGTACCCGTTCAGGTATCCACAACCTTGGTGATCTTGTTTGTGTATCTGATACTGAAACTTGGTCTGTAATGGTATTCAGCAATATCTTTCTCCGTTATTTAGTTTGCTGACTTCTACAATTAATTTTCAAGGACTTGCTTAATTCGTCGTTCTAACAAATCAAGATCCAAACTGCCTTCATCACGGTTAATTCGACGCACAGTCGAATTAACATTAGCTAAATTAACCAATAAATCTTGAAGAATTTCCTGCTGCTGACGAGCTTGGGTAACTTCGTGTGGTTCTTGTACCAAATCACGCACGATGGTATCTTCAGCACGAGAGGCAATAATTGGATCGTTTTGTCCTTGAACGTGAACAAAGGTTCGTCGCCCTGGGCCTCGCTCCTCTTCTATTGGTATAACTGCTGTTACTTGGTCAGAACGCACATATTTGCCAAATCCCAAATGGACTAGTTCTGATGAGAGTATTTTCATATAATTGAAGCGTTATTTTTATGTCTTACTTATATTGTAAAATCTAGGAAAGTGACTTGAAGCCATAGAGCATACGGGTTATACCCAATTCAAAGTAGTAGTTTCCTTGTACGGTTACGGCAATGCCATGTCCCTACCCAATACCTAATCAATTGATGACAAAATCAAATAAATTATGGGCCATTTCTAATTTAGAACAAGGTGCGATCGCTACTTGCCGTCCTTGATTATCTAAAAATATCGCTTGATTATTATCACTCCCAAAACCACTATCAGGTTGATCGATGGGATTGGCAACAATAGCATCGAGTTTTTTACTCTGTAATTTTCCCAATGCTGGCTTGACAATATCTCCACTTTGCGCTGCAAAACCAATCAATATTTGATGCGGCTGTTTAAGTTTTGCTAATTGGGCGACTATATCGGGTACTGATTCCAAGGGTAAGGCTTGGGGGAGCGATCGCTTGGGTAATTTCTCTGTACTATAATCTCGTGGCTTCACATCTGCAACGGCTGCTGACATCACAATTACATCAGCGTTGGGTAAATATTGCAGCATGGCTTGCTGCATTTGCTCGGCACTAATAACAGGAATTGCTTGCACTCCTAATGGTACATCCCAATTAGCTGGGCCATGTACTAGAGTGACACTTGCCCCTCGGTGAAGTGCCGCTTGTGCTAAAGCTAATCCCATTTTACCTGTGGAAGGATTACCAATAAATCTAACTGGGTCAAGATACTCTCGCGTTCCCCCAGCGCTAATTAACACTCGTTTACCTACCAAATCTCGTTTACCTTGAGTGTGTAATAACGATTGGATGTGAGCCAAAATTTCTGGAGGTTCTGCTAATCTACCAGCACCGACGCGATCGCACGCTAATAATCCTGATGCTGTATTCATTCCATGATATCGGTTATCGATCAATACCTGTTGCCAATTTCGCTGCACCGATAGCTGTTCCCACATATCCGTATTCATTGCGGGTGCTAACAGCACCGGACAAGTAGAAGCCAGCACGGTATTTGTGAGTAAATTATCCGCCATCCCGTAGGCTAACTTTGCTAATGTATTAGCTGTTAAGGGGGCAATTACCATGACATCTGCCCATTCACCCAACTCAATATGCAACGGGCGAGAGTGAGTTGGTTGCCAAAAATCATCATCTGTGTAGGCGGGATGACGAGATAGGGTGGCTATTGTCAGAGGTGTGATAAATTCTTGCGCCGAACCCGTGAGGATAACTCGGACTTCCACCCCAGTTTTAAACAGCGTCGAAACTAATGCACAAATTTTGTAGGCGGCGATACCGCCACCTACAGCAATTAGAACCTTGTTCAACTTTGGATTAGGCATGATAAAAAGTTAGGAGTAAGTAGTAACTTAGAAGTAAGTAGTTACGAATATTAATTTTCAACTCCTAACTCCTGTACAGACGCGATTAATCGCGTCTCTTCTAACTCCTAACTCTCAACTACGCTTCATCGTAAGGTTCCAAGTCTAAGAGGTAGATATAGGGTTCAACTAACTCTGGGCGCTGAAATGCGATCGCTCGCAATAAATGCCAATCATTTAAACCCTCAAAAGCATTACTATAATTATCTAGCTCCAGACGTGTAGCCAGTTCTTCTACTTCTGCCACAGTCATGGCAGCAATTTCTTTCCTGGAAATGCTTAGAGTTGTCATAATGCTCGCCCCTCCCTTATGCAGCACTCGCCTTCAGCATGGGTTAAGTTGCGTTGAACGCAGCCACCCAATATATATTACTCATTAGAAGTCATTAATTTCGTGAAAATTGTCAGAATTTGTACCAGAATTTATAAAAAATTCGTAATCCTGACTAAGGAATTGTATTTACAACAAAATTTCGTAGCACCTCTAAGGTTTGTGGATTTATTTCATGCCCCATGTCAAATTCGTGGTATTCTACCGCCACTTTTAGAGACTTGAGGGTTTCTTGTGCCTTCAAAGCAGCTTGTAGGGGCACAACTTCATCATATCTCCCGTGGCAGATTAAAGTCGGCGGAATCCCTTTTTGATCTGCCGTTACTGCATCAGGATGTAAATACCCACTCATGACAACTAAACCTGCTAGGGGCAATTTTGAGCCGACATCTAAAGTCATTGCCCCGCCTTGAGAAAATCCACTTAAAATGGTGCGTGATAAAGGTACGCCAGTGGTACTTTCTAAAGATTGCAAAAAATCTATTAGCAGTTGCCGACTTTCTGCCAATCCTTGATACATATTCTCCACCCGCAGGTCATACCATGCCCTCCCTACTGGAGAATAGGGATAAGGATAAGGTGCGTTGGGTAATACAAATTGGTAATTGGGTAAGTTGAGCAAGGGTAACAAAGATGCTACATCCTCAGCATTAGCACCCCAACCATGCAAGGTGACAATTAAGCCTGCGGGGGGTTGAGAATCTCTCTTAACGGTGATAGCTTGTAAAGACAGAGGTTTACTCCTAAAATTATTTTTTTGTACATAGATCCTATCTCTTCAAGTGGACTTAGTATTTATCGGCATTTGCTGCTTGCCTAAAGAATGCCTATGTCGTCAAATAATTTATGTAAAACACAAAACTGCCGATTTGTGTTAACCGCGTTCACACTGATGATAGTGGTGAAATCACGAGCCGCCAAGAAGATTTTATTTTAAAGCCAGCCAATGAGGTTTGTGTAGTTGTTTGCACTCAAAGGTTTTTAGTATGGGAGTACCAATATTGTTTACAAACTATTTCTAGGAAAGAACTCCACGCGCGATCGCTGGCTATAATTGCACTGATAAATCGGATGCGAGTTGCTATTTTAAACACCTCGCAATCTGACCATTTCCTATTTTCTCTGCTTAGAGTGATAAAGCGCTAATCACAATTAAACAACCACAAAATTGTTTTTGGTTAGTGACAACCCACTCGAAAGTTGTCCAAATTGTACTTGAGTAAAGGCGATCGCACTGCCATCTTGGTCAAAGAACAATCCACCTGTAACATCGTTGTAAATAAATCGCTCAGTGCTAGTGGTTGCAGATGCTCCGATGCTAAATTGACTTGTCTGAAGTGAACCGATTGATAACCCGCCACCAAAACCAGCAGCCGATACCTGAATGAGTTCATCAGTCGCGTTGAAGTCATAAATTCCATCAATGCCTTCATTGAAACTATTGAAAGCAAAGGTATCAGTACCAGATCCTCCAATTAGGCTATCATTACCGTTGCCACCTATGAGGGTATCATTGCCATCACCACCGTTGAGAGTATCATTTCTATTACCCCCCACAATGAAGTCATCGTATTGTGTACCTGTGATCTCTAATAGTTCGATATTCTTGTAGCTAACCTGATTCGTGCCAGCCGTAATTGAGCCAGTGTTAGCGATATCATTGAACGTCGAAGTGATTCCCTTGCCCTCGGAATCACCACTGTTATTGACAATCAACAAATCGTCACCTTCGCCCCCATCTATTGTGTCATTGCCACGAATAACCTCAACGCTAGAAAGTTCACGGTACCCGACATAGAAAGTATAGTTTCCTATTATCGTATCCTTGCCATTGCTCCCCACAATATTGTCATTGCCGTTTGTACCTGCGATTTGTAATCGTTCGATATTCTTGTAGCTAATCCGATCACTGCCTGTCGTAATTAAGCCAGTATTAGTGGTAACATCGAAAGCTGAAGTTATTCCCTCGCTACTATTGGGGGTATAGGACAACAAATCGTCACCACTGCCCCCATCTATCGTATCATTGCCATTCCCGGACGTGGAGATCGTATCATTGCCATTGCTCCCCACAATCAAGTCATCGTAGCTTGTATCTGTGATATCTAATCGTTCGATATTTTTGTAGCTAACCCCACTCGTGCCCGCCGTAATTGAGCCAGTATTAGTAGTAGCATTGAATGTCGAAGTGATTCCCTCGCTAGCATAGGTCAAAAACTTCAACAAATCGTCACCTGTTCCCCCATCTACCGTATCATTGCCACCCCTGCCCGGATCGAGCGTATCGTTCCCATTGTTCCCCACAATATTGTCATCATAGAATCCACCTGTGATGTTTAATCGTTCGATATCTTTGTAACTAACCAGTGTCGTGCCTGCCGTAATTGTTCCAATATTAGTAGTGGAATCGAATGTCGTTGTAATTCCCTCGGTAGCAATTTCGTCATTGACGATCAACAAATCGTCACCTATTCCTCCATCTACAGTATCATTGCCACTATTGTATAATCCGCCAAGCGTATCATTACCGTTGCTCCCCACAATCAAGTCATCGTAGGATGTACCTTTGATATCTAATCGTTCGATATTTTTGTAGCTAACCCGGTTCGTGCCTAGCGTAATTGAGCCAATGTTAGTATTAGTATTAAAAGTCGAAGTGATTCCCTCGGTAATACCGTAGGAACCGTCACTGGTGTCATAAGACAGCAAATCATCACCAGTACCTCCATCTATCGTATCATTACCACTGTAGTTCTTGAAGAACGTATCGTTGCCGTCATCACCATTCAGCAGGTTATTGGCTTTTGAAAAGTTAACAATCAAGTAATCTTCACCAGCGCCACCGTTGAGGGTGTTGTTACCAGAGGAGTAATTGTTGTTCCCGTTGCGGCTTTCGTAGCCTGAGGCAGAGAGAGTATCGTTGCCATCATCCCCAGACAGCAACTGGTCGCCTCCTACAAAAAAATCAACATTTGAAGAACCAACATCCAAGCGATCGTCACCAGTACCACCAAGAAGGGTATCATTGTCCGTACCACCAAGAAGGGTGTCATTGCCCGCATCACCTGACAACAGGTCATCCCCTTCACCACCGTTAAGGGCGTCATTTCCTTCACCACCGTTGAGGGAGTCATTCCCTTCACCACCGTTGAGGGAGTCATCCCCTTCATCACCAATGAGAGTATCATTGCCTGTACCACCGCGCAGCAGGTCGTTACCACTCAAACCATCCATTTTGTCATTACCCGCCTGACCATTCACTACATCATTTGAGTTGTCTAAACCTGTAATGTTGTTGTCAAGGTCATTGAGGAATGTCACTGTGTTCTTATTGAACAGGTTAGTCTGAGTGGAGTTGGCATCAAACACATCAAAACTGTCGGTGATACTGGTTTGTCCATTAAACAGGATATTGCCAATAGCAGGTCGTGAAGAAATTGCTGACAGATTATCCAGGTTTTCTAATTTGAAGTTTTGAAGGATGACTTTTGTAACAGCCTCCCCTTCAAAGGTGATTTCCAGATTGCTGCCGTTCTGGGTAAGCAGCAGATTTTGGGGAGTAAAATTATACCCTTGAAATTGGATGGTATCCACTTCGGCAATGACTGCTGCTGAGGGAGTTATGCCTTTACCTACGCCACCGAAATCACTAATAGTATCGGTGTTGCTATTAGAGTAATAGTTTAAGTTGTAGACAAATTTATCGTTGCCACCGCCACCAGTCAGACTATCGTTGTCCTGATCAACTGAGTCGTTACCATTACCATCAATCGTATCTGCGCTGTTAGTGCCCACTAGGGTATCATTCCCCTTGATTCCAATGATATTTGCCATAATTTTTTCCTACTAAATCGATTTTTCGAGTAAATTAAGTTCTCTTGCAGTTAGCGCTGTTTTATAGCACAAAAATTAGCCAAATGTTGACGTTTCGACATTCTGTAATGTCACCCTTGAGGGTGAGGAGTTTTTATTTGAAGATTCCCCCTTTGACTTGTTTTTATGTAGCATTTATCTAATCATCTAAGTCTTAGGCACTATATAACTTAATGAGCGTGTGGATTCACAAAAACAACTAGCTTTAGGAGTATTTCAATCATCCTTCATCAGTAGCGTAGGCTAGTAAAAACCATAGCCACTTTGAAATAGAGTTAAAAATCAAGCTTGAATGCCTAAAAACCACAGTTCATATTTAGTTGGCTTGTCAATGCGTAAGTCTTATTAGTAGCCCTTTCAAGGTGGATAACAATTTTAGACTAGAAATTCCTATTTAAGCTCTTTACTCTGTTTTCTCTGCGCCTCCGTAGTTAGAAAAATTACTTTTAAACCGCAGAGGCACAGAGAAGCCAGTGCGCCCTTGCGGTTCCCCGACTTGTACCCCAACGGGGAAGCAAGCTACGCTCTTAGGGTTCCCGCAAGGTAGCAACTGGCGCGTCTGTTTAGCCCTGCTGAGTGTATTTAACAAAACTGGTTGACCTAGCCCGTAGCTTGGTTGAAGAATTCGACTTTGCGCTAAGTAATTTTTAAACGTACATTAACTATTTGTTATCTGCTTTCTGTCAAGATACTTGTATTTTACGTTTATTATATTTTTTTTAAGAACTATTACACAAGCAACTCAGCCCTATGTTTATGTATTTTCTCGAATAAGAAAATTAATCAATATTGATTATCCTAAAAATATCAAACAAACTCGTATGTAATATCTCCTTCGGGAAGTGCGAGAAATTCTTCTAGGGTTAGGCGCTGATTAGAAGACTGAACCATAGGTGTTATGTAGGTAAAAGATGCTTACTTTTAGTTTAGGCGATCGCAAATATTAGAGACTAAGCCTACCTAGTCCTTATTTCCAGCATTTTCGACAGTGCTGACTCTGAGGGATGTAACCATATAAATTACACTAGTCAATATTATTCCTCATGGTCTTGAAGTGAACCAAGGCTTATGCAAAACTTGAGATCCTTCGCTTCTAGCCTAATTTTAAGGAATTGATCAATGGCGCGTCTAGCCCTGCTGAGTGTATCTAACAAAACTGGTTTAATTGACCTAGCCCGTAGCTTGGTTGAAGAATTCGACTTTGATTTAATCAGCAGTGGGGGAACAGCCCAAGCACTCAAAGATGCGGGACTCCCTGTTACCAAAGTTGCAGATTACACAGGTTCACCAGAAATTTTAGGTGGTCGAGTCAAAACCTTACATCCCCGAATTCATGGCGGAATTTTGGCGCGGCGAGATGTTCCCGAAGATATTACAGATTTAGAAAATAACCAAATTCGCCCGATTGATTTAGTGGTGGTGAATTTATATCCCTTTGAGGAAACGATCGCTAAACCAGGGGTAACATTATCCCAAGCGGTTGAACAGATTGATATCGGTGGCCCTGCTATGTTAAGGGCATCATCGAAAAACTTCGCTCATCTGGCAGTATTATGCGATCCAGCACAGTATGACGAGTATTTGCAGGAATTACGGCACAATAACGGCGAAGCATCCCTAGAGTTTCGGCAAAAGGCGGCATTAAAAGGATTTTCGCATACTGCTAGTTACGATCAAGCGATCGCATCTTACCTGGCAGAAGCACAGCAGTACACCCTTAGCGGTACACAATTGCAATCTCTGCGTTACGGTGAAAATCCCCATCAACCCGCCACCTGGTATCAAATTGGTACTACTCCAACAGGATGGACAGCCGCTACAAAACTGCAAGGCAAAGAACTTAGTTACAATAATTTAGTTGATTTAGAAGCCGCACGCCGAATTATTGCTGAGTTCACTGATACTCCAGCCGCAACGATTATCAAGCATACCAATCCCTGTGGTACAGCATTGGGAAGCACTATTTCCGAAGCGTATCAAAAAGCTTTCAATGCTGATTCTACTTCTGCTTTTGGTGGAATTGTCGCACTCAACCGTCCGATTGATGCGGCTACAGCCAGCGAGTTAACCAAAACATTTTTAGAATGTGTGGTTGCACCAAGTTGTGAAGCCGAAGCTCAAGAAATCCTGGCTAAGAAATCTAACGTGCGAGTTTTGACTCTAGCTGATTTGAGCAGTGGCCCTAAAGATACAGTGAAAGCGATCGCAGGTGGTTTCCTTGTCCAAACTAGCGATGATATAATTGCTGACACCAGTCAATGGCAAGTAGTCACCGAACGTCAACCCACCGACAGCGAGTTAGCCGAATTGCTGTTTGCTTGGAAAGTTTGCAAACATGTTAAATCTAATGCCATTGTTGTGACAAGCGATCGCACTACACTAGGAGTAGGTGCTGGTCAAATGAACCGTGTCGGCTCAGTTAAAATTGCCCTAGAACAAGCTGGAGATAAAGCCAAAGGCGCAACTCTCGCCAGCGATGGATTCTTCCCCTTCGATGATTCTGTGAAAACAGCCGCAGCAGCAGGAATTACAGCCATTGTCCAACCAGGGGGAAGTGTACGCGATAAAGATTCTATCATTGCTGCTAACGAACTGGGTTTGGTGATGGTATTAACTGGTATACGTCATTTTTTACACTAAATCAGTCTCCGCAAGATGTACAGTTTATAAAGTGTCACATAATCTGCTTGCTTTTTGATTGAATTAATGATATGTTTTAGTCGTGTGTGAGGAGCAAGTTAAAAGTAAAAAGCGCCTGGGGTGGAAACACGGCAACACTCCCAAGCGCTTTTTAATTTGTCAAAAATTTCACTCAATATACTTGCCATTTGATAGAAGTAGTGATAATGTTTATTTGTGTGTGAGGAGCAAGTTGAGAATAAAAAATGCCTGGGGTGGAAACACGGCAACACTCCCAGGCATTTTTTAATTTATATATAGAAATATAAAAATTGAATTGTAAGTGCAGTTTTGAAAGTGTCACTCAATATACTCGCCTTTTGATAGAAGCAGTGATACTATCTAATTGTGTGAGGAGCAAGTTAAAAATAAAAAGCGTTTGGGGTGGAAACACGGCAACACTCCCAGGCGCTTTTTAATTGGTATGCAGAAAAAAATATTTGCAGATTCGCCAGAATTATTGAGATAATTACCTACAGTCCAAAATCCAGTGAATCTTACCCACAATCATAAATCTAGGTGCAAATCAATCGGCTGACTCAACAAATTCAGTTCATCATCGAGATTGACCAATTGAAACAGGTGATGCGCCAAACCCTACTCACTGATGGGTCACGCCGAGAAAATAGTGCAGAACATTCTTGGCATTTAGCGGTGATGGCAAGTGTATTAGCAGAATATGCCCCGGAGGGTGTTGATATATTCCATGCCATCAAAATGCTGCTAATTCACGATTTGGTAGAAATTGATGCAGGTGATACCTTTTGCTACGATGTGCAGGGTAATGACAGCAAGTTAGAACGAGAAGCACAAGCAGCGTTACGCTTATTTGGACTTTTGCCAGCAGATCAAGGTAAGGAGTTGCGTTTACTCTGGGATGAGTTTGAAGCAGGAGAAACACCCACTGCTAAGTTTGCCGCAGCCCTAGACCGTATACAACCCTTGCTGCACAATCAACAAACTCAGGGCGGGACTTGGCGCATTCATGGCATTAGGCGCGATCAGGTGATGAAACGGGTAGCGGTAGTAGAAACAGGTGCGCCGGAACTGTGGCCGTTTGTTTTACAACTGATTGATGATTGTGTGACAGCAGGATATCTTAAAGAAACTTCTACTCTCAAGATTTAGGGCTGATGCGCCAAAATTTCCTCCCACTCAGATTGCGAGAGTGGTTTCAACTCTATTTGCATATCAAAACAATCGCTAGCTGCGGCAACTAAAGCTGCAATAATCTTTTCTACACTCAGATTTTGAAGCAGTTGTAAAGTCGTAAAAGATTCTGCACCAAATACTTGATCGAACAGTTCAGCATCGGGTTGCAAGCGGATTGAACCATGTTGCAAAATTACCCTTCCACGTCGCAGTTGAGCGCTACCAATGAGTTTGGTACTATCTGGCAAAACTAAATCTGCACTGGTAGCGGTGCCAAAACAGTTAGGGTTGTGGATGTAACCTCGCCCTTCTGTACCGTAACGTAATTCTACGCCGAGCGATCGCCACCCTTGAATCAAAAACTCACAAATTTTTTCGTACACCTGGAGGCGACTACCCGTAAATCCAGATGTGACTACAGCGTAAGTTAAATCACCTTGGTGTAACACAGCCCGTCCACCAGTAGGACGCCGCACTAAATCCAGTTTTTGCCCTTGCCAAGTTAAATGTTGCCAATGTTCAGGATATTGGCGTTGATGATAGCCCAGAGAAATGGCAGGTGGCGACCAGGTATAAAAGCGCAGAGTTGGCGGGTGCTTTCCCGAATAGTGCTGTTCTAGCAACCATCGGTCAATCGCCATCTGCACATTCCCGTCTGCGTCTAGCAAAGGAATTAGTCGCCAAAACTGATTGCTATGCATTCGATGCAGCAGTTACCCAATCTAAAATCCAAGTTGCGCTGAAAGCACACCAAAGGTACGACCTAAAATCCAAAATCCAAAATTCCTTAAGTTGCACCAAATTCAGTTTGTAAAGCTTCATCGTTATTATCAGCGATCGTTGCCACAACAGTAATCAGCCGAGACACTTCGCCAGGAGATAACTCCGCTAAGGTGCGTGTTGATATCACAACCACCCGGTTTTCAATAATACCAAAACGCGCTTCAAAAGTACTAGAGCAGTTTAACTCTAAAAGATACCGCATCAATTTAGGTTCATTTTTGGCAGGTAAATTTAGTACCGCAGACCAAACCGTTATGGTGTTTTCATCGGTTGTCCCGTTGAGTTGGACAAATACTTGCACGCTTCCGTACTTAAACTTCCAGAGATAACCACCCTCTGGAGTATGGCTAACCATCGCACTGTCATCTTGTTCCAAAGAGTCGATGACATTTTCAATTACCTCCACATGGTTAATACTTGCCGTCTCGGCGATTAGCTTATTAATGGATTCGTTACTAGGTATGGTTTCTTGGTAGCTTGTCATACAGATTTTTTCCCTAACATACTTGCTGTTTTATCTACACATACTTTATAACTTGTAGAGGCAGTTAGTTTTAGCCTCCTTTTGGTCTACTTTCTAAAATTGAGATTAGAAATAGGTGCTGGTTGGAATATGTTGACAACTTATTATGGTCGGGAAGCGTTGAATGTAACCGAACACGCACGCCGTAGAGCATAACTCATGCGCTTTTTGGTGTCATGCTTACAACATTGCCAACCAACGTAACCGTTTCACCTGCGACTACAATCCCATCCCCATCATGACAGCCGTATAGAACTCGTTGTTGGTGGTTGGCATACGCCTGCATACAGGCGTAATACTCTGGTGTATCCTGCTACCGTAAAGTACTGACGTTTTGGATCGCTTGACGAGGAAATATAGCCAATGCGTGCGCCAGTCGTGCCTAATAGTTGAAGCAGGTACTCATCCACCTGCTGATTTGCTGGGATAACTTGATCGCTGTAAAGCAACAATTGTCGCATAAGGCGATCGCCCAAACGATAATTTTATTATAGGTTTGCTCAACAGCACCATACCCGCTCGTTTTCATCAGACCCGTTTTACCAAAATACTTATATAGCTTTACAACAAAGAATTTTTTCACCTGGGAACTGGTACTTGATTAATTACCGACGCAATTACCGCATCCATTTGTAAACCATCCAGCATCGCTTCTGGTTTCAAAATGAGGCGATGACGTAACAGTGGCGATGCAACTGCTTTAACATCATCTGGTGTTACAAAATCTCTTCCAGCTAACCACGCTAATGCTTGAGATGTCTGCAACCAAGCACCAGCAGCGCGAGGCGATGCACCCAAAGTTAAATCAGGATATTGACGCGATGTTCTCACCAACGCCAACAAATAATCAACGATTGCTTCTGATACTTTAACCTCTTTAACCGCTTGTCGTGCTTGCAAAATTTCGGCTACTGTTGCGATTGGTTTCAAACGGCTAATATCCAAACGCCTTGCTGCAAAACCCGCCTGACGATTGAGTAACATTTGTTTTTCGGCAGCTTGATCTGGGTAATCTACCACCAGCTTAAATAAAAATCTGTCTAACTGCGCCTCTGGTAAGGGATAAGTCCCCTCAAATTCCAGGGGATTTTGGGTTGCAATCACCCAAAATAAATCTGGTAAGGGCAAACTTTCACCATCCAATGTTACCTGCATCTCTTCCATTGCTTCTAGTAGCGCCGCTTGTGTCTTGGGAGGAGTACGGTTGATTTCATCTGCTAGCAGCACTTCGGTAAATATTGGCCCTTTTTTTAAAGTGAAATTGCGGTTATTCAAGTCAAAAATATTTGTACCAGTAATATCTGAAGGTAAAACATCTGGTGTTAATTGAATCCGGCGAAACTCTCCTTGGATTAACTGTGCTAACACTTTTACTAGGAGAGTTTTACCAGTTCCCGGCACTCCTTCTAAAATTACGTGTCCACCCGCTAGCAGTGCTATTAAAAGCTGTTGTATTAGGCTTGATTGCCCGACAATTACTTGATTAAGACCTTGACCAAGGCGAATTAAGATAGGGTGAGTTTCGCTCATATTTTTTATTGATAAATAACTAACGCAGAAATATTATGCATAATTAAAAAAATTAATTATGAATTATAAATTATAAATTCCCCTAATGTTCCGCCATTTCCCCAACCAGCTTAACAGTTCTCGTTCACTGATGGGTTGTTTGCGAGATTGTAGCTTTAAAACTGCATCTAGTTCTGCTGCACTTGCGCCTGTTTTTTGTATCCAGAAATTGATCAAGGCTTCACGTTCTAAAGGTATTTGCCCTAATCCCAAGGCTTTTTGGAGTTGTAGTTGTTCTTGTTTACCTACCAGATCTACAACAAAGTCGGTGGTATCAGCTTTCTGCAACACTCCCGCTAAAGCTTGGATGTATGCCTCGCTGTTATCTACAACTGGTGTATCTAAAGGTACTGGCTTGCCAAAGCGGCGATTCTGCGCCCAAATTAGCGCTAATAGCAGGATACCTACTTGCACCAATATTGGAAATACAGGAGTTTTAGCAAAAAAACTAGATAAATTTGCTTCGCTTTCTTTCTTTCTAACATCGGCATCTTTATAGCCGTGGATGTATTCATCAACAAATACTGTGTTACCTTTTTGATTAACCAAACTGGCTAAATACTTGAAATTGCTTAAATAGTCTTGGTAGGCGTTGGCGGCTAAATAAGGAGTGGTAGAAAAAATCACCTTTCCTTGTTTGTAATTTTCTTCCCAGACAACAGCACCAAAGCGATCGCCTAAATCAACTTGCTGGGAGTTAGCTTTTTTATATCGTCTACGTGTATCAATTTTAATATTACCTTGGGGGGATTTTTGCATAGTGCTAAACTGCGCTTCTGTAACCCGCGCCCCCGCACCTAAAATTACCAAAGTATTCCCTTTTTCTACCCATTCACGCTCTTGACTATCCAGCGTCGTCTGCCTTGGAGCGCTGCTTACCTGTAGGAAGGTAATAGGGTTGTTATCTGACTGAATGTCACTAAAAGGCTTTTGCCAGCGTTTGATAGAAATTCCCTGCTGTTGCATAAAAGCATACCAAGCACCATAGCCATCGGAGGCGCGGTTATACGTAGAGCCAGTGCTAATTTTAGTATTATTGGGAGCCGCAAATAAACTAAGTAAAACGATCGCAGCGAGTGCGATCGCGGACATCCAAGCAAGACGATTTGAACGTTTCATCTTCGATCACTATAATCACTGCGTTTCAGGCTCAGTAGTGTTAATACTTACTTATTTTGTAGGGAAAGTCAAAAATATTATTAATTTTCTTAAATCCTGCATTAAAACACCTGTGGTAACAAACCATACAAGTTATTTTAATTATGCACATTATAGTATATGCGATCGGGCTGAACTGGGAGGTTGCCCCGATTTATTAAACGGATACTAAAATTCATTAATACGTATCTATCTTAGGCTATAGTTTATCTAGCTTATAAAGATTGATAGTTGATGGTTTTGAACAGCATGATAACTCAGATAATTCTGGACATGTTTTACAAAAAAATAAATCTATATGCATAGACGAGCGCGGTTATCTTTGTTTTTAGGAGTATTAACTAGTTAGCGATCGCGCGCGGATTCAATGGCAGCTAGAATCGGAATTTGCTCGGTTTGAGTCATTGCAGAACTGGCTTTGATTGACTTTCACGAAAAATGTAGAGCAATGAATTATATCATGTCTGCTTGATTACTTCTTAAACCCGAATCACCCCACACACCAGATGCTCCACTTGGGGAGACCCCAAGACCGCACTGGCTCGCCTTAATTCCCTCCCTGACATGAAGTTATAGCGCAATACTGTTCAGTTAAGCTTTTTTCTCTCCCCCTGCTTCCCCTGCCCCCCCCTGCCTGCCTTAACAGGTAAATTTCCTTAACCCAAGCGTATTGAGTTATAGCGGACTAAAAAACCCCACCCCTAAGACAGGGCGGGGTTGTTACAATAACTAAGGCTATTTAACCGTAGATAATATCACTCAAATTGCACAAGCGATCGCCCCGATACAACAATAAAACCGACAGAATCAAGTCTAATTTGGGGCTGACGAATTCCCTCTAGAATGGCTGCATTTAAATCAGTTTCTATCTTCAATTCTTCAGCTAATCCATTATCCCAACTTTGCTGGTTCAGACGCAGCCGTAATTGTTCGACTCTATTGGCTAATTTATTTTCGGCGACTTTAGCACAACTTTGGCATAAGTCAATAAAATCGGGACGATTAGAAAGTAATTCCGAAGACGTGTTACGCACTTGATAACAAAAATTTTGCCATTTACTAGGGTCAACAAAATCGTCAATAATTCCTAAGCGCTCTTTTGCCAGATTGTAATCTCGTCCTTGATTATTGTTTTTATCTTTATATGGACGTTGCAGAATACTTAAGAGTGCTTTATCTTCAACAGTGCGTATTGGCTCGTTGCGACCATCAACATAGATAGTTTCTATAATTGGTGGAAATAGAGCATCTACACGTCGCTGCAAGTTTTTGAATTGAGAGTTATCTAGTTTGTTATCTAGTAAAACTTGTTTGGCAAGTTTTAAATTTGCCTCGACTACATAATTGCATTGGAAACCAAACCACTCCTTCCCTTCTTTAGAGTCCCAAGATGCATCAGTGCGCCACATCGCAAAGGCTTCACCCCGGTCATCCCAGTTTATATAGTTCCAGAGTGCTTCAATAAATCCTTCCCCAACTCGAAAGAGTTTAATACCAGGATTCTGGTTTGCCACTCTGCGATTATAAGTACCAAATTGGTCTAGGGAACTCTCAGCAAAACGGTTTTTTAAGTCATTTATGGGAACCAATGTCCGCGTTGAGGGTTGATAACGTCGCATCTCTGATGAGTCGGGGTTATTGAGTCCTCTGAATCCCAGCGCGTCACAAATCCAGCCTTCAATTGCTCGTTTCATCTCTAAATGACAAGCATCGTAATTATCTAGCTCTTGAAAATACTCGGTGGCAATTTCATCGTTAGCATCAATTTCATCTAGAGCATTTTGTTCGCTAATTTTTGCTATTTCAGATTCAATTTGCTCTTGAATTGGTGGAATCATCTCTAATAATCCAGCAGCACTTGATTGAAACAAAACTGTTTCTAATTCTGCAAGTTTCTCATCCACATAAAACTGGAGACTGGCAATTGATTGTTGGAATATACCAAACCCATCTTTCAATACTTTATACCAAGCGTTGTGAGGGCTATCTTCCATATAGGGGCCAATCAAGGCACTAGATTGGATGCCAATTTTACTGCCAATACGGTCAAGTCTGCCAATTCTCTGCTCTAATTGATTAGGCGACCAAGGAAGGTCAAAATGAATTAACCAATCGGCAAACTGGAGGTTACGCCCTTCTTCTCCAGAGCGATCGCATACTAAAATAAAGCAGTTTGGGTTATTCTTGAACCTATTTAAGCCTTCCTCAACCTTGTCTGGTGGTTCTCCTAATTGATGGCTGGCTATCGTCTCTGCACCAAAGGTATCAGATAAATACCGGACAATTTCCCCGCAAGTTTGCACAAAACTGGTAAATACAATAAATTTGGGCAGAATATCGCCAGTAATTGGTCTTTTAATTCTCTGCTGTATCCTGGTGATGAATTCCTTTTGATTCTTCCGAACGTTTGCGGGAATTTTGAAGTATGTACCTAACTGATTCAGCAGCACTGTTTTCAAATTTTCCGTCCGTTGTCCGTCCTCTTGAGGTTGACGAATAATTTTTAGCAAGGATTGCAGAATCTCTTCTTCCTCTGAGAATTTGGAGGTTGTAGTTAATAGGCGAATGTCATCTTCTTTAAACTCCTGGATGAGTTTAGCATGAGGCTTACCAGTTAACCGAGCAGTAATTACCTGCTCTAAAATGCCTAACCAAGTACCAGCAGCTAGGAATAATAACAGAAAAATTCGCTGATATTGCTTTTCACCAGGAGCAACACTACGCCATTGATTGAGCAGTTCGTGGATATCAAGCGATCGCTCGTCTAAATCATACTCTTCTTTGGGCGTAAAATTGCGGTCAAAGATCACATCTTCCACCGCAGCGCGACGGTTACGAAGCATTCGGCGGTGTAGTCGATAGGTATCGCTGACGTGGACGCGAATCGCTTGGAGTATTTGCTCTTGCTCGGTAGAATTTGCTGGTAAATTTTCTAAATCATCCGCCAGCTTTAGTAAATACTCATCCTCAGCAAAGAGATTTCGTAGTTGCTGCAAGTTGCTTTTGAGGACAGCAGGCTCTGCATCTTCTTTAAAAGAAAGCAGAACTTTGCCAACTTGCTGACGGCTTTCAACTTTGGCGCGAAAACCTGCTAAATCACCAATTTTATAGGTTGTTGGGTCGAGCAAGTGCAACATTGCCAGAAAATCTTGCTCATGATTGAGAACAGGAGTGGCAGATAATAAAAGTAAGCGATCGCTTTTATGAGCAAGTTCTTTGCAAGTCTGAAAACGCTGGCGTACTGTTGCATCCTTAGAGGTCGCCATTGCTGCGATGTGATGAGCTTCATCTAAAATTAAGCAGCCTATCTTCGCTTTCAGGTTGATTTTATGGATATCTTCAACCGCTAGCACCGCTACCCGTTTGCCAAAATGGGAGATGTAAAACTTGTTTTCTAACTCAAGCCGCCATTGTTTGAGCAAATATTGCGGAACTAATACCACCGCATTTTTTTTCGGTTCATCCAGAAGGAATTGACGCAGAATCGCACCTGCTTCGATGGTTTTTCCCAGTCCCACCTCGTCTGCTAGCAAGTAGCGTTGAATTGGGTCTTCTAGTACCCGCCGCACAACTTCAACTTGGTGAGGATAAAGATTGATATTTGCCGAAATCAATCCCGTCATCCCGCGACTGACAGCGCGTTGCTTAATCAAGGATTTGACGAAAGCCAATCTTTTGTCGTGGAAGTAAGGCGTTTCGTGACCCTTCATCGCTAGAGTTTCGATGGGGTCTGTGTTTGGGAGATTACAACGAACGTAAATGTCTTCTTCAGTAGCGATCGCAGTTTTCTTATCTGGTAAATCAATTTGATACATTTCTGTATCTTCATCCCAGATGAAAACTCTGCCAACTATCCATTTATCCTGCGTTTGGGACTTAATATAGCATCGAGCCTGGGGTTCAAGCCTGACCTGAGAGAGTGAATTTAAAGGTAAAGTTTTTTGAAGACGTTGCCCAATAGAGCAGAAATACTCAACGTTCGCATTGGTATCAGATATTTCAGTAACTTTTCCGATACCCAAATAGTTATTCTGGGACTGTACCAATAAACCGAGCTTAATCATAGATCCAGTCCCCTGAACACATTAAAAGAACCTTCCAGACTAGTTTCTTCATCTATATCTGGTAGTTTTGTCGATTAATATTATAGATAATAAATTGGCATCACAGTTTTTCGTTTTAGCGATCGCCATAGCCCGATACTTTTCGCTTAAGGGGGAAAGAGGAAGGGTTTAAATTCACCTTTCCCCCTTGCTCTTTAACCTTTTTCCAGACCAAAAGGAAGATTGTTAGGCTTATCCGAAAAGTATTGCACAACAGCCAATTAGTAAAATCAGCCCAAACGTTGATTTTCGTTCTAAAAGTTTACCTAAGCAGTAGCATTTTTAAATGCATCGGGACACATTGGCATTGTCAGGCGATACATTGGCATTGTCAGGCGACACATTGGTATTGTTAGGCGATACATTGGCATTGTTAGGCGATACATTGGTATTGTTAGGCGATACATTGGTATTGTTAGGCGATACATTGGCATTGTTAGGCGACACATTGGCATTGCATTACAGGGTATTGCCAAATTCGCTACGAATTAATTAAATATTGTACTTAGGTAATTATGTGGTGCAATATAGGACTCATATTTGATTGCGTGAAAAAGTTCGTTACAGATTGAAAAGCCTAATTCCTTATTCCCTACTCCCTACTCCCCACTCCCCGCCACGTAGATAATTTCAAAAATCAAATCGGATTGCTATAGATTCACGTTTTGGCTTGATTTCTTCAAGCCGCACACTCGTGACTTCCAGTCATGAGTTAGGCGCTCTATATTAGGTGTCACTTTGTGTTAAAATTGAAAGGTATTCAGCAAATTTAAGAAATTGTCATCCATCCAAAAAGCATTTAAAGTTACTCTCATACCCACACACAATCAAGAGGTCTTAATCAACAAGACGATCGGTTGTGCAAGATATGTGTACAACCGCTTTTTGGCGCTGAAGAAAGAGTTATATGCAAGTGAGGGAAAAACTTTAAACTACAATGCTTGTAGTCAAAAGCTAACTATACTCAAGAGAGAAATTGAATGGTTGAATGTTGTAGATAAGTTTGCCTTGCAGAATTCACTCAAGAATTTAGAGACAGCATACAAAAACTTTTTTGCTGACTTCAAGAAGATCAAAGGTAAGAAGGGCATAGGTTTTCCTAAATTTAAAAAGAAGCATGGGTGTAAACAGTCTTGCAAAACTAACCTGACTAACGGCAACATTCAGGTAATAGAGAATCGTTTAAAACTTCCCAAACTAGGATGGGTAAAGTTTCATAAATCTCATGAAATTACTGGAAAACTTGTAAACGTTACTGTAACTCGTACTTCATCAGGTAGATATATTGCTAGCATTCTGTGTGAAACAGAGATAGAGAAACATCCTCAAGTCGCTCAAAATATTGGCTTAGACTTGGGAATTAAATCTTATCTTGTTACAAGCAATGCTGAAGTTGTGGATAACCCCAAATATTACCGGACTCAAACTCGTAAGCTACGCTTATGCCATAAAAAATTATCGCGTAGCGTCAAAGGTAGTAACAATAGAGTCAAAGCGAAAATCAAGCTGGCTCGTACAAATGATAGGATTACGAATTTAAGAGATGACTTTCTGCACAAACTCTCAACCCGTTTAATCAAAGAAAGCAGTATTATCTGTATCGAGGATTTACGGGTTGCCAATATGGTAAAGAATCGCAAATTAGCATTAAGCATTTCAGATGCTAGTTGGTTTAAATTTGTTACCATGCTGGAATACAAAGCACTTTGGCATGACAGAGTTATACAAAAAGTTGGGACATTTTACCCCTCATCTCAAACCTGTAATTGTTGTGGTTCCATTAACCCATTAGTTAAAGATTTAAATCTGCGTGAATGGTCTTGCCCTAGCTGTAATAGCTATAATTTGAGGGATAAAAACGCAGCACTTAATATATTAAGCGAAGGTTTGAGATTATTAACCGCCGTCGGTACGCCGGAGGTTATAAAAAACGCCTGTGGAGAACTTGTAAGTCCTGAAGTAATTCCGGCAGAGATCGTTGAAGCAGGAATCACGCGACTTTCAGTCGTGTGAGGTTCAAAACGCCACGATACAATTAAGATGAAGTAGTTTTATTTAGTATGAAGAAAATTAGAGACAACACAATTAAGTTAAATCAATATTTAAAGTTGATGGGTATAGTGCCAAGTGGAGGACAGGCCAAGCTGATGATTCAAGGTGGCGATGTCCAAGTCAACGGTATGCTAGAAACCCGGCGAGGGCGGCGACTAGTGCCAGGTGATAAAGTGACAATAGAAGGAAAAACTTTAGAGGTGAATTTGGATAACAATGAAGACCAAGACGTAGTAATAGATTTTAACGAAGAAACTGAGTAAAGGATTTTTATCGCAAATTGAAAAGTTTCTCTTTTGTTTTGTAAGCAATGCTGCAAATTTCCAACAAAGTTATTATCCCACAGAGTGAGATTGAAATTAGTGCAATTCGTTCGCAAGGAGCAGGAGGCCAGAATGTAAATAAGGTTTCCACGGCGATTCACTTGCGCTTTGATATTGCTGCTTCATCATTACCCGATTATTATAAAGAACAGCTTTTAAAGCTGAACGATCGACGCATCACCCAGGACGGAGTTGTTGTAATCAAAGCGCAGGAACACCGAAGCCAAGAGAACAATCGAGAGTCAGCTTTGAAACGACTTCAAGAACTCATTCAAAGCGCAGTTGTAGTGACGATAAAACGCAAACCCACGAAGCCAAGTCGCAGTTCTCAAAGAAAGCGCCTTGACTACAAAACTAAGCGCGGACAGGTTAAGTCTAACAGAACGGAAGTGACAGATTATTGATTTATAAATTAGACTTTGGCGCTCAATTTTATTGCAAAATATTACCAGAGAAGTAAGACTAATTCCTTCTCTTGACTGTGGTCAATATCATTACTTAGCTGGTTAGCTTAAGAGTAGCAACTATTAAAGGTGAAAAAGATGAATAAGACATTACTAACGATTTTGATGCTTGCACTCTTACTCTTATTCATCATCTCTCCCTTTGCTGCCCTTGCTAGTTTAATGATGATAGTGTTCGTTTCGGCGTTTTTCTCTTTAATAGGAAACTTGTTAAAAGTAATAATTGGTGGTGACACCGACCCTAAAGGGTCATAAAAGCAAAATTCTAAATGAAGATAGGGATTTCACAACTATTGTGATATTACACTAAAAAGCCGCTTGCAACGTGCGATCGCTTTGGCGGCTTTCTTATTTACACTGCCTACAAGCGACGAGCTTTAAGCTTAAAAATCAATTTTCATTTTAAAAGAGATGCTACCAACTCGGTTGATTGTCTTACTGTCAGCAAGAACTTCCCAGCCAAATCGTTTATATAAACTCACGGCTGGATTTGTCGCTCTGGTACTAAGTGATATTGATGGATAAGATGTTTTAGCTGTTGCTAACAAATGTGTGAGTAACTGCGTTCCTATGCCTTTATTTCTATGTTGAGGAAGAATGGCAATAGCTAATTCAGGAATTTCGTCATCAACATAGCCATATCCTTTATTTTCACCTGTCAATAGACGCAGCCATGCCGCTCCTATTGGTTGATTACTACTTTCCAGAATAGCGATAAAGCCGCTATCATCTTTACGTCCCCAATCTTTAACATATTTTGCCAAATCAGGATTATTCATTGCATCCTGCACCGTTAAATTACCTTCTTCTACCAGGTGAGCTGCTTCGTAAAGCATTTGCCAAAGAAAAGGCTCATCTTGCTGTGTGAGTGGACGAATAGAATAATCCATAACTCATGCCCCAAACTCCGCTTGTGTAAAATTTAAGATAATTTACTCAGTGGTGTGGCTAAACCGTCAATACTGACGAGATTTTTCTGCTGTTGATATTCTCGAACTCCCTCTTCGCCTTTTTTACTAGCCCAATTTACTAAAGTCTGGCGCTCACCTTGATATTCATAAAGTGGTACGCCAAAACCACAGGAAGTCTGTATTTTTTCAATGTCGGCGACGATAATTTGACGAGTTCCAGGCATTGGCACAAACAAAGAATACAGAGAGTCCCAATCTGGAGAACTCGGTAAAATCGTCTTTCCTTGACCGTAAAGACGGAGGATACAGGCGGGTTCCTCAAAGGCGCAAAACATGAAGGTTATCCGCCCATTTTCTTCCAAATGGGCTGATGTTTCGTTACCACTGCCTGTAAGGTCTAAATAAGCTACTTGGTTGGGAGAGAGGACGCGAAAGCAGCCTAAACCTTTAGGAGACAGGTTAACATGACCCGTAGGACTCAAGGGTGCAGAGCCAACAAAGAAAAGGTGTTGGGCTGCAATGAAGTTTTGGTGTTCCTCAGTAATACAGTCAAAAACTTTAGCCATAGACTGTCTGATATCTATTTACAAATTTTCTATCTTCTCAGCCTATGCTTTAGCTAAAAATCTAGCAAGGGTTAACTGTTGATGTTTAAGGGAGTGGGGAGTTAGGAGTGGGGGTTAAGAAGTGCTACTGTTTCATGTATCGACTGGCCATTTGGATGGCATCAGCGATATCGACATCACCATCACCGTCAGCATCCAAGAAAGAATTCAGTACAGAGTTCCCGCCAGCTTGGGGATTCTGAGCATTTGCACCTGATTTCAAAAAATTAAGTACCAAAGGTACTGCTAAAGGCAGCAATTGTTGAACTATACCAGCATCCAATCCAGTGCGCCCGGCAGCAACCTGAGCTACCTGTTGTTGTATCTGAGGAGAAAACAGCGAATTGACGGCTTGGGGGTTAGGTGAAGTCCCAGCATATTGATTAACTAGACTTTGTGCGGCTTCATTACCATCTGTGGCTTGCTTTTGTTGCAAAGCAGAACGCACTTGACTACCGACAATTGACAAAACTGATTGGATGGTAGAAGGGTTTGTGCCAGTACGATCGCTCATTTGCTGTACACTGTTAACAATACTTCCCAATTGACCTAAGCTGCCTTGTTGATTGGGGTTAGCAACGGCACCAAGAATTTGATCGAAAAGTCCCATAAGTTTTCTCTCTTTGTTCTGAAAAAGCTTGCCAAAACTGGCGTAAGTCCACTAATAAATTAGAACACGCGAACTTTATAGTGAACGAATAAAATTTTAAAAGCTACTAGCTTAAGGATGATAAATCGATTAGGTTTATCAAAAAGGGCTTTTTCTACCCTGGTGAAAAATACTGAAACTATGAAGATTACAAGTATCTTTCTTCTGAACGACATTCCGCCCAGAACTGAAGTTCTGAGCTGATAGCGAAAGTCCACGCTTAGTGGACTAAACAAGCAATTCAGTCCACTAAGCGTGGACTTCAACTATGAGGCTCGGAATTCATTCCGAGGCGGGATAGAAACGCAGTGCGAGATTTAAAATTTTGTTAGTCAAGCAGATGAGCGTTCCTGGTTGAATCAAAAGCTGCTTCTGACTACTCTGGTAAAAAATACTGAAACTATTAAGATCAGAAGCATCTGTCTACTGAATATCCACTAATATTTCCCAGCCATGCCTCTGTCACGCATAGTAACGCTGATTGTTGGTCTGATCGTCATTTTGGGGCTAGCCCTATGGCTAATTGATTCCCTATCGCGCCTCTATTGGCAATTGTCCTATTCGCCGTTGCTAGGCAATTTGCTGCTGTTGCTGCTGATTGTCCTCATTGGAGCGTTGGTTGCCGCTTTTGTCTATTATGTATTGGTGATTCAATCTGGAGAAAAGCGATCGCGCCGCAACCCGAAGCGAGTAACTGCGGCGCAAATTCCTGCTGGCAAATCTGATGCTGCTTCTACAACTCTCCAAGCTGTACGCCAACAGGTAGGGCAAATTCAAGATGAAGTAGCACGCCAAGCTTTATTAAGTAAATCACGAGAGATTGAAGCAAACTTAGCACGGGGTGAGATTCAAGTAGTGGTATTTGGTACGGGGAGTGCTGGTAAAACTTCCCTAGTTAATGCGATTATGGGACGCATGGTGGGTCAAGTAGATGCACCGATGGGTACAACCCAGGTGGGAGAAACCTATTGTCTACGGTTGAAGGGATTAGAACGCAAGATTTTAATTACGGATACGCCAGGAATTTTAGAAGCAGGGGTGGCGGGAACGGAACGCGAACAAATGGCGCGAGAACTGGCTACAGAAGCCGATTTACTCTTGTTTGTGGTAGATAATGACTTACGACGCTCAGAATATGAACCACTGCGGGGATTAGCAGAAATTGGGAAGCGATCGCTCTTAGTTCTCAACAAAACTGATTTATATACAGATGAAGATAAAGAATCCATCCTTGCAAGGTTGCGTCAACGGGTACGGGGATTTATTGCTACTAATGATGTGGTGGCGATCGCTGCTAATCCGCAACCTGCACAATTAGAAACTGGCGAAACCTTCCAGCCGGAACCCGATATTGTTCCTTTGCTGCGGCGCACGGCTGCTGTTTTACGCGCCGAAGGTGAAGATTTGGTAGCAGATAACATTCTCTTGCAATCTCTGCGATTGGGAGACGAAGCCCGAAAGCTCATCGATGGCCAGCGTCGCCGTCAAGCTGACAAAATCGTAGAACGCTTTCAGTGGATTGGTGCTGGTGTGGTATCAGTCACGCCTATACCAGTCGTAGATTTACTGGCGACAGCTGCTGTTAATGCTCAAATGGTTGTGGAAATTGGCAGAGTTTACGGCTGTGAATTGAATATGGAACGGGGACGAGAGTTAGCCCTTTCTTTAGCGAAAACCATCGCTAGTTTAGGCATTGTTAAGGGAGCAATTCAATTATTATCTACAGCTTTGCAACTCAATGTTGCTACCTTTATTATTGGTAGAGCAATTCAAGGTGTGACAGCAGCTTATTTAACGCGAATTGCTGGTAAAAGTTTTATTGAATATTTTCGTCATGACCAAGATTGGGGTGATGGTGGAATGACAGAAGTTGTGCAGCGACAGTTTCAAATTAATCGCAGAGATGAGTTTATTAAGGCTTTTATTCAAGAAGCGATCGCGCGAGTGGTGAAGCCGTTACAAGATAAATCTGAAGTGATTGAACACGATGAAGAAATCAATAATTAAATAATTCAAAATTCAAATATTAGGCGGATAAAATTCAAAGTAATAAATTCCCATGTTGATGCCGAAAAACCAATCATCACGGTTTTGCCAGATTAAAGCTAAAGTAGCTAATAATAAATTAGGAACTAATATTTGCAGTTCGTTATCCGCAGGCGTATCATCAGAATCTGGTAATTCTACCGATGAAGGTAGACAGTCTAGCGGATTGTAGTTGAACATAAGCAGTCCTCAACCCCTAAAATCAAAATTTAAACTTATTTGCTCATAACTCAAAAGTAACTCAGGTTGCACATCAGACATTTTTGCTTGAATTTCATTGAAAATAGTCAATAAAAGATACGAACTTTAATAAAAAATTATATTTAATTACGCAAAAATACTTAAAAATTCAACTTGCATTCCAGTATCAAAACTTTAGTAATTTATTTCTAAAACATTCCGGAAACAGGAGGAAACGTCAGAAAAACTAATTAAAAAGACTTACTGAGTAACCAGGTCATGACCTACCACATAATCGGTAAATTACTACAAGAGCGTTACAAAATTATCCAAAGCCTGAGTGCAGGGGTGTTTGGACAAACATACATAGCTGTAGACGTAGATTATCCAGAGAATCCCAAATGCGTTGTTAAGCAGATTAAAGTTAGTAGTTCTGAATCCGGCTACTTGGAGATGCTGAGGTTACTGTTTCAGGCTGAAACCGAAACCCTCAAGCTTTTGGGAAGCCATCACCAAATTCCTGAATTTATCGACTGCTTTGAAGAAAACGAGCGATTTTATTTAGTCCAAGAGTGGATTGAAGGACATGCGTTGGCTGCGGAATTACCCATCGATCAACAATGGGGGTGTCTGTGGAGTGAAATGGAAGTTGTAGAATTCCTGATAGATGTTTTAGGTATTCTGGAATTTGTTCACTCTCAAGGCGTTATCCATTGCGATATCAAACCAGAAAACTTGATCAGACGTAATAGCGATGGCAAGTTAGTTTTGATTGACTTTGGCTCAATCCAGTCTATCGATTTTGGCATAGGTGCGGAATTGCCCATTTATAGAATTCCTGTCACTTCATTAGGGTATATACCACCAGAGCAATTTATTGGAGAAACACAGCCCAACAGTGATATTTATGCTTTGGGTATGATTGCCATCCAGGCTTTAACTGGCTTAGAACCACTAAAATTAAAAGCTGATCCTTATACTAATGAAATTGTTTGGCGTTCTGAAAACACGCCAGTTAACGATTATCTAGCTGCTATTCTCAGCCAAATGATCCGCTACAATTACCAAAACCGCTTTCAGTCTGCGAGTGAGGTGCTGCGGGTACTCAAACAAATAATATGGGAACAGCCACCAGAAATATTAGAAGCAGATGATGAATTTCCTATAGAAGCGGCGATTGAAAATGATAATCCTACATCTAGAAATTCATCTCCGTTATTAACAGGAATGAAAGTAGGACTGGCGGCTAATTCTTTAGTGATGGGATTTGGTGTATATTCTTTAATTAATGCTGCGCCTGCATACTCAGAAACAGAAACTTTATCTAAAGCCACACAAGAATATCAAGCAGGAGATTTAGAAGAAGCGATCGCACTTGCTAAATCAATTCCCTCTCACAGCAATGTTTATCCAGAAGCGCAAGCCACAATTGAAGAATGGCAAGAGCAATGGCAAGTAGCTGCACAGCAATACCAAATAGCTCAAACAGCTTTCCATGAGAGCAAATGGTCAGATGTTATACATGCGGTTGCGAAAATTCCAAATATTTCATATTGGCAATCTAAAACAGATAAATTAGTTCAGCAAGCATACGTCAACATTGAAGCACAGACGCAATATTTATTAACAAAAGCTTACGATAGTGCCGAGACAAAAGATTTTTCTGCTGCTTTACAATATCTGCGGCAAATTCCTAAAGAAAGTCGTGCAGGTGCTTTAGTTCAAGACAAGTTAGCTGAGTACAATCGAAAGCGCCAGATTAGAGCAGCTTACTTTTTACAGAAAGCTTATAAACAAGCACTTGTTGGTGATTTTAATCGAGCTATAAAATTTCTCCGAAATATTCCCAACGATACTCTAGTTTATGCTCAAGCTCAAGTCAAATTGAATGAGTATACTCAAAAGCAACGCTTGCGAACTGATTACCAAAAGGTCGCTTCTGGAAAAAGAAAAAGTTTATTTTTCTCTAAAAACTCAAACACTAATATTGAATATGTTCAAGGAGTAAATTACCTGCAAGAGGTTAATATTCGCTAGTTACAGCAATTATTTGATTCACAGACTGGTTACAATACGGTTCGGTTAAGGTGCATAGGTCTTAAAGATCCCCCTTAGTTCCCCTTAAAAAGGGGGAAATAGAGCCATTTTTAGCTCCCCTTAAAAAAGGGGGTTGGGGGGATCGAGTCTTATGCGAACCGTATTGAGACTGGTTACATATAATTGTTAATCTACTAGTACCGCAAGGCGGAAGTCAAAAGTCAAAAAGCTTTAATTTTGGGCTTTCTGGCTGTAATGAAATCGTAGCTTTATTGACGCCGTGCTGTACTAGGGTGTTGTCTGCGGTGACTTAGTAGCATTAGGAAATGGCAGAACTGGCACAATTACAGGTTTAGGCTTTGATATTTCGCCTTGTAGTTGAATTTGGGCTTGATTGCGCCCGTCTATTGCTTGTTGATAATTAGGCTTGTATTTTATTGCTTGATCGTAAGACGCGATCGCATCTTTAAACTGTTTCAAATTTAATAGCGCATTGCCTCTGCTATACCAGCTTTCTGAATGGTCTGGTTTATAACGAACTGCCTTATTATAAGATGCGATCGCATCTTTGTATTTTTGTAAAATGTATTGTGAATTCCCCAAATTGTACCATAGTTGATAGTCTCTTTGCTTAAGTGTTGCTGCTTTTTTATAAGATTTTATTGCTTCTTCATAGCGTTGGGTTTGATGCAGCGACCAACCCAGATTATACCATGCTTGATAATTACTGGGATTATATTTTATTACTTGATTAAAAGATTCAATTGCTTCTGGATAACGTTGTAAATTCAGCAGTACATTACCTCTCGATAACCAGGCTTGATAATAATTTGGCTTGTATTGTACAGCTTTATCATAAGCTGTAAATGCGTCTCGGTAGCGTCGCAAATTGACTAAGGAATTTCCCCAATTATACCAGGCTTGCTCGTAGTCTGGTTTTAAATCCACGACTTTTTCATAAGCTGCGATCGCTTCTTCGTATCGGTTAGAATTTTGTAAGGCTAATCCTTTTTTATACCAAGCTTCGTAATTATCTGGTTTAAATGCAATCGCTTTTTCATAAGCTTTAATTGCTTGGTCATATTGATTTAAATTACTAAAAGCTTCACCCTTAGCATTCCAGACTTCCGAGCTTTCATTATTTAATTGTAAGGCTTTATCAAAAGAGGCGATCGCTTCTTGATATCGCTGTAAATTTCCTAATACAAAGCCTCGTCCATTCCAAGCTTCAAAATTATCTGGCTGAATTTGAATTGCTTTATCATACGCCGCTAGCGCATCTTTGTATTTTTTTAATTTAGACAGCGTTTTACCTTGGCCATTCCAGGCTTGAGCATAATCTGGTCTAATATTAACGGCTTTTTCATATACTTCTAATGCGTCTTGATAGCGTTGCAAATCAAAAAGAGTATTTCCTTGTTTGGATAATTCTATGGCGTTATTTGAATTAATGTTATTTAAAATTAATATTGATGCTATTGTGCTAACCCCAATTAAAAATATTGCTAGTAAAATTTTACCCAAAATACCTTTTTTAGGTTGAGGTTTGTTTATATTTTTTGGTTGAGAAATAGGAGTTAATGCAATTGTCTGGGCGGGTGGTTGTGTTAACTCTTTTAGTGCTTGTAATGCCACCGTTGCCGAAGCATAGCGTTGTCGAAAGTCGTAGCACACCATCTTATCTAAGAATTGAGCAAATTCTGGCGTTACCGTGGCTTGATTCTGCCAGATAATTTCATTAGTATCGGGATCTTTTACTATTTCCTCTGGTGATAATCCAGTGAGACCTTGAATAGCAATTATTCCCGTAGCGTAGATATCACTGCTTAATTTTGGCGTACCATGAGCTTGTTCTCCAGGGATATATCCAGGCGTACCTATAGCAACAGTACCTTTAATTGAGCTTTCGGGAAGAATCACCTGGGTAGTAATTTGTTTAACTGCACCAAAATCAATTAAGATTAATTTGCCATCTGGGTGGCGTCTGAGGATATTTCGCGGATTGACATCACGGTGAATTACATTTTGTTGATGGACAAATTCTAAGATTGTCAAAAGTTCTTGTAAAAGTGAAATTACTTGCTCTTGACTCCAGGTTTTACCTGGGATTAATTCTAGACTCAAGTTATGTCCTTCGATCAATTCCTGTACGAGATAAAATTCGGCGTTCTCCTCAAAGTAAGCTAAAAGTTGGGGTATGCGATCGTGAGTTCCTAATTTATACAGAACTTGTGCTTCTGTATCAAATAAACGCCTAGCTGTCTCCAAGGTTACGGGATCGCTTGCTTGGGGTTTAAGTTTCTTAACGACACATGGAGGTGAACCGGGTAATTGGGTATCGCTTGCCACAAAAGTTTCACCAAAACCCCCACCTCCCAAGTTACTAATAATCTGGTATCTTCCTACAAGTGTGTTTCCCAGCATCTCGTTTGCCTAGTTAAGTGCGATGCGATCTGATTTCAATCTTGCCACACGTTAAGGGAGAGTAGGGGAGGCAGGGGGAGCAGGGGAGGCAGGGGAGGCAGAGGAGGCAGAGGAGGCAGGGGGAGAATAAGTAATAATACCAATTCTGTATGAAGATGCACATAATCAGTCCCCCCAACACATCGGGGGGACGGCGTAGCCGGGGGGTAAATATATGCAGCTTCACAAAGAAACGTATAACTAATAACTAATGACTAATTTATATGATTCCTATTGGTGATAATATTCGTTGTCGGAATAAACCGATTATTAATTACTGGCTGATTGGCATTAATGTTGCCGTATTTTTATGGGAGCTTCAACTAGAATTTAGTGGTGGATTAGGTTATTTTATCAATATTTGGGGTGTAGTTCCAGCCCAGATTAGTGGGGCAATTACAAATGCATTCGTTTACAATATCTCTCCTGCTTGGATAATTGTAATTTGGCGAACATTTTCACTATTTGTTGCAATATTCCTACATGGCAGTTTTAGTCAAATATTGGGAAATCTATTATTCTTATGGGTTTTTGGTAAGACTGTCGAAAATATTCTGGGGCATAGACGCTATCTCGGATTGTATCTGGCTGCTGGCGCGATCGCTTCTTGTGTGCAAATTCTGGCTGAACCAAGTTTGACAGTACCACTGATTGGGAGCAATGGCGCGATCGCATCTGTTTTAGGAGCATATATTATCAAGTTTCCTAAAGCTAAAATTGACACAATTTTGCCGCTAATAATCTTGTATATTCCAATTCAACTTCCAGCTTTTTTCTATCTATTTTGGTGGTTTATGCAACAATTATTTTATGGCATCGGCAGTTTAAATATTCCCCCTGTTGGCGTAAACCAATCGGGTGGTGTCTTTTGGGGACAGGTTGTGGCAATATTGATTGGTGCGGGTTTTATGCGTTTGAAGAGATAATTCATTATTGGATGCAAAGTGTCTTGTCGTTAGAGAAAGCTCTTAACTTCAGAAGGTGTATTTCGGTTAAAATCTTATGCGTCTTTTGACGGATTACATTTTTTAGCTTAAAAATCGATACTGTTAAAGCTAGTACAGTAAGGCGTAAATAAACCACCCATTCCAAATCGCCAAAAAGTCTGCCCTATATAGCTTTTTGACTTTTGACTTTTGACTTTTGACTTGCGCCATGCGGTACTAGGGGATGCCTACTCTTCAAATCGGTATTTAGTTATAAACGGTGTGCAAGATGCCAAATGTTGATAAAATTAACTTTAAAGTCACTGATGAATTAGTAGCTCTGCGGCAGCGTGTAGCTGAGTTAGAGCAATCAGAAATATTTTATCAGCAAAGGCAAGCAGCCCTTGAGGAGCAAGTAATAGAGCTAGAAAAAAAACTGGCGCTTGCACTAGAATATCCCCATATTCAAGCTGTTGAATATGAGATCAAGCAGCATTTTGAACAAAAGACATCCACAGCCTTGAATGTGCCAATAGATGTGGCAGTAACTTTAGAACAACTCCAACAAGAAATTGCAGGACGACAGCAGGTAGAAGCGTTGCTGAGGGAGAGTGAAGAACGGCTCAGGCTAGCTCTAGAGGTTTCCCAGATGGGCTTGTGGGATTGGAATGTTGTTACCAATAAAGTAATTTGGTCTGAAAATTATGAATTGCTTTTTGGTGTGCTTCCAGGTAGTTTTGATGGTCCTTACGAAACGTTTCAGAAGTGCGTTTATCCTGAAGATAGGCAATCTGTAATGCAAGGGATCGCCCACGCTTTAGAACAAAAGTCTGACTACAACGATGAATTTCGCATAGTGCGATCAGACCAAAGTGTACATTGGATTTCTGCTAAGGGAAAATTTATCTACGACGATCGCGGACAAGCGGTGCGAATGATCGGCGTTTGTATGGAAACTACTGTCTGCAAGCAAGCAGTAGAAAGTAGTCGTGAACTCACAACCCAAGTGCAAGAACAGGCAAATATTTTAAATGCTATTCTCACCGCCTCAGTCGATCACATTTACATCTTTGATGGCAAAGGTTGCTATCAGTATGTCAGTCATGATGCAGCTACGGTATTAGGCTTTAAGCCCCAGGATCTTGTCGGAAAAACTTTGCAAGACCTGGATGTACCCGCAAACCTTATAGAACAGGTAGATAATCAACGACAAGCTGTAATGAAAACTGGGCAGCCAATCAAGGATGAGTCTAAATATGTTACTGCTGATGGTGTGCATTATTATGAATACATCCTCACACCATTACGGAATTCCCACCAAAATATTGAAGGCGTAATTACAGTTTCTCGTGATATTACCGAACACAAACGGGCAGAAAAATCATTACGCGAAAGTGAAGCCAGATTTCGGCGTTTGTTTGAATCCAACCTAATCGGGGTTGCTTTTTGGAATGTGGATGGCTTTATTATTGATGCCAATGATGCCTTTCTCCAGTCAGTTGGCTACACTCGTGATGAGTTTGCCAGTTTGGGTAAAATTAATTGGAGAGAACTTACTCCTATTGAATATAAAGATTTAGACGATCGCGCCCTTTTGGAAGTGCAAACCACTGGAGTTTCCAGAATTTATGAGAAAGAATATCTCCAGCGGGACGGGAAACGAGTCCCAATTGTTTTGGGGGTAGCTTTGCTAAATGACTCCAAGGATAATGGTGTTGCTTTTGTACTGGATATTACCGATCGCAAATCAGTTGAGAAAGAATGCGATCACCTCCTCGAACGAGAAATGAAAGCACGCAAAGAAGCAGAAATTGCCAACACACTCAAAGATGAATTTCTGGCGGTTCTCTCCCATGAACTGCGAACCCCACTCAACTCTGTTCTGGGGTGGTCGAAAATGTTGCGAACTCGTAATTTCGATGAAAAAACCACTAAGCATGCCTTGGAAACCATTGAACGCAACGCCAAGTTACAAACCCAGCTAATTGAAGATTTGTTGGATGTGTCTACCATTCTCCAAGGAAAATTAAACTTGAATGTCTGTCCAGTGAACTTGGTAATGGTAGTTGAAACCGCACTAGAGACAGTACAACTCGCAGCACAAGCTAAGTCGATTCAAATTCAGACGATATTTGATCCCACTTTGGGACAAGTCATGGGCGACCCAAATCGGCTTGTGCAAGTTGTGTGGAATCTACTTTCCAATGCGGTAAAATTTACACCAGCAGGGGGAAGGGTAGAAATTCGGCTCATGGAAGTTGGCAACCAAGCTCAAATTCAGGTCAGCGATACAGGTAAGGGAATTAGCCCAGAGTTTTTGCCTTATGTGTTCGATTACTTTCGCCAAGCTGATAGCACAACTACGCGGGCCTTTGGTGGATTAGGTTTAGGATTAGCGATCGTGCGTAAGGTTGTAGAGATGCATGGGGGAAAAGTTCAAGCCGAAAGTCCTGGAGAAGGATTGGGTACTACTTTCACTGTTGAACTACCGCTTTTAGTTAGAAGTGAACAGATGACGCGTCAAGAGAATGAGTCTTTAGATTGTGAACCTGAATCCCCGCTCCTTTCCAATACTCAAGTTTTGGTTGTGGACGATGAACCAGATATCCGCGACTTAATTACCTTTATTTTGCAAGACTACGGTGTACAAGTAACCGCCGTATCTTCAGCACAGGAAGCATTAGAAGCGCTGTTTGAGTCAGTACCAGATATTTTAATTAGCGATATTGGAATGCCAAAGACAGACGGTTATATGCTGATGCGTGAAGTGCGATCGCGATCGCCCCAACAAGGGGGAAACGTACCAGCGATCGCTCTGACGGCTTATGCAGGCGAAATGAATCAGCAGCAAGCATTAGCAGCAGGATTCCAAATGCATATTTCTAAACCAGTAGATCCAGATGTATTGCTGAAGGCGATCGTTGATTTGATAGATTAGTCATTGGTCATTGGTCATTTGTCATTTGTCATTGTTTTTTGGTACATACGGTGTGTTTCGTTGGAGAAAAAAACTTCTGTTGAGCAAGTCATGAAAGAAGCCTTAGCTTTGCCCAGTGCAGTGAGAGCATTGTTGGCAGAAAAGCTGGTTGAAAGTCTTGAATTTGATGTAGACGAAACACTTTAAACACTGTGGACAAATGAAGCCAAGAAGCGTAGAAATGAAGTTCGCAGTGGTGCAATTGAACCCATTCCTGGAGAGGAAGCCTTAGCTAGGGTGAGACAAATTTTGGAGCAATGAAATACGTCTTTCATCCAGCAGCATTAATTGAATACGGTGAAGCAGTCAAGTTTTACGCAGAGCGTCGAGTTGAATTAGCACAGGGTTTTACCCCACCCTAACCCTCCCCTTGTAAAGGGGAGGGAACTGGATTTCTGTTTCCCCCTTTTCTAAGGGGGAGGGAACTAGATTTCTTTTTCCCCCCTTAGAAAGGGGGGATTAAGGGGGGTAATTTGATTTGTGTATACACCGTAGGCTTGCGGGGAGGGGCTGGGGGTGGCGTGCAATGACTGTGGAAATCATAACTAATTATTCGGACATGGTATCAGCCAAAACAATGGCATTGTCAGCCGTCACAATCGCATTGTCAGCCGAAACAATGGCATTGTCGGTCGAAACAATCGCATTGTCAGCCGTCACAATCGCATTGTCAGCCAAAACAATGGCATTGTCAGCCGATACAATCGCATTGTCAGCCGAAACAATAAATTTGCCTTGGGGACATCCAAGAATTAAATTACTTAATTCCTACATCCAACGTCACTATCCAATTTTTTCTCCCCCTCCCTTCCAAAACGATTGATTATTTTTTTAGTTGGAAGTCCCTTGCTACGTTTTTCTATGGCGACGGTTCCTTTAGGATTGTGAGACACCGCTACCTCCAAAACGCGCTCGCCCAAGTTGATACACTACTAACGATACTGGTTATCCCTTTGAGAATCGCTATAAGATGAGTAAAAGGGTCTTCTACGTTTAGATGGAAATGACTGAGCAACGTGATGCTGACTCACCGTCAACTGATTCTCAGCAATTGACTGAACCGACTGATGGAGCAACTACCAAGCCGGTCGATAATTCGTGGACAAACCGTATTGGTGGTGTCTGGAACAAAGCAACAACACATCTAACGCAACTCTTACCCGTAGAACAAGTGGCACAGACGCTTGTTGGATGGTTTAGTGTGAGCGAAACTCAGGTTGCAGAGATTTTAGAGAAAGTTCGAGCCGAACTGCCAACCACAGAAGCCCTCCTAATTGGTAAACCCCAAGCTGGAAAAAGTTCAATTGTCCGGGGATTGACGGGAGTTTCTGCCGAAATTGTCGGTCAAGGATTTCGTCCTCACACCCAACATACAGAGCGCTATGCTTATCCTTCCAATGACCTGCCGTTACTAATTTTTACTGATACGGTGGGACTTGGTGATGTTAAACAAGATACTCAATTAATCATTCAGGAGTTAGTTGGCGATTTAAAAAAAGAAACTCGTTCTGCTAGAATCCTCCTTCTCACCGTCAAAATTAATGATTTTGCAACTGACACGCTACGACAAATTGCTAAACAGTTGCGCCAGCAGTATCCAAATATTCCCTGTTTGCTAGTAGTTACTTGCTTGCATGAGGTTTATCCTCTCGATACCGTCGATCATCCTGTTTATCCACCAGATTATCAGGAAGTTAACCGCGCATTTACCGCAATCCAGCAAGCCTTTGCAGGAATAAGCGATCGCTCTGTACTCATTGACTTTACCCTAGAAGAAGATGGCTATAATCCGGTATTTTATGGCTTAGAAGCACTGCGAGATTCCTTAGCAGAACTACTCCCAGAAGCAGAAGCGCAGGCGATTTATCAACTATTAGATCAAGAAGAAGCTGGGAAGCAACTTGGTAATCTTTACCGAGATGCTGCACGCCGTTATATTTTGCCATTTTCGATTATGTCTGCCACTCTTGCGGCTGTACCTTTGCCATTTGCTACAATGCCAGTACTCACTGCCTTGCAAGTATCAATGGTGGGATTGTTGGGTAAATTATATGGGCAGACAGTTACTCCATCTCAGGCGGGAGGTGTTGTGAGTGCGATCGCAGGTGGTTTTTTAGCACAGGCAATTGCACGGGAATTAATTAAATTTATACCAGGTTTTGGTAGTGCGATCGCAGCCTCTTGGGCAGCCGCCTACACCTGGGCACTAGGGGAAGCAGCCTGCGTTTACTTTGGTGATTTAATGGGAGGTAAGAAACCCGATCCCCAGAAAATTCAATTGGTGATGCAAGAAGCGTTTCAGGCGGCGCAAGAACGTTTTAAGGGAATTAAACGTTAAGACTCAAGAATCCGTTTCAGCAAACACTCAGTGGATTTTCCACATAGCGCCCATAGGCTGCTATGGGTTGATACTCGCAGATTTATATAACCGAATCGCAGGTGGTTTCAATAGACATCTCCAGAAATTAATTATGCGTTACCTGAAACCCTTGTAGAGACGTTGTAATGCAACGTCTCTACATTGATTTTCGGAGATGTTTAATATGAGATTATCTGTGTTTGCAGTTGAGTCTAATACAGACCTAACCCGCAACCCCTTCCCTTCTAGCGTTGGGGAGTAAGACTCAAAGCCTCTCTCCTAAAAGGAGAGAGGAATGGAAGTGAGGTCAAAACTATACTGCATCCAAAAAAGAACGCGATATTGCTTCTCCTACACTTTCTCCTTTGCTGCTGGCACAATGCCAAACTTATTTAAACCTGTATCGATTTCTTTAAGTAGTTTAAAATCCTCCTCTGGCAAGGGATAGCTACTACTGCTAAACAAACCCGCACTGACAGCAGGCTGCTTTTCTAAAAAAGAGAAAGCTTGGCGAAACTGATGCGGCTCGGCTTTAATCGGTGAATCAAAGTGGCAAGGAATAATCCACTCGAAGTCCCAACTAGCAACTTTATCAGCCCAGTCAATGGTTTCTTTCGGTGCGCGGTTGAGAATCAGCGTCTGTAAAATTGGGGCGACAAACAAACGCCCATCACCTCGCAAAGCATCAAACGATCGCTGCCAATCTGGATGCCATTTAAAGGGATATAATCCAAAATAAGCTTTCTTTGAGCGTTCTGTTGCTTTCAAGGCATCTTGCAACACCTGACTCCATTGACGTATACCTAGTGCCTTCGGTTGAAAGTACAAAGCAAACAACGAGATACGCCCCCATCCCTTACGCCGATTTACCTGAATATCTGCAACAATATCAGTAGCATCATCCTTAGCATGGAATAGTAAGGGATATGGATCTAAAAGTGCGATCGCAGGTGGATCTTCTGAGATAGAAAGTACAGAATCTGTTACTAAAAGAGTATGCGATCGCTTGTGGAAAAAAGCAACTTCTGCAAACCTACCAGGGCCAAGCTCAATGGGGCCCAGCATTGCATAATCAAACTCGTCAGCAAAGGGTGTTTTGCTACTATCTTCTGGAAGTACTTGAGTTCGTTTCGGTGGTAAACCAAGCCAGCTAAGGGGGAGATTTAGCGGGAAACTCCACTGATGGGGAGCCACAAACACCTGTGCAGTCGGAAAGTATCTGGCGAAAGGCCCGACGAATACCTTATGTTCTATGCCGGAGATAGTCGGCAGAATAATGTACTTAACATTACCGTGTTCCGCCACCAACTCATTTACAAGCCGGATGCACTCTGGGGTTGGTGCAACAGGCGCATAGATGAGAAGACCCCCGGCTTCGAGCTTAACAACAGTCATGCGAATCGGTACAACAACGTAGAAAATGCCCTGAATCTGGTCAAAATTCCAAACTGTGTCCTTTACTACTTCTTTGCGGATTGTCTGCCGCCTGCCATAAGGGTAGAGTGGCACAACAGGCCATAATCTCCACGAGAAGTCTTTTGGATTTATCTGTTGTGCATTGACTATGCGTTCATCATCAGCCACTCTGCAACCCCTCCAAATTCCCTGCTCAAATTGTTTTTATTTGCTATTCCTAAAGTTGGAGTTTAGCAAATTATTGAGATAATAACCTAGCTTTTAACAAAACTGTTGATACACGCATTTCGGGCGCACAGATGTCCACCCCTACTAACGATCTTCATTGGTTCATTTACAAGTCACACTTATACCAATTCGCTAAATTTTTGATGGTATTTTAACTTGAAACCTATTTTAGCTATTAATTGAGGACGAAAATAATTAATTATTAAGAGAAGGTAGAACAGGAGAAGCTAAAATCTGAGTAAGAGTGCGATCGTATTAACACCCACAAGACTAATTTTGTCAAACTTGAATGGAATAGATATGCATAATGGATAGCCTCCTTTTAGAACGCCCAAGCCCAGCGAACACTGGTTACGAAAAACCCTTAGAGATCAATCTTGACTTTTTAGCAGGCTCCTACAAAAGCACAACAGTGCTAGCGAACTTAGAAGTTATTGATGAAGATATAGTTGCTAACTTAGACAAATTACTGGAAATTAAACCAGATTTGTACGAAGCCTGGTACAACCGGAGTATTGCGCTAGTAAATTTAGGTAGCTTAGAAGAGGCGATCGCTAACTTAGACAAAGCTCTGGCAATTAAACCAGATTTGTATGAAGCCTGGTTCAATCGGGGCATTATAGTAGGATGTTTGGAACAGTCAGAAGAGGCACTTGCCAGTTATGATAAAGCCTTGGAGATTAGACCCAACAAATACGAAGCATGGTTTAACCGAGGGATTACGCTGTATGACTTAGGACGTCTAGAAGATGCTGTTGCTAGTTTTAACAAAGCCATTCAACTCAAATTTAACGATTATTGGAGTTGGTACAATTTAGGTATTGTGCTCTATGACTTGGGACAATTTGAAGAAGCAAACAATAGTTTTGATAAAAGTATAAAATTGAACCCCAATATCTCCAAGGGCTGGTATTGTCGAGGTATTACACTTGGGGAATTAAAACGTTTGCAAGAAGCAATTATTAGCTTTGATAAAGCCTTAGAATTGAAACCGGATTGGTACGAAGCTTGGAAGTATCGAGGTATCACACTGAGAAAGTTAGAACGCTTTCCAGAAGCAATTGCTAGTTTTAACAAGGCTATTACAATTAAGTCTGATGACTACGGAGACTGGAATAACCAAGGCTATATGTTGTTGAAGGTGAGACACTTTGAAGAGGCTATTGCTAGCTTTGACAAAGCTTTGGAATTAAAACCTGATTATGCAGATGCTTTTTACAATAAGGCATCTTGTTATGCGTTGCAGGGAGATATTGAACCAGCAATTGAGAATTTGCAAAAAGCTATCAATCTGAGTCATGTCCAATATTTAAATATGGCAATAAATGACTCAGCTTTTAATGTGGTTCGGGAAAATGAGCGGTTTCAGGCTTTGATTCAGACAAAAAATGATTGGGAAGATGAAGAAGAAATAGATGAACAAGAATGGCTTAAAGCAGCAGCGAGTAATCCAGTCTTTGATTTTTTAAAAGATCGTGAAGAAGATATTTACACCTTAGCTGATGGGAAGCCATTCAATGACTAAGGGTAAAATTGTTCTCGTACCTTTCCCATTCGATGATTTATCAGCTACTAAATTGCGTCCAGCCATTTGCTTGACTAATCCAGTGGGATCTTACAAACATGTTATCCTTGCTTTCATCACCAGTAAGATTCCATCTGATTTGATGGAAACTGACATTGTATTAGATACCAATCATCCTGATTTTGCTGCCAGTAGATTAAATAAACCATCGACTATTAGGCTGGATCATTTGATGACAGTTCGTAAATCGCTGATTAAGCGTGAACTGGGTACATTGTCATCGGATATGCAAGATTTGATTGCTAAAATACTGTGCAAGTTATTAACATAGCGGTTCTCTCTTTGATGCAACACGCATTAGGGAATATTGCTGTACCTCTACCAATAGTACGCCAGTTTGCTCAAGTCTTTTAACCCGCTCATGCGACTTGCTCCTACTATTGCACGCAACTAAAAATACAACAGCGATGACTCATTACATTTTAAAAGCTACTAAAGAAACTGTGCATCTGGGTGGTTTCTCCCATCTGCTAGAACCAGCGCTCATTATTAATTCAGGTGATACGGTTGATGTGGAAACTTATACTGGTTACTACGTTTATGACAAAGCACCACCTGAGTTTCTCACACCAGAATTTCTCGACATCTGCCAAAATCTTCTACCAGAACGCAAAATTGCTGGGGGACCGCATTTACTCACAGGGCCGATTTATGTACGCGATGCCAAACCAGGGGATGTTTTAGAAGTACAATTAGATGCGATCGCACCTCTTTTACCCATCGGCTTCAATGCCATTCGTACAGGTTGGGGAGCTTTACCACATCAGTTTCCTCAACCTGCGTTGAGATTCATTCCTCTAGATTTAGCAAACAACATCGCTGAATTTCCGGCGGGTGCTGGCATAAAAATTCCCCTCAAACCGTTTTTTGGGATTCTTGGTGTCGCTACTCCAGAAACTTCTCGAACTTCTGTCCCGCCAGGTTCTTACGGTGGTAATATCGACAATCGAGAATTACAAGCTGGTTCTCGTTTATTTTTGCCAATTTTCGTACCAGGTGCATTATTTTCTATTGGTGATGGGCATTCCGCACAGGGAGATGGTGAAGTTAATGTCACCGCCATTGAAACTTCCATGAACGGCAGAATTACCCTCAAGCTTCGCAAGGATTTACAACTGACAACACCAATTGCTGAAACTCCAACTCATATCATTACAATGGGGTTTGCCCAAACCTTAGATGAAGCCTTAGAACTGGCTTTAAAAAACATGATTGATTTTCTGGAACGCTTTGCGAATTTGTCGCCAGAAGATGCTTATGTATTGTGTAGTTTAGCTGTGAATTTTCATATCACTCAAGTTGTGAACAGTCCCCACAAAGGTGTGCATGGAATGCTACCTAAATCAATTTTGTCTAAAAATATTAAGTTATAATTTGTGAAAATTGACATGCTCAGATTACCGATTGATTTAAGAAGTCGGAAATCTTGTTGATCAGGAAGCTTGTAAATTTATAGGTGCTATATCTTTCCAAGACTCTGATTCATTAGCAGCGCACCAAAGATCATATTTTTGTTGGAGATTTAACCAAACTTCAGGAGTAGTTTGCAAGGCGGTAGCCAAACGAAGCGCCATATTCGGCGTAACGCTTCCTTGCTCGTTAACTATCTCAGATACAGTTTTACGAGATACATTAAGAATATCACCAAAGTCAGTAATTGTGATATTTAGCCGTTCCAGATACTGACGCTTGATTAATCCGCCAGGATGTCTAGGCTTTCTTTTTGCGATCATCCTTAACTCCTAATGATAGTCTTTGTAATTTACGTCGTAAGCATCTCCGTCTTGAAAAGTAAAAGTTATCCGCCAATTTTTTGTAACAGCAACAGACGTAAGATCCTGACATAGAAACTGGTACTACCACCAGGTCGAGGTTGAAGGTAACAGGAGGTAGTAGCCACGCTTTCATACCCCAAAATCTGTATTTTAATGATAAGTGTTCGCTATTTACTGAACACCTGAACAATTTAGTTGAGCTTCAGTAATATCTTTGTTAAGCCAGCGCCTAACTGCTCAATAGATTCTTGCTGTTTAGCATCTTTTAGTGTGCCATCACCATTAAAGGCTTCATAAGCTTTGGGTACTGCTATTTGATCGGGAAGTACTAAAACTTTGATGTTTCCCAAAATAGAGCGCAAGTGAACCAATCCCCGCAAACCACCAAGAGCGCCTGGGGAAGCGCTCATAATAGTAGCAACCTTACCTGCAAAAGCAGCTAATGGTGCTTCATTTGGGGCTGGACGGGATGCCCAGTCAATGGCATTCTTCAAAACTGCTGTAAGTGAACTGTTATATTCCGGCGAAGCAATCAGCAATCCTTGATGAGAAATCAGCAAATCCTTGAAAGTGCGGGCGTTGGCAGGTAGTCCTTCTTGAGCTTCCAAATCTTCATCATACAGAGGTAGAGGCAAATCGCGGAGGTCTATATAAGTCACTTCTGCGCCTGCTGCCTGAGCGCCAGCCGCCGCGATTTTTACCAATTTTTTGTTGTAAGACTCAATCCGGGTGCTGCCTGCAAAGGCAAGGATTTTAGGTGTAGATGCCATAATTCTAGGTTGAATAGGAATAATTAACCTGTTCAACTGCATTATCCTGTTTTCAGGCGATCGCTATTTGCTACCTTTAGATTTTCTTTATAAATTTTCTCTAAAATTATGGCGAATTGGTCAGATTCTTATCTCGGCAAGTTACGACAAGTTGTAGGCGATCGCCTACTTCTATTATTTGGCGCACGCGTGATTATCGAGGATAATTTGGGACGGGTTTTGTTGCAAAAGCGAAGTGATTTCAAACTTTGGGGGCTACCTGGTGGCTGTCCAGAAGTAGGTGACTCTGCCGAAGAGTGTTCAGCACGAGAGGTTTTTGAAGAAACTGGTTTAACGGTTAAGCGTTTTGAAGCTGTAGGGTTTTCTTCCAACCCAGCCTTTGAAACTGTAACTTATCCCAATGGCGATCGCGTGCAAAACTTCATTTTAATTTTGCGAGCTGTTGAATGGGAGGGCAGTCTCGCTTGCATAGATGGAGAATCGCTGGCGCTGGAATTTTTTGATTTGGCAAACTTACCTACGTTAATGCCAAACGATCGCCCTGTTTTAGAAAAGTTTCAAGAATACAAAAAAAGCGGCAAATTCCTGATGTTCTAAAGCATTTTTTCCAAAAACTGTTTAGCGCGATCGCACTGAGGATTTTGGAAAAACTCGCCAGGAGTAGCATCTTCTGCTAAAATACCCTGGTCGAGGAACATAATCCGATTGGCAACTTCTCTTGCAAACCCCATTTCATGGGTAACGATCGCCATTGTCATTCCAGATAGCGCTAAAGCTTTCATCACTTCCAGCACATCCTTAACCATTTCTGGATCTAATGCAGAGGTGGGTTCATCAAACAAAATCATCTCTGGTTCCATTGCTAATGCCCGAGCGATCGCTACTCGCTGTTTTTGTCCCCCAGATAGTTTAGATGGGTACACAGACACTTTTGACTCTAAACCTACCTTAGCAAGCAATTCTAAGCCATGTTCTTGTGCTTTTTGCTTGTTAATCCCTTTCACCTTGATGGGTGCATAGGTGACATTTTGCAGCACATTCATGTGAGGAAACAAATTAAAATGCTGAAATACCATCACCAACTGCTGGCGCACCTTAGCGATGTTTGCCTTGGGCTTGGTAATTTCTTGATTGTGAAAATAGATTCTTCCTTTGGTGGGTTGTTCTAGCAAGTTTATGCATCGCAGAAAGGTAGACTTACCTGAACCAGAAGGGCCTAGTATAGCAACCACTTCCCCCTGATAAAATTCAGTGGAAATATCTTTGAGTACGTCGAGTTTACCAAAGGATTTACATAAGAATTCCGTGCGAATTACTACATTATTCACTTTCCCGTAATCTCCTTTCTAAAGCAGATGCACCCAAGGTCATACCCATTACTAAAACATAGTAGATTAACCCTGCAAATAGCAGTGGTTCAAAATAAATATACTTATTTGCACCAACAATTTGGGCGCTGCGTAATATTTCCACCACCCCAATGGTTGACACCAGCGCGGAATCTTTGAGCAATCCGATAGTTTCATTTACCAATGCTGGGAGAATATTCTTCAATGCTTGCGGTAAAATCACATCCCACATCATCAACCAATAGGGAACACCCATAGACATCGCCGCTTCACTTTGCCCTTTATCCACCGCTTGAATCCCACCTCTGATGGTTTCCGACATATAAGCGCCAGAATTCAGGGTAAAAGTTAGCACCCCAGCCTGCAATGCTGAAATATCATAGCCTGTAAGCTGGGGTGTTGCGTAGTAAACCAACGCCAACTGTAATAACAAAGGTGTACCTCGAAAAACAGAAGTGTAGGCGTTAGCAACCCAGGTAAGCGGTTTGATGCCGAGAATTTTTAATAGAGACAGTATTGTTCCCCAGATTAACCCCAAAGATACGGATAATAGCGTAAACAACAGAGTTAAAGGGATTCCCCGAAGGATAAAAGGAATATCTGGAAGAATTCTGGTGAAGTCGAGATTCAATCCGCCTTTGGCAAGAGTTGAAGATGCAGAATTAGCGGTAATATTCTGTGAAAACCATTTGGCTACAAGTTTATTCAATGTGCCATTGTCCTTCATTTGTTGAAGAACTGTGTTAAACGGTTCTACAAAAGAAGAACCTTTGGGAAAAGCGATCGCTGATCCACTTTGCTCCTCTGAGGGAATAGTATTAAATTCTAAATCTGGGTTAGCTTGGGCAAATCCTTTAGCGACAGTATCCTCAACAATTGCTGCATCAATTCGCCCAGATTTGATTTCCTGAACTACTTCCGGCACTCTGTTGAGTTGCTTTAGCTGAATACCCGCAAATTTTTTAGCAATTTTCTGGGCATTTTGTTCTTGGATGGTTCCTAGTTGTACCCCAACTTTTTTTCCTAATAAGTCTTGAGGCTGCTTTAGGTTGCTATCTTTAGGAGCGACAATGGTATCTTTGGCTTCGTAATAAATAATTGAAAAGTCAATATTTTTCTGACGTTCTGGAGTCGGAGTCATCCCAGCCATTACAAAGTCAGCCCGATTTGCTTGGAGTGCAGGGATTAATCCATTAAAATCGGATTCCATTATTTGAAGCTTAAACCCTAGTTTTTCAGCAAGGGTTTTGGCAATATCTATATCAAAGCCAACAATTTGGCGATCGCCTCCTTTCGTATCATAAAACTCATAAGGAGGATAATCTGGGGAAGTAATCATCGTCAGCGTGTCTTTACCTAAAGATGAGACAGCTTTTAGAGAATTACTATGTCCGATAATGCTGATTACTAATGCTACTACTAGTATGGTTGATAGCCATATTTTCTTTTTCTTCATGAACTTGATAATTATATAATTTCAATTCTGCACCTGAAACGCGTAAAATCGTGGGGAATTGAGGGTTAAAATTTAAACGCAGAGGTACGCAGAGAATTTGTTATGAATTAATGAAATCTTGTAATTAATGATTGTCAAATTCTTATTTTGGTCGTCTCCAACAATTTGACGCTGGCATAAATAGCATCAATATGAGGTGTGGGAATTTGAGTAAGTTTTCCCAATTCTGCGACTGCACCAACAATAGCATCTATCTCGGTGGGGCGTCCGGCTTCAATATCTTGTAGCATTGAGGTTTTATGGGCACCGACATTTTCTGCGCCATTAATTCGCTGTTCTAAAGTGATGCCAAACTTTATACCTAAATTTTCTGCGATCGCTTGAGTTTCTGTCATCATTTGCCGCGCTAGTTCACGCGTGAGGGGATAACGACAAATATCTTCTAGAGTAGCACCAGTTAAAGCACTGATGGGATTAAACGCCACATTTCCCCACAACTTGATCCAAATTTCCGTGCGAATTTGATTGCGGATTGGTGCTTTGAATCCTGCCTGTTTTAAAGTCTGCGCTAATAATTGAATGCGTTCTGTTTTAGTGCCGTCGATTTCACCGAGAGTAAAGCGATCGCCTTCAATATGCTTAATTACACCTGGTTCAATTATCTCAGTTGCCGGGTAAACAACACAACCAATAGCACGTTCAGCACCGATACTAGCTTCAATAATCCCATCTGGATCGACAGATTGAATCCGCGTACCTTCATACTCACCGCCATACTTGCAAAAGTACCACCAAGGAACGCCATTTTGGGCTGTCACCACCATTGTGTGAGGATTGTATAGTGCAGGGAGAAAAGGTGCGATCGCAGGTACACTGTGAGCCTTCACAGTTAAAATTACTATATCTTGTGGCCCCGCTTCTTGAATATCGCTAGTTGCCAAAGCCGGAGTAGCAATTTGGCCAGAACCGTCTGCCATAAGTAACTTCAGCCCATTTTTTTTAATTGCCTCCAAATGAGAACCACGAGCGATTAGCGTTACCTCTTCACCTGCTAGTGCTAGCTTTGCCCCTAAATATCCACCAATCGCACCCGCGCCAACAATACAGATTTTCATTTTGTCAAATTACTCATTATTTCTTACTCAGCACTTTTGAAGCTTTGCATCGCTTTCAGTAAGTCTTGATGAACAGATTTTGAGGCAGCTATTATCAATCCAGGCATACTATAGTTTTCACAAGTATGCAGTGGTGGTAAAGTTGAACCATCCAGAGTAGTTACAATCCAGCCAGCCTCTTTCGCAATAAAAGCGAGTCCAGCACTATCAAGAAATTTACCCGATTTGATGACTGCTCCACTTAAATCGCCACTAAGAATACCATTGAGACTGGGAATTTCAATATCACTAGAGTAATCAGTCGCTATATCGATGACTTTATATCGATCTTTTAGTAAATCTGCGATCGCATTCATTCCCCATCCCAACAAAATAGCAGGTTTGGCGGATGTTATGTGTAACGGGGCACAAGCTTCTAAGCTCATCTCCAGCGTCCCTTTAAAAGCACCTTCACCTCGGAGAGCGTAAAAATAAATGTTTTGGGCAGGGGAAATAGCAATTACTCCTTCAAAGTCATCCGAATTTAGAATACTGAGAATAATTTGGTAATTAGAATGTCCATCCATGTAAAATTTCGTACCATCAATGGGGTCGAGCGTGACTAAATAATCACCTTCTGAACCGAGATCGGTAGCACGAAAATACTTAGTATTGTTAGAACTTTCATACTCTTCACCATAAAAGCGAATATCTGGGAAAGTGCCCAGTAGTACTACTTCTACCAGATTTTGAATAGCCACATCTGCATCAGTAAGTGCAGCACTAAAAAAGTTGTTTCCTTGTTCTTTGGCAGGAAGTGCAGCAATTTTTGGTTGAAGGAAATTGGCATAGGCTGCTGCTACTTTCAGATGGGGAAGTAAAGTCTCTAAAATCAGTCGAGTAGTAGGCGTTGTGGACATTGCAGCAAACTCCTTTCAGAAATAATCTACCGTTGGCAGGGCGATAGAATTCTATATCTAGACAAAATTACGGGATCATTTTGATGCAATGATACCACCGTTGCTATATTACTCTAATATGTATGTCTGGTTAAGCTGCACAATTTTTAAAAGTTTAGTTTCCACATTGAAAGACTTTGGCTGTTGTTGATTTCAGGTTAGCGATCGCCTAAAAAAGCGTAACCCAGCAATACATAAACAAAAGTACTTATACTTACATAGAACAGTGAATAATATGAAGAATATGCAAAGATGTGTCTTTAAGTAAAGATATTTCAATAAATTCGGTAGTATGTAGGTAGTATATAGTTAATACAAAGTGATTTCGATGTTCTCTATTTTCAGGCTAGACACTCACGGGCAATAGCCCACAACGAGGGTATAAAAATATTTTTACCTATCAAGAGTGAACTCTTCCCTATTTTCACAGTAGTAGGAATTACCGATTGAGAAAAAAACAAATTATGAAGTGTGAATTTTAGACATTCAATCTTCATTTTTCGAGCTTTTTTCAGCTTTCATGGTTGATTAAAGATGAGTGAAAAAAGCCTGAAACTATTTGTTTGACAAAATGCACGCGCTCATGAATTTGTATAGCGGTTAAAACTGTTGTTCTGCTTTGATAGTTAGATAAGTGCGATCAAAAAACCTTTTCATAAGGTGAGTTTTTGATGAATATTACTGTTCTTCACTCTTGAGGTATAAAGTATGCCGAAAACATCAAATTTCGCCGAGTCTTTTGTACACGAAAATAGCAAAAACAGCAGATTGAGAACTTAAGTTACTGAAAAAATTGATTTAGGTAGTTAAAGATTATGACAAATATCATTGGAACCAAGGGTAATGATACGCTAGTAGGCAGCGACTTAGCCGACACGATTAAGGGTCTTGCAGGCAACGATATCATTACAGGTAAGGGGGGCGACGATACCCTGACTGGTGGCGGTGGTAAGGATCAGTTTGTTTACACCCAAAACGTGTTGCGCCCTGTCAGCGAGGGCGGCACTGATACTATCACTGATTTCGGTGGCGTCGGTAAAGGAATAAACCCGGCAGCAGCAGTAATTGCCGAAGTCGACACCCTAAAATTCGACTCCAATGACTTGTTCAGCGCCCGAAATCTGCTGCTTACCCAAAACGGCAGCAATCTGGAAATCACCTTTGAAGCATTTGAAGGCTTTGAAAATTCTGATCGATTTCTTGCTCTAGATGCACGTGGTGCCAAAGTCATCCTGCAAAACTTCAAATTAGAAAACTTGCAGAACCTGAAAGCAACTGGTGCAAGACCAGCTATCGGCAATATTTTGTTTAGCGGGCAAACTAGCATTACTGATAGCTTTAATGTCCTAGATGCCAACTTCACAGATACTAGCCTCGGCATCAAGAATACAGTCACCTTCCTTAATGACCTTGATAACAACATTAGGGGTTTAGATGATTCAGATGATGTGGTTAATGGTCAGGGCGGTAATGACTACCTCGATGGCAAAACTGGCAACGACTTACTCAGAGGTGGTGTGGGCAAAGACACGCTCATTGGTGGTGTAGGGAATGACACGCTCATTGGTGCTGTGGGGAATGACTCCCTCGTTGACGGTACTGGGGATGATAATTTGAATGTTAACTATTCACAAAGCAATAATTTACTGTGTGGTGGCGATGGAAATGATTATCTCTTTGCCTATGGTGACTACACCGAGTCCCCTGAAGGCTTAATTGATTTTCGCAATCCGATTTCTGGCAGTAACACCCTCAACGGTGGCATTGGTGATGATCGCTTAAATGCTAGTTTTTCAACAGGCAATAATCTGCTCTCTGGTGGCACTGGTGAGGATATTTTGATTGCTTATTATTCAACAGGCAATAATCTGCTCTCTGGTGGCACTGGTAATGATTCTCTCTCCGTTTCTGGCTTCTACAGCTTTTTCAGGGATGCTGGAATACTTTATGCCTCTGGTAGTAACACCCTCAACGGTAACGCTGGTGATGATCGCTTAGATGCTAGTTTTTCAACAGGCAATAACACTCTCAACGGTGGTACTGGTAACGATACCTTAAATGCTGAGACTTCATTCGGCAATAACCTACTCAATGGTGGCGATGGCAATGACTCTTTCTATGTAAGAACCCCAAATAATTCCCCCTTGGTAAGCGGCCGATATCCAGCCCTCTCTTCTTTAGTGACTCAAACAGTAGATGGAGGTATTGGTGATGATTTGTTGTCCGCTTATTACACGTATGATCCCAAAAGAATTACCTCAACTTTCAATGCGACTACTAACAGTGGCTCAATTACCGGGGACATGTATCGAGTTAGTTACAAGAATATCGAACGATTAAATATCAGTGGTACACAATACAATGACTTGATTGTGGGGAGCAATGGCAACGATACGCTCTCTGGGGGCTTTGGTGGCAATGATACCATAGATGGGGGTAAGGGTCACGATTTGTTGTCCGTCAATTACTTGTCCGACGATTACAATTACAGTTATGCTACTGGAGGAATTACAACTACATTCAATCCCACTACTAACAGTGGCTCAATTACGGCGGGCACGAAGAATCGAATTAGTTACAAGAATATCGAACAATTAAATATCATTGGTACACAGTACGATGACTTGATTGTGGGGAACAATGGCAACGATACGCTCTCTGTGGGCTATGGTGGCAATGATACCATAGATGGGGGTAAGGGTAACGATGTGTTGTCCGTCGATTACAGAGATTCTGCTGCTGGAGGAATCACAACTACATTCAATGCCACTACTAATATTGGCTCAATTACGGCGGGCACGAATGGAGTTAGTTACAAGAATATTGAACAATTAAATATCATTGGTACAGAATACGATGACTTAATTTTAGGGAGCAATGGCAACGATACGCTCTCTGGGGGCTTTGGTGGCAATGATACCATAGATGGGGGTAAGGGTAACGATACGCTCTTTGCGGGCTATGGTGGCAATGATAGGATAGATGGGGGTAAGGGTGACGATGTGTTGTCCGTTTCTTACAGTTCTGATGAAGGAATCACAACTACATTCAATCCTACTACTAACATTGGCTCAATTACGGCGGGCACGAATCGAGTTAGTTACAAGAATATCGAACGATTAGATATCTCAGGTACACAACAAAATGACTTGATTGTAGGGAACAATGGCAACGATACCTTGTCGGGCTATGGTGGCAATGATACGATAGATGGCGGTAAGGGTGACGATGTGTTGTCCGTCTCTTACAGTAATGCTGAAGAAAAGATCACTTCGACATTCAATGCTATTACTAACATTGGCTTAATTACGGCTGGTACTGCTCGAATTAGCTATAAGAATATCGAACAATTAGATATCACAGGTACACAGTACGATGACTTGATTGTGGGGAGCAATGGCAATGATACCCTCAAGGGTTATTCTGGCAATGATACCCTCACAGGTGGCAAAGGTAATGATAGCCTAATTGGAGAAGTTGGTATTGACACCTTTGCTTTCAATAGTTTCAATGAAGGCATTGATAGTATTGATGAGTTCTACGCGACAAATGAACTGATTCAGGTATCGGCTGCTGGTTTTGGTGGCGGATTATCATCAGGTACACTTGAGACAAATAAGTTTACTATCGGAACATCTGCAACCACTAACACTCAGCGATTTATCTATAATCTCGCTACAGGTGGATTGTTCTTTGACCAAGATGGCAGTGCATCTAGCTTTACTCAGGTACAATTTGCACAATTATCTGCCGGAATGACACTAACCGAAAAGAATTTTGTGGTTGTTTAATCGGAATTAGCACTTTTTTATCACTAAGTGGTACGGTTTGCGAGGTGCTATTTTTAGCATCTCGCATTTGATTTCTACAAGCCGCATACTCGTGGCTTATAGTCATGAGTATGCCTCAAGGGCGAAAGCGCCAAAATATCGGGGTACTTGAAACGGAAGAAAGCTTTGATTTTTTGGATCTTTCTCAGCGATTAACAGTACTCATATCAGGATAGCGATCGCCTGCGGTAATTCCTTTTGGTGCTATTGCTTCAATCCGACTAAGGTCATCTGTAGTTAGAACAATCTCAGTTGCTGCGATGTTTTCTTCTAAATAAGTGCGCCGCTTTGTACCAGGAATCGGCACAATATCTTCACCTTGAGCCAGTAGCCATGCCAAAGCAAGTTGGCCAGGTGTGACTTGCTTTTCATCAGCGATTTCCTTGACTTTTTCAACTAATTGCAGGTTTTTATAGAAATTATCGCCCTGAAACCGGGGATTATTTCTCCGGTAATCATCTGCTGCCAGGTCTTCAGGACGGGTGATGGCTCCCGATAAAAACCCACGACCAAGAGGACTGTAAGGAACAAAACCAATTCCTAGTTCTCGTATAGTAGGTAAAATTTCATCTTCTGGGTCACGGCTCCACAAAGAATACTCTGTTTGTAGCGCGGTAATTGGGTGAACTGCCGCGGCCCGTCGAATTGTCGCCGGGGCAGCTTCCGACAGCCCTAAATAGCGCACTTTACCAGCCTGTACTAATTGAGCCATTGCTCCTACAGTATCTTCGATTGGCACGTTTGGATCAACTCGATGTTGATAGTATAGGTCAATCACTTCTACTCCCAAGCGTTTAAGTGAAGCATCACAAGCTGTTTGGACATATTCGGGGCTGCCATTAACTCCTTTCCAACCACCTTCTTCGGTACGAACATTGCCAAACTTGGTTGCTAATACTACTTGCTCTCGACGATCCTTAATTGCTCTACCTACTAATTGTTCATTAATGAAAGGTCCATACATATCAGCAGTATCGAGAAAATTCACTCCAAGATCCAAAGCCCGATGGATAGTGGCGATCGCTTCAGATTCATCACGACCACTGTAAAACTCAGACATTCCCATGCAACCAAGTCCCAGTTCTGAAACTTCCAGTCCCTGTTTGCCTAACTTTCTAGTTTTCATTGAAAATTTCCCAGCTATTAAGTCTTATATGAACATCAGTATTAAAACAAATAACGACATGTTACCTAAAATTACAGGAATCTGTCTTAGCTCTTTAGTAGTATTTTGAGCATTTTAGCTACTGTTGGTTTTCTTTATAATTTCATTTGTATCTAAAAATGCAGTAATTGTTCACAGAAGTTCAAACCATTGGATAGAAACAATTGCATAAAGATTACTTCTTTTTTAGTAGGCAGAAACCAGGCTTTTAAGATTGAATCGAATAAAGGAAATTGAGGAAAATAAAATAGCTTTAATTGGTTGGGAACTCTTTAGAGAAGTAGAAATTATGCAACTGCAAATAAATAGACTATTCGATCAAATGCTGTCACCTCAAGAGAGCGATCGCCTACGAGGGGATGTAGTCCATCATGGCATCTGGCATTTACACCCCCTGCCGAAATCCACGAGACTACCGATGCCTTTAAGCTACGTATAGATAGAATTTCCTGGCTTAAAACCAGATGATTTAGATGTGAAAGTGTCCCCAGAGGCAGTTTAGATCAGAGGGGAACGCAGATTTGAAACCACTACTGAAGAAAAAGGCATTCGTCGCTCTGAGTTTCGCTATGGTAGCTTTGGCCAGATAATCCAATAGCTTTGCAAAGCGGTTTGATTTTCACTTAAAGCATTAGCCCTTAAAAGCTTTTTACCCAAATTAAATTACTGATTTCGGTACAATACCATCTGTCTGTAGAATGAAGCACATCATCAAGAATAGAGCGTATCCTCTAGTGTAATTGAATAAAAACCTATCTGCTTACAAACAAAACTACTCAGTAGGATTTAGGTTTAACTTTTTACCAATTCAATCAAGAGGTACAAAATGGACGTATCACAAATTAAAGAAAATTTGCCAGTTTATGCAGAAGGCCCTGGCGGTTTATCAGGGGCATCTGACACACATATTGGGAATATCGACTCTGTGGAGGGAGGCAAGTACATCAAATTGATAAAGAATAATGCTCCCGATGGACAACACCACTGGTTTCCTATTGACTGGGTAAGGGCAGTAGATGAACGAGCCGTTTATCTGAAAAAGACGGTGGATGAAGTGATACAAGAATTGCTCAATGAGCAGCCCGCTAGTGTTTAAAATTGTTAGTTGTTGAGTGGATAGCGCTGCACATCTTCTACAAAGGCAGCGCTTGCCTATCCACCATCCAGAATCAGTATCTTCTGTCCCCTATTCCACCAGCGAAACCCAAATGGCTAATAAAGAGCTAGAAACGCTCAAAAAACTAGCTTTTAACCAATCTGAGCGCAGTTCAGAACAGCCCTTGTCACTACCAGACTCCAACGCTAGCTTACCTAAAGAAAAGCCTAAGCGAAATATGAACTGGTGGTTTCTAAAGATAGCATCTATTACAGGATTATTGTATTTACTCTTTATCGTACTTACTCCTACCCCAACTCCTCAAGAAAACCGTAGAATTGGAAATACGGAAGTTATTATATTTAGTTTGATTTTGCTGTTTAACTCAGGTTTGCTAGATAACATAGATGATATCTCAATTTCAGGTACGGGAATTGCGCTAAAGAGGTTCAAGCAAGAAGTTAGAGATGATATCAATAAGTTGCAAGATGAGCAAATCGCCGAACTCAATACACAACAAAAGGGGATTGACTTGCTTCAGGAGCAACAATCAGCAACATTGCAATTTTTAGTTAGATATCTGATTGATGGCAATGAACTTAAGCATCTAATTAAGCTTAATTCTCAAGAAGAATTTAACTTTAAATTTGACGATGATTTAGCAATAGAACTGAAGCATCTTCGAGCTATGGGGTTTATTAATAATTTTCTGGGCAAAGGAATTGAAAAAGTTCAACAAGATGGAGAAGGCGATTTAAAAAACTATTTTCACATTACGGAAGAAGGTAAATCGTATTTAGCTTTGAGAAAAACTTTAGGCATCAATGAAATTCCTGGGCTGGGTGAAGATGGACGATGGCATCGAGACATTAGGGATTCAGCAAAAATATTGAACTAGAGAACTTTTAAAAAATAGCAAATTAAATATAGCCCTTCTCGTTTATGTGAGGTATATCGGTAAGGATATGGCAGTGCTGTGCCTCTACACCTGGCAATATAATGTTGTATGCGAACCGCTATATTTGCCTTAAAATGGCGTTCTTGCATGAATCGCGAAAAATGTTAATAGAAAGTAATTGAACAGTAGCGCTTCATGATTACCAATTACAAGAACCAACTAAGCTAGCCACTATCTCAACTAGTTCTTCAGGATCAATGGGTTTAGATAGATGAGTGTTAAAGCCACCTTCTAAGGCACGGATACGATGCTCACTATCAGCAAAGGCTGTTAAAGCAATAGCCGGGACTCGTCCACCATTCATTGGTTTGAGCGCACGAATTTTGCGGATGAGAGTGTAGCCATCCTCCCCAGGTAAACCAATATCAGAAATTAAAACATCGGGTTGCAATTCAGATAAAACTTTGCGTGCCGCATCTGCTGATATCACTGCTATAACTTTTGCTCCATCCATTTGCAACACAGTAGTGATGAAGAAGCGAGTATCATCATCATCCTCAACTACCAGAATATTTAAACCAGCAAGAGTTTCAGAAGGTTCCATAAATGTCATTTTATTATAACTTTCTGTGACTTTTACCTGCTAATGATAAAATCAGCGCTTGAGAAACCCTCAAAATGACCTTTTTCATATGTGGTGAAAAGTCAGAGGTATATAATCAACGGTAAAAAGGGGCAGGGGAGCAGGGGCCGGGGGGCAGGGGGAAAAACTGAATATGGTTGAATTACGTAAAAGATTTATTAAGTATATAAATTAAAGCTTTTCCTTGTAAAGCAGTCTCTATCTATGGATTACTTGCCAAAGAAAAAATTGGGATAAAATTCGTTTTATACTTGCTAATCAAACTATTAGTGATGATTTGAATATAGTAGTTCCCATTCAGATGCTATACAACATTATATCATGAGGTGTAGGGTGTACCTCACGTAAACGAGAAGCGCTATAAATGCGATCGCAGTACTTTGTGATCTACAAGTTCATAAACACACGGCTCTCGATATTCTTGAGAGGTTCGATGGTTGAGCGATTGACTACGATATTGGGCCAGAGGGCGCGATCGCATTGCGATCGCTCTCTAACTCCAAAACGCAAATAATGCTTCATTATCGAAGAAATCTGCAAGTCCTATGTAGTTTTTATGTCATTTCTAGCCAGTTGTAGAGCGGTAACTGAACTCTTTTGAGTACTGTATCACTAATGTAGAGGCGTTCAACAGCACTCACACAACAACTGGCATAGAGCGGGAGAAGTGATGCAGGGTTAAAGCTGTGTTTCAAACTACAACTTCTTCACTGTCTAACGCTGTTGATATCTCTATTAAAGCTCCAACAGCACAACATCAGTTGCCAATTTGCCGAAATCTGTGGCCTTTATAGATAGGGGAGCCGGGAGTAATAAGCAGGGAGAAAAGGGGAAACTTTCTCCCCAGCAAAGCGCAACCTGCCCTAATTCCTCTTTTACTTTCCCCTGGAAGAACTGTCTCTTGCTGACAAGTCTTGTCTAGCATCAAGTTCATTGAAACTTTTATTCCCTCTCTTGGTTAAGTTTTTATCCAGTGTGTTTTCCTTTTCTTTTAGGTTTTTTACTCTTCATTTTGAATTGGAAGAGAGCGAATTAATTCCCGAATTACATCGGTTGCTGGTCTGCCAGTGTTTGAGCAATATTTTTCCAATTTCTCAGCCTCACCTGATGTGAGATTGATTGTAAGTCGTTTAACAACCCATTTCTTATTCATAATATTAGACAAGTTCAATTTTTCAACTACTTCTCTAATATCAATCACTTAATCTGTTACTACCTGGGTATTATCAAGGAATTATAATTCAAGAAATGATGAAGCAAACTAATATGTTTTTCTAAAAAATAGTCAAGATGTAAAGTCTATTTTAGAATATAAAGTTTAACTCCCTTAAAAGTAGTAACTATAAAGCAAGTACCAAGAGAGTAGAAAATATTTTATAAAGACTAAGTAATTTGCTCAAATATACACTAGCCCACATCAGAAGCCCAACCTACAGGACCACATTGGAGATACTAGGGCAATTGAGGAAGCGATGCCTACGGCGCACTGCGCCTACGCAATTAAACTAGACAACTCCATTTTGGCTCATTTACTCACCCTTTTGCCTTTGAGTAAAGAACAGTAGCATTGTCATAACAGGCTATTTGCTGTGGCGTGACCCTCTTTTAGATAAAGGATAAAACTACGGATTTTGAGGCAGTTCTTGCTGGTGGTCGCCGAGCGCAGTCGAGGTGAGCCAGAAGATAAAAGCTGTCACAATCGCTGCAAAATGCAAAAAACTCCCGACAGATATTTTGGCAGATATAGCGTGAGTATGCCTCTTAATATAGTCATATAGGAATATGCTTTACCGCTCTCATCTCAGCAATTAGATAGTTTAAAAGACCGTTTTTAATGATTTAATATCATTACTGGATTTGTATTTAATTGCAAATCTATTCTCACGAGAGTACCTAGTCCTTTTTGTAAGTCTAACTAGCAATTAAAAATGATGCAAAATACATTGGTTGATAAAACCTTCCGCGACAACGAAGGTAACATTGTTATAGCTCAGATGCCAAATTTACCGCTTATTGTTGGGATAGTAACTAGTTTACTAACTGTAGTTTTTACAAGCGGCAAAATCAATACATTGTTAGACCTAGTAGCTTATGGCTCTTTGTTTACCTGGGCGTGGCTGGAATTATTTCAAGGCGTTAATTATTTTCGGAGAGCGCTAGGTCTTGTTGTACTTGTTGGCCTTATCGTTTTCAAACTTCAGTATTTCAGTATTAATTAAGACTAAATAATTAAGCCAAATTATTTAGATATTTTTGACGAGAACTCCCATGCTTGATTCCCATTGAGCGGAAGCGGTAGATAACATCGAAACGCAGCTAAAGTCTGTCAATTTTTCTGGTGTATAAGTTTGCTAGGTAGCTACCCTGAAAGCTCCTAGCCAGCAGAATCAATTTTATCTCAAATAAGCTTGACGTAGAGATTTAGACAAGATACAGCTATGTCAACATGATTTAGAATTCCTAATTTAAAGAGCGTCTGAGATGCTGAACTCTCCACGCTCTTTAAAAATGAGCTTATGAACTGCTGTATCATTGTAACATTTATAAATTATGAATTATTTGTCAAACACCTTACCAGGCGGTGGTTTGCGGTCTTATAGCCAGAAAGCGATCGCTTGATAAATAATAGATTGTAGCAACTGGCAAAAAAATTTTGATTAGAAGCGACATCATTAGATCCTCTTAGCATGAAAAGGCAGCTAAGAATTGGGGAATAAAATTATTTAAATGATAGGCATAGCTAAAAAACCGGATCTTCAAGAGTACTGTAACCCTTACCAAGGTCATGCTGGATAGATTTATTGGTAAGCTGAGATGGTAGCGATCTCCAATAACAGGCATGAATTGCGTAGGCGTAGCCCGTCGTAGACATCGCTACTTGAGCAGTTCAGCAAGCAGAATCTAGCATAGGGCGACAATGCAAAAACTCCTTTTTAATGACAGAGATAGATTTAGAGCGCAGGCCCTATTCCTTGGTAAAAATATTAACTTACAGAACTTGGAAAATTACGTTTGCTTGGCGACTATGCCAGTAATAGTTTCAGTCGGTGAACACGGCTGTGCGGTACTGCTGAACTATGGTGCAGTTGTCTTGTTTAACCTTGAGCCTGTGGAAAAGGTAGCCTTCTTGACCAAACTATCCTCTCAAGTTAGTGGCTCTTTTGCCAACCCAGAAACAGAAGAGGTAGAAATTCATCTCAACGTAGCAGAGAGTGAGCGAGTTAAGGAAGGAAAAATTTTCCTGCATGAATTTAGTGTAGAACGCTTGCAGATAGTGGCTGATATTCTTGCCAAGAGTGTTGTGCTGTCTCACTATGAAACCAGCCTAGCGGCTGTATTTGATCAAATTGAACCTTTTGCAGCTAGTCTCCAGCGTGAAAACAGGAGTAGACGCCAGAGCCGGGAATTACTGCGTCAACTTGGGACTACCCTATTAGTTCAACATAAGATTGTCGGTCAAGTAGAGATTATCGATAAGCCGGAGTTACTCTGGGAATCCCCACAGTTAGAAAACTTATATCTGCGCTTGGAGGATGAATACGAAATCCGTGAGCGTCACCATGCCCTAGAACGCAAACTAGATTTAATTGCCCAAACTGCACAAACGGTGCTGGAGTTCATGCAGCATAGCAGTAGCCAGCGAGTAGAGTGGTATGTGGTGATTTTGATTGTAGTAGAGATTCTTCTGTCACTATACGACATCATTTTCAAAAGCTAACGCTAAATTTGGAGAGCGTAAACCTATTGGACTAACTGAAAACTGCTATATTCTATCAGACGATTTATAATCATCTGGGCTAGGTGCAAAATGTTAATTAAAAACATTCTTCCCTACGAACGTGATAGAAAATACTTGTATGATTTATGATTTTTGACTCATAGTGTAAGGATTACAGATAATGCACGTTCTCAAAAGATCCATCAAACCAGCCACTTATATATCGTTCCTCCACATTTACCAAACTACTTGGGGAACTGCTGGTGATATTTGTTTAATCCGTGAATCTGTAGCTAATGAAAGTACAGCAAAGTTTATCGGTCACAAAATCCAACTAGCAATTCCAAGAGGATTGGAGCGCGATCGCATCGCTAACTGTCCGATAATCAAAGTTGCAGGTAATGTCGGTGAGGGACATCCTAAAGAGCATCCGTTGGAATGGGAGACTTATGAAGGTGTAGATCCAGAAATAGCTCTAGCGGCTCTCAAACCTTGGGGCTTCAAGTTAATTGAACTTTAGGGAGTTGACAAGCTCAACTCCCTTTCATTATTCTGCTAAAGTTACTTTTTCCAAAATCGCCCAATTTTCTTTTCTCCCCCAGTGTTATCAGACATTGGCTCAAATGGGAAAATTTATCTCAGGCAAACTTTCCCATTTTTGCCGTAATATCAAGCCAATTGTTTTACTCTAACCGGATATTCTTAAATTATTGTAGTATTTATACCGTTTCTTTGTGAAGCTGCATATATTTACCCCCCGGCTACGCCGTCCCCCCTTGTGAAGGGGGGACTGATTATGTGCATCTTCATAGAGAATTGGTATTAGGACTTACGCACTGTATAAATACATCGTGATGTGAATTAACGATCTTGAGCTTGTTTCAGGCTTTTCTTAATTATCTTGTGATGCCTACGGCGGTAAACTACGTAAATAGGTAATGCTATGCCCCTACAAAAAATGTGGTTCTTAACTTCCGCATATTTGCAATTTATATATCGATGCAAAAGTCCTAAGCCCAATCAAACCTCACCTTGTTTTTGCTATGCAAAACCTTTCCTTCTCTTTATCAAGCAGAGGGATGTCCGTCAGGACAGGGTGAGGTTTTAAAGGACTATGACTTAAGGCGAAAGGCTCTGAAGTACGATATACAAAGATGTCGCACCTGTCACTCAAGGGTTTTCAGCTAGCCACTCGTATAAATAGGCAAAGGGATTAACCACGGTCCCAGTCGCGATCGCGCTCATAGCGAAGGTTATTATTACGAATGTTGCGAAGGTTATTATCGCGCTCATAGCGGTGATTACGATCGCGTTCATAGCGGTGATTATTATCGCGCTCATAGCGATAGTTATTGTCGCGTTCATCACGACGGTTATTGTCACGCTCATAACGGTGATTACGATCGCGCTCATAGCGGTGATTATTATCTCGCTCATAACGGTGATTACGATCGCGCTTATAGCGATCGTTATTGTCACGAATGTTGCGAAGATCATTCTGGCGGTCATAATCACCATTTCTGTGGTGACGACTATGACGTTCGTAGTTCCGATCATCGTTGCGTTGATAGCCGTAGCTATCTAACTCAGCAAGATAAGACGCTGGTGTATTAGCATCAGCTTTTGGAGAAATCGCCAAAGCTGATGCAGATGCTATCAAGCCAGCCAGCAAAATAGAGGTAAAGCGGTTCATAATGTTAGTCAAAAATTATTGACATTAATTTATGCAAGTCCAGTCTGTTTAGGAAGAGCAGATTCCACAAGTCTTTAAATCTATGCTATCAGTCTTGAATAAATCAGAAAGTTTTCTTGGGTGCGGTGATTGAAAAAACTTTTGTTGTCTGTGATACTTTCTGACCTTTCAAATCCCATAAAAAGTTAAAATTAAAATGAGTGTTTGAACTGGATTGAATCCACCTCTGAACTCCGTCAACGAGTCTTTGATACTCGTAAATGAGGCTTTGAACTCCATTAATGAGTCTTTAATATTAAATACGTTACGTAAGCGTACCCTTCGGGAAGCAAGCTACGCGTCAGCGTCCCGCAGGGAATGTAGAGAAGCTCGTCGTAGACATCTACCAGCTAGCCAATAATCTAATCTACTAGACAAAACGCACACCAATTATAATTAGTGTGCGTCTGCGGTTAGATTTTAGAAATTCTCGAACTTAGCGATCGCATCTTTCATTTTATCCACCACCTCATCTACAGGGATAACTCCCAATTCTCCAGAAGCGCGGGTACGGATACTTAAGGTGTTGGTTTCCACTTCCTTAGCTCCCACCACAGCCATCACGGGTATTTTTTCTTTCTCTGCATTGCGAATCTGTTTACCTAAGCGATCGCCACTAGTATCAACTTCTGCACGGATGCCCAATGCACGCATCTTCGCCACCACATCTTTAGCAAAGTCTAGCTGTGTATCACCTACTGGCAGTAATCTAGCTTGCACTGGCGCTAACCACAAAGGAAAATCGCCCGCATATTCTTCAATTAAGATCCCAATTAGTCGTTCCAGTGAACCAAAAGGCGCACGGTGAATCATCACTGGACGTTTGCGAACACCATCTTCGGCAACGTATTCCAAATCAAAGCGTTCTGGCAAGTTGTAATCTACCTGCACAGTTCCTAATTGCCACTCCCGTTCTAGGGCATCACTAAAGATAAAATCGAGTTTGGGGCCATAAAATGCCGCTTCTCCAATACCTTCAAAGTGATCCATCCCCAAAGTTTCAACTGCACGGCGAATTGCACCTTCGGCTTTGTCCCAAACTTCATCTGAACCGATGTACTTATCACTAGCTGGATCGCGGAAACTGAGTCTAGCTTTAAAGTTCTTCAGTTGCAGACTATTGAACACCGACAAAATCAAATCCACCACACTGAGGAATTCACTATCTAGCTGTTCTGGGGTGACGAACAGGTGAGAATCATCCACAGTAAAACCGCGCACCCGTGTTAAACCGCCCAATTCCCCTGATTGTTCGTAGCGGTAAACAGTGCCAAATTCCGCCAACCGCATGGGTAGTTCTCGATAAGAGCGTAACTCACTCTTATATATTTGGATGTGGAAGGGGCAGTTCATCGGCTTCATGACGAAGCCCTGTTCCTGTGTAGCAGCTTCTTCATTATCTGCCATCAAAGGGAACATATCTTCTTTATATTTCTGCCAATGTCCAGAGGTTTTAAATAAGTCTACTCTGGCAATGTGAGGCGTTACTACGGATAAATAACCCCGTTTTAACTGTTCTTGCTTGAGGAAATCTTCTAAAGTACTCCGCAACAGAGTACCTTTGGGTGTCCACAAAGGTAAACCCGGCCCCACTAAATCAGAAAATATAAATAATCCCAGTTCCTTACCCAGTTTCCGGTGATCTCGCCGCAGGGCTTCTTCTTTACGTCGCTTATATTCAGCGAGTTGTTCTGAACTTTCCCAAGCGGTGGCGTAGATACGTTGTAATTGGGCTTTAGTTTCATCCCCACGCCAATAAGCACCAGCAACGCTTTCTAGTTCAATTGCCTTGGGGTTTAATTCACTGGTATTTTCCAGATGAGGCCCCGCACACAAATCCCACCATTCATTCCCCAGGTGGTAAATCGTGATTGGTTCCTCTTTGATATCTGCCAGGATTTCTAGCTTGTAAGGTTCGTTAATTCCCTGAATCCGGCGTTCGGCTTCTTCGCGGCTGACTTCTTCTCGAGTAACCGCCAACTTGCGATTAATAATCTTCGCCATCTCTTTCTTGATGGCTTTGAGATCATTTTCGCTAAATGGTTCTGGATTGTCGAAGTCGTAGTAAAAACCGTTTTCAATCCAAGGGCCGATTGTAACTTGCGCCTTGGGAAACAGCTTTTGTACTGCCATTGCCATAACATGGGAAGCAGTGTGGCGAATCTTCTTTAAGTTCTCCGATTCGCTGGTACGCGGTAAATAAATTTTTTCAACTTGTTCTGACTGTTCGGACTGATTTGATGAATTTGGCGACATTGGCTGCTGAACCATTGGCGAAGTGATTACAAAAGGTGATTTGTCTGAATCTGTAGGCTTATTCAACTATAACGACTTTGATTTTTGCTTTTTTCACCTTTATCTTCTAACTACTGGCTTAATTTGTGATAGGGGATAAAGATAAATTTTTCATCGGTTCGCTGAGTATCAAATTCAGGATTCCCCGCGTAGGCGTAGCCCGTCGTAGACATCGCTAAATTATCTTATCAATTGCAACTTGCTGTCAGCTATACCTCTAGATGCCTCTCCAAAGGAACTGTACAAACCCATTAGCAAGACTATATAATGATTTATGTGTTCTTTGTTACAAAGTTTTACATGCTTGAATTATGAGAGAATGGAAAAAAATGTTAAGAAACGTAAATAACGTTAATATTAGTAAGAAAGTTTGAAATATCCTTCTCATTTATGTCAGACTCAAATTTACCAGGGACTGATTTGCTAGAAACGGTTTTAGAACCCCTGCTGGAAGATTTTCAGCATTGGTTTACGCGATCGCGTCATTTACTCGAAACCGAGCAACTATCATTTATGAGTCACCAAGAGCAATCTGACTTGCTTTTGCGGGTTAAGCAAGCGCAGGATGAACTAAATACGGCGAAGATGCTGTTTACAGCTACTGATAAACAAGTCGGAATTGATATGGCAACATTAATGCCTTGGCATCAATTAGTAACAGAATGTTGGAATGTTGCAATGCGCTTTCGCCAAGGGCGTGAAGTCTAAGCAACAGATGGGAGGATTTGCTAAATTTTGGCAGACTACTTAACGATGTCTCAAGGCTTGCCTCTTTGCGTCTACACAAGACGGTAAATCAGCCGTCAAATAAATAGTAAATCTCTCTTAACACTTTCTTAACATTTCTTGGATAAACAAAGTAATGTATCCTATGCTACCGTAAGTGAAATAACGGTTGACAAATAGCTCCATATAAATGTAACTGCACAAAAAGTGCGTCAAATATTCGTCTTAACTGTGAGTCACAGTGTTGGCGAAACAAAGCGTTACAAAATCAAAATAAAGTTTTAAAAATTGCTGTCCTGGAGGAAAATTCAATGTTACACCTGCTTTACATTCTTGCTTTTACAATCCTTGCATTTATAGCTGTTGGCAACTTAATTCGTAACTTGATCATGTTCAGTTTTGATCGGGAGCGAACTTACCCGACGAATTCCTCGCCAATGAATAATCAAGGCAATTATGGTTATTATTCATCAAAAAAACAATTTGTACCCCATCCAGAGTTATTAGATAGCGCTGGCAAATTAATTAAAGAGCCACTTTTGGTAATGCGTTCGATTAATGTTGAAGATGCGCGTCAACATCTCGATGCACTTTACGAAGCATCCCCAGGACATAAAAGAGATAATTCTGAGGAAGCATAAGAATTAGGAAGTAGGAGTTAGGAATTTGGGTGTAAATTATTGTTGTTTTTACATCCTTAACCCTTCCCGTACCAGAAATTTATTACCATCCTTGAACTTGAGGCGATCGCTTCGTAGGCTGGTAAGTTAATATTGTGTGGGAATTCCAGTTGAGCAGATAATCGATGCCTGGACTAGCAAGTAATTATCTCACCAAAAGCACTTAGAAATTTACAAAAAAGCGTATTGACAACGTAAATACATCTTGCCTAGACTATGAGGTATGGATGTGTTTTTCGTGCTTAATGGTGTCACCTTCCTTTGGAACGAGGAGAAACCTCGGATTAATCCCAGCAATCATAACGGCATAACATTTCAGTAAGCCGTAGAAGCTTTCTTCGATCCGTTTCTAGTGGTGGTTGATGCAAGCCGCAATGATGAGCAGCGGGATGCTGTGATTGGCTTGGACAGACGATGGAATCTTCTGTACGTCGTCTACATTGAGCGTGAAAACGACATGATTAGGATCATTTCGGCTCGGAAAGCGACGCGCAAGGAACGTGAATACTATGAAAGCTGAAGTTTTAAAAAAGCGACTCGATAAAAATCGTCCAATGACAACAATTACAATTCGCATTCCCGAAGATGTGATTGAGGATTTGAAGCGGGTAGCACCATTGTTAGGGTTTTCTGGTTATCAGCCATTAGTTCGTGCTTACATGGGACAAGGACTTAGAGCAGATATTGAGCAACTTGAGGGTGATACTGTTTCTACATTGATTGCCAGCTTGAAACGGCATGGTGTGAGTGATGAGATAATTGGTGAAGCACTCAGCGAAGCTACTGAGCGAGGCAGAAACAGTTAGTAACGGCAGTATTCCTCTTTCATGAGTAGCGGGAATTATCCGCTTGTGTTCGAGGTTACTAGCATAAAATAACCTGTGATCTATTATTTAAAAGTGCATTGACCAGATTTGAGTTCATAGTATTGGTTATGCTCCAGATAACCTATTTCTATGATTCCGATCAAATGGATGTAGACAATATAGTGAAGCCTATTCAAGATGCACTTAAAGAATTAGCATACTACGACGATCGTCAAGTAAGCGATCTCGTAGTTAGAAAGAGGAATTTGTCAGGTAACTTTAGAATAGAAAATATGACCTCGACATTGGCGGAAGGCTTTGCGCGTGGCAATGAGTTCTTACATATTGTCGTAATTGATGCTCCTAACCAGGAGGTAATTATTTGATGGAAACTCCAACTGCAAACTTAGAAAGAGAGCGATTGCTGAAACTAGCAGAGGAGTATCGTGAAAAGGGGTACGAAGTTTTTTTTCATCCAAATCCAGAAGACTTGCCAGACTTCCTTAATCATTATCGCCCTGACATGATAGTACGTCGGGGAGAAGAAAATGTAGTTATTGAAGTGAAGTCACGCTCCTCACTGAACTCTTCTTCTAATCAAGACTTACGTAATTTAGCTCAAGCGGTAGAAAAACATCCTGCTTGGAGATTTGAATTAGTAATGACCAACCCAGAGGATATAATGTATTCTCTGAAAGCAGAGGGTTCTCTTCAAGAACATGAAATAGAATCGCAGTTGCAAGTAGCAAGGCAACTGATAACGCAACATCCAGAATCAGCTATCTTATATTCTTGGTCTTTGGTAGAAGCAACTTTGAGACTTATAGCCCAAAAGGAGGAGCTAAGTTTACAAAAATTTGATCCACTCTATTTGGTGAAGCAATTAGCAATTGAAGGTGTAATTTCAAAATCTGAGTATCAGTTACTAATGAATTCACTCTTATTACGTAATTCTATTGCTCATGGCTTCAAAACTACACAAATTACGCAAAATTCTGTATATGAATTGATTGAGCTTACAGAGCAGCTTTTAAGAAGTCTACACACTGGCGATAAAGCAGACTAACACTGCGTTGGTTGGAGTACATAGTAGGACTGTCGGTGCTGAATTCCAGGTTATATTACCAAGCATAAAATAGGGAGTAGTGATTCCCTATTCCCTACCGCTTCTTTTCTTATGCTTCAATAACTACCCGCAAATTACCGCGTTTTTTCGCAACGCGACAAGCAGTCGTAGTCCCAGAACGCTCGAATTCTAAATCGAGGATAGTGGGGCCGACTCGCAAATTATGAAATGACAGACGATTAATCGATTCTGGCAAAGCGGGGTCGATTATTCGCAAGCAGTTGTTTTGAGCATCAGGCACCAAGTTAACCATCATTTGCAGTAGTTGGAAGACACTCCCAGTAGCCCAAGCTTGGGGAGTGCAGGCAACTGGATACTGTACAGGGGCATTATCACCGTTCCGTTCGTAGCCGCAGAAGAGTTCTGGAGGACGTTGATAAGGCTGCTGACTAGTCATGTCGAATAAACCTTGGAAAATTTCCAGGGCTTGATCGATAAGACCGAGCGATCGCAATCCCATTGCAATCAAAGCGTTATCATGGGGCCAAACCGAACCAATGTGATAGCCCATTGGATTGTAAGCGGGTGACAAACTACTCAGAGTCCGAATGCCCCAACCATTAAACATATCTGGTGCTCGCAACCGTTCTGCGACACTATAGGCTCTTTCGTGGGTGAAAAGGCCCAATTGCAGACAATGACCAGGATTTGAGGTAATACTGTCTACTGGCTTGCCATCTCCATCCAAAGCTAAAGCGCAAAAATCCTGGTTTTCTACCCAAAAATCTCGATTAAAACGAACCTTAAGATTTCTAGCCTCTTCTTGCCAACGATCTGCCAAATCAAGCCGCTTTTTCATCCTAGCTATCTCTGCTAGGCGTATTTTTGCAGCATAGACATAAGCTTGCACCTCACAGAGGGCAATTGGGCCATTGGCTAATTCTCCCTTATGGTTTACGATACAGTCGTCAGAATCTTTCCAACCTTGGTTAACAAGACCGCGTTTGGATTTACAGAAGTAGCTGAGGTAACTGGTTTCTTTCGTATTGCGATCAATCCAGTCCATTGCTGCTAGAGCATTTGGCCAAAGTTGCTCTAGAAGTTCGTGATCGTGAGTCCAAGCATAATGTTCGGCATAGAGCATCAGCCACAGGGGAGTCGCATCAACTGTACCGTAGTAAGGTGTATGAGGAATTTCTTGACAACGAGCCATTTCTCCCAAACGTAACTCGTGTAAAATCTTTCCCGGTTCTTCTTCGCGCCATTCGTCGTCGATTTTACCTTGGTATGCCGCAAGCAATATCAGGGTTTCTTTGGCGAGTTGCGAGTTTAACATCAGCGCTTGAGAAGCTGTAATCAGCGAATCCCGACCAAATAGTGTCGAAAACCACGGCACTCCAGCCGAAACTGTCTTATGCTTACCAAAAGACTGACGCAACAAATACATATCTTGCTCGGCCCGTTCAATCACTCGATTGAAAATGCTCTTATCTGAGCTAATGCGTGTAATTTGCTGTACCCAGTTTTGCTCCTCCATCAACTCAGCAGCTTTCGCCTGTCCTAAAGTGAAGGCGGCGCTCACGGTTGAACTAGACTGGTTGTTTTTCAACATGCTCACCCGGTAGCCCAACTTTTGAGTTTCGTGAGAAGCCAACTCTAGCTGCCAAACCGCAGTGTAACCCTTAAAATAGTCTGGTTGGCGATGCTGGAATAAAATACGGGATTCCATTACTGAGCCATCTAGACCTTGATAGGCAAGTGTTAAGGATTCTTCCCTAAAAGTTGGTGGCTCTTTGGGTATAGGGGAAACACCATCGGCTAGAGAAATTCCTTCTTCAGCCGTCGGTTCTACTAGACGTAAAAGCTTACCTCGTTTTTCTCTGTCATAGCCCCGGACTTCAAATAAATCAACAAAATCCGCATCAAAGCTAATGGTTAGTTCAAAATTGACAGTGGTTGTGCTGTAGTTAGATACTTCTATTTCTTCAAATAGTGCCCCATTCAGCACCATTTCCCGGCGAATTCCCACAGTTTCGGCTCTAAGGCGTTCGTCGATTCTGGGGTTGGTACACAAAGCTGAGAGTGAAAACCCTTTTTCGGCAGTACTACTCAGAAGTACAGGCGATCGCCCTTCAATTTGCAACTCCAAACGATTGAGAAATCTCGTATCACAGCAAAACAATCCCATGCTGGGATTGCCATCATTAAGGGAACAGCCAGAAATGTTCCCAATAGTATCTGTCACAAAAAATAAATCATCATCTTTAACCGTCAGTGTCGGTTGTGGTCTTTTACTCACAACACAAGGCCACTCCGGGATAGGTAATTGTTCGGCAGGAATAAAAGTTTTTCCATCCAGGAAAATTTTCTCCGGGGTCATTAGCGTATCCGGTGTCATTAGCCAAAGTTCCGTGTACAGGTCTATATTTTTGTGGTCTTCTGAGTAGAGGTTGCTGACCCTCGCAACTTTCAAAAAAAAGACACTTTCTAAAACTTGCTTGAGCCATTGGAGCCAAAATAACACTTGACTACTGCTGATAACATAGCAGCGCTCAAACCCGTATAAGCAAATATTTATAAACTTATTTATAACTCTAAATTGACACTCTCCGCACTTATAGGGCGGAAATTATTTATTTTTTACTATTATACGATTTTGTTTTAAAAATCTATGGTACTTGATTAGACTAATTTATGATAATTCATTAATTGATTAATTTTAATCAATAATTATTGACTAAATTATGTGAATGTAGCAGTAATGATTTTTGGATAAGAGAATTTATTTAGTAGGCATAAATCAACGTAGGCAAAGTAGGCAATGTCTACAACGGGCTACTTTGCCTATATGTGGACTATCAATAAAAAATCAGTGGTTATCAATGAATAAAACACTTGAAAATATACAAAAATTACTAGGTTTGTACTTAGTACAGAAAGATTTTGGTTGTGCAAGCATATTTCAAACTTGGTCGAGAATGTATATTGGGCATAGTAGGTTGCCAATCAACAAATCAAGTTGTATGCACTCCTCCTAATTGGTAACAAAGTGTTGCGCCTGCTTTGGCAGAAAGTGCTTAAACGCGTTCTTTACATATTGCAACTCTCTATTTAACTTGAGAGTCCCTTGGAATTTGTACAATGCAGCTGTGACTTTTGATCTTGTCGAGGTTGAGCGTTTAACAATAATTCATGAGCATTTCTACTTCTGTGCTAAGTGATTTGCTAAAGTCCCTAGCATACTTGCGGCCCCAGCTATATTTTAAGGCTTCACTAACGGCGCTCTCCCATGCGATGGAAGATCAAGTTTTGGCTGCGACTTTAGCACAACCCCTTGTAATTGCTAGTTTCCAGCGAGAGCGATTCTACCGCCAAGAAGCTCATCGCTACCAGCGACTTGCCTTGCGGAGTAACCAAATATACGTATTAGCTGCTCCTGAAACGGATTTCGTCAACAGTTCAGAATACTACGAAAAGATCGCTTTTGAGCCAACGGATGGCTTAAGCCATGAATGGCATTTGGTAGTGATTGGTGACAATTATGCAACTTGTCTAGTTTGCCGGGAAAGCCTTGGTTCTATTGCCAAAAACAAGCAACTACCAGAACTAAGCCCTAATTTGGATATAGACGCAGCGCGAAGATTTGAGGGAGTTTGGACATCCGAAAGGGGAGTTAGTCTCAAAGCAGCTGAATTGCTGTTAGACAGGATTTTGGTTTACAGACCAGAACTGGCAAGTAAAATTGAGGAGGCACGTCAGAGGTTTGGTATAGGAGAACCGAGAAGCCACTCTGGAGCAGAAAAGATCAATGAATATGCTTGTGACATCGATACAGATCCCTTTGTGCAGCGCTTAGTAACTTATTTGCAAGCTAGTCAGTACAAATTGCACAAAGCCTACCGTTCTATTGCTGCCCAAGCACGAAAAGAACGATTAGTCAACTCGATTAGCACAGCCATTAGGCGATCGCTCGATCCTCACGAAGTTCTCCAGGTGGCGGCACAAGAATTAGGGCAACACCTAGAAGCTTGTCGCTGTCTAATTTACCGCGCTCAAGCCACAGATAGCAAAGCCATAATTGAACACGAGTTTTTGAATCCCGGCATTTTATCGCTTCGTGGGCAAACCTGGGAGTTAGAGAAAAATTCTCTATTTCTGGACATAGTGCAACAAGGTGAAGGGGTTTGTATTAGCGATACACTAAATGACCCTCGTGTTAACAATTCGCCAGCTCTCTCCTTGATCGCCAAAAAGTTTGCCATTCGTTCTTGGCTAATGGAACCAGTATTCTATCAGGGGCGATTATTGGGCATCGTGGAGTTGCACTATTGCCGAATGCCACCGCACGAGTGCCAACCTGGAGAATTGGATTTGGTAGAAGCGATCGCCACCCAAGTGGGAGCAGCTCTCATCCAAGCGGAAGCTTATGCCAACCTAGAAGAACTTAACCAGCAGCTAGAAGCCCTAGACCGCACCCGCAGCAACCTCATAGCCATCACCGGGCATGAACTGCGTACCCCCCTATCCACCATTCAAGTGTGCCTGGAAAGCCTTGCTAGTGAGCCTGATATGCCTTTAGAGTTGCAGCAAATCATGCTCAACACTGCTCTTTCCGACTCAGAACGGATGCGAAAACTGGTACAAGATTTCCTCACACTTTCCAACTTGGAAAGCGGCCGGGTGGAATGGCATCCAGAATCCCTCACTTTACAAGAGTGTATAGATTTATCACTCAGCCGCAATCGCACCCGTTCCTCAACGGAAAAGCCGCCGAAAATCAAGACTGAAATTGCCGAAAACCTACCTTTGGTGAGAGCTGACGGTGATTGGCTAGTAGAGGTACTGGCAAAACTCATGGACAATGCTTTTAAATTTACGCCACCCCAAGGAGAAATCACCATTAAAGCCATTTACAACAGCCATCAAATGGTCGAGGTGACTGTAGCAGATACTGGACGCGGCATTGAACCAAATCGTTTAGAAGTAGTTTTTGACCGCTTCTATCAAGAAGAGGGAGCGCTGCGCCGCACCACCGGCGGAACTGGACTTGGTTTAGCAATTTGCCGTCAAATTGTTAATGGCTGGGGTGGGGAAATTTGGGCAGAGTCAAGAGGTAAAGACCAGGGTAGTCAGTTTCACTTCACCATACCGATTGTTCAGAGTAGCCAAGAGGAAAAGCGTGCAAAAGTCAAGAGTAAATAGGGATTGGGCAGGGGAGGCAGGGAGCAGGGTGCAGGGGGCAGGGGGCAGGGGGTAAGAGAGAATGACTAATGACTAATGACCAATGACTAACGACTAATCACTAAAAACTGTTACAGTCTATAACGCGATCGCAATATGATCGTGGTTGCGGTGTTAGGATTCCCTAAAAACGTTGAGAGAATCATCTTATGGCAGAAACACTCTCTGGACAAACCCCGCTATACGGTGGCAGCACCGGTGGCTTGCTCACAAAAGCAGCATTAGAAGAAAAGTACGCTATTACTTGGACTAGCCCGAAAGAGCAAGTTTTTGAATTGCCTACAGGTGGTGCTGCTACTATGCGGCAAGGTCAAAACCTGCTGTACATAGCTCGTAAAGAATATGGAATCTTTTTGGGCGGTCAGCAACTCCGGAAACTCAAAATTACAGACTACAAAGTTTACCGGATTTTACCCAACGGAGAAACCACTTTAGTTCACCCAGCTGATGGTGTATTCCCTGAAAAGGTTAACCCAGGTCGTGACAAAGTACGTTATGTAGACCGTCGTATCGGACAAAACCCCAGTCCCTCTAAAGTTAAATTTAGCGGTGGTACTACCTACGACGCTCCGTAACTAGCTGTTAGTAGCTAATGGGTAATTAGTAATGGGTAATTGGTAACTAAAAACCCATTACCCATTACCAATTACCAATTACTTTTAAAAAATAATGATGTTTCCGGATTTCTCCCAGTTTTGCACCCTAGCGCAACAAGGCAACTTCGTCCCAGTATATCAAGAATGGGTAGCGGACTTAGATACGCCCGTATCTGCTTGGTATAAAGTCTGTGCAGGTCAACCCTATAGCTTTTTGCTGGAATCGATCGAAGGTGGGGAAAAACTAGGACGCTATAGTTTAGTGGGTTGCGATCCTCTGTGGGTTTTGGAAGCAAGGGGCGATCGCACAACCCAGAAAAACCGTGATGGTTCACAGGTCGTTTTTCCAGGCGACCCCTTTACAGCTTTAGCTGAATGTTTAGCACCTTTTCACCCAGTCAAGTTACCACAGCTACCGCCAGGAATTGGCGGTTTGTTTGGGTTTTGGGGCTATGAATTAATTCGCTGGATTGAGCCGCGTGTGCCAATTCACCCACCAGATGAGCGAAATATCCCTGATGGGTTGTGGATGCAGGTAGACCACCTATTGATTTTTGACCAGGTGAAGCGGAAAATTTGGGCGATCGCTTATGCTGATTTACGTGACCCGAAAGTAGATTTCAAAGCAGCATATCAACAAGCGTGCGATCGCGTCACCCAAATGCTTGAAAAGCTATCTCTGCCTCTATCGCCAGAAAAAACTCGATTGGAATGGAAACCGCCAGGGAGCAGGGGAGCAGAGGAGCAAAGTAGCAAAGGAGCAGAGGAGTACAATAGTAATTTCACCCGCCCAGATTTTTGTGCTAGCGTCCAAAAGGCCAAAGACTACATCAAAGCAGGCGATATCTTCCAAGTAGTAATTTCCCAGCGACTATCAACAGCATACACAGGCGACCCCTTTGCCCTTTATCGCTCCCTACGTCAGATAAATCCTTCGCCTTACATGGCTTACTTTAACTTCCAAAACTGGCAAATCATCGGTTCCAGTCCTGAAGTTATGGTGAAAGCCGAAACCGATTCAGATGCTGGAGTCATAGCAACAGTACGCCCCATTGCCGGGACACGTCCACGAGGTAAAACTACCCAGGAAGATGCAGCTTTTGCTAAGGATTTACTTGAAGATCCCAAAGAAGTTGCCGAACACGTAATGCTTGTAGATTTAGGGCGGAATGATTTGGGGCGTGTTTGTCAAAATGGTAGCGTCAAAGTTGATGAATTAATGGTAGTTGAGCGCTACTCCCATGTGATGCACATAGTCAGCAATGTTGTGGGTAAATTAGCACTTGGTAAAACAGCATGGGATTTATTGAAAGCTTGTTTTCCAGCAGGTACGGTAAGCGGCGCACCCAAGATTCGGGCAATGGAAATTATCCACGAATTAGAGTCTAGTCGTCGGGGTGTTTATTCCGGTGTATATGGATATTACGATTTTGAAGGACAATTAAATACTGCGATCGCAATTCGCACAATGGTAGTACATGATAATACGGTAAGCGTGCAAGCCGGTGCAGGTTTGGTAGCTGATTCTGAGCCAGAAAAAGAATACGAAGAGACGCTGAATAAAGCTAGAGGTCTATTAGAGGCAATTCGTTGTTTGTCTTGAACTGGCGCTTGGGGACTAGTACCGCAAGGCGGAAGTCAAAAGTTAAAAGTCAAAAGTCACGCATAATTGTATTCCGAGCTTCTTGCGCCATTTGAAATGGTGAACCAGCGCTGCGGGAGGGAAACCCTCCCGTAGGCGACTGGTGAACCCGTTCGCGTAGCGTCTCCGATAGGAGAAGGGTATGTTTATTTCCGCGCCCACTGTACTAGTACCCCAATTCAGTAATTCTGGAAGAACCTCTCCCCCAACCTTGTAGGGTTGGGGACTGGAGACTAGTTTAAACTATGGAAAAATCCAAAATCCAAAATCCAAAATTGATTGACTCTGTGCTTACTCAGTTACCAACTATCAACGCCCTGAAACAACCCACTAGCTCTGCTTGGGTTGAACAAGCGATCGCTAATTTAGATATCATCTTACTCGACCACTCGCACTGTGAACGCAAAGCAGCAGGCGTAGCCTTGAACATGATGTTTCGCTACCCTTCTAATACTAAAATGGTTCGGGAACTAACTGCGATCGCCCGTGAAGAACTAGAACACTTTGAGCTAGTTAACCAATGGTTAGAACGCCGGAATATTCCCCTGGCTCCCCTACCACCACCACCCTACGGCGCAGGTTTGAAAGCTCAAGTCCGCCCCAAAGAACCTGAGCGATTCCTAGATTCTTTACTAGTCACTGGTTTAATAGAAGCTCGCTCTCACGAACGCCTGGGACTATTAGCTGCTCACTGTCCAGAGCCAGAATTAGCAAAATTTTATCGTGGGCTAATGGCATCCGAAGCGCGTCACTACGGTATATATTGGGTATTAGCTGCTACTTACTTCGACAAAGAAATTGTCATGCAACGGCTTGATGAATTGGCAATTGTCGAAAGTGAGTTACTGGCGACTTTGCACCCAGAACCTAGAATTCACAGTTAGTAGACTAACCCAACAGATATGAAGCTTCAGCTAACACACCTGAGACTGCTTGTCTCCAACTACAAAGATTCTTTTCTGTTCTACCGGGATCTGCTGAAATTTGATGTCGATTGGGGCGATGAAGATAGCGGATATGCTGAGTTTAATGCCGGATATCTCAAGCTCGGTTTGTTCAAGAAAGAATTAATGGCTGAAGTAGTTCCAAGAATCGAACAGCCTTCTTATGTTGCCAATCGAGATAAAATTGTCTTGATTTTCGCAGTCGATAATGTGGATGAGGTCTATGAGCAAGTAAAAGATCAGAATGCGATCGTTGTGACTCCACCACAAGATCGCCCAGACTGGGGAATCCGCACAGCTCATTTCCGCGATCCTGATGGCAATCTCATCGAAATCTACAACAATTTAGGAATTGTCATTTAAAAGTTCACTGTTAGCTTGATTTGTATAGGACTCATATTTGATTTTTGAAAAAATTCAGTCTAACTCAAAGAGGCTTATTGCCTATTGCCTATTTCCTTCCTACGCAAATAATTTCAGAAATCAAATCGGATCGCTATATTACTTATTGCACTATAAATAGGGGACATATTTGCAATACGTCCCCCTACAATTTTATGCATTTCTAGCCTTCCAAATTCCTTGGTTATTAAAGCTAGAATAATGTTTAATTACAGTTCTAATCAGGCTAGCTTCCACATTCAGATTCGCTGTCTATGTAAGATGCTGGCTTTTTCTTCAGCACTCTATTCATAAAACCAATAACCAACAGACCAAAAATTGCACCAGGTTCAGGAATAGTAGTTGCTGTCAACTTACCCCCAAGATCCAACCTACAGTTTGGATATGTATCGCATACTTCTGGTGAAAGGTCATCCTTCAAGAATATCTTAGCCGTTGGCAATCCTTGATCAGGATTCAGGTAAGTATAAAAATCTAACCCTGCCACATCTGTTGCAAAGTCAATTCCCAAATCAAAACCATTAGGTGTGTCAAAATTATCGGCTTGTAGAACAGTCTTTGTGACTGGATCAAAGTTGAAATTAAAACTACTATCCGATTGCGAAAAATCGTAGTTAAAATTCTGCAACAACGTTCCTTGTGGATTGAAGAAAGAAATAGCAAAATCAGTCAGTTGATCCCTGGTAACAATGCTTCCCAGGAAATTATCGTCATAGCTGAACTGCCCTTTAGCCGAATAACCTTTATCACCTAGCCAATCAAGCTCAAAAGAAGCAGCATTAGCGCTGGGAACTTGAATTAAAGTAGCCATAGAACTGAAAGCGGCAACAGCTACAGTAGCTTTGATTTTGTTACAAATGCTTTTCATTTTCTTAATAGCAGCAATAGATTTTGATGTTGTTGTAGTTGTCAATAGAGTTTTTATCAGCATTGTAATACCATTTCTTTGTGATAATGCGCCAAACCTGCTTTATAAAAAAGCTTACACTATAGATAAAATGAGGCTTTTACGTTGGCACATTTTCATATTGAATTGGTTGAATAAATACTGATATTCCTTCAAAACGTGAGAGCTAGAAAGTGAATTTCTTTGCCTAATTAGGCACAAAAAAAGGAAATATAGCCTATATTCATATACTTAGTTCCTCCTTTTGATAGATGCCTTAAACTTTAAGCATGTACGATAAGAATTGCTCTTGTTTGACCTGATTTAAAGTCTAAAACATAAAACACCTTTGGGCAGATTGTATCATTCGATTTGCTCGAATCCTTACAGTTTATGGTTATTTTTTTAGGAACATTATATTTTCTTAATTAAAGACTTTTTTAACTTCTCTTAACCATACATTGTTTCACTACCACCATATAATCATTTATTTTTTTTTTACATTAATAAATAGGGAGCGGTAGAAATAATAATCTTAAATTAAATCAAGCATTACTTAAACTTAATCAAAATAGAGTATTTTTTCATAAGCATTTGACGTAACCAAACCATCTTCATGACATTCTCAAGACGCAAATTCTTTGCAATAGCAGGTACGACCGCTGCTGGCACCTTGCTAGCATCTCCTTTGGAAGGTCTTCTTGCCAGACAAGCCAATGGTCAACCTGTATTTGGTCGAGGTTACGGGCCGCTTGTACCAGATCCCAATGGCTTGTTAGATTTACCAGCCGGATTTCAGTATCGAACTTTGTCTCTAACAGGCGAACTCATGAACGATGGCACTTTAGTGCCGGGTGGTCATGATGGTATGGCAGCTTTCCCCGGCCCCAGAAACACAGTAATTTTAGTTCGCAACCACGAACTTAGCCCTGATTCAGATACACAAGTCCAAGGGCCACATCCCTACGATCCATTTTGTAAAGGTGGTACAACAAACTTAGTTGTTGGGCCTAATCGTCAGTTAATCAAACACTTTACTTCCCTAAGTGGAACCTATCGTAACTGTGCAGGTGGACTAACTCCTTGGGGTTCATGGATTACCTGTGAAGAAAACACCTCCACTCCGACTTCATCTCCGGTAGGCGATCCAGATTATGTCTCGAAGTTCCACGGTTATAATTTTGAGGTTCCAGCTAGCGCCACTTCTCCCGTACAGCCTGAGCCTCTAATAGCTATGGGACGCTTTAACCATGAAGCTGTTGCTGTAGACCCCAAAACTGGAATTGTCTATGAAACTGAAGATACGGGGGATAGTCTCTTCTACCGTTTTATCCCGAAAGTACGTGGCAAGTTAAAGGAAGGAGGCACTCTCCAAGCTTTAAAATTCAAAGATATCTTTCAAGCACAAACCTTTGCGGATTTCCCTAAGCGCAAGCCCATGAAAGTAGAATGGGTGACGATTACTGAGCCAAATCCCCCTGAAGATACTGTACGAGTAGAAGGTTTCGCAAAAGGAGCGGCCCAGTTTGCTCGTGGGGAAGGTATCTGGTACGGTAACGGTGAGTTTTACTTTTGCTGCACAAGTGGTGGTGCTTTAGGGCTTGGGCAAGTATGGCGTTATATTCCGGCTAAAGAGACAATTGAACTGTTTGTAGAGTCTACGTCTGTTGCCGAACTGGAAAATCCAGATAACATAGTTGTTTCACCTTACGGCGATCTCATTCTTTGTGAAGATGGAGATGATCAGCAGTTCTTAGTAGGTGTTACTCCCAAAGGAGAACTTTATCAATTCGCGCGTAATGCTCTGAATACAAGCGAGTTCGCTGGTGCTTGCTTCTCACCTGATGGTAAAACTTTGTTTGTCAACATCCAAACTCCTGGTATTACTTTCGCAATTTGGGGCCCTTGGCGCAGGTCATAGAGACTGAATCAAAAACTTTTATTCTTTTATCCCTGTTGTAATGACTTAGAATGCTTTTTAATAATGCTAATCGGCGTAGAGAGTAAGGCAAGCATCGCTTGCCTTACTCTCTTTTTACTTGTTAGATAATTATTATCTTTATCAAGATTTATTTAAGTAGATTAACGTATTGACAAAAATTACAACATTTTAAACTCTCACAAATGATGGGGAAGTAGAAGCGCAAAAACTCGATTCCTGACAAGAATAGACCTGACTCTGCGTTGATGATGTAGATGTAGAGCCAATTTATTTGTTATAGATGACTTTTTTCAGCACTGGTAGATTTTACGCCTTGAGAGTACTGCTTGAAATCGACTCTGCAAGAATTGCTATTTGCTGAGTAAATTGGGATATAGAACCAGAAAAATTTTCTGAGTAAACTTGACCAGCAAATGGTAATGAAAAACTATTATCAAGATTTTTTAATTCGTGATTGGGTGCAAAGCGATCGCACCAGAGCCGCCGAAGTCATCAGTTATGTATTATCAGAATACGGTCTGGGTTGGGAACCAAAGGGCGCTGACCGAGATGTGCTGCGAGTAGAGGAATATTATTTAGCTACTGGGGGAGAGTTTTGGGTAATTGAACACCAAAGCCAGCTAGTGGGTACTGGAGCATACTACCCCATACACCGAGGCAAAAAAGCTGTAGAAATCCGCAAAATGTATCTTTTGCCCAGCATTAGGGGTTTAGGATTAGGGAAATATTTGTTACAACAGCTAGAAGCAGCGATCGCAGAGCGTGGTTTTGAGCAAATTTGGATTGAAACCGCCAGCGTTTTGGTGGAAGCAGTCAAGCTGTATGAAAGCAACGGCTACACTCCAGCAACTGGAGTAGAAACAACAAGGTGCGATCGCGTGTATTTTAAGTCATTGGTCAAAGACTAATGACTAATGACAAAGGACTATTCTAAATGCACACTTGGATTAAAAATCTTACAGGCTTACTCAATCTTTTTCTCCAATCCCATTGTCCTCTGTGCCAACGTGCAACCTCGCAAGAATTCTGTCATAACTGCACCAGACAACTGCAAAAATGTCAACGTAAAGACCCGATTTCTCTGTGGCAAGAGCCAATACCAGTATTTGGCTGGGGAGAGTATGGTGGCCCGGTGAAACGAGCGATCGCAGCGATGAAATACGAAAATCAACCCCAAATAGCTCGTCCTTTGGGTCACTGGTTAGGAGAAGCATGGTTGTTAAATTCACCAAGCCGAGATAGCCAGCCTGTGGTAGTTCCCATCCCAATGCACCCTAGCAAGCAAAAGTTACGTAAATACAATCAAGCTGCACTGATAGCCCAAAGCTTCTGCGAAATAACTGGATTAAAATTGAAACTAAATGGTTTAGCAAGAGTGCGAGAAACTGAAGCGCAATTTGGTTTATCAGTATCTAAACGAGAAAAAAACTTGGTTAACGCTTTTGCTGTTGGCCAAGAATTTCGCCATCGTCCCCCAAATGTCCCAGTGCTGTTAGTGGACGATATTTATACTACTGGTGCTACTGCTAGGTCTGCTGTGGAAACACTTCGTCAGTATGGAATTGTGGTCTTAGGATTAGTAGCAGTAGCCACTGCCGTCAAAGATGGATAAATTAAGAATTAATGGGCAGGCTTTAGCAGATTAAGTACATAAATTGACCGCATTACCCTATTTCTGTAGAAAAAATTGCTTGAAATGTATGAATAAAGTTTTTGCGGCAGGTTTAAAACAACTCATCATTATTCCTGCTACATTGCTGGCAATAGGTATAAGTACAAGTGCAGCTTTTGGTCAAAATAAGTTGTATAGTCCAATTCCTTTATCTAACAGTACTGAATTTTCCGATAACCTCTCAAACAAAGACATTCCCACAGGTCAAGGTGGGTTTGCCCGCGATTACACAGTGAAGTTACAGAAGGGCGATAATTTAGCAGTTGACCTGTCATCCGAAAACTTTGACAGCATCATCACCCTGCTAGCACCTGATGGATCGACTTTGGCAGAAAATGATGATGGCCCTGATGGTAGTAGCAATTCCCTATTATTTACTCGCATTGTAGAGACAGGGAATTATGTGATTCGTGTCCGGTCTTTTGGGGAAACTGGGATTGGGGCTTTTAAACTCAAGGTGACAAAGCTGCAACCGATTAAATGAATTAGTCATTAATCATTAGTCATTAGTCATTGGGCATTAATTATTCTCCCTTGCCCCCTGATCTTAAAAAACGGTCAGTACACACAGAAACAAGGCTTCAGTCCACTCAACGACTGCGCCGTAGGTGTCTCCTGTGTGTCCGCCTAATTTGTGGTTGAACCACGCGCCAGTTAAAGTAGCGATCGCACTTCCAGCAATTATCATTGTCAGTGCGAGAAATAGCTGCTGTTTATCTATCAACCAAAGTAAACCGCTCAAACCAAGCTGTAACAACAATCCTGGTAACAAATCTTTGTAAGAACGAATGGCTTGTTTGTGAAGCGCACCTTTACCAGTTGGTTTTAGGTAAGGATATCGCGCGATCGCTACCTGTTGTCCCCAACGTCCCCAGCCACAAGCAGCCATCAGCAACAACCAACGGTTTTCTGGCATATCCGTCAAAGCTGCTATTTTCAGTATCACCAAGGCGATCGCTGCCATTGCTCCAAACGCACCTGTAGCACTATCTGTCATCACTTCCAGCCGCCGATTTGGATCGCCCACTGCCAAACCATCGGCAGTATCCATTGCCCCATCTAAGTGCAGTCCTCCAGTTATAGCAATCCAAACGCTGACTACTAAAGCACTACGAGTTAACACTGGCATACCCAGATAATCCATCCCCGTATCCAGTAACCCTAAAATTCCCCCAATCATTAACCCTACAACCGAAGCAAGACGTGCCACTCCCCGAAAGTCTAATCCCTCCAAATACGGTACTGGAATACTTGTATAAAATATAATACTAGCTGCCAGCTTTAACAGCAGCTTTTTCCACCACTGTTGCTGTTTCGTCATCTTAGTAACATTAATATATGGTTAATTGCTGGATAATAGACCTGGGTTCAGTAGAACCAACATGAGCATACTTTAAAAATTTAGATAAGATTTACTTCTATTAGAGATTCTTCTTGAAAATTTTGTTATGCTGTTCTAAGTGGTAAATAAATAATTAAAGTACTTTTTATACAAATTAACGAATGATTCAGGAAATTAAAATTCCATCAAGGAGCAAAATTTGTGTTTTGTATTCGTTAACTAAAAACTTACTCAAAATTATTTAGACGATTGCTCCACAAAATTGATATTTTTTTAAATGTAGGAAGTAAACAAGCTATTCAATTATGACAGTTTAGCTGTGTTGTCGCTCTCCTTAGCTCAATCGCTATTTTCCTATGAGTCACCATCTACCCGACATCAGGATACCAGCTCCGTGCATTATTAACACGGGCATCATTGTGAATAAGCTCGACATCCGACGATTACTGACAGACTTAGGTCGAGTCCACTACATCTACACCCAAGAAGATAAGGTACTGAGCGAGGGTGAAGGGGATGTGATGGAAGTTTTCGCCAATCCGCAAAGGTCTACCTTAGTGGCTAACCACGCGCTATATCTGAATGTTTGTAGTTTTGATTACTTGGAACTCAAACAGTCGTCGCAACAAGAAACCTATTTTGATTTGATGCAAGAAGGAGTGTGTCTGCGGTTGATTCCCCGCTCAACCCCCCTACAAGAGCGACGAGAGCGAACCTTCAATGTCAGCGCCATAGAAGCGATGATGGAGCAAGTCCTCTCAGCCAGGTGGGATGCAGAAATTGACGATGACTGTTCTGATTCTTTTTAAATAACAATTAGTACAGGATATACTCGTAAAATTGGTAACTAGGTTAAAAGTGAACGCTTAAGTGTTCACGAAAACTCAATTGCCAGTTTTTATTTTTGTCCATAATTTAGCCAAATAATATTAATCTTGCCCTAATACCATTTGGTTTTATGGCTGCTAGTTATGGATTTCTGAAACTCTTTACCAATTAGCGTTTCACAATCCAAAATCTAAAATCTAAAATCCAAAATGGTATGAGTGCGAATTTTTCCTTTGAATGTCTTGCTTGCTGTAGTCAGACAAAAGCTAGAGCAGGAGTGTTTTTCACTCCTCACGGTGTCGTAGAAACCCCCAGATTTATGCCAGTGGGAACGCTGGCGAATGTCAAAACTATCACCCCAGCCCAGCTACGAGATACTGGGGCGCAAATGATCTTATCGAATACTTATCATCTTCACCTACAACCAGGGGAAGCGATCGTGGCTGGGGGTGGCGGGTTACACAAATTTATGGGTTGGAATGGCCCAATGCTCACAGATTCGGGTGGGTTTCAGGTGTTCAGCTTAAGCGAGATGCGGAAAATTACTGAAGAAGGCGTTACTTTCCGCTCACCCCATGATGGACGAATTATTAACTTGACACCAGAGCTATCCATTGAGATTCAAAATACTTTGGGGGCCGATGTGATTATGGCCTTTGATGAGTGTCCGCCTTACCCAGCGACTCGCCAAGCGGTTGAAACTGCAACTGAGCGCACTTATCGCTGGTTAGAGCGCTGCATAACGGCTCATCAACGCAGTGAACAGGCGTTGTTTGGGATTGTGCAAGGGGGCGTATATTTGGATTTGCGTTGTCGTGCGGCGGAAGCTTTGGCTAAGTTGGATTTGCCCGGATATGCCATTGGTGGCGTGAGTGTGGGAGAACCGCCAGAAATGATGGCTGAGATTGTGAAAGTGACAGCACCGCTTCTACCGGCTGAAAAGCCGCGTTATTTGATGGGTGTCGGTACTTATCGGGAAATGGCGATCGCCATCGCATCTGGTATAGATTTATTTGATTGCGTCATTCCCACCCGTTGGGCGAGACATGGTACAGCGATCGTGCAGGGCGGACGCTGGAATTTAAAAAATGCTAAGTTTCGTGAAGATTTTACGCCATTAGATGAAACTTGCCCTTGCTACACTTGCCAAAATTTTAGCCGTGCTTACATATCTCATTTAGTGCGATCGCAAGAAATTTTAGCTTATACCTTGTTAAGCATTCACAACATTACCGAACTAATTCGCTTTACGCAGCATATTAGAGAAGCAATATTGAGCGATAGCTTTGTCACAGAATTTGGTCACTGGCTAAACTCATCTGAATCAGCACCAGATGAAGAGGAAATTGCAAATGACAAATAACTATTGACCAATGACCAAGACCCAAAGCATGTTAAGATATTTGTCAAATATGAACGCTGTGTTGGATAGTTGGATTTAAACAAACATGGAAGCAGCACTTTTATTAGCAAAACTGCCTGAAGCATACCAAATCTTTGATCCTTTGGTGGACGTTCTCCCAGTCATCCCCGTATTCTTCTTGTTGCTTGCTTTCGTTTGGCAAGCAGCCGTGGGATTTAGGTAAGTTAATCTATTTTTCAATTTATAGGACAGGTATAGTACCTGTTCTATTTTTTTGTGGTGCTATATTTGATAAAGTTAATATTTATTAATATTTTGTAATGATTTAATATAATAAATAAGATGTGAATCAAGCCATGTCAATATGAAGCCTTGAAAGCCAAGCTTAGAGTCAAGGAGGAATCAGTTATGGGTAATATCAAATTCGTTAAAGAGAATAAAGAAGTAGTGGCGGCAGATGGTGCCAATCTCCGGCTCAAAGCGATGCAAAATGACATTGATATATATAAATTCATTGGTAAAATGACCAATTGCGCTGGTAATGGTCAATGTGGTACTTGCGTTGTCGAGATAGTCGAAGGACTAGAAAATCTTTCCCCCCGCACAGATGTAGAAAATCGCAAATTCAAAAAAAAGCCGGAAAATTACCGCCTTGCCTGTCAAACTTTAGTGAATGGCTCAGTCAGTGTAGTCACCAAGCCTTAAGTTCTCAAATCTGCCACTGCTTCAATTTGTATCCACTCAGTAGTCAAAATACTTACCAAAATTAAGTTTCCTGATTTTGAATTTTGAATTGGTATAACTGTGTCGTCGATGATGCTATCCTAATGTTGTTGACTGGAAATTTAAGAGAGGTTTTCTTGCCATGCAAGTTAATGACCTGGGGTTCGTAGCGAGCATTTTGTTCGTACTAGTCCCCACTGTGTTTTTACTAATTCTGTACATCCAAACTGCTAGCCGCGAAGGTGGAAAAGATAATTAAGAGTTTGTGTATCAAATAAAGAACCCCTGCACCAGTAGTGTAGGGGTTTTTATTTATCAACCACTAATATTTTGACTTTAAGCGATCGTCCGCGCCAGCAATACCGGACAAGTGGCATTGACTCGAACATAGTCAGACAAGGAAGATCCGATGAGTCGGTCTATATCAACAAAACTCTTAGCGATGGATGGACGACGATCTGGAGAACCGAGCAATAATAAGTCTATATTCAACTCCTCTGCCAACCGACAAATTTCTTCACCAGGTTTGCCACTGCTGATATAAGAACGAGATCGGATGCCCTGTTTTTGGGCTTCTGCAACTGCGGCTGCTAAAACTGGATTTTTGTTTGAACTAACTTCAGCTATTTCCGATTTTTTGCCGCCTAAATCTGTGGTAATATTTGCCAAAATTAACTCGCCGCCCTGAATATCTCGCAATAAAAACAGTGCCAATTTCAAAGAGTTTTTTGCGGAATCAGAGTTGTCTATGGCCACCATAATGCGCTTAATTCTTTTGACATAAATATCGTCTTTTACCAGCAACATGGGGCGAGAAGATAGCTGGAAAACATATTGACTGACTGAGTTCGATAAAATGGATTGCAGCCGCTTAAGTCCGCGTGAACCCATAATAATCAAGTCAGCGTCGATTTCATCAGCTACTTGGCAAACAACATCTTTCGGGTCACCTTCGCGCAAAATTGAAGAAACCTGGCTAGGATCTAAGTTCAAAGTTTGAATGGCATTAGCTAAAATTTTACCGCCATTTTCCCATTTAGCTGTCATGGTAGCAGCAGTATTTTGTGCCTGAACAACATGCAAAATTGTCACTTTTGCAGATTGAATTGAAGGAATTTCTCTTAGGGTTTTGAGCATTTCTTCTGCATGTCCCAATCCCGATACAGCCAGCAAAATTTTTTCTATCATTTTACGTGATTGTTGTTAAGTTTACTTTAGTTGTCGCTGTTATTACTTGGCTAAGGTCAGATTTTTACCGCCTTGCTCAACAACCTAGTCAGTAACTTGGCACAAATAAACTTTCTTTTTTAGTATTTAACACTCAAACAAATGACAAAGTATAAAAAGCTCAACAAATGTTTAAGTTCATTTGCACCTATTTACTTAAGACGATCAACTAGACTGCAATTATTAAGCATAGTGTTAATTTAACTTGGATAACCTAACCAATTATGATGTTATTTATCATTTTTTATCTATATAGATTGACTTTTGTTAATTATAAGTTAGTTAAGTATTGCAAAGAAATGCCAAAATAACTCTTCAAAAAGATTTATTTACTGTAAGCCGATACGCTTGGGTTAAGGAAATTTATTTGTTGAAGGACTATAAAGACCTCTCCCTGGTTTTACTACGTAAAACCCTCCCTCTCCCAGTCGCAGAGGGAAAGACTTGAACTTTAGTTGGACTCAGGGAGGGTTTATCGAACTTCCCTTAACTTAGATGCGCTCCTGGTTGTCCGTTTTGGACTACAAATGAAGCTAGGGTTTTGATAGAGGCATTCAAATCAATGATGCTTGATACAACACGGTAGTCACTTTGCCAGCGTTGTGGGGTAAGCTTACAGCGCACGTATCCCCGGTAAGCACCATCAAAGAACTTAGTATGGGGATTGTTGGGTAGGGCAGCTTGAACTGGTGCGATGGATTGAGTGGGAAAGTCAGAGGTAATTGAAGTTCCTACAAACTCAGTGGCTACCGTCGGTGAGTTTGGGTTATTAAAATCAAGCTTCAGGTCATGTACCCAACTAGAATGGATGTCTCCGGTAATCACCACTGGATTAGAAGGTTGACGCTGGTTTAGAAAACTCAAGAGTCGATTACGTGCAGCCACGTAGCCGTCCCACTGATCCATATTAAATACACCTGTACCTGGATTGCTATTAAAATTGTACTGCCCAAGCATGGTCTGTTGAGCAATCACATTCCAGCGCGATCGCGACTGATCTAACCCTTTTCGTAGCCATTGCTCTTGCTCTGAGCCGGTCATGGTAGCATTTGTATCAAAAGCTTCGGGGCAGCGAGGCTTTAGTTCATCATTACAAGGTTGATTAGTGCGGTACTGCCTGGTGTCTAGGACATTGAACTCAGCTAAATTACCGAAAGTGAACCGTCGATAAAGCAGCATATCTGGGCCGTTGGGCAATGAAAACCGACGCAGAGGCATGTGTTCATAATAAGCCTGGTACGCATTAGCTCGCCGTTTCTTGAAAGCCTCTTGGGTTTGGTTATCTTCGGGGGCTAAGTTGGCGTAGTTGTTGTCAACTTCATGATCATCCCAAGTGACAATCCAGGGGAAGACAGCATGAGCAGCTTGGAGATACGGGTCAGTTTTGTAGAGGGCGTGGCGATCGCGGTAGTCTGCAAGAGTGATAATTTCTGGACTATTATGCTGGCGGGGCCCACCAGGTTGTGGCCCGTATTCGTAAATATAATCACCCAGATGAACCACAAGGTCGAGGTTTTCCTCAGCTAAATGCCGATAAGCCGTATAGTAGCCATTTTGCCAGTCTTGACAAGAGACAAAAGCAAAGTTCAGTTGTGAGATAGAGCCATAAAATGCTGGTGCTGTGCGAGTCCGTCCAATGGAGCTAACTTCCCTACCCGCTTCAAATTGATACCAGTACCAACGGTCAGGGTCTAGTCCACGGACATCAACGTGAACTGAATGTGCTAACTCTGGTGTCGCCAGCACTGTTCCTCGCCGCACAACCTGTTTCATGTTTTCATCAAGGGCAACTTGCCACCGCACTGGAACATTTACCTGTGGCATTCCACCTCCAGAGAGTGGATTTGGAGCCAGTCGTGTCCAGATAACAACACCATCCGGCAAAGGATCGCCAGATGCAACACCAAGACTGAACGGATAGCCAGAAAACCTTGAGTTAGCCAATACTGGATGCCATTGGCTAGTGATTGTTAACCCCGTTAAGAATCCTGCACCCAACAAAAAACTCCGCCTTCTGCAACGATTTGCTAGCAGGTGCGTACCATCCATAAGTTCCATATTCACCCCTACCTAGATGTAAGTACAGTTGACATTTAGGAGGGTCATTTGGGAAAAGTACAAATATAGCGGTTCTCAGTTGTATGCAATATACTCTGACCTCTCTCCTTTTAGGAGAGAAGCTTTGAATCATACTCCCCAACGCTAGCTCTTAAGGGGCTGGGGGTTAGGTCTGTATTTAACTCAACCCAGAAGCGCTATAGTGACTTGATTTGACTTGTCTCCTAATTGCTGCTCAACCAAACACAAGGAGCCTAGCAAACCAGGATCAAGCAGTAATTAAGATTTTGTTAAGTTTAAAATTGGATTGGGGCATTAGGCATAGGGGATTTATATCCCCCACTAAAACAGAACTGGTACTACCAGCACTCTTATCAAACCCTTTTGTAATTACGAGTTACAAATTATTTAAAACCTGCCATTTCCCTGAACAATGTGCTTGACGGTAGTTAAGGTTTCCAGGCTTATAAATCCCCGGCGATGACCTTTTTGATTAGACATGCCAAGAAACACTGAATCTCCCCGCGAGGGGTTGCGGGAAAAACGTGGGGAAGTATTAATGTAAGTAGATGCACTGGTAACTCCTAAGGCAAACTGCCGACTTTCTTGGTAGGATTCAGTAACGATAGAGTCGGCATGACCACTGCTGTATTCATTAATCCAGGCGATCGCAGCCTCTAAGCTGTCCACCAATTTAAAAGCTACTGTCTTAGTCAAATAAGGGTTTCCCCATTCGCCTTCCTTCACTAGGTGCAACTGGGGAAAGGCTTCTACTAGTTCTGCATCTCCTTTAATTTCAAAGCCTTTTTCCATCAAGCTGTTCCACAGAACGGCTAAAGATGATGGCAAGGCTTGGCGATGAATAAGTACTTTTTCAATGGCATTAACTTGGTCTGGTTCGCTCTGATGGCTATTAAGAATCATCAAGCGCACCATTTCTAAACTGCTATTTAGCGACCAGTAGAGATAACAGTTACCCATTGCTGATTTTAAGACCGGGCAAGTTGACTGTCGTACTACCTGCTGTATCAAACTAGAACGTCCGTAAGGAATCACTAAATTCACGTACTGGTCTTGCGTGACTAAATCCCGAACCGAAGCACCATGTTCTGCTGTGATCAGTTCTATACAGCCAGGAGGTAGACCAACTTGAGCGATCGCACTTTGCAGTACCTCAGCGATGACCGCGTTAGAATGGCTAGCTTCAGTACTGCCTTTGAGAATTATACTATTGCCAGTTTTGATACAAAAACCTGCTGCGATCGCTCCTAAATCTGGAAACGCCTCATAAATAAATCCAATTACTCCCAAGGGCATTAACTGGGTATAACTCTGGGAATCTTCCAGTTGATAATCAGCCGTTCTGACACGCCGCAGTGGATCTGATAATTCCCCCAACCGTTGCAAAATGTCCACGGTCATCTCTAACCTTGTGGGAGTCAGCTTCAGCCAGTCTAATATCAACTCAGGCACTGCCATTTCCCGACTGGCTTCTAAATCCAAGGTATTGGCTTCTAGAATGTCGTCAAATGAGCGCTCAAGGGCTTGTGCCATTGCCAATACTGCACGACTCCGGTCTGCTCCCTTTGTGATCCCCAACTTTAGGGAAGCATGATAGGCGCGTTGGGCACTAGTAATTGGTTCGGGGTAATCATCCAAAACTTCAACAGTCATTGAGTTAACGTCTGTAGGTAAGCCAGACCATTAGCGCTGGCAGAATAGCCAATAGCACCGCCACCATTGCCCAAGCAACAATGCTGGAACTATTTGCCAATCGCAGTGCTAATGGCAGCCATATAATCACTAGCACGAAAATAATGCCAAGTGCTATAGGCAGATAGCTTTCTCCCAAGCGCGGATGGACAACATGCCAACTATTTCCCATCCAACGCCAAGCCCGCTTGTAGGGATAGGTGGTAGAAAGCTGTTCTAGGACATGACCATTATCTTCTACTACAAAGATTTGCTGACAGCGATCGCAACCAAATGCTTCTGTCAACGTAATCGGAATTAACTGACCCCGGCGCCGACAGGGACAGGGGTATTCGGTATTGAAATCTATTTTTTCGGGTTTTTGAGATTGCACAAGCGTTCTAGTAACTTGAGCGTGTTTTACACGACGATAATATGATCCCTTGGTAAATGCCTGATAAGGCTCTTTAAAGATAATGTGGTTGCGTTTTTGGCCATTTAATTGTGATAACACACAAAGATTGTAGCCAAGCTAATCTATATCTACACCAGTCTAAAGCTGGGTTTTATATTTCTTAGCAAGTGGATAATGCACCCTAAAAATACTAAACCTCTTGGAGTTAAAAACTGCAAGAGGTTTTAGTTGGAAGCGGGTAACGCGATTCGAACGCGCGACATTCACCTTGGCAAGGTGACGCTCTACCACTGAGCTATACCCGCAATCAATCACCATATATGAATATCTCAGATTTATTCCTAATTGTCAACCCCTTAATTTAGTTATTTGGTCATTGGTCATTGGTCATTAGTCATTGGACAAAGGACTAATGACTAATGACTCATTTAGCCAAGTTCTTCTGACTCCGCAGTTAAATTGCCGATGCTGGCACTTTGAAAAGAAGCTGGCAAAGACTGGCTATTACGAGAATATGGCTCTGCCAGGTTAGAACGCAGTTGCCGCATCAGGCTTGCCATTTCTAGGGCATTCAGGGCATAATCCCAGCCATGATTACCTTTGATGCCTGCCCGTTCTAAGGCTTGTTGCATAGTGTCTACTGTCAAAATGCCAAAAATTACTGGCACTCCAGTTTGAAAGCTAGCGGCGGCAATGCCTTTAGAAACTTCGGCGGATACATAATCAAAATGGGGTGTTTGTCCTCGAATAACTGCACCTAGACAAATTACAGCATCATAACGATGGGAAAGTGCTAGTTGGCGAGCTACTAAAGGTACTTCAAAACTTCCCGGAACCCAAACATAGTCTACCTGATTACCTTGGGGGTTAGGATCTACACCGTGGCGTTTCAAGCAATCTTGACATCCCTCTAGCAGCTTTCCGGTAACTAGGTCATTAAATCGACCAATCACCACTGCAAACCGCAAAGGCTCCGTTTGGGTAAAAGTTCCCTCGAAAACTGCCATGACTGCCTCTTAATCAACTATAGTTCTGGTCAATATACATTTCTTATTTAAATGTAGAGGAGCAGGAAAGCACGGTAAAAAAAGGAAATCGGAAAAAATCTTTCCTTTTCTCCTTTAGTCTTTGACCTTGGCTTTTCTGCTCCTCTAGTTCTTATATTATGTGCCTACGCCAGAGTGAAGCCGTCGCCTACACGACAAAAAAGTTTAACAAACCAACTAAAAACACCAAACCAAACCAGGCGGCGGAACCAACCCAGAGCAGTTTTTTAGATTCAACCCAATTTTGGGGAGTGGCGTAAGCAACGGGGACGCCAACAACCAGGACAAAGGACAATAGAACTAGGCTTATCAAAGCGAATTGGAATATTATGGTCATTTTTGCTTCTCCCAATACAGCGAAATAGTGATATGTCTTACACTAACAGTAAGGTGTACAGTGTAGGCAACGAGCGTGACTCCTGCTATTGCATAGGACATTTCCAGAAGCTCTGGACAGAAGCTCTGGTTTTATGTCCTCGTGATCCCCCACGGTCAAAAATTTGATTTTTTCTTCCTTTCGTACCCCACAAATTTTACGACACAGGATGAATTGCTTATGACTTTTGCACTGATGTGTCAACCAATGGTAAATTTGCATTCTTTGAAAGGATGCCTACTCGTTTCCCGTTGTCCAACGTTTCACGTAGGTTTCCCAGAGGGCAGTAAGCGAGGTGTATCAATAACCGTGGTGGCGAGTAACTACTTAAATCATACAACGCCGCGATCATGTATTTCAGAATATTTGACAATTAGGGCGCTGACTCTGAGGGTTAAAGGGTGAGGCTTTTGTCCATTTTAGCTAAATGGCAATATTGATACTTTTTTCTTGTTTTTTAGTTACCAAAAATTACAATATTTTAGTCATTTGTCCTTTGTCTAAGCACTGATGACCAATGACTCTCAATACTATGGATTTAATTCTTTGCCACACAACAGCAGATTTTGACGCACTAGGGGCTGCGGTAGGGTTAACACGCTTACTACCGGGAAGTAAGATTGTACTAAGTGGTGGTTCTCACCCTCCTGTAAGGGATTTTTTAGCATTGCATCGGGATGAATATCCGCTAATTGAACGCCGTTCGGTGATTCCAGAAAAAATTCGTTCTCTGACTGTGGTGGATACGCAACAGCGCGATCGCTTGGGTAAAGCTGCTGAGTGGTTAGATTTACCCTATGTTAAAGAGATTATAATTTATGACCATCACTTAGGACAAGAATCAGATATTCCGGCTACCGAATCATATATTTCTTCAGTAGGAGCAACCACAACTTTAATCGTTGAGCAATTGCAACAACAGGAAATTTCCCTAACTTCTGCCGAAGCAACTGTGATGGCTTTGGGTATCCACGTTGACACTGGCTCTTTGACTTATGACCAGTCCACACCACGGGATGCCCTAGCTTTGGCTTGGTTGATGCAACAAGGTGCGAGTTTATCGGTAATTTCCACCTACCGTGACCCCGGATTATCTCCGCAATTGCAGCAGTTATTAACTGAATCGCTGGAAAATTTAGAATATTTTTGTCTACATGGATATACGGTTGCTTGGGTAACTTTGAAAACAGATGGTTTTGTGCCTGGGTTATCGAGCTTGGCATCGGAACTCGTGGAATTAACCGAGATTGATGCCCTACTGTTGGCTAATGAATATGCTTTGGATGAAAGTGATTCACGCTTAACTGTAATTGGGCGATCGCAAATTCCCAAAACGAATCTTAATCTATTATTCCAACTTCTAGGTGGCGGCGGTCATTCACAAGCCGCATCGCTAAATCTAAGAGGAGTTGATTCAGAGGCAATATTAAAACAACTCCTAGACGGGGTAAAAGCACAAATCCCCCATCCCCTCACCGCTAGGGATTTGATGTCCTCTCCTGTTCGCACAATTCTGCCTGAAACCACAATTGCCGAAGCCCAGCGCATTTTATTACGCTATGGACACTCTGGTTTATCTGTAGTCGATGCCCAAGGGCAACTAGTAGGTATTATTTCACGCCGGGATCTTGATGTTGCCCTGCACCACGGATTTAGTCATGCGCCAGTTAAAGGCTACATGACGACGAATCTTAAAACGATCGCACCAGATACAACACTGCCACAAATTGAGTCGCTGATGGTGACTTATGATATCGGGCGTTTACCAGTATTGGAGAATGAGCAGTTAGTTGGTCTAGTTACTCGTACTGATGTCTTGCGGGAATTACATCAAGAAAGGGATGAAGACGAAGAAGGACAAAAATTCAAAATTCAAAATGACGCTAACGTTGCGCTAACAAAATTCAAAATTCCTCTCAGCACTGAGTTACAAAATCGCCTTGCTCCGCAATTGTGGCAATTACTCACCACAGCATCGCAAGAGGCAGAAAAACGGGGTTGGCATCTTTATCTTGTCGGAGGTGCAGTGCGAGATTTACTGTTTGCTGAAGCAACATCAGGCACTTTGATGATTAAAGATATTGATCTTGTGGTTGATGGCTTTCACAAATCAGCAGATGTTGGTGCTGGTGTGGAATTAGCAAAAGCACTCCAACAACTTTACCCTGCGGCTCGTTTAGAAATCCACGGGGCTTTTCAAACTGCGGCTTTGCTGTGGCACAAAGACCCAGAATTAGATTCTCTATGGGTAGATATTGCCACCGCTAGAACAGAATTCTATCCTTATCCAGCAGCAAATCCAGAAGTTGAGGCGAGTTCTATTCGTCAAGACTTGTATCGTCGAGATTTTAGCATCAATGCCCTTGCTTTGCGCCTCACTAATCCCCGTGGTGGTGAATTACTCGATTTCTTTGGTGGATTACTAGATTTACAAGCCAAGAAAATTCGGGTTTTACACCCCAACAGCTTTATCGAAGACCCCACCCGAATTTATCGTGGCGTGCGCTTTGCTGTGCGCTTCGGATTTCAAATTGAACCGCAAACTGAAGAGTTTATCCGCTATGCCATCAACAGTGGTGTTTACGATCGCACTGCTCAAGAGAATAGCAAAACTCCAGCCCTGCAAACTAGACTAAAAACAGAATTAAAACACATCCTAGAAGCCCCCTATTGGAAATCGGCTTTACAGTTACTCGATAATTTAGGGGCATTGCAATGTATCCATCCTACCCTCAACCTAGACGCAGAACTCCTGCGACAATTACGTTTGTTAGAACGCTGCTTGCGGCGATTTGATGCTGAACAAACCCTCATCCATTGGGAAATGCGTTTAGAAGCGTTAATCGCCCATCTAGCACCACAATATCGGGCGAAAGTCGCAAAGAATCTGCAACTGCAAGAGGATACTATTAAATGCTTGCAAAACTTGGCTTCTGCCCAAACTAAGGTGATGGAATCTTTGCCTAAGTGTCAAAGTCCCAGTCAAGTAGTGCAGTTGCTGCGACACTACGACTTACTAACGCTGATTTTAATTGCTTTGCAAAGTCCGCGATCGCTTAGACATCAGATTTGGGAATATTTAACTGTTTGGGCTAATGTGCAGCCACTATTGAATGGCAATGATTTAAAGAAACTTGGTTACAAACCAGGGCCGCAGTATCGGCAAATATTAGATGATGTAGTTGCTGCTACCTTAGATGGAGTGATTAAAGATAGGGCTGAAGCTGAGGAGTTTTTAGTACAACACTATCCTAAATGAATTAATGAAGCGATCGCTCATATATTTGTGGAGTGTTGAGCAATAAATTACAAATTCAGGTTTCATCATAAGGCGGATCATTTTCATCAGGTTTGATAGCTTGTATAACCTGTTGAACTATCTTTGGGTGTAATACTTTTCCCGAATGAAAAGGAATGACAACCCTGATATTTTCTAGGCGATAGACTCTGTGACTGCCTTTACTTCTAATCTGGATAAAGCCAGCATCCAATAATAGTTTTTCCGCTTCCTTGGCATTTAGGCGCGGTAGTTTTAGGCAACCTGAACCTCCAAATTCATAGTCAGAATTTCCTTCTTTAAAAGTTCCTCTTTCTCTGACTCTGATAGAGTTTCTAGGTAAACTTCAACAGCTTCTTTGATATTTGAGCTTACTTCTTCCAAAGAATCACCTTGACTTTGACAGCCTGGAAGTTCTGGAGAATAAGCGTAATAGCCATCTTCATTTTCTTCGATAATAATATTTACTTTGTAAAACATAAAATAATGAAGTATCTGATGATAATTCAATCTTAACATTATTCTTAAAATAGAAATCGTACTATATTTATTGACGCTTTAGAAAAACAGGCGATCGCAGTAATCTAAATTGTATCTGGATCGATATTCAACTCTCGCAATTTTGCTGCCAAACGTTCTGCCTTTTGTTCTGCTTGTTCTGCCTTTTGTTCTGCTTGTCCTGCCTTTTGTTCTGCTTGTCCTGCCTTTTGTTCTGCTTGTTCTGCCGTTTCTTCAGGTGTTGGTACTAGTTGACCATCTCGTGTAAAAAACCGCAATAATCCCTGATAAGCTCCCAAATATAACCCTAGTTGTTGACTCCACAAATATCCTTGTTCACTTGCTTGTAGAGGTTGATATTCTCCATCTACTAAATGAAATCCCGCAAATTCTTGTGTGTAAGGGTCGAACCAAAAATAATCCAACGTGCGGAAAGTATTTTGATAAATTTCTTTTTTTAAACCTTTATCAGTATTAGCTGTTGAGTCAGACAAAATTTCTAAAATTACATTCGGATATTTGCCATCTTCTTCCCACACTACCCAACTTTTGCGGGTTTTACGTTCAGTTCCCAGCACTACAAAAAAGTCTGGCCCTCGGAAGTATTCTGATTTGCGTTGGCGTGGACTGTAGTAGATAGTCAAGTTTCCCGCCGCATAAAAATCATTTCTATCTCGCCACAACCATTCCAAACAAGTTAAAAGTAGGATTATTTGCCGTAAATGCAGTTCGCTTTCCAAGGGAGGTTCGTCACTATATAAATCACCAGGAGGAAATATAACATCTTGGCAGATGCCTTTTTGATCATCTAATTCTTGAGCTATGGTCATAGAATGGATATGGCATCAAGTAGTTATGCATTTATTTTAGCAGTGTTGTAGTTAGCGATCGCTTAGTTATAGGTACGAGGCATCCTTATCAAAATTCCTCCTGAACCTCTGCGTTCTCTGCGTCTCTGCGGTGGAAAATTTTTATTAACCACAGAGGCGCAGAGGGCACAGAGAAGAAAAAGCGATCGCTAGCCTTCCGAAATACCTTCATGCTACACTGTAGTCAATATCAAACCTCATCACAACTCCAATGAGATAGCACAAATGAAGTAGTACCAAACACCTGTTGCGTCAAAGCAACAAATGTCAACGAAGAATAAACGCAACTAGTTTGACAGGGTTACTTCACATAGTCATGTACTAAAAATATTGTCATTACTCCTATCTATATTGAACCGCTTGGCAAGTGTCTGCGGCTAGCTTTTTGTGTCTAATCTACCCGTAATTGTTATGAATACGCGGGTGGAACTTTGCGAATTGAGGTTTGAGAATAATGCCGAAAAAATCAATATTATTAGCTGAGAATTTAGCCTACGAACTCAGCTTGGATAGAACTTTGTTTCAAAAAATTCAGGTGAGTATTGAAGCAGGCGATCGCATTGCTTTAGTAGGTCGCAACGGTGTAGGGAAATCAACCCTACTCAAGATACTTGCAGGTCAAATTAGCCCCAGCGCTGGTTCAGTTTTACGTAATGGTATTGTCTACTATTTGCCACAAATCAGCACTATTAGGCAAGAAATTACAGTAGATACAGTACTGAATCTTTTGATTTGTACCTCTGATGAATGGTGGAAAATTGAGGATATTTTGCAAACACAATTTGATACAAATATTGATTTGTATCTACCAATTACTAACTTGAGTGGAGGAGAACTCACAAAACTATTTCTAGCGATTGGTTTAGCTCAAGAAGCAAATTTGCTGTTGCTAGATGAGCCAACCAACCACATGGATTTGCAAGCGTTAGAAAGTTTAAGGCAATTTCTCCAAAATTTTACTGGCGCCTTTGTGATTGTCTCGCACAAACCTTTTTTCTTAGATCAAGTAACACAAGTTACCTGGGAACTTACACCTGTTGGAATAAAGGTATATGGAGGTAATTTTTGTCACTATCGAGAACAAAAAGAAATAGAGTTAGAGGTGGCTATACGATCGCACGAAGCCGCCAGAAAGGAACTCAAACGTACCCAAGCCACAGCTATGCAAGAACAGCAACGCGCAGCCCAATCTAGCCGCAACGGTCGCGCCAAGTTTCTTAATGGCAGTATTGATAGAATGGCAGCAGGGCTGATGAAAACCAAAGCTGAGGTGTCTACTGGAACTGCGAAAAAGAAACATGAAGCAGCAGTAGCAAAGGCTAATCAAAAGGTTGCAGACACGAAGGTCAAAACTACCAAAGTAACTAGTATTCAGCTAGAAGAAAAAAATCAAAAGCGCCGAAATCTCATTAATATCCAGGGTGCAAATCTTAGGGTATCAGAACGTCTATTGATTCAAAATATTCAATTGCATGTATCATCTGGCGATCGCATAGCCATTATTGGCTCAAACGGTTCTGGTAAATCGAGTCTGGTAAAAGCAATTTTGGGGATGGAAAACCAAACCGCAGTTTTGGAATCAGGTGAGGTTTTGCTTGCACCAGCGATAAAAGCTGTATATCTCGATCAAACCTACGAATTGGTAAATCGTCGATACACACTTTTGGAAAATATGCAAGCTGCCAATCCTGATCTCAGCTATCAGCTTTTGCGTCAACAACTAGGACACTTTCTGTTTAAATATGATGACGTTCACAAAAGCGCCTCTGTATTGAGTGGGGGTGAATTAGCAAGATTAGCAATCGCTATGATCAGTATCTCAGAAATCGATCTGCTGATTCTCGATGAGCCAACTAACAACCTGGATATCGAAACTGTTGAACAAATGGTAGTAGGTATCAATGACTATCAAGGGGCACTTTGGGTAATTTCCCACGATCTAGACTTCCTGTGCCGAACTAACATTACTCAAAGTTTTAAGTTGAGAGAGCAAGCCTTGCAAATGACAACCTATTTACCCAATACACTAGAGCAATATTATCGAGAATTACTCGAAATCTCTGAACCAAGATCGTTGTAGCTCTTGCTTGCGTGTCCGTAAACTTTGCAAGTTCTATTCACTAAGGCTGAAAGTCGCCCATCCTGCCACGTAAATTTCTAACTCTACAACAGAAGCCGTAAAGCATACGGGCAAGTTATAATTCTCTTGCGGTGCAACGTAACAAAAATTTATGAGTAACCCCCTTGTGCAAGCCTTTTTCGTAGGCAGAGCAGTAGCTGAAGTAGTTAATGAGCGTTTAGAGGTCGCCTTGACCGATGCTTTGAGCGATCTGGGCAAATTTGATGCAGAAGCTAGAGAGCAGCTGCGCCAGTTTACAGACGAAGTTCTAGAGCGGGCAAATCGGGCAGCAGAAGCTGCTAATGGTGGCCAAAGTACCACAGGTACTGGACAAGGCAGTTCTGATTCCGGTGACTTACAAGCAGATATTGATGAATTACGAGCAGAAATTGCCCTGTTACGAACAGAATTGCAACATTATCGTAGAACTTCTGCATAAATTTTAGTCATTGGTCATTAGTCACTTGTACTGAACTTTGCCGTAAAGCCTGCGGCATAGCTACGCCCTAAGCGTAGCCTCTCCAAGAGTTGTATAGGTCAAAAATTATTATGTACAAATGACAAATGACAAAGGACACTAAAAAAAACAGTTTAGGAATCAGAGTGTCTTTTCTTTCAAGGGATTCACTTGCAAACCAACGGTAAACAAAGTATATGGAACAAGGTTATTCAGATAAAGCATACCGTTGGAATCGGGAAAAATACTCTAGCAGACGGCGTTTTGTGGACATTTGGTCTTTTGTTTTGACCTTAATGTTCAAACTTTGGCTATACAACAAATCTTGGAGTTATCCGGGTGGTGTGACTGAGGCAAAGCAAGCCGCAAAACGCAAAACCCAAGCGGTGTGGATTCGCAATACCCTGCTGGATTTAGGCCCAACCTTCATCAAAATAGGGCAATTATTTTCTACCCGTGCTGATATATTTCCAGTTGAATATGTAGAAGAACTAGCCAAGTTACAAGACAAAGTACCGGCATTTAGCTATGAGCAAGTAGAAGCGACCATTGAGAGAGAACTAGGCAAGAAAATTCCTGAACTTTTCCATAATTTTGAACCGATTCCTTTGGCTGCTGCTAGCTTAGGGCAAGTACACAAAGCTGTGCTGCATAGTGGAGAATCGGTTGTTGTCAAGGTGCAACGTCCTGGACTAAAGAAGTTATTTGAAATAGATTTACAAATTCTTAAGGGAATTACCCGCTATTTTCAAAACCATCCCAAATGGGGACGGGGGCGAGATTGGTTAGGTATTTATGAAGAATGTTGTCGCATTCTTTGGGAAGAAATTGATTATCTCAACGAAGGTCGTAACGCTGATACTTTTCGCCGCAACTTTCGCGGCTACGATTGGGTGAACGTCCCAAAAGTATACTGGCGTTACGCCTCGTCTAGAGTGTTGACTTTAGAATATCTCCCTGGAATTAAAATTAGCCAATACGAAGCTTTAGAAGCAGCAGGTTTAGATCGAAAGTTGATCGCTCGTCAAGGCGCTCAAGCCTATTTACTACAATTACTCAACAGTGGCTTTTTCCACGCTGATCCTCATCCAGGCAATATTGCCATTAGTGCAACTGGTGCTTTGATATTCTACGATTTCGGCATGATGGGGCGGATTAAGTCAAATATCCGTGAAGGACTAATGCAAACACTGTTTGGCATTGCCCAAAAAGATGGCGATCGCGTTGTGCAGTCTCTGATCGAGTTAGGCGCGATCGCCCCAACCGATGACATGGGCCCAGTCCGGCGTTCCGTCCAGTACATGCTGGATCATTTCATGGATAAGCCATTTGAAAACCAATCGGTGGCAGCAATTAGTGACGACCTTTATGAAATAGCTTATAATCAGCCATTTAGATTTCCAGCAACCTTCACTTTTGTGATGCGAGCCTTTTCTACCTTAGAAGGGGTAGGCAAAGGTTTAGATCCAGAGTTTAACTTTATGGAAGTTGCCAAACCGTATGCAATGCAGCTTATGACCGATATGAATGGTTCTGAGGGGAATAGCTTTATTAACGAATTAAGTCGTCAAGCAGCTCAGGTAAGTAGTACCGCCTTTGGTCTACCACGTAGATTAGAGGATACCCTAGAGAAGCTAGAACGGGGAGACATGCGCCTGCGCGTTCGGTCTATCGAAACTGAACGCCTATTGCGCCGACAGAGCAGTATTCAGCTCTCAATAAGCTATGCTCTGTTAATCAGTGCTTTCACCCTTTCAGCTACGATCTTAGTGGTTACCAATTATGTATGGTGGGCACTAGCGCCTGGTTTAATTGCGGCAGGGCTTTTAGTGATCATGATCAGACTACTTTTACGCCTTGACCGTTACGATCGTATGTATTAATTGTTGCAAAAAGTTGCAAAAATAATTTATGAAACTTAATTTCACGGGTTTTAGCGATCCGGGACTTATTCGTTCTAATAATCAGGATGCTTACTATATCGACCCAGAAGGGCGATTTTTCGTTGTCGCCGATGGAATGGGTGGTCATGCAGGAGGTGAGGAAGCAAGCCGCATTGCCACTGGAGAAATTCAAGCGTATTTGCTGGCAAATTGGGAATCTTCTAAATCTTCCCAAGAATTACTAGAGCAAGCTTTGTGGGGTGCCAATGAAGCGATTTTGCACGATCAGCAAAATCATCCCGAACGCGCCGACATGGGTACAACGGTTGTAGCGGTAATTTTTCGCGCCCCAGAATCCCCCTGGTGCGCTCATGTTGGCGATTCGCGGCTATATCGCTTTCGAGAGTCGCATTTAGAACAAGTAACAGAAGACCACACTTGGGTAGCACGGGCAATCAAAATCGGTGACATTACCTTAGATGAAGCACGATCGCATCCTTTTCGTCATGTATTATCGCGCTGTTTAGGGCGTGAAGACTTGCATCAGATTGATGTGCAACCACTAGATGTCAAAGCTGGCGATCGCTTACTCTTATGTAGTGATGGTCTAACAGAAGAACTTGTCGAACAGAAGATTGCTAGCTGCCTCCAAGATACTCCTTGGCTTGATAAAGCCGCCATCTCTCTAGTTGAGGCTGCCAAAGACCACGGAGGGCACGATAACATCACAGTTGTAATCGTCTCACTCGACTAAATAGTTATTGGTCATTGGTCATTGGTCAGAAGTTATTAGCTATTGGACAAATGACAAATCTGGTAGATATACTCAGCAATTTGTTCAGCATGAGCATTTTTACTTTTTACAATTTGATACAAATATTTTTAGCCTCTAAAGTGACTTAAAAGAGGCTAAATTTGCATAAATTGCTAGATTTACATCTTGCACGTAATAACGTAAAACAACTATAATTCACGCTTATTACCATCCATTCTCTAACCTCCTGAAAGTCCCAATCCTCCGAAGCTTCTTCCATATTGGGAGGAAACAGCATCTTAGTTTTTCTCAAACAGGGATAACTTGTGTAGGATTTAGGAAAAAATTTGCTCATCTCCTCAGAGGAGAGTTATGCAAAGCAAAAAGGAATCAAGAGGTAGTTATATCTATCCAAGACCAAACAGAGAAGAATATTTTCCGGAATATGGCTTGGCTAACTTGGGTAGTATATCACTAGGATTAGGTGCAAGATATCAGACCAGAAAAGTTCCACACTTTGGATGTGGGCAATGTGTCAAACACTTGTTATCTTTCGTAATACGGAGGAACAAATGTTGGACAGATATCAGTCCAATTACCATCCAATTTGGACTTCTGTAAGCGATATCACCTTTATTCGTTGTTTTTTCGGAGTTAATTATGAATCAACCAATGAAACTATCCTTGGAACAGCAATTCAGCATCTGCTCATTTGCTACTCAGGTGCAAAACATGAGCCACGATCAGGCTAAAGACTTTTTAGTAAAGCTCTATGAGCAAATGGTCGTGCGCGAGGCAACTTATCAAGAGCTTCTTAAGCATCAGTGGGGCTTAGATTCCGGTTCCACTATGGCATAGAGTCGTTCTACTGTCGCAGTGGACGACCTCCTTCTCTTGCTTGGTTCCAAGGAGGAAAACAGCTGGGGATGTCGGGGCGTCAACTTCGATAAACAATTCTGGAAAGGTTGGACAAAAATTAAATTCAAAAAACTAACAAAGAGTAAACTTTTCGACGATACATCTGCTAGAGTCTAAACTTACTTTAATTTTGTAGTACAAATCTACTTTTGGCTTTAGACAGACTTGCTTTTGGTACGTCTAACGTGAGATTTAACATCCGTAAATTTACAATCTCCCGGAATATATACACAGAAAGATTGAGAGAGAATTTAAATAGCCGTGATTTGGCAGTTACTTTTTTCACTCTTTATACATATAACTAGAACTTACATCTTTATACATATTTTGTTTATAAAAGTTTACATTATTCAAGAAAAACCCCTTAGTTACATATAATACATGTAATATAAAGAAATTATTCCTAGTTGGAAAGATCGTATGGAGAATCTGTATCAATACTTTCCAGTTTTGCGAGAATTTGAGGCTTAATCTTTTCATACTCACTTTTGAGTAAGCTTTTACTAATTTGCGAGTCAGCAGAGGAGATCAATGTGTTGCTCATTGCGAGCCACTCTTGCAATCGTTGGCGCTGGGCAGAAGCGATGCTGGAATGTAAAATATGGGTACAGCAATTTGGTGTTTCTCGTGCAAAGAACAACAGACGATAGTAACCTGTGTGCTGTAGTAACCGGGAAATTTGTTGACCAAGACTGGTTTTGAGATCAAGGTAGTAAGGTAACCATTTAGCACCATGTTTGCGGTTGTAGATGACAGTAATCCATAGCAGCATGGGATGGGGAATAGAGATAAAAAGAAATTGGTTATAGCGGGTACAGAGTAAGCGCTTTTGAATTTCCTCTTGCGGTAGCATCACCCACAGAGCGGGTAAAAGCTCCCCATTGTTATTAATCGGCTGGGGGAAAACAATATCGGCAACTGGTTTATTCTGGGGCCAGGAAATGGCACGAGCGATTTCATGGTTTGCCGAGGATACCCGCGAATCGCCTTTTGCCTTTTGTTCAAGCTCATTGCTTACTCTAGTCACAGGAACTAGCGACTGGATGTCTTGCTTAATTTTGCGTGTATGCTCAGGCTTTTCTAGAGATGCTAAAACCTTAAGGATTTCAGTGATATTTTGGGGGCGATCGCGTGGTACTTTAGCTAGACAACTCATCACCAAATTTTCGATTTCTTTTGGTAATTCTAATTCGGGCGCAACCTCAGCAAAAGAACGTGGTTTTTGATAGTGATGTATTTTATACCATGCTCCAAATGAGTGAGTTGGTGGCGCCAGTGGCATTTTGCCTGTGAGCATCTCAAACATCATGACGCCCAAACTATAAATATCAGAACGATTGTCTAATTCCTTACCCTCCATTTGTTCGGGAGAAGAATAAGCCAATGTCCCCAAATAGAATTTTGTATGGTCGCCATCTGACTGTAATAATTTAGCAATACCAAAATCTAGAACCTTGACCAATTCTCCGAAACTGGGATCTTGAATCACCAGCATATTACTTGGCTTGATATCGCGGTGGATAATTGGGCAAATATGGCCCTCAACTGGGATGCCATCATGAGCGCACTTTAACCCTAGGCTGAGTTGACGCGCCATACTCAAAAATCTTGGTAAAGGCAATCGTTGCTTGCGAATAATATTGTTCAGGCTTTGTCCTTGTAGGTATTCCATGACGTAGAACGGGGTGTTATTGTCATCTACGCCATAGTCCATGACTCGGACAATGTGAATGCTTTTTTGCCCTAGTAAAGCACAGGTTTTTGCTTCTCGCTCAAAGCGGTCTTGCAATCGCATCTTTTCATTTTGGATTGATAACGCCAGAAACTTAACCGCAACAGGTACACCTCCCAACAAAGTATCTTTAGCACGATAAACTCGACCCATTGCTCCAGTACCGATTAACTCCTGGAGTTGGTAGCGTTTGCTGAGTAAGCGACCAATGTTGGGGTCTGACATAGGGAATTTGAATCCAAAAGCAGGTTGTAAGTGTTTAGAAGGAAAAGTGCATTCAAACTGATATTTGATTATTGCGCCTATAAATGACTTTCTAGGCTGATACCACAAGGAGGAAGTCAAAAGGATGCGCCCCTGCGTTGCCGACTTGTACCCCTACGGGCATCTTGCTACGCTCTTAGCGTTAAGGCAGGGTAGCAACTGGCTTTCAAAAGTCAAAAGCCAAAGAAATTTTATTCCGAGCTTATTGCACTATTGGTTGAGTCGATGGGGGATATTATTCCCCGCACCTCTCAATTAGATCCGTGCGTACCCGTTTCCGTGTACACGGCTCCCAATGTTCTCAGCTTGCGCTTTTGCTCATGTGCTTGTAATCGTGGCAACTCTCATGAATTGCTTCAAGATTATTTCTCTTCCAGTTGGCGTGATTTTCGTCGATGTGGTGCAGTTGAACCTTTTCCTCATCGATGAACTTTAAGCCGCAGGATGCACATTTATGGTTTTGCTTCTTAAGAGCAATAGAAGTTTCGCCGTCGTAGAGCTTACTTTTACGTTCACTCCAATAGGCTATATTTCCGTCATAGGGGGATTTTATTCCTTGAACCATGACGTGTTTATTTTCGGAGTAGGAAACTGCTGGGAATGCCTTTTTAACTAATTTCTCGCTAGTGTGGCGAGTTTGCTTGGTTTCCCTGTTGAATACCGTATATGCTCTGTGATTTATGAACCAAAGTGAAAACTTTGAGCCGTCCATCTTGCAGAACTTATGGTAATTTCTCCACCCTCTAACTATCGGGGCTAATTTCTCAGCCTTTGTGGTAGCTCCATAATTCGAGTTGTTGACGATGTGTTTTACTTTCTTACGGAACGCTTTGAAGTTGTCCACTGAGGGAGTACTTTTGAATTTTCCGTTATTCTGGACTTTAAAGTGCCAGCCGAGGAAATCAAACCCATCTGTCGCTGCGGTCACTTTGGTTTTCTTTTGGCTTACATTCATTCCGCGTTTGCGGAGGAACTCGCTGATTCTTTCAAGTATCTCTGTCGCATTGTCTTCGGGACGTAGTATTATGACCATATTATCCGCGTATCGGATTGATGGCTCGACAATTCTTTTTGCCGATGTTTTAGGTGTTATCCTTCTACCCTCTTTATATATTGAGTGGTATCTGTGTATACTCTCAATCCCGTTGAGCGCGATGTTAGCTAATAGTGGGCTGACCACTCCCCCTTGTGGGGTTCCCTGTTCAGGAAATTCTGGGTTGACTCCAGCCTTGAGGCATCGGAATATTCCGAGTTTTAAGCCCTTGGGGGCAATGAGTTCGTCCATTATTGCTGAGTGGTTAATCCTGTCGAAGCACTTCTCGATATCGAGTTCTATAACTCGTTTTTCTATTCCATTGGTTCTGGAGCTAAGGTTTAAGAAGATGTACTTTTGTGCATCATGGGCAGAGCGCCCCGTTCTGAACCCGTAACTCCTAGCGTGGAAGGTGGCTTCGTGTGCTGGCTCTAGCGCATATTTTGCTAGGCATTGCCAAGCTCTATCCGCGATGGTTGGTATCTTTAACATTCTGGTAGTCCCGTCCTTCTTGGGGATAGGGATTTCCCGTAAGCCTTGATGCTTCCAATTTCCGTTGTTCATTCTCAGTAATTCTTCAAGGTTGAAGCGTTCTTCAAATGAGAGGGATTTTTTACCATCAATACCAGCCGTCTTTTTGCCAGCATAAAGCTTGTGATACTTGTCTTATTGCAAGAAATCGAGCCGAGGTGGATTTTAGAATAAGCTTTTGGAGGAACCTAGCTTTCCGCTTGTCTCCAACTTGAACCGCTTTGTACACACGCTTTTGAAGGCGGAAAAGATTTCGGCGGAATTTCTTCCACGGTAAGGCTTTCCAAGATTCACTAGTTTTGTAACTGTGTCTAATCATTTTTCTCTTCTAGAGTTTGTGCATTCTGAACACCTCAGACCAATTACGGTCTGTCCTACCCGAATTGTGGGGCTTACTCCTCTCGTCTGGTCTACATGGGGTTCGACTGCCCCTAGACCCACAACTAGTTTTTATTCGTTCCCTCGGATAGATTGATAGTTCCCTTAGATGTAGCCAATTCAACTACTGGATTCCCTGGACTCAAGCCGATTTCAATTCAATTGCGGCGGGAATCAACTCCAGTGTGGTCAGGGTTTTTTTATGTTACGCCCTCGCCTTATGACTAAGTTGCTTTTTTAGGCTCTGTTTCATCGTAGGAACTCCCTATTAGCGCCAGTGTCAACCCGTAACGGTCGTCTGTTTGCGCCCAGTTAAGAGCTTCACTCTACAAGAACCGAGCTTGTTCGGTGTGGGCAGATAAGGAGTCAATTCTGAGTCTGAATGGCAAGACTTGCACTTGCATCTGACCGAGAGTTCAACCTTTAATGACAGTCATCTGCTGTCAGGTTGGATTAGTTATGTACGGACTTACACCGTGATTCACTAATCAACGAATCGCACTGAATTGGTATATTTATTTCCGCGCTTGCTGTACTAGCTTTTTTCAATCCTCTTTTAGAAGATTGAAAGCATAATCTAGCCGTTTGCAACCGAGGCGGTTATTACACTGGTGCAACATTTCAGATCAAACAAGCAGAAAGGGTAGATTTATAATGACGCTTTGTACCATTTTACACTTTCATTGTGGTGTAATTTTAGTTTGCCCAATTTTAACTAAATAGATAACTCTAAAATCTGCCAAAAAATTTAAAGGGAGAGGTTCGTCAAACTCAGGTTATTTTAGTGAGCAGTGGTCTACAACTAAAGTTTTGCTTAATTTAGTACTTTCGTCCTACCTCCAGCAAGGCTGTACTCTGCATTCAGGGCAAACGCATCTAAAGTATAAGAATCCTTTAATAGCAAGGGTTTCAGCGTTTTTAAATTTAGCCTATTTTTTCGTCAAGATCCTTATCCAGCAGGGGTTTCAGAAATGCCGTGCGTTCGCCCTGACTCTGCATTTATTTTGTAAGTAGGGATAATTAAAAATACTTATTACCTTACTAAGTTTTTGACCTTTAGGCTGATTCCGACTACGTAAGGATGAATTATTTATTGAGAAAAATATGATAGTACTAATTGCTAGTTTTTCGTTCTCTCTGTATGTTATAAGAAATGTCAAAAACTGATTTATTACCCATTACATAGTATTGAATTCGACGTTCTATAATATTGTTCAATCGGGAAATAAAATCATAAAAGAAGTACGGATTTTTACCCATTTCTGCCAATGCTTTTAACCATTTTCCTTCCTTGAGAGGCTCTACAACTTGAAGGTAAGCTAGATGTTTTTTATAGACTGAATTATTGTAATACATAGCACGCATTAAAGCTGGATTTTTTTTCACAACTTCTTGTTGCATGAAAGAATTGCTAGCATTCAAATATTGATTTAGACGTGACAATTGGCTTTTATGTACAAGAGATCCGGGGCGTGAGCGGTAGTAATAATAGGGTTTTGGCTCAAGGAAAAAGCGTGCTCCTTTGATTAAGCATTTCATATCAATCCAAAAATCTTGACCCATCCTGATGGCATCATCGTACTCGATGCCGTGTTTAACCAGAAATTCTCGTTTGAATAGAGGCTTGCTTATACCAAGATGCAATCCTGGTTGTCCATATACATCAGTTTCTACAAAATAAACGATATCAATTTGGAAAATTTTATCTATACTTTGTTCACTTTCTTGAATCAATGTACTCCAAGGAGATGTTTCACCATCGTTGATTAAATAAAGATCGTCAGCAATCATGTCTGCATTTTTTTCATTTGCCAGTGACACAAGCTTGGACAATCTTTCAGGAGCATACCAATCATCTGAATCAAGCACAGCAATCCATTCTCCTTGGGCTGCTCTTAGGGCACGATTACGTGCAGCAGCAGCCCCAAGGTTTTGTTGATTAACTATTACTTTGAGACGTGGGTCAGTAAAACTTTTAGCGACTTCTACAGTTTTATCACTTGAAGCATCATCGACTATGATAACTTCAATATCTGTGAGCGTTTGTTCTAAGACTGACTCTATTGCCTTCGCAAGATAAGCTTCAGTATTGTAAGCAGGGATAATTACAGAGACTTTAGGATTCATGAAACTGGACTCCAGACTACACGGTTCGGTAAAAATACTATAAAGCCTAAAAATAATTTGATAATTTCTTATTTAGTATACAACTCAGTAGGTCTGTGAGAATAAACGATGACTCCTTGAGGTCAGGCATGAGATATTAGGCTTTGAAGAAGCAGAAGCAATTGGGATTGTTTGAGCGACAGGCTTCCAGCCTAGACGGACAACAGCGCTACCTTTAGGTTGATTGACGCTCTAGGCTAGCTTCCATTGTGTTAGTTAAAAAATGACCAGCCAAGATGCCACTACTGAGGTAATATCTATCTTCCGAAATTCGGTGCAGGGTTTCAAAGCCACTACGACGCTGACGATCGCCTATTACCCAGTAACGCTGCACAATTGTATCTAAACCAATCCAGCCTTCACCTTCAATCTGCCCCAAAGTATTATGCTGGAGTAAAAAAGTATACTGACGCTCTCCCTCATGAAGCCGCCCCTTATATTGCAGAGAGATTTCTGAGCGATCGCTACCAGGAAATATCAGTTTTGTAGCCATAGTAAACCAGTTATCTCGATTCCAAGCTACCAAGGTCATACCCTTGACACTGATTGGCATACCATTACGTTCCAGCCAATTTCCTTGCATTGTCCAGCGTCCTGGTTCCAATAAAAAAGTATGAGCCACCTTGTATATTCCCTGCCTTGATCGAGTGCCGCCAAGACTACAGTTATAGCAGTGCTAAGTTGCGTTAGCGATAGCGGGGTGTTGAGCCAGTGCTGAATGAAGAAATTTTTTATCTTGTTTATTGTTCCTGTCTCAGCACTGAGTACTGATTTTGGTGAATTTCTCCCAAAAGCACTTCTTGAGGTGCCCCAGTCGCAGTAGGTAGGTTGCCAGGAATACCTAAATGTCGCCAGTAGGCTAAAACTGCAAAGGCGATCGCTTCTTTAAAATCTGCACTTAAACCAACTTCATCTGTAGTCAAGACTGGTATTGATGGCAACAATAACTCTAATCGACGTTTCAAATAGAGATTGCGACTACCACCGCCACATAATAGTACCCTTTGTGGCATTTCCGGCAAAAAAGTGCGGTAACTATGAACAATTGAAGTAGCTGTAAGTTCGGTGAGAGTTGCTAGTAAATCGGCGGCGTTGAGTTCGTATGCTTGAGCATCTTCTAAAGACTGATGCAAGTAAGCTACACCAAATAACTCTCGACCAGTGGATTTAGGCGGCGGCAGATGAAAATAGTCTTGGTTGAGCCATTGTTCTACCAATGAATCACAAGGAGTACCACTCGCTGCCCAATTGCCATCTTCATCGTAAGTTTTAGCACCAGCGCTTAAATGCTCCACCGCTAAATCCAACAGACTATTTCCTGGGCCAGTATCCCAAGCGCGAATTTTTGAGAGCCAGTCGCCATGTCGAGGTGGAATATAAGCAACATTACCAATACCACCAATGTTTTGAATACAACGCCCTTCTTCAGGATGACTGAGTAAATAGGCATCTACTCTGGGCACGAGAGGCGCACCATGACCACCAATAGCGATATCAGCAACGCGAAAGTTGCTCACCGTTGTAATGCCTGTAATATGGGTGATTAATTCACCGCGCCCTAGTTGGAGACTGTAACCCAAGGCAGTGCTGTTAGCGATAGCGGGGCGTTTAGCCGGTGAGAAGTTAGAAATTAAGATTTCTCTCCTGCCCTGCTCCCCTGCTCCCCTGCTCCCTTGGTCCCTTGCTTCCCCAGGTGGTCGGTGATAAACTGTTTGACCGTGGGAGCCAATGAGAGTGGCTGGCTGATGACCAATTTGAATATTTTGGGCGGCTTGGGCAAAGGCAATGGCGATCGCATCATCTATTTCTGCCAATTCTGCCATTGAGATGGCAACGCCTGCGCCAACTGCCAAGATTCTTTCTCTGAGTTCGGCTGGATAAGGATATGTTGCCCCGGCTAGCAACTCAATTTTGAGATCCAATTCTGTACCGGAAATCTCTACCAACGCAGCGTCTATGCCATCTACGGATGTGCCACTAATTAAACCGATAACGCGAGTAGGGACAACAACTTCTTCGGTTGGATGCATTGATCAAGACTCTTTTGTTGCAAGAGGTAGTTTAATTCATGTTACTACCGATGTCAAAAAAGCTCAGGTGGCATAGTTGACTGAAGAAAGACAAATTATCAGGGAAAGGGTGAGAGGCAGCCGACAGCTACCTGTCAAAGAAAGTGCTATTTCTTTGAAGCAGAAAGAAGAATTAAATATGAAATTATAGCAATTCTAGAGTTATGAAAGGTATTAGAATTATCCTGGATACCATTGTGATTGATGCAATCGTTTTTCAGAAAGAGATTGTGTAGTTAATGACTCTAGCATTATGCAGATTATGTAATTACTTTAAATCAAAACCAAGATAATCTTGAGTGTAAGGTTGAAAAACTATTCAGCCAAAGGATATGCACAGGTTTTCAAGAAATTGGCATAGCACAACGCCTCATGCCTTCTTTACCTAGACCTCTAAAAATATGAACTGCCTGCGAATCACAAAAGGGAACTTGTTATAAATAAAGTTTGTTTATAATTTACCACTGATAGCTTCGTGCTTTCTACATAAAGCGATAAATATTACGGAACATAATATCAGTAATTTTCTCTAAATCCAGCCCAATAACTTACATTTTAATCTAAGTAAAATCAAATAAAAAAAGTAGTAATCCCTCTGATGTTGGAACTTATAAGTACATCGCACAATGAGGCATGAACGCGAAATTTTTTAAAACCGAGAAGGATTTGTAAAATGAAAAGTCTTCTAATTAAGTCCGCGATCGCTTCTAGTGTCGTTTTGTCCTTAGCTACTGTTACCCGTCCTGTAATGGCTGCGTCTTTTACGATATCAATAGAAGACCCAACCATACAAACCGCAAATTACTCAAATCTTGTTAATACTCGTGTACAAAATTTTGATGCACTAACAACAGGTTACAGTGCAACAGGCTTTACATGGGTTGATGGAGGAACAAATATTGGTAGCTATACGAATACTCTGCTCGTGGATAAAGACCAATATGGTGGTGCTGGTGGCACAGGCAAATATTTTGATGTAGATACGAACAGATCGGGTGCTAATAAGCAAACGGCTTCTACCTTAAATTTAACAACCGCACAAAGTTACTTTGGACTTTGGTGGTCTGCGGGAGACGCTAATAACGTACTTGAATTTTATTCAAAAGGTAATCTTGTAGAAAGAATTACTACTGCTGATGTGGTTAGTTATATCGCAAAGCTACCAAATAAAACCAGCTACTACGGTAATCCTAATTCAGCATTCAAAAATCAAAATTCTGGAGAACCCTATGCATTCATCAACTTCTATGATGTTGCCGGAACTTTTGATCAGGTTCAATTCACCAATATTGGCGGAACTGGTTTTGAATCAGATAATCACACAGTCGCCACTGGCTACAAGAGTATCACCGGTAATGTCATTAGAGCAGTTCCTGAGTCTTCTTCTGTATTAGGAGTTTTTGTGATTGGTTTTGTGGGTGTTGCTTCAGTTCTAACTCGTCAAGTTAAGAAAAAGTTAGTTTTGGAATTGTCATAAGTAGATGCCTAAGCCAGGAAGTCTCCCTTCTGACTCGGCTACAAAACTAGGCTTCACGTTCGTGTAGCGCTGTAGGCAGAATTTCAAAACTTCCGATAACAATTCAGTTAAATACACGTTAGGGCGAGCTTACTTATGGTAGGTTCGCCCTAATCTTTTGATGCCTTCAAGCCGCACACTCGTGACTTCCAGTCATGAGTTAGGCGCTCTATATTAGGTGATACTTTATGTTAAAATTGAATGATATTCAGCAAATTCAAGAAATTGTCATCCATCCAAAAAGCATTTAAAGTTACTCTCATACCCACGCATAATCAAGAAGTCTTAATCAACAAGACAATTGGTTGTGCCAGATATGTGTACAACCGCTTTTTGGCACTAAGACAGGAGTTATATGCCACGGAGCAGAAGACTTTAAACTATAATGCTTGCAGCCAGCAGCTAACTCTACTCAAAAAGGAGATTGAGTGGTTAAAGGAAGTAGATAAATTTGCTCTGCAAAACTCACTCAAGAATTTAGAGACAGCATACAAAAACTTTTTTACTGACTTGAAGAAGTCTAAAAATAAAAAAGGTGTCGGCTTCCCCAGGTTCAAAAAGAAGCATGCTTCCAAGCAGTCTTACAAAACAAATCTTACTAACGGTAACATACAGGTAATAGAGAATCGTTTAAAGCTTCCGAAGTTAGGTTGGGTAAGGTTCCACAAATCCCAAGACATTACTGGGAAGCTTGTAAACGTTACCATTAGTCGCACTTCATCTGGCAAATATATTGCTAGTATCAATAGCGAAACTGAGATTGAGAAACATCCCCAAGTTAGTCAAAATATTGGGATAGACTTAGGCATAAAATCTTATCTCGTTACTAGTAATGGGGAAGTTGTAGAAAATCCAAAATATTACAGAACTCAAACTCGTAAGTTAGGCAAGGCACATAAGAAACTATCCCGCAGTGTAAAAGGTAGTAGTAATCGAGTCAAAGCGAAAATCAAGCTGGCTCGTACCTATGAACGAATTACCAATCTCAGAGATGACTTTCTGCATAAATTGTCAACTCGTTTAATCAAAGAAAACAGCATTATCTGTATTGAGGATTTACGAGTTGCCAATATGGTGAAGAATCACAAGTTAGCACTGAGTATTTCAGACGCTAGTTGGTCGAAGTTTGTCGCTATGCTTGAGTATAAAGCTTTGTGGCATGACAGAATTGTGCAGAAAATCGGTACATTTTACCCCTCATCTCAGACTTGCAACTGTTGTGGTTTTATTAATCCACTAGTTAAAGATTTAAAGCTGCGTGAATGGTCTTGTCCTAGTTGCAATAGCTATAATTTGAGGGATAAAAACGCAGCACTGAATATATTAAGCGAAGGTTTGAGATTATTAACCGCCGTCGGTACGCCGGAGGTTATAAAAAACGCCTGTGGAGAACTCGTCAGTCCAGAAGTAATTCCGGCAGAGATCGTTGAAGCAGGAATCACGCGACTTTCAGTCGTGTGAGGTTCAATTAGGATTGTTATACAAATACGTTGGTAGGGGTAGAAAAATGCTTTTCGGTATCAATTTAAGCAATTAAAAATTAAATTTGCGGAATTTACGGATACATAAACAAAGCCCACTTCTGAAGAATCGATATGATAGAAAAGTAGATAAAACTTAAAAAATATTTATCGAATGGTGCTTCAATCATCTGGCTTGTCCAAGGTCAAAGACTCATTAACACAAAAAATCTTCTTGGGTAATGAACCTAATGCGGAGTTAATTGCAATTCTCACCGTTTATTTTGTCCAAGGAATTTTAGGATTATCGCGTCTAGCCGTTAGCTTTTTCCTCAAAGATGAACTGCTGCTGAGTCCCGTTCAGGTGTCGGCGCTGTTGGGAATCGTCTTCCTACCTTGGATGATCAAGCCGGTGTTTGGTTTCATTTCTGATGGCTTGCCTATCTTTGGCTATCGGCGGCGTCCTTATTTGATTTTATCCGGGATACTGGGAACTGCTTCTTGGGCGAGTCTGGCTACAATAGTTCATACTAGCTGGGCAGCTACATTAGCGATCGCTCTTAGTTCTCTCTCTGTCGCCATGAGTGATGTGATAGTTGACTCGCTAGTTGTGGAACGAGCTAGAGGCGAATCCCAAGCAAAAGCCGGTTCATTACAATCTCTGTGTTGGGGTGCTTCTGCGATCGGAGGTTTGATAACAGCATACTTTAGTGGTTTGCTGCTTCAATACTTTAGTACCCGTACTGTCTTTGGAATTACCGCCTTATTTCCTCTCATCGTCTCAGGGGTTGCTTGGTTAATTGCTGAGTCCCCCGTTAGAAAAGATGCTGAAGATAGTAATCACACCAACCCTTTACCAATCAAACATCAACTGGGGCAGCTACGCCAAGCCATTAGCCAAAAAAGTATTTGGCTACCAACGGCGTTTATCTTCATCTGGCAAGCTACCCCAAATGCTGACTCAGCTTTTTTCTACTTCTCTACCAACGAACTCCACTTTGAACCAGAATTTCTGGGGCGGGTGCATTTGGTGACAAGTTTCGCTTCTTTAGCAGGCGTTTGGATTTTTCAACGTTTCCTCAAAAGCATCCCTTTTCGCGTAATTTTTGGTTGGAGTACCGTCCTTTCGTCAATTTTAGGAATGACGATGCTGTTATTAGTGACTCACACAAACAGGCGGCTAGGTATAGATGACCACTGGTTTAGTTTGGGTGATAGTCTGATTCTCTCTGTAATGGGGAAAATTGCCTTTATGCAAGTCATGGTTCTAGCAGCAAGGCTTTGTCCGTCTGGTGTGGAAGCGACATTATTTGCCTTGTTAATGTCGGTGTTTAATTCAGCAGGAACAGTTTCCCATGCATTCGGGGCATTAATCACCTATTGGCTGGGAATAACTGCAACGAACTTTGAATCACTTTGGCTATTGGTGCTAATTACTAACCTCAGCACGCTGTTACCCCTACCATTTATCAACTGGCTACCTGCTGCTGAGGAAGAAACTGAGACATCCAAAGATGGGGAACAAGCGTTTTTGCCAGATTTAATGTCTGAGTTGGTACTAAGAGAACCAGAGTCGAAAATAGTCGAATAGTGGAATAAATCTCACCCTGAGTTGAGGTAGTTTGCTGCCTTCGCGTTGTAGTAAAGCTGCAAAAAAATCCTTTTTAGCTGTTACATATTTTTGTCCAAAATAACAAGAAAGAACAAAGTATATGCGTTTGAAAAGCCAAGAAATCCCAGTTACAGAAAAATCCTACAGCCGTGCAGACTGGCAAGGAGGATATCAATCTCTAACCCAAGAGTTTGATTATTGGATTGATGATATAGAAGGGCAAATTCCTAAAGAATTACAAGGTACGCTGTTTAGAAATGGCCCTGGTTTGCTGGATGTGAATGGGCAACCTTTTCATCACCCGTTTGATGGGGATGGGATGATTAGCAAAATTACCTTTACAAACGAGCGTGCCCATTTTCGCAACCGCTTTGTCCGCACAACTGGCTATTTGGAAGAACAAAAGGCGGGAAAAATTCTTTATCGCGGTATTTTTGGCACTCAAAAGCCTGGCGGTTGGCTAGCTAATATCTTTGATTTCAAACTCAAAAATATCGCCAATACAAATGTTATCTATTGGGGCGGTAAACTGCTAGCAATGTGGGAAGCGGCTGAACCATATCGCCTCGATCCTTATACTCTTGAAACCTTGGGCAATGAATATTTTAATGGTGCTTTGTCAGCAGGTGAAGCTTTCGCTGCACATCCCCGCGTGGAAAACAATTGTAACCAAGATGGGGGCGCACCTTGCCTGGTAAACTTCTCGATTAAGCCAGGATTATCTACCACAATTACTATTTTCGAGCTAAATCCAGCAGGTGAAATTATCAGACAGCACGCTCATAGTGTTCCTGGTTTCTGTTTCATCCACGATTTTCTTATTACTCCTAATTACTGCATCTTCTTTCAAAATCCTGTCACCTTCAATCCCATACCTTTTGTCTTGGGAATACGTGCGCCGGGAGAATGTATCAAATTTCAGCCAAATCAGCCAACTCAAATTCTAATTATTCCCCGCTTCCCCAAAGAAGGGCAAGAAGATATCAAAATTCTGGAAACTAAGTCTGGTTTTGTCTTCCACCACATTAATGCTTTTGAGGTAGGAGATGAAGTTTTAATTGACTCTATTTGTTACCAAAATTTCCCCGAAGTAGAACCCGAAAGCGATTTTCGACAAGTTGATTTTGAGGCAATTTCACCTGGGCAACTTTGGCGATTTTGTCTGAATCTAAAGGATGGGACAGTCGGGCAAGAATTGATTGAGAGCCGATGTTGTGAATTTCCCAGTATACACCCGGCGAATGTGGGACGCCCTTATCGATATCTATATATAGGTGCGGCTCATGCAGAAACTGGTAATGCTCCCTTACAAGCATTGTTGAAAATCGATTTAGAGTCTGGAGAAAGACAAATTTGGAGTGCTGCACCCCGTGGTTTTGTTGGCGAACCGATTTTTGTCCCGCGCCCAGGTTCTGAAAAGGAAGATGATGGTTGGGTATTAGCTTTGGTTTATGATGCTGCCCATCACCGCTCAGATTTGGTAATTTTGGATGCTAGTGATTTCTCTAAAGGAGCGATCGCTCGCCTACATCTCAAGCATCATATCCCCTATGGTTTGCATGGAAGCTTTACTTCTGAGGTTTTTGGGGAAATTTAATTCCCTATTTGGGTGAAACCATTTTTTCGCTGGCAATAATATGCAAATCTATATTTTTGAGCAAACGTACTAATTTTTGCGTCAAAGATCCTTTGAGGAGCATTTGCCAGCGCCTTAGCAAAGCGCCTCCAAAGGAGGTTCGCTGACTCTCTCCGATTACAATCTGAGTAACAAAAAAGTTATCTAAAGTTATTTATCTATTTATTCCTAACTCCCCACTCCCCATTTTACTGATTTGGCTGACGATTAAAATCTTGCAAGTCAAGAGCATAATTCAATCGGAGAACATTGACTCCTGGCTCGCCAAAAATCCATAAAAATCTGCCGTCAGTATATCTATTAATTAAACGTAGGATTTCCTCTTCTTTTACTCCCCGTGCACCAGCAACCCGCGTCAATTGCTGCCGTGCTGCTTTGAAGGAAATATGGGGATCTAAACCAGAGCCAGAGGTATAAATTATATCAGCGAGCGGTTGAAGATTTTCGTCTCGCAACTGATTTGCCTGTTCTAGAATCCGTTTTAGTAGTTCTGGATTGCTAGCAGCGAGATTGCTGGCTCCAGAGATGCCAGTTGGCTTGGCTTTTCTGCCTTGGCTATATCTAACAGTACTGGAACGGGGATGGAAATATCGCTCAGATGTGAACAACTGACCAATCAAAGCCGAACCAATTGGTTCATTATTTAGATTCAGCATAATGCTGCCATTAGCTTGGTAGGGCAAAAAAACTTGACCCACTACAAGGATTATCAGAGGATAGATGATTGCAGTCAACAACCAAAGCATTAGAGTTATGAAAATTGCTCTGATAGTTTCTCGAATAATAGCCATAAAATTTTTCCAATTGCTGCTAGTATTTTATTTTTTACTGTCTTTAAGCCAAGCCCACAATTGTAATCAGTAAATCTATCAATTTAATGGCGATAAACGGCGCAATCAGCCCACCTAAGCCATAAATTAAGATATTGCGTTGCAGTAGCTGATTAGCTGTCAGCGGCCTAAACCGTACACCCTTCAATGCCAACGGAATCAAAGCGGGAATAATCAAAGCATTATAAATCAGTGTTGATAGAACAGCAGAATTAGGGCTAGTTAAATTCATAATATTCAAGCTTTGCAAATTAGCAGCGACAAATATCACTGGGATAATCGCAAAGTATTTAGCAATATCATTAGCGATAGAAAATATCGTCAATGCCCCGCGAGTAATTAATAATTGTTTGCCAATGCTAATTATATCGATCAGTTTTGTGGGATCGGAGTCCAAATCTACCATGTTGGCAGCTTCTTTTGCAGCTTGCGTCCCTGTATTCATGGCAAGGCCGACGTTAGCTTGTGCTAATGCTGGAGCATCGTTAGTTCCATCTCCTGTCATGGCAACTAATTTACCTGCTGCTTGTTCTTTCTTAATGACGCTGATTTTGTCTTCTGGTGTGGCTTCGGCGATGAAGTCATCAACTCCAGCTTCTTTGGCAATGACAGAAGTTGTAATCCAGTTGTCTCCAGTTAGCATGATGGTATGCACTCCCATCCGTCGCAGTTGCTCAAAGCGATCGCGGATACCAGGTTTAACTATATCTTTAAGATAAATAACCCCATAGATTTCGTTATCTAGGCTGACTGCTAGGGGTGTACCTCCCAAGCGAGAAACTCGTTCGTAGGTAGCATCCAATTCTGGTGTATCGCGTCCGTTGCGGGAACGGACAAATCCTTTGATGGCTTCTACTGCCCCCTTCCTCGCCTCATACCCACCAGGCAAGTTTGTACCACTCATCCGTGTTTTGGCAGAAAAATCAACTCCTTCTGCCTGGTTGAAGTCAAAATCAAACCTTGCGCCTAACTTTTCTGCCAGTCGCACAATAGATTTACCTTCTGGTGTATTGTCAAATACACTAGCCGCCCAGGCAATATTAGCAATTTCCGATATTGAATGACCGTTGATGGGAATAAATTCTTCCGCCAAACGGTTGCCGAGGGTAATTGTACCTGTTTTATCAAGAACTAAAGTGTTGACATCTCCACAAGCTTCGACTGCTCGTCTTGAAGTGGCAATGACGTTAAATTGGGCAACTCGATCCATCCCAGCAATGCCGATGGTACTTAGTAAGCCGCCAATGGTTGTAGGAATTAATGCTACTAATAGGGCAATCAAAATTGGCACACTGACTGGACTGTTGACATAGTAAGCAAGTGCGGGCAGAGTTACCACGACTAACAAAGACACTAAGCTAAGAACTGCCAGCAATACTGTCAAGGCAATTTCATTGGGTGTTTTGCTGCGTTCTGCCCCTTCTACTAAGGCAATCATCCTGTCAATAAAGCCTTTACCTGGATCATTAGTGATGCGGATAATTAGCTCATCTGAGATAATCCGCGTCCCACCAGTGACGGAACTGGCAACGTCGGAACCTGATTCTTTTAATACTGGTGCGGATTCCCCAGTAATTGCCGATTCATCCACTGAGGCGACACCCATAATTACCTCGCCATCGGCGGGAATGATATCGCCAGCAATGACGTAGATGTTATCGCCCTGTTTAAGGCTTGTGGATGAAACTTCACTAATTATGCCGTCGGCAGCAATTTTTTTAGCGATCGCTTCTGATTTGGTTAATCGTAAGGCATCGGCTTGGGCTTTACCCCGCCCTTCTGCAATTGCTTCGGCAAAATTGGCAAACCAAACTGTAAAGAATAAAATCCCCGATAACAAGCCGTTGAAAACTTGCGGGTTCTTTTGCAGGGCTGGGCCAAATAGGTTGGGATCAATTGTTAGCAATAGGATGATGATTGTCCCCACCCAAACCACAAACATCACTGGATTTTTGATTGCATACTTAGGGTTGAGCTTGACAAAAGCATCTTTCATTGCCCTTAAGTACAGCCACTTATTAATTGTTTTGGCCTTTTTACGTGCTTGGCGGCGATCGCCAGAACGAGGATTTGGCCGTCTAGCTTTGAAGTTAGTTGCCACTTGATTTATGAATTAAGTTAGGAGTAGAGATGCGATTAATCGCGTCTGTACAAAAGTCAGGAGTAGCGCTCTCAAGCTAAATCTTGTATTCATTACGAGCTTCTGAACTCGGAAGTTGAGCCTTTGAACTCGGCACTTGAGCCTTTGAACTCGGCACTTGAACCTCTGAACTCGGCACTTGAGCCTTTGAACTCGGCACTTGAACCTCTGAACTCGGAAGTTGAGCCTTTGAACTCGGCACTTGAGCCTCTGAACTCGGAAGTTGAGCCTTTGAACTCGGCACTTGAGCCTCTGAACTCGGAAGTTGAACCTCTGAACTCGGAATTTTCAAAATTCTAAAAGAACAAGTGAAAATTTTGTTTGAACGAATATGAAATTTAAGCTACATATCACCTTGACAAGGCTAGAGTTAGGAATTTTATTACAATACTGCTCGGTTAAGTTTAAAAAAGCACTACTTGCTAGGTTGGGTTGAGGAACGTAGCAAGATACTGCCGGGTAAACCAAGATTTTTAGGGCTTTGTCGGGTTGAAAGAAACCCAACCTACAAATCTTTTTAACTGAGAAGTATTGGGAGTTATTAAGAACTTCCAATAAAAAACAGATCCAATCTGTAGAGTGTGTTACTAACACACCATCTCATGAAGGTGCGTTACGCGATCGCTAACACACCTTACGAAACGGAATAATTTATTTTTTAGTATTCTCGTTATATTCCAAACTTATAACTCATAACTCATAAATTTTCTAACTACCAGATGCTAATTTCATACCCTCGGCTATGGGGCCTAAAGCCAAAACGGGAAAGAAAGTCAATACTCCCAAAACCAATGTCACTCCAGCAGTGATACCAGTAAATACTAGAGAATCCGTTCTTAGAGTACCAGGCGTTTCGGGAACTGGTTGTTTACGAGACATGCCATCAGCTAACAAGAGGATGGCAATTATCGGAATGTAGCGTCCTCCAATTAAGCTAACCAAAGTACTCAAGTTCCACCATAGGCTGTTATCCTTCAACCCTTCTAAGCCGGAGCCATTATTTGCTGCTGCTGAGGCGTATTCATAAACTACTTGAGAAATACCGTGATAGCCAGTGTTGCTAATTCCAGATAGGGAGATAGGATAAGCCAAGGCGATCGCACTGGGAATCAAAACTAAAATTGGGTGAATCAACAGCACGACGCTGGCGAGGATGATTTCCCGCTTTTCAATTTTGCGTCCCAAAAACTCTGGGGTGCGCCCTGCCATTAGTCCGGTTAGGAATACTGTGAGAATTAAATAAATAAATAAGTAAGCTGTTCCAGTTCCTTGCCCACCCCAGATAACCTGAATAAACAAGTTCAATAGTGTCGAAAATATTCCTTGTGGCATTAAAGAATCGTGCATTCCATTCACTGCACCAGTCATAGTAGCGGTAGTCATAACTGCCCAAAATGCCGTTTGTGCCCAGCCAAATCGAACTTCTTTCCCCTCTAAATTGGGCTGTTCTAATCCAAAGGCGTTATTAACAAGGGGATTACCTTGCAGTTCTCCTACGGCTGCCACTCCTATCAGAACTACAAAAATCACAAACACCATCCAGAAAAGTAGCCAAGCTTGTTTGATGTTGTTAGCAAATATACCGTAAGTGTAGATTAAGGCTGCTGGTATAGAAATCATGGCGATCATTTCTATCAAGTTAGAAGCACCATTGGGATTTTCAAAAGGATGGGCTGAGTTTACGGCAAAAAAGCCTCCGCCGTTGTCGCCCAAAAGTTTGATCATTTCAAAGGATGCCACCGGGCCTCTAGCAATATATTGCGTTCCGCCTTCTAAGGTTCTCAGAACTAAAGTCTCTTTTAATGTTTGTGGTACACCTGTTACAAGTAAAGCGATCGCTCCAATAATCGAAATTGGCAGTAAAATTCGCGTAATTCCACGGACAAGATCGACGTAAAAGTTTCCCAACTTTCTACCTGTCAACCCGCGAATAAAAGCAATACCCACGGCTAACCCAGTGGCTGCGGAGGTGAACATCAAAAACCCTAAAGCCGCTACCTGGCTAAAATAGCTTAAAGTTGTCTCACCAGCATAGTGTTGCTGGTCGGTATTGGTCACAAAGGAAATGGTTGTGTGTAATAATACATCCCATTTGATAGCACCGAAGCCGTTAGGATTCCAGGGCAAGAGTCTCTGAAAATATATCAGTAAATAGACTGAAATACCCATTATTAAATTAGTAAAAATTACAGCCCGGATATACTGCAAACCCGTCATATCATCTTTCCTGCGGACACCTGCTAGTACGAACATACTTCGCTCTATCGGGTTCATTAAAAAATCAAGCAGTGTTCTTTCTCCCAAGAAGACACGCGCTATGTATTTACCTAGTAACGGAGTGATTGCTATGACAATACACAGCGTTAAGCCAATTTGCAAAAAACCTTGTCCCATATATTTCGCGCTCAATTAAATTTAAGTGCTAGCAAGCCAATTTTTAGAAATAACAGATTAACTGTTGTGGTATTTGATTTCGAGGGATTTGGTGATATTTCATGTCACCGTCATTTTTAAATCTAGATATAGTATTTTCAGTTATTACTATCCAGATACTTATTCAATTTATTGTTAAGAATATTTAATTTTTTATTCTTAATTCATTTATAGTTATCCAATTTGATTTTTGAACAAAATTAGGTATTTGTAGGGTGCGTTACGCGGAATGCTAACGCACCAAACCCTTAAGAATGGTGCTGTACTCTCGCAGCTATATACAATTATTTGTTTATACAATAGATTATCGAAGTTTGCTACTTTCAAACAATATAAATATCCCAGAGAATTTTATTAAAGAGATTACGGATTAGGACGGTTGTGGTAAATACTCTACCCCTTATGGGTAACTACTTAGTACCGCAGAGCGGAAGTCAAAAGGAACCAGTCGCCATTTTTGCATCTGGATAATTAGAGTTTTCGGGTTAATGGTCAAGTTAACATTTGCAGATATACATTGCAGATAAATCATAATCGCTGAATTAAATAATTGTAAAGATTGTAGGATAACGATTTTTTAGTAAATGAGAAATGAAGATATTAAATCGATTAGTGGCTACGAAAGAAGCTATAAACGAGCGTGGGGAGACTTATGGGCTACTAGCGATCGCCTTTGCGATCGTGATCAGCTTGGAATATTTAACACCACCTGAGTACGTATTTGGCTACCTCTACACAGGGACGATTTTGTTAGCAGATTCACGGTTGAATCGGGGTGCTGTGTTGGGAATCACTCTTGCAGCTACAGGATTAACATTATTGAATTTGTTTGTTCCCGGAGGAGAAATGATTAATTCCTCAACGTTGGCAAATAGGCTGATTGCAGTTTTGGCATTGGTGGTAACGGGTTGGTTAAGCGACCGCAACCACCGAAATGAAGAAGCGATCGCTTATACGCAAGCACAATTACGCTCCCAAGAACAACTTGCTACGATGCGTGAAGATTTTGTTTCTACCCTAACCCATGATTTGAAAACACCCCTATTAGGAGCAATTGAAACGCTGAAATATTTGCAAAATGAGCAATTTGGTGAAATCACGCCAATGCAAGCAAAAGTCTTACAAACAATGGCTCGTAGTCATCGGAGTACACTGCAATTAGTCCAAACACTTTTAGATGTATACCGCAATGACGCCGAAGGACTGAAACTACAGTTATCACCTGTTAATTTGGCAACTGTAGCGGAGGAGATAATAGCCACCCTGACTGAACTAGCCAAAACACGCCAGGTTTATATTTCTCTCCACTATGGCGAATCAGATTTTCGCAGCTTTATTTGGGTAAACGGCGATCTTTTGCAACTGGGGCGAGTCTTCACCAATCTGCTGAGTAATGGTATAAACCATACCCCTCGTGGCGGTAAAGTAGAAGTAGTACTTGAAAGTTATGCTAGCGATCAAGTAGTAAAAATACTCGATACTGGTTCCGGCATTACCGAAGAAGAGTTACCCCACTTGTTTGAAAGATTTTATCAAGGACATAGCGATCGCCATGTCTCAGGATCTGGACTAGGGCTTTATTTAACCAGGCAAATTATTACCGCTCATGGGGGTACAATTTGGGCGGAGAATCGCTCACCACGAGGCGCACTATTTGGTTTCCGCCTGCCTGCTTGTCCATCACCGGGGAGATGAGGAGCAAGGGGCAGGGGAGGCAGGGGAGGCAGGGGAGGCAGGGGAGGCAGGGGAGAATAATAACTAACTCCTGCCCAATGACTAATGCCCAATGACAAATGACAAATGACAAAAATCTTACTTGTTGAAGATGATGAATTGTTTCGGCTTGGTCTGCGGATGCGGTTGCAACAAGAAACCACTTTGGAGATTGTTGCAGAGGCAGAAGATGGGGAACAAGCTGTAGAATTAGCAAATCACTATCCCCTGGATTTGGTCTTGCTGGATATAGGTTTACCGGGGATTGGCGGGATTGAGGCATGTCGCCAAATCAAGCAAAAGCACCCAAATTTACCAATTCTTGTTTTAACCTCTCGTTCTGAAAAACCCCTGATTTCGCGGTTAATTGCCGCCGGGGCCCAAGGTTACTGCCTCAAAGGGATTCCGGCTGAGTCTCTAATATTAGCAGTGCGATCGGTTGCAGCAGGGGCTTCTTGGTGGGATCAAACCGCAACTACAGAAATTAGAGCAGCTTTTGAGGGCAATTCTACTGTGGTGCTGCGTGGAAAAACTGAGGAATCCTTAGAAAATCCCCTAACCAAGCGGGAGCAAGAAATTTTAGCACTCGTGGCAACTGGCAAAAGTAATCAAGAAATTGCTGAGGTTCTCTACATTGCCCCTGGTACAGTGCGGGTTCATGTCCATACTATTTTACAGAAATTAGAAGTACGCGATCGCACTCAAGCCGCAGTTTTAGCTATCCAAAAAGGATTGGTAGCACCAGAACTGTTAATCAATTAATTGAGTGGACGCAGAAGTGTAATTTTGCCCATGCCAGTCCCTTCATTGAGCTGGGCCACATAGAGATATCCATTTGTAGGATTCTCAACCAAATCCAATGGACTTGGGTTAAAACCGGTGAAGCCAGTAATACCCGTTTGGGAATTTACTATATCCAAGTTTTCCCCACCTGGTGTTAGGACAATGATATCTTTGCCACCACTGTAACGGATCACCAGGAGTTTACCTTGTAGCTTGCCACCTAAAACATTACTATGGTACTCAATGATACCGTTGGGTGAAAAATGCTCTCCGAAATCGAAGGCACTACCTTTCCAATTCCGGTCAGGTAGAGTACCAATAGGATATTCTTTTACCTGAGCTGGGTCTGTACCAACTGTAGGATTTCCACCACTCAACACCCACTCACAACGTTTAGGATTGGGGTGACCATAATAACCGTTTTTAACAACCCGAAAGAGATAATCTCGCTGCGTGACTATATTTCTGAGGTCAGGTACGGTTGGACTGGTATAAGCGCCATTAGTAGCTTTATCGATACGGTTTTGGCAGGCAAGAGGTAGCGGGATAGGTGTATTTGGCGTATTGCCACCAGCTGCTGAACCATTTGTTGGTACATACAACTGACCATTGGTGTGCCAAACCAGATCGTAGGCATTGCGTATACCACTGGCAAAGATAGTTACAGCTGCTCCTGGCTTAAAGGGGTTATAAGTACCTCCACTCTCCGTTTTAATGCTTAAAGGAGGTGAGGTGATTTTGGACAGGTCAACTCGTAATACAGCAGCACTTAACAACTTCTCAGGACGATTACCCCAGACATTGTTTGGTGCGCCCGTACTACTATTACTACCCTGTAAGACATACAGCACTTTTGGCTCATTGGGCTTAAATTCAATGCTGTTGGTTAGATGATCCCGGATTGATCGTGGTAAATCAACCACATAGTCTTTTACTGTCTCTAAATTGGAACCACTCAACCGAGTAATTTTACCAGTCCACTCTGGCGCATTAGTTCCATTCCAGTAGTAGTTGTTTGTTACCCATAGAATTAGGTTACTAGCATTTGTTGAGGAAGGATCAAAGTGCATACCAATGATAGTTCGATTACCATGATTGGCAGTCTGTAATGAGGTAATGGTTTGTGGCGTACCTAGAGTGCCATTAGGATTGATCGGGAAGCGCAAAATCTCACCTTGTAAGGTGGCAGCATAGAGTTTATTGTCAGGGCCAATCAATACTGTGGTGTAAGGTTTGGCAGGGACATTCGGTAGTGAGATTTGCTCAAAACTAATATGGCTTCCTCCCTTCCCAAGGGTGCCTGTTGTGAAACTGATGCTATAGGGTAAGAATGCAGCATCATTGCTGTCTTTTACTCCGTCGGTGATTTTTAACAGATATTTGGTATTATTCTTGAGATGATTTATCGGAGACACTACAATCACATCTCCGCCACCCGAAGTGTTGTAGTTGGCAGCGACTTGTGTATTAGTGCTGCTATCGATCAGTTTGATAGTTGAAGCTGAAAGGCTATTAAGCGCAATCCCACTGTTGGGGAGATTCACGTCTGCTGTAATCGAGATATCTGGCGACACATTTCTCTGATTATCAGTAAGATTGCTCATTCTGACCGAGGGACGGTTAGCTACTGCGATCGCAATATAGTTGAGTTTGCTATTTTTAGCACCTTTAGCAAAGCTATCTTCATGCACCCAACCAAAGTTCCGAGTATCATTGTAGGCTTGACCAGTGTCTTTAATATACCCAGATGCTACAGGAGCGTTATTTGGTTGAAAATTAATCGCTTGAGCAATTGCTAATACCAGTATTTTGGGTCTGATGTTGTAAATCATATATACCTTGCCGTTGTAGTCGTAGTTGATACGTGAGTAGTCCATTGACATGGGGCAAGTATCTGCAATGATTATTCCTGGCGATCCTTTACTGTCCAGAAACGAAGATGATGACCGCAAGGCCCAGGTAAACCATTGTTTTGCTCAGTTGTCTGGTTACTCTTAATTCGATCACTCCACTCACCAACGCTAGAGCGCACACTATTCTGCTAGTGAACAAGGCAGTCCCAATGAAAAAACTTCACCACGAAATGTGTGTGAAAAAGTCAAAAGTCACGTCTCTATTTGCAGAGAAGTAAGATCGGAAAAAACTCCCCGCAGCAATGGACTACCAAAGCTGCATTTTTTAGTGGGGGACTCAGACTCTTGCTGCCTTCGGGTCGTTAGAATTTATAAGCGCTCTTAATAACAATTCTTCCTTCTGCTCTTTCTCCTCTACGAGAAGCTGCACGAACGAATTTCTACCTTTTTTGTTGAAAAAACTGTATTTTTATTGCCTGAGTTGAAGCTGGTGGAGAAACCATAACCTATCTTCCAGACTATGTAAAAATTATTTAGCAAATACTTAAAATTACGTGATTACTGAACTTCTGATTTCAGGTAACTTCCTCATCAATTTGGTGCAGTATGATTACGTAATAAGCAAGAAATCTTCAAAGTTATTACCGTAAATCGTTAACTGCTGCTGGCAAAGTTCATTTTTATTTATGCTGTCAATATCCAAGAAACTTTGCAGAAAATCAGGACTTTTAAGGGAACTATCTAAATCATCAACTTTGCACAGTATGATTACGTAAAAAGTAATAAATCTTTAAAAGTATCACCGTAAACTGCTGCTGGCAAAGTTCATTTTTGTTTGTACTTTCAATATGGAAGTAACTTTGGCAGCAAATTATGAAAGATTTTTTTTAATATGTATGCCTGAACTTTTTTGATGGATGATACTTCAATTTACTTCATCTATCTGAGGGTTGATAATGCATAGATTGACTCAATTACTACGTTTGAGACAAACATCAAAATCAGCTAATTCTGGGGAATAGGAAAAAAGATTTTTATGCGTAATTATATACGCAGTTCATGGTCACATAATATTTAATGGGTCTACATCAATAGTTAAACTCACAGACGAAGGACAAAGCGATCGCACTTCTTCCCAATCTGGCAATTGTGGTAATGCATCGGGAGCAAATTTAATCAATATCTGCCAGCGATAACGATTAGCTACCCGCAAAATACTTGCTGGTGCTGGGCCTAATATCTCAAATTCTTCTTCTGTACTTAAGGTTGTGGCAATTATTTGCGCGGTATTTTGCACTTGAATAGGATCGAGACTACTTAAGCGCAATAAAATTAACCGCCCATAAGGGGGATAATTGAGAGCTTGGCGTTGTTCTAATTCAGCTTGGGAGAAAGAGTGATAATCGTGCGATCGCACTGCTGCAATTACCTGATGCTCTGTAGTGTAAGTTTGTACAATCACCCTCCCCGGATCGTCGCCTCTACCAGCACGTCCAGCTACTTGAGTCAAGGTTTGAAATGCCCGTTCACTGGCGCGATAATCTGATAAATTTAGCAATCCATCGGCGGCGACAACGCCCACAAGTGTCACCTGTGGTAAATCCAATCCTTTGGTGAGCATTTGCGTACCCACTAATAAATCTGCTTCGCCGTTGGCAAATTGAGTGAGTAGGGTACGGTGTGAGCCTTTGTTGCGGGTGGTATCGCTATCAAAACGAATCAAGCGTAACTCTGGGAACTGTCGCGCTAGTTCCTGCGTTACTCGCTGAGTACCGCTACCGAAAAATTTTAGGTAAGGGGAACTACAATCAGGGCAGAATTTGGGATGCGATCGCGCATAATTACAATAATGGCAGCGCAATAATTCCGGCGCTTTTTCTTCCGTGTGGTGATACGCTAACGACACGTCACAGTGCGGACATTCCAGTACATATCCACAACTGCGGCAAGATACAAAAGTACTGTGTCCCCGCCGATGAATAAATAAAATTCCCTGCTGTTTTCTCTCTTGCAATTCTTGCAAAGCTTCTTGCAGAGATCTACTAAATATAGAACGATTTCCCTGCTGCAACTCTTGCCGCATATCCACTATTTCCACCGGCGGTAAAGGGCGGGAGTTAATCCGTTCGGGGAGTGAGAGGTAAAGAGTGTTAAGTGAGGAGTTAGGAGTTAGGAGTGAGGAGTTAGGAGTTATGAATTCTCCTTCTGCTCCCCCTCCCCCTCCCCCTGCCCCCTGCCCCCTGCCCCCTGCCTCCTCCCTCCTCACCCTTACCCAACTCTCCAACGAGGGCGTAGCGGAACCCAGCAGCAAGGGGCAATTTTCTAATTCTGCTCGCCATTGGGCGACGGTACGGGCGTGGTAGGTGGGTATGGGGGAGTCTTGCTTAAAACTGCTGTCGTGTTCTTCATCTAAAATAATTAAACCCAGGTTGGGCAAAGGGGCGAAAACTGCACTGCGCGTACCAATGACAACTTGAGGTTCTCCTGTGAGCATTTGTCGCCAAGTGTCATAACGTTCACCATCGGAGAGGGCGCTGTGATAAACGCTAACTTTATTACCAAAACGGGCGCGAAAACGATCAGTTAGCTGAGGTGTGAGTCCAATTTCTGGGACTAAAACAAGGGCGGATTTGCCTTGGTTGAGTAAAGGGGCGATCGCTTGCAAATATACTTCTGTTTTTCCTGAACCTGTCACCCCATGCAATAAAACTTCAGCAAACCCATCTAATGTCTGGATTGTTTCTAAGGCGCTAGCTTGAGCAACAGTTAAAGATTTAGCCCCATCGCCTGCTAATGCTGGCCCCTGTTCGGTTCGTAATACTTCCCGTTCTTCGATGACAATGTAACCCTTTTGTGTCAACGTCTTGAGGATAGAAGAACTAGCATTACAAATTTGTAGTAATTCATTTTGCCACAACTCGCCATTATGCCGCCGCAGCACTTCCAAAATCTCTCTTTGGCGAGTAGTTAATTCGTGGTCAATTGTACCTGTAAGCGTGACTGCTTTTTGCAGCTTTGGTCGAGTTAGTCGCGGCGGTTCTAAGTAGCTTTCTACTAAACCAAATCGCAGCAACTCCCGAATTCCTCGATAGGCAGATTTAACTTTTTGTTGGAGGTAGACAAAACTGTAGTCCCCAGCCGGCTGCGCTTGTAAAAGTTCCCAAACTTGCCGTGCAGTAGGAGTCAAAAAAGCTAAAGGATCAGGAGATGCCAGCAAATAACTACTTCCCCCTGCCCCCTGCCCCCTGCCCCCTGCCCCCTGCCCCCTGCCCCCTGCCTCCCCTCCTCCAACAAGGCGGATACGACGCTGCGATCGCCCCAGTAACCCTGGCGGCAGAGCAACCCGGATTACTTGAATTAGGGGCGTATAGTAATATGCAGCGACTCGATTGAGTAATTCCCAATAAGCACTTGGGAAAAATCCCACGCTGACTATATCTTCTACTTCCCGGATTTTTTCTGGTGGTAAATCGACATTTGGTTGTGCCAGTAACCGAATTGCGATCGCTCCTAATTGTTGTGCCCCAAATGGCACGCTCAAAATATCCCCTGGTTTTATTTCTAACTGAGCTGGCAATCGATAAGTAAATAGTCCTGTACTTCCTGGACAGTCTACCAATACTTCAACCCACCTATTAACAGTTATACCTGACTGGTATGATTGGCTAGGTTCAGATACTAATAAAGGAGATAATTTTACGTCATTAATATACATAGTTTATGACTTTATAGTTAGATATTTACCTCACATAGCTGGTCAAAAATAACCTAGCTTAATTAAGTCTAATTTTTTATTTTGTTAGACTTAAATGGTATTTGCCAATACTGTTATCCTTCATAATACTTGATAAGTTTCCTCTTATGTAATCTACTAGACAAATTCGTATCAACTATACATGCAATAAATATTTGGTACCCACTATACAAATAAAAGCATGTCAGCCCTTCCTGCAACAGTTGCTCTATCTACTAAATAGGGAGTAGCCTTTTTCCGCCTATCGATAGATATTCAACCCTTTCTGTATATGAGATGCTTTTATACAAATAAGAATATCTTGAAATTAAGCTGCCATTATTATAATTTCTCTCATCTGGGTAAATTGAAATCAGGAATGCATAACTCCAGCACCAACTTTTTAATTTATCCAATGATTTCCAAGCTATAAACATTAAAAATATTTATAAAAATATATGAAAGTTTAAGATATTTGGATGGTTAGCTAAGATTTCTATGTTTGTTAAGGTTGAGAAAGTTTGAGGGGGTTTGACATATTTGGTAATTAAGAAAAAAATGAAGAATATAATCTGTTAGGAGCCTGAGAAGAAAGTTTTGTTGGGTGCGAAGGCCAGTTTAGTTATAGGTTGTATCTAACTGTAACGTATATGTGTTACGTAGATGCCGATTTTCATTCCTGAAGAAAAATTAGCATAAGCCTGAATTTCGCTATATAAACGGGTGCATTCGTCCCTTAGGGAAAACTACCAAGCCTCAAACGAGTAGCTGTAACTAAATTATGTACCAAACAAAGCAACAATGCCTAAAGGAAACTATGAATATTGTTGAATTAGGAGAAATGGAAATACTGGAGAATACTGCTGATATTGAAGAACCATTACTCGATATTTTAGAAGCAGTAGCAGATGAAGAGCCTCCAATTGTAGTAGAAAATCTGGAATCAGACGAACGCGACGGGGATGATATGGCGGCAGCCCGTCCTTCGGGATACAATAAAACCGAGCATGATGATGCCGTTGGTGCATTTTTTAAAGAAATGGCGCGTTATCCCCTTCTAAAAGCTGATGAAGAAGTAGAGTTAGCGCGGCGAGTTAGGTTTCTAGAAGAAGTTAGGGAATTACAAGCAGCCTTAGAATTAAAACTCGGACAGGAACCTACTAAGGTAGAGGTGGCTTCCGAGCTAGAAATGACGGAAAAGCAATTAGAAAATCGCTTGTATCAAGGTAGAGTAGCGAAACGTAAAATGATTCGCTCGAATCTGAGATTGGTAGTTTCTATTGCTAAACGATACCTGAATAGGGGAGTGCCTTTCTTGGATTTAATTCAAGAAGGAGCAATGGGTTTAAATCGCGCTACAGAAAAGTTTGATCCAGATAAAGGATATAAGTTTTCTACTTATGCCTATTGGTGGATTAGACAAGCGATTACTAGAGCTATAGCTAACGATGCGCGGACAATCCGGCTACCTATTCATATTGTTGAAAAGCTTAACAAGCTGAAAAAAGCACAACGAGAACTCAAGCAAAAGCTTTGTCGCAATCCTACTGAAGGAGAAATGGCAGAAGCTTTAGAAATTAGTGTGCAACAACTACGCCAGCTACAACAACTACGGCGTCAAGCACTTTCTCTCAACCACCGTGTCGGTAAAGAAGAAGACACGGAATTGATGGATTTGCTAGAAGATGAAGATAACCTGTCTCCAGAAGCAAAAATGAATGAAAACATGATGCGTCAGGAGATTTGGGAAGTCTTGGGTGACGTATTAACGCCACGGGAAAAGGATGTAATTTCTCTGCGATATGGTTTGACAACCAGCGAACCCTGTACCTTAGAAGAAGTTGGCAACATGTTCAATCTTTCTCGTGAGCGAGTGCGACAAATTCAAAGCAAAGCCATGCGAAAATTGCGCCGTCCCCACATAGCCAAACGTTTAAAAGGTTGGTTGATTTAATTACATCTACGAAGATAGATTAGCTTCATTAACGAACATGGATCAAATAAAGTGCAAAACTTTAAATCTAGGATGGTGCGTTATTGCGTACCATAACGCACCATCCTAGATTTTAGGTGCGTTAGGACAAATGCCCGTAACACACCTTACAAAAGTTACTCTTTATTAAATCCACATGCCTAATGAATGAAGGCGAGCTAGTATCTCGCAAATTGCAACAACAGGGCGTTTTGTACCTTTTTTCGGCTTTTCTTTAATCATTAGTCAAAAAAACTTGTACAGTTGCCTATAGACTATGGACTATGAACTATAGACTATAGACTAATGACTTTGCATAGCAATTTAATTGTGCGTTTTGCTGAACCAGCTGATTACAGCGTACTGTTTAAATTAATTCAGGGGCTGGCTGAGTATGAAAAATTATCTCACGCTGTCACTGGCAATGCTCTGGAACTTAAAGAGCATTTATTTGGATCGCACAAATATATAGAAGCGATTTTAGCAGAATCTGCGGGTCAAGCTGTTGGTTTTGCCCTATTTTTTCATAATTATTCAACATTTTTGACTAAGCCAGGAATTTATCTGGAAGACTTATTTGTTTTACCAGAATATCGCAGGCAAGGTATTGGTAAGGCTCTCTTGACTAAATTAGCTCAGATAGCTGTAGAACGTGACTGTGGGCGCTTAGAGTGGAGTGTGCTGGATTGGAACGAATCAGCCCAAGAATTCTACCGTAGTATGGGAGCATCTATATTAGATGATTGGCGAATTTGTCGTGTTACAGGAGATGCGCTTACTCAGTTAGGAGCTGTTGAAAGAATTCACAATTGATAATGACCCTCTTACCTCGCTTAGACGTTATTTGAAAAGTATTTCGCTGTGACTTTGGGCACTTTTAGATTCCCCCTAACTCCCTTTAAGAAGGCTACCGTGTATACACAAGTTTTGTCGCAGCCATATCTTTATTAATAAATCTCGCACTACGTTTTTATCCCGCCTCGGAATGAATTCCGAGTCTCATAGCTAAACTCCACTAAGCGTGGACTGAATTAATCATTTAGTCCACTAAGCGTGGACTTCAGGTATGAGAGTAAACTGACTTCCAACAGCAAATCTGCCAGCACCCGTTGCCCTAAAGATGCTACTACACCTACTTCAACCGTTGTAGTAACATCTTTAGGGCGAATCAAACTATCATCTGCAAGATTTGTTGGAGTAGTTAATTGGCCGTATAAATATTGATTTGTTATGTTGTTTACATTTAGTTGAACCATAATTTTTCTCCGATACTTTTTGTTTCATGTTTGAGGAATTGCTCATCGAAGACCACCGCAGTTCCGCGAGTAGTTTTCAAGGCGAGTTTCTACTGTTTCGATCTTGCCGTTTTTATTCAAATAACGTGCATGGAAATTAATCACTACAACATCGCCCGAATTATATCCAAGAATGCGATCGAGAAATTCTTCAGGAGAAACTTCATAAGGGCCGCCAGGATTGACGGAACAGCATTCTGGATACAATGCTATATATTCATCAAAGCTTTTATACTTGATGTGCTTAGGATCTGGGAAGTTTTCTATCGGTAATATATCCCGGCTATTTTGGTAATCAAATTCTGCTCTAATTTTTTCTTCATCACTTATGTAACGCTTTTCTGCAAAACAGAAGCCAGAATAGTTTAAACCAAAATAAACAAAAAGAATTAGCAGCACGCCACCGACAAATAAAAACCTTTTCATGATCAGACCTCAATGCTTGTGAGCCTCACTTATTTTCACTATTTTCGGTCGATGTATATAATTTTTAGCGATTGATTTTTCCTCGATGTAAACGACTCGTATTTATTACCTGTATAAACCCATTTGAAAATATCACATTGGTAAATTTTCTTACTTACTTGATCCGAGTCATTTAAAACTTGTAATATTTTTTGTAACATCTCGCTGGTTTCTCGTCTACAATTTTTAAATCTGTTCAGCGAAACTTTAAAATAACGAAGTTTGACAGGTTGTCATTTGACTATAGCAGCGCCTCAACTGACAATTATGGAGGATATCGCAGCGAATAAGCCGTTATTGCAGAGAGAGAGAACACGAAATGAAAAAAATTATTACGGTGATGCTGTTAGGCATAGCAATCTTCACCTTTGCCTTCAGCAGTCCAGCTTTGGCAGCAGATGCTGTTAGTGGAGCTAAAGTATTTAGTGCTAATTGTGCCTCTTGTCATGCAGGAGGTAAAAATCTGGTTCAAGCTCCTAAGAACCTGAAGAAAGAAGCTTTAGAAAAGTATGATATGTACTCAGCAGAGGCGATTATCGCCCAAGTTACAAAAGGTAAAAATGCCATGCCTGCTTTCGGTAGCCGTTTAAAAGCTAACCAGATTGAAGATGTAACTGCTTATGTGCTTACACAAGCAGATAAGGACTGGAAGTAGATAGGACTTACGCACGAGTTACGGAATAACGTAGACGCTTCGGCTTGCCGCAGGCTACCGCAGAGGCGCAGAGGACACGGAGAAATCAGAGTTTGAGAGATATTTTGCGTAAGTCCTAGTAGACTAAAATCTAACTTCAATAATTAACAATTCACGGGGCTTTTTGTCCCGCTAATTTTAGTGCTGCCGAAATTGTCCAATAGGATACTGATACCAATTTTGGATTTTAGATTTTGAATTTTGGATTAAAGTTTTTACAAAAACACTGTTCCAAGAATATCAAATAATACTCCCTATCCTCATTTGGTATTATGAGTTATTTTTGGCGATTATTTCTCAGTGTAGTTATTGCTTTACCGCTTACTTTTCTGATACCTGCACATTCAGCACTCATTTTAATTACCCTTACGAAAAACTCTAGATTTACTAAAGAGTTTGCGACAACAAATTTTGTCTGTAACGGAAATCGCTCTTTTCTAATAGTGTAAGAGTTATACAGAGTATCCACCGACTTGAAAAATCTGTTCGGGGGTTAAATTTAATTCGGGGAACAGAGGTGAGATAATGCGATCGCTACCTCGAAACTGGCTGACTTGGTATTCTCCATCAATTAAAGTGTAGAGCGAAACAGTTGGTTGTTTGGGGTTGCCAATAAATCGCCTACCGCCTAAAGCAGCATAGTCTACAATCCAGTATTCTGGAATGCCTACAGCTTCATAATCAGCAGCTTTTTTTAAATAATCATCACGCCAATTACTACTCACTACCTCAACTACTAAGGGTATTGATTCTGTTTGGCTTACAGTAGATTCTTTTTTCCACAGAGGTTCGTTTACTAAATTGGGGCGATTTAATATCAGCACATCTGGTGAGTAAGCAGATTCATTTTCAGGCGGTTTGACTAATGCTGTTTTGGGTATGAAGTAGGGGAGATTTAAACGAATACACTCTCTAGTAACTTCAAAGGCTAAAAATCCAACTACCTCTTCATGATCGCCTGTGGGTTGGGACATTTCAACTATTACTCCATCATGCAATTCATAACGTTTTCCAGTGTTGTCAGGGTATTTAGCAACGAATTCATCGAATGTAACTAATTTGCGTAAGGTTTGAATCATAATTTATTGTCTTCTATAGTGTTTGTGAAGCGTTCAGTTTTCTCAATGCTAACGTAATTCGTAGTTGCTACGTAGTAGTAAATATATGAGACTGTGGAAATATGACAGCGTGTCTTTTGACATGATTTTACTATTACAGCAACAATACTAGGTGGTGACTGTTTTTATTTGGTGTGAAAGAGAACGTGAAAAAGGATTTATTGTTGCTAACAGTTGCTTTACCGAGTTTACTGATAGTGTTTCCTGGCTTTGCTGCTGAAAGTGAAATTAAGCAGAGAAATACTGATAAATCAACTGAAGTCATTTTAAATATTCCGAGTTTGAGTGAAATTGAGCTACCCGTCACTAATGCCGAATTATTAACTCAACAATCTGCACCGAGTGAAGTTAATCCAGATCAGCCAGAAACAGAGCAAACTCCGAGTGATGATGCAGATATTTCTATAGAAGTAATCGCCGAACCAGACAACTTACCTCAATCTACTCCAACTTACGTAATTGATAAAGAAGAAATTCAAAAGCAGGGCGCTACAAGTTTAGCCGATATTTTAAAAAGAATGCCTGGTTTTGCTATCAATGATGTAGGTCATGGTGCAGATACTCACACAGGTACATACTATCGGGGAGCCTCAATTAATCAGTCTGTATTTCTGATTAATGGCAGACCAATTAACAATAATGTCAACACTTATCATGGTGGAACTGACTTAAATAGCATTCCTGTAGAGGCTATTGAACGAGTGGAATTATATAGCGGTACAGCCTCCGCTTTATATGGTTCTTCAGCCTTTGGGGGAGTTGTGAATATTATCACCAAGGAAGGTTATGGCAAACCTAAATTGAGCGCTAGTGCAGAATTTGGCTCATTAAGTTTAAATAATCAACAAGTAACCTATGGTGGTTCATCTGATAATGTCAAGTACAACTTTAGCTTTGAAAGATTCTTTACAGATAACCGTTACCGCGTCCCTGTAGGTGCTGCTAATCGTGATGAACAAGGATTTTTATTCAATGCAGACACAGCTACAAGTACCTATTTTGGTAGCATTGGAGTAGATTTAGATCAGAAAAATTCTCTGAATTTAGATGTTACTGCACTCAGCAGTCGTCGTGGTTTAATTTATTTCGGTTTCCCTCTGCTGCAAAGAGATAGATTAGACCACGATGGTTTAAATGTCGGCTTATCTTGGAAAACTCGACTAGGTAATGGGGAAAGCTCTAATCTTACAACTTCAATTGGTTATAACCAAGATTACTTTAGTACTTATGGCCCTACAGGAGCATTTTACCGTACAGGAACTTTAGATACACAACAACTCACAGCCAGAGTAGATCATGAGTGGAAAATTACTTCCAATAATAAATTGCGTTGGGGATTAGATTTAAAAAACACCGATTTAAACGGTGATGTTTTTAGTACAAATCCTAGTAGGATTGCCACTAATGAAACTGAAGATAGAAGTTTGTTCAATACAGCTTTATTTGCTGTCAATACTTGGAATATTAGCGATAATTTTCTGATAGATTTAGGACTAAGGCAAACCTTTGACAGCCAGTTTGGAAATTATCTCAATCCTAGTGTTGGGTTACGTTATGCCGTCACACCAATAGTAGCAGTGCGTGGAAGTTGGGCAGGGGCACAACGCAATCCTGGGTTAGATCAGTTGTATGTTTATGATACAGTTCATGGTTGGGAACCTAATCCTGATTTAAGTCCGGAAACTGGCTCTACTTGGAGTGCAGGAGTAGATGTAAATTTTTCTCAAAATCTAATTGGACAGTTTACTTACTTTGGTAGTAGTATAGGCGATCGCTTGGGAGTCATCGCCGGAAGATGGGAAAACATTGGATTAGTAGATACCAATGGTTTAGAAGCAGCTTTGCAATTAAGAATTGCTTCAGGCTGGTCAACTTTCCTCAACTATACTTATACAGATGCTCAAATAAAAACAGGTACAGACAGAGGTTTACAGTTAGGTTTGATTCCCTACTCTGTACTTCAAACTGGCGTAGGTTATGAAAATGCGGGATGGCAGGCTAACTTGTATGTTACCTACAATAGTGGCGCTCGTAGATCCATCTTTGCTAACCCTGGTGATAAGGCTACAGATTTTGCACCATCTTTCGTGAATTTAGATTTCACCGGTCGTATACCTTTAACTACCAATTTAGGACTGACAGTTTACTTAGAAAATCTACTGGGTGAGCAATATGAGCGAGTTAATCGCATATATAGCCCTGGATTCACTTTTCGTGTGGGTTTAAGTGCCAATTTTTAACAAGGAAGGAGATTTTGCAAAGGAATCTCTAGATTATTAGAAACCATAAACTGCGTAGGTTGGGGAACTGCAAGGACGCACTGGCTTCTCTGTGCCTCTGCGGTTTAAAAGTTATTTATTGAACTACAGAGGCATAGAGAACACAGAGAAAAGATAAAGACGACGCACCGCCCAATACGGTTCAGTTAAGCCAGAAAAATAAATTTGCGTAGGTTGGGTTGAGGAACGAAACCCAACATTTTCGGGCATTTGTTGGGTTGAACGAAGTGAAACCCAACCTACAATTATCCTTAACTGAACCGTATTGACGCGCCGCCAACATGGTGCGTTAGGCTAAAGCCGTAATGCACCATACTTAAAATTTACTTTTAATCTAAAATCTAAAATCCAAAATCCAAAATTTACATGAGAGCCAAAATTGAAAATCAAATACTTTTTATTCATCACGAAGATTTACCAGAGTTTAAGAAGGGTGGTTCGGTGGTGCGGAACTCTTATTTCTGGGCGCTACGTTCAATTGCTGGTAAAGCTTCGCGTTATCGTGATTGGGAATACGAACCGGAGGTTTGGCTAGCGCTTTCACGAATGCTTTTGTCGTTTGCTGAATCTGGATATTTGGGTCTTAGAGAAACCTTGCTGGAGTTTCCTTTATCTCAAGGGGAAATTCCTAGTTTGCTGCGAGATGTATCCACTTTTGAGTAGAGTTGCTGCCGTGAGTATCAAGCTTGTTTGGCGATCGCATTTGCTTTGGTACTCCTTTGGAGAACCCGTTTGCTGTCTTCGTCTCCATTAGAAGAAGGGTAAAAACTGTTCGCGATCGCGTCTCCTGCTGTAACTAATATTACATGACTAAAATAATGCTTGAACTCATCGGGCACTCAAATGAGGTTCAATCCGTCACGACTAGCCATCATGGCCAAACTTTAGTTAACAGTAGTGTTGAAGTAAGGGCAGTTGTGAGAAGACAATTAAAACACACTAGTTAGTGGAAGAAAATAACGTGAAAATAGCGATTATTGCTAAAACATTACTTACACCTATATGTTTGTTAGCTTTATTTACCCCAAGTCAAGCATCGGCTCAAGTTATACCGCAACCTTGGGTTTCAGTCGGTGGAAAAGATGGTGATGTAACTTATGCTGTAGGAGCTAGGGCTTTAAATTTTGGCGTTGAGCTAGGAACTGGCCCTGATGGTGCTACGGGAGTAGATGTTTTAAAATTTATCAGCTTGCCTGTAATTTCACCTTATGTAGGAGTTGGACTTTATTCAGAAGATAAAGGTGTTGCAGTTTCAGGTGGCGTTCAGGTAAGTGCTGCTGATAACGTTTTTGTCGGTGCTGGTTACAATTCTATTCGTGGCTTTAACGGGCAACTGGGAATAAGATTTTAACAAAACAGAATTCAGCAGTCAGAAGCCAGAATTCAGAATTACAGCAGATTTCAAGTTAGTGAAGTACACAAGCTAAGTTTCAAAGCCAGATATAAAGCCTGTTTTACTTCTGAATTCTGCTGTAAATTCTGTGCAACTGGTGGATAGTGCAGCGTAAACTCTTTGAGAGATGCTAACGCGCAGCGTCTCGCAGAGAGCGTTTTGATTCTGAATTCTTATTCAATTACGAATTAGTATTATGCAGGGGGGATAACTGAAGTTGAGATTAGTTTTCTGACATTAACTGCGGAATCTTGTTGTAATGCTGATGCCACGATCGCTTCACTTTCAACTATACAAAACCTAGCGATCGCCTGTTTCACTCCAGGTATACTTTGAGGATTCACGCTCAACTCATCCAGCCCTAAACCTAATAAAATTGGTGTTGCTAAAGTATCTGCTGCCAATTCTCCACATAATCCTACCGAAATCCCCGCCGCATGAGCAGCTTGGATAGTTTGCTGCACCATTCGTAACACTGCTGGGTGTAGCGCATCAACTAAATTTGCCACGCGCGGATTAGTGCGATCGCTAGCCATGACGTACTGACTCAGATCATTAGTACCTATACTAAAGAAGTCTACTTCAGCAGCTAACTGATCTGCGATCGCAACTGCTGCCGGAACCTCCACCATAATTCCTACTTTCATCGCTGCATCAAAGGAAATACCAGCTTGATTAAGTTCAGCCTGCACTTCACCCAAAATTACTTTAGCTGCGCGTACCTCAGTTACACTAGCAATCATTGGCAACATGATCTTAATTTGGTGTCCTACACTGGCTCTCAAAATTGCCCGTAACTGAGTTTTGAACAAATCCAAATGATCCAAACAAAAACGAATTCCCCGCCAACCTAAGAAAGGGTTAGCTTCGGGAAACCCTACTCTCAGATAAGGAAGTGGCTTATCACCACCGACATCTAAGGTACGAATAATTAGCGGACGATTATCTAAAACTTGCGCGATCGCCTGATACACTTCTAGTTGCTCTTCTTCAGTGGGGGCGCTTGTCCTATCCAGATAAAGAAATTCAGTGCGGAGTAATCCCACACCTTCTGCACCATTAGCCACCGCAACTTGCACATCATTTATACTACCAATATTGGCGAAGACGCTAACTTGCCGACCATCACGAGTAATTGCTGGCTGATGTGCTGTAGCTCGTGCTTCCTGTTGGGCAGTTTGCCAAGCTAACTGCTTTGCTGCGAGTAAATCTAGGATGTGTGATTCTGGTTCTACCCAAGCTTTGCCACTTTCACCATCAAGTGCCATAAGTGTACCATCTGCCAAGTGCAACACCTGGGCATCTACTCCCAAAACTGCGGGAATACCCAATGTTCGGGCGATAATTGCGCTGTGAGATGTGGCACTACCTGAAGTCGTACAAATACCTAATACCTTTTTCGGATCTAGTCTAGCCGTATCTGAGGGACTTAAATCAGTCGCCACCAAAATTGCAGGTTCCTCAAGATGCAGGTTAGCAGGGGCATTCCCAGCTAATAATCGCAGCACCCTTTGTCCGACATCCACAACATCGTCAACTCGCTCTTGCAGGTAAGAATCCTCAAGTGTGCGGTAGGAAGTCGCTACTTCATCAACTACGGCTTGCCAAGCGGCTTCAGCATTTATATGGTGTTCTAAAATGCGTTGGTGAGCCGCTTCCAGCAATACTGGATCTTCTAAAAATAGTAGTTGGGCATCGAAGATGGCGGCTTCAGCGTCACCAATTTGCAGAGAAGCTTGGGAGAAAACTGCTTGCATTTCTTGTCTGGCGGTGTGAATTGCTGCTTGTACTCTTTGCCACTCTGCATCAGGATCGTCTACGTGGTATTCCGTAATCGAAATGTGTGTGGGTTGATAATGAACAACAGGTGCGATCGCTACTCCAGCAGAAGCTGCAATTCCCAAAAGTTCGCCGTGAATTGCTGGGGTAACTTCATGGTGCAATGCAGGTGGAGAATTCAAAGCAACATTATCCTCACCAAAATTATTTGCGAATAATCCCTGTAATGCTGCCAGTGCTTCATCTGCATCAGAACCGGTGGCAGTAATCAGCAATTCGTGTCCTTGACGCACCCCTAAAGTTGCAACTTGGTTAATACTGTCACCCCTAACTAGCTCAGTATTTCTCGTTAAATTCTGCACCAAAATTTGCGATTGAAACCGGGCTGCGGTTGTCACAAACTGCGCTGCGGGACGGGCGTGTAATCCTAAGCGATTGCTCACAATCAGCCGGATTTCTCGCGTTGGTGATTCTATATTAGTTGTTGGGGTGTTGTGACTGACAAGTGACAACGGCCTACTAACTACACCCAATTGAGTTGCTTTTGCTAAAAGTGCGCCGCGTGCTTCTGCCATGACTTGCTGAATATCTCTACCAGCCGCCACAGCTACTACAGCAGCGATCGCACCTTCTACTAGAGGTGCTTCACATAAATATACTTTTTGCTGCTGTGCTTCTGGCAAAAACTCTATTGCCATTTCTGCACTCAGCAAAGCACTACCCAAATCCATTAATACCAAGACACCATTATCAGAGAAAACAGAAGCGATCGCTTCATAAACCTGGATGGGATCTGTACCCAATGGGTTGTCCGGATCTTCAATACCTGCTGCAACAGCAATGGGAACTTGGCCCTGAACCATTTGCGCGGCGAGTTCCCGCACACCCAGAGCTAGTTGTTTACTGTGAGAAACGATAACAATTCCGATCACTGCCACACCGCCAAACTTGTTGAGAGGTTTGCGTTTAGCTAGTTATCCCTTTCATTTTCCCATTCCGCACCGCTAAAAACAGGGTTTATTTTAATTACAGTTGCAACTGCCCGAAAATATTCCGGTCTTTCCAGCTAGAAATCCGAATAAAATAGCCTTCTTTTAAAGAAATACGTGGTGTCCACTCATAAACTCCATCGCTAGCGGTACGAGAAGAAATGTTTTGGATAAGTTTGTTTCCATCGTACAACTTAATCGAGACATCGCCGTTAAGATTATCCCGCCACAATATTAAATAAGGCTGATCCTTTTTTGCAAGTACTTTATTCACTGGCTGACTGATCAATATTTTTGGTGCAACCTGATTTTTGGTTTTCTTACGGAATCCCAAATAATGAGGTAAGTCTCGGAAGGCAGGATTTTCTTGTGAATTAGACAGTTGTGGAACGATAATATTTCCGCTCTGGGAATTAAATAAATAAGTTGATCTGCCCCCATCAACAGTAATGATATCCCCTTTAACTCCTAATTTCCGTAATAAATCGGCTGCTTCATCCAGAGTCGCTTGGTTCACCGTCATAATCAACAAAAGCTCGTCGCCTTTAACACCATCTTTGTTCAGAGTACCGATAACTTGATACTTATTCGCTTGGTTTTGGGCTAATACTTTTGCCGGATGATCGCTGTATCGGTAAGTAACGATTGCATTCTTCACTGCGTTTTGGTTGAGAGGCGAACCGCTAACCTGGTTGTAATCGGTAATGTATGCCTGCTTACTGTTCCAGACTAGAGCTTTGAGGTGAATATTACTATAGTATTTATCTTTTGGTTGCTTGATTGGCCCATAAGGGCTATTGCCGCCACTGATAACTACACCATTGAGTTTAATTGGAAAAGATAATTGAGTACTAGATTGGTATTGCTCAAAAAAAGAACAATTAATCATCGAAAAAACCTTGTTTTTGTAAAGTTTTTTATATTCGTCTGTTACTTCCGAAAACAACTTATTTTTGAAAAAAGGGCTGTAATGTCCACCTTCCCCTTTATAATATTTACCTTCATTTAGACCCATACTATCTACCTCTCCGGTAATTTGGTCTATCTGCATTTTGCGAAGATCAATAACTTGTAAATATGCTTCGTTCCCATTTGTTAATTGTTTTTTATATAAAGCTGCCCCATCTATAGTTTGGAGAGTTTGATAAGAAGATAGAGGGTTGAAAACTTGGGCAATCAAAAGGCTACTCAGAATCGGCAGCAGAAAAAGCAATAAATTGATTACAACATTCATAGTCTCTTGACCACAATTGCACAAAAAGTTGTCGTTATCACTTTAAGGCTAATGAGTTGCGATCGCATTTACAAAACTTTAGTTAATTTCACTAAGAAAACTTTTTAATTTGAGCTAGTAATACCAATTCTGTATGAAGATGAACATAATCAGTCCCCCCAACACATCGGGGGGACGGCGTAGCCGGGGGGTAAATAAATATATGCAGCTTCACAAAGAAACGCTATAAACAGATTTATAAGTTCATTGCAATGATTGCTGCAAATGTTAAAGCGTTTCTTATACATCAAGCAACATTAGCTGCAAACGTTAAAGCGTTTGCAACAACAACTTATACATTTCTTGCAAATGCTTAATTTTTTCTTATATATGAAAGAGCAATTGTTGCAAATGTTTAAGCATTTGTTGCAACTGCTTATAGCTGACCTGCAAATACTTAAGCCTTTCTTATACATCAAGCAACATTAGCTGCAAACGTTTAAATTTTGACAACTAGTGTTTAAATAAGAGCGATGTCTACAACGGGGTACAAAAAATATAGTTGGTGAAGCATAGAGACAATGCTTGCTGTAGCATAATTGTGGTTTTGTACTAATGGTATAAGAGATGACGCTTAAATTTGAATACAGCACTCTTGCCCATCCCCAGGATATTCAGCAGCTTGCGAGTATCTTTGAGCAGTGTTTTATCAGTGGACTTGGTGGCGAGGAAGCTTACATCAATCTCCTTGGCGTAGAAAATTTCCGCATTATTCGTGAGTCAGAACAATTAATTGGTGGATTGGCAACTCTTGATATGGGCCAGTGGTGGGGTGGTGTGCGTGTACCAATGACAGGAATTGCCGTAGTCGGCATTGCTCCAGAGTATCGTGGTTCGGGAGCTGCGATCGCTCTCATGCAGCACACCCTCAAAGAACTTTATGCTAGGGGTATACCGCTCTCTGCTCTTTATCCAGCAGCTCAAAGCTTGTATCGAAAAGTCGGGTATGAGCAGGGGGGTAGCTGGTGTAATTGGGAAGTTCCTACTAAAAGTATCCAATTGCGAGAGCAACCCTTACCTTTGCAACCAATATTTCCAATCAATCATCAAGTCTTTCATGAACTATATCAGCAGCAGGCCAGATTAACGCATGGATATTTAGACCGACATCCCGCAATCTGGGAGCGCTTAATCCAACCAGATGATAAAGAAACATTTTACGCATATTTTATCGGTACAAAAGAGAAACCCGAAGGCTACATCCTCTTCAGCCAACATCCAGCAGAAGATGGCGCAATTCTGCGAATAAAAGATTGGGTAATTCTCACAGATGCGGCTGCACAATCATTCTGGTCTTTTCTTGCTAGTCATCGCTCCCAAATTGACAAAGTGCGATGGAGGAGTTCTGCTATTGATTCCTTGACATTGCTGCTACCAGAGCAAACTGCCAAACTCAGGCATACAATGCGTTGGATGTTCCGGGTAGTAGATGTAGTCAAGGCGCTGGAGATGCGGGGTTATCCATCGGCAATTGAAACTGAACTGCACTTAGATATTCAAGATAATTTGCTGGATGCAAACAATGGTAAATTCATCCTTTCTGTTGCCAATGGACGCGGTGAAGTTACAAAAGGTGGAAAAGGTGAGTTGCAGCTAGATGTCCGAGAACTAGCACCAATATATACAAGTTTGTTCACACCCTACCAATTGCAAGTAGCCGGAAAACTGCATGGGACAGAAACAGCTATTTCAACAGCTACGCAAATATTTGCAGGTAGTTCTCCTTGGGTGGCTGATTTTTTTTAATGTGAGATGTCAACGAACCTTTCCCTGCGTTGAACTAAAGTTCAAGTCTGTTCTTCTTTCCCCTTGCAAGAAAGTCAGTTTTAACAAATAGCTCACAACTCATCCGTATTTCCCAGTTCCCATTTAATTCGCTTTGTTAAAATTACTGTAATTTCGTATCAACCCTCTATAATCCAGTTTTAGCTGATACATAATATATGCAGTCCATAAACTCGCTTGATGAGTACAAGGAGTTATATGATCAGCAAAATCAAAGCTCTAACAACTGACAAAGAAAAAAACCTGCAAGCTCCAGTCGAAATGGAGGAACTATCAGACGGAGAAGCTATTAACGTAGTAGGGGGAGCTACGGTCGCGCAGAAAAAAGTATCCCCCGAAAAACCGTCGGGAATCCAACAAAAAGTATCCCTCGATAAAATTAAAAAGTATTATGAGATACTGAAAAAATACAATTTTAGGTGGTGGGATACAATGGTTTATTTTAAAGTGGAGGAGTAAACTTGCATTGGTTGTTTTTTGTTGTTCACCCATACATAATAGCTCACACCCGCAGATCAAACCTACAACCTCGATTTGCTAGAACAAATTTCTGTACCACTTCTGCTAGTTCGGGGCTTTCCGATACCTGGCACTGCCCAATATTACAAATTGGCAATGCTAGTTGACCAGGTGAGCATTTGCGCTTGCCCTTATGAACCTTCTGACCAGCCAGCAGCTTACTACCCCAGTAGGACTTGCTGGCTGTTTTTAGTTTCGGTTTATACCTTTGGCAAAACCCGCGATACTTTTTGGCACATTCATCTAATGTTTTACCTAATTGTAAAAAAGCAGGATGCCAGAGAGTTAAGCAATCATTAGTCAACCCATCGTAACTACCGTAATTGCTGAAATCGTAAAAAAACTCTGCCGCATTTGTGCAGCCTTGGGGTTGCCATGAATGTAGCGTAGGGTATTTAATGCTCGCTGGGTATTTGTGGGAGGAAACCCATCACAGTAATATCGCTTCTCCCAGAAATGTCCAGTACGATTTAACATTTTGTTAAAACACATCGCTGTGTACCAATTCAAGAAATGCATGATTTTGGGCAAGTCTTGGTGGGCGGCAGGTTCTATGAGATATTTGCGTGAGGTACACCCGTAGGGGCACAGAAAAAGCCCATTGGTGTCAACTTAAGCTCAAATGCATGTCCCACAGGCGTTTTACCCCCCTTAATCCCCCCTTGTCAAGGGGGGAAACAAGAGAATCTCGTTCCCTCCCCTTTACAAGGGGAGGGTTAGGGTGGGGTGACGCCGATGGTCATGGGAAGCCAGTTATTAGTTGACACGTATGGGCAGTGCCGCCCCGACGCGAAATATATATAGGACTCATATTTGATTTTTGAACAAAACTCAGTACACCTTTATTCCTTCTTCCTAGTCCCCAGTCCCCAGTCGCCAGTCCCTTACCTCTACGAGTGATTCAGAAATCAAAGACGCTCGATAGCGCAGCGTTAGCGACGCAGGAGCGTCTGACTCGCTACCGCTTCGCTATCGGATTGCTATATATGTATTAGGGTTTTACTTTCTCTCTATACAAAATATAAGTTGGAAACATAATTAATCCTTTGCTCGTCCTTCGGCTAGATTAACAATTTCTGTTGTTGTCAACTCACACCACAAATAAAACTGTCAGCGATTTACTTTTAATAAGTAATGATGATTTATCGTGCTTATCCAATCCCAAATATCATCTCAAAAAATAACTCAACGGGATTTATGACTTTTTCTCCGGAAGTTCAGCACAATCATCAGAAAAAAATCTAAGTAAAGCTGATTAGTCGCTCCTAACTTGCACACCCACAATCACAACATGAAATCACATCTACTAGCGATTGCTTTAAGCAGTTTGGTTCTAGTTGCAGGACAAGCTAAAGCTTCACAATTACAGTCTTGGTACTATGATACTAGCCAAAACCAATTAGACTTAACTACCACTTCGGGAATAGAACCAAAAGCCTTTATATTAGATAATCCTAGCCGATTGGTAATTGACTTACCTGGAACTAATTTTAATTCTGATAGTGTCAAACAAAGTTTTGGCAAGGCGGTGAAAGAAATTCGCCTCGGCAAACCAGACTCTCAAACAACTCGTTTTGTCGTAGAGTTAGCTCCTGGTTATGATGTTACCTCCCAAAATATATCAATTAAAGGAGATTCTCGTTCTCATTGGATTTTCAAATTCAATTCATTTGACCGCCAAAACAATCCTATTGTTGGGGAAAATCGAGAAGATATCGCTATCAAATCTACAGATGCATCTACATTTGCTGGAGTTGTGAATCTTGGTCAAGAGATGGTTGGTATCACTTCTCAAATTCGCACTTTGTTAGCAAGTTATAAAACATTAAATCCGGGAATCTTTTTCTTAGATTTAGCTACAGGTAACTATATAGATATTAATGGTGAAAAAAGATTTGCTGCTGCTAGTACAATCAAATTTCCCTTATTAGTGGCTCTTTTCCAAGAAATAGACGCTGGGAGAATTAAACTCACCGATAAATTAGTGATGCGGCGCGATTTAAAGGTTGGCGAATCTGGAACTATGCAATACAAACCCATAGGAACTAAATTCAGCGTCCTAGAAACTGCTACCTTAATGATGACAATCAGCGATAATACCGCAACAAATCTAATTCTCGATCGCTTGGGTGGTGCAGCAAAAGTTAGCCAACGTTTTCGTAGTTGGGGATTGCAAAATACAGCACTTCGGAATCTACTTCCAGACATCGCTGGCAAAAATACAACCAGTTCCAAAGATTTGGTCAGATTGGCGGCGTTAGTTTATAACAATCGTTTGCTATCGCCAAACAGCCGCAATCAAGTTTTAGGTATTATGCGCCGTGTTAAAACCAATAGTTTACTACCAGCTGGTATTGGTCAAGGAGCTAAGATCGCACACAAAACTGGTACATTGAGATTTATCATTGGTGATGCGGGTATTATTCAAATGCCCAATGGGAAAAGCTATTTAGCAGGTGTTTTGGTGCAAAGACCAAACTACGATCCCAAAGCTGGAGATTTTGTCCGTGAACTTTCGAGAAGAGTCTACAATTACCTAGACAATACCAAAGTTAGCAATATAGAACCGATAGTTGGCGATGCCTCCGGCGGGCTACGCCTACCCACTCCTTAATAAATGTAGGGGCGTACATCTGTACGCCCCTACATATCTATCGGTATCAGCTATTTCGTGAAATGGTATTAGTTCAAGAAATTTCGTATAGCACTACCACCATTCCTACCAACAGCAGGAATTTCCAGTAAGCTATCTGTAGCTTTGCCCGTACCATCGTCATTAACGGATGTCTGATTACCCGGATGTCCATTGGGAACGAAAAGTTGCGGATGATCAAAAGGCGCTTTCTCTAACCTAACTCGGTCATCAGTCAGTCCCTTTAAAAAGGCGACCAATTGCTGTTTTTCTTCTGGTGAAAGATTCAGTGCGGGAAGAGCGCCAAAGTCACCACCTCGATTGTAAAAATCAATCACTTGCTCTAAAGTCGCTTGACCTCCATTGTGGAAGTAGGGACCAGTGAGTTCGACATTGCGAAGTCCAGGCGCTTTGAAAGCTCCGTCTGCAATCACTTTTTCACTAGAAGTCAACGGTGGATTGAGGGTGGGGGGGTTTTGGCCTAGGAGAAGTTGAAATTTCCCTAACTGAGCCAATCGTGCCTCTGAAAGCGGATTATTACCTTGTAAACCGTCATTAGCACCCAAACCGGGGTCGTCCGTAACAGGTCGAACGCCGATATTGAAGAAGCCATTGTCTTCAGGGGATTTTGCACCAAACGGCGCACGTTTGATTCGTCCGTCTTTAGCTACGCTGCTCACTGAAGCAGCTGTTAATTCTGATCCAGCATGGCAACCAATACACAGAGCTTTGCCCTGAAACAGGTCTTTACCTAGTTGCTGCTGCTGCGTAAGGGCTGTGGTGTTTCCTGCCAAGAAGCGATCAAAAGGCGTATCGTTGGCAATGAGTGTAGACTCGTACAACTGAATTGCCAGCCCAAAGAACAGCGAGAAGTTATACTCCAACAGTGTGTACTCATCGGTTTGAGAAGAGTTATCAGCGCTGTTGACAAAAGTCCGTTTACCTTCAGAATCAACTTGGATGAGTCGATTAGACTTCCACCACTCTGGCTTAAAGGCATCTTTAATCAGCTGGTCGTAGGTTTTATCCTTCAGCCCGGGCTGAGGCGATCTACTGTCTGCACCTAAAACGCTGTCTTGTGGATGCACAACCTGTTTGCCTAGCGGTCTGAGGCGAGATAACTTTTGCCCCAGGACTCGGGGGAGCTTTGTACCTCTAATTGACAGAACATTTTGCAGCAGTGTGCTGATAGATTTACTGTTGCCAATTTGCGCCAAATTACCAGTAAGTTCATCAACCGAATTGAGTAGCGGGCCAACCAGAGTATCAGCAAGATTATCTACATTATCTACCGACAGTTTGCTGAAAGATTTTTTGTTGTCAATTCGCCCGAACTTATCACCAATTTCTTGAAAAGTGCGACCATCAGCCGACAACTCGAAGGAACTCAGTGGCGGCCCAAGCGCCTGAGAAGCCAAAGACGAATTATTTAGTCTGATTTTGACAAATTTGAGTTGATTTGGGTTTTCTGCTTTCACTACAGAGGCGTTAGGGTCTCTTAAACCGAAGGGATTCACCCCATTAAAGATGTTCTCTGCCCTTCCATCCCAAAAGTTGCGAAAGTTGAATGCTGCATTAATCACCGTTGGGGTGTTACGCGGCTGGACGCGGCGCACATTTGTACCTCCCACGTTAAACACCGGATCTAGCTCGTTTTTTACTTCGTCTTCCGCGCTACCAGGTTTAACATCAACAAACTTAGCATTGAAGACCCCCTGAGAGGAACTGACATCATTTCGGTCAGATACAACGGTTTTAGGATCATTCGGGTTTGACAGTTTGTGGAAGGGAAAATCTCCCGGTTTAAGCTGGTAGTTTGGCCCACCACCTACATCAAAAACTGTATCCGGGTTCACTGTACCATTAGCGTTAATCCGCAAAAGCCCAGGGGAAATCTGATTTTTGGATCTATTGTCAGCTCCAGCATGGAAGTGACAACTAGCACAGGAGGTCTTTCCGTCGCTGCCAACTTGCATATCCCAGAAAAGAGCCTTTCCTAACTTGATTGCAGCTACTTTGTCTTTTACAAAGTCTCCTAGATTGTTAGGCTCTGGAACCGATACGCTTTTGAGCGAAGTTAGAGGCGGCGGCGTAACCTGGGCGGATACAGTATTTCCAGCTATTACTGCTGCCAGAATAATGGCAGCAATTGTTATAGTCTTTGAAAATCTTGATCTCAGGTAGTTAATCTTGTTATTCCTGAATTTCCACCCTTGGCGTTTTATTTTTGTCACCAAAGATTTAAGTAAAAACCGACCTCTTGAGGTCAGTAGCAAATAAATTGATAAGCTAGTAATAAAGACTACTAAGCTTATTATGGGTATAATCCCCATAAGTTTTTTTTGGTAAAACAACAGCGACAAAATTATACATCTTGAATGAAATTTCAAATGTAATATTCCTGTAAAGTAATTAGACAATTTACAAATTTTATGTGATCAAAAAACGCTATCAGACTATAAATAAATTCAGTAAGGTAGGTAAGATATTCTACATTTAACTTGCATTCACCAGGCTATTAACATACTTTATCTACAAGAGCTTGATAAAATTTAGCTATACAAATTCGATACGTTTAATTTATCATCAGCCCTACTTTGGGTAAAATATTGGAATGCCACTACATCAAAGTTCTGGTCGCTGGCGCTTAGGGCTAGTGTTATCGCTATTAACGGTTTTATTGTGGGGAATTTTACCTATTGCTCTGGCGATCGCTCTGCAAGTACTTGATGTCTACACAGTCATTTGGTTTCGCTTTTTGATATCTTTTTTACTGCTTGCTGTGTATTTAGGAATACGCGGTAAATTACCAAAGTTAGAAGAACTGCGTTCTGCTTCTTGGAAATTATTAGCGATCGCTACCCTCTTCTTAGGGATTAATTACTTTCTCTTCATGCAAGGTTTAGCACTAACATCACCTGCTAACGCTGAAGTTCTCATTCAATTATCTACCCTTTTATTAGGTTTCGGAGGGTTAGTGATTTTTAAAGAACGTTATCGGCTGTATCAATGGATTGGTGTCAGTGTAATGATTTGCGGTTATGTTTTATTTTTTCGAGAACAACTAGCAAATTTAATTACAGCGCCTGGCACATACATACTAGGTAGTGTCTTGATTGCGCTAGGAGCAACGTCATGGGCTATTTATGCTTTGGCACAAAAGCAGCTATTACAATCTTTATCTTCCCCTAGCATCATGCTGATTATTTATGGGGGCTGTGCTTTATTATTCACTCCTTTAGCCAAAATTCAATCACTTTTTATACTTGATAGCTTCCATTTATTAATACTCGTTTTTTGTGCTTTGAATACTTTAATCGCTTACGGTGCTTTTGCCGAATCATTAGAACATTGGGAAGCATCACGAGTGAGTGCAGTAATAGCTTTAGCTCCCATTGTGACATTAATATCAGTTGCAGTTGTATCAGTTATTGCACCTAATTGGATACCATCAGAAAACTTCACTTCCATCGCAATATTAGGAGCCGGTTTAGTAGTCACAGGTTCAGTAGCGATCGCTTTGGGAAAAGCTAATTAATAAGAATACTTTTCAGGATTAGTACTGGGTTTTTCATCTAGTAAAATCGTGCCATCTTCAAAGCTACAACATTAATACTGAGGCAGAGCATTTTTTATTTGTTATGATTTACTAGTGAAGGCAAACTACGGGGTCAGCCTCTTATAAGATGGATACTTTAACCATCTGTGTGACTCTGTAGGATCTGATTTTTGAATTGATAGCCAAGAGAAAATTCTTGAAGAAGAATTCAGAATTCAGGAGTCAGAATTAATTACTACAAGATTCTAACTACTGACTCCTAAATTCTGTTTTGATAAAATTCAGGCTAATAACTTTAAGTAAACCAAGCAGGGCGCCAGAATAACTACCAAAGCCAACACCTGATAAAACCAGAGTACCGAAACAGTTGAGCGATGAATAGTTTGTTTGGTAATTGGGCCAGCACCCTGAGAAAAAACTCTCTATTGCTGGTTCTTTCAATGGTGCTGCCAACGTTTGGAATTAGCAATTCTATCTTGGCAGCAGAGCGGATTTATGCATCTTATTCAGCTTTAGAGCTTTCCATTTCAGTCACTACTTTAGAAAACTATGCCAAAACAGGTGTAATTAACGAAGACTTGGCAGCCTATCAGCAATATCTGCCTCTTCAAGAGCTTCAAGAATTGCGGCAGATTTTACTTAATCGTGTGAAAGTTAGTCCGGTAGTAGTTTCACAACTTCTCTACACACCCCAAGGAGAGTTGTTGCTGCATCGGTTGGCGCAAATTATCAAAACCAGTCATTCAGAACCAGGATTTGGTGCTTTGCGTTCGGCGCTAATTTTAGCCTCTGGTGAATCGGAAGGCTTGACACTATTGAATGTGTTGCGTAAATATCCCAGCAGCAGCATTCGCCTTGACGTAGCGCAGACTTTAGAAATAGCTACGGAATTAGACAAACTTGTTAACCAAACTCATCGGGCGATCGCAGCAGTTTCGCAAAAGTCTAAAATAGAAGCTGTTACCATCAAAGAACCAAATTTATCGCAATTACCCGATTTAAAGGTTCCGGGAAAGTTTAAGTCGCAAAAATACACCCAAAAGTTTTTTGACTCAACGCGCAATCGGCTTTTATTAACTGATGTTTATATTCCCAATGTCCAGAATGCTGCACCCGTAATTGTGATTTCTCACGGCTTGGGTTTAGATAGCAGCAACTTTCAATATTTAGCTACGCATCTAGCTTCTTACGGATTTGCCGTCGTCGTTCCCAATCATCCTGGTAGTGATGCTAAACAATTGCGTTCTCTATTAAAAGGACGCGTCAATGAAATAGCAGAACCAGGTGAATTTCAAAACCGACCAATGGACATAACATATATCTTGAATCAATTGGAAAAAGGTAATCAATCTGATTCACGGTTTAAAGGTCGGTTAAATCTGCAACAAGTCGGAGTATTTGGTCAATCTTTGGGAGGCTACACAGCCTTAGCCCTGGCAGGCGCTAAAATCAACTTTGAACAGCTAAAACTTGACTGTCAACCAGCAGCACTGCAAAATACCTGGAATATGTCTTTAATGCTCCAGTGTCGCGCTTTAGAATTGAGCATCAGCAAGTCTGGCAAAGATTATAACCTGCGGGATGAGAGAGTGAAAGCTGCGATCGCAGTTAATCCCATTACTAGTTCTATTTTCGGCAAAGCTGGCTTAAGTCAAATCAAAACTCCAGTGATGATTGTCAGCAGTAGTGATGATACAGTTGCACCAGCTTTATCCGAGCAAATTTTACCTTTCTCCTGGTTGGCGAATTCACAAAAATATCTCGTCATGCTTGTAGGTGGCACTCACTTTTCCACTATTGGCAATGGCAACCCCACAAATCAACAAGTAGCATTACCTGCCGATATGATTGGCGATGCTTCCCAAGCGCGTCGTTACATGAATGTTTTGAGTTTACCTTTCTTCCAAACTTATGTTGTAGGAAGACCGCAATACACGCCCTACCTTAACGCCGCCTACATTCAAAGCATTTCTAGTAAGTCGCTTGGTTTGAGTCTCGTCAAGTCATTAAATACAACTGAATTAGCACGATTGCTGGATATTAAAGAAGCCAAACCTGCAAAAGAAAAAGTTCCCAACACCATAGTCAGCTTCGGATTTTGGATGTTGGATATTGGTGTTGCATTGCTGCATGTGATGATTTTTATTTGACTATAGGAATCGTATTTGATTTTTGAAATTATCTAAGCAAGTGGGCGGGGAGTAGAGAGTAGGGAATAGGGAATAAGGAATTAGGCTTTTCGATGTGTACCGAGTTTTTTCAGAAATCAAATATTAGTCCTATATAAACAAACTAATTGTTTATTCTCCGGCGAGTTCCCGCGCAATGTCCATGTTTGCTGCGAGTACACGCACGATTTCAACAGGGTTTTCACCTCGGTATATCAGGAAATATCGAGGCTGCACCAACCAGAACCGGACAGGAAGCGGAGTCAAGTCGTAACGGTACTGTCCTATTCCGGAGTTGTCTGTCAGTAATTCACAGGCAGAAAGAAGCTTGTCTAGAATCCGTTCGGCAGCATCTGGATTATCTCGCGCGATATAGGCATAAATTCCCGCAAGGTCGTTCTCTGCTTGCGGCGAGAGAATATAAAGTTTTGGGTTTGTCACAACGATTTTTTGATCAATTGTCGCGCCTTGTTGCGGATGCGCTCTCGCGCACCTTCTTGGGGAAGACCTTGTGCATTATCAAGCTCTGAAAGACCGATAGCAATTTGCTCATTGAGCCACAATTTATATTCCTCGGAATGGTCATTAAAGCGTTTTAAAAGACGCAACCCCTCCCGAATTACCTCGCTTTGAGAAGCGTACAAGCCGGACTCAACCTGTATTTGGACGAAGGCTTCCAACTCAGGAGTAAGCGAAATATTCATGTGTCTATTTCTTTATAACAATAATAGACATTATAATAACAATCTTTGTTATTACTAGCCAGTGGAACTTTTCGCAAAGAGCAGAAGCAAAGGGCTAGTACGCGACGGCGGAAATAGAGCAACCATTAAAAATCCCTAAAGAGCTGCAATTAATGCTGAATACAGAAATTACTCAGTCGCAGTAAATACCCTTGTTTTGTGAATAACATTTACAAAATTTCTTCGCATTCATCCTTATCGGCATATACTTTAAAGAAATGTGACATTTAATTGCGCTATTGTAAAAATCAGCTTTACATAAGTTGATTTATGAGCCAGCCTGAAACTACTACTACCCAAGCTACTGCTCTGACTAACCATGATCGCAAACCTATTCACATACCTGGCTTTATTCAACCTCATGGTGTTCTACTGGCACTCAGTACTCAACTAGAGATACTGCAAGTTAGCAACAATACCCAAGAACACTTGGGCAAAGAACCAGAAGAGTTGTTTGGCAAACCATTGAGCTATTTACTAGAAGCTCAACAAATAGAAACTGTAAAGCAGTGCTTGGCAAAAAAAATTGGCATTCCTAATGCTTTCAAAGTATCAATAAATACTTTGCATCGGCAACGAGATTTTGACGCTATTGCTCATCGCACAGAAGAAGCTGTGATTCTGGAGTTAGAACCGACAGACTCAAAATCTGAGGTGAGTTTTTTAGGCTTTCATGCTTTGGCGGGTGAAGCGATCGCCAAAATGCAAAGAACATCAAACCTGATAGAATTTTTGCATATAGTGGCACAAGAAGTCCAAAAAATCATCGGTTTTGATCGGGTAATGGTCTATAAATTTGACCAGTCGGGAGCGGGTTCTGTTATTTCAGAAGTCAAACGAGAAGATTTATCACCTTATTTAGGACTCCACTATCCCGCTACAGATATTCCAGTGCAGGCTAGGGAGTTATACACGCGCTGCCTTCTACGATTTCTCCCCGATTTGACAGCCGAACCTGTTAAACTAGTTTCACCGGAAAATCCGACAACACATCAGCCTATTGACTTAAGTTACTCTGTACTACGAAGTTTTGATTCGTGTTGTGCTGAATATCATCAAAATATGGGAGTAAAGGCTCTTTTGGTGATTTCGCTCATTCAAGAACAGAAGCTTTGGGGATTAATATCTTGTCATCATTTAACACCAAAGTATATTTCTTATGAAGTGCTAAAAATGTGCGAATTTTTAGGACAGATTGTGTCTTCTGAATTAGCGCACAAAATTAGTTATTCGGAATGGGACTATAAGGTAAAACTCAAATCTCTACAGTCTGATTTCCTTGAGTCCATTTCCCAGGCAGATAATTTTATTGATGCTTTAATTAAACCTGAAATCCGTTTGCTCGATCTTGTCAGTGCTTCTGGGGCAGCAGTTTGTCTGAATAATGAAATTACCCTTGTAGGAGCAACACCGAATATTCATGAAGTTCGGGCGTTAATTGAATGGGCGGATACCCAAGTTAGTGATAACCTGTTTTCCACCGATTCTCTGCCCAAGCTTTACCCAGAAGCGCTCATATTTAAAGATACTGCTAGTGGCTTGCTGCTACTGCGGATTTCTAAAATCCGGCGTTATTATATTCTTTGGTTTCGCCCCGAAGTTATCCAAACGGTAAACTGGGCAGGTAATCCCAACGAATCCATTCAAGCTCAGGCAGATGGTAGCCTTATCCTATGTCCACGAAAATCCTTTGAACAATGGCAAGAAACGGTTAGATTAACTTCTTTACCTTGGAAAGCTTGTGAACTTGAGAGTGCGATCGCTCTGAGTAATGCGATCGTTGGTATTGTACTATCTAAGGCGGATGAGTTAGCTAAAATCAATCTGGAATTAGAGCGCAGCAACCGGGAATTAGCCTCTTTTGCCTACGCTGCTTCTCATGACCTCAAAGAGCCTTTGCGGGGAATTTATAACTTCTCGACGGTGCTGCTAGAAGACTATGCCCAAGTATTAGATGATGAGGGAATTGAGTGCTTGCAAACAGTAATTTCCTTGTCTGTACGCATGGAAACTCTAATTAATGCTCTACTGCGGTTATCGCAGTTAGGACAAGCACAACTGCGAGAGCAAGCAACTGACCTCAACGAATTAGTTACCCAAGTGATTGAAGTCTTTCGTGCTAGTCGCCAAGACTCTGGACTTGTGGATATTTGTATTCCTCGGCCTTTACCAACAGTTCAATGTGACCGAGTTCTCGTTAATGAAGTCTTCAGTAATCTCCTGGGAAATGCGTTTAAATACAACGACAAGCCAGAGCAATGGGTTGAGATTGGCTACCTTTCTCAAGAAGAGGAGCAGGGAGCAGGGGGAGCAGGGGAGCAGGGGAGCAGGGGGCAGGGAGCAGGGAGCAAGGGAGAAGAGTTTTCCCCTCTGCTAAGAGCACCCCGCCCCTCTGCCTCTTTTCCATGCCCAATCCCCAATCCCCAATCTCCAATCTTTTATATCCGAGATAACGGTATTGGAATTCCACAGCATCACCTAGAAGAAACTATCTTTCGACTATTTAAGCGGCTCCACTCTCAGGAAAAGTACGGTGGAGGAGCAGGTGCTGGACTAGCTATTGTTAAGAAGATTGTTGAGCTTCATAACGGCCAAATTTGGGTTGAATCTACCATAGGCTTTGGCTCAATTTTCTATTTCACGCTGGAATAGTTTAAGATAATAACCAAATATATATTTTTGTTAAGCTCTTTTAACACTACGAATGACAAAAAAACTTCATGAACCTCTGCTCGTTGTTGAGGACAGCAATGAAGATTTTCGGATGCTACAACGTCTGATGCGGCGCATGTCCGTCCAGAACCCCATACATCGTTGTACTAATGGGGATGAGGTTTTAGACTTCCTCTATCGACTAGGAAGCGAAGCCTTACGCAACTCTAAAGTAGCACTAAGACCTTCTGTTATCTTGCTCGATCTGAATTTGCCAGGTATTGATGGCCGTGACATTTTAGATAGGCTCAAGCAAGACAATAGTTTCAAGGAAATCCCCATCGTTGTTTTTACCACATCATCTAACCCCAAGGATATTGAATTGTGCTACCAAAAGGGCGCAAATGGATATCTGGTAAAGCCGATGGATGCTGAGGAATTAAAAAAGACGATTCAAGCATTCGTGGACTATTGGCTTGAAGCCAATATGCCGCCAGCCTTGGATTAATTTGTTTATTCTCTGTTGATAAGGCAGTAGGGAAAAAAGGATAACAAAAGAGACGGCTCAGAGGACACAGCGACATTTTCCTCTTTGAGTCATTGTGTCTGCTTGTCTCTTTTAGATGCGTTGTCCCATTTTGTTATTTATCTTACTGCTTAAATTACTTTAGAATTTCTAAAGAATTTAGATTTTATTTACACTTATTTTATATTATTTTTAGAATTATGCAATAAAAAATCTGGATAAAAGGGATCTACATGGCTCCCCAATCCTCATACTTAATATGTTGGACACATGGACGCTACTCATCATCGATGATTGTGCAGCAGATCGGAAAATTTATCGCCGATATCTTTTGAAAGATCCGCACCAGTCATACCAGATTTTGGAGGCAGACTGTGCAGAAGAAGCACTTGCTTTGTGCCAAAAAATGCGCTTTGATGTCATCCTGCTAGATTTTTGCTTACCTGATATGAGTGGGTTAGAACTCTTCGATCAGATGCAGCAGCAGATATTTGAGAGTTCTGTGCCTGTGATTATGCTGACAGGGCGTGGTGATGAAGAGATAGCTGTGCAAGCAATGAAACGGGGTGCTTTGGATTATTTAGTCAAGCAACATCTGACACAGGATGTACTGCAACTAACAGTCCGCAACGCCATTAAGCAATCGTGCTTGCAAGCACAACTCCATAAAACCCAGGAGAAACAGCGCTTAATTGCCACGACTGCTTTAAGAATTCGCCAATCTCTTAACCTAGAGCAAATTTTGAATACGGCTGTAGCTGAGGTACAGCAACTTCTGAAGTGCGATCGCGTGATGGTGTATCAGTTCGCCCCAGATGCCGACGGTAAAATAGTTGCCTCCTCAGTTGAGCCATGCCGCACTGTACCATTGTGCGATCGCGTTGGGACACTGGAGGAAGCAGGGGAGCAGGAAGCAGGGAGCAGGGAGCAGGGAGCAGAGGAAAGAGATAAATTAATTACTGATTCTCCCCCTTGCACCCTACACCCTGCACCTCTACCTCTTGTACCCAATGCCCAATCCCCCATCCCTTATATCTATGAGCTTGGCTTGTGTAATTGTGTTAGCCTAAAAGAGCAATTTAATACTAAGGCAAATCTAGTAGTTCCCATTAATCTGAGCAACAATGGGAACCCAACCCCCAAGCTTTGGGGTTTGTTGATTGCTCACCATAATTCCGGGGAACGACAGTGGCAAACTGATGATGCCCAAATGCTCAATGAAGTTTCGGTGCAACTAGCGATCGCCATCCAACAAGCTGAATTGCTAGCCCAAACTCAAGCATCACTTGCCAAAGAAAAGCAACTCAATACATTTAAATCGCAAATTATTGCCACGGTTTCCCATGAGTATCGAACGCCCCTAACTTCAATTCTGGCTGCCGCATCAACTTTGGTAAAACATAGCCAGCAACTAGATGAGTCTAAACAACAGAGGTTCTTGGGAATCATTGAACACAAAGCCAGGTATATGTCCAAACTTGTGGATAACATGCTTCTGGTTAACCAATTTGAACTGGAAAAACCTAAATTTAAGCCAATACTACTCGATTTACTGCAATTTTTTTCTGAATTGATAGAACAGGAGCGAGAAACAGTAGGCGATCGCCACGAATTAATTTTTCAAATTACTGGTAATAACCAGGATTTTTGGGGCGATCGCGGACTTTTGCAGCAAATTTTTACTAATTTAATATCCAATGCAATTAAGTACTCTCCAAATGGAGGTAGTGTAGAATTCCACCTCATTGATAAAGAATCACAAATAATTTTTTACATCAAAGATCAGGGAATTGGTATCCCGATGGCTGATCAAGAAAATTTGTTTCAATCCTTCAGTCGTGGAAGCAACGTTGACACAATCCCCGGTACAGGATTGGGGCTAGCGATCGCTAAAGCTTGTGTTGAGTTACATGGTGGTGATATTACCTTGTCTAGTGAAGTGGGACAAGGAACTAAAGTTACAGTCAGCTTACCGAAGATATGCCCAATAGGTCAACTATCCCCATCATCAACTTGACTTGTAGCAGTATTATAGTGCTTTAATATACAAAACCTTCGCTCTGCGACTCGCAGAGGAACCATCGGTAATAGGTTGTTAAAAACAAGCGTCTTTTGTGAATCAGCTTATCGATGATTGTTGTGGTAAAAGCATTTTATGTGTTTTTACTTATATTATAAGTGACAAAGTGGTATTTACTGTACATGCTCGGCGTTATCTGGATTTTGTGTGTATCATTCTGTAAAGTGCTTACAGGATGTCTTGAAGCTAGTTAATGTGTATAAATTAATGCTTGATTAAGCTTTAATTACCAAATATTAATGCTTTGAGCATTAAATAAGTATTTAATAGAGTTTAGAAGCTGTAAGTATTGATTTTGTGTTATTTCAAGGTTTTCTCAACTTAAACAAACCATTTGACTGGACTTCCCACGACTGCGTAGCGCGGGTGCGAAAATTGTTGCGCCTCAAACGTGTAGGACATGCGGGAACCTTAGATCCAGCCGCTACAGGGGTTTTACCAATCGCCCTTGGTAAAGCCACAAGATTGTTGCAATATCTGCCAGAAAACAAAGCGTACATTGCCACTATTCGTCTGGGTGTGCGTACTACAACCGATGATTTACAAGGCGAAATCATCACTTCTCAACCTTGTGCTGGATTGAGTTTGGCACAGGTGAAAAGCGTATTACCACAATTTGAAGGCAAGATTGAGCAAATACCACCTAGTTATAGTGCAATTCAAGTGGATGGTAAACGCCTTTACGACTTAGCACGCCAAGGTAAAACGGTGGAAGTTCCAGTGCGGACAGTAGAAGTTTTTCAGATAGATATTTTGGACTGGAGAGAAGGGGATTTCCCCGAATTGGATGTTGCGATCGCCTGTGGTTCTGGTACATATATTAGAGCGATCGCTCGTGACTTAGGTGCAATTTTAGAAACTGGTGGCACTCTTGCCGCTTTGATTCGTACCCAAAGCAGTGGTTTCGATCTAACAGATAGTCTGACTTTGACCGACTTAGAAACTAAACTGCAAGCCGATACATTTCAACCGATTTCCCCAGATGCAGCTTTACAACATTTGTCATCTGTTACTTTACCAGCAACATCTGCTCAAAAATGGTGTCAAGGTCAGCGAATTTCTCTAACTTTTGATGTTCCTGAAATAGTTCGAGTTTATGATGAAGAGACTCGCTTTTTAGGTATAGGGCAATTACAAGATGAAGTGTTAATTCCCCAAATGGTTTTTGAACCGATTTCTTAAAACTGTGATAATTTGAAGGTTTTAATTTGAACACATTTGGCTATCAAGTATGGCGGAAGTCTCGTGGGGGTGCTAGATGAGCGATCGCTATCCTACCACTGCTGCACGTCTCAATGTCTACATCCAAGGTCAAGGATTCCCCATTCTGGGCTTACATGGTCATCCTGGTACTGGTCGTAGTCTATCTGTCTTTACCAATCATTTATCAAAACGTTATAAAACTTTTGCCCCTGATTTACGTGGATACGGCAAAAGTCGCTGGAATGGTAATTTTAATATGAATGACCATTTGATTGATTTAGAAGCGCTGCTAGACCGCTTTGAGATTGAAAAGTGCCTAGTATTGGGATGGTCACTTGGGGGTATTCTGGCAATGGAACTGGCATTACGTTTGCCAGAGCGCATTACAGGGCTGATTTTGGTGGCGACAGCCGCAAAACCCCGTGGTAGTCATCCTCCTATCACTTGGCAGGATAATTTATATACTGGCGTTGCTGGCTTAATAAACTATATAAAACCGAGTTGGCAATGGAATATTGAAACTTTTGGTAAGCGATCGCTTTTTCGCTACTTAATTCAACAACATACATCTACCACTTACAAGTACATCGCCACAGAAGCAGTACCAGCTTATTTGCAAACCTCTCCTGCTGCTACTCGCGCCCTCTATAGTGAAATTCAATCGGGATACAACCGACTTCTAGATTTGCCACAAATAGAATGTCCTAGTTTAGTACTTGCTGGTGATCAAGACCGCCACATTACATCTAGTTCCAGCTTAGAAACTGCTCAACACCTCAACAATTCTCAATGGCAATCCTATCCTAACACCGCCCATCTTTTTCCGTGGGAAGTCCCCCAGCAGGTGCTGAATGACATTGACCATTGGCTGGAAGTTCATCCGCAGGTAATTAGTAGTCAATAGTCTAATATTAAAAAAAATTTTGACTATTGACGAAGAATAAATCGAGAGTGAAGATGTGGTGACGCGGTGAGTGAAAAAGACGCATTAACGCGGTAAAAGAATTCTCAGTCTCTCCGTGTCTTTGCGTCCCCGCATTCTCGCATCTTTTCCCTTCTCTGGCCTAAGTTAACTTAAATTTGACCGCCAAAGGCAGGCTGTACTTTGCGGTCAAATCTTTCCCCCAAGTCTTCAGCGATTGTTAAGTTATTGGGTTTGCAGCGCTTGACATTCACAGCAATTCCCGTAGCTCCTTCGATCTCCAAATCTTCTATATATCCAATGCTTGACAATTTTGCATCAGAAGAACTCAGAAATGGCCCGAAGTAGTACGTACAACGGGGATTTTGCGTCACAATCTCTACCCACCAAGCCAAGCCGATGGAATCGAATGTGTTAATTAACACTTCCTTGAGGTTATGCCAAATGGTTTTCATGGTTTTCGCCAATTTATAAACGTCTACAGGGTGTTAAATGATATGTTGCTTTATTATCTTTTACATTTCTTTATACTCTGTTACTGTCACTTTTTCAAAGAGATTTTTTGTAATTTATCTAGGTGCAGGGTATTTTGCGATCGCTGGCGATAAATTTCATAAAGCGTCATACCTGCTGCTACAGAAGCATTGAGGCTGGGAGTCTTACCTTGTAGAGGAATCGATACTAAGAAATCACAGGAGCGTTGAGTCAACATACTCAGACCTTCGCCTTCTGAGCCGATTACCAAAACGATTGGGCCAGTGAAATTCACTGTATGCACAGGCTCGCTTCCACTTGCAGCAGTACCGTAAATCCAATAGCCAGCTTCTTTTAATTCTTCTAAGGCGCGGCCGAGGTTGACAACTCTAGCTACAGCAAAATTTTCTAAAGCGCCTGCTGCCACTTTCATCACAGTAGAAGTGATCCCAGATGCCCTTCTTTGGGGAATCACCAAACCTTGAGCGCCTATTGCTTCGGCGGTGCGAATAATTGCTCCCAAGTTGTGGGGATCAGTAATTCCATCAGCCACGACAATTACGGGATCGGTTACAGCTTTTGCCTGTTCAATTAGATCGGGCAATTCGATGTAAGCGTAGGGAGCAACTTGTGCAGCCACACCTTGATGATTGGCTCCATTGGTGAGATAGTCTAAACGCTTGGGTTCAACCTCATCAATAACTGTGCCATTTTCTTTGGCTTGCAAGAGAAAATGGTGAAAGCTGGGGTCGTAGCGCAGACGGGTAGTAATCCAAAGACGGTTGAGATTGCGCTGATTTTGTAATGCACTCAATACTGGATGACGACCGTAGATGAGATCGCTATCTTCTTCTGTCGGTGTAGATACAGGCGGCTGCGAGAAGTTGCTATTTCGTTGGCGGGAGTTGTCAATGGGGTTGCTATCTATTTTCCTGGGATTGCCAGTCGGATTAGCAACATCTATTTTCCTGGGATTGCGAGTCGGATTAGCACCAGAGACAGGGTTGCTATCTATTTTCCTGGGATTCCGAGTCGGATTAGTACCCGAGACGGGGTTGCTATCTATTTTTCTGGGATTACGAGTCGGATTAGTACCAGAGACGGGGTTGCTATCTATTTTTCTGGGATTACGAGTCGGATTAGTAACAACACGCTTACCCTGAATTTTTACGGGTTGCCCACGATTGGATTCGTTAGAAGTTCTGACTTTTCTAGGTTTATTCTGCATTTGAGTTATAGATATAGCGTATGGTTGGTCGTCATAATTACGTCAATTTCTTGAACCAAATCTACTGCTGTGGCTACTTTAAAATTAAGTTCTCACTCTTTTTCTACATGAAGCATTTGCAACAGTTCGGTTAGACGCTGGTAATCGGTGAGATATAAGTAGCCAATTAAGGTTTCTAGACTGGTTGCCTGTTGATAAATTTCGGGATTAAGTCGCTTAGGGCGTCCTGTAGCGGCGTTTCTACCCCGTCGGACAATTTCTAATTCGGTGTCCGTGAGATGAGGAATCAGCGATCGCAAATGTAGCGCTTGTGTTTCCGCTCTTACCTGCTCCACTACCAGACGATGGTAAATTCCTGTTCGCTGCAATGGCAGCAGATAGAACATTCTAACATACAACTCATAAATTGCATCCCCCAAATATGCCAAAGCAGTAGGAGAAATTTGTTGCACTTGTGAGAGGGAAATCTGTTGGAATGGCGCTGTGGTTGTCAAGAGTGCTTGAGTCCAAGATAAAGTCTGTTTGGGAGTTTCATCTTGTCCATCTAATAGCTCTTCCTCCTGTGACTTCACAAATAAATCATTCCTTGACGGGCTACATTTGGCAGGCATTCTTTGCAAAGACTGATTTTTCTGAAGTAAGCCATAATACTATACTTAGCATAATCAATACTATCAGAAATACTTAGCTAATTCTATCTTTTTGATTGAGAAGAAAGCATTTTAGATCACCCTGATGTCAACGCCCATAAACCCAATTTTGCCTACTTGTGGTCTGTGCTTAAGATAGGGTAAAATTTTGACATCAAACTCACCCTGTTACTTGATCGCATTGTCATGCTTACTTAGTAAGCGACAATTTTTAACTATACACTATCAAGTCAAGTTTACCTATAAACAAATCTGCTGGCTTTGTATTTCTTACAAATTTCTCAGACTTGATTGTTTATCCGATGAAAATCCAAAAATTACATACCCAAGAACTGGGTGTCTATATATTTATTATTGCTCAACTTTAAACATAATAGCTTAACTGGCTGTGTGCCTCTCCCACAAGGAGAGAGGTTTTCTGCCAGAAGTTTTAAAAATTAAGCTATCCGATGTTGAATCTGGATAGCCGAATTGATCTCTCGGTTCAAGCAATCAAGACTACTTGACGTTTTCTAGAGCTTCTTCAACTGATTTTTGCAGGGAGAGAAACTTCTCTAGGCGAACAAGCTTGACCGTTTGAGTTACCCGGGCATTTGTGACGATTTGCAAAGTGCCTTCAGCAGTTTGAGCCTGCTTGGCTAGCTGCACCAAAGCACCCAAGCCAGAGCTATCAATAAAGTCGATTTGTGAGAGATCCAAAATGATATGCTTAGGGCCCTCGTCAATCTTACTGCCAAGTACCTTGCGAAATGTCGGCTCAGAAAAGGCATCTAACAAACCTGTGAGGCGGAATAGCTGACAGTTATCCCGGACTTCACGAGTGCCCCTCAGGCTAACGGTTAGATTCAATGAATCAGCAATAATTCCCTCCTCATGAGTTAAAGTGAACGCTCAAGTATAGATGGTTTTGGAGCAAGTTGTCTACAATCTGCTGAAGTAGGGGATTGGGTACTGGGTACTGGGTACTGGGGATTGGGGATTTGGGATTGGAAGAAAATAGTATTTTTAATCTTATTTCTTAGTCCCCAGTCCCCAGTCCCTAGTCCCTAGTCCCCATTCCCTATTTTTACCTCACTTCGGCTGTCTCGGCTTGACGTGCTGTTCGCATGGATTGAACAAATTGCTCAAACAAGTAATCAGCATCGTGAGGGCCAGGACTGGCTTCTGGGTGATATTGGACGGAGAATACAGGTAGAGATTTGTGACGTACCCCAGCAACGGTGCGATCGTTTAAGTTCAGGTGGCTGATTTCCACAACTGCCGTAGGTAAAGAATCTGGATCAATAGCAAAACTATGGTTTTGGCTGGTAATTTCTATCCGTTGTTGTAAACCGGCAGGCTGATTTAAACCACGATGACCAAATTTGAGTTTATAGGTTTCTGCCCCTAGTGCATGACCTAAAATTTGGTGTCCCATACAAATACCAAAGATGGGCTTTTCACTTAACAGAAGCGCTTTGGCAGTTGCAATCCCTTCAGTGACGGCAGCAGGGTCGCCAGGCCCATTAGAAAGAAACACACCATCTGGATTATAGTTGAGGATTTCTTCTGGTGGTGTATCAGCAGGCACAACAATTACCCGACAACCATAACTTGTTAAGCGACGCAAAATATTGCGTTTTACGCCAAAGTCAAGGGCAACAACGGTAAAGGGTTCTCCAAGATTTTCCGCAGTTTCCGAGTTGAATTCCCAAGCTGGAATTGTGGGATCTGACCATTCATAAGCCTTTGCGGTGGTAACTTCCCGAACGAGATTTAAACCTGCCATGTTGGGAGCCGCTTGTACCTGCTCTAGTAATTCCGCCTCATCGAGAATGGTTGTGGAAATGCCACCGTTCATGGCTCCAGACGTCCGAATTTTGCGGGTAAGGGCGCGGGTATCGATGCCGTAGATCCCTGGTACTTGGTTTTGTTTAAGGTAGTCTGGTAAGGATTGTGTCGATCGCCAGTTACTCGGACGGTGACAAATATTCCGAGCGATCGCACCCCTAACTTGGGGGCCATCTGATTCCTCATCTTCAGAATTGACGCCAGTATTGCCTAATTCAGGATAGGTAAAAATGACAATTTGACCTCTGTAACTTGGGTCGGTTAGTACTTCTTGGTAGCCGGTCATACCAGTGTTGAACACCACTTCTCCGATCGCGGTTCCCGTAGCACCGAAAGACCAACCGCGATAAGTGGTTCCATCTGCCAGGACAAGTAAAGCAGGTATTGCGTCAGACAGGGGCATAGTAAATTGGGGAGTGGGGAGTGGGGAGTGGGGAGTGGAAGAGGCAGAGGGAAGGGTGGAGAGGAGAGGAATTTTCCCCCTGCTCGCTGCTCCCTGCTCCCCTGCTTCTTCCCCATTCCCCAATACTGCGATTGTTAATTATCCCATGAGTTGAGTAATTGGGAGTTTTTAGAATAGTTAATTAAAATTAAAAAGGAATTAAATTAGCGGGAGTGGCTTTGGCAAAGCTTGGGTGGTTAAAATTAATTATGCTTCAGTCTTTTTTATCCCGTGCAACCCTAATTTTTCTATCAAGCGCTCTAGCGGTTTTGTGTGTTGCCTGTAGTGAAGACCAACGGAACACTGCGACTGGTGGCAATGAGCAACCCGCGCCAATTGGGGAGCAGGCATCAGTACAGCCTGTCGTTGAACCAACAACACCAGCAGTTACCCCTACCCCAGAAGCACAACCGCTAGAGCCATCTGAAAGTGAACCAAGTCTTTTTGAGATGGGGCTAGATAAAGCCGTTGGCGCTTGGAGTATCAGCCGATCTGCTCAATCTCCAGGTGATTGGATTTTGGTGGCGAATCAGTACCAGGATGCGATCGCGCTGATGCAAAGAGTCCGGCGACAAAGCCCAGAATTTGCGATCGCTCAAACCAAAATTACTGAATATCGTCGCCAAATTAAATATGCCCAACAGCAAGCTAATCCTCGCCCTGTGCGCGTTGCCGAACCGAAGAGGATAATAGTTGTGGTTCCCCAGACAATAACCACACCAAAGTATACCTCACCTCTATCGCCTCCACAAGAAATAAACCCGTTACCACCAAAACCAGCTTTGCCCTCATCAGCAGTGGTAATTCCAACTCAGGAAGTATTTACAGCCCCGATTAAAAGGCGAATTGGTGGAACACCAATTGTCGAAGTTACCTTTAATGGGCAGCAACAATTTGACATGATTGTGGATACGGGAGCCAGTGGCACTGTAATTACCCAAGAGATGGCAAATACCTTGGGAATAGTGCCAGTGGGGAAAGCTAAGGCAAATACCGCGAGTTCCAGGGCTGTAGAATTTCCTGTAGGCTACGTTAATTCGATGGCAGCTGGCGGGGTAACAGTGAATAGAGTAGCAGTTGCGATCGCAGGTACGGAACTAGAAACTGGACTTTTAGGACATGACTTTTTTGGTAACTACGATGTCACCATCAAACGTAATGTGGTAGAGTTTCGTCCGCAATTGCGATCGCAAATTAATTCCCCAGAAACTCAACTAACTGCTCCAACTTCGTCCAAGCAGCCCCACTTTGTAGGATATCCTTAGCGATTTTAATCCCCTCAGCGTGATCGAGGAATGCGATCGTACCCGCTACTTGCAGCGCCAACGACGCATTCAACGCTACTGCATCTTGTTGTGCCTGAGTTCCCTTACCTTGGAGTACCGCCTTGAGAATCACCGCATTCTCTTGGACATCTCCACCTCGAAGCATACCTATGGAAGCAGGCGTTAGATCCAAATCTAGGGGATTAATGCTAGTTAACTGCACTTCTCCGTCTGATAACACCGCCAAATCAGTTAAATCTCCTAACCCAGCCTCATCAAGTTTTTCTCGTCCGTGCAGCACAATCGCCTTTTCCTTGCCCAAATTCTGTAAAGCTTCGGCAACAGTTGCCAAAAGCTTAGGAGTATATAAGCCTACTACCTGCCCAGTTGGACGCAAGGGATTTACTAGCGGCCCGAGCAAATTAAAAATTGTTCGCACCTTCAAAGTCCGCCGTAATGAGGCAACCGCCTTGAGTGCTGGATGCCAACCAGGGGCAAACAAGAAAGTGATCCCGACTTCTTGTAGTGCGGCTTGCACTTTTTCACTGGATGCGCTCAAGTTTACACCCAAGGCTTCCAATACATCTGCACTTCCTGTGAGACTTGAGGCTGAACGATTGCCGTGTTTGGCGACAGGTATACCAGATGCTGCGGCGACAAATGCAACGGCTGTGGAAATATTAAAGGTTGATGATCCATCTCCACCAGTGCCACAGGTATCAATTAGGGGGATTGGGGATTGGGGATTAGGGATTGGGGATTGGGTAGATTCTTGCCCAGTCCCCAGCCCCCAGTCCCCAGTCCCTAGTTTTGATTGAGATTGTAATACTTCAGCCATGCCGGTCAACTCGTCGGCAGAAATGCCTCTAAAGTTCAGCGCTGTTAAAATAGCCCCTGATAACTCTGGGGGAACCGCTTCAGTGAGCCAACCTTGCATCAATTCAGCAGCTTGAGTACGGGACAAGGATTGGCCATCTATTAATTGTTGCAGCAGGATATACCAGCTAGTAGAGGATTCTTGAGCAGGGATTGGGGAAGTTATCATAGCTAAGGTTTGTATGTTGTAGCTATATTGAGAGCTATGGGGTTATCCTACCGGAAAATTGGAAGCTATCAAAGTTAGGTTTAAATCTTAAGGCTTAATTGCAAAGCTAGATTAGCAAGATTCTGAACTTGTGGTTTTTTTTCCAAATCAAGTTTAACTTCGTAGTTAGTAATGAATAACTCTTTTCCTTTAGCCGCACCACTTTGCTTATAGTTATTCATCCCATACTGTAATTCCCATGCTGAGATATTAGCCCATTTAAAATTGTCTCGAATGTGCGATGAGTCATCATAGGTTATTAACCAGCGATGATGACATTGTTGCAAAAGGTTAGCAAATCTCTGATGTTCAAAAGAAGTGTGCAAGTCACCGTCTTTACCATATAGCTTTGATTTAGTAGCACTAAAATATGGGGGATCTAAGAATAAAAATACATCTTCCCCGTCTGATTTTAATAGGTGGCTGTAATCTAAATTAGTAATTTGGACATTTTCTGATAGAATGTTTTCTAACTTTTCTAGCCGTTCTATTGAAGAATCAGTAAATCTTTTATGGAAAGCTTGTTCCGAAAAACCGCCTGATTCTACAGTTCCTGAAAAAGTAATTCTATTGAGTACGAAAAAGCGAACTGCTCTTTCTAAATCAGATAAATTATTTACATCTACACTAGTTAATTCCGTAAATAGTGATTTACCATCTGTATATCTAATTTTAATATGTCGAATTTCTTTAACTAACTGAGCTATATCAGATTGGGCAAACTTCCAGAATAAGAAGAGTTCGCGGTTTAAATCGTTAATCCAAATTTTGATATGAGGAAACTTTTGTCTTAAATAAATAAATACAGAACCACCACCTACAAAAGGTTCTCGAAATTCCGAAAAGCTCTCTGGCAAGTATTCGACTATCTGATTAATTGCTTTTGACTTACCACCAGGATAACGGAGTGGGCTTTTGATCATAAATTATTACTTTCATTGTTTTTTTTAACGTAGAGGGACGCAAAATAAAGGCATAAGGTATAGAAACTTTTTCAAAGATAATTAATTCGCTACAACCTAATAGGGTATGTACTTATTCTATTGACAATATACTACCTTTTAATGCTAACTTATGTTTGTCTAGACTTTAGCGCCAAGACATCGAGGAGAGCTTTTGAGTATACTTGTAAAAAAGTAAGTTTTGTTAAAATATATTGATTTAATTATTTCGAAATTTGCAAAAAAAGACTATTTAACTATCTGTAAAATAATCTGAATCTATCTTTTTTATTTCATAAAATGATACTGCTGATACCCCTACATTATTGTCAATCATCAATTGTGCTAATTTTTGCCCATCTATCAATACAACCTTTATATCTATTCCCAACACATAACTTTTTGCATCTTGAGTAAAATTAGAAGTTGTAATAAATACTCCTTTTTTTGCTCTTTGCCCATATAAAGCGCCAACAAATTTTTGAATTTCTGGTCTGCCTATGACATTAGTATCCCATCTTTTAGCTTGGATATAAACAACATCTAATCCTAATTTATCTTCTTTAATTATACCATCAATACCACCATCACCACTTTTACCAATTGCTTTTCCAGCATCACGCCTTGAACCTCCATAACCCATTTTGATAAGTAAATCAATGACAAGTCTTTCAAAAAAATCTGGCGAAATATTTTTAATCCGATTAATCAAATCTATTTCCAATTCCTTACGGATTTTTTGGTATCCTAACTCCATAGACTCTTGCGGAGTTATTTCTGAGATTTCGTCAAGTTCTGAACTAATTTTCTCATCTTGCTTTTTTGAACTTTTGAACTTAATAAAATCAGGGAATTGGCTAAGAAACTGAGTATTTATCTCTTTTTGAGATTGCCTAGCTACGTTTATACCTTCTTCTGTAATCTCAAAATATCCTCTTTTTGGGGTTGCTAATAAACCTGCTTTTTTTAAGTATGTTCTTGCCCATCCTACCCGATTATCAAATAACGGTTGTTGACCGCTAGGTAATAATTCTTTTCGTTCGTCTTCACTTAAACTAAACTGGTCAGCTAAAGCTCCAATGACTTCTCTCATAGAGTGTTCTTGACCATCAAGTGCATATTTCAGCAACGGAAGCATTATCTTTTGATAATCAGGTATTGCCATTTTTATCTATTTAAAAGTTTAAAAAAATCAAACTATAGGCATTTTTAACATCCTTTCCAGAAAATTGGTGAAAAATGAGATTAAGATCGCAAACCTACTAACATAAAACTACGTGTCCGTAATATCCACTACTGAATTTTATCTTGAGTTTATGTTGCATTTTAGTAAAAACCTGTTACATTACTTTACAGGCAGTTATAACTGTTACATCATAAAAGCTCGGAGTATTATTTATGGCAGACGTTAAGAAGACTACGCCTTCGGTTTCAGAAGATCGTAATGCTTTGCGCTGGGGCTTCACTCCTCAGAGCGAAAACTGGAACGGTCGTTTTGCAATGATCGGTTTTTTATCTGCCGTTGCGCTTGAAGTGTTTTCTGGCCAAGGGATTCTACACTTCTGGGGCATTTTATAAATTTAAACGTTTTTATCTTCATTAGATTATGAGGCAAGGTGGGGATTGGCAAAATCGTCTGCCTTGCCTCATAATCTCAAGAATTAGAAAACTCGCCAGCAAGTAGTACGCCACAGCGTAAATAGAGCAACCATCTAAAATCCCTAAAGAGCTTATTTCATAATACTTTTGACTTTTGATTTTTGATTTTTGACTTCCGCCTTGCGGTGCTAGCGTGATGAGCGAAATATTACACGACCTGGAGATTCTTCTTGATTAATTCGCGCATATACTCGAAGACAAGTTAAGACTTCGCCAGGAATACCACCACAGTCTAGTTGCAAGTCATCCTTGGATGAAGCACAGATATCTGCATATAGTCCCGATAATTGGCGAATTCGCACTTCATTACCTGCATTAATAGCTTCGTCAGCGACTTTCTTCAAGATGCGCCGTGATTCATGTTGTAGCTTTCCCCACCAAGAATAGCGTTCAGCCGGTGGTACAAATACTAGGGAATGTATTGCTTCGTCCATGTCAATCCAAGCACGGAGAATTGACAGGGGATCAGTGTTTTTCTCTGCTTTTTGGGTGCGTTGAAAGCGATCGCTTAAAGCATCAATATATTGATCGCGCTGTTCTGCTTTGGAGTGTAAAGAAATGACATCGAAGCTAAAAATGCTCTTTAAAGCATGATGTAAATCTGGGTCTATTTCAATAAAATTCATATATAAAAATAGGAATGCTGCTGGTAAATCGGATGCATTACCTTGAGTATTTTGAGAATTTGAAAGTGCTTGTTGATATAAGCTCAATCCCTGAGTTTGAACAGTACCACTAAGTCCGGGGTAGATAATTTCATCGCGGATAAAGGGAAGTTGATAGAGGTTAGAATTATCTGCGATCGCACCAACTTCTTGGGCTAAATCTAAGGTGCGCGATCGCCAAGTTGCAGCTAAATCTTCTGGTACTCGCAGCAGTTTGCGTTGAATCTCATTCCACAAATCAGAGTCCGTTGTGCTTTGCAATTGGGAATTACCCAGATAATAATTAAGTTCTGAGTCAGAATCAAAAGCTTCCCGCAGGTGACTTAGTTTTAAATCATCTGGCGCATCTTCCCAACCAATATTTTGCTGTGGAGGTGAAGGTTCCAACAGGCTATGAAGTTCTTGCAGCACCTCATCGCATATTTTAGATCCTGGATCTAGTGGTAATTCTGTGCGAGCCTGATTTAAAGTCGCCTCTAGTCCATACAAACTAAACCGCAGTAATTGGGCTAACTCTGAGTTTTCTATCTCTAATAATTGACGCAAGTGCTGCATGAATCTCACCTCCAAATATTACTTGTATGTGATTCGTAGCGAATTAAACTTGGCAAACCTCTGCGCCCCTTAGCGTTTACTCCGCGCCCCTCTGCGTTTAAAAATCTTAAATTTTTTCAACGCAAAGGAACGCATTCGCAAAGCGTCTCGTAGAGAAGGTTTAATGCAAGAGTTAATGTATGCCGCAAAATGGATCGCGTTCTTTATCAACTTCGTTGGGCTGCAATTCTAATTCAGCAAGATAAACGCATCCTTCTTCTTTGAGGCATTCTTGATTGTTTGATGTCCAGTAAGGGACTTCACCGGCGTGCATCCGTAGAATACCTTGATCGTCGAGAGTTACACGATATTGGCAAGGGTAATCTGTTGTTACATCTGGTTTGCTGAGTGCGCCAATTCGTATCCATTTTTTGCTGTTAGTTTCGGCATCTGTTTGATAAACATAAAAGGTGTGTTGGCCAGTTTGCGGGAAGGGAGGTAAGGGATTACTAATTAACCCAATTCCTGGTTTCGTCACGCCATCGCGCAGATAGTGAAATTTTTGGAACAATTTACTACCATCATTTCCTACTTCAAACACAAGATGATAGGCATCTGGTTGATCAACAGTTGCAGACTCAAGAACATTGACAGCAATATCACCATCATTTAAATCTTTGTTGAAGCGTTCCACAGCAATATTCCAGTTCAATTTACCATCAGCAAATAGCGTTGAAGTTTCGGAAACTACCGATTCCAAATCAATGCCAGGTATGTCAATTAAATAATGGGGATTTCCTTGACAAAGCAACACACTAAATTCAAGAGTTTGGTCAATCTCAAACTGGACTTTAATTTTTTTTAGAAACTCTGCTTCTTGCATTCCCAGTTTATTCATGAGGTTTTTGCCGTCGAAGCTACCCCATAGTCGTAAATCTCCATCCTCGTAGTCTTGACGGTAAATAATATTAGTTAATTGAATTCCTTGCCATGCAGTACGAACTTTGGCAACAGTTTCCGAAGGTGCTAGTTGGTAGAGTTCTTGCCCAGCCTTGAATATGGTGAGCAAATCATTACTTTGAGTTTTGCGTTTGAAGTTGCAGGGTAAATAATAAAACAGATTTTTGACATCAATTTCTAGCTGGTTGGCTCCCTTACGCAGCAAGCTTTTAGACTCTTCTGGGTCGAATCTTAATCTTCGCAGTTTCTCGGCATAGCAAGCACCGGCGGAGGTGGCTAATTTGGTAAATTCCAACACAAAGGTAATGCGTTCTGGATTCCAGACAAAATATGGAGACTTACTAAATTCTTGGTAGATTTGGCGTTGCACTATGTCTAAATTACAAGTTTTTCCAGACAAAATTAACCAATCAACTTTTTGGGAATTCCAAGAATCTTTGGTGATATCATCGAGACGCAAGCGACTTTCCATTAATCCTTTGGCAATCCCGATCGCTTCTTTAATTCCTGAAACGGCGGCTCGTTCAAATTGCTGGTTATCTAGGGTAATGCAGATGTTATTTGGATCTTGAACTTGCAATTTAACGGCGCTTTGGGTGAGCAGTTCAGAAATTTGCTGTTCAGAAAGTGTGAAGGTTAATAGAGAATTATCTGCTGGTACTTTTTGCCCAAGCTTCAGTTTAGCGGCTTCCGCATGATCCCAGAGGATATAAAATGATTGCAGGCGTTGGGGTGCTTGTTGCCAACGCGTGGGTAATACTTTCTCGGCAGTATCTAGGGCATCTTTGTAAGCAACATCGCCTTCTGGATTCTCTTTATCTAGACATTTTAAAAGGCTACCAGTTTTGAATTTGCCTTGTTCTAAAAAGCGCTCGTTTAACTCAGAGTTAATTAAATCTTCTAGCTTTTCACTTTCTATATTCCCTGATGTAACTGCTGTTAAGAGAAAATCTGCGATCGCAACTTTTAATAATCTAAAAATTCGCAGTGTAATTAACTCACCACCTAACTGTAAATGACCAGATGAGCCTAATAGTTTGGGGGTAAGTTTATAGTAACGCCCTCCTAAACCTCGGTCTTCATAATCGGCAAAGGTAGGGGTTTTATCTTCTAAAGTCAGTTCAATTAAAGCTAAGTCTGTGGTTCCCCCGCCAATATCCAAAACCAGAACATTTTGTGACCATTTGTTTCCTGCTTGGCGACAACGAGTTTTGAATGACTCGATGCCAATGTTGAGATTACCACCAAATTCTCGCCATAAAAAGAATATCGCCACAGAAACAGCTTCATCATAAGCAGTTTGTACATCATCGATCCCCAACTGCTCAACTAATTCCTTAACTTCCTTGCGAACAACTGGTGGGGCGACAGTGGGGTAGGTGACAACTGCTGTTAAAAAATCTCCTTCTGAAAACCTGCGTTGGGCGCGTTGGCGGTAATCTTCAGTTAACTCGATTAAATGCGCCCAAGCAGATTGGATCAGTTGGTTAGCGGTAATTATTTCTTCTTCACCATCCAAAATAACTGAAAACAAACGATCCTGGCCAAAATAGCGTTTGGGTGAATGGTGAAATCTGCTGATAATTTCCTTTAAAGAACCGCTTGTACCTTGAGCGATCGCTTTTTTTCGGTTATCTCTGGCTTCCCTTCCCATCCGCAGTTTTAAATCGCTTAACTGCGAAATTTCCGACTCGCTAGGAATTTCCGTATCGCGGCGATCGATATCAAGCACAACTGGAATCAGATTTTGCGACTCTAGGGTAGGGACGCGGAACACCTCATGATAAATTTGGTAAAGTTTTTTGCTGACAGCACGGCGGAATCTCTCACTGTTTCCTAAAGAAAGTTCAATTTGGCGAATTGCTTCTAAAAATCGCTCTTTATTGTCACTTTCAAATACTTCACTCAAACTGCTGGGTTCTATCTCCAGATTTCTGCTAATTTCTGCGATAAACTTTTCCCAATCATCAGCACTGACATCTGGTAAAGCCACTGATGCGGGAGAACTCAGCCATTGTGATAAGCGATCGCGCAACCGCATTTCCTGTTCTTTGGGTAGAATTTCTGCGATCGGTACTTCAATTGGATCGAAGAGTGTAACGGTGGAATTCGATGTACCAAAATCTAAAGCAAACCATCCCGGAAATCTTTTTTGTTGTTTCTCGCTTGGTTCTTGCTCGCTATATTTGTTGAGTTGAAAAGGGTTCATTATAGTATCACTTTCTGTTGTTCGTTTTATAGCTGGCTAAAAACTGTAATGTTCTATCATAAAATTACAAATTTAGAGAATCTTTGGTCTTGTACCACTGATTCTCTTTAGCAGTGGCGTTTTTATTTGGCGCGATATCTACGTTGGGCTACGCTTTTATATGAAAGGGCATAGGCGTAGCCCAAACTAGGCGATCGCTATGAAAATTACGGCAGTTACTAAGTTGATGTTGAAGATTCTTCCTCAGTTGCAAGTCTTACTTGTTCGATGGTTAAACTAAGTAACTGGGCAACATCTTCCATCGACATACCACGAGCTAAAAACTGAGGTACAAGTTCAAGCTTTAGTTCTTTTCGTCCCTCTTGTTTAGCTTCTTGATAAACCCTAGTTTCTTCTAACTTAACTCCTAACATTGCCTCTACCTCTTCACGACTTAAGTTGGCAAATTTATAAACTGCAATCGTTGCTCATCTCAAATCATCTAAGTAAGAAACAGCAGCAACTTCTGAAATAATCTGCAACCAAATAGGAATTGCGATCTCAGATGGCAATTCCCCAGCCGCCAAATATCTCAGCAAAGTTTCTTTTTTTGAAAGGTTTTGTAAACTAGGAATAATTTGATCCAAAATACCTTCAAGTTCGGAATTTATTTGCTGATTAACTTCGCTAACATACTGCACAAGATGGAGGCTGGCGCTAGCAGTGATTTCATCTCGCAGTCGCAGTACTAAAAGTTGGTGGTTGCTCGATCTAGGTAAACCTTGGCTTTTTTCTGGTGCCCAGTCAAAGATTTGACCAACGTTGTGTTTCTCGTCTTTACGTGCTAAAGGAAAGATAATTTCGGGTGCAACGGTTTTGTCTTTACTAGTGATTTCGGAAATGATTGCTTCTTTCCATTCGTTAGGATCGCATCCTAGTAATAATTTGAAAAAGAGATCAGCATCTTCAAAACCAAATTTTTCTTCGATTTCTTGTTCCATATCTGGATGGAAAAATGCCTGCAATTGTTCGCGTTCTGGGGCTACATAATTTGACAATTGATTCAGCAAATCTACCACTGCTTGATGGATGCGATCGCGGGCAAAATCTTCTACTTCTTTAACGGTTTTCTCAAATACCGGATAAAAATCATCACTCTTAGTTGGAAGGGAACTATTGACGCGATTTCCCCGATCAAATAATTTCCCCGCTGCACCTTTAGATTCTGCCAGAGCGATCGCTCCATTGTTGGCTTTGTTGAAGAGTAAAGTCCACTGGTTCCAATTCAGGATTCTAAAGGTAAGTTCGTCTTTTACTACATCGCTGACGACAACACCGCGCCGGTCTTTGAGTGGTTCTTTCCCTAAATCTTTTTGAAAATTCCTATAGATTTTATCTAAGCTTTCGACCACAAAGCGCAGCTCGACAAAGGCGGGACTATCACCTGTAGGGATACCTTGCTCGTGAATTTCATCTATGATGTCTTTCAAGTGATCTTGTTGCTGACTCACCACATCAGCCGATCTCCGAGTATCTTCATACAGTTGCTTTAGACCATGAGTCGCTACGTGAATTTGAATCAATTCCCGCAGCTTACTAAGTCCCCCATCTTGACTAAAGTAACCTAGCTGTCTGCCCAAATAACTGCGAGTGTTAGATTCTAATAGTTGTTCACTTAATCGCTGCCATTTTTCTTGTAGCCGTTTAGACCGATCTAGAAAATCAGGATAGTCTAAGTTAGCCAAAAACTCTGTTGAGCCTGCTTTCACGGTACTAGAACGTTTTGCCAATTCAGCTAGTCCCAACAGTGGCGATAGTAAAACGATGCGGTCTTTTTGAGTTGTAAACGCTTCTGCACCGTCAATGGTAGTTTGCAAAACTTTGAGTTTTTGGAAAACGGTTTCCTCTTGTAAATGTCTATCTTCAATCAGTTGGTCAAGTTCTCTTTCGCCACCTTCGCTGTCTAGGGGTAGTTGATCAAAGCGACCCACACCTACGAGAATTAAATCTTTCAGGTCTTGTCCCGGTCGCTGCTGCTGCATCATCGTAAAGATTTTATTGGCGCGATCGCTCCCAGGAGATTTACCATTTAGCAATACCAAAATTGTTTGTACTTCTGCCAATTCTCGCAGCGACAAAAAGGTATCCCTAGCCCCCGAATTAGCAGCCCCTAATCCCGGAAAGTCAATAAGAATAAATTTAGCTGCACCTGCAAAATCCCAAATTTCCCGTGAGATTTTCACATCAATATCTACGCGGCGAATGAGTGGGAAGCTGTTTTGCAATAACTTCGTTGGTAGCCTCTGGGGTGGACTCGGTAATCGGATATGCGCTGGAGGTAAATCTTCAAATTTCAGAGTTTGGATTGCCATTGGCTGTTCGACTAGCTGTAGCCCCTCGCGGGCGGTAGTAGCATCAATCTGGTAACGCCCACCACACATAACTTCCCCATAAGCTTGATAAGCCCGGAGAAATAATACCAACTCCCGGAGTAAATAACGTAGCTCTAAATTGTTACTGCTATTCCATGCTTCTTCACACCAGCCAATAATATCTGTGCCAGAGTTGAGTTTCGATACTGGTATAGGAGGGAGACCTGCTGCTGTCGTCCGTTTATTGGCTTCCCCTAGCATGAAGCGTAGACACTCGTGTACCCCTTCATGAGAAAGATAATCTACCGTAAAATTACTTAATTGTGTAGTGGCAAAGTCATCTTGCGGTATGATATGTATGGCAGTAACATTACCTGTAGTGGGGTTTTCGCTGACCGGCAAAGCATCAGCATATCCAATTAGACTACCTAAAAGTAAAGTTTTCCCACTACTGAATTCCCCCATCACCCCAATTTTGACAGGTGAAGTTGCCAGGTCTACAGTTTTCTGGGCAGCTGACCGCAGACGCAGGAGACAGTCGTCAAGACTAGCTGGAACCCAATCTTCTCGTTTTGAAGGGTGCTGGGGCACAGAATCTATCTTTCGGAGGATGAATTCGCCGTACTCCTTAAAACGGCCCAGTTTATCTGGTTCCATAAAGTAGTTTCCGCCTAACATTAATTTCTGTGAGCTTTATAACATATAAAATGCGATTATCAGCCATTGTTGCAAGGTGTTGATATCACATTTAGCATTTCTCTCATTTAATTTGCGATTTTGGTATGGGGCGTTTTGAACGGTCAAGACAATTTTGAAAAATCGGGTTTGAATTGGAAAATCGAAGAAGGATTTAGAAGTCAGAATGGGCTAAACCTTAGCTATCCGCTAACAGGAGCCACAATGAATAAAGTAGAGTTTTATACCACAATTTAATTAGAGACTCCTTAGTAGAGACGTGGCTATTAAACCCTTTTATAGCCTTTATTTTAAGAGGATGTCCGAAAAGTATTAGGTGAATATAATTCGCTACTACATTAGCATTGTCTACCTATGCCCAAAACATAAAAAATCAAAAATTTCCAACCCACGAAGGTAAGTTTTGTCTCTAGAGCCAAGCTAGTACCGCAAGGCGGAAGTCAAAAGTCAAAAGTCAAAAAGCTTGTGTTGTCAGCTTTTCCCTGATTGTGAATGGTATCTCTATTTACGCCGTGCTGTGCTAGTGCGTTGGGTGGCTCTGCCGACTTGTACTCCTAGGTCGAAGCAAGCTATGCGTAGCGTCTCCGAACAGGAGAAGCAACTGGCGTGCGGCTTATAGTCTCCAGGACTCTAATTCATGCTGAATTCTTCTTGACAAAAAATCAATATTTATTTGATATGAAATTTCTGATTATTGTGAATTTCTGATAAAGATGTAAGCGCCTCATACTGAATTATATATTTCCCGTGAAGCTAAATTAGGTTTTTGAGCAATGTGATTACATAGCTAAGATGGATGTTATGGGGAATTTTAAGAACACACAAACTCAAACAAGTTTACTGACACATAGCTAGCTTAAATTTCACCAAAAGTTCTGAACTTAATCTTAATGATAACTTTAGTATTTTTTTCAATTTATTTACAGTAATAAAGGAATTATTTTAAATATAAAACTAAATAAAGTATTAAGATAAATAGGAGATTGATATATATAATTTATATATCCATTAAAAAATCTTATTTTTAGACTATTACCTTAATAATTTAGGCAGAGCAGGCAGGCAAAAGTGTTTTCTAAAAAGGTGCAGAGCAACATTAACCAAATCATGGTAGAAGAGGAAGAAATAGAACAGGATGAAAAAGTATTTTGCCAGCAGGCGGATACTGCTCCTCTGATGATTTGGATGGCTGGATGCAATACACTTTACTGTTACTTAAATGCAAATTGGCTGGAATTTACTGGAATATATCTAACAACAGGCGCGTCTGTATCTGCGCGAGGAGAGGAGATAGGCAATATCTGGGCTTGCAGCGTCCATCCAGAAGATAGACAGCAATGTGAAGATATATACCTGAGGGCATTTACGGCGCATGATTCGTTCCAGAGGCAATATCGTCTGCGTCGGGCTGATGGCGAATATCGCTGGATTTTAGATACAGCCGCGCCACGCTTTGCAGCAGATGGTAGCTTTGTTGGTTACATCGGTTATTGCATGGATATAACAGAAGTGCCATCTACCTTAAGAGAAAGTTGCTCGGCACCTACAAATTATCAACAAAAACAGACGGCAGAATTAGCAAAAGCAGTAGAACAACTACAAGCTGAAACTGCAAAACGCCAAGAAGTTGAAGCACAATTACGCCAAAAAACATCAGAATTTGCAGCGATTTTGCAAGTGCTTCCTGATTTATACTTTCGTCTTGATGCTGATGGGAGTATTCTGGATTACAAGCCAGGGAAGATGGATCAATCGTATATCCCAACAGGAGATTGTCAGGGCAAGAGCTTGCGAGAATGCCTACCGATTGCTGTAGGCGATCGCTTCTACCAGGCAATAACTCAAGTACTTGAAACTCAATATGAAGTCAGTTTTGAATATACCTTAGCGCTATCATCCGGGAAAAATAATTTTGAAGCTAGGTTATTACCATTACCAGACCAGCAAATCATAGTTCTTGTCCGTCACACCAGCGACAACATCCAAGCAGCATTCCTAGAAGGTGATGCCAAGTTTCGCAGCATTGTCGAAAACGCCAATAACGTTATTTTTGCGCTGACACTTGAAGGGATATTTTCCTACGTTTCTCCTAACTGGACTGAAATTTTTGGACATGAGGTTGCAGAGGTTGAAGGCAAATCCTTTGTTCCCTTTGTACATCCTGACGATGTGCATATCTGTGCCGATTATTTTCAAAGAATTTTGACAACAAGTGAGAAACAAGACGCAATTGAATATCGCGTAAAACACAAAAATGGTAGTTGGCGATGGCATACAAGTAACTCATCTGTTATTAAAGACGCCAATGGTAATGTTTTAAACTTTGTTGGTATTTGCTATGACACCACAGACCGCAAACAAGCAGAAGTTGCACTCAGAGAAAGTGCCCAACGGGAAGCCCTACTCAATCGTCTTTCTAACCAGATTCGAGCTTCCTTGGATCTCAATTACATTGTGGAAACCGCAGTGCAGGAAATTCGCAACTTATTCCAGATCGATCGCTGCACCTTCTTTTGGTATCGGCAAGACGCTGATGTATCCTACTGGGAGAGAGTATATGAGGCGAAAAGTCCCTCTTTCCCCTGTTTGCTTAACCAGCAAGAAGCAACTAATGCAGAAATCGAACTAATCGCAGCCAAAACCTTGAACAAAGAAATCATCCGCATTAATGATGTTGAGACTGTCAGCGATGGCACTGCACAGCAGTTTTTGCAGGATTTTGGTTTTACTGCTTTTATGTCGCTCCCCGTACACACCCAATCTGGGGAAATTGGCACATTTAGCTGTGGTTCTTGTAGTGGCTTCCGGCCTTGGCAGGACAACGAAGTAGAATTATTACAAGCAGTTACAGTTCAACTAGCGATCGCCATTGACCAAGCAAAACTCTACACCCAAAGTCGCATCGCTGCCCAAACAGCCCAAGACAAAGCCCAGCAACTAGAAGCGGCGCTGCTAGAACTTCAACAAACCCAAGCACAACTGATTCAAACTGAAAAAATGTCCAGTTTGGGACAATTGGTTGCAGGTATTGCCCACGAAATCAATAATCCCGTCAATTTTATTTACGGCAATATTACCTACGCCCGTGAATACACCAAGAATTTGCTGCACTTGGTAGACCTTTATCAACAGAACTATTGCCCACCAACACCAGAGATTCACGAACAAGTCTACGCCATTGATTTAGACTTTCTCAAGCAAGATTTGCCCAAAATCCTAGATTCTATGAACATGGGAGCCGAACGCATTCGGCAGATTGTCCTATCTTTACGCAATTTTTCTCGCCTTGATGAAGACGGCACAAAGCCAGTGGATATTCACGAAGGTATTGATAACACCTTGCTGCTGTTGCAAAATCGCCTGAAAGCCAAATCAGGACATTCCGAAATCCGAGTAATCCGAGACTACGGCAACCTGCCACCATTAATGTGTCACGCTGGACACATGAATCAGGTGTTTATGAATCTGTTGACAAATGCGATCGATGCTCTAGAAGAGGGAGTGGGGAATGGGGAAGAAGCAAGGGGGCAGGGAGCAGGGAGCAAGGGAGAATTTTCCCCTCTGCTAAGAGCACCCCGCCCCTCTGCCTCTTATGTACCATGCCCCATGCCCCATGCCCAATCCCCGATCCCCACAATTCGCATTCGCACCCTCATCCAAGAAGACCATGTAATCATTGGCATTGCCGACAACGGCGCAGGCATGGCTGAGGAAGTACGCAAACGCGTATTTGACCCCTTCTTTACTACGAAACCCGTCGGTAAAGGCACGGGTATGGGGTTATCAATTAGCTACCAAATTGTTGTCAAAAAACATGGTGGGCAAATCCAGTGTATTTCAGCACCAGGAGAAGGTGCCGAGTTTGCGATCGTGATTCCATTCAAGCAACAACCCGATTTGTGAATATTACGCAATTTTAATCAAAATTTAATCAAATGTTAACCTACTGGTTGTTAACTAAGATTAATTCACTTTTTGCTGCAACATTTGAACCCCCCAACAACCTGAAAGTTACAGGGATTGGGGGATTATTTCTTCTAATACAGAGAAATAGGAGTAGAAATGTTGCAGTTTAATCGTTTAAAAAACGTTGTAATGGTAGTCTTATTTTTGCGTAGGTGTAGCCCTAATACCATTCGGTTCAGGATATTTCTCGGTTGAAGCAGTTCGGGAATAGAAGCAGGGGGAGAGAAGAATTATGATACAACCCCAAAATCAAAATAGTATCACCTACACACGCGTTATCCACCTAAGTCATGTAATTGACATAGATATTCCCCAATGGTCTGGCGACCCTCCAGTTGAATTTGAAACTGTGGCTGAACTGAATAATGATAGCTATTACCTGCGACGTTTCTCTTTGGGGGAACATAGCGCTACTCATATCAATGCCCCTAACAGTTTTCATAGTTATGCTGTGGGAATTGACCAATACCCCGCCCAGTCTTTGGTTGTACCTGCGGTGGTCATAGATATTCGCCAAGCCACAGCAGTTAATCCTGATTATGCCTTGACTATTGCTGATGTTCTGGCTTGGGAAGAAGAATACGGTGAAATTTCTGGCGGCTGCGTAGTTATACTGAATACTGGTTGGCAAAAAAAGTGGTTTGATAAAAGTGCATTCCTAAATCATGATTCTCAAGGAATTGCCCACTTTCCAGGCTTTGGCAGCGATGCAACTCAATTATTACTGAATGAACGAAAAATAGCAGGGGTAGGAATTGATACTCATGGTGTCGATCCCGGACAGGATAACAGTTTTGCTATTAACCACTTGGTGTTGGAGAAACCGCGCATTGTATTGGAGAATCTTACCAATTTAGATCAACTGCCACCTAAAGGTACTACTCTAGCGATCGGCATTCTCAGGTTGCGTGGTGGTTCTGGTTCTCCTGTCGGGGTGTTAGCATTAGTGCCTTAATTTTTATTCAATGTGCGTAAAACCCGGTCCCCTGGTGGGCGGGGATGTAAGCGCAGTTAAATGGTGGGGTGAGGCTCGTTCCTCTCTACGAGACGGTGCGCGAACGGTACCGCAACGCTTTCGACACCCCATCATTTAACACTATCCGCGTTGCTTGTGAGTTGCAATATATTGTTTAACTGCCTCCCCTGACGCACCACCCACAGACGAGTAGAACGTTCCGTCACTCCACAATCCAGAACCCCAAAACCTACGCTTTTTCAAATCTTTGAACGTGCTGAATATATGCACAGCAGAGATTGATTTCATTGTTTTGGCAATTTCAACTGGCCGAATCATTGGTAAGTAAAAAGCTAGCCAACCAAGCGTAGCGGTTTTTGTGCTTGAGGATTTGTCTAGCGTTCGTACCCACAGACGCGGCAAAAAGATCAATAAATGGTTGGGTAGCTGGGCATTTTACCAGCAAGAACAGTTCTTAGCTTACAAGGCAGAAGCTTTAGGGAAACGAGTCGTACACCAAGATCCTAGATACACTTCCCAGAAATGCAATATTTGTAAGCACATTAAGAGGACAAATCGCCATAAGTCCAAGTTTCATTGCAGGAATTGTGGACATCAAACTCACGCGGATCTTAATGCTTCTAAGAATGTCCGCGATGACTATATTCTCTCCTCTACCCAAGGGACGGAGGAGCAGGGGTCAGTCAATACCCGCAACGAAATACAAGCGAATTGCGTTGCGTTTAGGGGTTGTGGACAAGGGGTAATTTGAAGCAGGGGGAGCAGGGGGAGAATTTTGGAAGTTGCGAAATTATGCCGCAACTATGCAACGCCCTTTACTGAGGTGCTGTCTCTGGCGTTGGTGTTGATGTAGGAGTGGGGGTTTCTGTAGGAGTTGGTGTAGGAGTTGGCGTTGGCGTGGGTGTTTGGGTGGGCGTTGGTGTTTCTGTGGGCGTTGGTGTTGGCGATGGGGGAGGGGTGGGATTTTCTGCTGTAATGCTGAGTTGATAATCTATTGGTTTCGATGCTGTGGAAACTACGACAAACTCGTAAAATCCATTTTCTGGTAATTTGGTTGACAAACTTCGCTCTTTAGAATCTTCTAAAAATTTGATTTTGCCAGAGGGTGAATAGACTGATAACAAAACTTGGGAATTTGCTTGTAGCTTCAATCCCAAAGATTGCTCTTTGGCAAGTCCAGCAATGAATACTTTACCACCACCAGGTTGGAGAGTACCACTGACTGTTTTGCTGATAGCGCCCGGATCAAAGACAAGTTTCTGGAAAGCGCTACCGGCGAGGATAGCACTGAGTTGATCGCTAACAAATCCATACCAGACTTGTCCAATGGGCTGATCTCGAAAATCTTTACCACGCTGTTCAGGGAATACACTTAAAAATGCTGCATCTCCCAAATCATACAAAGAACGGCTACCAACGTTGATTTTGTTGACTTCCACTTTCCAGCGATCGCGTTCAGCACTTGTATAACTTCCCAGTTGTCGGCGTGCATTAGAACTCAGTGGCGCTAATTTTTCCAGCAATTCTGAGGCTGTTTTATCCCATTCTGCCCGTAAACCTTCATCTTCAGGGCCATCGCTGAGAGTGCGTTCTCGTAAACTGGGATTTCTGTCCCAAAAAACTTCATTCACCAAGTTCACGTAAAAGTTAGAGTTAATACCCAACTGTTGACGGCGATCGCTTAATCTTTCTTTACGCTGCCGTTCGGCTGGTGAATATTGCGCCAAAGGATCGGTCGGTTGCTCACTGGTTGGGGTTGGGCTGGCTATAGGATTAGGTTTATCCGCTACATATCGGTTACTATTCAATCCCCACCAAAGTAATCCAACAGTACCGGCTACTACCGCCGCTACTAAGAAGGTTTTTGTTGGTGTCCACCAGCTTGTGGGCTGGAGGGATGGGGGAGATGAGGGGTATGTAGCTTTAGCTTCCCGCAGGGTAGGGGATGGGGGAGGTGGAGAGACGGCGACAGTGGCGGCTGTGGGTTGTGGTGGGGCGGGGTATTGAGTTGGGGGAAAGTTAGCTGGGGGCGGGTTGATAGCTTGGAGGACTTGATGGGCTGATTGATAGCGATCGCTTGGTCTAGCAGATAACATTTTATCTAATACCTGTCCCAAAATCGGACTCAAGCTTACTTCCCGTCGCCACTGCCAGGTCAGATTGTAGGTATCAATTAATTCTTGGGGTTGTTTCCCTGTCAGTAAAACCAACATTGTTGCGGCCAAAGCATACAAGTCGCTGTGGGGAGATACTAACCCAGTTTGCATCTGTTCTGGGGGTGCAAATCCTACCTTACCCAATAGGGTTGGTGATGGGGAAGATGCAACCATACCGGGTTGGTAATATTGGGAAGCAACGGTTGCTACTACTTGTTTGACACCGCCAAAATCAATTAATACTGGCAGTTTGTCAACAGTGCGAAGCATTAAATTATCTGGAGATATATCTCGATGAATAACGCCTATGGAGTGGATATACTCCAATACTGGCAAAATTAAAAGCAACAATTGGCGCACTTCTGCCTCTGTAAAGCGCAAACCCTGTTGTAGCAGGGTATTTAACAAAGAATTGTAAGTTTCCCCTTCCACATAATCTTGCACCAAAAATAGATATTCTTTCCCCCCTAAGTTCATGCGAAGCAGTTCTCGGAAGCGGGGAATTTGGGGATGTTGCAGTTTATAGAGAACACTGGCTTCTCTCTCAAACAGTTCTTCAGCTTTTTGGACAACGTAGGCGGTTTGAACTTGGGGGGAAAATTCTTTTAAAACACAAAGTTCGCGGAAACGATTGACATCTTCAGCTAAATAAGTGCGTCCGAAACCACCTTGGCCAATTTGACGTACAATCACATAGCGATCGCCTAAAGTTAGTCCCGGTTGGATACTATAACTTATGGGCCTATCCAACAACTTTTCACCACACTGGAGACAAAAGCGACTAGCTGGGGAATTTTCATGTCCTTTAGAACAATATATTGAATTCATTGGAAAGTTAAAAGTTAGGAGTTAGGAGTTAGGAGTTAGGAGTTGGGAGTTGGGAGTTGGGAGTTGGGAATTGGGAATTGGGAGTGAGGAGTTAAAAGTTAGGAGTTAGGAGTTAGGAGTTAAAAGTTAGAAGTTAATAGTCAACAGGGAGTAGAGAGTAGCGTTTTTCAATTGATTAAACTACACTATTCCGTGTCTTCAACCGTGGTCTATAAAGAAAGGAAATTGCCGTAATTCATAACTCCTCACTCATAACTCCTAACTCCTCACTCCTAACTTTTAACTCTATTTTTGTACTTTACTGACTTGATCGGCTGCGATCGCATACCAAATTTGACCGAAAGTCTGTTGATTGAGTTTCCCACGCTCCTGATCGGGAAACAACCGATCAAATTTTTCATTTGTATCTTTGGTCAGCTGATCAATTGTATAGTTCCCAAACTGCCCCGATCGCGCTTGCCGTCTCCATGTTACATAATCTTTTTGACTATATTTACCCAATTTTCGACGAGCTGCTGTACTGAGGTCAGCCTGTTCTAGTTTATTCAATAAATCGTCAGCAATACCAGACCATTCATCTCGTAAACCAGCGTCTTCAGATTTAGATGTGAGGCTACGTCTGTTTAATTCTGGTTTCTTTGTATAAAATACATCATCTACAAAGGGAGTAAAAAATCCTTCAGTAATTTCTAGCTGTTGACGACGACTGATAATTTCCTGGAGATTGCTATTTTTTCCTTTGTCGCTGACTGGTTTACCGATTGGATTTGGGAACTGTGGAATTTGCGGTAATGAAATTGATGGGATAGTAATTGAAGTTACGCTCCGAATGACTGCATTTACCACCGCCAAAGTACCTGCACCAGTTAAAACAATTAAAGCTGTTCCCCCTAAACTCATCACAAAAGGGCGAATCCAAACAGGCCAAGATATCGGTTTCGCTATTGCTTGTGTTTTGTTCTGGAATCTACTCATAACAGCACTGGCGCCTTGTCTTCCCGGAGCAACTACCATCGTCTTAATCTTGGTAGTAATATAATTACCTGTGGATTTAGTCGCAGTTGGTGATGGTAAATCTTTGAGGATTTGCTCGGCTCGTTGATAGCGATCGCTCGGTTTATAAGCCAGCATCTTTTTTAACACCGCTTCCAGTTGCGGACTAACTCTAATTTCCTTTCCCCATCCCCAAATTCCCTGATAGCTGTCGTATAATTTTTGTGGCTCTTTGCCTGTAAGCAACACTAGTGATGTCACCGCTAAAGAGTAGAAATCACTACTAAAAAATGCTTTTCCCTGGCGTAGCTGTTCTTCTGGGGCGTAACCCTTTTTACCCAGCAAAGTGTTATTTCCAACTAACTTGGTGCGCCAAAAACCTTGAGAAGCTGGCAATTGCTTGACACCACCAAAATCAATTAATACTGGCAGATTATCAGAACGCCGCCAAATTAGATTATCAGGAGATATATCACGGTGAACTACATCTCGTGAGTGGATGTAGGATAACACGGGTAAAATCTGTTGCAGTAAGGTAATTATTTCCTCTTCACTGAAAGTCTTTCCTTGAGTTTCACGCTGTTCTAATAGTTGGGAATAATTATCACCATCCACATAATCTTGCACTAGAAAGAAAAAATCTTTAGTGCCTATCTTCACTTGTAGCGAGGCGTGAAAACGGGGAATTTGTGGATGCTGGAGTGTTTTCAGGACATTTGCTTCTCGTTCAAATAACTCTTTAGCTTTTTGTAAATCTTGATGTTCTTGTACTTGGGGTGCAAATTCCTTCAGCACACAGGTTTGATGAGCTTTTGTTCTATCTTCCGTCAAATAGGTGCGTCCAAAGCCACCCTGCCCTAAATGACGGATAATTTGATAGCGATTATCCACCATTTGTCCCACAGCAAGAGGTAATGGTTCACCACAATGGGTACAAAAGCGGTTACTACCATTATTTGTGTGTTGTTTACTGCAATAGAGCTGCATGGTGCTGAAGGATAAATTAAGGTTTTATTGAATGACTACAATCGCATACTCTCATTTTCGGATATTTTAGAAAATGTTAGGGAGTGGGTATTCCTATATTAAATCCGTGTTGCTAAGAATCACTGGGGTTTTGGGGGTATTAGATAACAGCTAAAATACTGGCAGCAAGTAACGGTGTTGGTTCTACTTCAGGATAAACAACAAGCGTCATGTACCAGAAATCAAGACAGCAGCAAGTAATTAAAGCATTTGAAGATTTTTTGTCTACCCCCCTAGAAACGATACTGCAACGGCATCTCAACACTCAAACTTCGGCAGCTTTGAGTTTATTTCACGATGTAGCGGCGAATGTACCTGCCTACAAGGCTTTTTTAGCAGAAAGGAAAATTAATCCCGCGACTATTCAAACTTTAGAGGAGTTTCAAAAACTACCAGCGATCGCTAAACAAAATTATATACTGCGCTATCCTTTGGCTAACTTGTGCCGCAACGGACAATTAGAAGGGTGCGACATGATAGCTGCTTCTTCCGGTTCTACTGGTAAACCGACATTTTGGCCTCGTTTTTTCACAGATGAACTCCAAATCGCCACACGTTTTGAACAGATTTTTCACGATAGTTTCTATACAGATACCAGACGTACCCTAGCAGTGATTTGTTTCACTTTTGGCACTTGGGTAGGTGGAATATTTACTACTAATTGCTGTCGTTATCTTGCTAGCAAAGGTTATCCCATCACTGTAATTACCCCTGGTAACAACAAAGAAGAAATCTTACGAGTTGTGCAAGAACTAGGTTCAGCGTTTGAGCAAGTGGTGTTACTAGGATACCCACCATTTTTAAAAGATGTCATTGATACTGGTATCGCTTCTGGTGTGGAGTGGCAGCAATATCAGATTAAGTTAGTTATGGCGGGAGAAGTATTTAGTGAAGAATGGCGGAGTTTAGTTGGTGAAAGAGTTGGTTCACAAAATCCTTGCTATGATTTTGCATCACTTTACGGTACTGCGGATGCAGGAGTTTTGGGCAATGAAACACCGCTAAGTATCTGCATTCGCCGTTTTTTGGCAGAAAATCCCGATGCAGCTAGAGCTTTATTTGGGGAATCGCGTTTACCCACGCTGGTACAGTATGATCCTTGCAGTCGCTTTTTTGAAGTTCAAGACGGCAGATTGCTGTTTTCAGGAGATAACGGTATTCCCTTAGTGCGTTATGACATCTTGGATACTGGCGGAATAATTAGTTATGATGCCATGCTGCAATTTTTAGCAGAATGGGGATTTAACCCGCTCGAAAATCTCCGTTCTGACACTCAACAATCACCTAGAGGTATTCATCAGCTACCTTTTGTTTATGTCTTTGGGCGTTCTAACTTTACAGTTTCCTACTTTGGTGCAAATATCTATCCCGAAAATGTGACGGTGGGATTAGAACAACCAGGAATTCAAAAATGGGTGACGGGTAAATTTGTGTTGCAGGTGAAGGAAGATGCAGACAAGAATCGATTTTTATCTGTGGTTGTGGAATTAGGAGCAGGGGTAGAGGGTAGTGAAGATCAAAAGCAAGCGATCGCATCTTCTATTCTTTCACAACTGCTCCGCTTAAATAGCGAGTTTGCTAATTATGTTCCCGCAGAATATCAAACACCACAAGTTACATTAGCCCCAATGGGTGATTTTGAATATTTCCCGATTGGGGTGAAACATCGTTATACGCGTCAATAGAGTTTGGTTTCGCTTTCATCTCCAAAAAGCTGCCCGATTAGCGCTCAAACTGGATGGAAGTAGAAGGCAGCGCCTAGTATAGCATAGGTTGCTAGCAGCAACATCCCCTCTAACCAGTTAGAGCGACCATCCAAACTAATTAAGTTGGCAATAACCACTGCAATGATCACTGCGACAACCTCAAACAAGTTAAAATTTAAATCCATTGGTTGTCCAATTACCAGCCCAACTAGCACAAGGAGCGGCGCAACCAACAAAGCAACTAGTAGACTCGATCCCATTGCTACAGATACTGCCAAATCCATATTGTTCTTAATCGCTACTCGGACAGCAGTTACATATTCGGCTGCACCTCCAACTAGTGGTAATAAAATTACTCCGGTAAACAAAGGTGTCAATCCTAGTCCTTTTGTTGCTTCTTCAACCGCACCAACAAAAATCTCAGACACGAACGCTATACCAATCGTTGCTACAAGCAAAACACCAACCCAAAGGCTCAAGTTTGGCTTTGAATGTTTATCTTGCTCTGTGGCGGCCTCGTCTTCAGAAACACCTTCTAGTTCTACAACCCCAACATCGTAGAGGTAGCTGTGAGTCTTCAAGGAGAATAACAGCGTAAAACCATAAACTACAATTAAAATGACTGCTACAAAAATCGACAGATTAGTAATAGCGCTTTGCTCGACCACATTAGATGTAGTGATCACCATTGCAGGCAGGACAATTGCAGTTACTGCTAGTGTCATTGTCGAGCCATTGACTCGCGCTGCCATTGGCTGAAAAGTCTGCTCTTTATAGCGTAACCCTCCCAGCAACATAGATAGCCCCATTACCAGCAGTAAATTACTGATAATTGTCCCAGTAATGCTGGCTTTAACAATATCTACCAAGCCTGCTTTGAGAGCTACTAGAGCAATAATTAGCTCAGTTGCATTCCCGAAGACTGCATTTAACAAGCCTCCGATAGAAGGCCCTAAAACCACAGCAATTTCTTCTGTCGCCTGACTCAGCCAAACTGCTAACGGAATAATTGCGACTGCTGAAAGTCCAAATACTGTTAATGCATCCCATTCTAACTTTTCTGCCACAATAGCAATAGGAACGAAAACTAGCAAACCTATTGAAATTAGGTTTTTAGTTTGTATATTTTTGAGTGCGGTTGGCATAAGTATAGAACTCTAATAATGATAAGTATCGTTTAATTCATCGGAATAATTGCACAATAGAAGCAATTTTCCTTGTCTGTAACACTTACTAAAGAACTTACAGTATATAAATTTCCTTTTCCTAAAGAATTTTATCTGCTGCGAGAAACTTTGCTAACTGGCTAAAGATGGATGAGGCTGGGAAATAAATTAATCCCTTTGACTGCTGTAATTGCTACTTGTTACAATTAACGCTATTTTTTACCCCTCCCTAACCCTCCCCTTGTAAAGGGGAGGGAACCGGATTTTTCTTGTTTCCCCCCTTTATAAGGGGGGACTAAGGGGGGTAACAACGTAATTAAAATCACAGCCAAACACTTTTCAAACATTCTCTTAGGAGAGCGTTAGGGATTTTCAAGAAATCAATTAGCCAAATAAACTAACCGCAGAGACGCAGAGAACGCAGAGAGAGGAGAAATAGAGAATATTTTTGCGTCAGTTTTGGAATGTTTTTTTATTTGGAAGTCTTTTAATTAACTCATCACGGCGCTCGCAAAAATGATGCCTGCGGCGGGCTACGCCTACGCATTCTCATTCTGTTCACAATATCTGTTTTATTAGGTGCGATCGCCTCTGCCACAGTTTCCCCTAAGATAACCAAAGCACTTGGAAGATTTGATGCATAATAAAAACTAAACCTTGAAATTCTGAAGTAGGCAATGAATACTACCGATAATTCTCCGATGGATGATGGGTCATCAGCAGATTTGATCTCTGTCGCAGAGTTACAGCAACAGCTTAATGACTTACTCCAGCAACTATCTCCAGAGCGATTACAGCTGCTGACTGATTTTGCTGCTTATTTGGCAAATGCTGAAAGCGAAGCTGCAACCCAAGAACTTTTGGCAATTCCTGGATTGTTAGAGCGAGTTAAGCAAAATCAAGTAACGCCTAAAGCCCAATACACCGCCTGGAGAACTCTTCGCTCTGATGTATGAAGTTATTCTTCATCCCGATGTCCAAGAAGTTTATGTCAATGCTGACAAAGCTTTTGCTAAGAAAATTGCCCGATGTTTGTAGCAGCTAGAACAAACTCCTCGATCGCACCCCAACATTAAAGCCCTGAAGGGAGATTATGCAGGTTACTATCGCTAGCGAATCGGAGATTACAGGGTCATTTATTCTATAGATGATGAACTTGTGCAGGTACTTGTTGTGGTGATTGCTCATCGCAGTGAGGTATATAAACCGTAAAGGCGATCGCTTAATCAATTCATCGCGGCGCGATCGCAAAAACGGTCGCATTCCCATTCTGTTTACAATATCTGTTTTACTAGGTGCGATGTCTGCGACGGGCTACGCCTACGCATTCCCTGGATTGCGGAAAGATCAGACGCGATAGATTTACGAGACGCTTACGAGATGCGATGAATCGCGTCTTTACAAGGGATTGCTGCTTCCACATTTCCCTTATGTTTTGGCTGAAGGAAGTATTTTTCTTTCGTACTCTCAATCTTTCACTTTCTCTTGTTGATGCCAAGCTTGATAAAAAGCTAGGTAGGTCATACTTTGGGCGCACTTCCAGATAATTTCGTAGCAATTATCAAATCGCTTAAAGTCATTTTCGTAAGTTTCAGGTGATAGGTAATCCTTCAACACGGTGACAACATTCGGCATCTGTTCCTCTAACATAATTTTCCCTAAGCTTTCTGCCGCTAGCGATCGGCTATAATTATCCAGTTGTGGTTTGCCGATTAACTCTACCAAAGCATCAGTCGCTTTTTGATTGCCAGAGCCAATTTGCCCTAAGCTTTGTACAGCCTGTCTTTGGGTAGAATCATTCAGTTGTGGTTTGCCAATTAACTCTACCAAAGCACCAGTCGCTTTTTGATTGCCTGGGTCGATTTTCCCTAAGCTTTCTACAGCTTGTCTTCGGGTAGAATCATTCAGTTGTGGTTTGCCAATTAACTCCACCAAAGCATCAATCGCTTTTTGATTGCCTGGGTCGATTTTCCCTAAGCTTTCTGCCGCTAGCGATCGGGTATCATCATCCAGTTGTAGATTGTCGATTAACTCCACCAAAGCATCAATCACTTTTTCGTTGCTAGAGCCAATTTGCCCTAAGCTTTTTACAACTGGTCTTCGGGTAGAATCATTCAGTTGTGGATTGCCGATTAACTCCACCAAAGCAGCGATTGCTTTTTCATTGCCAGAGCCAATTTGCCCTAAGCTGTCTGCCGTTAGCGATCGGGTATCATCATCCAGTTGTGGTTTGCCGATTAACTCTACCAAAGCATCAATCGCTTTTTCGTTGCCAGAGTCAATTTGCCATAAACTTTCTGCCGCTAGCCATCGGGTAAAATCATTCAGTTGTGGATTGCCGATTAACTCCACCAAAGCATCAATCGCTTTTTCGTTGCCACAGCCAATTTTCCCTAAGCTTTCTGCCGCTAACCTTCGGGTAAAAACATCCACTTGTAAATTGCCACTTAACTCGACCAAAAAATCAATCGCCTTTTCGTTGCCAGACCCAATTTCCCATAAACTTTGTGCCGCTAGCAATCGGGTAAAATCATTCAGTTGTGGATTGCCGATTAACTCCACCAAAGCATCAATCGCTTTTTCGTTGCCACAGCCAATCTTCCCTAAGCTTTCTAGCGCTTGCCTTCGGGTATCATCATTTAGTTGTGGTTTACTAATTAACTCCACCAAAGCATCAATCGCCTTTTTGTTGCCTGGGTCAATTTGCCCTAAGCTAGATGCTACTAACCATCGGGTAAAATCATTCAGTTGTGGATTGCCGATTAACTCCACCAAAGCAGCGATTGCTTTTTGGTTGCCACAGCCAATTTTCCCTAAGCTAGATGCCTCTAGGAATCGGGTAAAATCATCCAGTTGTGTTTTGCCAATTAACTCCACTAAAGTATCAATCGCTTTTTGGTTGCCACAGCCAATTTTCCCTAAGCTAGATACCGCTCGCCTTCGGGCAGAAAAATACAGTTGTGGTTTGCCGATTAACTCCACCAAAGCATCAATCGCTTTTATGCGATTTGTCTGAGGTAGTGCTGTCGATGCTCCCTCTGCGATTGGTGTAAGAAATTTTACCCACTCGTTTTGTTCAACTTTAAACTCGCCAAAGCCCCATTTAACGATTTCCGTCACAATAGCATCTGCGTTGACAGAATTTTTCCACTCATCAACCCCCGCAGCAGCGAGAAAATAAGCGCGAAACTCGTAAAATCCCTTTCTGACTCTATCAATAACTCTGTATTCTCCGCACCCATCATCAAATTCCACCAACGCCTGAATAAACTCTTCCTTCTCCTCCCTCTCCACATCCTCACGTCCCAACCACAGCAAAATCACCTCTTTCCACTGCGGGGCTAAAATGCGATAAACGCCTAGCGCGGGGTTGTCGGGAACATGATTCAGAAACTCGTGCCAATCAGCGATCGCCAACGCTGCAAAATATTCCTCAAATGTGGTGTGGTAAAAAGCGTAAACTTCCTCTTCAATGTCAGATTCGGCAGCCAGTCCAACTTGATTTAGCCATCCCAACTTTAGCGCCAACCAAAATAGAGAACCCTCCTCTTCTGGATCGCCCAATTCATTACTTACAAACTCATGGCGCAACCGAAAGCGAGAAGTTTCTGTGTCAATTGCCCGCTTTGCCAAACGTCCCAGTGCTGCGTTTAGTTTTTGTCGCTGCTCTTGAGTCGTGCGAAAGCGATTTTTTTTCCAAGTGTAGAACCGCTTAACAAACTGCTGATAAAGCCCGGCTTTAGTTTCCGGTAAACCTTTATCGGAACCTTGCCAAGTGCTACACAAGAGCGCTAACCGCAAAGGATTTTTAACTAAATCTTGGATGCGCTGACGTTCAGCTTTATCTAATTCCTGCCATAATCTTTCCCCTTTGTCTGCATCCTTGTTGTGAAACCAACGCCCAATAAACTCTTGCACTTGTTGCGGATATTCAAAATTGAGTAACCGATACGTCTGAAACTTTTGTAAGGCGCCCGCGTTTGCTTCCCAAACATTCACCCGACAAGTCAGCACAACCCGCGCATCTTCCACCCATCCCGTCAACTGCTGGGAAATCTCAGTTAATGGTTGGGGTGAGGACATTTCATCTGCTGCATCCAACAACAACCATACACAATTATTCTTGAATAATTTTTCTAAAGTGTCTTCCTGTTCTTCTGTTACACGCACAACTTTTAAAGCATTCTTCAGCCAATCTTGAAGCAGATAATTTTCTACACTCTTTCCTTGTAAGTCTGCCAAAGAAATCCAAATTGGTAAACCCAGATTGTTGTTTAATATCCAAAAAGCTATAGTTTGCAACTGAGTAGTTTTTCCCGCACCCGGTTCCCCAATTAAAGCGATACGGTATCCTTGAATTTTACCAACACCATCACGGATAACTTGCTCTAAAAAAGCCTCATGTTCAAATCGCTGCTTTTCTTCATAACTCGGTTCGTAAAGTTGCGAACCTTGTTCTGCGGAAATATTCTCGCTGCACTTCTTCGGTTTGTTACGCTCCACCAATGCTAAAGGGACATGAATTGCCTCTAGCTCAAATTTCATCTCATCATCAGCAAACAGCAACTCATTTGTGGTAAGACGCTTGTGCTTTTCCAGCATAGCGCCGCAGATTTCTTGCCAATCCAAGCTATTATCTGTTGTTTCTACTTGGGATGTTTCTTTTAAATTCGTCTTTTGGTATTCGTTCCACTTCTGCTTAACTACCTCCAGATTATCTTTTATCGTCACTGTCTGATGTTTTAGCGTCAGGGTAAATTTCCAATAACCTTTATTATTCGCAGCTTTTTGCGGTTCTCGCACTCCTAACTCCCATAGCCAGTCAAGTGCAGTTTGAAGCTCTTGTAATTGTCTGTCTTTCTGAGAAACATTAGATTCTGCTTTTTGCCGGGGAAGTTTTAAACTTTTACCAGCATCTTTAATCTGGTTGAGTAAATATTCCTTCTTTGTACCAACTTCAGTTGTTTTGCTTCTGTTTCCTCTTGTTTGTTGGCTTTTATATCCGGTAATTCGCAGCTTATCAGCATCCCAGACAAGGCAAAGTGGAAGTTTGGATTCACAATCTTGCTCTACCGACAGTTGCAGCAATGCTTCTACCAGACTGAGTACATTCTCTAAAGCTGATTCATCTCCACGAATATTTCTTGACATCAGTCAAATAATTTTGAATTACCCAAACAAACAAGCTTCCCCAAGCTGGAAAACCTGACGATACAAGCATTATAGATGTTGCGTGGGGGATGTGTCTGCGGAAATACCCAAAAAAATAATTGACCTTGTAAACCTAAAAACAAGGTGAATTCAGATGTCATTTCAAAAACGTGGTAAAAGTGCAAGTCAAAGAGCGATGTCTACGACGGGCTACGCCTACGCTTTCTTACTAATTCTGCAAACAATATTAATTGGCGTAAATGCCGAAAACCGCCTTCAGCAAGGAGACTCACCAATCGAGGTTTTAATGTGGATGATTAACCAGTGTATTCCAGTCCTGAAACAAGCCAGCAGTTTGCAAGAAAAACACAAAAAGAGCCTGTTACCCAAACATCGCCGTTCTGAGGATCAATAATATCACAAGCCCCTCTTTGCTCGGTGTATACACAAGTCAAATTACCCCCCTCAATCCCCCCTTGGAAAGGGGGGAAGCCGGAAAGAAATCTAGTTCCCTCCCCTTTACAAGGGGAGGGTTAGGGTGGGGTAAAACCTTGGTTAATCAGCTATTTCAGACTTGTATGTACACCGTAGCCTTATTCTTGGGTGGGCTTCTTCAGGTTTAATAAGTAATCAAGCGCACAAGTCCATTCGTCCAGAACACAAGTTCATTCGTTCAGAACACAAGTTCATTCGTCCAGAACACAAGTTCATTCGTCCAGAACACAAGTTCATTCGTTCAGAACACAAGTTCATTCGTTCAGAACACAACTTTATTCGTTCAGAACACAACTTTATTGTCGTGTAATTATTGAGCTAGTATTTCAATCTTGTTACAAAAAATACCTTATTTTGCAAGTTTTACTGAACCACTATACTGTTCCATTGAGACACTCTAGAAAGATAAAGTTTAGTAAAAAGTATGCATTAATGCCACGCAAAAAAAGAAGCTCTCCCGTGCTAGAAAAAACTGAACAGAGAGTAATCGGATTTAAATCGATTAATTCCACCCTTGACTTTGGTGATTCGATCAGCTTAAACAATTTGATAATATTTAAACTTATCTGTTTTGTCATAATTTTTAGTTGAATTTGATAAGACTTCAACAATTAATAAAGGATTAGTGATAATTGTTTTACCTGTTCCCTCGTAAATAGGCTTATCTTTGATGACCATAACATCAGGATAAGTATTAATGCGATAACGAGGTATTGATAATTTCACATCCCCTATGTAAATCTCATAATCTTGCCCTTGCACTGTCAAGGGAAATTTGCGACAAAAATTAAGTGCAATTTTGTTGTGGTTAGTTGTTCCCCCTGTGATGGGTATAATTTCTCCGTCTCTGTATTCATTTTTATATTCAGCCTTCTCTTCTAATTCCAAATATTCTTCTGGGGTGTAGTAGCGCTTTTCTGTTTGTAAAACCATATTAATTAACTCATAAAATGAGGGAATGGGTATGTTATCAATAGCGTAACGTACCCTAAAGATAGCCAAAATAAATAATTTTGTTATAAAAATCTGATTGCAGACAATGTAACAATAGCGATCGCAAGCCAATACTTTTAGCCATACCCACCAGTGAACGCCCCTACCAACATCTCTGCACAAACTCAGAATCGCAAAGCCGATCACATTCGGATTTGCTTAGAAGAAGATGTTCAGTCTCATCAAATCACCAATGGACTGGAACGTTATCGCTTTACCCATTCTTGCTTACCCGAACTCAACCACAACGATATTGATATCAGTACAACTTTCCTAGGGAAACACCTTGGCGCACCCTTGTTAATTTCTTCCATGACTGGCGGAACAGAACAAGCCGCAATGATTAACCAACGTTTGGCGCAAGTCGCGCAACACTACAAAATTGCAATGGGTGTCGGTTCCCAGCGCGTAGCAGTAGAAAAACCCCAAGTGGCTGATACTTTTGCTGTCCGCAAGTATGCCCCCGATGTTCTGCTATTTGCGAACTTGGGCGCTGTGCAACTTAACTATAAGTACGGCTTAGATGAATGTTTGCAGGTAGTGGATATCCTAGAGGCTGATGCCCTGATTTTACACATTAACCCTTTACAAGAGTGCATTCAACCCAAAGGTGATACTAATTTTCGGGGTTTAATTGACAAAATAGCTGATTTGTGCGGTAAACTACCAGTGCCAGTGATTGCGAAGGAAGTTGGTAACGGCATTTCAGCAGCGATCGCCAACAAACTCATTGCCGCCGGAGTAGCAGCAATTGATGTAGCTGGTGCTGGAGGTACTTCTTGGGCAAAAGTAGAAAGCGAACGGGCAGAAAATCCCTTGCAACGTCGCTTAGGAAGGACGTTTGCCGATTGGGGTTTACCGACGGCAGAGTGTATTACAACTATTAGAGCGATCGCTCCAAATGTGCCCTTAATTGCTTCGGGAGGTTTGCGTCATGGAGTGGATGTTGCAGCCGCGATCGCCTTGGGAGCAGATATAGCTGGTTTAGCAATGCCTTTTTTGCAAGCAGCAGCAACATCAGAGACAGCAGTTGCAGAACTTGCTGAAGTATTAATTGCCGAAATTACCACAGTCTTATTTTGCACTGGCAACGCTACCTTATATCAGTTAAAGCACTCTGATAGTTTACAGCGCATAGAATAGGTAAATAGGTGATTTGTCATTTGTCATTTGTCCTTTGTCATTTGTAAATGCCCAATTCCCAATTCCCAATAACTAATAACTAATAACTAATGCGTAATTTTATCAAACAAACTTTTGCTAGTATAGTTGGCACCTTACTAGGACTAATTATTTTCGGTGGTCTGGGAACCACTGGATTATTCTTGCTGATATTGGCTGCTAGCTCCTCTAAAGATACTGGGCCAAATGTGAAAGATAAGTCAATGCTGGTTTTTGACTTGTCAATGAAAATTACTGATAGCGAACCGAGTTCAGGCGAACTGTTTCAAAACACATTATCAGGTGTAGATGAAGATAGGATGGCACTCCGCAAAGTTGTAGAAACTTTGGAAAAGGCGCGACGCGATCCGCGAATTATCGGGATCTATTTAGATGCAACAAGCACAAGCCAAGCTGGTAACGTCGGCTATGCCTCCCTGAAAGAAATTCGGAAAGCGTTGGAAGAGTTTCGCGCTTCTGGGAAAAAGATTATCGCTTATGGCACTGATTGGAGTGAAAAGGAATATTACCTTAGTTCAGTGGCAGATTCCATTGTACTTAATCCTCTAGGAATGATGGAAATCAACGGCTTGAGTTCGCAACCGATGTTCTTAACGGGAGCATTGCAGAAATATGGCATTGGTATTCAAGTCGTGCGGGTGGGGAAATTTAAGGGCGCTGTAGAACCGTTTATCCTCAAAAAGTTGAGTCCAGAAAACCGTGAACAAACTCAAAAATTGTTGGATGATGTTTGGGGAGAGTGGCGCACTACTGTAGGCGCAAGTCGGAAAATTGAACCTAACCAGTTGCAAGCGATCGCAAATACTCAGGCGCTACTCGAAGCCACACAAGCCAAAACTAGCGGTTTAGTTGATCAAGTTCAATACCCCGATGAAGTGGTAACTGACCTGAAAAAGTTGACAGGTAGTGATAAAGACGACAAAACATTCCGACAAATTAGCCTGAATAGCTATGCAGAAGTTTCTGGCAAATCTTTGGGTGTAGAACGTAGTTCAAAAAATGAAATTGCCGTTGTTTATGCTGAAGGTGAGATTGTTGATGGTAAAGGAGAAGATGGACAAGTAGGAGGCGATCGCTTTGCCAAAATCTTCAACAAACTACGACAAGATAAGGATGTGAAAGCTGTTGTACTACGGATTAATAGTCCTGGTGGTAGCGCTACTGCATCTGAAGTCATGCAGCGAGAAGTGAAATTAACTCGTAAGGTAAAACCGGTTGTAGTCTCAATGGGTGATGTAGCCGCCTCTGGTGGTTACTGGATTGCTAGCGACTCTAATCGCATTTTTGCCGAACCAAATACCATTACAGGTTCAATAGGTGTGTTTGGGGTGTTGTTCAATGGTGAAAAGCTGGCTAATGATAATGGCATCACCTGGGATTCGGTAAAAACTGGAACCTATGCTGATAGTCAAACAGTTTCGCGGCCGAAATCGCCCCAAGAGTTGGCACTTTATCAGCGTAGTGTTAACCGAATTTATAATATGTTTCTGAATAAAGTTTCTCAAGGTCGGAAACTCCCAGAACAAAAAGTAGCAGAAATTGCCCAAGGACGGGTTTGGTCTGGTGTGGCAGCAAAAGAAATTGGTTTGGTGGATGAAATTGGCGGCTTGAATAGTGCGATCGCTTATGCTGCCAAGCAGGCAAAACTAGGAGAAGATTGGGAAGTGCAAGAATATCCTCGCACTAACAGTTTTGGAGAACGGTTTTTTGGACGTGCAACCGAAGAAGTGCGGACTGCTTTAGGAATTGAGGAGACGCAACTCAAACAATCCAATCCCCTCATGAATGAATTCCACAAGTTGCAAGAGGAAATCGAAATTCTGCAAAAGATGAACGATCCACAAGGGGTTTACGCCCGTTTGCCTTTCAACTTGAAGATTGATTGATATCATCACCGGATCTATCCAACGCTCACAACAACAATGCCCTTGCGATCGCAAGGGTATTGTTATCAATGTTCTCTACGTGATACTGAGGAAAGATCCAAGTCGAACCAAAACAACCGAAAATGAATTGAACTGCGATTAACCTACTCTTGTTTGTCCGATGCTTAAGGATGCTCTGGTTTGCTAGAGACAACGCTATAACCAGTGTTTTGGATACGTTCTTTCTTCCGCTAAATTATTGAAGATCACAGCGCATAGCACTAGAATCATCGATCCCTCAAAAGCAGGTGTTAGCAGAAATTGCCAGTCTGGTTTCGTCATCATAACAACTAATGCAACAGCACCCGAAGGTGGGTGTAAAGTTCCGGTAAGCTGCATGATTCCGATTGCACTAGAAACAGCCATTCCCATTGAGAAGGGAGAAGAACCAAGAAAATGCAGAATTATCAGACTCACGATAGCAGCTAAAAGATTACCCCCAATGACATTGCGAGGTTGAGCCAAAGGACTGTCAGGGACACCAAAGATCAAAACACTAGTAGCACCAAAAGGAGCCATCAGCAAAGGAGAATTAGTTTTTGCAGCAAGGTAAGACGTTGCAGTGATGGCTAAGAAACTACCGATCCAACTCCAAAAAACATGCCGATGATGAGGTCTGTCTATTGGGCAGGCTAGCGGACAGGATCGCCATCTGGCAAAGGTTTTAAACCAATAATTTTGCAATTTCAACCGAACTTTTTTAGCGTCGATCATGAATGAACCACTCGATAATCACGACTCCCTGAATTGATTGAGCAAGGCTTTACTAAAGTTACAATAACATGACATTTCTCAAAAAATCTCTAAAAAGTATTCAAATATACAGAATTTTCTATTTTTTAGGAATTTAGCCTAAATCGGTCAGTTTAAGTTGCATAAAAGTGGGCTGTTCGCCTTGGCGTAGCCTCTTGTAGAGAAGCGTTCCCGTAGAGTAGCCCATACTTGCAAGCTAATCATTCGGGGAAAATGAATGACGATTAGCTTAGTTGAAATTGCTCTTTGTTTGATTTCTTCTTGCTCACTGACTACAGCGAGGCGGATGAGTTGGCCTCGCTAAGGTCGAAATCAGACTTCTCTTTGCGTTAGCCTAATAAGTTTTAAAGCAGACATAATCTTTGTGGGTTAGGTGATATCCAGCAGCCAAACCACATCAAATATCTCAGAAATTATACTGAACCATCAAGATAATAAATCTAACTAACATATACATAAATATTGTCAGGGTGCTAAATATGTCAGATTTACCGCTTCAGTGCAAAAATTTGAAAGAGCAGGTTGAGTGTATATTACAACTTTTACAGCAAGAACCAACGCTACGTTTCCAAGATATTACACCTGTACAAACGTCCCTAAGTAAGGCGATTTCTCCCAAGTTTGAAATTGTGTTTGCGGGTGCGTTTAGTGCAGGTAAATCAATGCTTATAAATGCACTATTAGAAAGGGAATTACTATACAGCGCAGAGGGACACGCTACAGGTACAGAATGCAAAATTGAGTATGCAGAAGTAGATAAAGAACGTGTTGTTTTGACATTTTTAAGTGAAGCAGAGGTTCGGGAACAAGCAGTTTCTTTGTGTCAACAACTAGGATTTAAGACAGTATTTAATGTTAACCAAGATACTGAGTTAATTGACTTGCTATTGCGAAGTGATAAAGTTATTCAGCAGGAAGGTGGTGAGAGTCAATCAGAACGTGCAAAACAAGCGAAGGCGTTAATGTTGTTGCTGGAGGGATATATAGCAAACCGCGATCGCATCAACACGGTTAATAATGCTACATATTCAATGGAGCAATTTAACTTTTCTAATCTCAAGGAAGCGGCTGGATATGCCCGTCGTGGTAGTAATAGTGCAGTATTGAAGCGAATAGAATATTACTGCAATCATCCTTTGCTACAAGATGGTAATGTAATTATTGACACGCCGGGTATAGATGCACCAGTAGAGAAAGATGCACAATTAACTTATGCCAAAATTCAACATCCTGATACCTCGGCGGTGGTGTGTGTGCTAAAACCTGCTTCGGCGGGTGAAATGACAAAAGAAGAAACAGAACTTTTGGAATTAATGCGGGAGAATGGGGGAATACGCGATCGCGTTTTCTATATCTTCAACCGCATTGATGAAACTTGGTATAATACTCAGCTACGGCAACGATTAGACGATTTAATTAGTGGGCAATTTCACAATACAAGCAAGGTTTATAAAACGAGTGGATTATTAGGATTTTATGGCAGTCAGATTAAAGAGACAAGCCAACAAAATAGATTTGGTTTAGATTCTGTTTTTGCAGAAAGTATTAAAGGTTTAGATGGGAAAGAAGAAACACCACAATTTGTCTACGCGTTTAACAACTACTGCGTAAATTCAGGAAAGCTGTCTTCTAGTAAATTTCGTGTCTCTGTTAACGGCTTTGAAACCCCAAATGAAAATTATGTGCGGATTCTGGGAGATTGGGGAAATGAAATTATAGAACAGCTAATTAAAGATAGTGGTACTGAAGAATTTCGCACAGCTATTACTCGCTATCTTACCCAAGAAAAGCGTCCCCAATTATTTAAAAATCTTGCTGATGATTTGGAGGATGTTTGTATTAACCTGAAAAAACATTATCAGAGTGTTCAACGCAATTTAGATAGTCAGCCCCAAGAAATTGAGACAATGAAGGCGCAAGAGTTACAACGCCTAAATCAGCAACTCCAGCAAATTGGTAGAGACTTTCATGAGCATATCACAGAAGAAGTTAACCAAATAATTAATAATTCTTGTGATGCTTTTGAAGCAGATTTTAAGCAATTGCAATCAAGAATGATTCGTCGTCTAGATGAATTGCTAGATACTTTTTCTGTAGCTTCTGCTTATCAACGTGCAACCATCAGCCATCCTCGTAACGCGACTGCACCTTTAATTGCCATTTTAGTAGAGGCATTTTATTACTTAGCAAATCAATTAGAAGATATTTTGGTTGAATCTTCTCAGCAAGTAGTTGCGAATTATTTCCAGCGATTGATTGAAAAGATTCGCAAGTCAGAATATTATCGCCAGTTATATCGTTTGTTAGATAATGATGGTGGGATTGAACAAGAGATTAGAATGTTAGAAAAAGGAGTTGCTCAAGCATTATTTAGTGCAGCTAGTGTAGAGTGCGATCGCTTTGTGCGAGAAAGTCCCAGATTTTACGATGAAGGCACTTTTTCTATATATCAATTTCGCCAAACTTTATCACAAACTTCTCAAGGTTACGACGCTGAAAGTATCGTGGAAGCAGAACCAGCAATTAGGCAATTATTGAAGTTAGATTTTGAACCAAAAGTTTCCCAAACTATTCGTAAATCTTTCCGTCAAACCATTAATCAAACACTGAAAACTCAGTTGTTACCAATGGCAGATAAGCAAGCAGATGAAATTTTGCAGCAATATCCACAGGCGCGGGCTTATTTAGAGAAAACGCTACAACAAGAAGCTGAAGAAAAAATTGCAACTAATCGCCGATTATTGAGTGTTGTTGAAGAAAATATTGCAGCATATAATTCAGCAGCTTCTAGTATTAATACTTGTTTACAGGCGATGCAATTATCTGATCATCTTTTGCCTGTCATTGGTGATTCATTTGATACTGATGCTAGGTTTGCTAATAATGGATTTGTGATTTCAGATGTGGTACAAAAGGTTTAATTGTAATCTCAAAGATAATTGTAGCTTTTAGTGAGTGCTAAAACACTCACTAACTACAGTTTTGTGTAAAGTAGAAAAATTTCAAAAATTGAGGTTGATATGCAATATGAATTTAAGCAAATACAGTGCAACGATGGTGATGTTTTGGACTTCGGAGGCAACACATATAAAATTGCTAAATTTAAACAAGCAATGGATACCTCATTTAACTCCACGTTAGAATCTATATTGAATCAAGAATTAAGTAGGCAAGGAATAAATATAAAACAGTCTCCGAATGGGAATTGGTTTCAGAAGGGCACAGATTGCGAAATTTTAACACTAGGTTCTCAAAGCTGGAAAAAGGGGAAAGTTAAAATTAAAATAAGCGTTGAATTTTATATTGAAGAGGAAGATTTCCAAATAACTAACAGCAACAATTCAGAAATCACCAAACCAGAGTCGCCTCTTGATGATCTGCGCCGCATGATTCACGAGTAAAATTAGTAAATCAAAATTTACATATAGCAATCCTATTTTGATTTGTGAAAATTCGTGGTATCCAGATCCCCGACTTCTTTTAGAAGTCGGGGATCTAACTTTTTATGAATGATTTAGCGTTGCTATAACCTATTACAATTCGTCATACCATTTTATTTTAATAATGATACAAATACGCTGGTAAGGGTATGGCAATGCCATGCCCCTACGATAAATCTATATGTATCAGGATTTTCGTAATTGGTATCACTATCCTAATCCCTAATCCCCAACTGAATGGTTATGAATATCAAGCGTCGGGAATTTCTTGCAACTTGTGGGCTGGCTACCTTAGCCACTCAAATACCAACACTTAGCGCCCAAGGTAAGCTATCTCTAAACACCATCCGCAAGCCGCCCCGTCTGCAAGCTGGCGATACTGTAGGATTGATTTCCCCTGCGGGTATCGTTGACGCTAAAGATATCGAAGTAGCGCAACAATCCCTTTCACAGTTAGGGTTAAAAGTCAAGCTGGGGAAGCATATTTTAGACCGTTACGGCTATTTAGCGGGTAAAGACAGCGATCGCGCCCAGGATGTAAACTTGATGTTTAGCGATCGCACCATCAAAGCAATTATTCCCATGCGTGGTGGTTGGGGTTGCAATCGCATTTTACCCCTGCTCAACTACTCGCTAATCCGCTCCCATCCGAAAATTATCATCGGTTACAGCGATATTACAACGCTGTTGTTAGCAATTAATGCCCGTAGTCAAATGATTACTTTTCATGGGCCAGTTGCTACGTCTACCTGGAATGAATTTACAGTCGATTACTTCAAGCGCATCCTATTTAAGGCTGAAGCGGTGACTATGCAAAATCTCAATCCTAGCGAAGTGCGGTTGGAGATAATAGCACCGGGAAAGGCGAGGGGTAAACTTGTGGGTGGAAACTTATCAGTTTTATCAGCGATGGTAGGTTCACCTTACCTACCTTCTTGGAACAGAAGCATTCTGTTTGTGGAAGAAGTTGGCGAGGATGTTTACCGTATAGATAGGATGCTGACGCAATTAAAAACTGCTGGGATACTTAATCAAATTGCTGGCTTTATTTTTGGGCAATGCACTAAATGTAGTCTTGGAGATCAACCATCATTTACATTAATGCAAGTATTGCAACAACACATACTTCCTTTAGGTATTCCTGCTTGGTATGGTTCAATGATTGGTCATATTAAGGATAAATTTACTTTGCCAATCGGTGTAGAAGTGGAAATAAATGCCGAACTTGGGACAATACGAATGTTAGAGAGGGCTGTTAGCCTTGTGTGAATGAGGCAGGAGGTTGGAATAAAAAATAGTGGCTCACATTTTATCTAAATTGCAAGCCACTAAATTGGAGATTTTGGTGTTCTTGACTATCTGTGCAAAAACCTGAAAACCCTTTCTCCCCCTGCTCCCTGCTCCCTGCCCCCTTGCAGTCTTAATGATAAGTCTTTAACCGGACATGATATTACTTATGACGACCAAACCATTTAGAGGCGATCGCTCCTAAAGCTGCACCTACCATTGGATTGCTGAGAAACTTAAGAATCGCTGGTTGTTCAGCCATCACTTCTTGGAAGATGTCAGGATGGCTATGATATGTGAAAGATGCCAGCTTGCTGAGGTCATCTGCATTCATGTGGTTAGCGTTGTGGGTAGAAAGTCCCAAATCTCGCTCCAGATGGCGCTCGTCTAGACCTCTTTGCTTTAAGTGTTTGAAAAATGCCCGTGCAACATCATCCCGTTCGTTAGGCTTAATCTGAGCGATCGCTTTTTGGAGTTCTGGCTCCAACTGGCTTGGTGGAATGCTGTTATGGTTGAAAGATTTACTAAACAATTGCCGACGTTGATCGTGAGATGAACGCTGGGCAAAATCGTCAAAATTTTGGTATTCCTGAGTTTGGTCAGATGAAACATCATCTAAAGACTCTGTATTACCGTGAGCCAACTCGTTGAGAATTTCGCGTTTATACTTGTCACTGCTGCTCATTTTAAATGTCTCCTTTTTATACTTGCAATCAACTGAATTAACTCAGGGTTTCTCCAAAAAATGAGTCCCTATTTATACTCAATTTGCTGAGATTGCACATCATACTGAGCCGTCAAAATCAGTTTTTTGTCTGGTGCATACATCAAAACTTTTAAGTCTTGATTGGGGAAATTTTTGTGAAAACCTTGGAGTAAAGATTTTGCTAACGGTCGGACTTCGGTCGGACGAACTTGAGGCGCAATCACGACACCTAACTTATTGTTGTCACGTACATAAGCATCTTGGACAATTCCTTTGGCTGTGCTGACAACCCAGTTCCCAAAATCTTGACCCTGTACACTGTTACCGCGTGACAACAAAGCATAGTCGGCGCTATGACTGATTCCGGACGGTAATTGAGTTGGTTGTTTAGCTTGAACAGTACCACTACAGGCGGCAGTCGTTGTTAGTACTAATACCAAGACTAAAGCTGTTAAAACCCGACGAAACTTTTGAATTATTTTCAATTTAACCACCTCATCTAAACTAATGACTCTTCTGCAATATCAATCTTCTGAAAGTAATTTTGAGTAGAAGTAGGTAGAAAACCCACTCCTACTAACTCAAAAGCAATGGCCTTTGTAGTTTAAGTAGGTTAACAAGTGGTGGGGGTTTAAGTTGCATAGCTTCTATCAAGCAGGGCGAATTGAACGCCTAAATCTAAATCCCCATCACAAAAGGTAATTGCGAATTGCGAATTGCGAATTGCGAATTGTTTTAACCTCGGTCAGTTTTATTCTCTATTCGAGTCCCATCAGCGTCAACATCTAATTCTTCGCGTCGAATGGTTTCTTGAGCTTCAACGGTTTCTTTGTCTACAACTTTCTGCACTCTGACTTCTTCTCGCAAAAAAGCTTCCTTTTGGATGTCTGGAACTTCTTCATAGAGGTCTATATGCGCTACCTCGCCCTCGCGGAAGTCCGTCGCTTCAGCAGACACAACTTTGCCTGTGTCTTGAGAAGTCACTCGCTCAATCACGACTCGCTCTTTTTCCACCGGAACAGCAACTCTTGCAGTTTCGGTTTCAACATGCTTACTAATCGATACTTCTCCGCTTTTTCGGCGCTGTTTACTAGCAACTAGCCTTTCTTGGTAGAGTTTCAAGGTTTGGTCTTCGTGAGCGCTGACATCATACAGATCCGCGTCATCTGCGTAGGTGTAGCTGTTAGAATCAGGACTGGGAGTAGTGCGGCCAGAGGTCGATCCTAGCGTAGCTGAACTTTCTACAGACGGTGTGCGATATCCTCCACGCACCTGTTCTTCATAGTCGTAGTCAAGCGTTGTATGCTCTTGATATTCAGGTAAATTTTCCGCTTGCTCTCTTGTTATACCAACGACATATACACGGTTTGCTGTAGAGTCAATACGCGATTTACCTACTGGTAGTAAGATTTTCTTGCCAAAAATCCAAAAGCCTATGTCAACAATTAAATAGCGGAATGCTCCTTGATCATCTACTACAGCATCATTTACTGTACCAATCTTCTCATCAGTTCCTTGAACATACACACCCATTCCTTTGATGTCGTTACCTTCAAGAGTATTAGGGTAGTCTGGATCAAATTCACTTATTTTTTGGAGTGGCATTATTTGATTCCTTAAAATCTTGCTGTGTCTTTTTATAAATTACACAATTTAGTTTATATTTATCTTCTCTCCGAGGATTGAGTTAAATCATCTTGATATTTAATCAATCGAAGTAATTAAATATAGTCTCATAACCCACAAGTATGATATAAAACAATCTTTTAGTATTAATGTATTACTAATTATAAAATTCATTTTAACTAGATTTTTGTAAATACTGTGACTAGTTTCTAGCATTTATGTGACTACTTTCTAGCAGTAAATCTAAAAACTAAAATTAACTAAATCAATACATACCATCAAATCTAGCTAGTTTGATATGTTTATTAACACCTTACACTTGAATCAAAATACTCACATTATTAAAGGTTTATTTGCTTAAGTTGTAACACCTGTTATCTCAAACTTATAGAAGATAAAATCTATGCCAAAAGATTGATGAGAAGTAAATCTAAAAATGTCTAAATATTATTAAAGTCCTAATAAATTTGCAAATAAATATTTAGCTGTGCCGCTAAGGAGTAATAAATCTAGTTCCAAAGCAAGCGTTGACAAAATTGATAATAACAAAGTGAAAACTTTAAAACTGCTCTCATTGCAGAAAATCAGGAGATTATTATGAATACCGAATTACAGCAAGAGCAGTATGTCGATACTGCCTCTCCAAACCAGATAGAAGCACTTAAAGGTTCAGAGCCTGGAAACCTGGCAATGTTGCCACCCGCCTCGGAAAATGAAGAACAATGGCAAAAAATTGGTAGACAGATTTCTATATTTTTGGCAAAAATACCTGAGTACATAGGTAGATTCTACCAAGAATACAAATTGCTGATTATCAGCTTTGCGTTGCTTGTGATAACAGTTACGGCACTAAGGATTTTTCTAGCGGTACTCAACGCCATAAATGATATTCCCCTAGTTTCTCCATTTCTCCAATTAATTGGACTTGGTTACACAATTTGGTTTACTTTCCGCTATTTGCTCAAAGATTCGACTCGGCAAGAATTAACAGCAGAAATTCACTTGCTTAAAAACCAAACTCTAGGCAGAGAAGAATCACAGACTTTAAGCTAACTAAAGTATAGTGACGGATACAGTGTATTTAAACTTTTGGTCAAGTAAAAAGCTGAGTTTTGCTTGACCATTGTATAAAACTGTAGATTCTTGGTGTTCTTCTCTAACGAGACGCTACGCGATGGCATTCTTGGCAGTTCGATAAATTAAGCTTTTTAGCGCTTTTGCGTAAGTCCTATCTTATACCACATCAGCTAATTAGCAGGAAAAGAAAATGTATGATCAAGACAAATAAATTAGCTTCACTGACAACAACAGTATTTCTTTCAACATTACTAACAGTCCCTTTGCTTAATAGCTGCGGCGGAGGTTCCCAAAATGCTACGCCACCTCCAATTGACGATACTGTTGGGAGAAATTTAAATAATCGCGCTCCCGTAAATCAACCCCAAGCTAGGAAGGGATTAAGTACAGGGCAGAAAGTGGCAATCTTGGCAGGAGCTGCTGGACTTTACTACCTCTACAATCAGCGAAAGAATGCCCAAGGAACGGGAGCGCAAGGGAAATACTACCTTTCTAAGAATGGGCGTGTTTACTATCGAGATGCTCAAAATCGCCCCGTCTGGGTAACACCGCCACAAGAGGGCATTCGTGTTCCACAGGAGGAGGCACAACAATACCGGGACTTTCAAGGATATAACAACAGTCCCACAGGGCGAGACTTAAGGGGTTTGGGTTCAGGTACTGTTCCGACAAATTAATTTTTGTACAGATTATAAATAGATGGCGTTTAACCGTCATTCTATTTTTTAATAGAAACTTTTTCCGGATTTAAAGTTAATAATACTCAGAAAGATAATATAATATTAAGCATTTTATACTTTCTCAAAAAATTCTTTCTTAAAATTTTATATGAGTAGATAAAAATGTTATTTAATTGTTGAAAAGATTTTGACCTCTAATTTTTGTACAACAGTGTTTTGAGTCTCAGGATGTTTTCAAAATTCAAACCGGAGTCTTATATACTAATAGTTATACTTTTATCAAAGTAAGAGTAACCTTTGATAGATGATTTTGAAAAAATATAACAATTAATATATTGAAAGTAATTACTTTACCGTTGATAGTTTAGTGAAATCACAGTTTAGGAGTCACAAATGAATTTATTAGAAAAAATCTTCGGTGGCGGTGAGGTACCAGAAAATGACTACCGCAATTTTGTCAACCGCTATGAGCAAGGTTTACCTCATGAGGGATACTCAGATGAAGAAGTTTTAAACCGTTATCAGCAAGTATCTAGACAATTACCTCCAGACCTTTATCAGGAATCTGCACAAGAAGCCTTTAGTCGGATGTCACCACAAGAGCGGATGCAGTTTGGTCGCTCTCTTCAACAGCAGACACGCTCTTCAAACTTAAATTTCCCCGATCTAAACCAAGATGGTATAGACGATCGCTTTCAAGACCCAAATTATCTTGCTCAAACAACAGGCCGGGTTCACCAGCAACAACCAGATATACTCAGTCAAATTATGAGTGGTGCTGTGGGGAGCTTTACAGGTGGTCAAGGTAGTAACATTATGAGCAATCCATTAGCTAAGGGAGCGATGGCTGGTATAGCGGCCCTAGCTGTCAAAAAGTTGATGCAAAGAGGCAACCAAGGAAATTCCGGGCAGTATGGTAACGTCCGCCCAGCTAGCGAAGACCCCTACGGCGATCCGGCGGATTACAGGCAGTATGGTAACGTCCGCCCAGCTAGCGAAGACCCCTACGGCGATCCGGCTGACCAACAGTATCGCTAGTAACCTCAAGCAGCAAAGCTGCAATTCGTAATTACAATCAGTGAAAGCTTGAACTCATCACTGATAATTATGGTCAAGTAAAAATCAATTTTTTTACTTGACCACTTTTTATTAGATTGGTATTACCTAGTAGAAAATCTCTTGCATTGTTGGTGGTTTTTTAAAGCGACCAAAAGCGACTGAGAGTTATATTCTAGCAAGGTCAAGTACAAGAAATTCAGGCTTTATTTCATTATTGTAAATTACTTACGTGAGCAGTAGATTGGTAGGATAAAAATGAAACACTTAGCAAAAACATTATATAGTAAACTTCTGCATTTATTTCACCAGTTAATGGAAATTACCATTTCCACTAATCTAAATTCAAAGGAAACTAATATTGCTCTTGATGAAGAATCTCTGGAACACTCGACTACCCAATTAAAAAAGCAAATTCCTCTTCAAGACAGAGTTAATAAAGATGAGCAAAATTTACTATTAAATTACCAGTATTCAGCAAAACCTCGGCAATTCAAAAAAGCTTCTTTATTTCCTGATAGTAAGACTAATGTTGCTGCTTTGTCGCTAGTTTTGTATGGAGTTGCTGAAGTCTTATCTCAAAAAATGAATCTGTCATGGAAAAGTCAAGTAAATAATACTTTTAGTTATGAAAGAGAAGCTGAAACTGGAAAAGGAAAAATCTTTTACTATGTAACAGATAATCCCGAAACTCCACAACCAGAAACACTGGCAGAAGAGGCAGCTTTAGTTGTTATAAACGAATTTGATCCAAGGGCGTGTGCTATTCACCTGATTTACTGTGCCTTAGTAGCTAGCCTAGATAAACCTTGGTCAGGCAATTTTGTAATTGATGACAAGCAACTACTTGAATACACAGGGCTTGTTAAACGCAGGGATTTATGCAAGCATGAAAAATTGAGTATTTTGTACGACTTGCTAAGGCAACCTGCTCAAGTACTAGCTTGTATTGCATGGCCTAAACAGGGGAAAGCTGGAGCTTTTACTGTTGCTGATTTAAAGATTTGGGACATCAGCATAATACGAGATTTTGAAACAGATAAAACTGGCAATAACAAGCTAGTGGGTTTAAAGGTGATAGGTCAAGCTGGAGTATGGACAAAATACTTCCTCAACAAATCTAAATACCACTACCACACTGGAATTATTACTAAGAAAACCGTACAGAAACTATTTAGTATTGGTAAACAAAATGCTGGCGCGGCTAGAATGCTAGTTTGGCTAACTTTCCAAATCAAACCGGAATTTCAGGATTGTGTAATGGGCAAGACTTTGATGGAGATTGCTTACGGCAAAGACAAAGTGTCAACAGCAGAGCAAGACAGACAGCTTAGACGGCAAATGGCTGATGATTTGGAAACTGACTTGAAAGTTGTCAAAGAAGCTGGATGGCAAGCAGAACTGGAAACAGGCCCAGCTTGGTTAACAAGCAGCAAAACTGCTAAAAGACCTATAGGTTACTGGAATCAAATACTCAATTCTAGATGGCATTTTCATTTACCAGCAGAAGTACAGGAACGCTTGACGGTGGACTCGAATCAGCTAAATGCAAACAATATCCAGCCTCTATCAGGTAATCTCATTAGAGAAGCGAGAAAAGCAAAAGGCTGGTCTAGAGCATTTTTCGCTACAACGATGGAGAAAAGCGTTTCCTGGGTTGATGCAGTCGAGACGGGTACACGTCAGGTTTCTCAAAAGGACTTGCCTAAGTTGCTCAATACACTGGAACTACACCTTAACAGGTATTGATTTCAACTAAACTTTTCTTGTTTCTCTGAGGGAATTTTTGCTACGTATTATTGCTCATTGCAACTGCGTCGGGAGAGGGGTTAGGTTTTTCCATGACGTGAAAAGTCAGTGTTTATGTAAGGTTTCGGCAAAAGCCAGTATTCGTCCTGCCTCCTGCCTCTCTTGTTAATATTTTGATAGACAGTATGAATTTCTCCTCGCTATGTTACGACTAACTGAAGTAAAGCTCCCGCTTGATCATCCTGAAGATGAGATCAAGACTGCCATCCTCAAAAAGCTGCAAATCACGGACGAAGATTTGATCAGCTATTCTATCTTCAAGCGTAGCTACGATGCCCGTAAGAAAGGAGAGATCGCCCTTGTTTATATTCTGGATGTAGAAACGACTCAGGAAACTCATCTACTCAAGCGCCTGAAAAAAGATCCTCATGTAATGGTCACGCCAGACATGAGTTATCGCCCAGTGGCACAAGCACCAAGCAATTTGGCGATTCGCCCCATCGTCATTGGTACTGGGCCTTGTGGCTTATTTGCCGGTTTGATGCTGGCGCAAATGGGGTTCCGTCCCATCATTTTAGAACGTGGCAAACAAGTTCGCGATCGCACTGCTGATACTTTTGGCTTTTGGAAGAAAAAATCAGATTTCAACCCCGAATCTAATGCCCAGTTTGGCGAAGGTGGGGCGGGTACATTCTCCGATGGCAAACTCTACAGTCAAGTTAAAGATCCTCAGCATTATGGGCGCAAGGTACTAACCGAACTCGTCAATGCAGGAGCCTCACCGGAAATTCTCTATATCAACAAACCGCACATTGGCACTTTTAAACTAGTTGGAATCGTCCAAAGTATGCGTGCCAAAATCGAATCCCTCGGCGGTGAAATTCGCTTTCAAAGCCGGGTGGAAGATATCAACATCGAAAATGCACAGGTGCGGGGAGTCACCCTCGCTAGTGGGGAATATATCGCCAGCAATCATGTAGTTCTCGCAGTGGGTCATAGCGCCCGTGATACCTTCCAAATGCTATTTGATCGTGGAGTTTACATAGAACCGAAACCATTTTCCATTGGCTTTCGGGTCGAACATCCCCAGACTCTCATCGACCAATGTCGTTTCGGCGCTCAAGCGGGTCATAAGCTTTTAGGTGCTGCCGATTACAAACTGGTTCACCACTGTCAAAATGGTCGTTCCGTCTATAGTTTCTGTATGTGTCCGGGGGGCTTGGTGGTTGCAGCCGCATCAGAGCCGGGGCGACTTGTTACCAATGGGATGAGCCAATACTCTCGGAATGAGCGCAATGCCAATAGTGCGATCGTTGTGGGCATCACACCCGAAGATTATCCGGGCAATGCCTTGGCAGGAATTGATTTCCAACGGCGCTTAGAAGAACGGGCTTTTGAATTAGGCGGTGGAACTTATGAAGCGCCAGGGCAGTTGGTGGGAGACTTTCTCAACCATCGCCCCTCTACAGCATTTGGCACAGTTAAGCCGTCTTATACACCTGGGGTACATTTGGGTGATTTGAGTCAGAGTTTACCAGATTATGCGATCGCAGCCATCCGTGAAGCACTTCCCGCTTTTGACAAACAAATAAAGGGATTTGCGATGGATGATGCCGTGTTGACTGGGGTAGAAACCCGCACATCATCACCAATTCGGATTAAACGCAAAGAGGATTATCAGAGTTTAAATACAGTCGGTCTTTATCCAGCTGGTGAAGGGGCAGGATACGCAGGGGGAATCCTCTCGGCTGGTATCGATGGCATCAAGGTGGCAGAGGCGGTGGCTTTAAGTATTTTGAGGAATTAATTGCGTAGTTTACCGCCGTAGCCAGTAATTCCGATTAAGGAGCGCTACATTTATTTTTTATGTAAAGTTTCAAAATTTTTAATGAGGATATAATCCCTACTTTATCAGGTATTTAAACAAGTGGCGATTGTTTAAATATCTGATAAAAATGACACCAAATTAAGTACAAGTAAAAATAACTAAGTATAAGATTCAAAGTATCGGAGTAGGGACTATTATTTCAAAGTAAATATTTAGTAACTACATCAATAAGAATCCATATTGAACGGACTTTAAAGCAGAGCAAAAAATGAGAAAAAGTTTTTCTTTAATATCAACTTCAGTTTTATTATTTACTGGAATCGCTTGTACTTCAATTGCTGCGCCAGTATATGCTGCGCCATCTTCACCAATATGTAGCCTTAGTGATATTTCACTTGGAGGAGTTTTAGCTACAGCGTGTGACGGCCCAAATACTGGTAATGACACAGGGGAACAAGGTAGTTTGCTCCCTGACTTAAAAAATGGTCTGTTTAGCAGCTTTGTTGGTACTGGTGTGCAATGGACTTTAGCTGGCAAATCTGATGACTCGAATCCCTTTGCGATTACAGCAGCCAATAACTCTAGTTCTGGTACATGGGGTTTAGGAGCAGCATTGCCCAGTAGTACGTTTGTAGTTAGCCTCAAGGCAAGTAATGCTTACACTGCTTACCTATTCAAAGATTATGATTTCTCTAAAGGTTTAACGGGAGTATTCAATACCATTGGTGTTGCTTTAGATGGGAGTGGAAAGGCAGGAAAAGAATTATCTCATGCCTCATTATTTATCCCTCATATAGGGACAAATCCCCCTCCTACTTCCGTTCCTGAACCGGCTTCTTTGTTGGGTCTTGGTTTAGTAGCAAGTGGAATGGTAATGGTTCGCCGCCGTCGCGCTATCTGATTACACATTCTTAGGATTTCGTAGAATACAAGACTGAAACTACTTCAGAGGTTGAAGTAGTTTCAGTCTTGATAATTAAAATTTCGGAAATAGTTAAGGCAACATTAGTTGAGAGCGATCGCCTTAAATATCCTGCGAAACCATAAATCGCAAAATCTGCTCGATTTTGTCTTAGTACAACTCATATTTCATTAACTGACAGGGCAACGTTCCGTTATACACTGCAATTCTCTGAGATGATTTTAGCCCAATCGATTGAGACAGTTCCTTGTTGCCACTCAAAACAAACGCAGTCCAGCCTTTAAAGCGTTGTTTCAGCACATCGCCCAAAAGTTTATAGAACGCCCCTAAATCACTATCTCGCCCCAGGCGTTCGCCATAAGGTGGATTGCAGAATAAAACCCCACTGTCTGCGGGGGCGACAACATCAGCAAGCTCCATTTGAGAAAACCATACATGGTTATCAACGCCGCAGTTTTGAGCATTGTTAATCGCTTGCTCAATTATATTTTCATCGCGATCGCTTCCCCAAATAGGTGCGGGCAGGTTATCCAGTTGGCTATCCTTAGCTTCTTGCAGCAGCTTTTCTAAAAGAGATAAATCAAAATCGAGCCAATTTTCAAATCCAAAGGATTCACGAAACAATCCTGGCGCTATGTTAAGTGCCTTTAAGCTAGCTTCCAGGGGTAAAGTGCCAGATCCACAGAGAGGGTCATAAAACATCTGGTTTGGCTGCCAACCCGAAAGTTGAATCAGGGCAGCAGCTAAAGATTCCTTTAGAGGGGCTGTTCCAACTGCCGGACGGTAGCCTCGGCGATGCAGACTATTTCCAGAACTGTCAAGTTTAACGGTACAACTATCGCGTTCAATATGAACATTGATCCGCACATCTGGTTCATGAAGCTCTACATTTGAACGTTCGCCCAGATTTTCTTTCTGCTGGTCAACGATCGCATTTTTGATCTGGAGAGATGTGAAGTGGCTGTGGTTGAGGTGATTGTTTTTACCTGTAGTATTCACTGCCAAAGTCATGTCTGGCGTAAGATAGTTTTGCCAATCGATACTCTGAATGCCGCGATAGAGATCCTTGGCATCAAGGCATGGAAACTCATGAATATTCACCAAGATTCGGAACGGTAGCCTAGCCCAGAGGTTGACGCGATAAAGTAGGGTGCGATCGCCCTCAAAGGCTACACCGCAAAACCCTGGCTCCACTGAATTAGCACCCAGCTGCTCTAACTCTTGAGCCGCGAGGGTTTCTAATCCACGAGCAACCGTTGCAAAATACTGATTCATCCTCTAATCCAAAGCATTATCTTCACTGCTGACCCATTGACGCACTTTAGCTTAACTCATATATTGTGACATTTTCTCTTAAGTCTGCGATTATAACCTTAGTATGGTACAACGAATTAAACAGGAGGCAGAAGATAAACCCCATAAATAAATTTACTTGCTCTAAAAGAAAATGGCTGAGGGCAAAAAATATATTTTCTTCCTCCTGCCTTTCTTCGGTAATTTAGCATAACAAGCCCCAGACAAAGGAAATCAAGCCGCAGTAAGAACACAGCAAATATTTTTTGAAATAGATTATATTTTCTTCAATTTTAAGTACTACCTTAAATCGATTAACCTTGCTAATATCAAGCTGAATTAGTATTGCATTTTGCAACACAATTTATTAATTAAAATCGTCAGAGGGATAAACAATGGCTTTAGTATCTGATATTGTTCTGCTAAAAGACTTAACATCGTCATCAGATAAGGATTTGGGCCGGGTAAAAGCCGTACTTCCTGCGACGGTAAATCGGTTAACCAACCCGATGTTAGCAAGTATCTTTGGTGATGACCTGAAATTTGGTATTGCTTCCTTCAAGGATAAGCCAATGCCGCCTCTTGGGGGTTTCGCTGACTATGTATATAAACCAGAAGTCGCTTTGACAAATAATGTAACAAAAATTAAAGATAAAATCTTTGATTTGAAAGCATTTGGTGGCAATGATGGGCGCGAATCACAATTAGACGCACTTTTGTACGCAGCTTTAGATAGCGGTGGCAATCTCGCTTACAGAGTCGGTTCATTTCGTGTTGTTATAATTGCCACCGATAGTATTTATCACGTTGCAGGCGATCGTGCAGCAGTTAGTCCAAGTGATACTATTGCCAATAATGGAGATGGTGTAATCGATCCTAATGAAGATTATCCAGAGATTGGACAAGTAAAAACTGCGCTAGAAGCAAATAATATTATTCCAATTTTTCTCACTACGAGTGATGTTGCAGTCGATTACCAGACACTAGTTACCCAACTTGGTCGAGGCAGTGTACTGACTCTTGGTTCTAAAAGTGAGAATTTTGCTGATGCCATAAAAGAGGCAGTTGCTCGATCCAGAAATGTCATAAGTACTGATGTTGTTACGACAAATAGAGACGATACCTTTAGCTGGGGGAATTTTTCGGCTGGCGATAAGGTTATTTTTGCTGGGGATGGTAATGACAAGATTTCGCTTTCTGGTGTTATTGGTAACCATTACATTGATGGGGGGGCCGGTTTTGACATCCTTGTTGGTGGAGATGGTACAGACAGAATAGATGGGGGTAGTAATGACGACAAGCTTCTGGGGGGCAAGGGTAATGATATTCTTTTTGGCAGTAGTGGAAAAGATACTCTGATCGGGAACATTGGCAACGATTATCTACAGGGAGATAGTGGGAATGACTACCTAAAAGGAGGCTCTGGGTTAGATAAGTTTGCATTTGCAACAGGATCAAAGTTTGATATTAACGAACTCGGAGTTGATATTATTAGTGACTTCAATCTTAAGCAAGACAAGATCCAACTATCTAAATCTACCTTTACCGCTCTAAGTAACTCAGTTTTCCCAACTAAATTAAATTCCGCAGACTTTGCGACAGTGACGAACGATACTTTAGCAGCAAGCAGTTGTGCGGTGATTGTTTATAATAGCGCAAATGGTAGTCTTTTTTATAACCCCAATGGTTCGGCGGATAATTTTGCTGATATAAATTCCGGGGGTAAATTTGCACAATTGGGTGCTAGCTCCTTTCCTGCTCTAACTAGCACTAGTTTTGAGATAGTTTTGTGATTGATTTAGCTTAATTTTCAACTTCCCATAAGAGACTTCCAAGGAATAAAATACTCAGTAAGATCCCAGGCAAATGAATTGAACTGAAATTAATCTATAATTTTTTAAAATCAATCATTGTCTGACGGTAAGTATCTGGCAAACCTGTATCAAAACGCTGTCCTTTTACAACGTATCCTGTCATTCCCTCTTCCTGACATAATCTATCAAGACAAGAGGTTAACTGAAATTCGCCTCGTTCTCGGAAATTTTGGTTGATGTGTTCTGCTAAAAAGTCAAAAATCTTTGGCGTTAGTAAATACAAACCAAATATACATAAAAACTCATTTTCTGCCATTCCCTGTACACGCAAATGTTGTTGTGCATAGTCAATGGCAGGTTTTTCATAGAGTTGTGTAACTTCCAGAATCGAGTTTAAATCTTGCCAAACTCCTGTTACACATCCAGATGTATGAAGATTTTCTGCTGGCGTTGTAGTTAAACTAACAACGCTTTGATTAACTTGTTCATAAACATTTAAAAGTTGACTAGCACAAGATTTCTCAATATCAGATGCATAAATGTGGTCGCCCAACATTAGCAAAAACGGCTCATCTTGCACCCAATCTTTGGCACAAAATACCGCATGACCATAGCCTAATTGTTCCTCTTGCAATAATATGGTAATTTTGCTGCCTAAATCTTCGAGATATCGGCTATATTCTTGATTTTGCGGTGAAAGTTTATTTAAAAGTTCTCTTTTGGGTGGGTTCTTCAATAAATCTTCAAATACTTTTTGATCATCCGGCTGTACCACAATCGCCACTTCTGTAATTCCAGCACTAATTGCCTCTTCAATAATTGCTAAAATCACAGGTTTTGCCCTACCATCTCGATCAATAATCGGAAAAAGTTCTTTTTTCACAACTTTAGTAGCTGGAAATAACCGAGTCCCAAAACCAGCTACCGGAATCACAGCTTTTCTAACTTTATTTTTCTGCATAAATCCTCAATCCTCATCAGCTTAAAATCTCCCCTGCTCCCTGCTCCCTGCTCCCTGCTCCCTGCCCCCTGCCCTCTGCTCCCCTGCCTCTTGCTCACCCCAACTTCTCAAACAACTCCGCTAACACCACATTAGAAAACAAAAACCCTTGGGGATCAATCAAACGCAACCTTCCCTCTGCAACTTCCACCCAACCTTGATCAAAATATCCTTGCAAACACCTGCAAATCTCCTCCACCTTCTCTTCCCCAAATCCCTCTGCCAACGCCGCCAAACTCACACCCTCCGCCAAACGCAACCCCAACATTAACGTTTCTAACAATACTTCCTTTGGGGGAGTCACATCACAATCAATCACACCGCCAGCTTCCATCCACTGGTAATACTCCCTAGTTTTACGCGGACGAGTGAAGCGTTTCCCGTCAACATAACTCGCCGCACCCATACCAAAGCCATAGTAAGGGCGGTTTTCCCAATAGACTCGATTATGCCGACACTGATGACCAGGTTGAGCATAATTAGAAATTTCATAATGCTCATAACCTGCACTAGTCAAAACCTGCTGCCCCATCTGGTACATTTTGACTGTAGCTTCATCCGTAGGCAAAGGAGTATCGCCAGGTTTGTAGTAACGCCCAAAGGCTGTACCTGGTTCGATGGTAAGATCGTAGATGGAAATGTGAGTGGGTACAAGTGCCACCGCTTTTTCTAGGGAATCTTGCCATTGATCCAAAGACTGATGCGGTAACCCAGAAATTAAGTCTAAGCTAAATTCGGGAATCTCAACTTGGTGGATTAGTTCCACAGCTGCGAAAATATCTTCAACTGAGTGCGATCGCCCCGCCCTTTGCAATAATTCTGATTGAAAGGCTTGTACACCTAAACTTACCCGGTTCACGCCGGCATTGCGATAGCCTGCTATATGCGCTAAATCAAAGGTGGCTGGGTCAATTTCCATCGAAATTTCTGCCCCAGGCGCAATACCAAAATGCTTCTCTAGTTCTGTTACTATCCGTTGTAACTGCTCTATTGATAGCAGCGAAGGAGTACCACCGCCGAAGAAAATTGTTTTCAGGGGTTGACCCAATGCTGGTGTAATGGCAATTTCTTGACATAGCACCTCAACATATTGGGAGATAGTACCAGATGTTTCGCCCCGCAAGCGATCGCCCACAACAGACACCGGGAAATCACAATAAAAACACCGCCGTCTGCAAAAGGGAATATGCACATACGCAGAACTCGCAATTCCAGAAATACTAAATTTTTGACTCATTTTGAGAAAAGATGAAGTTAAGCCAACTGCGAATTAGAGACAATGAAAATGAGGTAAAAACTCAGGAGTCAGGAGTCAGGAGCTAGAATAACTCTAGAATCAAGCGTGAAATCACTTCTAGATTTTATTAAAATTATCAAGTTTGGGTATCAAAGTCTTCTTAATTCTGACTTCTGGATTCTGGATTCTGGATTCTGAATTCTGAATTATTACAAAATAAGTAGTTTTTTTCCAAGTTTTTGTCGTTTTACAACGAAACCATGAAAAATAGGAAGATAAAAGCCTTTGGTTATAATAATTGCAGATATTGCCCTACTAAACCCTTAGTGTAAGTCAATATTGATGAGTTTATCTTACCGATGAAATAAAAAATACTTAACTTTATCGGTTACCACAGTTACAGGAAAACAAGACAACCATGCTTGACGCCATTATTATTTTCTCATTTATTCTGGCAGCGTCGGGAATAGGGTTCTACAGCATTGAACTACTGCCCAATAGCACACTAGATCAGGTAACAAATCTTGAAGCTTTACGCTTAGTTGTTGCCGTCTTTGCCGCTATTATTGGTGGTGCGATCGGGCTGAGTTTCCAGACGACATATCGTCGCCTAGAATCACAAATCAAAGAAATGCCTCTGGAAGTGATTTTAACTCGTGCGATCGGCTTAGTGATTGGGCTATTGCTAGCTAACCTGATGCTAGCCCCACTATTTTTGCTACCCATCCCGGCAGATTTTGGATTTATTAAGCCACTGGTGGCAGTTGTTGGTAGTATTATCCTCTCCGTCACTGGCATGAATTTGGCAGATACCCACGGGCGAGGCTTACTGCGGTTCATTAATCCCAACACCGTCGAATCGATGGTTGTGGAAGGAACGCTAAAACCCGCCAATACCAAAGTTTTAGACACCAGTTGCATTATCGATGGTCGCATTGAAGCGTTACTAGAAACAGGGTTTTTGGAAGGGCAAATTCTTGTACCGCAGTTTGTCTTGCAAGAACTCCAACAAGTAGCGGATGCTAGCAAAGACCAAAAGCGAGTGCGAGGAAGACGAGGACTAGAAATTCTCAACCGCATTAAAGAAGAATATCCCGATCGCATTGTGATTAATACAATTGACTACGAAGATATTCCCACAGTCGATGCCAAGTTAGTGCGCTTTGCCCAAGAAATTAACGGTACATTGCTAACCAACGACTACAACTTGTCTAAAGTTGCTAGCGTCCAGAAAGTGCCTGTTTTAAATGTAAATGATTTAGTGAACGCCGTCCGTCCCAGTTATTTACCAGGTGACAACCTTGATTTGAAAATTCTCAAGGAAGGCAAAGAACCCAGTCAAGGCATTGGCTACCTAGATGACGGCACAATGGTAGTCGTTGAAGAAGGCAGCAATTATGTGGGTGGTGAACTGCGAGTAGTAGTTACTAGTGCTTTGCAAACCACCGCAGGAAGAATGATTTTTGCCAAACCCCAAGCTTCAGCATTAGCGTGAAACAATGGGATGTTTAATTCGAGTCACACTTACTAATCGGTGCAGGTTGACTGCACCGATTATTTATTTATTAGACTCACCAGACTCACTTACCTGCAAATACTGTAACTGCTCAATTGATAACCCTGTGACTCTGCCAATCTGTTCTAATGGCATACCAGTATTAAATAGATTTCTTGCAACTTCAAGTAAAGCTTCAGCCTTGCCTTCAACCTTACCTTCAGCCTTGCCTTCGTCTAAAATATCTTGATAAATCACTGACTCGCGCATAATATCTGACCTCAAAACTCGTCTGATAACCTCTTTGTCTAATACTAATTTCCTAATAGGTCATTTCTCAAGTAAACATTAAATTAGCATTTTATTTTTTACAAAAGTATTCCCAATACGAAGAACCTGCTGTCTCAGATTTTACTCGTGAAACTCCAGGTTGTTTTAGATTAACTCTTTTTAATACTACATTTTGGGAGTCAATTTCTAATCTATCGAATTCATAAAGAGTTACAGTATTACAATCAATACCGCTACTTATAATCATTGCTTTAACTCCATTACGGTTAGAATATTTAAACTTTACTAGTTTATTCTAAGTGTAGAGTTGCCCTTCCTGTATGATGGAATTAACATCAATATAGTATTTATAATTTGATGAAATTGTTAGAATATATACCCAATTACCAGCATAAGATAACTGTTTTCTCTCACCTGAATATAAAACAGCTTTTACAATCGTTTGGCCCGTAAACTCGCCAATCGTCTCGCCAATCGCCTCCCCAATCTCATTACGTAGACCTTTGCCTACAGGCTTGCAGCTGGTAAGTGTTATGAGAAACAGAATTAAAGCAAAAGCCTTTTTCATAACCTTGTAGTTGATGTTCTTGGATGCACCACCATTGAGCTATGCATTAAGCACATCTTGCCCTGTTTCTAGCCGTTGTGACCTCCGAAATAACACAGGTTTTTTGAGAATTTTAGTAAAACTCCTCAAAAAAATTAAAGTATTTTTTTAAAATTTTATATATCACCAAAAAGTACCAGTGCTAAAAATGTAAATGCTAAGAAGTAAAAAACTTATATTTATTTATCCAATTTACTTAGATTACACATTTGCGTTCTTATTTGTGCCTTTGCGCGGCACAAAAAGAAGTCTGGTTGAATTACTTTAAAATAGATGTGATTCTTAAATATTAAATTTTTTAAAACTCATAAATTTCTAATGGTAAATTATCTGGGTCTTTAAAAAAAGTAAACTTTTTATTTGTAATTTCATCAACTCTGATATTTTCTACCTCTATTCCTTTCGATTTTAAATAAAAAACAGTTTCCTCAACATCATCAACTTTAAAAGCAATATGCCTTAAACCACAAGCCTCCGGTTTACTAGGCCGTTCTGGAGTATTTGGGAAAGAAAATAGCTCTATTTGAGCATTTTCTCCAACTCGTAAATCTAATTTATAAGAATTTCTCTCGGTGCGAAAAGTCTCTTGAATAATCGGAAATCCTAAAACTTCTACATAAAAATTTTTGGAGCGATCGTAGTCAGAACAAATAATAGCAATATGATGAATGCCAGTGGTTTTCATTTTAATTTCTCAAGCTACCAACCATTTACCTGTAGCATTTTTAGCAGAGTTTTGCTAATCTTTGCAAGATGAAGGCTTTAGCAAAGTGCTAATCTGGAAAATGCAAACCTTGCTCGCTGTGGCTTTGGATACTATCTTTACGATATTGCAAGTTCGCTTCAATATTTACTTCCCATTGTCAGACCTTCCTTTTTTGAAGGCTATCAAACTATCCGTAAGCTGCCTGAACATTACTTACAGATTAAAGAAGGTTTCTTTATTATGGCGCTAATTGAAGTACTTTCTTTTCATGTAAATAATCCGCAAGAGCATAAGTGGATTTCGGAAACCGTGCGGTATATCATTAAAGAACACGTTCATCCGTATCTTGAGGGCGAGTCATTTTTGTTTACTAAATACTAAGGCAGTCGGTGGATTTCTCTCGGTACGAAAAGTCTCTTGGATAATCGAAAAACCTAGAACTTCTACATAAATTTTTTTTGAGCGATCATAGTCAGAACAAATAATAGCTACATCATGAAGTCCAGTAGTTTTCAGAAAAATATTATGAATTATAAATTATCTATTCCTGTAAAACGGTTTTTGATACAATCCTAGTTTTCTTAAGGTCTGCTTCCGAAAGTTCCTCCCCAGCTTGCAGACGAGTGGCGGAAGTTTGCAACACTGTCGCCGCCCCTTTATCTCCTATTTGTAAAGCGGTTTTAGCAGCCGTTTGTAGCATTGTTGCTGCACCAGTGCGATCGCCTTGTTGCAATTTCGCCTCGGCTAACTGGGTTTGCCGATACTTCGCTAATGCTAAAATAGACTGTTGTACCTGCGGATTAGATATCGGTTGATACGCCCGCACTACATCTGCATAGACTGGCATGAGGGGCGAAAGTAAACCTTGTTCGTTAACCAACGGGTCATCATAACGGATTTGCAGATGAGCGATCGCTTGTTTCCCTTCGGGCAATTGTCCCAGATAAATGTTCGCCAAAACTACCCGTTCTACATCCTGCATCAAATCTCCCAAACGTACAGCAAAGCTACCATCAGCTTCCGGTTCCACTGGTAACTCGATTGTGTCTGGGGCAACTTGGGCAATGGGTTTCAATTCTGCTAGTCGGACATTTGGCACTAGAGATAACAGCAAGTAGGCATTAGTTAGCCCAATCGACTGAATCCGTCCAAACAGTCGGCTAAATTGCTCCACAGCTTGTTCAGGGCGTTCAATATGGGCTAAAGTCCCACCACCGACATCGGCAATTTTTTCTAGCAAATCCTGATTCCAGCTATTGCCAAATCCGAAAGTGTTGATAGTTAGGTTCAGTTTGGCAGCCTTTTGCGCGAGTTGAAGACAGCGCTTATTGTCATCTCGCCCAATATCCCACTTCCAAATCCGCAAACCGCTTTCACCATGCCCATCCGTCAGCAGAAACGCCTGGGAAACAGCGCCTCTTGTCCCCTTCATCAATTCTGTAATTCCCAATTCCAAACCCTCAGCGATCGCAGTACCGCCGCTAGCGCTGAGTTTGCTTTTTATTTGGGATTTGATGCTTTCGGGGTCTTCGATCGCTTGGTTAGGGATAATGACTTCCGCAGAACCGGAAAAAGCCACAACTGAGATGCGATCGCCTGCTTTCAACCGATCTATTAATCCTTCCACTGCCTGGATCACCGTTTTAATTGGTTGTCCATGCATGGAACCACTTCTATCCAAAATCAAGCAGAGATTAAGGGGCAGATTTTGGTCAAGCTCACCAGCGATAGCAAAAATCGTCATTGCTAGTTGACGTTGGCTACTTGTTTGAGCCATATCAACATTATTGTCATTTAACGCCGAGAGCAATTTAACTTTCATTGAGGAGGATTATCTTGCAAAACTGTTTTTGAGACAATCCGGGTTTTCTTGCGATCGCTTTCGGATAAATCTCCACCAGATTGTAGCTGGGTGGCAGAAGTTTGCAACACCGTCGCTGCCCCAGTATCTCCCATTTGCAGTGCAGTCTTAGCAGCCGTTTGTAACATTGTCGCCGCACCAGAGCGATCGCCCTGTTGCAATTTCGTTTCGGCTAGCTGGGTTTGGCGATACTTAGCTAATGCTAAAATAGAATGTTGCACCTGGGGATTCGGGTCTGCTTGGTAATTTTTGACTACATGGGCGTAAACTGGGATATTTGGTGTAACTAAACCTACCTTATTGGCGGCTGGGTCATCGTAGCGGACTTGCACATTAGCGATCGCTTGTTCACCTGTTGGCAATTGTCCCAAATAAATATTAGCTAAGATTACCCGTTCTGCATCTTTCATTAAATCTCCCAACCGCACAGCGAAACGTCCATCAGCTTCTTTTTGCAGTGGTAACTCAATTGTGTCTGGGGAAACTTGGGCCACAGGTTTAAGTTCTGCTAGCCGGACATTGGGCATCAGGGAGAATAGCAGATAAGCATTAGTCAATCCCACAGTTTGAATACGGCTAAACAGGCGATTAAACTCTTCCACCGCCTGTTCGGGTTTTTGAATATAAGATAAAGTACCTAAGCCAGCATCAGCAATTTTTTCTAAAACATCTTGGTTCCAATTGTCACCAAATCCCAAAGTGTTTAAAGTCAAATTATAGCTAGCAGCCAATTGAGCGAATTTTAAACAGCGATTATTATCACCATGTTCATTTTCACCGTCGGTTAATAAAAAAGCTTGAGAAACAGTATCTTTTTTACCCTTTGCCAGCTCCTCAATGCCTAAGCGTAGTCCTTCATCAATCGCAGTTCCACCATCGGCAGCTAGGCGATTAATTTGCTGTTTGATTTTCTCTGGATCTTCGACACTTTGACTAGGTACTAAGACTTTGGCGCGGTGATCAAAAACTACAACACTGAGGCGATCGCCAGGGTTGAGTCTATCTACCAGACGATTCGCGGCTTTTTTGACCGTTTCTAGCGATCGCCCATTCATCGAACCACTATGATCGAGAATTAAGCATAAATTCAGGGGTACATGGCGATCTTGATTTTCTCCGATCGCCGAAATCGAAATTCCCAACTGACGTTGACTGTTCAGTTGATTTGCGTCCAAATTACCATCATTCAAGGCAGGCTGCAAATTAACCTTCATAACTCAAAGTCCCTATTCAGGATATACATATTAAAAAATAACTTCAAAGCACCACTTTAACTCTACGAAAAACCTATCCAACACAAATACACTAATATAATCAGAATATCTTAGAAGCCAAGCATTGGCAGATGCGAAGCCACCTTGAGCATTAGGGAGAAATCCGCACCTTGAGTCAGGCTGGCATCGCGCTAGGATGTATTACAGTTAACGGCATAGTTTCAGGCGATCAGTTGCTATGGACATTTCCCCAATTAAGGCTGTTCAAGCCCCATATTACGGCGATAACTTTTACCGGACACCACCGCCAGATTTACCTTCCCTCTTATTGAAGGAGCGAATTGTCTATATTGGGATGCCTCTGGTGCCTGCTGTCACGGAATTAATCGTGGCCGAATTGCTATTTTTGCAATCCGACGACCCCGAAAAACCGATTAAAATCTATATCAATTCCACCGGCACTTCCGGTTACAGTGGCGAACCCATTGGCTTTGAAACCGAAGCCTTCGCCATCTTTGACACCATGAAATATATCAAGCCTCCGATCCACACCATCTGCGTCGGTTCCGCAATGGGAATGGCAGCGATGCTTCTCAGTGCTGGTACAAAAGGTTGCCGCGCTAGTTTGCCTCACTCCTCGATTATCCTGCATCAGCCCAAGAGCTACGCCCAAGGTCAAGCAACGGATATTCAAATTCGCGCCAGGGAAGTTTTGGTAAACAAAGGGGCGTTAGTTGATATCTTACATCGCACCACTGGACAGCCTCCAGAAAAAATTACTAAAGACATGGATCGGTTGTTATATTTAACACCCTATGAAGCAAAGGAATACGGTCTGATTGACCGAGTTTTTGAGAAAGAAGAACTCGCCAATCCCCCACTTCCTGCCAGTGTCCTTTAATTTGTCCTACCCTGCGGGAAGCCGCTAGCGCGTCTATGTCCTTTGTCATTCGTCCTTTGTTAATAACCAAAAATTATTAATGACCAATGACCAATGACCAATGACCAATGACCAATGACCAATGACTTATTAAGAACGGAGTAAATTATGCCTATAGGCGTTCCTAAAGTTCCTTACCGGATGCCCGGAGGACAATATACAGATTGGATTAGCATTTACGATCGCCTTTACCGGGAACGGATTATATTCTTGGGGCGAGATATTGATGATGAAATTGCCAATCAGATTATTGCTGTAATGCTGTATCTGGACTCAGATGATCCAGGTAAAGATATTTATATATACATCAATTCTCCAGGTGGGATGGTTACATCTGGCATGGCTATTTTTGACACCATGCAACATATCAAATCAGATGTAGTGACTATTTGCGTCGGTTTAGCAGCTTCAATGGGGTCTTTCTTGCTGGCTGCTGGCACCAAAGGCAAACGGCTAGCATTGCCTCACTCACGGATTATGATTCACCAGCCTTCAGGTGGCACCCGTGGACAAGCAAGCGATATCGAAATTGAAGCTAGAGAGATTCTGCGGATTCGTCACCAGCTCAATGGTATTTATGCCGAAAAAACCGGTCAGACCATAGAAAAGATTGAAAAAGATATGGATCGTGACTTTTTCATGTCTGCCGAAGAAGCAAAACAATACGGTTTAATTGACCGTGTGATTGAAGAACGAACCTCGATAGTAACAGGGGAGTAGGAAGGCAGGGGGCAGGGAGCAGGGAGCAGGGAATGAGGAAGCAGGGGGAGAGTAAAAACTCCTAACTCCTAACTCTTAACTCTTAACTCCCTAATTCCCCACTCCTCACTCCCCACTCCCGACCCCAAACAAACTGTCAACATTGAACTTAAAAATAGCAAATTAGCCCTTATTATTAATAGTTCAGGCGTGAAGCAGATAGCTAATAGCCTCTTGCTGGATATTCGATAGCTCATAGCTCAAGATGGATCTTGGAGATTGCTACCGTTTACTAGGTTTGAGATCGGGAGCTTCTTTTGCTGACATCAAAGCGTCTTACCGACGATTGGCGCAGCAATATCATCCCGATATCAACCCAGATGACAACAAAGCCAAAGATAAGTTTATTGCGTTGACAGAGGCGTACAAACTCCTGCTGACAGTGGTACTGCCAGAGGAAACTGTGGCACATTCAACTCAGGTGTCAACATCTGGTGTGCGTGGTGAGGCTAAGGCAACGCATTGGCAGAAAACACCAGTAACAACGGTGACAAGCCAAGAACCAGGGAAACCAAAGCCGCCTAATGTGCTGGAAATAGAAGAACGGCTCAAGTGGAAAACTTATGAGCAATTGCAGCGATTTTTGCAAGAAAGACGATTTCCGCAAGCGATCGCCCTAGCGGAAGCTTTAGCAGATCGTTTGTCAACTGATCTAGAAGTTCGCCAATGGCTAGCGATCGCCTATCAAATTTGGGGACGGGCGCTAATTTCCCAAAACCAGCTACTCAAAGCCAGAATTTATCTCAAAAAAGCTCTGAAGACAGACCCCCATAATAAAAGTCTCTGGTATGAAGTGCAGCGAGATTTTCAGCGCTTAGAACAAATTTTTTAAAGATTTACAAAATTTATTGAAAATCAAAATCTCGTTTCCTAGTCAAAGAAGGAAATGGTCTTCATTGCCCTGCTGCCACTGATACGGGAGGCGGGAGCCTCCCAAAAAGCATTCCCACTCTCAGACTGGGAACGAGATACTAGTGAAAAAGCTCTTGAGCAGGGAGATATTAGCAGGGAGCAGGGGAGAAAAATCACGCCACTTGCGGTTGTTGCTCTCAACCAAGGGAGAAAAGGAGCAGAGGTGCTTTCGCCCACAAACAAGGGGCGAGGTTTGTGTCTTTCCCCCTGCCCCCTGCCCCCTGCCCCCTGCCTCCTGAAAAATTACCGCCATCCGCGCAATACTGCTCCTAATGTAGCGATTCCCTCAACAATCTTCTGAGTTGGCTGAAAGCTAAAAGCTAACCTGATCGCATCATCCCCCTGTCCATTAGTGTAGCAGCGAGTCCCTGGTAGAAAACTGACACCGTGTTCACTGGCAGCCATTAGCAGTGCTTTGGCGCTAATGTCTGGGGGCAATTTACACCAAACGAAAAAGCCGCCATCGGGACGCTTTGCAACTACATCACTGGGAAACTCTTGAGCGATCGCTTCTAACAACAAATTGCACTTATGCTTGTAGCAGGCAATTAATTCCTGAATGTGATTATCTAGTTTGCCTGTGGCACAATAGCGGGCGACCACATGACTGACAAATGGCCCCACAGGCCCCTCACTTTTGAACATTGCTAGCCGCTCAATAATTGCTGGATCGCCACAAGCCCATCCCAGGCGGATACCAGGCGCAATAATTTTCGAGAAGGTACTCACATATAATACCCACCCCTCCTTGTCGAGGGTTGCCAGGGGGGGCACAGTTTCTCCTTGGAAGCGCAAATCGCTATAAGCATCGTCTTCCACCACCAGCACGCCATATTCAGCCGCTAATGCTACCAGTTTTTGACGGCGAAATAACGGCATAGTAGTGCCTGTGGGATCGTGAAAGGTGGGGATGGTGTAAATAAACCGGGGCCGGATGCCCTGCTTTTTCAAGTCGCTCAAAGTTACTTCTAAGGCATCTACATCCATCCCCAACTCATCCACAGGAATGGTAATTATACGTGCGCCAGCTTGGACAAATCTAACAACTACTCCCAGGAAAGTTGGCCCTTCCACAATTACCACATCACCAGGTTCGACAAATACATCTGGTAGCAAGCCCAGAATCTGGCCAGAACCATAGCCAATGATCAGGCGATCGCGATCGGTAGCGATTCCTTTAGCCTGCAAACGGAGGATAATTTGCTCGTATAGTTGAGCTGAAGGTGGGCCGTAATTGAGAGCGAGCGGAGCCTCTTCTGCCAGCACAGCAGCACTTGCAGCAGCCAAGTGAGCGTGAGGAAAGAGAATTGGGTCAGCTAGACCGTAGGTAAAGCTGACAGTGGCGATTTTGGTTAACTCTGTACTGTAGGTTGGTGGTGCGATGTTTCTAGCTCGTTCGGCGAATAAATCAGCAATTCGGTAAGCAGGGGTAGTGGCAGCCATAAAAAGTTAAAAATTGGAAGTCACAGTAGAGAACACACAAGAAGGCAATTAGCGAAAAGTCAGATTGGAGGAAGCCTTCAATCTGTTAGCGCAGCGTGGGAACGAGCATTACTTTTCAATAAAGTAGGGGTCTTAAACTTTCGTTAGCCACCCAGAATTCATGGTGGATTCTGGCTGCTGACGGATGTATTCTTCCTTATAACACGATGACAAGTATCGTGAATATTGACTGATAGAACGGAATTACTGAGAGTGAAATTAATTAACCTCAAGTGGCAGCAGCTAATTCTAAGCTTAGGCTGTCTGCTACTGATGATTGCCTGTAAAAGTTTCTATCCCACTACTAACCCAAATACTAAACTTCTCAAGGTTGCTACAGACCCTACGTTTATCCCTTTTGAAATCCAAAGGGCTAGCGGGAACTTGGAAGGTTTTGATATTGATTTGATCAATGCTATCGCTAAAGTAGCAGGTTTTGCAGTCCAGTTTGAAAGTCTGCCCTTTGATGGCATGATCTCAACTTTGCAAGCTAAAAGAGTCGATGCAGCAATTAGCGGAATCACCATTACCACCGAACGCCTGAAAACAATTGCTTTTTCACGACCTTATTTTAAAGCCGGGCTAGCAATTACTGTCCGCGAAGACAATCAAAATATTAAAGACTTTAATAGTCTTAAAGGTAAAAAAATCGCTGTACAAATTGGTTCCACTGGGGCAGATTTTGCCAAAACCATCCCCAACGCCAAAATTAGTACTTTTAATTCTGGGCCAGAATTTTTCCAAGACTTACTCAATGGCAATGTTGATGCTGTGGTTAGCGATGCTTTCGCAACTTTGTATGCGATTAAAAATGGCAAACTCCAAGGCATCAGAGTTGTTGCCGACCTTCTCACCCAAGAATACTACGGGATTGCTACGCCTAAAGACTCCCCCTATCTAGATGCAATTAACGAAGGTATAGCAACTTTGTTATCCAATGGCACTTACAAGCAAATTTATCTAAAATGGTTTAACCTTGACCCTCCGCAATTGCCAGATTCTTGGGCATTGGGCATTGAAAAGAGGCAGAGGGGCAGAAGTTCTTTAATTTTGAATTTTAAATTTTGAATTGATTTCTCCCTCATCTCGCTCATCTCCCTCATCTTCCCGACTCCCGACTCCGCATTTATAAGCAATTACCAGCCAATATATTAAATATTTATCTAATATGCGTCACAATTAATACTGCCACCAAAATTTATTGATAAACTACAATCTCTTATAGGTCTACTGTAGTCAGGGACAGCCAATTGTGGCACCTTGGATCTTAGTGGCTAGAAGCACCTTGGAGCGGGAATAAAGGAACTTCCACTATGCTGATTTGCCCTCAGTGTAAATTTGAAAATCCCAATAGTAATAAATTCTGTCAAAGCTGTGGCACGTCCCTGACCCACAAGGTCTGTCCTGAATGCAGTACCGATGATGTACCTGTGAATGCACTACGTTGTCATAACTGTGGCACGGAATGTGGAACAGTGTTTTGGGCAATTATTGCTAAGGAAACGACTGCGAAAGCTTTGGGAGTAGAGGAGGATGTGGCAGAAAAGGGAGATGAGGGAAATGAGGGATATGAGGGAGCAATATCTTCTTCATCTTCTCTATCCGCTAGTTCTCAGATTGCACCAGGCTCCTATTTAGACTCCCAAGAGCGCTATCAATTGTTAGATCCGCTACCTGCCCAAACGGAAACTGCCACCATTACTGATGTAGGTGTGAAAGTTCTAGACTGCCAGCCGTATCAAATATCACCTATTGAGGCAATACTAGCAAGTCAACAATCGGATTTGCTAACGCCATCAGTGGAAGCAAGTGGAATTCCTCACCTTGCTAAACTTTATATTGCATTACAATACCAAGGTCAGCCGGGGATACCGCCGATTCACGATGCATGGCAGCAGGGAAATATGCAGATAGTCATAATCGAAGACCGCTCACATTGGCAGCTTTTACTCGATTTATGGCAAGAAGAAACAACGAGTTCGTTAAAAATTTTACACTGGTGTTATGAAATGACCCAACTTTGGGCATTATTGGAACCAGTAGGTTGTCGTCAAAGCCTTTTAGATTTGTCGAATTTGCGATTGGATGAAGACCAAACGCTGGCGCTACAAAGGTTGTATGTGGAATCATCCAATTCTTTGCCTGTCACCGAGTCGCCAGAAGATGCCGAAGGCGAAACATCTGCTATTCCAGAGCAACCGTTAACCATTCAAGCTTTGGGGCGGGTTTGGCAAGCGCTATTTAGGCAATCTCAACGCACTCAATTTGGCCCTGTAGTCCAGATGTTGGGGGATTTAGAGGTAGGTAAGATTCAGACGATGGCACAATTGCGATCGCGTTTGGAGGAAATTTCTCTTGAACTGGAAGCACTAGGAACCGCAACTTTACCCCCAATAACGGAGAAAAATACTGCTGTGTCCATTATCCCGCAATCAGATGAGCCGGAAGATATCATTAGCAAAAGTGATGATATGCCGACGGTTGTACTGGCGATGCAGTTAAGTAGTTTGGAAGATGCAGGACGCACAGATGTAGGGCGTCAACGTCATCATAATGAAGACTACTTTGGCATTGAAACCAAAATTCAAAAGCTGGAGTTGCCCAAAAGTCGAGTCTTGGAAGGGCATGGTTTGTATATTCTCTGTGATGGTATGGGTGGACACGCTGGCGGCGAGATAGCCAGTAAGTTAGGAGTCAACACTCTACGGCAATACTTTCAAGAACACTGGATTACTAACCAACTGCCAACAGAAGATAGCATTCGTGAGGCAGTGTTTTTAGCTAATGAGGCGATTTACAAGCTCAATCAACAAGATGCCCGTTCTGGAGTTGGGCGAATGGGTACAACTCTGGTAATGCTCTTAATTCAAGGCACTCAAGCAGCAGTTGCTCATGTGGGAGACAGCCGTCTCTATCGCCTGACGCGCAAGCGGGGACTAGAACAAGTCACAGTAGATCACGAAGTTGGGCAACGGGAAATTACACGCGGAGTGGAAGCAAGCATAGCTTACGCCCGCCCGGATGCCTACCAACTCACGCAAGCTTTGGGGCCTCGTGACGAAAACTCGATTAATCCCGATGTAGATTTTTTTGAGATCAATGAAGATACTCTTCTGCTGTTGGTATCGGACGGTCTATCAGATAATGATTTAATAGAAACCCATTGGCAGACTCACTTAGAACCCTTACTTAGTTCTGGCGTTAACTTAGAACAGGGTGTTACAGACTTAATTGATTTAGCGAACCAACACAATGGTCACGACAATATTACTGGTATACTTATTCGAGCAAAAGTACGCCCAAATTTGGAAAGTTGAAAATTAAGGGACTGGGGGCTGGGGACTGGGGACTGGGAACTGGGGACTGGGAACTGGGGACTGGGGACTGGGGACTGGGGACTGGGGACTGGGGACTGGGAACTGGGGACTGGGGACTGGGAACTGGGGACTGGGAACTGGGGACTGGGGACTGGGAACTGGGAACTGGGAAATAATTTTCTACTCTCCAATCCCTAATCCCTAATCCCTAATCCCTAATCCCTAATCCCCAATCCCTAATCCCCAATCCCTAATCCATTTACCTTATAGGTTGTATTGTGGTTAGTCTGACTCTGTTAGAACCGCAACAGAAAACGCCCCTCCAGCAGTGGTGCTTTGAGAACTCTTCCATAATTCGGATTGGTCGAGCGGTAGATAATCATGTTGTTTTAACTGATAGTTTAGTTTCGCGGCATCATCTAGAACTGAGACACGATGCCGACAATGGCGGTGGTTGGCGGCTGATTAGTCAGGGTACAAATGGGACTTTCCTTAACGGTGTGCTTGTGATTCAGAGTCCCTTACCAGATAATTCATTGTTGCAACTGGCACAGGGAGGCCCAATACTGAAATTCCAAATTCAGGATGTAACAGTAGTGGAAACTGGTGTGCGATCGCAACAACTGCAAGAAACAGAAGAAAACGCCGTTGCAACACTCCACTCAGCCCAAGGTAGATCCACTTGCACCCATGAAGGCAATTCGCCAAACAATCTCTTTTGCATCCACTGCGGCCAACCTCTCTCAGTACAACAGAAAATTCGCCATTATCAGGTGTTGCGAACTCTCGGACAAGGAGGCATGGGTACTACTTATCTCGCTTGGGATGCGGCTGGTCAGGTTGCGGGTATGCCAAAATTGCTGGTGTTGAAGCAAATGAATGCTGATATGGTAAAAATTGCCAAAGCTCAAGAATTATTTGAGCGAGAGGCGTATACTCTCAAATCCCTTAACCATCCGGGAATTCCCAAGTATTACGACTTCTTTGTAGAAGACGGAAAAAAATACTTGGCAATGGAACTAATTCACGGACAAGATTTAGAGAGACGTGTCTATACTACTGGGCCAGTTACGCCAAGCCAGGCGATCGCTTGGATGATCCAAACCTGCGATATTTTAGAATATCTTCATAGCCAAGAGCCTCCACTGATTCACCGCGACATTAAACCCGCCAACTTAATGGTGCGAAGTTCACTAAATCGCGTAGTGGTGTTAGATTTTGGCGCAGTTAAGGAAATTGGCACAGCGCCCGGTACTCGTATTGGTGCAGAAGGTTATTGCGCTCCTGAGCAAGAACGAGGACAACCTTTGACTCAATCTGATTTGTATGCAATTGGGCCAACGGTGATTTTTCTGCTCACAGGCGAAAACCCTTTCAAGTATTACCGCCAACGAGGGCGAAACTTCAGGTTTGATGTGGCAAAAGTTCCCACCATTAGTTCCCAATTAAGAGATGTAATTGATCGCGTTACAGAACCATTACCACGCGATCGCTATCAAACTGCAAAGGAATTAGCTGCGGCGTTAGCTGGTTGCCAAGTTTAGAGAGTGAGTGGGGAGTTGGGAGTTAGGAGTTGGGAGTTGGGAGTTAGGAGTTAGGAGTTAGGAGTTAGGAGTTAGGAGTTAGAATTCTTCCCCTGCTCCCCCTGCTCCCCCTGCTCCCTCTGCTTCCTCATCCCCCTACTTTCTACTCCTCATCCCAAGTCTCTACAGCTAGCAATTCACTAACTGGGTCTTGCATACTAAAGCCAAAGTCAAGCAGTTCCTGTTTCCAGTGCTGCCATTCATTACCGTAGAGCAAAGCAATTTTCCAGATGCTATCGCTTGGCTTGATAATGTTCGATTCTATGAGTGATTGCACGTTGCGCTGCAATTTCACCATTGGGTGAATCACTTGCTGAGTCATAACCTCGATTGAATTCAGATTTTGTTGGTAAATACTTAATTAAAACTGCTTTCCAGTCTGCAATTGTTGCCGGATCGTAGAGTGGTGTAATTTTGGTAAAGCTAGTCTTAACTTTTTAACTATACCATAACAAACTCTACTAAATTACTGGTAAATTCGCTTTTGTACGGTAATTACCACCACAAAACTCTAAATCCACCGAGCAGTCCTTAAACTTTTTGCAAAACCTGGGCATAGGTCAGAGGGAAGGGTTAAGGGATGAAGGATGTTTCAATACGGTTCGGATAAGATCCCCCCGCCTGTGGCAACCCCCTTTTTAAGGGGGTAAAGGAGGAAATTAGCCCCCCTTTGTAAGGGGGGTTGGGGGGATCTTCGCAGGGTAAACAAGCTAACCGAACCGTATTGAGAGATGTTTCTGTTTCCCCTTTTTCCTTTAACTTTTCGCCGTCTTCTTTTTCCTTTTAACCTTTTACCACTAGAGTGCAACAGTACCTTTTGTAAGATATCTATTGTGGACGCCGGGCAAAATAATTAGTCGTCTGGGAAGTTGCACTATGTAGTGTGACTGAGGACGACTGGGAAAATTTTATTTTGTTGAATCACGAAAAATATGTGTGCTTGTTGAAGAACTATAGGACACGGGCTAGTTTGAAAGTTTTTGACTAACGGGTAAATTTGCAATTGAGTAGAAATATCTACTGTTTCTGTTTATTTAAACGTTATTTACAATATCGCAAACATCTAACTTTAGGCTGAATAATCGGAAATCTTTATATAATCTTAATTTTTTGTCCAGTGAATAAGGCTTAAAGAGCGATCGCCTACGGCCGTAAACTACGCATGGCAAAATTGTCGGTACAGCATGGGTTTACCATAAACTTCTCTGGTATTCAGAGTCAGCATTTGAATTTTGTGTAAAAAATTTTTAGCGAAGATGTTAGTTTCTGTTGAGCAGATGGGTATCCTCAGAACGGAGGCTTGCTGATACCTAAGTGTTTACCGCAGCAAGTATGTGAGGCATGGCTGGTTCAGACGAAGAATACCTAATTACCCGCAAAAAGCAGATTGGGCGGCGACAGAAGATTGTCACGATAGTATCGATGTTCTCGTTTTTTGGTTCTACGGTGTTTGCAGTTATTCCAGCAATCCAACAGGCTAGCCAACCTAAGCCAGCAATTGCATCTGCTTCTGCTGAGTCAGTATTACAGCAACAGGCGCGGGGCTACGAGCTGGTTTTACAACGGGAACCAGAAAACCAACTTGCTTTAGAGAAACTATCTTTGGTGCGGTTGCAATTGAAGGATGCTAAGGGTGCGATGGAACTTTTGGAGAAGCTGGTGAAGTTACATCCTGGGCGGCAAGATTACAAAGTTGTATTAGAGCAGGTTAAGAAGCAAGAGAGTAATAGTCCCAGTAAATAGACAAGCTTATTTTCTTAATTACTAAGGTAATAGTTAAGTAATAAAAACAATTATTTATTGAATCGATATTTAGAAATTACTCAAGATGTGAAGATAAAAAATATGCAAATCACTGTTGATAAATATGGAATACCAGGTGTCACCACCTTCGAGTATACAAAGATAATAGGTTTAGAAAATATAGAATTTGGCAAAAATATCATAATTGATGATTTTGTGTTTATATATGCCAAAAAACGAATTAAGTTAGGTAACAACGTGCATATTGCATCATTCGCTTCAATAACAGGAGGAGAGTGTTTTACAATGGAGGATTTTTCTGCTTTATCTTCTGGAGTAAGAATTTTTACTGGTTCAGATGATTTCAAGTTTTGGGGTTTTGGTAATTCAACAATTGCTGAAAAGTATAGAAATACTAAAAGGGTATCTATACACATAGGTAAATTTTGTGTTATCGGGGCAAATAGCGTCATTTTACCAGGCGTTACTGTTGGCGAAGGGGCTACGGTTGGCGCAGGCTCCGTTGTTATGAAAAATTTAGAGCCTTGGGGAATATATATAGGGAACCGCAAAATCGGTGATCGAGATAAATCAGCAGTCCTTGAAAACTACAACAAATTTTTATTAGAGAATTAATTATTACAAAATAACCCAATATCTTAGAAATATGGTTATGATGATTCACAATTTTCCGGGAAAGGGCTATTAATTTAATAAACAATTGAAATATTGTAAAAGCAAAGTTATGTCCCAATTTATCAATGATATTATTCATGCTTTTTATGTAAATATTCATAGTTTTCAGGAAAATAACTGGGATTATGAAACGTTTCCAACATCAATAAAGGATCATACCAATAGGCAGCTTTTTATAGACTCATACAGTTATCATCTTAAGTTTTTTTTCAAAAATCAGGAAAATCTTCAACAAGTTCACGAAATTCTAGCTGATTCTGAGTCTAAGAATTGGTTAACAGACTTACTACTTTTCCGACTGGTGGGACATTTACACTTTAAATTACCTACCAATAATGAACAACACTGGCGAGACAGACAGAAAGCTAGGGAAATGATAGTTTCAGAATCTGATATAGATTACTCTGGTCTTTTTGGTGAATTGCAGAAGTATGCGGTTAGCTTTGAAGATCAATATATTACTATTGATTGCTGGTGGCTCAATGTGGCTTGGACATTTTTGTTTAAGCAGTATTATTTTAATAGAAATAATGTTCAAATATGTCCTGAACCGGGAGATTATGTTATTGATGCTGGTGCGTGCTTTGGTGATACAGCAATAGCTTTTGCATCAACTATTGGTTCAGAAGGCAAAGTTTTTTCATTTGAAATAGAGCCACATAATTTAGATGTATTTTGCTACAATTTGATGCAGAATGAGAATTTGGCAGAAAGAGTAGTTATTAGTGATTATGCTCTAACAGATAGTTTAGAAACTCAGCTTTATTTACATGGTGATGGGCCTGTTGCACATATTAGTAATACTCCATCGGAAATACCTGTAGCTGCTACCACAATTGATCAACTTGTATATGAAAAAAGTATAGATAGAGTTGATTTCATTAAAATGGATATTGAAGGTGCTGAGTTAAGTGCCTTACATGGGGCTGTAGAAACTATCCGTAAGTTCCGTCCAAAACTTGCTATTTCTATATATCATAGACCAAATGATATTTTTGATATTCCTATATTTATCCATAGTTTGGATATTGGCTACCAGTTGTACATAGATCATTACACGATACATCTGGGGGAAACAGTGCTTTACGCGAAAGTTATGGAATAAACCTTTGATATCATTTTCCTTTGATTTTTAATATATCAAAGACCCTCACTTTTAAAACATCCTAGAATATTTTTTTAAAATGTTTTCTAAAGTTTTCCCAAATACAAAATAAAAAAATGGTTCAGATAAAAAAAGACTTCAAGGAATTAGCTTTGTTTGGCGGAACACCAACCTTCTCGGAAAAGTTACATGTTGGTCGTCCCAATATTGGAAACCGCGAATGTTTATTAGCTCGTATCAATGACATATTAGATAGAAAATGGCTAACTAATAATGGTATCTATGTACAGGAATTTGAACAGCGCATTGCTGAGTTTGTCGGGGTAAAGCATTGTATTGCTACTTGTAATGCAACAGTGGCATTAGAAATAGCCATTCGTGCTGTAGGGTTAACAGGAGAAGTCATTGTTCCTTCTTTTACCTTTATTGCAACCGCACACGCCCTACAATGGCAAGAAATTACACCTGTTTTTTGTGATATTGACCCCCAAACCCATAATATAGATCCAAACAAAATAGTTCAAAGCATCACCCCAAAAACTACTGGCATTCTTGGTGTTCATTTGTGGGGTCGTCCTTGCAATGTGGAAGCTTTAAGCGAAATTGCTGATACTTATAATTTAAAATTAATGTTTGATGCGGCTCATGCTTTCGGCTGTTCACATCAAGGACGTATGATTGGTAGCTTTGGAGATGCCGAAGTTTTTAGCTTCCACGCTACTAAGTTTTTGAATACATTTGAGGGTGGAGCAATTGTTACAAACAGTGATGAACTAGCAGAAAAAATTCGCTTAATGACAAATTTTGGTTTCGCTGGTATGGATAATGTTATCTATATTGGTACAAATGGCAAGATGAATGAAGTATCAGCAGCAATGGGATTAACTTCCTTAGAGAGTATTGATAACTTTATTGAAATTAACTATCGTAACTACAAATGGTATGAACAAGAACTTGCTGATATTCCAGGTATTTATTTATTTAAATATAACGAAAACGAAAAACATAACTATCAATATATTGTTTTAGAAATTGAAGAATCTGAAACTCAAATAAGTAGAGATAAATTGCTTGAAATACTTCATGCTGAAAATATTATAGCTCGGCGCTATTTTTATCCTGGCTGTCATCGCATGGAACCTTATAATTCATATTTTCCCTATGCAAGATTGCTACTACCTGAAACTGAAAGATTAGCTGAGAAAGTTTTACTCTTGCCTACAGGAAGTTCAAGTACTAAAGAGCAGATTAGGATAATAGCTCAAATTATTAGAATTGCTATTACCGAAGCTAAATATGTATATGCACATATCAATTAGCTATCAACAATTAAGATAATGAAGAATAATACTGAAAAATATCAATTAAGCTTTATTATATTTTCTCCACCGTTTCAACCTAATGTAGGTGGAGTTATTGCTCTTTATACTCTTGCTCGAATCATTGATGAAGCAGGTTTTTTTTGTAAAGTTTTTGACATGAATGGCATTAATTTGGCTAACAATATTTTTGATAATTATGCAACAAAAGCTGAGATAAACGAAAATACAGTTGTTGTATATCCAGAAGTTATTTTTGGCAATCCTTTAAATGCAAAACACGTAGTTAGATGGATTCTTTGCGAACTTGGTATTCATTGTCCTCATGATATATACACAACTTGGGGAAAAGATGACTTTGTTTATCATTACAGTACATATAATCCTCAAAAAGATGTAAAACACTATAATATTCTTTCCCCAACATACTTAAATCCTGCATTACAAAATCATGGTAAATCAAGAAATGGAACTTGCCATATTATAAGAAAAGGTCACAAATTTCACAAACCATTGCTCCATATTCATCCATCTAATTCTCTTTTGTTGGATGATAATTTATCTCAAGAAATTCTTATTGAGATTTTTAATATAAAAGAATATCTAATTTCTTATGACCCATATTCTTATATTAATTTTATGGCAGCTTTATGTGGGTGTATTCCTATTGTAGTTCCCATAAAAGAAACTAGTCAAAAGCAATGGTTGGAAAGCTTATTTATGTCGATAAGTTTGGAACAATCTGGACAAAAAAATGAATTAAAGGGAATTGCTTATGGTTTAGAAGAAGTAGAATATGCAAGAAAAACATTACAGGAAGTACGAAATCAACAAGACATATTTATCCAATATGGCAAAGACACTGTTCATTGTTTTATAAATGATATGATTAGCAGACTTTGTGCTAAGTCAGACTTTGAAAAATTATCTAAAAATGCTCATATTTTACAAGTTGTAGATATATTTAGCATTAGTCAATCTGAGAGTAGCCCAGAAGATATAATAAAATATTATTCTGAAGACTTTATTGCTAATATTATACCTAAAAATATAGATGAAAATCAAAAATTAACAGGCTATCTAAAATTCCTATTTTCCTCTCAGCCTTACTTCCAACAAATTGGTGATGCAGATAATTACTGCCAATATTTGCAAGAGAGTATTAATTACCTACACACATCTATATTCAAAAATCTTGATTCTACGTTTTGGCATGAAGTAGTTAACAATTTTGCTCAAGATACTAATTTTATACCCGCATATTTCAATGAGATAAATCTGAAAAATATATATGTTAAACGTGCAGAAATATTAGAGTTATTCCTGAAACTTAATAGTCATGAACTGGATTATGAATTTGCAGTTCGACCTGTAAACAGAAAAAAGATTAGGCTTGGTATCCTAGCATCACATTTCACACCTTCAGCCGAAACATTTGCCTACCTTCCTGTTTATGAATATATTAGTCGAGATTTTGAAGTCATTTTGTACTCTCTGAGTCAAACTGGTCATCGATTAGAGCAATATTGTCAACTCTGTGCAAACTGTTTTAAACTGCTACCACAGGAATTATCAGCACAGGTTAAGACCATTCGTGCTGATGATGTTGACATATTATTTATAGCTACCAATGTCACCGCAGTAACTAATCAAATCTGCCTTTTAGTAACCCATAGATTAGCCAGAATACAAGTTACCAGTGGTGGTTCTGTAACCACAACTGGAATGCGAAATATGGATTATTATATTTCTGGTACATTAACTGATCCATCACCAACAGCACAAGACCACTATCAAGAAAACCTAGTCAAATTAGAAGGAACTGCTCACTGTTTTAGTTACGGTACTGAAGAAGAAAGCTTAACAACTCCAGTTGACCGAAATAGTTTAGAAATTCCCGAGGATGTTGTTGTTTTTATCTCAGGTGCTAACTACTTCAAAACAATTCCAGAACTGATAGATATATGGGCAAAAATCATTTCTAAAGTACCAAATTCAGTTTTAGTACTTTTACCATTTGGGCCAAATTGGTCAAATAATTATCCAAAAATAGAATTTATCAATCATTTGAATTCTATATTTTCTAAGCATGGAGTAGCGGCTGAACGCTTAAGAGTCTTAGATCCTCATCCCGTCCCAGATCGGGAGGGTATGAAGGAATACTACAAAATTGCTGATATATATTTAGATTCTTACCCATTTGCGGGAACAACTTCTCTGGTAGAACCACTACAAGTTAATCTACCAGTAATTGCTAGGCAGGGAACTACCTTTCGTTCTGCAATGGGAGCTGCAATGGTTCAAGCATTGGATGTCCCCAATTTAGTTGCAGATAGTGAAGAGTCTTATATACAATTAGCGATCGCCCTCGGAACTGATCCTGAATTACGCCAACAAAAGAGCGCCCAAATCAAGGAAAAAATGCAAGGTAATCCTAGTTTTCTGGATAGCCGCTCTTACTCAGCTAAAATAGGCAGCCTCTTCCAAGAACTATTTAGTAAATATCTTGCAGATACCCTGAGTCAAAATTTCCGCTTAGGAAATATTAACTTAATTATTTTCCCTGATTGGTCACAGCCAGAAGACCTACTATATCAAGATTTAGTAAGTGCCATTTCTACTCTTACTACTCACCCAGATAAAAGTAACATAACTCTCCTGATTGATACTCAAAATATTTCTGATGAGGAAGCCGATATGCTTTTATCGTCTTTGACCATGAATTTGCTTATGGAAGATGATGTAGATATAACTGAGGGGCCAGAAATTTCTTTGCTAGGTAAGATGAGTGATGCACAATGGAAAACTCTTTTGCCTAGAATCAATACTCGAATTGCTTTAGCAACAGATAATCAATCTGCGATCGCACAAGCGAAGGCAGAAACACTTCCATCTTGGGATGTAGATAGCTTAATCGCATTCAAATTAGAGATGACGCCTGTCTAATCATGGTCAAGCCTTCTATGGTGGATTGGGGTTAGGTCTGTATTCCATCCAATTGAGAACCGCTATAGTTCTGCCACATCTGTTGGTAAGCCTTTTCCATTTCACGGGTAAACTGTTTGCCATTCCATAACGGTGCTGTTTGTCGGGATGCTTTCAATTTCAAAGCCACCTGCTGGCGTAAAGCCTCATCTTTCCCCAAGCGGACACCCCACTCAATATACTCTTCATCAGTCCAGGCGATACCTTCTGTAATCCCTGCATTCATCATCATGGTGTAGCTATTACGGGCTGCAAATTGTTCACCGACTCGCGTCACCAACGGGATACCCATCCACAATGTTTCTAAGGTTGTTGTCGCTCCGTTGTAGGGAAATGTATCTAATACAATATCAGCAATGCCTAAATTAGCACGATGAACTGACTCTGAATGAACTTGTGGTAAAAATCGTAACCGAGAACAATCTACACCTTCTTCTTCGGCAATTTGGTAAAAGAAGCGTTTAATTGTTTCCTCCTCAGCCAGTCCCTTAATCAAAAAGTAGCTGTTAGGTACTTGTTTAATAATTTGCATTTGCCACCTTGTTGTTTCTGGATGGCGTTTATATCCTCTTTGGGCGCTGAGATATACAACAGCATCCATAGGAATATCCAAGTCATCGCGGCGGAGAGTGGGTACACCAACTTCAAAACCATCTACCGCTATGTAAGTTTGAGGTAATCTCCAAATTTTCTCTGTATAGTAATCTTGTGCATCATCTGGCAGTACGTAAGGATCTGCAATAAAGTAATCAATTGCAGGTATGCCTGATGCATCCCACCCCAACCAAGTAACTTGAATTGGGGCTGGCTTGAGTGCCATAACTTCACTAGTAATATCTAAAGTGATACTATCAAGGTCAACTAAAATATCGATTTCATCTTGATATATCTGGTCAGCAATTTTTAGACCATTCATACCTAGTTGACGGGCTTTTCCTGCCTGACTTAGATACCACTCTTGAATATAGTCGTCTACTAATTGGTAGTTAACAAAATAAGTATGAATATCAAACTTATCTCGATCATGATGCTGAAACAACCACCGAGCTAGCCAACCAACCGAATGATTCCTTAAAGCATAAGATATATAACCAATTTTTAATTTTTTCGGATGATCCTTAATGACTTGGTGGTTATAGTTTTTTCCTTGTGATTGGGCAAGTGCTTGAATATCATTATTAAAAATCTCAGCTACCTTATTATGAATAGCTCGAAATTCAGCAGGAGCATCTTTAATGTGAGGTATTGCAAATGATGGCGTAAGTAACCTTAATATTCTTGCTTCTTCTAAAAGAATTGGTTGGGCTTCAATAAAGTTTTTATATACAGTTTCCAATTCTTGGCAAGTTTTACATATTTCTTGCCAATATCCCCCTGCTGACATTAGACCCCTTAACAGCAGATGGAGCGCAAAGATTTTATCAGCCAAACCTTCTGATAAAGAATAACATAACCTAGCTGTCTCTATCCCTTGAGAATAATTACGAGCATCTTGATAAAAAGTCGCTAAATGCCGCAAAATTTCTACATTATCTGGTTCCAATTGTAAATGCAAGTTAAGAATAGATGCTGCTAGCATAGGCTGCCGCAAAGTATGGCCAATTTGCATAGCAGCAGGAAGAAGTATGGAGAAGCATTGATGAGTATCAGAAAAATAAGGAAGACTAGCTTCTATTAAATTCAGATTGACTGGATGTAAAGGTATAGTATTTAAAAACTCTTTTAAAACTTGTATCAATAGTTCAATATCGATTTCTATATCTTCTTTTGCTTTTAAGCGCTCAATTAATCCCCACTGATTCAAATCATCAATTTCTTCAAATCTTTCTAACCTAAGAGAAAGTATAAGGATTTGAAGCAAATTATTTATATAACTAGGATTAATTTCCCGCATGTGCTGGCGAATTAACCAAGCTAAAGAATATTCTGCCAGGGTTTCGCGCCTTTCTGCTTCTCTTTGTAAAAATTGAAATAATTCATTTGTCCAAATTAGTAACTGTTCTTCATCTGCCTCTGTCATTGGCAGCATCCAAGTCATTTGAGCTTCCGCTTCTTGGTTTTGTAGTAGCAACAGTAATCCTAAATGCCAATAATAGGAGATAGTATTTGGTTCTATCGCTATTGCTTGCTCATATAACGCTGCTGCTTGCACATAGTTTTCTTTAATTAAGTATTCTTCAGCCTGTTCTTGCCAATTATATATATCAGTAATCATTTTGATTCTCTTAGAAAAAGATATCGGCAATCTAGTTGTGAATAAATCACAAAAATGAAATAAAGTGGATAGAAAAGTCTACCCACTTGAGAAAATACGTAATTTAGCTGAATAAAAGTCGTGATGACAACTGAAATTCTGTATCAAGTGTTGTTTTGTTGGTGAGTAATTCTTATCTACTAACTCACATATCTACTTAGATAAGCTGATAAAGTTGGTAGGGCAACTGGGTGAACCATTAGCCGTGAAACTCGCGTTAGTTACAGCTACACCCTGGTTGACTCTAGCTTTTTCATTTTCACATAAAATAGCTATGGTGGTAGCTTCACTGGTAGCAGATTGTGTTGCTACACCCACACCACCAATATAATTTTTAAGAGGTGCAGCAGGAAGTACTGTTTCTGCTTGGTTCGTTACTTGACTAGGACTAGTAGTACCACCACCAGAAATTGTGTACTTGTAATTTGATGTTTCTGTTGCAATACCGAGACCTAAACTACCAAAGTCACCTTGGGCTGCAAATTTATTCTGTTCAAGGTAAAATGCTTGTTGTGCGCGGTTCATGGAGCCTACGTAGGTTTTAGCTTCTGACTGCTTGGCTTTGTTAGCTTGGTTCAAGAAAGAAGGCAGTGCGATCGCAGACAAAATACCGATAATAATAATTACTACTAATAATTCAATGAGTGTAAAACCCTCATTTTCGTTCTTCTTGGCGAGGATGTGTTGAAGAAACTTGGCCTTTAGTTCGGTTTTCATAAGTGTTTTCCGTGGGTAGGAGGTGATTGTGTGTTCTAGATATAACTTACCCAACTGCGATCGCTTTCCTATCACCTTGAGAAAAAAAGTTTGGGGGAATGCGGTTACACAATCCAAAATCCTTGCATTAAAAAGCCCCTAGTGTATACCAGGGGCTAGATTCTCAATTTTGTTTGTGAGAGTGCTTTATTCAAATTCAGGTGGCCACAGTTCTGATATCGCCATTTCCCAACCTGGTAGCAAATCCGGTAATGTAAGTATGTCTCCATTTTCCAACACTACTGGAGCTTGGTTTAATCGGTAAACCGTTACTGTTAATTGGTCAGGGTCAATTAGTATGCCGACTACAGACCCAAGTTGCAAAAATAGCTGAATCTTCTCTTCAAGCGGTTTAATTCTGTCGCTTTTAGATTTAATCTCAACTATTAGGTCTGGAACTAACTCTACAAAGTCGCGCTTGGTCTTCTTGAGCCGATCAGCCCGAACAAAAGACACATCAGGCGATCGCACATTTCTTTTTTCTAAGTCGTCCTCTTCTATATTCGGTAGGATAAACCCTGCGCCAGAACCAGTTACACGCCCTAGTTTGCGTGACATGACCCAGATATTTAAGAAGGTACTCAACCGAGCGCCAATTTCCTCTGACTCGTAATCTGATGGCGCAGAAACTATGATTTTTCCCTCTACCAGTTCCATCTGCCATTCTGGATGCTCAGTGTGTAACTGCTCTAAATCGGTGATGGTGAGGGACATAATACGCCAAATAACGCTTTAATCTCTATCATACGTACTTCAACCCCCGAAAGATACAATGTATTGTATTCAAAGGAAAACGGCTCTATAGTTCGCCATTAGCACCATCAATGAAAACAGATGTCATTTTTTATGAACTTATCAAGGAACTACCACAGATATTTTTTGAACTTATTGATAAACCTGACACTAATCCTAATATCTACACATTTATTGCACCTGAAGTTAAGCAACAATCATTTCGTTTAGATGGTTTATTTGCTACTATAAAGGGATTTGAAAATGAACCTATGTACTTTGTAGAATTGCAAACCTACAAAGATGAAGAATTTTACGAACGACTTTTTGGGGAAATTTTTGTTTACTTTCGTCAATATAAACCCGTAAACTCAGACTGGTACGCAATTGTTATTTACGACAAACGTACCCATGAAACCCCACCTCATCCACGCTATCAGGCTTTAGTACAACAACATCTACGCTGCATTTATCTAAATGAACTTTCTACTAGGGGTGAAGATTCCTTGGCGATAGGAATTGCCAAACTATTTGTAGAAGCGCCTACAAAAGCTCCCTCCTTAGCCCAACAGCTAATCATTCAGGCACGAGAAGACTTCCCCGATGAAAATCTTCAAAAGAAAGTGATAGCATTTATCCAAGCCATTGTATTTTATAAGTTTCCCAATCTTACCTTAGAGGAAATTGAAGCTATGCTCGATTTAGATGCATTCAAAAATACTCGATTGTACGAGAGTATCGTGGCAAAGACAGAACCAGAAACCAAGCTGAAATTAGCCCCAAAATGTGTTGAGAAAGGTATGAGCATTCAAGAAATAGCTGAATTTCTAGAGCTAGACGTTGAAATTATCAAGAAATATCTACAAGAACAGTCTTAGTGATTCAGAATAATGTAGCTTATGCAACTGGCACATACATATATTAGGAGCAATTTAAACTATGTTTGATTTAGATGAATTTACAATTACTCGATTGTACAAGAGCATCTGGGAAAAGAGTAGATTGAAATTAGCCCCAAAACTTAGGGATCGAGGTATGAGCGTTCAAGAAATGGCAGAATTGCTAGAAATAGATATTGAAGTTATCAGAAAATATCTGCGAGAAAGCTTTTAGCGGTTAAGAGTATCTTTGACAAGTATTGAGCGCATAGTACCGTAGGCATTTGGCGTAGGCGTAGCCCGTCGCAGACATCGCTTACCATCTGGCGTAGCCAATCACAGTTTGTTATGCTATATTAAACGTAGTCGTTATGAGTTCGTATATTTTCATGACTAACACAACAACAGAAAACTTAGTAATTATCGGTTCTGGCCCAGCAGGGTACACAGCAGCTATTTATGCCGGACGCGCTAACCTGAAACCCGTTGTATTTGAAGGTTTCCAAGCCGGGGGTTTACCTGGTGGGCAACTAATGACAACGACGGAAGTTGAGAACTTTCCAGGGTTTCCCCAAGGGATTACTGGGCCGGAACTGATGGATCAGATGAAGGCGCAGGCGGAGCGCTGGGGGGCTGAACTATATACTGAAGATGTTATATCAGTTGACTTGAGTCAGCGGCCATTTACAGTGCGATCGCAAGAAAGGGAAATAAAAACCAACAGCATCGTCATTGCTACGGGTGCAACAGCAAAGCGTTTGGGTTTACCCAACGAACATGAATTTTGGAGTCGGGGTATTTCCGCTTGTGCAATTTGCGATGGTGCAACACCAATTTTCCACGGTGCAGAATTGGCTGTAATTGGTGCTGGTGACTCGGCGGCGGAAGAGTCAATTTACCTCACCAAATATGGTTCCAAGGTAAATATGTTGGTACGCACCGATAAAATGCGGGCTTCTAAAGCCATGCAAGACCGCGTTTTGAGTAACCCAAAAATCCAAGTGCATTGGAACACAGAAGCCGTGGATATCTTCGGTAATGGTCACATGGAAGGGGTGAAAGTCCGCAATACCAAAACTGGTGAAGAGAGCAAACTACACGCTAAGGGTTTATTCTACGCCGTTGGTCATAGCCCTAACACTTCTCTATTTAAAGGACAATTAGAACTGGATGAGATAGGTTATGTTGTCACTAAGCCTGGTACTGTAGAAACCAGTGTAGAAGGCGTTTTTGCTGCTGGCGACGTACAAGATCATGAGTTTCGGCAAGCAATTACGGCTGCGGGTAGTGGCTGTATGGCGGCGATGTTAGCAGAACGCTGGTTATCATTCACTGGCTTGATTCAAGAATTCCATCAACAGACAGAAACAGCAGTTAATGAATTAGAACATCAGCCAGCTAAAAAGACTGAAGCCGAGGAAGAAGCTGGATTTAACTTGGATGCGACGCGCCATCAGGGAGGTTATGCTTTACGGAAATTGTTCCATGAAAGCGATCGCTTACTCCTTGTTAAATACGTCTCGCCTGGTTGTGGCCCTTGCCATACTCTGAAGCCGATTTTAAATAAAGTGGTGGATGAATTTGACAGCAAAATCCACTTTGTGGAAATTGACATCGACAAAGACCGAGATATCGCTGAAAATGCTGGTGTGACAGGAACGCCAACAGTTCAATTGTTCAAAGATAAGGAGCTGGTGAAGGAAGTCAAAGGTGTGAAGCAAAAGAGCGAATACCGCCAGTTAATTGAAAGTAATCTTTAGGGACTGGAGGTTTCAAAGCCTCTCTCCGTTTCGGGGAGAGGTTTGGAGAGGGGTTTTGAGTATACTTCACAACTTTTCAAACAACCTCTCAAATGTTAGCTTTAATAAGTTAGGCAATAGCATACCCTGTGTGTTGCCTAACATTTGGCGGGTAAAATCCCAAGACAATTTTCTCTTTGGGAATTCCTGCTGCTATCAATTCGTAGGTTACACCATCTTCTGTGTCATCCCGTTGCACCCAAATTTTGCCATCAATAATATCAAGATGAACTAAGCAACCGTGAATTCGCTTAACACCATCCCAGCCTAGCGTTATCAACAAATAACTGTCATTTTCGGTATCAAAGACTACTTTACATTCAATAGCTGCGTGCGAATAAGGAATTTTTGTGTAGGGTACTAATACCTCTTTGATGATACGTCGATAATTATTTAAGGTATCCATTGAATAATCCTCTCAGTTTCTGGATTAAAAACGAGTAACTTGAGATTCTCTGTTTCTATTAAAAGTGTACCAATTGGTTCTTCAAACAAAGCTGTAAATACGCTGTCGCGCACTGCCAAATATAATGTTCTTTTTGGTTCGAGGCGATGGATAACAGCACGATACATGATAAATCCCCCAATAGCGTCTTTAAGGTCTGCCATTTCTGAAGGACTAACAAAACTTTTAATTTCTACAGCTATTTTTTTACTTCCTTGTTCTGCGGCTAAGAGTTGTTTAGCTCCTAAATCTACATACATATCTTTTTGACCCCACTTTAAACGTAGGGGGTCATCTGTAATTATCCAGCCTTCTTGAATTAAGGCATTCTTAACAGCGTTATGATAAATATCTCTTGCAGGCATACCACAGTATATTAAAATCCAATACGGTTCAGTTAAGGGCTAATTGTACAAAATTGTGGGTTTTCGAGACGCGATAACTCGCCGTCTATACAAGTGTTTTGGTCTTATCTGAACTGTATTGTATTAAAAATTTTCTTTACTTGGAATCATTTACCTTTGTTGTAACACTTGGCTAATAATTTATCTTTACCAAAGATAAGGCATAATCTCACCTCTAACTCAGTCTAGCTCTGTATCCACCGCTCAACAGTTAGACTTTTATTCACAATGTTTACGCAATCCCCTATCTGATATGTAAAATAGTCAGCGTATCAAGCTTTGATCCAGGCGATCGCTTTATGGCCATTACAAAACGGCGACTACCGACATTTTTACAGTTTGGCAAAAGTCTCAATCTTTCGCAAAAACTCATGCTCATAGGGTTAGCCATTACCCTATTTTTCATCTTTCTGGCATTCTTCGCTCCCGTATTGCAGGCTTGGGGATGGCTGCAAAACCCCAAAGATTTTCTTTCTAATCCAATTCACGAGCCACCCTCAGCTAAACATTGGTTTGGTACTAGTCGTTTGGGTTATGATGTGTTCTCCCGGACGTTGTTTGGCGCTCAAGCTGCTTTGCAGGTGGTGATTTTGGCAACAGCGCTGAGTATGATTATCGGTGTGCCTTTGGGGATGCTGAGTGGTTATCTCGGCGGGAAATTGGATAAAGTGTTGCTGTTTATTATGGATAGCATTTACACTCTACCGGGGCTACTGCTGTCTGTGACGCTGGCGTTTGTGGTAGGGCGTGGAATATTAAATGCAGCGATCGCTATTAGCATCGCTTACATTCCCCAATATTATCGCGTTGTTCGCAACCACACCGTGAGCGTGAAAACTGAAGTGTTTATCGAAGCTGCTCAAGCAATGGGCGCCTCCACTTGGGTTGTGCTTTCTCGTTATCTATTTTTCAACGTCATTCAAAGCGTACCCGTCCTATTCACACTCAACGCTGCTGATGCAATTTTGGTGTTGGGCGGTTTGGGCTTTTTGGGGCTAGGACTTCCCGAAGAAGTGGCAGAATGGGGACATGATTTAAAACAAGCCTTAGAAGCTCTACCTACTGGCATTTGGTGGACTACACTTTTCCCTGGTTTAACCATGACATTCATGGTGGTAGGGTTATCACTACTTGGTGAAGGGTTGAATGAATTTGTCAATCCCCGTTTACGAAGAGAAAATAGAATCCGAAAGTAGTCATTGGTCATTAGTTTTGAACAAAGGACAAATGACAAATAAACAATACAGAGATTTGTATGAAAGATAATCTAACGTTAATTGCTGCCGCTACTGGCGGGTTTATCCTTTCTGTTGCTCTTGCTGGTATCTTAAGAGGTGCGCCAATTACAGCTTGGCAAGAGCGATCGAGTGTTTATAGTATGACTGTTGCTAATTTACGACTCGCACCCAATAGAACAGAAAATTTAGAATATTTTCGTGGCAAATCCTAAAACCCTAAGTACACATTTGCCTAAAAGTCTGACAAATTGCTGATTTTGAACTTGATAATAGGGAATAGGTAATAACTGTTCAGCAATTACCAATGCCCCATGCCCAATGCCCAATGACAAATGACAAATGACAAATGACAAATGACAAAATTCAAGTAATTGGCATTGATGTGGGGGGAACAGCAATTAAGCTGGGGCGTTTTACACCCGACGGTATTTGTCTGCAATCCTTGACTGTGGCGGCTCCCCAACCGACAACACCAGAGGCCGTGCTGACGGTGCTTGTAGATGCGATCGCTCAAATTGATCCAGATAATCAAGCTGTTGCTATTGGTGTTGGAACTCCTGGCCCATCCGATGCAGCAAGACGCATTGCCAAAATCGCCATTAACTTACCTGGATGGGTCGATGTGCCTTTAGCAGACTGGTTAGAAGCTAAAACTAGCAAACCTACTGCGATCGCTAATGATGCTAATTGCGCTCTTTTGGGAGAAGCTTGGCTAGGAGCTGGTCGCCATTTTCAAAATTTGATTCTGCTAACTTTAGGTACTGGGGTTGGTGGCGCAATTATCCTTGATAGCAAACTATTTGTTGGACATCAAGGAGCCGCCGGGGAATTAGGTTTAATTTCATTAAATCCTGATGGCCCAATTTGCAATAGTGGCAATCAAGGCTCTTTAGAACAATATGCTTGTGCTACTGCAATTCGCCGTCGCACTCTCAAGGAACCCGTCGAATTGGGTTTTCTTGCCCAACAAGGAGATCCCGCAGCATTGACTTTTTGGCAAGAATATGGTAAGTATTTGGGGATTGGTTTGACGAGTTTAATTTATGTACTCACACCGCAAGCGATCGTCATTGGTGGCGGTATAAGTGGCAGCTTTGAATTTTTCTTACCAACAGTGAAGGCAGAAATTGAGAAGCGAGTGCAGCCTTTATCACGGGTGGGTTTACAAATATTGCCTGCCGAGTTAGGTAATTTTGCAGGGATAGTAGGTGCAGCAAAATTGGCATGGCAACACTATTCGGACTTTTAGCTAAAACAATAAAGTTGCCCCACGTCTCATCCGTCAAGAGAGTGTGGGGCTTCTTTATGACAGTTTCTCTAGGTTTAGCCCCTATACGAGATTGACAAAGTTCCCGTTCACCGCTGAGGCATCCGTCAACGCTATGCCTGAATTAAAGAAGCCGTCTCCTGTGGACAGATATACTTCAGCATCACGAACACCATCGACCCATGCACCTTTTTCTTGGCGGATGAAGTCGCTGAAATCGTCGCCATTGTAGTCTCCTGCAATCAGATTCACAAAGTTCCCGTTCACCGCTGAGGCATCCGTCAACGCTATGCCTGAATTAAAGAAGCCGTCTCCTGTGGACAGATATACTTCAGCATCACGAAC
>NZ_JAIVFX010000004.1:0-79120 GCF_020829625.1 Nostoc sp. XA010 | reverse complement strand
ATCTCCTGCAATCAGATTCACAAAGTCCCCGTTCACCGCTGAGGCATCCGTCAACGCTATGCCTGAATTAAAGAAGCCGTCTCCTGTGGACAGATATACTTCAGCATCACGAACACCATCGACCCATGTACCTTTTTCTTGGCGGATGAAGTCGCTCAAACCGTCGCCATTGTAGTCTCCTGCAATCAGATTCACAAAGTCCCCGTTCACCGCTGAGGCATCCGTCAACGCTATGCCTGAATTAAAGAAGCCGTCTCCTGTGGACAGATATACTTCAGCATCACGAACACCATCGACCCATGTACCTTTTTCTTGGCGGATGAAGTCGCTTAAGCCGTCGCCATTAAAGTCAGTTTTATGTTGCATTGCTGTTTTCTTTGATTAAGACACTACCAATACCAAACTTGCACATAGGAATATTGCAAGATAAAGCTATAGCAATCCATTTGATTTTTAAAAAAGTCTAAGTATATTTTAGAGTGCGTTACGTTTTCATAATACACCCTGTGTCTATTTCAAAAATCAAATAGGAGTCCTATATATAGAAATACGGCTGAATTTTAGAAATTATGCAATCGGTTACAAACTTTTACATTCAGTAGCTCACAAACTTTCGGAAACTGACGAGAAAATAGGAGTTTGTGCGATCGCTAGTCAGGAGGTAAACAGCATTCGTTTAAAAGCGATCGCTCCCTTTTAAAGATATATTCTTTGATTTTTGTGATTAAACAATATTCAGGATTTTAGATTATGGTTCAAACAATCCCAGCTAGAGATATCAGTCTTTACGAATTAGAAGAAAAATTTGGTTTGCAACTTGCCACAGACACCAACTTCTTTACAGAGTGGACAGAAAATTTACTAACTCTGACTGATGCTGAAAAGCAAGCGATGGCGCGAGTAAAAAGTAACTATTTAAACTTGAATAAGCACCGTCTAATGTCAGAAGAGGCGGTAAAAATGGTAGTGCTGTCTCCTTTACTCGATTTAGCTGGGTTTTATCAACTTCCTTTTGAAATTGAAACCGAGACTTCTGTTGAGATTTCTGCTGAAGACGAGAGTTTTATCGTTAAAGGAAATATTGATGTTCTTGTCATTCAGAACTACACCAAGTACTCAGTGTATTGAAGCGCCTTGGAGAATTATTCGTAATTCGCAATTCGTAATACTAAGACAAAGAATATCCTGTTGCTTTCTTAACGTATTTCACGACTTTTTCATAAGATTCAGGATTACTCACAGGGTTGATAATGATGGGAATAATGATGGGAATAGTGCCATCTGGCAACCAAAAAGTTATCCTGCCATTGGATTCATGACAAAAGGAACTGATGCAGTTGAGATTAATTACATATTCGTTTTTGTCGTAATAGATTTTTACCCAATGGGCATGATCTAATTCCAATCCAGTCACACATTCTAAATAATCGAGGATCTTTTGATAGTCTTCCAAGCTACTTTGCGGGTTAATCACTATCGGAATGGCACTATCGGGTAACCAAAAAGTAACCCTGCCATTTAGTTCATAACAAAAAGCATGGACATGTTCAAAATTCACTACATATTCTCTCCTTTCGTAAAGGATTTTCACCCAGTACGCCACAACATCTCCCCAAGTCCGAAATTTACGAATGATGCACCCTGTATATCCAAATCTACTGAAGCCTTAAGTTAATGTTGCAATTAATTTTGTTAGCGCACTGTAAAGCCTTCTCTACAAGAGGCAACGCCTTCGGCATAGCTTCTCTACGAGACGCTACGCGTAGCTTGCTTCTCCGTAGGAGTACGCTTAGAGCGATTCCTCTCCCTTGGCGCTAGCCTCTCCCTTTGGGAGAAGGGGAGACGCTAAGAGCGATAACGCAGCGTTAGCGAGTCATCGAGCGTCACAAGCATCATTTTGAATTATTTAAGACACCTCCAATGGTGTTGGTGTACCTGAAATTGAAAGAGAAAGAGCGATCGCTGCTTGAATAAACCCTTTAAATAAAGGATGAGGGCTACTGGGGCGCGATTGAAATTCTGGGTGAAATTGGCAAGCAAGAAAGAATGGGTGCTTGGGTAATTCCACAATTTCAACTAAGCGTCCATCGGGAGAAGTACCACTAATCACATAGCCAGACTTTAACAACAAATCGCGGTAAGCAGTGTTGAACTCATACCGATGTCGATGTCTTTCATAAATTACATCTTCTTGATAAAGCTTGAAAGCCAGTGTATCAGGAAGAACACGACAAGGATATAGCCCTAAGCGCATTGTACCCCCTAAATCGACTACTTCCTGCTGTCCTGGCAATAAATTAATTACCGGATCAGATGTATGAGGGTCAAATTCAGCACTATTAGCACCTGTTAATCCCCCTACGTGCCGGGCCCATTCAATCACAGAACATTGCATACCCAGGCATAAACCTAAAAAGGGAATTTGGCGATCACGGGCGTATTTAATCGCGGCAATTTTGCCATCTACCCCCCGAACTCCAAAACCTCCTGGCACAACTATGCCATCGACACCTTTAAGATAAGTTTCAACTGCTTCAGTTTCCAAATCTTCTGAATTCACCCAACGCAGGCGCAGTTTGCCATAAGTGGAAATTGCCGCATGGTTTAATGCTTCTACTACAGATAGGTAGGCATCACTTAACTGCACATATTTACCAACAATGGCAATTTCTAGCTCATGCTTGGGAGTATGTAACCGTTGTACCAAGGTTTGCCACTGCGTCAAATCTGGTTTGCGCTGTTCCATTTGCAGCAAGTTCAGCACTTGCTCTGCCATTCCTTCCCGTTCTAGATTCAGGGGTACTTCATAGATACTTTTGGCATCTTGGGAGGTGATGACGCATTCTTCGGGCACATCGCAAGATCCAGACAATTTCTGCTTTAATCCCTTGGGTAAGGGGCGATCGCTCCGACAAACTAAAATATCTGGTTGAATGCCAATGGATCTGAGTTCTTTAACTGAATGCTGTGTTGGCTTAGTTTTCATCTCACCCGCAGAAGCAATCCACGGTACCAGAGTTACGTGCATGTACAGCACATTCTGCCGTCCTACTTCTTTGCGGAACTGGCGAATTGCTTCCAAAAACGGCAGTGATTCAATATCTCCCACCGTACCGCCAATTTCTGTAATTACTACAGATGGATTTGTACTTTTAGCAACTCGCAAAATCCGTTCTTTAATTTCATTAGTAATATGAGGAATAACCTGTACTGTGCCGCCATTGTAGTCTCCGCGTCGCTCTTTATTGATAACTGCCTGGTAAATCGAGCCAGTCGTTACACAATTTAAGCGCGACATCGAAGTATCGGTAAAGCGTTCGTAATGCCCCAAGTCCAAATCTGTTTCCGCACCATCCTGAGTAACGAATACTTCCCCATGCTGAAAGGGACTCATTGTGCCAGGATCGATATTAATATAAGGGTCAAGTTTGAGAATCGACACGGAATATTCGCGCGACTTGAGCAAACGCCCTAGACTTGCTGCTACAATGCCCTTACCAATACTGGAAACTACGCCCCCAGTTACAAAAATAAACTTAGTCATACTAGTTTGAATTTTTAACAACTTCTAAAAATACATCCCGTCATTGTGCCACAGTTATTGTGGTGTAATCTTCTGTAATTGAGCTTGTGAAAAACCTTTTAGGATTAGTAATATTAGGCTGTATTGTCACCTCCTCCGTAGCATTGGCAGAGCCATCTCTTAAAGTCGTTTTTCCCGAAACAAGCTACCAGACGAGTTCCCAAAAAATCTTCTTTCTGGGGACTGCACCACCAGATGGTCAGGTTTTGATCAATAGTAAGCCAATTACCCGCAGCAAAGCTGGTCATTTTTCCCCTAGTTTCCCCTTGCAATTGGGGGAAAATCTTTTTACTGTGCGTCACGACAATCAAGAACTCCAGATTAAAGTGACAAGGCTTCCCACCGATCCTGAGCTACCACAGGGATTAGCCTTTGCTAAAGATTCCCTGGCTCCCGCAGTTGACATTGCCAGACTACCGGGAGAGCTAATTTGTTTTAGCGCGATCGCACCCCCTAACGCTAGCGTATCTGTCAAGTTGGCTAATCAAACTATTGCCCTTTCAGCCCAACCTCAACAGGCACAACTACCAAGTAATTTGGCAGCTTTGACAGGGCAAAATCAGCCTTATGCCCAGTCTAGCGTAGGCAATTATAAAGGTTGCACCACAGTAGCAACAGCCGCCGATTTGGGACAACCTCAGTTTCAACTGACGCTCAATGGCAAGACGATAACTCAACCAGGGACTGGTAAAATTCAAATCCTTTCAAGAGTAGAGTTGCCAGTTTCTGAGGTTACAGTAGAATCAGGCGCTGCTCGCACTGGCCCAAGCACCGATTATTCCCGACTTACACCATTGCCAAAAGGCACACGCGCAACAGTAACAGGTAGGCAAGGTGAATGGTTGCGTCTAGACTATGGCGCTTGGATTAATAGTAAAGAAACCCGCATTCTCCCTGGTGCAGTTCCGCCACAGACAATAATTCGCAGTGTCGGATACCGTCAACTCCCTGGTGCGACAGAGATAGTTTTCCCCTTACAAGTTCCCGTACCTGTGAGCGTGCAACAAAGTGAGGGTGCTTTAGCTCTCACTCTCTACAATACCACTGCCCAAACGGACATTATTCGCCTGGATGATGACCCTCTAATTTCTCGCCTAGATTGGCAACAAGAGGCTCCAGAACAAGTAAAATACACCTTTAACCTCAAAAAAGCTCAACAGTGGGGATATAAGCTGAGATACGACGGTACAACCCTGGTTTTGGCTTTGCGTCATCCGCCGAAAATTGGGAACACAAGACGCAAGTCTTTAGCTAATCTCAAGATTGTACTAGATCCAGGGCATGGCGGTAAAGAATCTGGTGCCAGTGGCCCAACTGGATATTTAGAAAAAGATGTGAATTTGGTGGTATCCAAGTTGCTGCGGGATGAATTGGTGAAGCGAGGAGCAACGGTAGTGATGACACGGGAGGACGATCGCGAACTTTCGCTAGTAGAACGTCAGGCAATTATCAGTCAAGAAGAACCTGCGATCGCTCTTTCCATACACCACAACTCCTTACCCGATGATGGCGATGCCGAAAAAACTAAGGGATTCGGCACTTTTTGGTATCAACCCCAAGCCCACAATCTCGCAATATTTTTACAGAATTATGTAGTCAAAAACCTCGGCAGACCTTATTATGGCGTGTTTTGGAACAACCTAGCGCTGACACGTCCGGCTGCTGCGCCATCAGTGTTGCTGGAATTGGGTTTTATGAGTAATCCCGATGAATTTGAGCAGGTAGTGAACCCAGAGGAACAGAAGAAAACGGCAAATGCGATCGCTCAGGGGATTACTGAGTGGTTTAGGAGTGTGAGATAAATTTGGAGGTATAACTAGTGTTGTACCCTCATTGTATTTGGTGGCACGGGCTAAATTATCTTTGGCGTTTTCCCACTTGATATTTTTGGGATCATTTGAGCCACGTTTGCTATGCGGTTTGATATGACTAGCGTGCTTATCTGATAGGTATTTTTGGGTATTAACATCAGTAGATTTGCCATCAATCCCTGCTCTTTGAGATGGAGGGATTTTATCTAACATTTCTTGGGCTTGCACTCTAGTTCTTATCGGATCACCAGGTCGAATCCCACTTTTATATAATCTACGGGCTGCACTTAAGGATAAATCCTGTAATTGGGCATGTTGAACGTTAATGTTAGCAGCGTTAAAAGCGGAATTATGCTCTTGTTGCTCAGACATGGGTAAACCAATCTAGTGTGATGTATTAGCTTATTTTCTTATGGTTCCCATTTGAATACAGATGCGATCGCCCCACTGCCAAACCCATAAAATGGAACCATGCAGAAGATAGCAAAAACAGCCCTCAAGTTATTGAAAGGTGCGTTGGCGTAGTGGGAAACTGAGGCGGTATGGCAACGTCAGCAAGTGTTTCACTCATGCTTTGACAAGTATTGCAGCTATTTACTTAGTGCTTTACACTTTCCGTAAGGTGTTACTAAGTAGTATAACACTTTGCTCCATCTTGATTTCAGTGCTTCTACAGTGCCAGAACTACTTTGATTGCGGGTAGAAATATATGAAATCTTGATATTTTTAAAGCGTATGTGTTTTAAGATAAGCGGCATAGTGGGAGCGATCGCTATTTTATTGAGTAATGGCAGTGTATTTGCTCAAGATGCAGAAAGATATATCACTGTAGGGCATGATAAATTGGGAAACAGCGTAGCTCTGGACACGGAAACTATTAAAGGCAGCACATACAAACTTTACGGCATCTACGGAGATGGTGTCTTTGAGACTACCTTTGATGCGTCGTGCAAAGAATCGCGGCTGTTTCGCAATCGCATTGCGATTTACGGGCCAGAAGGACAGCTACTTGAAGAGGATCAAGAAAAAGGAGAAATCCCTTTTGTAGCAAGTTCTTCACCGGGCAAAGGAATGAAAATTGTTTGTCAAAAGATTGGTGCTAGTGGTTGGTAGGTGTTGAATACTTTCTAAGTAGGGAATGGGGGGAAGAGGAGCAGGGGGAGCAAGAGTGGAATAACTAATGCCCAATGCCCCATGCGCAATGCCCAATATACAGCTAGAAAATACTAAGGACAAAATAACGTATCACGCGTATCTCGTCCTGTAATGGGATTAGTTCCTTTGGCAAGTTTGCATAATTTTTTTTGCTCATCCGAACGCAGGAGCGTATCGGTAAAATCTGCCCCGTCAATGATTGCGCCATCAAATCTGGCGTTAGCAGCGAAAGCACCCTCCAACAGTGCATTTGTCAAATTTGCCCTAACTAAACGAGCTGAGTCTAAAGTGGAATTTCTCAAGTCAGCTCCCTCCAAATTCACAGACTCTAAATTTGCTGCAAAGAAACTCACACCCTGCAAATTAGCGTGGCTGAAGTTGCTCTGGCGAAGATTAGCTTTGGTAAAGCTGGAATCTGTTAAATCACGTCCTGAGAAATCAGCGTCAACCAAAATTTCTTTATTATATTCAAGTGCCAAAGCTGGGGGAACAAAACCGACGGTTGCCGTGATGCCAACTATTCCCCAAAGGAATAAGCTGAGTATACTTGCCCAAACCTTATGGTCTGTTTTACACTTGCGCCCTAACTCAGTATGGAATGAGTTTAGCTTAGAACCTGTTATGCGTAGGCGTAGCCCGCCGCAGGCATCGCTTAATCTAAGATTTATAGAATTCATAATATTTTTAATCAATGGCTAACCTTCCTCCATCTCATTATCCAGATATTGGTGAATTAGGAGAAGACCTAGTAGCTCAATGGCTGCAATCTACAGGTTGGATAATTCTCCATCGTCGCTTTTCTAGTCGCTGGGGAGAAATCGATATTATTGCTGAATATCATGGAGTAACTGGGAAAGAGCAGGGGAGCAGGCGAGAATACCCCACTCCCCACTCCCCATTACCCCTTATCCCCAGAGGGGGCCCCACCTTCCCCACTCCCCAGTCATTATTGGCATTTGTGGAAGTCAAAACCCGCAGTTCAGGTAGTTGGGATGCAGGGGGAAGAAGCGCAATCACCCCACAAAAGCAAGCAAAAATCTGGCGAACAGCTGGAATGTTTTTAGCCCAGTGCCCTGAGAAGGCAGATTATTCTTGTCGATTTGATGTTGCTATTGTCTACTGTCAAAGGATATCAAAAAATCTGACTGTGGTTACGGCAAGCCAGGAAGCTCTAGCTACTTCATCAGCCGCCGGATACAAGTTTAAGCTGCAAGAATACATTCTGGCAGCTTTCGACTCTTCAATTGATAATGGTTAATCGGTAATCGATAAAATATTTTGATTACCAATGACCAATAATTTTGTAGTGGCGTTAAAACCAAATAGTCTCACGCCAAAGTTTCTGGACAGTAGCCTAAGCCCCGGACAAACTGTTGCCGGAACGCTTCAATTTCATCTCTCTCTGGGCTACCATGAGAAACGATCGCAACCTGATAGCGACGCATCACGTCCACAGGGCACTGTCCGGCTTCCAAACTCCAAAGTGCCATTTGCACCCTCATTGGCGGTTCGTAGCTAATTCCTAATTCATTTAGAAAAGCCCGAAAGTCGCCATCTTCTTGGGGCGAGACTTGACCTTTGAGTTTGATCCTAACCACCCAGCCATCAATTTGATGAATTACGGTGACGAAAGAAACTGGTGTCTGAGGTCTAGCGTGCAGGTGTTGAACGACCCTCAGGGTTAGACTGGCATTTGCCAGATAGTACAAGTATTCCATGTTTGTTGGTGCTTGGGATCAAAGCCAATCCTACATATCTATATTCGTCAATCAGTGCCTATTCCCGGTAGGGTAAAAGCCCCCGTTTTTAGATGGGGAGGTTTACCCAATTTTTATGTTAATTTGTCCGTGTTACCTAATAGTACCCATCTTATAGTCAAGTAATGAAACTAAACAAAAATCCCTTAAAGTTCCTTTAGAAGGGAAAGCTCAAATAAGCTTTTTTAAGAGAGTATAAATACTAAATAAACCAAAAACTAGTAGAAGCCAATTTGAAAGATACCTCTCGCCCACAAGAAAAAGATTTTGAATTAGATTGCTCGGTAGCTGGCTATGACTACGAACTACCTCTAGAACTGATTGCCCAAAGCCCAGCAGTTCCTAGAGATAGCTCGCGGTTACTGGTGGTTAATTCTTTGACTACAGGCATCGAAACAGCACCCTTGCACCACATTTTCCACGATTTGCCTACACTGCTGCGCTCTGGTGATTTGTTGGTCATGAACAATACAAGAGTCATTCCAGCGCGGCTTTATGGTCATAAATCCACTGGTGGTAAAATCCAGGTGTTGCTCTTAGAAGAACGGCAGTATAACTGTTGGTTAGCTTTAGTTAAGCCAGGAAAAAGCTTCAAACAAGGAGCGAAGATTATTTTTGATGTTAGGCAATTAGGGATTGGGGCTTCGGAAGATTCCTACCCAGTAAAGAGTCCGCAACTCACGGCTACGGTTCTAGAAACAGACGCAGCAACCGGGGGACGTTTGTTGCAATTTGATGTGCCAGAGGGAAAATCTTTGGTGCAACTGTTAGAGGTATTTGGTGAAGTGCCGTTACCACCGTACATTACTACCTCACAAGCAGCTGACGAGCAGTATCAGACAGTTTATGCCAAACAACCAGGAGCGATCGCAGCTCCGACGGCAGGGCTACATTTTACCCCAGAATTATTACAAAAGTTGCGCGATCGCAATATCAATCAAGCTTTTATAACGCTACACGTTGGTGTAGGTACATTTCGCCCTGTGGAAGTGGAGGATGTAACTACCCACCAGATGCACGAAGAATGGATTGAAGTTCCCGCCGCTACAGTAGAGCAAATCCGTGCCACTAAAGCAGCTGGCGGTCGAATTATTGCTGTAGGAACAACGGCAGTACGGGCCTTAGAAGGGGCGGCTCAATCTGGGAGTTTACAACCATTTTGCGGCAAAACAGACCTATTTATTTATCCCGGCTACCAATGGCGGGTGGTGGATGGTTTAATTACTAATTTTCACCTGCCGCGTTCCAGTTTGCTGATGTTGGTAAGTGCGCTAATTGGCAGACAACGGTTATTAAATATATACAACGAAGCGATCGCTTTTGGATATCGCTTTTATTCATTTGGTGATGCAATGCTAATTTTGCCCTCAGCTGTGGGAGTAGGGAGTCAATTCAAAATCTGAGTTGCGCTCTAAGCGTACCAAAGGTGCGACTCAAAATTTGGAAATTTGGAATTTTTTCTTTCGCGGTGGGTATTCTGACTTATGAGGAGCGAATAAATAAGTATAGGTCTGCGATTTATGTCAGAAAAATCCCTATTTTCTCAGTGGTTACATTTATTTTGCGGGGTGACATTCTGTGGCTGTTCTGCGTTTTTAGTCTTAGCTGCACCGACAATTACTAATTTTCCAGAAAGCAAGCTGTTAGCGGAAACCGCAGTTTCTCAAAATCTCGAAGCAGCGAGCTTTTTCCAGCAAGGAGTCACGCGCTATAACCGCCAAGACTTACAGGGTGCGGAATATGCTTTTCGCCAAGCGGTGCAGCAAGATCCGAGTCTTGCAGCAGCACGAAATTATCTGGGTAATATATTCATGGAGCAAAATCGCCTGGATGTAGCCTTACAAGAATATGCAGAGGCGATTAAAGCTAATCCCAATTTTAGTGAAGCTTATTACAACTTAGGGTTAGTGTTGCACCGACAAGGAGAAAAAGAGGCAGCTATTATAGCTTATCGTCAGAGTCTTGTGATAGATTCCACAAGGGTAGCAGCGCTGTATAATTTAGGTTTGGCGTTGTATGAACAAGGGCAGCTTGAAGATGCGATCGCAACATACCAAAAAGCAATTAATCTAGATAGCAGCAACGCCAACGCTTATTTTAACTTAGCGATCGCCTTGCAACAACAAGGTCAAATAGAGCCTGCGATCGCCAGTTATCGCCAAGCGTTGCTGCTAGATCCTAAAAATGCCACTGCATACAACAATATGGCAAATTTGCTAGCAATTCATGGTCAAGCTTCTGAGGCTATTTCTGTTTATCGGCAAGCTATTCGCCTAAATCCGAAAAATGCCTCAGCCTACTATAATTTGGGAGTCACTTTATATAATCAGGGCGAGATCAAAAAAGCTGGTGGAGTATTGAAACGTGCCCATAACGAGTATCGTGAGCAAGGAAACATTGAACAAGCTGAGAAAATTGAACAGCTAATGCAGCAAATTGCCCAGAAAATTGGGCAACAGCAGCCTCAAGTTAATCAAACAGCTACTCCTTCTCAGACAGCTACTATAAGTAATTTAGTAGAAAAACTTAAGCGACAAACGCCAAATCAACCAGAAACTTCAGCCGATCCTGGCAATGTGCCTTTCTCAGTTGAATTCCAGCCTACTTTAACAAGTCCCGGACAATAAAAAACTCAGAGTTAGAAATAAAAGAAGAATTTATCCGCCAGCCGTCAGAATTTAGCATCAATTCTGACGGCTGGCGCTTTTATTTTCCTTTATAATTCCTAACTCCTAACTCCTAACTCCTAACTCTTAACCCCTAACTTTTTTAAATTGGCAAACGATTGATATCTTTGTTGCAGCCAATAACTACCATTGCTGAACCACGCTCTAAACGCTTGGTGGGGTCAGGATTAATTATAAATTTACCATCCTGGCTCACTGCTAGCAAATTTAAACCGTAGCGGTTACGAAGTTGAAGCTCAGTGATTGTTTTGTCGTGAAATTCATCAGGCACAATCAACTCTACAATACTGTTATCTGGGTCTAGGTCAAACCGATCTAGGATTGCTGGTTTGGTAAGTGTACGTGCTAAGGCACAACCCGCTTCATACTCAGGAAAAATAACATGATCTGCTCCGACTCGCCGCAACAGTTTACTATGAACTTCACTAGAAGCTTTGGCAACTACGTGGGGTACACCAGCCTCTTTCACATTTAGGGTAGTTATGATGCTTTCTTGAACGTAGTTGCCAATCGCTACAATTACAGTATCAAATTCAAAAATTCCAGCTTCTTTGAGTGCGGCTGGTTCTGTAGAGTCTAGTTGCAAAGCATGATCAACTATTCCCTCAGTTAATGCTTCTGAAACCCGTTTTTCATCAATATCTGTTGCTAGCACTTGATAGCCAAAATTGTGCAGTGTAAAACAGACCGATCTACCAAAGCGACCTAACCCAATTACAGCAAATTGCTGGTTATCTTTACGTAAACTGCGAAAAAAGCTTAATGATGACAGATTCACCGTTGTTATCCTTATTATGGCTCCCTGTATTTAGGGCAAAAAACGCTCATATAGCTTGAATTAAAAATTTTATTTTTTGCCTTTCAATGTATATTTTATCAGTTTATTTGTTAATCATTAATCAGTTTTCAAGAATTATTCTCTTCTCCACTTGCTGATCCTTACTCCCTCTTCCTAACTATCCCACGAGTAAATTTTCTTCAGGGTAGTGAATTCTAGTGGGGCGTGGGTCTCCTAGTATAGCGGACATCAGTAGTAAAATACCTACTCGTCCAACGTACATTGTGGCAATTAAGATGAGCTTTGCTGCTGTAGAAATACTTGCTGTAATGCCTGTAGAAAGCCCTACAGTGGCGAAGGCTGATACCACTTCAAACAAAATTTGAATAAAATCTAATGTTGGATCTGTGAGGCTTATTAAAATCGTAGCTAAAATCACGGTCGCTACTGAACCCACCAACACACCCACAGCTTTCAAAATTAAAGATGTTGCTATCTTGCGATCGTATAATAAAACTTCTTCTTTTCCCTGGAGAATAGTTTTAGTGCAACTGGTCAAGACTCTCAAGGTTGTTGTTTTCAGACCTCCTCCTGTACCACCTGGACTTGCACCAAGAAACATTAGTGCAATCGTAATAAATAGACCAGCAGTGGTCATTTTGCCAATGTCGATGGTGTTAAAACCAGCAGTTCTAGGAGTAACGGATTGGAACCAAGCTACTAATACTTGGTCGCGTATATTTAGAGAACCAAATGTTTCCGGGTTTCTGATTTCTATACAGAAAAAGGCAACAAATCCTATTATTAATAATATAACAGTTGTGCTGGTTGCAACTTTAAAGTCTAGAGAAAATCTTTGCTTTTTAATAGATTTTTTGAAAATGTGATCGCGCAACCAAAAATACATTTCTAAAATTACTTGATACCCAATCCCCCCAAATATAATTAGTATTGTAATGGTGAAGACTACTAAAAATGATGACTGATAACCAATTAAGTTATCTTTAAATAAACTAAAACCAGCATTATTCCAAGAATTGATACTATGAAAAATTGCTAACCAAAGTCCTTTACTCCATCCATACTCAGGAACGAAAGCTGGTAGAAGTAAAAATATACCTGTAATTTCAAAAATTAAAGTGGTAGCAATGATTGAACGGATTACTTGGGCGCTACCACTCATCCCCGGTCGGTCTAAAGCTTGTTGAATCGCAATTTTTTGCCGCATATCAAACCTACGACCAATGAGCAAAATCAGAAATGTAGTAGTTGTCATGTAGCCCAAACCGCCAATCTGAACTAATAGGGCAATAAATAACTGACCCCAAAAGGAAAAATAAGTACCAGGATCAACTACTGATAAACCTGTGACACAAACTGCGGATGTCGAGGTGAATAATGCCACAATCAGGTCATTCCACGTACCATTGCTAGTCGAGAAAGGCATCATCAACAGAATAGTACCTACAGCGATGACAGCTAGAAAACCCAAACAAATTGTGCGAGCAACAGTCATAATTAATTGAAAATTTCAAATTAAAAAACTCAATCATGCTAGGCATCCCGGAAACATCCGGTGTGCAAATGAGAGCAAAGGCAGCTAATTAAGGTAAAATCAGCAAATTTTTCCAGGGAAAAGAAACGGGAGTTTATTATCCCTGCAAACCAAAAGACCTATTTTAATTAAAAACACACATGGTAGCCTATTTGTATGTTTTTTTAAATTCGGCTTTGTCTTAACACTGCTTTTTTCATGAGTGCAACACTTTACCAGCAAATTCAGCAATTTTACGATGCTTCCTCCGGGCTGTGGGAACAGGTTTGGGGCGAACACATGCACCACGGCTATTATGGCGCTGATGGTACCCAGAAAAAAGACCGCCGTCAGGCTCAAATTGATTTAATCGAAGAACTGCTGAATTGGGCAGGGGTACAAGCAGCTGACAATATCCTAGATGTGGGTTGTGGCATTGGCGGCAGTTCTTTATACCTCGCACAAAAGTTTAATGCTAAGGCTACAGGGATTACACTGAGTCCTGTACAAGCCACCAGAGCAACGGAACGCGCCTTAGAGGCTAATTTAAGTCTGAGAACACAGTTCCAAGTCGCAAATGCTCAAGCAATGCCCTTTGCTGATAATTCTTTTGACTTGGTTTGGTCGCTAGAAAGTGGTGAACACATGCCAGATAAAACCAAGTTTCTCCAGGAGTGCTACCGAGTATTGAAGCCTGGTGGAAAGTTAATTATGGTGACTTGGTGTCATCGACCAACTGATGAGTCGTCACTAACGGCGGATGAGGAAAAGCATTTGCAGGATATTTATCGGGTGTATTGTTTGCCTTATGTAATTTCTCTGCCAGAGTACGAAGCGATCGCACATCAACTACCATTACATAATATCCGCACCGCCGATTGGTCAACTGCTGTTGCCCCTTTTTGGAACGTGGTGATTGATTCCGCATTCACTCCCCAAGCCTTTTGGGGCTTACTAAATGCTGGTTGGACTACCATCCAAGGGGCATTATCACTGGGATTAATGCGTCGTGGTTATCAGCGTGGGTTAATTCGCTTTGGCTTATTGTGCGGCAATAAGTAAGCACGCACGGTTGCCCTACTCCCTTAAACCCTGTAACACACGTCACACCTTTGCTACCTGGGCAACTAGTGAAGGGGTGTCTCCTGATAAAGTCGCCCAATGGATTGGGGAGAGAGTGAAAAGCGTTCTAAATAATCAACTCACTGTAAAATTAAGTTTCTAATTTTTGAATATTTGAAATGCCACTCGAACTGCAAAACCTTACAGGCGGTTACACCTTAGTACCAATTGTTCAAGACATTAACCTCAGTCTGCAAACAGGAGAATGGTTGAGTTTAGTTGGTGCTAATGGCTCAGGTAAATCTACTTTACTCAAATTACTGAGTCGTATTCTCTCTCCACAGCAGGGAACAGTACTACTTGATGGCAAAGCAATTCATTCTCAACCTCCAAATATAGTTGCACAGAAACTTGCATTGTTACCGCAACAACAAACGGTTCCCGTTGGCTTAACAGTGCGACAATTAGTAAGCTTAGGACGCACGCCACATCAATCTTGGTGGCAATGGGAATTAACCGCCGAAGATTGGGGCAAAGTGGAAGCTGCAATTCAAAAAACGCAATTAGAAAAATTTAGCGATCGCTTAGTTGAACACCTCTCAGGTGGTGAAAGGCAACGGGCTTTTTTAGCTCTAGCACTAGCGCAAGAACCAAAAGTTTTACTATTAGATGAACCTACAACTTTTTTAGATATCAACTATCAATTGCAACTATTGGAACTGCTTAAAGAACTGAATCAGCAGCAAGGATTAACTATTATCACAGTTTTACATGAACTAAATTTAGCAGCGCGGTATAGTTCCCGCATTGCATTATTAAAACAGGGTCAAATTTGGGAAGTTGGTACACCTGAAGAAGTTCTGACACCAAATGCGATCGCCCAAGTATTTGGTGTGGAATCCGTGATTATTCGCACACCTGTAGGTTTACAAGTTTGTGCTATTTCTGCTGTGTCATTATAACTCGATTACTTTTCTGACCAGAGTTTGACACTTTTTTATTACTTCTGTACAAGTCCGCCAAATATACCCTTAGAAATGCCTTAGTTAGGAATATTTATCGACGAACTAACTTATCAATAACTTTGTTATCGTCCATAACTGGTTGGTCAACATTGAAAGCTGCATAGTGTCTATGCCAAGCTAGCAAAAACATTTATCTAAACACTTGGATACCCCATATTTTGACAAAATGAGGTATCCAAGTGGGGAAAAACGAGAGGACTGAACACTCATCCTAAGACTTGGTTTCTTGTGTCTGTGCGTCAATAATTACACTCCAGTCATCATTTGTCACAGCAGCTTCAAGTTGACGCTGACGTTCGGCTATACTCGCATCTATTGTTTCTGACTCTTTAGAGAGGGTTGTGTCAGCCATTGCTTTCCGCAGTTTTAGCTTTTTCTCCTCGTAAGCTTGACGTTCCGCCTCTGACATTACTGCTTTTGCAGCTTCCCCTACCGTACCAGCCCACATTTCGCTTTCAGTTGCATTACCAGGTGGTGTACTTTCGAGTTCTGCTATCCACGCATCTCGCAAATCTTCCATTTCTTGACGCTTAGGGAACTTGAACGCTTGCACACGTACAAAAGCACACTTTTGCTGACCATTTTGGCTGATATGACCGTTTAGGGAAAGCAACACATTCCGAGAATAGCCAATGTACTGCGTAGTGCGTTCTGCGTCTAATACTGCGTAAACACCTGCAATTTTAGCGTTCTGAGCAGATGCGCTCCAAGCCTCAAGGTTAATGATTTCAGTACCATCGTTTGCCAATTCAGGGGTTATACTCACCTCAGTAGTGGTGTGTTCGTCGTCAGAACTATACAAAAATTCATGCAGTCCACGGTGGTTTATGGGGACATTTTGATGTTCAATTGGCGGGTTGTGTTGAGTTTCCATGGCAGTTTATCTCCGAGTTATTAATTAGCGCTACGCAAATATATCCCTTTAGAATATTGAAGCTTAAATCTACTCACATCCCCAAATTCTTGCTGACAAACCGAAAACAACTATTAAACCTTCTATGAATCAATTAACACCTAAAAATTGGATATTCATCAAGCAGCGACTGACCCCTTATTTATTTTTACTACCCGCCTTAGTTCTTTTGGCGTTAACAGTCTTTTGGCCTGCACTGCAAGCCTTTTACCTCAGCTTTACTAGCTATGAAGATATTGCCCAGCCGCCACAATGGATAGGTTTTGCCAACTTCCTCAAGCTTTGGAAGGATACAATTTTTTGGAAAACCTTGGAAAACACTTTTTTATATCTTGTGGGCGTAGTCCCAATTTTAGTAATTGCTCCCTTAGTGCTGGCAATATTGGTAAATCAGAAACTGCGGGGGATGAATTGGTTTAGATCCGCATACTACACCCCAGTTGTAATTTCAATGGTAGTTGCGGGAATAGCTTGGAAATGGCTGTATGCAGAAAACGGATTACTGAATCAGTTTTTGAAAGCTTTGGGTCTTTTTCCAGAAGGTATTCCTTGGTTAACTAGCCCAGAAAAAATTTTTGGTATTGTACCAATTTCTCTTGCCAGCGTCATGGCTGTCACCGTGTGGAAGGGACTAGGTTACTACATGGTGATTTATTTAGCAGGGTTGCAATCAATTCCTGCTGATGTGTACGAAGCTGCTGCGATCGATGGTTCAGATGGTATCAGCAAACATTGGGATATTACCATACCTTTGATGAAGCCGTATTTAGCACTAGTGGCGGTGATTTCGGCTATTTCTGCCACTAAAGTTTTTGAAGAAGTATACATTATGACCCAAGGAGGCCCACTCAGTAGCTCGAAAACGATTGTCTATTATTTATATGAGCAGGGTTTTGGTAACTTGGAAATTAGCTATGCTTGCACAATTGGTTTAGTGCTATTTCTGATAATTTTAGGATTATCAATTTTGCGATTAGTTATCAATCAAGAGGGGGGCGATAATATCACCATCTAATATTTACTTATGAATATATCAAAATATTTCAACATCCAGAGTGCATGAAAACAGACACGATTTTTTACACTTTATTTAAAACTATTCCAGGTGTCTTATTTGAACTTTTGGAACAATCTGAATCCCTGGCGTTGCACTACCAATTTACCTCGGTAGAAATAAAATAACTAGCACGTCGTATCGATGGTTTATTCCTACCCAAACCTGACTTTCCAGAAGACCAAATCTATTTCGTTGAGGTACAGTTTCAGCGCGATGATGATATTTATTGGCGAATAATAACAGAAGCTTTTTTGTATATAAATCAATATAAACCTCAACGTCGTTGGCAAGCAGTATTACTTTTTGCTCAACGCAGTCTCGACCCAGGCGTACCATTCACTTATCAAACATCGTTAGCTTAACAGCAAATTCGGATAATTTATTTAGACGAGTTAGATGATATCCCATCGTCTTCGATTGGGCTAGGTGTGATTAAGTTAGTAGTTGCAACAGAAGATAAAGCCGTACAGCAAGCGAAAAACTTGATAAATCAAGTACAGCAAACGGATGAAGCTAACCGTAGCAATCTCTTAGAATTAGTAGAGAGAATGCTTATCTATAAATTTGTAAACAAAACTCAACAGGAGTTGGAAGCGATGTTTGGATTAACTGATTGGAGACAAACTAAATTTTACCAAGAAGTAAAGGAAGAAACAAAACTGGAGACTATACCCCGTCTGCTTAAGTTTGGTTTAAGTATAGAGCAAATCGCCCAAGCATTAGAATTGAATGTTGAACAGGTAAGACAAGCTATTGATAAACAAGGAGAAGAGGGAACAGAAAGTAATTGATAATTTAAAATTAAAGAGATTTCTTTAAAACCGGGTTTGATATTCCACTACTGCACGACTATCATCGGTTAAGTTAGTGGAGGCACGAACACGAAACTTATCATTTATTCGGTAATTAACACCCCATTGGAAGGGATCACTTGTTGTCAAAATTTTGATGCTGGAAACGGAAATCTTAGAAGAAATATCGACCCCAGCTTCTGCTGCTAATTCCAAAGTTGAACTGCTCCTTCCAGCTTCGGGATTCTCAGAAATAACGGTAGGAAATATCCGCAGTTCACTTAAGCCAAAGCTACTCCCTATCTGGTTAAAAGTTGACTGAAAATTGTTGAACACAGCCGAACCTGCGATGTTAATCAAACCCAAAGTACTGTCACCTCGTCCTTGGGTGTCTACAAACCCACCTCCTAAAAGAGCCACAATTTCAGTTTGACTACGCGACGGACTACTTGTTAGTTCTAGATTTTCATTCAGTTTGCTGGCTAGACCGTTGATACTGGCTTCGACTCGAACACTCTCTAAGGCTGATAAACCTGTGGTATTTACCCGGCTGAAGTCATTACTTTGAGTTACGTCCAATACCTTGGCAAATAGCTGTATATCTAACTTGGGGTCGCGCGGTTGAGAGGGACTAAAAGTTGCGGTGTGTTTATAGCCACGAGCAAGGTTAAATTGGGTAGTAAATAAATTCACCCCACCTTTTTCTAACCGGATAGTACCATCGGGTATTGGCTGATTGATTGAGCCGTTAACTATGAGATTACCAGTTGCGCGGAAGTTGAGAATAGGGGGACGGGTAATTTGGACGTTTTTACCGAGTTCTAAATCTAAATTATTAAATCTAGCAACCGCATTTACCGTCCCATTCTCAATTTGAGATTTACTCTGCTTATTGGCTTTTGTGGGTGCTACCCCAAAACCACTATTTGCAGATGAAGCGGTGTCGGTAGATTCTGCCAGCAATACCTGACCATCAAATAAATTTACTTTACCGCCAATTACTGGGTTAAGGGCAGAACCAGTAATCTGTAAATTGCCGCTAGCACCTCCCAGGTAAAGTCCTTTCAGATTTAACGCTAGCTGATCGAGATTAACAGTCAGGGGATTGTTGATAGTGTTGTCATTGTTGAAAATGGGTATTTCTCCAGCAGCTTCTACCTTGCCACGGCTAAATCTACCCTGAAGATTTTCTACTAAAATGGTGTCAAAATTAAACAGCACTCTACCTGTAACATGTCTCAGCTTACCTGGCAAAGCCTGGGCTGAAAAAGTAGCATCATTAATAGTAGCAATTCCATTTACTTCGGGTTTTTGCAATGTTCCGCGTACCTTGAGGTCTACTTCTCCTTCACCTTCTTCAAATACTACTTGATTAGTCAATGCGTTTAACAGCGCCAATCCCTCGTTTTCTAACTTCATGTCTAAACTGATTTGATCGCTGTCTGGTGCAACGGTTGCAAAAGGCAATTTATAAGGAATGCTACCAGTAATATCAACAGGTTTTGGCCCAGCAACTGCTACGGTACTACCAAAGTTTAAGCGTCCGTTGGCATAGCTGAAACTTGCGATCGCTGACTCTATTTTGTTCTGATTCAATAATCCTTCTGTAATTTGCAATTCCCCTCTAGCTTGGGGATTAGCAATACTGCCTGCTAAAGCTGCTGTACCGTTAAGATTACCTGTGATTCCAACTGGCAGTTTGACAAAATTATTCAGTACTTGTACCGGAAAATTATTCACTCGCAACTGGCCAGATTGTTGATCACCGCCAACGTTACCCGTAAAGGCAATCAACCTGTTTGCAGATTCAAGTCGTAAAGGTCGCAAACTCAAAACACCATTTTCAAAGTTGCCTTCGGCAATCACTTTTTCGGCAGTATAATAACGATTTCGTTCTTTCTTTTTACCCCAGGCAAAGTCTTGTCCATTCAAATTAAAATCCACTGATAATCCATTGGCTGTAGCTGTATTTACAGCCACTTCCCCGTTGAAAGTCCCTTTTAAGTCTGCCAAATCTGGTATGGGAGTGGAATTAAGTCGCTGTTCTTCCTGTCCTGCTACCAAAGCTTCAATTTCAGAAAACCGTTGGATTTGGGTTAATAAAGGTTGATTTGGCGCTCCTTGGGGAGTAGTGGTTAGATCCTCTGCTGTGCCGTAGATTTCTGCTGAACCACCTGGCAAGTTTTGTAAATCAAATATCTGCGCTACAGTTAGAACATCTTGGATCTCTCCCTGATTTACGTTCAGTTTACCTTGTAATTCAGGGCCTTTCGGGCTTTGAGCAAAACTACCGACAAAGGCGTAGCTACTTTTGCCTTTGACAAATTCGCTACTGGTGAGTGTGCCTTTACCATCACTGTAGCGGAATTGAGCAGCTATTCGATCGCCTTTAAGCCGGCCAATTTGCGGATTAGCGATCGCTAAATTCCCCGTTGCTGCCAATGTCTGCTGATTAAACAGCAAATCTCCAGTTAACAAGCCAGCTATCTTACCACTACCCAGTCGAGTAATTGCTGGCGGAGTCAAATTCAATACTTGTAAGGGGAAATTTGCAAGTTTGAGCGTCCAATCATTCCCTTGAGCATTACCTATAGCTGATGCTTGCTGCCATTTTACTAAGAAGGATTTCGGGAGATTATTGGCATCTAAATTGAAGCTCAAGCGATCGCTATTTCCTGCCAAGTTCAAATTTAACCCGCGTCCCTGCACTGAATCGATGTTTCCAGTTAACAACGGCTCAAAAGCAATATTTTGAACAACCAAGTCTCGTAAATTAATTTGCCCTACGACATTTGGCAAGGGCAGCTTACCAGTTATTTGTCCATTAAAATCAACTCTTCCCGCCACAGCAACCTGATTAGGAAGATTGATTGGTAACTGTTTTAAGTTGTAATTCTGGGCTTGGACGTTGAGATTTAGAGCAGTAATTTCCGGTATACCTGCCTTTCTTGCATTGGCTAATATGTTACCAGTAACACTTAAACCGGGAGCAGTTGCTCGTTCAATGGTCAGCCTTTCACCACTCCAAGCGATCGCAGCACTCAAGGGTCGCTCAAGACCAGGGATACCTTGGGATAATTGCACCTGTCCAGCAGCACGTACATCAGCTAATTTGGATGATCCAAACTTGCCAGCTAATTGCAACTGACCGCCAAACTGACCCCGCAATTGATCATTTAACCGATTTAATTCCACACCCGAAGCATTAACTACAGCTTGATAGCGCCCATTAGCCAACTGGATATTAGAAGCTGCGATCATTCCACCTGCAAGATTCACCCGTCCCTGACCACTAGCTTGGATAGTTTGCGGTTGGAACGACTCAACAGAACCCGCCACGTTTGCTTGACCAGTTAACGTCCCTCTCAACTGCGGTGGTACTGCTGCTAGCTGCTGCAACGGGACATTATTTGCTTGAACTTGCGCCTGATATACACCATTAGCCAACTGAATATTAGAGGCTGTAATAATCCCACGCGCAACATTTACCCGCGCTTGACCGTTGGCTTGAATAGTTTGCAGCTTAAAAGAATCAACAGAACCCGCGACGTTGAACTGACCAGTTAAAGCTCCCTGGAACTGCTTTGGTACTGTTGCCAACTGCTGCACAGGAACATTATTTGCTTGAACTTGCGCCTGATATAAACCATTAGCCACTTGAATATTAGAGGCTGTAACCGTACCACCGCCAATAGCAAGGCGACCTTCACCACTGCCACGGAGGGTTTTCAGGCTGAAATTATCTCTGTTGCCTGCGATTTGGAACGTACCCGCCAATGGGTTATTTAAAGCTGGGGGAGACTGTTTTAATATTTGTCCCAACCGTACACTATTAGCTACGAGTTGAGCAGAGAAGCTTTGGTCTTGTAGTTGGATATTAGAAACTGCAACTGTGCCGCCACCAATTTGAACTCCTCCACCATCAGTGCGAATCGTGGCAATTTTAAATGGTGCTGTGCTGCCTGAGAGAATGAGACGACCATTAAACTGTGCTTCCCCCAAAGAGACATTTTGCAGTTGACTTTTGTCTACAAAGGGTTCCAATTTTACCCCAGAGGCAACAGCCACAGCTTGCCAACGCTCATTAGCGTAACTACCAGTTGCCCGGACTGTACCACCACTTACATTCAGAGCTACATTGCGGAAAGAGACATTGCGATTTGGAGCGATTGCTACTTCACCTGTTCCGGGGTAAGTCCCGTTAGGAGCTTGGTATTGTACCGCAGTTTGGGCATTTGTGGGAGGGCCAGTTAGTTGGGCAGTACCTGAGACATTGCCGATTTGAAAGTTGGGTGTTATTTCATAAGCTTTTGCGATCGCATCCCCTGGAACATTCTTGGCAGCGAAATTTATATCCAGTCGCGGATTTTTACCGAGTTGAATTGTACCAGCGCCCGTGATGTCACCACCAACTTTAGCTTTACCTTGAATATCTTTTAGGGTAATTAAAGAGGAACTAGTAGCAAGTTCAAACTTACTACTGATGCTATTAAAATCAACTTTGTCAATCCGAGCAGTTTGAATAGTGGTAACTGTACCTGAGAGAATTGGCTCTTTAGTTGATCCAGTTATCTGCAAATCAGCTTTTACTTGTCCAGCGATCGGCACAGGTAGTTTTACCTTGAGAGTCTCTTGGGCATTAGCCAAACTCACCGCATTTACCCGCCCTGCCAACTTAAAGCCCGTTTGAGTGTCGATGATTCCCGTAGCCACTACGGGAATTTTGCCGTAATTACTAGTAACATTGTTTAACTGCAACTCCGTTCCCTGGAAGCGAAGATTTCCTTGGCTATTGCTCAACAGTTGCGGGACTTTAGGTATTTGAACTGTTACGCCTTGCACAGTAGCATTGCCATACAATAAAGTCCGTTGTCCTGGTGTTAACCTAACTAACAAGTCGCCATTGGCTCGACCCGCCTGTAAGCTCACTGGTAACTTAATTAACCGATAAATATCCGCAGCCAGGAAGTCTTGCGATCGCACTTGAAAGTTCCCTGCTAGCACCCTAGAACGCGTCTCTCCCTGAATAGAAATACTACCACCACTGTCTGCTTGACCCCCCACATCAAACCTGATCAACTGGTTATTTGCTAAAAGTTGTGCAGAACCGTTGATTTGAGAAAATCCCACAGGAGATAAAGGAGATGAGGCAGAGGGGCGGGGTAAGGGGGGCACAGGGGAAAACTTTTCTCCCCTGCTCCCTGCTCCCTGCTCCCCTGCTTCTTCCCCTGCTCCCCCTGCCCTCTTCTGCGGCATCAAGGCCAGCTTGGCATTGCGAAACCGCAGGTTGTCCAAATCGGTTTTAATCGCGGTGCCTTCACGCGACGGCGCTATATTAGTGGAAACCCAGCGCCCTTCTTTATCCTGTTCAATGTAAATATCTGGGTTGACTAAGGTAACATCTAGCTTTAGGTGGCGGTTAAAGATTAGTTGTAAAGGGTCAAAACCTACCTCTACAGCTTCAATTACGGCCCGATCTGGATCTGTGGATGTCGCTGGGATAGCTGAAGCCCCAAATTGCACTCCCGTTAACGAAAATTGTGTGACTTTTCCCAGTTTTACCGGACGGTTGAGTGTAGTAGTAAGACTTTGTTGTGCCAACGGCGTTAACTCTGTTTGGACAAAAGTCCACAACCGATAAATACCGACAATAACTCCTAACAGCAAAAGTCCGCCCAAAGCAATGCTACCCCGACTCAACACCAGCAACCATAGACGCTTGCGGATAGGGCACGGGGCGAGAATATCTTGATTGGGAGATTTAGTCATTTGCTTTCACAGTATTAATTGCCAGATGTCGCTGGCACACACAAGCATTAACTGACACGCTGATTCAGTATGCCATTTCCAGGATACGCCAACCAAACCCAAGACCTCATTGGTTAAGTTACGGTATTTGCTTAATCCAATACTTATGCTTCATAATATTGGCGTTTTCAGGTAAATCTGATCTGAATAAAGTGAAAATTGTTCCTGTGACTTTCGCTGAGGCACAACGTAGAACTTTAATATGGATAGACCTTAAAAAAGACAGATGATTACACCAATGCGTGTTTTTGTGTTAATTTTTAATGCTCGAACGGAAAATGAGGGAATTCATACCATTCGGGAAGGCGATCGCAATAAAATTCTGATGTTCGAGTCAGAAGACGACGCCACCCGCTTTGCCCTGATGTTAGAAGCTCAGGACTTTCCCGCACCTACCCCAGAGCCAATCGATGCTGAGGAAATCAAGGAATTTTGCGAAAGTGCTGGATATGAATGGGAAATCATCCCAGAAAACAGCAATTTAGTTGTAACTCCCCCAGAACTTAACGTCGAAAAAACCGACTGGCAAGAAGATGCCCAGAAGGAGGATACTGTTGAAGATCCCTTCCCTCTCAATCAACAGCCACTAGAAGAACCAGAATTGTCTGATTCTGAACTAGAGAAGATGCGTCGCAAATTGGAAGGATTGTTGTAATTAGTCATTAGTCATTGGTCATTGGTCATTGGTCATTGGTCATTGGTCGCTAAGTGACTAATGACAACGGACAACGTGACAACGTGACAACGGACAAAGGACAAAGGACAAATGACAAACTTACAGGAACGTGGGCATCTTTTAACTGAGCTGGTAAATCCTAACAGTCTTAACTTAGACCAGCTCAGTTCTCTGGAATTGGTGGAGTTGTTTAATAGCGAAGACCAAAAGGCAATCGAGGCAGTTGCGGCGGCGAAAATTCAGTTAGCACAAGCAATTGATAGCGCCGCAGAGCGTTTGCGCCACGGAGGACGCCTATTTTATATTGGTGCGGGCACAAGTGGCAGGTTAGGAGTGTTAGATGCTGCTGAGTGTCCACCTACTTTTTGTACGCCACCAGAGTTGGTACAGGGGATTATTGCTGGTGGTGCTGGCGCACTGGTACGCAGTTCGGAGGATTTAGAAGACAGCATCGAAGATGGAGAGGCTGCGATCGCAGGGCGACAGATTACCCAGCTAGATGTCGTAGTTGGCATTACCGCAGGTGGGACAACGCCTTATGTCCACGGTGCGCTTCATGCTGCTCGTGTGCGAGGAGCCAAGACTATTTTTATTGCTTGTGTTCCCGCAGAACAAGTTAGCTTTGATGCCGATATTGACATTCGCCTATTAACAGGGCCAGAAATAATTGCTGGCTCAACTCGCCTGAAAGCTGGTACAGTCACGAAGTTAGCTTTAAATATCCTTTCCACTGGGGTGATGGTCAAACTAGGCAAAGTTTACGGTAATCGCATGGTAGATGTAGCGGTAACAAATCAAAAGTTACGCGATCGCGCTTTGCGAATTTTGCAAGACCTCACAGGTTTAAGTCGGGAAGCAGCTGGTTTTTTATTAGAACGCAGTGGTAAATGGGTTAAGCTAGCGCTATTAATGCACTGGACTGGTTTAGAAAAAGACGAAGGCGATCAGCTTCTTTCAGAACACCAAAGTAATCTTAGGGCAGCTGTTATCAGCTATCAAAACCACAACAAACCTTAAATAAGTTCTCCTAAATAAATACTTGATACACTTAAAGATTATTAGTGGTAATTTCAAGTATGTAGAAAGACGCATTAGCGTTGGCGTAGCCTCTCCTTGGCGCAGCCTCTCGCAGAGAAGAGTTGCCCAGTTCAATTTCGCGTCTCTCTACAAGTAATAAATATTAATGAATGTAAATAAGAATAAATACTTTATAAGATACATTGCCAATATAAATAAATGAAATATAGAAAGAGACTGACAATTTTTTTAAACAAAAATTCAGAAATTATACGGATATAATTCTGTATGGAAATTATTAAAATTAAATATATAAATATTGAATGCATTTTTCTTAATGATGTGGGCTATAGCAACCTATTTGAGTCATAAAATTTGCCGATAATCAATTCTGGGCTATATGACTTTTTTACTAGTAATATTTTTGCTATTATCCTATATTCCTTGATTTTAATAAACTTGGTTTAGACTAATGTATTCGCACTTATTGACCTATTTGCTGACCACTATACAGCTAGTATAGGTCGGTGGAAATAAACCTACCATTCCCAACAGCCAGAAAGCACAAAAAATTAAAGCCTTTTGACTTTTGACTTGCGGTACTAGTGTGGGTTTTTCAATAGCTGGCTTTTTAATACAAGGAACAAAGTATGACCCACTCGGAACTTATTCTTTCAAATAACCTAGTTAATGAATTTAAAACTTGTACTCAACTGCAATACAATGGCAAATTAAATATTAAAAGTTCTAAAGGCAGCCAATGGATTTTTTATTATCGACTGGGGCGGATAGTTTGGGCAACAGGTGGAACTCATCCCTTCCGCCGTTGGCGTAGACAGATGGCTCAAAATTGCCCCCAGATTGATGTTGATAAATTGCAGTTACGTTTGCAAGACGTAGCAATAGATTACTGGGATTATCGCATTCTAGAAATCTTTCATAAAAAACAAAAAATTCAGAGAGAACAGATTCAGTCTATTGCCGAAAACACTATAGCAGAATTATTATTTGACCTAGCTATGCAAGGAAATTTTGCTTCTATAAATTGCAGTCGCAGCCAAGAAGTTATTTTAGAAGCACCAATAAGCTTCACGAGTGCAGAAATGTCTGTAAAACACATGCAAGACTCGTGGAAAGTTTGGTCAGCAGCAGGTTTAGCAAATTTTTCTCCTGACTTAGCACCAGTTCTACGCCGACCAGAACAACTTCAGCAGATGGTAAGTCCATCTGTCTACAAAAACTTTGTAAATTTAATCAACGGTAAATTAACTCTGCGAGATTTAGCCGTGAAAATGAAGCAAAGTGTACTGCCACTCACCCGTTCATTGCTTCCCTATATTCTTAAAGGAATCATCGAATTAGTGGAAATACCTGACATGCCCTTAGTAGTCATGGAGGGCAACAATAACCCTATCACCGCACAACCAAAGAAATCAATTGCTCCACTAATAGCCTGCGTAGATGATAGCCCTCAGGTCTGTAAAATGCTAGAGGATATTATCACTTCCAATGGACTAAGGTTTATCAAAATTCAAGATGCTGTACAAGCTCTCCCAATCCTCATTCAGAATAAACCAGACCTAATTTTCTTGGATTTGATTATGCCAGTCGCCAGTGGTTATGAAATTTGTACTCAGTTGCGCCGAATATCTGCCTTCGCCAATACACCAGTAATTATATTAACAGGTAGTGATGGTCTTTTAGATAGAGTTCGTGCTAAGGTAGTCGGTTCTACAGATTTTATCACTAAACCTGTAGTACCTGACAAGGTAATGAGTATAATACGTAAATATTTACCTGCGCCGAGTGTATCCATCGACAAGAGTCAAGCTAATGCAGGAGTTTATAAGTAGGGAGAATTAATAATTTTTCTTGATGATTAATCATAAACTAATCTGATTACCTTTATAATTTCATCCCTCAGCATAAGCCTATTGCTTAACAATAGCCATAAAAAAATATTTACAATCAGTAAATTCCACCTCAGTAAACATAAAATTACTGAGGTGATAAATAATAAGTCGAAATTCATAAGATGCAAGTAGGTGGCGGTCTTAAACCCACCTAATTTTTTTGTACCAAATTGAATAAAACATATATAGCAATCCGATTTGATTTCTGAATCACTCGTAGAGGTAAGGGACTGGGGACTGGGAAGAAGGAATAAAGGTTTACTGAGTTTTGTTCAAAAATCAAATATGAGTCCTATATTAAGTTATGTTCATTACGTACTTCTTCGGAGGTTAATATATAAAGATTGAATCAAAATTAAACAAATACAAACTTTTGTATTTATAGCAGTCCTATTTGATTTGTGAAATATTCTTTCTGACAATCGGTTAGGGGCTAGTCTCTAGTCCCTAACCGATTGTCTTTGTCCACGCATCATTTAGGATTTGTATCTCTAATTTGTTTACATCCTTAAAATTTTAACGGGTAATTACCATGAATACTGTTTTAGTTGTTGAAGATGGCTTAACAGATATGGAAATAATCAGTCGTTACTTGCAACAGGCAGGTTATTCTGTGATTAGTGCCACAAGCAGTGAAGAAGCTCAAGACAAAATAGATAAAAATAAGCCAGACCTAATATTTCTCGACGTAATTTTACCAGGTAAAAGTGGCTTTGAAATTTGCCGAGAATTGAAAAACAATCCCACTACTAGCAAAATACCTGTGGTTTTTTGCTCAACAAAAAATAGTGATGTAGATAAAATTTGGGGTAATATGTTGGGCGCTGATGGTTATTTATCAAAACCGATTGACCGAGAAGAACTAGCGGTAGTTTTAAAACGATTAATTAGCTAGCAAAACTTTGATAAATCCACAAATAACTAGAAGTCTATATTTCTAATTTAGAACCTCTACAAAAGAAAATAATACTGCAAATAGTGGCTAAAGATCAATAATCAAGCACAAAGGAAAATAATTTTGGAAACTAAGGAAAAGTTCTTAAGTTTTAATTTGGGAGTAAGGGATACAGCGATAATTTCGTTACAACACATCACAGAAGTGTTGCAAATATCATTACCAGAAATATGTGGCGTTCCTCAAATGCCTAGTAGCGTCTTGGGTATCTATAACTGGCGCGGTGAGATGCTTTGGCTAGTAGATTTAGAGGCAATGTTAGGTTATCCTCCAATTTCGCAAGGAGCAAATTTACTTTCAAAAATGATGGCGATTGTTCTCGAAAATAAGGGTAAGTATTTGGGGCTATTGGTGCGAAAACTGATAGATATTGAATGGCTAGATACTCAGCGAATGAAACCCCCAACTAGCGAATTATTTTATCCTAAAATCTCACCTTTTTTACAGGGATATTTTATTAATGATTCTGAAGATATGATTTTTAATTTGGATGCCATAACAATTATCCAAGCTCCCATGTGGAAAAATCATAATTGAACGGTGCTCGTGGTTGATTAGGCATATTGTTTTAACAATTCCTAATCTTTCTTAGGCAAATACTAATACAATTCGGCGGGAATAAAGTTAGCATTTTATTACAGCTATAAAGGCTGAAATTAAAGCTTTTGGACTGTTGACTTCCGCATTGCAGTACTAGTTCCTTTTTAACTGACTAATAATCAATTATTACTTTAACAAATCTTGAGGCCAATCTAATGACATTTTTGTATAGCAATAGCCAGGAAAAACAGGATCTAATTTCGGAAGTAGAAAATCTGAATGGAAGCGCTGATATAACAAATATTCCTAGCAATGAAATATCCTTATTAAACGCGATCGCTCAGGAATTTAAAACTTGGCGGCGACAGTTGCAAGACATCGCAACGCACATGCGCCAAGCGCCAGACCTTGATATACTACTCAAAATTACCGTAGCGCAAATTAGAGAAAAAATTGGCTGCGATCGCGCCTTAATTTATCAGTTTACTTCCCTTGATTCAGGTAATGTTTTAGCAGAATCAAGAACACTAGGTTGGACACCGACTTTAGGCGAAAATATTCCCGGAATTATTTTTGGTTTATATACCAATCAAGACTATATAGAACCTGTAGTTATTGACGATATCAGTCAGATTCAACTTACCCCTTATCAAAAGCAACTGCTAGATAAATTTCAAATTAAAGCTAGTTTGAGTTTACCTATTGTAGTAGAAGGTAAAGTATGGGGGTTACTGGCAGTAAATAATTGCTACTCAACGCGGCAGTGGCAAGAGGTAGAAATCAGCCTATTATCTCAAATTACAACAGAACTGACCTACAAATTGCAGAGCTTTGAATTCCAAAAAGAACAGCAACAGCAGATACTAGCAAAAAAATCGGTAGCTAAAGTTATCGACAAAATTCTCCAGGTATCAAATCTTGATAATATTTTCCAAACAACCACTCAAGAAGTACGTCAATTACTAAGATGCGATCGCGTCGGTGTCTATCGCTTCAAAGCTGATTGGAGTGGCGAATTTGTCTCTGAATCAGTGGGTAATAGTTGGACAAAACTGGTTGGCCCTGATTTTTACACGGTCTGGGAAGATAGCCACTTACAAGACACTCAAGGAGGACGTTATGCCAAGGGTGAAAGCTTTATGGTCAAAGACATCTATAAAATGGGTCATGCTCAATGCCACATTGACATTTTAGAGCAGTTTGAAATCAAGGCTTACATCATTGCGCCCATATTCACTGGAGAGAAATTATGGGGCTTGCTGGCAGCTTATCAAAATTCCGGGCCGCGTGATTGGCAACCTTGGGAAGAAACCTTTTTAACTCAGATTGGCTTGCAATTTGGTGTGGCCGTATCACAAAGAGAATATGTAAAGCAAGCGCAGATGAAATCTGATCAACTAGCTCAGATAGTTGAACAAGAGAAAGCTTTCACTAAGATAGTCAACCGCATCCGCCAATCTTTAGATGTAGATAGTGTCTTCAAAACAACTACTCAAGAAGTACGTCAATCACTGCGATGCGATCGCGTCAGTGTCTATCGCTTTACCCCTGACTGGGGTGGCCAATTTGTGGCTGAGTCTGTGGGTACTGGTTGGACAAAACTGGTAGGCCCTGAGATTAAAACCGTTTTAGACGATACCTACTTGCAAGAAACTCAGGGAGGTAGGTATGTCAGAGGTGAAAACTTTGTCGTTAATGACATCTATCAAGTAGGGCTTGCTCCCTGCCACATTGAGATTTTAGAGCAGTTTGAAGCCAAAGCTTACATAATTGTTCCTATATTCTTCGGGGATAAATTGTGGGGCTTGCTGGCAGCGTATCAAAATTCTAGCCCTCGTGACTGGCAAACTTGGGAAGTTAACTTTTTGGCTCAGACTAGTTTGCAATTTACCCTAGCTAAATCACAGATAGACTATTTAGAATTAGTACGGGTAAAATCTGAGAAACTAGCTCAGTTAGCAGAACAAGAGAAAGCTCTCACAAAGATCAGCAACCGCATCCGGCAATCTTCAGATGTGGAAGATATTTTCAAGATAACTACTCAAGAAGTACGGCAATTATTACGATGTGATCGCGTCGCCGTCTATCGTTTCAACCCTAACTGGAGTGGCGAATTTGTAGCGGAGTCAGCAGGCCCTGGTTGGGTAAAGCTGGTAGGCCCAGATATCAAAACCGTCTGGGAAGATACTCACTTACAAGAAACTCAGGGAGGTCGATATGCCCAAGGTGAAAACTTTGTTGTAAATGACATTTATCAAATGGGTCATTTCCCCTGCCACATTGAGATATTAGAACAGTTTGAAGTCAAAGCTTATATCATTGTTCCTGTATTTGCTGGGGAACAATTGTGGGGATTGCTAGGGGCTTATCAAAATTCTGCAACTCGTGATTGGGATGAATCGCAAGTCACTTTGTTAGCACGTATTGGTAGCCAGTTAGGACTCGCATTACAACAGACCGAATATTTGCAACAAGTAGAAGCGCAGTCAGCAAAATTAGCAGAAGCAGCAGCCCGAGAAAAGGCAGCCAAGGAGTTACTACAACAACGATCTATTCAACTGCTAACAGCCCTTAGACCTGCTCTCAACGGCGACTTAACAGTACGCGCACCCATTACAGAAGACGAACTAGGCACGATCGCCGATGCTTACAATAATACCCTGCAAGCACTGCGGCAAATCGTTCTTCAGGTACAGGGGGCTGCTCAACAAGTTGCTCAAACTTCCGGTAACAGCGAGGCTTCACTAACGGGACTGACTAATTTAGCACAACAACAATCTGAGGAAATTACCGCAGCTTTAGGTGAGATTCAACAGATGGTGGACTCTACTCAAGCTGTGGTTACGAATGCTGAGTTAGTGCAAGTAGCGGTGCAACAAGCCAATGAAACTGTTGAGTCTGGCGATACTGCGATGAACTTAACTGTAAAAGCAATCCAAGGAATTCGTGAAACTGTCGCTCAAACCAGCAAGAAGATTAAACGCCTCAGTGAATCTTCGCAAAAAATCTCCAAAGTGGTTAATTTGATTGGTAATTTTGCCACACAGACAAACGTGCTGGCTTTGAATGCAGCCATTGAAGCCACCCGTGCAGGTGAGTATGGCAAAGGCTTTGCAGTTGTAGCTGATGAAGTCCGTTCTTTATCTCGCCAGTCAGCAGCAGCAACTATCGAAATAGAAAAATTAGTCCAGGAGATTCAAGCAGAAACCGGAGAAGTAGCAGTAGCAATGGAAACTGGTATTCAGCAGGTAGTAGAAGGTACAAATCTTGTCAATGATACTCGCCAAAACTTGAATGCGATCGTTTATGCAACTGCCGAAATTAGTCAGCTAATCGAGCGAATTACCGCAGCGACTCAAAAACAAATGACGCAATCTGTAACAGTCACAAAATCAATGCAAGATGTAGCAGAAATTGCTAATAAGACTTTTGCTGAATCTCAAGAAATTGCTAGTGTGTTCCAAGATTTATCAGGGATGGCGCAAGAGCTATTAACAACTGCTAGTAAGTTTAAAGTGAAGTAGGGAATAGGGAGTAGGGAGTTAATAGTTAGGAGTTAAGAGTTAGGAGTTAGGAGTTATTGGGTTAAAGCATTGATTAGATAAATCACTATTTTGTTGACAAATTTAAAAATGCTTTGACCTTAATTAATTGTAACTTTTGAGTTGAAGATAGGAGAAGAGTAATTGGCAGAGAGCATTATTCAACAGAAGAGTTTTCAATTTGCTTTGGAAATTATTCACCTATATATTAAACTGCAAGAGCAACGGGAATATGTGCTTTCTAAGCAATTACTACGAAGTGGGACAAGTATTGGCGCGAATGTTGAAGAGGCTAGCGGTGGTCAGAGTAGAAAGGATTTCTTGGCAAAAATGTATATTGCATATAAAGAAGCTAGGGAAACCAAATACTGGCTACGTCTACTACAACAGTCCAAACTAGTAAATATTGATTTAACCAATGAACTAATCTATGCAGACGAAATCATTCGGATTTTAAGTTCAATAGTTAAGACAACTGAAAAATCAATTGGTTGATCAACTCCCAACTCCCAACTCCCAACTCCCAACTCCCAACTCCCAACTCCCAACTCCCAACTCCCAACTCTTAACTCCTAACTCCCAACTCTTAACTCCTAACTCCCAACTCTTAACTCCTAACTCCCAACTCCTAACTCCTAACTCCTAACTCCCCACTCCCCACTCCCCACTCCCCACTTATGATCACAGATAATGAAATCCGCGAACAAGGATACATTTACTTTCTGGCTGAAGCCCCAGAATTAGTCCAAATTATTGAACAAGAACTATTTAGCTTATCGGAAGATTATAGCATTGCTAAAGTTCATAATTTAATGCGGGCTACTCATACACTTAAAGGTGGTGCTGCTAATGTTGGGCTTGAAGTAATTAAGATGATAGCCCATTTTTTAGAAGATGTATTTAAGGCTCTATATAATCCAAAAGTGGTAGTTGATGCCGAATTACAAACACTTTTGTTACAAGCTTATGAGTGTCTTAGCATAGCATTAAATACCGAGTTAATCGGCAGTACTGTTAATGATGAAGAATTGCTCCATCGAGCCAGCTCAGTATTTGCACAGTTGCAAGAAAAGCTAGGTGATGCATTTGGTGCTGAGACTCATATTCCCACTTCTGAAGAATTGGGATTTGATATTGTCCAGTCCGTTTTTGAAGTGGGAGTAGAGCAACGTATAAACAGTATTGCTGAAGCTGTTAACAATCCACCAAGTAATGACGAATTTATCGAGTTTTTACATTCTCAAGCTGAGGTGTTTCTCGGTTTAGCAGAATCTCTAAATTTACCTGGATTGGGAGAAATTTCTCAAACAATTCTGTCAGCACTGCAAGCAAACCCCACTCAGGTGCAGCAAATTGCAGAAATTGCCCTTGCAGATTTGCAACAAGCACAAAAATTGGTATTAGAAGGCGATCGCACATCTGGTGGAAAAACTTCTCCAGCTTTGCAAAAACTCACGACAGTGGCAAATAATGAGTTCTCTGAAGAATTACAAAGTAATTCAGAAGAACAATTTTACCAATTTATCATTACATCTGATGATAATAAAAACCAATCAGTAAAGCCAACAACTGCCAAGTTTTATTTAAAAGTCATTCGCTACATTTTTGGCTGGTTTAATCACGAGAGCCAAATACCAGAGGCAGAGCTTAGCTTTGATTTAATGGTTCCCAGATTAGAAAAAGAAAATCTACTTAATTATATCGATAATTGGCTAAAAGAATTTCTTGATTTTGTTCAAGATGAAGAAGATAGTCAAAGCCTTTGTATTTATCGACATGGGATAATTCTAATCATCTTATTCGCTATCACAAACTTTGAGTATTCTGTTAATAAATCTGACAGCTACATCTCAGTCATTAAAATATTACAAAAGCGAATTCATAAATTAGCACAAGAATATAAAAACTATCCTCCTGTTACTAGCAAAGAGAAAAACTGGCTTGATAGTCCCAAGTTACAAACGCTCTTAGTTATTAAAGAAATACCTAATGTATCTTTTCAAACAACTGAGAACCTACTAGAAGCAATATGGGGAGAAGAAGCTACCGAAAACCTTACAGAGCAAGTGGTGACAACCACGAATGATGATTCTTCAGTAAAGCTTGATTCATTAACTGTCAATGAGCAAGGAGTTGTAAATCCTCCTGAAACAGCTATTGAAGTCATGCCTGATTTAGCTACACAAATCAACAAAAAAATAGAAGAGAAATCAGAGTATGTTCAAACTAAAAACTTTCGCCAACCTTCATTTATTCGAGTAGATACAGAGAGGCTGCAACACCTTAATTATCTAGCTGGGGAATCGTTGATTTACCAAAAACGGCATAGTTTGCAAGATGAACAAGTCAAAGAAATAATTGACCAATTAATCCAGCAACTCACTAGACACCAAACAACTTTAAATGAATTACGTGATTTACCATTACAAAGACAAAATATCGCCTCACAACAAACGCAAAATTTTGCAGTGAATTTTGACTCTTTAGAAATGGATGTATATACAGATTTCCAGATGACATTGCACGAAGCAATAGAAGAGACACTGCAATTACAAGAAACCACAGAGTCTCTTGACTTGCTTATGACGCAAGCTGCTCAAATTGGTGACAAACAAGAAAATTTAACTCTTAATATTATAGATAGCTTAGTAGAGGCACGAATGTCGCCTTTAAGCAATATCCTGAATCGCTTCCCCCACATGGTAAATAAGTTGGGGAATGTTCATGCCAAACTTGTAGAATTGAAACTTAGTGGTACTGAAGTACTAGTTGATAAAGCGATCGCAGAAAAGCTGTACGATCCCTTGTTACATTTAGTACGTAATGCTTTTGACCACGGTATTGAAGCTCCGCAACTTCGCCGAGAGCTTGGTAAACCAGAACAAGGGTTAATCGAAATCCGCGCCTATCATCAGGGTAGCCAAACTGTTATTGAGGTTCGGGATGATGGACAGGGATTAAATTTAGACAGAATTCGCAGAAAAGCTGCTGAATTGTATTCCATACAAAGTGAAGAAAAAACTATCACCTATGCTTATAATCTGGCTGAATCTGAATTGTTAGATATGATATTTTCACCTGGATTTTCTACTGCTGCTAAAGTAAGTGAAATCTCTGGGCGTGGTATGGGGTTAGATATCGTGCGGACTCAGATGAACGCACTTAATGGTTCAATTTCAGTTCAATCCTTACCCAACCAAGGAACAATATTCATACTCAAAATTCCTTTTTCTATGACTACTGAAAAATTAATGCTAGTTCAAGCCAAAGGTGTTGTTTATGCTCTTCTTTTGGACAGTATCGAAAAAATATTGATTCCCTCTGAGCAGCAGATTAGAGAAATTGAAGGTACAAAAGTCTTACATTTGAGTACAGACGATGATGAAACTATGGTCAGCCTCCGTCAACTTTCAAAGTTGATTAATTATAATGACTCATGCTTTAATAATGATACTTTATACAACACATCAAGTAATCATGATCCAAGCGTAGCGAAAAATCCGGTGCTTTTGCTACGACGAAATCAGGGAAGATTTGCTTTAGAAGTAGACCAAATAATTGGTGAACAAGAACTGGTAATCAGACCTTTAGGAAATGCGATCGCACCGCCAAAATACATTTATGGTTGTAGTAGTTTAGCTAATGGTAATCTCATCTTAGTGATTGATGCTTCATTGCTGGTATCTAGTGAACTTCAACAAACAACACTTGATGTCATGGCGCTACCAGTACCTTCTTTGTCAAATAAAAAAGCCTTAGCGATATCAGGACAGACTTTTTCATCTACACCATTACTTGCTGCATCTACTTCCACAACAACTATAGAAACCCAACCTAGTTACTCTCAAGAGCCAGATAATAATTCACCTATAGAAACCCAACCCAGTTACTCTCAAGAGTCAGATTATAATTCACCTATAGAAACCCAATCCAGTTACTCTCAAGAGTCAGATTATAATTCACCAAAAGAAAGCCAACCCAGTTATTCTCAAGAGCCAGATAATAAATTACCGAAAGTTGTTTTAGTAGTAGATGACGCAATTAGTCTGCGCCAAACTATCTCTCTCACACTGCAAAAATCCGGTTATCAAGTAATACAGGCTCAAAATGGTGTAGAAGCTTTAGAAAAGTTACACTTACATCCAGAAATACAAGTTGTCATCTCCGATTTAGAGATGCCACGAATGAATGGTTTTGAGTTGTTGGGCAATTTCCGTCAATACCCCAATTTAGCAAAAATACCTGTAATGATTCTCACATCTCGCAGCGCTGAAAAACATCGCCAGCTTGCTCAAGAATTGGGTGCAAAGGCTTACTTGACTAAGCCTTATTTAGAGCATGAGTTTCTTTCTACAATTAAGGAGTTAATTAATATTACTACAGATGATTTAAATCATTTAGTCACCGTGTCAAATGACTAATGGCTCTCGCGTAGCGGTTTGATATTTTAGAAAATGCGATCACCTTAATTACCAGGTAGATTATTTGGATCTACACCTAGAGAACGTAAATACTGCGCTAACTGTTCAGCCCTTTGTCGCTCTTGTTGTGCTTGTTCTGCATCTGTCAAATAGCGATTTCCTCGCTCATCATACCAACATAAAAACTCCTGTTGTATCCCAGCAATTACAGCTTGGTGTCGCCCAATACCTAACTCCACCTCTGGCATTAAATAAGGTTCACCTATTTGTAGTTGGTAGTTTCCCTCTATTAACTTATACACTTCAAAGGGTTGATGTTGGTCGCGTCGCCAAAACTCAGGGTTATAAATTACGTAGTACAATACACCGAGTTTTTTATATATATCTAGCTTCTCGTCGTATTCACCTCCGGGGGTGTGGGATACCATTTCTAATGTGAATATTGGAACTACCCCATTTTCTTCCCAAACCGCGTAACTTTTGCGTGATTTGCCACCCTTTTTTCGCTCTACTCCCACACTTAAAAAAGCATCTGGCACTACAGGTACTCTGGGATTTACTCCTGTGGTGTGATATAATCCCATATCTACTCCGAAGTACCAATCCATACGATTTGCCCAAATGGAGTTGAGTAAGAAGAGTAAAATATTGGGCAAAAAATTTTGATCTTCGTTATCCACTGGCGTATCGTCTGAACAGGGAAGTTCATCAGTAGTTGGTAACGCATTTTTGAGATCAGGTGAGAGCATAACCGTTGTCTCGCTGGCGTTTGATGCCCTTATTATATATGAGTGACGAAAAGTTTAACGTTTGGGTGCAGTCTCACCAAACTTAATTAAAAGTGCGATCGCAATACTAACAAGCAAAATTAACGTCATACTTAAAGCTGAACCAAATCCCCAATTTTGCGTTGCTCCCAGAAACTGGTTATAAACTAACCGCGCCGCCGTCATACTAGAAGCACCACCAAGTAATTCTGGATCGACAAAATCCCCTAAGCCTGTGATAAATACAAGCATGGAAGCAGCCGCAATTCCAGGAAAAATTTGCGGTACGGTTACTTGGCAAAAAGTTTCCACCGGATTTGCACCTAAATCAGCCGCCGCTTCTAGCAAGCGCTTGTCTAGTTTTTCGAGAGAAGCATATAAAATTAAAACCATATAGGGTAACAAGCTGTAACTCATGCCAATAAATACAGCTTGACTCTGGTTTAGTAGTTCCAAAGTAGGCAAGCCTAAATTGCTGAGTAAACTGTTCAACAAACCAGTAGGACGAAGAATTGTAATCCAAGCATAAGAACGAAGTAACGAGGAAGTCCACAAAGGCAACACAAAGCCTAATAGCAGCAAATTCCGCCAACGCTGCGGCGCTATTTGAGCAATCCAATAGGCGACGGGGAAGCCCAAAATTAAACAAATTATTGTAGTGCCAAATGCAAAAAATAGCGATCGCACAATTACTTGCACATAAAGAGGGTCAAATATTCTAATGTAGTTTTTGAATCCGTTAGGATTGACCAAATCTCCTGGCCGGATGTCTGCAACTAAACTTAACTGGAAAATGATCAAAGTTGGCAGCACCAACAAAAGTAATAACCAAATCCCAGATGGTGCAAGTAATACCAAAGGTTGTAGCCAATTCGCTCGTGGATGATGCAATTCTTGTATTTTATAAATATCACTTTTTTGAAAATTCATCACTCCTAACTCCTAACTCTTGTACGTCTCTCCTATTTTACCCACTAGTTAATTGAGTCCAATAGCGATCGTAAACGTCTTCAAATTCTCCTACAGGAGTAACACGTTCACAATTTGCTAAAAGTGACTCTGAGGGAAATAAATTAGTATTGTTTTGGATTGTTTTTGGCAATTGCTCAAATCCAGTACTATTAGGCGTAGAAATATTCAAACGTTGACTGACTTGGGCTGCTAATTCTGGTTGCAAAATCATGTTAATCCAAGCATAGGCTCCAGCTAAATTAGGGGCTGTTTTAGGAATTACAATAGTGTCTGTCCATAAAGAAGAACCACTGCGAGGAATTACATATTTGAGTTTAGGGTTTTCTTGAGAGATTCTCACCGCATCTGCTGAATAGCACATTGCCAATAGTAAATCTCCTGCTAGAATTTGATTTTGCCAAGCGTCTGTGTCAAAACGTGCGATCGCAGGTTTTAGCACTTTCAACTTTTCATAAGCTTGTTTGATTTCTTGTTCATTTTTTGAGTTGTAAGAGTAACCTAGCATCCGTAACGTTGCACCCATCACTTCTCGAACATCATTGAGCAAGGTCATCTGCTGATTAAGTTGCTTTTGGTTTCGCCAAAGGTAATCCCAGTCTTGTGGTGCATCTTTGATTTTTTCGGAATTGTAAAGTAAACCTGTTGTCCCCCAGTTAAAAGGGATGCTATATCGATTATTCGGGTCATAGCTAGGATTTTGAAATCGGGGGAATAAATTCTCTAAACCGATTAAGCGATCGTGATCTATTTCTGTTAATAAACCTTTGTTTACCATCTTCTGCACCATATAATCGGATGGGTAGATGATGCTGTAAGTGCCACCGCCTCCAGCTTGCAATTTAGCTAGCATGACATCATTGGAATCATACACATCCGCTAGCACTTTCATGCCGGTTTGGGTGCTAAAGGTTTTCAATAATTGGTTGTCGGTATATTGCGTCCAGGTAAAGATATAAAGTTGGTCACGTTGACCCGAAGTATTAGAATTAGCACGGACTTCAGCTAGCCTCCAGCCACAACCAGCTAAAGATAAGCCAGAAAGCGCTGCCACCCCTTTGAAAAATTCCCGTCTGTTAGTCATTAAGTTAGAAGTTGTTCATCGACAACCTCTAGATTACGGTATACCTAGTAGCCACTGCCGTGATTTTTTGGGATAAATGTGTCATTCTTCACACTATACTGTAGGGCTTTCTTAATCTCTGATGCTTGTCCTGCCTCAAGGAGATACTTGTATGGAAGGAGTTGTTCATCATACGTGTATCAGTGGGACAAAAAACCAGGAGTTTTTGCAGATGAAATTATACAGATTTTGACTATATAGCTTAGAATGGTAAGTTTATCATCATATTTCTTTCTTATAGCTTCAATCAGTAGGCTGTTATGCTCTTCCTAAAAAAGCCAAACAAGTTTGTAGAGAATTGCGGTACAAAGTATTTAAATATGTTGTTAAACATTTGTAAACTGTTAGCAGCCGAGTAGCCGCGTGTCACATCTTGTTAAGGAATTATCATGAGACAACTTGTTATTGCTGAACGCGTATGCCTGATTGGTCATATCGTGTCAAAAGCCTTTGGACTGGTAGGGATGCTACTGGTCGTACCTAATGCCGAAATACTTTTCAACTTATCGCAGGTTGGAGAAACTGCCGTACAGTTAAGTATGGCAGGTGGCGGTGTAGTTGATATCATCTTGGGGACAATAGCTGTCTCTATTTATGCCTACCGAACGCTGGGATTAGGAACTTGGCTAGCATTTATGCTGCCGGCTATGTTTATTTCCTTGGGTAGTGAACTACTGGGAACCAGCACGGGTTTTCCATTTGGTGATTATAGCTACTTAAGTGGCTTGGGTTATAAGATTGCGGGGCTAGTTCCTTTCACAATTCCTTTATCTTGGTTCTATGTTGGGCTGTCCTCTTATTTAATTGCGAGAACTGGTTTGAAAGTGGCACAAAAACCTAGTTGGGGACGCCATATTGCAGCTATAGCCGTTGGTGCTTTACTCTTCACTTGCTGGGATTTTGCCCTTGAGCCAGCGATGAGTCAAACTTCTCTACCTTTTTGGTATTGGGAACACCCAGGAGCTTTCTTTGGCACACCTTACCAGAACTATGCAGGTTGGTTTGGTACTAGTGCCCTGTTTATGACTGTAGCAGGATTGTTGTGGAGAAACGCTTCGATTAAATTAGAGCGATCGCAACTTAATCTACCCTTAGTCGTTTATTTAACTAACTTTGCCTTTGCCGCCGGACTAAGCTTGGCCGCTGGGTTCTCAATCCCAGTGTTGCTCGGTTTATTCCTTGGTGTAGTTCCCGCCGTGGCTCTGTGGTTAAGCAGTTCAACCACTCCTATTCCAGTTGCTGTTGAACCAGCAAACAAGGAAGTCTCGGTCGCAAGAAGCGTTAAAGTTGCTTTGAAATAAGTCTATAGAGTGGAGAGTAGGGAGCAGGTAGCAGGGGGAAAAAATTCCTCTCCTCTGCACCCTTCCCCCTCCCCCTCTGCCTCTTCCCCATCCCCAATGCCCATTTGTTTTGTATAGCCGCGATTTTAATTGATAAGTATTTTGACAACAGTAGACAACGCTTTAATAGTAGAAAGTGCCATTTCCCTTTTATTGCTACTTATTCAAGTACCAGCAACGGCGATTCTATTTTCGCGCCTGCTAAAGGGGCCAAGACGCCTTCCTCCAATAGAACCGCAACAGCCGACACTGGAGCTTTTGGGTAAGGTTAGCGTCGTCGTTCCCACGCTGAACGAGGCGCTTCGCATTAGCCCTCTGTTGGCTGGTTTAAGTCATCAAAGCTACGAAGTTCGGGAAATTATTGTTGTAGACAGCAAGTCTGTTGATGGTACACCCGACTTGGTAAAAGCGACGCAGCAGAAAGATCCGCGCTTTCGCGTGATGACAGATGACCCCTTGCCCCCTGGTTGGGTGGGGCGTCCTTGGGCGTTGCATAACGGTTTTCTATTTAGCTCTGAGTGTAGTCAGTGGTTTCTGGGACTGGATGCTGATATTCAACCGCATCCTGGTTTGGTTGCTGGTTTGGTGAAGACAGCCGAAGCACAGGGCTATGATCTCGTTTCCCTTTCACCCCAATTCATTCTCAAATATCCAGGAGAGTGCTGGCTACAACCGGCTTTGTTGATGACTCTGCTTTACCGATTTGACCCGGCTGGGATCAATACAGAGCAGCCAGAACGGGTGATGGCAAATGGGCAGTGTTTTTTGTGTCGCCGCTCCGTTTTAGCTGCTGTGGGTGGCTATAGCAGTGCGAGTAGTTCTTTTTGTGATGATGTCACTTTGGCGCGAAATATTGCTATTCAAGGGTATAAGGTAGGCTTTTTAGATGGCGCAAAGGTGCTAAAAGTACGGATGTATGAAGGGGCGATGGAGACGTGGAAGGAATGGGGGCGGAGTCTTGATCTCAAAGATGCAACTTCTCGTTCGCAGTTGTGGGGAGATTTATGGCTACTCACATCTGTTCAAGGTCTACCCCTTTTAATAGTCCTTACTTTTTTGTTGATTTCTTCCCCACTCTCGTATTCGCTACAGACGCGATTAATCGCGTTACCCACTCCCCCACTTCTTCTGCTAGGACTAAATTTATTCTTGGTGGTAATTCGCTTTGCTATGCTAATTGCGATCGCACCTTCTTACGATCGCAAAAGCGCAAAAGGCTCATGGTTATTCTGGCTTTCCCCTTTTGCTGATCCCTTAGCTGTGCTGCGAATCTTCTTGTCTGCGTTCCGCAAGCCACGCGAGTGGCGGGGACGGAAATATAGTTAGGAGTTAGGAGTTAAGAGTGAGGAGTTAAAAATTCATAACTCATAACTCATAACTCATAACTCCCTCACTCCTCTTCACCTCCTACTTGATCCCCGCGTTCCAGTTCCCAAAGAATTTGATTTCCTTCACGGCGTACCCGTGACACAATCCAGTTTCGCCAGCGCCATTGATCTCCCCGACTGGTAACAGCGCTGGCGTGGACATCCATCAAGTCTGCTAACTCAGAACTGGTGATTAAGTAGCCTTTTTCTGAAATTTCGTCAGCGATACGCAGAGTTTCGACCAAGCTGCGGAGTTGTGAAACCCTCATTTCTGGCGCTTTTTCATCGGTTGCGGCCGCAGTTGGCCCAGTAGATGGTTCCATAACGGTTATTTCTGGTGCAGAAGTACTGATTTGTTGCGGACTTTGGTTAGTTATTCGAGAGTTGTTTTCATAATCAGCTACTTTTGCTACATTTAGTTCATTTTCGCAAGGTAAAGATTTATAAAAATTTGTCGGTATTAATTGTTGTAGCGAAGGAATTTTACCACTGGCGTATGTGCGAGCGATCGCATCACAACGTTCGTTACCTATGTTACCAGAATGTCCCCTAACGTGTTGCCATTTTACTTGTTGGGTATTAAGTTCATCGAGAGTTTCCAAAAGCTCTTGGTTTTGAACGGGTTTACCATCTGACTTTTTCCAGCCTTTCTTTTTCCAGCCTTTCACCCACTTGGTAACGCAGTTAATTAGGTATTCGCTATCGGTATGAAGGATGATGGGCTGGGTTTGTTGAGATGTTTGCAGGAATTGGAGGGCTGCGATCGCAGCTTGCATTTCCATTTTATTATTAGTGGTATGAGGGGATGCATCGCCCATTTCGTGGATTGAACCATCGCTGAAGTAGACGACAACTCCCCAACCGCCAGGGCCAGGGTTTCCGGTGCAAGCACCATCGGTGTATATGCTTTGGATTATGGGTTGAGTGGACATGGTTTAGGATATCGAACCGCAAAGGACGAGGCAGTGCGTTGGGCGGGACTTGTTCGCGCAGCGTCTCCCCTTGGGAGAAGCAACTGCCGTGCTGAGGACGCTAAGGAAAGAGTTATTAGCGGCGAATTTTTTAAAGAACATCCAGGCTATTATACTGGTTCGCACTCCGGCAACAACGCTCCACAAGAAGGCTGTTGTAGGAAAAAATGGTATTTTGCTATTCGTTGGGTAACGCTTAGGCTCAACCGAGGAGTATTGTCATAAGTGTTAATCAGAAATTTGGGAAGATATCCGAAAAACTATAGCTTCAGGATGTAGACATAAAGTGTTATACCAATTTGAAAAAAGAATGGGACAAATAGACCATTTGTAGAGACGCGATGAATCGCGTCTTTATCCAACGATATGTTGCAATCATCAATTTAAATGGTATTAGTTTTTGCTCATTGTGGTTTAACTCATGTGGAGAAACCCACGACAAACCTAACTCTCTTACCGACGCTCTAAGGGGGAAAATTTAAAGTCTTTCTCCTAAAAGGAGAAAGAAATAGAAGTGAGGTTTTCCAGATCCCATGAAAAATAAACTGTTATCAGTTCTGCAATAAGTTGAGCTAAATATCTTCATGTATTCTAGAGATAATAACAGGTTAATAAGCTATGTCATTTTTCGATGTAACTAGCTATTTAGTTTTTTAAACCTACTTGTGAGCAATTACTTTATCTAAAACAAAAGTCAATTATATTCAGAGAATAATGTAGCATGAATCAGAACAATTTTGAAAACATTAAAAATTCTTTTCAGCCTAAACTCAGCGATTTCGTCAATATTGGCTTCAGGATAATAAGTATTTTGGTTTTAGGTTACTTATTTTTTATTCCAGCTGAAGGACTTGAGAAAAATCAGCGATTAGATCCAACAGAAGTAGGACTTTTAACAATTGTATTATTGTTAAATTCTTCAGTTCTTGAAAGACTAGAAAAATTACAATTTGGTAGCAATGGAGTAGAATTAAACCTAGTAAATAGTAAAATTAAAGCTAATATAGAAGCTAATCAAAAGGAGTCAAAAGCTTTAGCCTTACTAGGAACTTTAATAGAAGATGATGAAAACCAAAGAAAGTTTTTTGACTACTTGCTAGACGATGGAGAGCGAATAACTCTGGAAAATTTATTTAATGCTGAAAAAGATAGAAGACAGTTTCCGTATAAAAAAGAACAATCGTGTGAACAACAATTGAGACATTTACGAGTATTAGGGTTTATTGAACCTTTAACAAATTATCAAATTAACGAATTGCCCGCCCAAAGTAATTTAAGAGACTATTTTAAGCTTACTTGTACTGAAAAAATATGTCTGGCTTTAGGTTCTAGTTCAATTGCTCCACAAGACATATTACATCAATGTGAAAGTGACTGTCATTGCCACAAAATATTGACTCAGATTATAGAAAAACAAGGTCAGTATGGGCTAAAAATACATAACATTAATAACTAAGTATCTATCGATAACACTTGTAGAGACGTTGCATTGCAACGTCTCTACACACCATAACATCCACCAATAACCTTAACCGAACTGTATTAGGGCTACAGACGTTTTAAATCTTGTAAAACTGCGGCGGCTGATTGATAGCGATCGCTAAAATGATAACAAACCATTTTATCTAAAATTGCCGCTAATTCTTCACTCACTTGCACCGTTTGCCGCCACATAATATTACCAGTTTCTGGCTCTGGGTGGAGGTCTTGGGGTGGTATCCCAGTTATGGCTTGAATGGCAATCATTCCTAAAGCGTAAATATCACTGCATAAGCGCGGATGACCGGCAAATTGTTCTGGAGGTGCATAACCCCGTGTCCCGATGGCTACTGTGGCTAATTCTGTTTGCTCACTACTTGGCGGTTGCATCAATTTGACAGCACCAAAGTCAATCAATACCAACCGATTATCTTCAGCGCATCTAATAATATTAGTCGGTTTGATATCACGATGAATCACTCGATGCTGGTGAACAAATTCTAGAACTTCTAAAACTTGTTTGAGCATTTCAATCACAAATGATTCGTTCTGCACATTCCGCACAGGTGGTAATTCTTCACTTAGGGTATGTCCCTCGATATATTGTTGAATCAAATAAAATTCTTGATTATCTTCAAAATAAGCAAGTAGTTCGGGAATCTGATGATGTTTACCCAAAGATTGTAATATTTCAGCTTCACTATTAAACAACCTGCGAGCAACTTGCAAAAATCGTGTATCTTGACGGGCTGGCATTAACTTTTTAACTACGCAAATCGGATTACCTGGGCGTTGAGTATCCTGTGCTAAATAAGTGCGGCAAAATCCACCTGCACCGAGAATTTGAGAGATTTTGTAGCGTCCACCCAAAAGCAAATCACCTGATTTTCTTTCTGGTGAATCAACTGGGGGAGGAAAATCAAGATATGAGTCGGGAAGTGCTGTTTTATCTTCTAAGAGTACATTTAATTGAGCGTAGGCGTAGCCCGTCGTAGACATCGCTTCTTGTTGTTTTTCAACTTGCAGAATAATCACCTGAGTTTGTCGCTGATTTTGGTAGCTAGTATAAGCAATCACACAAATGCTACTAATCACCAAAGCCAAAGCAGAGGGAACTAATGGTATCCATCCGCCTTGCAAAAACAAAGTAACGCAGATTACTACTAAGCCAAGTAGAGTTGTCCCTCCCACCACTAGCAACAGCAACGGATTTTGCCACCGCCATGTTATAATCCCACCTAAAAGCGACCAGCCCCACACCCAAATAAGTTCCGCCCAGTCTGGCCAATACCAAATTATAGGTCGCCCATCTAACACTGTACTGATCAGTTGACTTGCTATCTGTGCATGAATAAACAGAGCAGGCATTCTAGGTGGTTGATCTGGCAAAGCACTGTAGGGTGTATAAAAGCTACTTTGAGGGAAATTAGCTGCTGTAGTGCCAATAATTACAAGGCGATCTTTGATTAAACTGGGTTTGACTTGTCCATTGAGGACTTGTGTGAGGGTTACTTCGTCAGCAAGGCTGTTGGGGTGATGGTAATTTAATAATATTTGATAGCCATCTGTATCCAGATGTTCGTAACTACCGGAATTAGCTTGTAAACGCGGAAAGAGGATTTTACCTAACTGAAAATCTCCTTTATTAGTAAAGTCATATTTAATGCCTTGTTTATCTAAATAATTAATTGCTATGAGCGCACCAAATGCAAATGATGTTGTACATTTTTTTTCTGGAGAGTGAACAAATAACAAACTGCGGCGGAGAATTTGGTCGTTTTCATTGTCAGCAACCACATTGCTAAACCCAACATTATCTATAGGAAAATTTGGCGGTGGTGGAATTTCATCTTTACCCAAGGTGTTGAATAAACAGGTGCTGAAGATGTTATCTTGATTTTGCAAATTAGCCGCCAAATAGTTGTTTTCTGGTTGGAAAAGATATAAACCAATAATTCGCGGTTGATAAGACTCTATTTTTTTTAATAGCTGATTGATTCTACGATCTGATATAGTCCATTTATCTAGTTTAAGATCCTCGTCAGTGATTTTTACTAGCAAAATCCGCCGTTTAGGTGCTTCTGATGGACGCGATCGCAACATTTGATCATAAACTCTCAACTCCCAAGGCTGCAACCATTTGAGTTCCCGAACTCCCCAGATAAAGGCGGTGACTCCTACACTGGTAACTAAAATCATTTGCAACCAGCTTTTGCTCTTGGAAGTTTCACGGGAATCCTGAACTTTGACAAAAGGCGCACGGAATTTTTCTAATAGTCCACTAATCACGGCGTTGCGGCGGTAGCCTGAATTGGGTAGATGTTGCAGGCGCAAAAGTTAGTTTTCTGACTCTAGGTTAAAAGCTGATTAACCTGAGCTTCTATATCAATGTAGCAGTTTAGTTGCTGCTTAGAGATTAGATAAGCGATGTCTACGACGGGCTACGCCTACGCGCTATGCAGCTAATCATCCGTTTGAGATGTTTGAGCATCTTCAACAGGACTGGCAACTGGGAAAGAAATAGGATTAGTAGATGGGGTTAGTGAATCTAACTTGGATTGTTCGAGTGATGCTTCAATGCTTGAATCAGCAAAATAGGAGTCGAATATCTTATCATAGTTAGAAGCAACAGCTAAAAAAGCGCCACCCAAAATATAGATAGGTAATGGCAAATTAAATTTTTTTAACCAGTCAAACAGTTCCGCCAAAGCAAACAGCACTAAAAAGCAGGCAAGCCAAACCCTCATGTTTTCATTCCCTAGATTGAAACAACTCTATTACTAGCTTAAATAAGTTGCCTAATAGTTGATGTAGTACATAATCATCAACTTACAACCTCTATAACTCTAGATAGATGTAGTGAGAGTTATAGCATCTGCTATATTCCAATATCTACTAAAAAAATAAAAATAATATTTATCTTATGCCTGCAATCGAACAGCCAGGGATTGCATAGTTAGTTCGTTAGACTCGGCAGTGCCTCAAATCACAGGTAAAACTGGCAACGATATTAGGGGTTTCGTTCCACAATAAACCGATAGGAAAACTGATTAGCACATCGCCGGATTTTTGAAACCTCAGGTGTCTCGATTGAGAAAGAAAATTTTCCCCTTGTTAAAGATTAAATTGATCATCTAAAAGCTCAAGAGGTTACAAATTTGCGGCAATATTTGGGCGAACAGGAGCAAGTAAAAGAAAATCTGCGTCATAGTGAAGCACGCTACCGCTCACTGGCAGAAGCAAGCGCATCCATCGTCTGGAGGGCGGGACCTTGGGGCAATGTTGTTGAAGATATTCCAACTTGGGAGGCGTTCACTGGGCAAAGTCCCGAACAATATATAGGATGGGGTTGGGTTGACGCACTGCACCCAGATGACCGTACATCTGTAACTGCTATTTGGAGACAGGCTTTTTTTGGACGCAGCGTTGCAGTTGCCGAGTATCGTGTTCTGCGGCATGACGGTGAATACCGTTACATGAAGATACGTGGTGTGCCTATACTTGATGAAACAGGCGAAATCGAGGAATGGGTAGGAATGTGCGTAGATATCAGCGATAGCAAGCAAGCTGAGGCAGAACGTGAGCATTTACTGGCGTTACTGAAAACAGAACAGACTCGCTTAGTTGAAGCTAACGTTCTACTTGATACCCTCTTTAATAACGCACCTATAGGTATTGGTCTATGGGATGAAAAATTAAGATACGTTCGCTTGAATGACGCTTTAGCTGAAATTAACGGTTTTCCCCAAGAGGTGCATATTGGTAAGACCGTCGCCCAAGTGCTACCTGGGGTAGATTCTAGGGTCATGGAAGCTTTTCGCCATGTGATCGAAACAGGAGAATCTATTGCCCAAGAGGCCAGTGGAGAGACACCCGCCGCGCCTGGAAAGCTGCGGCACTGGTCGGTAAATTATTATCCGATTAAACTACCAGGTGATAGCACCTGGGTGGGTGCAATTTGTCAAGAAATCACCGATGTCTACAACGAGCTTCGCTTACGCAAGCAAGCAGAAGTCGAGCGTGAACAGCTATTTGAGCGAGAGCAAGCGGCTCGTGTTGAGGCTGAAGTTGCCAAAGAGCAAGTTACTAAGATTTTAGAAAGTATCACTGATGGTTTTCTTGCATTTGACAGTGAGTGGCGCTTCTCCTACCTTAATCATGAGGGAAGCAGAACTTTAGGGCGTTCCTGCGAGGATTTGCTCGGAAAAAATTTGTGGTCAGAGTTTCCAGAACTGGCTAATACTAGCTTTGGTCAACTTTATCAAAGGGCAGTTGCTCTAGGAACGCCCCTTGAGCTTGAAGATTATTACCCACCCTTTGATGCATGGTTTGCGGTTCGCGCCTATCCTTCACCCACAGGGTTATCACTTTATTTCCGTAATATTAATGTACGCAAACAGGCAGAGGCAAAACTGCGCGAGAGTGAGGCGTGTTTTCGGCTGATGGCTGAGAATTCAACTGATATTATTTCACGCCATACAGTAGATGGAACTCTTCTGTATATTTCACCAGCTTGCTACACAGTATTGGGGTATCAACCAGAGGAACTAGTAGGTAATCACAGCCGGGAGTTAGTTCACCCTGACGATTTGGCAGAGATTGCCAGGAATTATCCAGTCAATGCCGATTTACCAGATATTTATACTATTACTCACCGCGCTCGTCACAAAGACGGAAATTATATCTGGTTGGAAGCAACTATTCGAGCTATTCGCGATCGCCAAACTAAAGAAATTTTAGAAATGCAAGCGTCTTCGCGGGATATTACAGAGCGCAAGCACGTGGAGGTGGAGCAGCGTTTTCTAGCTGATGCTAGTGAGATTTTGGCTGCATCATTAGACTACGAGACAACCTTAGCCAGTTTAGCGCGTTTAGTAGTGCCTGAAATAGCTGATTGGTGCTTAGTTGATATTATTTGTAACAATCAATCAGTCCGCCGGGTTGCAGCAACCCATGCCGATCCAAAAAAACAAGAATTGGTAGAACAGTTACAAAATTATCCGCCTGATTTGACACGAAAAGAAGGTATTGCTGAGGTAATACGGACAGGCAAATCACAAATTACTCATTTTATTTCTGATGAACAGATGCAAGCGGTAAGCCGCAATGCCAGTCATCTAAAAATCTTGCAAAAACTAAATCCTACATCTGGTATTAGTGTACCGCTCATAGTTCGGGGACGGGTGCTGGGAGCTATGACTTTGGTATCTTCTTCCGGTCGTCGCTACCATACCAAAAGCCTAATGTTATCAGAAGAGTTAGCTCGCCGGGCTGCCGTAGCCGTTGATAATGCCCGACTCTATACAGAAACACAGGAATCTCAACAAGCGGCTTTACGGGCAGCATCTCGCACTGCGCGTCTGCAAGGCATTACCGCCGCACTTTCTGAATGTCTGACTCCGGCACAGGTTGCTGAAGTAATGGTAGAGCAAGGTATGGCAGCTTTGGGAGCTAGTTCTGCTTTAGTAGCACTAGTGACTAAAAGCGGCACTGAACTAGAAATTGTCCGTGCAGTAGGTTATGAACAAGAAGCGGTGGATTCATGGCGTCGATTCTCTATTCATACATCCGCACCACTGGCAGAAGCAGTACGAACCAAACAGCCTATCTGGCAGGAGCCAACAACAACAAGGGTTGCTCGTTACTCACATTTAGCTCAGGAGTATGCACGGTATAATTACGGAGCTTGGATTTCGATTCCATTGATCATTGAGGGACGAGCCATAGGTGGAATGTCTCTAGCTTTTGCCGAAATTCAGGAGTTTAATCAGGATGACCAACCCTTCATTCTGGCACTAGCACAGCAGTGCGCTCAAGCGATGGAACGGGCCCGCCTATACGAGGCAGAGCAAACGGCACGGGAAGCAGCAGAAAACGCCAACCGAATTAAAGACGAGTTTCTAGCAGTCCTTTCTCATGAATTGCGATCGCCACTTAACCCAATTTTAGGATGGTCTAAGCTACTCCAAACCAAAAAACTTGATGAAAAGACAGTTCCTCAAGCGCTGAAGACTATTGAGCGAAATGCTAGGTTACAAGCTCAACTGATTGAAGATTTGCTGGATATCTCCCGAATTTTACAAGGTAAACTTAGCTTAAATATCTACCCAGTTGATTTGACATCTGTCATTTCGGCAGCAATGGAAACAGTCCGGTTATCAGCAGAAGCGAAGTCAATTGAGATGCACATCAGCCTGGAACCAAATCTAGGGCAAGTTTTGGGTGATTCTGGCCGATTGCAGCAAATTGTTTGGAACCTGCTCTCAAATGCAGTTAAATTTACACCTGCGGGGGGACGGGTTGATATTCGACTGGAACAAGTAGGGAGTGGGGAGTGGGGAGTTGGGAGTAGGGAATTGGGAGTAGGGGGTAAAGAAATACCAAACCACTCCCCGCTTTACGCTCAAATTATCGTCAGCGACACTGGCAAAGGCATCGATCCTAATTTTCTGCCTTACGTGTTTGAATATTTTCGTCAAGAGAACAGCAGCACCACAAGAAAGTTTGGTGGACTGGGGTTAGGGTTAGCGATCGTTCGTCATTTAGTCGAACTGCATGGCGGGACAGTGCAAGTAGAAAGCAAGGGCGAAGATCAGGGGGCAACTTTTATCGTGAGACTCCCACTGATCCAAAATCAATTAGAGATTAAACAAGACATTAGCGACTCAGAGACATCCTCAAATTTAAATGGTGTCAATATTTTAGTAGTGGATGATGATGCAGATACGCGAGAATTTATTGCCTTCTTACTAGAGCAGTATGGGGCAAATGTGACAGCAGTGGCATCAGCAAATCAGGCACTAGCTGCTTTAAGCAAATCTCTGCCAGATATACTTTTAAGCGACATTGGGATGCCAGAAGTGGATGGATGTATGTTCATGCGACAGTTGAGAACACTGCCAGCAGAACAAGGAGGGCAAATTCGAGCGATCGCACTCACCGCCTATGCTGGAGAAATGAACGCCAAGCAAGTACTTGCAGCCGGATTTGACAAGCATCTTGCCAAACCAGTAGAGCCAACCGAATTAGTAGATGCGATCGCTAACTTAATAGCTGAATAAACCGCTTAAAATTGTGCGGCGTTGTGGAATAAATGGTCTTTTCATCACTGGAATATTTTAGTTACAACTAATTGTTAGTACCAAATTACAGATGTAAAGAGGTTTGCGATCGCTTGTTCCTTCCTCGGTTTTTGCTAATCCACCTACCGTCCATCTCAATTAACCAGACAATAGGCTTAACAAGTTAGTTGAGCAACTTGTTAAGCCCGTTGTTAAAGGTAGGGAAACTTCCGCTACAGTGTAGTAGCTACTTTCAGCATAATTTCACAAGCATCTTGCCAAACCGATAGAGCCAGCCGAGTTAATAGCTCAATCAACCTGCATCTATCTGTTTACTATTACTTGATATTATCAGGAATGATAGCTTGATATTCAATAGGAGCAAGAATCCCTTGTTTAATATCTATCTTACGCGAGGTAATTTTTTCTTGGAAATAAAAATCAGCAACGCCCTGCTGTTCGGCAATAATCGCGGGTGTCAGTCTTCTCAATCTATAAGTACGGCGGCTTGCCACTTTTAGTGCAACTGATGGATCTAATTTCAGTTCATCAACTAAAATTTTGGCAGCATCGCTTGGGTTTTTTTCAGCCTGTTCTCCTACCTTCTGTGCTTCCTCTAAAAACACTCGTACCAATTGCGGATTTTGGGCGACAAATTGACGCCTGCCAATATAAAATCCGCCGAGAGTATTAATTCTTGCCGCATTTCTCAGATTACGAATCGGGATAGTTTTTTCCACAGCAGCTAAAAGGGGATCGCTACCCACCCAGGCGTCAGCCTTGTCTTGAATAAAGGCGTCGCGGGCCTCAGGTGGAGTCAAAGCAACGATTTGAATATCGCTAATTTTTAACCCTACCTCTTTCAAAGCTTTTGCTAGTAAATACTGTGCATTCGATCCTACTTGAAAAGCAATTCTCTTGCCTTTAAGATCCGCTACTTTCTTAATGGAAGAATTAGCTTTCACCACAATACCTTGGTTTGTACCATCACTGGGCGTGCGTCCAGTAAGATAGACAACTTCAGGGATGATGCCTGGACGTGCAGCTTGGTCAAATATTGGAGGTGTCTCTCCGACATTACCGATATCCACCTTACCTTCATTCAGGGCTTTTATCAATTGCGGCCCTGCTGCAAATGGCCCAACCCAATTCACGGTTATACCCAATGCTTTGAAACGTGGCTCAACAGCTTTTTTGGACTTGACAATATCACCAGAACTTTGATATGCCAAATTAATTACTTTGGCTGTCTGCGCTTGGGTGCTTTGCACAAGGCTACCTGCAAAGGGAGATAATAAAGTAAACAGTCCCAATGCTGAATATTGGATAACACGCTTTAAAACTGTGCGACGTTGTGGTTGATATAGCTTGTTCATCAGTTGTAGTTTTACTCGTAAGTTTTAGGTTTTACGTTGTCAGTCTTACTTTCTTTAAGCAAGTAAGATAATAGGAAGTTGTTATTTAAACCTCCTAGAACACCAATTTATGATTACAAATTGAGATTATGCTAATTCAGCAAATCTCCTTTTGTATTTAGGAAATTGGTATTCTAGTTTGTTTTTTTAAACAAACTTCATATTTGATTATTCTCTACTTTTCACTGATCAGTGTTGGTGGAGTAATAGCTGCATATTCTTGAGGCGTGAGCAATGCTTCTTGAACATCAATCTTTTTAGGTAAGATTTTTTCGTTATAAAATAAATCTGCAACACTTTGTTGAGCTTTCATCAACTCTGGAGTAATTCCTTTTATTCGATAAGTAGCGCGTCCAGAAATTATTTCTTGAATGGACAGATCAATTTTAAGCACTGGTGCTATGAGTTTGGCTACCTCTTTACGATTTACTTCTGCCCATTGACCATTTTTATCAATTTCTTCCAAGATAATCCGAAGTAATTCAGGATTTTCCTTAGCAAACTCGCGTGTTCCCACATAATATCCACCTGGTGTTCCAATATTTGTGGCGTCTCGCAGTACACGCGCACCGTGAAGTTTTTGTACTAAAGCTAAGTGAGGATCACCAGTTACCCAAACTGGAATATTGCCTTGAATAAATGCACCACGGGCTTCGACATTGGGCATACTCAAGACTTTAATATCGCTATATTTCAAGCCCACTTCTTCTAAAGCTTTGAGGATAAAATAGTGAGAAGCAGAACCTTTTTGAAAGACGACTTCTTTACCTTTGATATCAGCTAAAGTTTTAATTTTAGAACCTTTAGGAACTGCGATCGCACTACCTTTACCTGAATTAGGGCCAAGTCTTCTCCCAGCCAAATAGACTATTTTTGCACCCGCAGCTTGAGCAAAGATGGGAGGAGTTTCTCCAACTGAACCAATATCAATTTTGCCCACATTCATCGCTTCCATGAGTTGTGGCCCTTGAGCAAATTGTGACCACTCTACTTTCAAGCCCAAAGGCTCCAAACGTTTTTCTAAAACTCCTCTGACTCTAACTAAATCACCAGAGCTTTGATACCCTATTCGCAACAACTTTGTTTTAAAAGTTATAGTCTTAACCCCTGCTGGTTCTGCTTTAGGATCAGTTCCTGTATTTGTATTAGATACAGTTGACGTACAACTTATTAAAGTAGTAGATAAAGCTACAAAACCAGGGATTATAAATAAAGCTATCTTACTAATTACTTTTGTCTTGGTTTCTAAAAAATTATTAACCATTTTTGCACCTCATTTTCTGATTAACTACTGATATAAAGACATCAGTTAATAAGTTAAGTTTTCTAGTCTTTTAAAGCTAATTACAATTATTTACTATTAGAATTAATTGAATAAGGTGTGAATGCTGCATATTCCTCTGGAGTAAGTACTCCATCTTTGACATTAACCTTATTTGGTAAAAGTCCTTGTGTATACCATAAATCGGCTATTTGTTGTTTGTTAACAACTTGATCGGTGATTGGTAGCAGACCATATATTGCTTTACTATGAATTGTTTTGAGAGTAGAGCCACTTGACAGTAAAATTCTTTGCTGCCAAACTTTTTTCTAGAGTTTCTTGCTTTCTCATTACTGCAAGAGAACCAAGCTTAGAATAAACAATTCGTAGCTCTTGTTTTTGTGGAGTATTAGAAACTGTTTGACTTTGAGATTGTGTACTAATTGCGGATGCTTCGTTTTGAGTATTTTTAGTTTCTTGATTACAACCAACTATGCTCATTGGTATCGTTAGGGAGCAAGCAGCCATGAGTAAAGATATATGTTTACGCTCAATTTTATATTTTGCTTCTATAGGTTTAGTATTTAGGCTATATTTACATACTGTCTTTGTCTTATTTATTTTTGATTGTTGCGGCTTATTGATAGACAAGTTGAGACTTTGCAAAAAATTGAAAAGTGCCATAATATTTTTTATATTTAATTTTAATAATTTTTGTTTTAGCGCTTTTAATGAGTTCTTGTAACTCTCAGGTTCAGCTTAGATACTATCAAGCCTTTTCTTAAAATAAAGTATTTATAAACACTTGTTTTAAACAAAAAACTAATATTTTTACTATGTATTTTTATAAGCACATAGTTTGACATTTAGACAAGTTTAATCAGCCAAGAGTTAGAATAACTCTTGACTGGCTTAAGAATATATAGAATCAAACGCCGATTAGCTTAATCTTCTAAGCTATAAATCCTAAAAGGGACGACTACCTGCAAGGCTAACCCGCTTTAATACTCGTCGCTCATTTGGATCAAATGCTTGACGGTAATGCAAGGTAGCTTGGTTATCCCAGTAGACAATATCACCTACAGACCATTTGTGTTTGTAGTAGAACTTGGGTTGAGTTAGATGTTGTCTCAACTGTTCAATCAGTTTAGATCCTTCTTCCGGCTCTAACCCGACAATTTCCACTTCTGTAGCAGCATCTAAGTAAAGATGCTTTTTACCACTTTCTGGATGTGTTCTAACTAAAGGATGGGGAAAGATCGGACTGATTAAAGGAATAGTTTTGTCTAAACGATACAAAGACCTGGGTGCATTCCGATCTCGCAAAAATGGGTTGTAGGTAATTAACTGTAAATCTGCAATCCGTTCTTTGGTGGCTTCATCTAATGCCTCATAGGCTAAATTGGTATTTAACCAATAAGTATCTCCACCATGAGTTGGTATTTCTAACGCATAAAGAAGTGAACCACTAGATGGGGTAGGAGTCCATTTGTGATCAGAATGGAAAGTGAGTTCTCCAGTACCGGTATAGCCACCATCGACATTGGAAATCGGAATCACCACCGGAGTTTCTCCTGGTTTAGAAGCCAATACTGGAGTTTCATCAGATGGGTACAAACAGTGCGCCAAAATATAGAGAAAAGTTCAAAAGCTGTTCATCGGAGAGCTTTTGGTCTTTGAAAATTAAGATGTGGCGATCGCGCAAAGCTTGCTTAAGTTGTAATATAACTTCAGGTGCGATCGGTTGACTGGCATCAATATTGGTAACTATGGCTCCCAAAAGAGCATCAATAGAACTAATTTTAACCTCTGTCAAAGTTAAGGTAGGCATCACATTCTCCTGTATTTCAGTTTATTCTTGGGATAACTACTTATTCGCTAACACCTCTGAGGGAGTAATTTTGGCGTACTCTTCAGGCGTCAAAAACCCATTTCTAACATTCACTTTTTTGGGGATAAGTCCTAAGCTGTACCACTTATCTGCAACCTGTTGTTGCTTGGTAATGGTTTTCTCAGTAATTGGTAGTAGCCCATAATCATATTTATCATGCATTATTTCTAAAGTAGGTGGATCTAGTTGAGTTACAGGAGCAAGCAGTTGTGCTACTTCTTTGGGATGATCCTTAGTCCAAATTTCTGCCTTTTCTAGCTCCTCTAGAAACACTTTGATAACATCAGGATGAGCCTGATAAAACTGGCGTGAGGTTGAGTAAAAGTTGCCAGTATCCCGCAACTTACCACCATCTGCTAAAACACGAGCTACCTTATTTTGTACATTTCGGGTAGCGAATGGCTCCCAAATATACCAAGCATCCACCTTGTTCTGGCTAAATGCCACATTTGCGTCTGGCGGCGGTAGAAAAATTGATTGGACATCACTCAGTTTTAATCCTGCGTCTTCTAATGCTTTAACTAATAGATAGTGCCCAATGGAGGCTTTTTGAAAAGCTACTTTTTTACCCTTCAAATCGCTAACACTTTTAATCGGTGAGTTTACAGGAACTAAAAGTGAAATGGCTTTACCACTAGGGCGTGTAGTAGCTAGATAAACAAGAGGTGCCCCTGCTGCTTGTGAAAATACAGGAGGCGATTCAGCTGTAGATGCGATATCCAGTCCATTTGCATTCAGAGCTTCTAGCTGTTGTGGCCCAGCTGCAAACTCAGCCCACTGTACTTTAAAACCCAGAGGCTCTAATCGCTTTTCTAAAGAACCCTGTTTTTCTAAAATTGCTAAAGCGGTAAGTTGTTTTGAACGTACAATCCGTACTACTTGCTTCTCTGTAGTGCTAGATGAAGCGACGGATTTAGGCAAAGTTTCCGGCTGTTGAGTGTTATTTTTTGCCTCACTACAACTTGATAGGGCTGTTGATAGCATTAAGCAGTAGCCCAGAGCAAACAATAAGGAACGACGTGTTGTTCTCTGGCTTTTTCTGAATTCAAACTTTCCTTTTAAAGCTGGCATGGGTTGTTTTATTGATTTCCCTCTAAGTAGTTAGAAAAATGATGATTAATTGCAATGTAAAAAACAAAAAATCTTCTTTAATAATTTTAAAAACTTTATTTTTTAAATTAGGTAAGAGAGTGGGTATTACCCACCCCGCAACGACTCGAGGAACTGAAAATTTAATAGTTAGGAGGAAAAATTTAGGAAGTGGAGTAGGATCTTCTCACTCCAATATCGTGCTATTAAAAGATTGAAACTTGTGAATGAAACTCTGTCTTGTTCAATGCCTTAAGAATATTGGGTAATGACAGGTAGTTGCTCATTGAGTACCCAATCGCCGATCGCACGCAATTTGTAGTCTACAGGATCGTGAAGGGTAAAGGTTCGTAAATCCCGCCAGTAACGGTCAAATCCATACTTAGTTGCTGTGGCGCGAGTTCCGGTAACTGTCAAAGATGCGGTTGGTAATATCTGCTTGGATTTCCACCCAAAAGTCTCCGTAATGATGTAGAAAATATGGGCCTTAAGTAGCACTATGGGTATAGAATTCTAGCAGTTCTTCATAATTAACATTGGCGGAATTGTTATTTTCCACCAAATGGTCTTTATTGCGAGTGTCCCAGTGCCAAATCAAATTACTGTTGCTTAGAAAAGTTAGTGATTCCTGCTTCCTCAGCTCCCCCTACTCCTTTATTCCCTATTCCACACTTCCTATTTTTCTTTAACAGCCCAATCTGCTAATTTAAAGTCCGACTTTGCTAAACCCTGCGAAACTAAAAATTTCTTTGTCCCCTCTAAAAGCTCCACACCCTCGGCTGGTAATGGTTCTTCTGATACCTGTTTGAGTGGGAATGATACTTTAATGATATTGATGGGATATTTAGTAGTTTGAGCATGATACTGATAATATTCTTCAGAATTAGCTTTTAAATCCTTGGCTGCTTCTGTGAGAATTGCATTAAATTTCTGGGGAAAATTAGGCTGTTTCGCTAGAAAGCTTTCGGTTGCTACAACTAATGATGTCGCTGACAGACCTTTATGATTTGCAGAAGAATCAATTACTGGAAACCCTTGTGATTTTAGAAAAGGTCCTAAATCGCTTGAAGTTGCATAAGCTGCTACATCACCACGTTCTAAAGCCCCTTTTGCCTCAGTAGTCATCAAGTGGACAACCTTTACATCCTTGGCAATTTTAGCTTCAGCTAACAGACCCAGCAGGTATCGATGCATATAAGAGCCTTTTTGGGTAGCTATTGTTTGACCTTTAAGTTCAGCAAGCGATCGCGGGCCATTCTTTTTCGCTACTAACCAGGCGGTTGTATTAAATTGAGTAATCCGCAGCAGTCGCGTTTCCTGACCCCTTGCTCTCAAAACTATGGCTGGTGTATCGCCTAAAGAACCAATATCTAATTGTCCTGCAACAAGCGCCTCATTTAGATCCGGTCCGTTAGGAAACCTTGCAAAAGTAATGTTTTTAAATCCTAGTTTTTGCAACTCACGCTCTAATATTCCCTTTTTCTTTGCCCAACCAAGTGGCCCTGTCGGTTCTGAACTACCTACATAACCTATACGTAAGGTAGAAATGTTGTTAGATGCAGCAACAGCACTATTGGCATTAATAGCCTCAATCGATTGAGCAGATTTAGTTTCGCCTTGGCTACATCCTGTAATTAGTAGCAGTAGGACACAAGCAACTGAAGTTGATAATCTGGAAGTAAATTTATTTTTACTGGTAGAACCTGTTCCTACTGCGATTGCTAGCATGACTCTCTTCTCTGACCTAACTATTACGCCGTCGCCGTGTGCAACTTTCTCTCACTAACCCCAACCCCTTCCCTACTAGTGTTGGGGAGCAACAATCAAAGCCTCTCAGGAGTGGGGGAGAGGAATGGAAGCGGGGTTCTAACGATAAGTTGCATCACGTTACTATTTCATCTGCTTCAAAATTTGGAATGTTTGATCGGCTTTTGCTGTTGAGGTGCGTTTATGTCCCCAACCGATGTTTTCACGGTAACTACCCAGTAGCCCAACTTCTGCCAATTCTGCCTCATTGACTAAAGTCTTCATATCGCTTTCTGGTGCAACATAAAGAGCATCAACTGGACAATACAATTCGCACATATAACAGGTTTGGCAATCACTCTGGCGGGCAATGGTTGGCGGCGCATTAGGTACTCTGTCAAACACGTTAGTTGGGCAAATATTCACGCAGATATTACATTTTATGCACCGCGACTCGCTGACCAACTCAATCACACTAACGCTCCTATTTTGGATTGTGACTTTTCTGTACTCTCTAAAGACTGAACCTTTACCCAGACTTGATCTAATCCGCCGCTAATCAGGTGATGTTGCTGGTTAGCATCAAGTTCTGGATAATCTTGATGTTTGTGCATACCACGAGTTTCTTTACGTTCAATGGCACTGCTATACATCCACCGGGCTGTGGCTACCATTGCCGCAGCTTCTCGCGCCCGGATCAGTTCTTTTTCTGATGTTACCTGGCTACTGCGGAGTTCTTGCCAAAGATGATTTAGCTTACCCAAAGATTCAGTTAAGCCTTGTTCTGTACGGAAATAGTTCTTTTCGTAAGGAAATACTTCAGCTTGGACTGCCTGAATTAGTTCATCAGTTGCCAAGGTTTGAGAGCGATCGCTCCCACTGTGTAATACTACCTCTCCAACACCCAAAACTAGTCGTTGAGTTTTCTGTTCCCCCAAACTGCGGCTATATTCAGCAGCCGATTTCCCGGACCAATAGCCAGAAGATATTGCCCAAGCTGCATTGTGGCTACCACCACCAGTAAATCCACCACAAATCAGTTCGCGTGTAGCAGCATCTCCTGCTGCATAGAGTCCCCGCACAGAACTGGCACAGCTCTCATCTACAATCCGAATTCCTCCCGTACCGCGCACAGTTCCCTCTAGGCGCAGAGTCACAGGAAAACGTTGAGTAAAGGGATCAATACCTGCACGATCAAAGGGTAAAAAGAAGTTGGGCTGTGCTAAACGCATAGATGCCCGCATTGATTCCGCCGCTTTGTCTATGATGGCGTAAACCGGCTGTTGCAGCAATGTCTGGGCAATTACTGAACGTCTATGAGAACTTGCCCCCGGAATCACACTACCATCTTCGTAGGTGAAGGTTGCCCAATTATAGAACAGGGTTTTGGTAACTGAAGAAAAGGCGGGAGAGATGCCATAAGCATTGGAAAATTCCATACCCGACATCTCAGCACCAGCTTCTGCCGCCATTAAATAACCATCCCCTGTCAGGACGTTGCATCCTAACGCTTTACTGAGAAACGCACAGCCGCCTGTTGCAATAATTGTGGACTGCGATCGCACTATCCATTTCTCACCAGTCTGACGGTTCACACCTGTTGCACCAGCAACAGCACCATCGTCATCTACCAGTAATTCTAAGGCGGGGCTGTTGTCTAAAATTTTGACTCCTGCCCGTTGGATTTGTCGCCGCATCAGGCGCATATACTCGGGCCCTTGCAGCGATCGCCGATAGGGTTTACCTTCATCGTCGGTAGGAAAGGGATAACCCCACTCTGCTAACTGATTAACGTTGACATAAGTCTGATTCAATACCCGATCCATCCAGTTGCGATCGGATAAAAACCCACCCAACGATTCCCGACTTGCTTTTGCTGTTTCTCGTGCTTCTGGGTCAGGTGGCACATACCACACACCATTACCAGATGCAGCAGCGCATCCAGTTGTTCCACAATACCCTTTGTCTACGAGGATCACCCTAGCTCCACTTGATGCAGCACTCCAAGCCGCCCAAGTTCCAGCTGGCCCACCTCCAATCACAAGCACATCGCCTTCTAAGTCGAGTTCAAAATCGGTTGTTAACGTCTTCAGCATCTACAATTTCCCCCCATCGATAAAGTCTTAAGCACCAAGTCTTCACCCCATCAATGCTGCACACCATTTCATAAATCTGTTTGCCTACCTACTTGACGACTTACGACAACACCAATTTAGTAATCCTCGAACCTCTCACCTACAAGGGAAGTGGGCTGGAGGTTAGGTTTTTAATTACTGAATCGATAGTTTAGTAGCCTTAAATTGTGGCTCCTTAAGACAGGTTGCCACCAGATTGATAGCTAGTAAGTACATTAAGTTGATAGATAAACCGTAGTTTAGCCATAACAAAGCTTTTCACAGTTTTCGACAAAAAGCAAGTATTTTAGTAAACAAATTCAAACGTCAAGTTATGTAAAATAAATTTGATTACCTATCTAATTAGCCTTGCTTTTTGGATTATTTTGTGTATATATCCAAGCTAATATGTCTCTACTTGCGAGTTAAGCCGCTCCCTAACTAAGACTCAAGAATCCCCCGACTTTTCGATTAAAGGAGTGTAAGCAAAGTTTAATCAGTCCGGGGAGTGTCATAGAAGAGGAAAAGGGGCAGGAGGGCATAAATAAATTTACTTGCTCTGAAACCCTTTTTGCACCTTGTATTCCAGTATCTTTCTCCCCTGTTCCCTGCCCCCTGCTCCCCTGCCTCTTGGTCAAAGGTTAAAACCTAAAGACAGTACGAACCCAAGCAAATAAACTATCAGGATTGCTAGCATCAGAGTTCGGTGCAGTAATCCAGATCAAACCCGGCGTAACCTCAATATTATCTCCGATTTTATATTGGTAGAATGCCTCAACGTGCAGGGAAGTATCTTTGTCCGCTTGTCCCGCACCTGCTCCCAAATCTACATTCCTACTAAGACTGGTGAGTTTCGGCTCCATACCAACTAAAATCCCCCCTAGAGCACCTTCACTAAAAAGATCCGGGAATGCCAGTCCTACGGCCCAATCCATAGCTTCGCCATCTCCGCGCCCCAAATAACGGTGTGTTCCATAACTTACCCACGCATTGACTGCAAACTTGGGATTAACTTGATAAAACGCCTGTAGACCATAAAGGTTGCCCACAGTTGCCGCTCCCGGCACGGTGCTGTTTACCAGGTTACTCCCGACTGCTGGGCCGAAATTTGTTCCACTAAAACCTATAGTATTTGGTGGGCTATAGGTATTAACGTAAGTTGCTGCCACCCGAAAATTTCGATTAGAAGAGTAGTATATTAACTGTGCTAAAGCTAAATACCTGCCTTTAAATAAGCCATTATTAGGTGTCGGATTGCTACCGTTTGGTGCGCTGTACGCTAGCCCCAATTGAAGCTGTTTGCCTAATCCCTGGAGTATGGCAATTCCGGGGCCGCTATCTCCATAGTTATAGACCAAAGACCGCCGTGAAAATCGTGAAATCCCATTAGCACCAGTCGCAGAAGACGATTCAAAATATGGGTTAATGGGGCCAGAAAGACCTATCTCACTAGCTCCATCAGACAAGGGATAAATGTTGACTTGGGTATTTGGATAAGGTAGAAACCGATAGCGAACACCACTGAGAATAATCTGATTGCGTGCAAAAGTAATACTGGAGTTATCAGCAGTTCTTCCCTCATAAGTTCCCAATAATCCACCTGTTGGATTTAGCGGAGTAGGTGGTGCTTGTCCTAATGATTCAATATTTCCACCTCCTATTGTTATAGCTAGTGAATCTTTACCGTTAAAACTGGTGTTTAACCGTAAAGAAGTTGAGCCTTGAAGTGTGGCATTGTTAGGTGCTGGTCTCTTGGTGACGACGTTATTGCCTGCTATAAGTTCGCCAAGGACAATCTGAGATCGACCTATAAGTTTGGTTGTGGTCGTAAACTGAGTTGCTTCTAAATTCGCAGTTCGCGCTTCCAAGCTATCTACGCGTCCCCGAAGTTGAGCGAGTTCTGGAGAAAATTGTTCTTGTAGTTTTTTGATAGTATCCAAGTCTTCCCGTTTGACTAAATCTGTCGTTGAAGTCGCTATTAGTTCATCGAGGCGATCTAAAGCTGCATTCAACCCAGCTGCAAACTCATAGCGCGTTAGAGAACGATCGCCTTTAAATGTGGCATCTGTATATCCTGCAATTACACCGTAGCGCTCAACTAGAGACTGTAATGCTTGAAATGCCCAATCTGTCGGCTTAATATCTGACAGTTGCGAGACGGATGTTACTTGTGCCGCAGAATTGTTTGGAGCTTTTTTGTCAGTTAGTGGTGCAACTTGCAACAATTGCGAGACAGGTGTAACTTGCTCTCGGAGATTATTTGGAGCTTTTTTACGAGTGACTGGTGCAATTGAAGTGTCTACTGTTTGATTGACAACTACTTGTGGAGCTTTGTTATCTTCTACTTCAGTAGGAGATACATCAGATTTAGGCAGTTCAGCCTGACTTTTGACTGGATAAAAAACCAGGATGGCTAGAATATCTAGCAACGAAAGCAGGAAAAATATATATCTATAATTCCAGCGCAAATTCAACATGACTCCTTAACTCCTCAACCTCAAAAATGAATAAACTAGCTGTCAATCTGACAGAAAAACAAGATAAATCATTTATTCAAACGCTTTTAATAAAACATTTAATTATAGATTTACCAAAGTTTCTCTGACAAGCTTCAAATCAGTACTAAGCAGTTGAATGACAATCCATAATTCGCAGCAAACTATGAATTCTGACGATTGACAGAATCCCATAAACGTCTTAGATGAGACAATCACTGCTTTAAAAAAGGCTTTTCTTTTTTTAAAAAAAACTCAAACCCATGCTATATAAACTGATACTTCTGAGACATCGTAATGGCGTTTTTTTTGTTATGCTGTACAAAGTTAATCAATGGCTACCGACATTGACTAAAGCTTGATTTAGATACAAGTTATTATTTGCCAATTAACATTAACTGAAAACACTAATTTGTAATCAGCTATATTTTGACAGCATCAATTGTTAATTAAATACGATACTTCTATCGATTTACCGTACTTTTGTAGAATTATCTTTGCATAGAGCTTGCTACAATGCAATACCCAGTAATTTTCCATGAGGTGAAAATATGTCAAAATTCTTGGCTAAGTTAACTTTAGCAACTGCGATCGCTTACTTTCTCGTAGGTAATCGCCGCAAATAGTCAGTAAAAATGAATGAAAAGCAACAAATCGCCTTAGCTGTAGATAATTTGGGCTACACAGGCTGTTACTCCTCCTGTCTCCAGCAAATTTCCTCTGCCTTTCTTAGGTCAATACTTGTCTAATTTTGAATAGTAGGATCTTCTAAATTATCTAGTTTGTCAGAATTGCGCGTTGAGTTGGAGGATTTGTGATAAAAACCACCTACCTCTGCCAAAGTATAAAGGGGCCTGGCTTTAACTTCTTCATAGATACGTCCTATATATTCGCCTAAGATGCCAACACTGACTAACTGCACAGATCCGAGAAAGAAAATTGCCATCAAAATAATCGTAAACCCGGTTAAAGGCGAATGGGGGACAAAAAGCCGCCAATACAAGACTAATAAAGCCATGAAGATGGCCGCCGCCGCCGCTACTAACCCTAAGTAGGTTGATAACCGCAGTGGCACTATTGAAAAAGATACTAGACCATTGATGGCAAGCGCCAAGGATTTGCTGAAAGTATATTTAACTTCCCCAGCAAAGCGAGGGTTACGCTCGAACCGAATTGCTGTTTGCTCAAAACCAACCCAAGAACGCAGACCACGGATATAACGGGTGCGTTCTGGCATAGAATTGAGAATATCTACGATCTGCCGATCCATTAAACAAAAATCACCAGTATCAGTAGGAATCTCTACATCTGCAAGCTTCTTAAGGATACGATAAAAGAAGTAGGCAGTAAAACGCTTAAACCATCTTTCCTTGAGACGTTGAGTGCGTTGAGCGTAGACGACTTGATAACCCTGTCGCCATTTTTCAATCATGTCGGGGATTAGTTCGGGTGGATCTTGTAAGTCAGCATCAAGGATGATGATAACTTGACCCCGGACAAAATTAAGACCAGCCGTAACTGCTATTTGATGACCAAAGTTACGAGCAAAGCTTAGATAGCAAATGCGTGGGTCTTTTTGATGGAGTTCTCGCAGTAGTTGTAGGGAGCGATCGCGGCTACCATCATTGATTAAAATTAATTCGACAACACCATCCAACCGATTCATTACTGCACTCAGTCTGCGGTATAGTTCAGGAATAATTTCTTCTTCGTTATAAATTGGAACAATCAATGAATACTTTGGCAGCATCTAAGAATCTCGTTTAAATTTTGAACAGCCAAGCTGACAGACTGCTTGCTATCATCAAGGTTTCGTTCTCAGTATACCTAGCAAGATTCAAGTCCCATTCCGATAATTTATTTATTTTTTGGATTTATGTAATCTGAATTTGATTCTTTAAGGCTTTCTACAGCTTTTTTGGAAAAAGTCCGACGCTGACGATACCAAGTAGACCCTGCTACCAGGGTTCCAGTTAAGCCCAAGGCGAGTACTAGGGGCAAGAAATCGCCGGTCTTGACTGCCTTCAAACCAGAACTACCTAGTAGTACAAAAGGTAATACACTAGGAACAGTACCAAGTGTTGTACCTAGAACATAATCTTTAAAGCTGATCGAAGTCAGTCCAGCCACAAAGTTAACCAACCCATAGGGCATGATTGGTACTAATCGGATGGCAAACATATAAAAAAGCCCTCCACGCCGCACCTCAGCATCCATAGCTTGCCAGCGTCCTGCTAGTCGTTTTGCTACGGTTTTACGTCCGATAGTCCGAGTAAAAATAAAGGCAATTATTGCCGCAATGACTGCTCCTACACTAGTCCAAAAAGTACCCAGCCAAGGGCCAAAAATTGCACCTCCAGTCAAATTTAGCACTGTTGACGGCAAAACTAACATAGTTGCTACGACATACAAAGCAACATAAATAACAGGTGCCCAGATTCCAGAAGATTTTAGCAAAGCTTGAATTTGTGCTGGTTCAATGCCGCCAATCAGATATACTGCTATACCAGTCGCAATTATGCAACTCAGTGTAAGTACTAAAATACCAGCTTTCAAGTTCCACACTAGAATACTCCTGCTTTTTTTGTAACACAATCCATCTTTGGCAAATTTTCCCTTTAATTAATTCTTGAAAACCTAGGTACACCCGTAGGAATACGGCAGTGCCCATACGTGTCAACAAAAGCCTAGAAATAGCTTAACTCTTGGCTTGGCTGACTCACCCGCCTCGAACTAAAGTCTACTTAAGTAGACTAAAGATTTTTGGCTATATTTAGTCATCTTAAGATGACTTTCGCTATTAGCAAGGAACTTCAGTGCCTTGTGGGACATAGCTTTTAGGTTAAGCTGACACCAATGGGGGCTGCCGTGCCCCTATACCTGGCGATATAATCTTATACCGCATCTGAATAGGAACAGCTATAAATTATTAGGTACTACCAAAAAATAAATCATCCAATATTAATTTGTAGGGGCGTTGCTTTCTTAACGCACCGTCTATATTAATCTGTTACGGTACGTTGTGCTTCTGGCTAACGCATCCTACGAGTTAGATATTTTTTTAATTGCAACTTAGAGAGTTATTCCTGATGAATCGTGAATCTACACTAGTTTTTTAAATAATTTCCTGTAAGATACTAATAAAACTACGGTAAGTACGTCAAAATAACGGTGTTTAAGTCTCTCATACCCTGACAAATATGCAAATTCTCTGGTTTATTCCGACTGGATCTCATGACGGACGCTATTTAGGCACAGATATTGGCTCTCGTGTTGTCACACCTGATTATTTGCAGCAAATTGCCCAAGCTGTGGATAATTTAGGCTACACGGGCGCATTGTTACCCACAGGGACTTCTTGTGAAGATGCTTGGATTACGGCTGCTGCTTTCATCTCTGTCACCAAGCAAATGAAATTTCTCGTAGCAATTCGTCCAGGAATTACTTCTCCAGGTGTTGCTGCCCGGATGGCAGCAACATTTGACCGGATTTCTAAAGGAAGATTGTTGATTAATGTGGTGACAGGTGGAGATCCGGTGCAACTTGCCGGGGATGGCTTGCATCTTAGTCATGACGATCGCTATGATTTAACCGATGAATTTCTCACAGTTTGGCGGGGTATCGTCAGTGGGGAAACAGTCGATTTTAAAGGAAACTACCTGGATATCAAAGGTGGTAAACTCCTATTTCCACCAGTTCAAAAACCCTATCCACCCTTATGGTTTGGTGGCTCATCTGCTGCTGCCAAGCGGGTTGCTGCTAAACATATAGATGTTTACCTGACTTGGGGTGAACCTCCAGAACAAGTAGCCCAAAAGATCGCCGAAGTTCGGCGACTGGCGGCTGAACAAGGGAGAACAGTCCGTTTTGGGATTCGCTTGCATGTAATTGTACGAGAAACCGAATCTGCGGCTTGGGATGCTGCCAATGAGCTAATTAAGTATGTAGATGAGGATGCGATCGCAAAAGCTCAAAAAGACTTGGCTAATTCTGATTCTGAAGGACAACGGCGCATGAGTCAACTACATAGTGGTAGTAGAAAAACCTTAGAGATTAGCCCCAACCTCTGGACAGGAATTGGATTGGTTCGGGGTGGTGCTGGTACAGCCCTAGTTGGAGATCCCGACACCGTTGCTGCTAGGATGCTGGAATATCAAAATTTGGGCATAGAAACTTTCGTGTTTTCTGGATATCCCCATTTAGAAGAAGCGTATCGCACTGCTGAATTATTATTTCCACGCTTACCTTTACAGAGTGAACCTACACCGCTAACGCCACCAGTCGTAAGTACTTTTAGCGAATTTGCCACTAATGAAAAATTTTCTAAACAACTCACCAGTGCTTCATGACTATGCCAATTTTATATTTATGATTTGGGATTTGGGATTAAGCAAAAACATCAAAAGTAAAATCAAAAGCTTAATACTTCTAGATTTATCTTTGTGAACAATCTAAAATCTAGAATCCCAAATCCAAAATGAAATGAGGGAGTAGCAAATAGTGAAACTAATTTTACCCGATCATCTCATTGCTGATATTGAGCCACACCTACCATCTGATATAGATGTTGTGGAGGTGGATAGTGAAGGTAATCTTGATGGTGATGCCAGTGATGCAGAAGTTTATGTTAACGGATTTTACCTGAAAACCTCTACCCATGACAAAGTACTGACAGCAGCACCCAGGCTGCGTTGGCAACAGTCACCGAGTGCTGGCGTGAATCACATCCTCACATCAACTTTTTTGCAAAAGGACATTATCCTGACTAATGGCGCAGGGGTTCATGCGATTCCAATTTCGGAATTTGTACTAGCATTCATGCTCTATCACGCCAAGAATCTGCGGAAATTGCAAACTTTGCAGGATGAACACACTTGGGTAAGAGGAGTATCTCTCGAAGAGTTGGCAGACGCGAATTTATTAATTCTCGGTACTGGGAATATAGGTAAAGCGATTGCATCTCGTGCCAAAGCCTTTGGAGTCACAGTTTGGGGTAGTCGCCGCCATCCCGAACCTTTACCAAATTTTGACAAGATTGTGGGTGCCAATCAGTGGCGATCGCTCCTGCCAGCCGCAGACTATGTAGTTATTGCTACACCATTAACTCCAGAAACTAAAGGCTTGATCGATGAAGCAGCATTGCGCTCTATGCGTCAGTCTGCTTACTTAATTAATATCGCTCGTGGTGCGATCATAGATGAAGCCGCATTAATCACCGCATTACGTGAGGGATGGATTGCGGGTGCTGGATTAGACACAGTAGCTACAGAACCTCTGCCGCCGGAAAGTCCCTTGTGGTCATTGCCAAACGCCTTTATCACCCCCCATTGTTCAGCCCTTTCGCCACGCCTCAGAGAGCGAATAGCACAACTATTTATTGACAACCTCAAACGCTACCAAACCGGTCAGCCCTTGCGGAACGTTGTAGACAAGCAAGCAGGATACTAAAATATGGGGCATTGGGCATGGGGCATTGGTAAATAATTAATAGTTATTCTTCCCCTGCTTCCCCTGCTTCCTCTGCTCCCCCTGCTCCCCCTGCTCCCTCATCCCCACTCCCCACTCCCCACATTTGTATAAATCAGACTAAATACCTCTAAAGAAGTAAGCAATTATGGCGATGGAAAAATTGCCAAGCTGAAACAAAATAATATTAAGGAATTTAACATCATCCGCAAAGAGAAGGACTACAATCAAAACGGACAAATGTTTCATGCCCCAACAAAAGAGGATTACAAAGCTATGTCCGACTTAAATCGCGGAATTATGAAATTTGAGGGTGCAGATTCCCCAAAAGTAGTCACTATCTCTACCGTGTTACTTCTGGGATCGATCACTGCTCTCATAATCTGGGCGCTGCAAGCAGCCTATGCGCTAAACTAAAACCATTAGTAGCTTGAAGGACACTGGCAAAAACGGTTGCCGTTGTTGCCAAGTGTCCATTGAGCAACTAGTAAATAAAAACGCCCTAATTATCATCATCAAAAATTTTAGAAAAACTTTAGATTTTAGATTTAAGGTTTTAGATGGAAAATTTAAATCTAAAGTCCAAAATCCAGAATGTTTGAACCTTGGGGTATCTTAGTTATTTTAATTGCCTGCCCCCTCTTGGGCGGATTACCCCTGATTGCATGGATCACTTACGCGCTTACGGGCAAGCAATTATCAGAAGTTGGTACAAGAAACATTAGTGTATCAGCTGCCTTTTATCATGGCGGTAGGTTTGTCGGAATTCTGGCAGTCTTGTCAGAAGCTTTGAAAGGAGTTGCAGCAGTCTTACTCACCCGTGTTTTCTTCCCAGAGGGATCGTTTTGGGAGTTAATCGCCCTGATCGCTCTGGTAATAGGTAGATACTGGATAGGCAGAGGGGCAGGTACGACAAATGTCGTCTGGGGATTTGTCGTACATGATCCTTTGGTGGCAATATTTGTATCCTTCTTTGCAGGTATTAGCTTTACAATTCTGCAATCGAGAAAGGTAGTAAAATTTGGGGTTTTACTTCTCTTTCCTCTGTTTGTGATGATTCTGCACCTTGGCGATTACCCCAGAATACTTGCTGCTGTTGCTTTAGCTGGTTTAATGGGCTGGATTTATACTAAAATTTCTGATGATATGAATCTGCCAGCCCAAGAAGCACAAACTGAATCGCAAGCGATGTTGGAATTTTTGCGCGGCGATGTCTACGACGGGCTACGCCAACGCGCGATGGTTTCTTTAGATGAAGAGTTGGATGCTGCCATTGTTGGAGAAAAGGCGGCTACATTATCTCAAATTAAGCGCTGGGGTTATCCAGTCCCGAAAGGGTGGGTGCTTGCCCCAATCGACGATCCCCAAATGTTGACAGAATTTCTCCAGCCATCAGAGTTATCTCCCTTAGTGGTGCGTTCTTCTGCCATTGGAGAAGACTCAGAACATGCTTCTGCGGCTGGACAGTATGAAACAGTTTTAAATGTTACCAACCCAGAGGCATTAGAATCAGCGATCGCTCAAGTTCAAGCTTCCTACAATCATCCGTCTGCTGTGCAATATCGGCGCGATCGCGGCTTAAATGATACAGCAATGGCTGTTTTGATTCAACAACAAGTCCAGAGTGTATATTCTGGCGTAGCTTTCAGCCGCGATCCCATTACTCAGCAAGGTGATGCGATCGTTATTGAAGCCCTTCCAGGTAGCCCGACGCAAGTTGTTTCGGGAAAAGTCACACCAGAACAATATCGCGCTTTTGTCATTGAAACAGAAAATTCTTCCTCTGTGCAATTAGAGGGTGAAGGAAGAGTCCCTCAAGCATTAATTAAGCAAGTTGCATACTTAGCTCATCGACTCGAAAAACGCTATCATGGCACTCCTCAAGATATCGAATGGAGTTACGATGGTCAAACACTCTGGGTGTTGCAATCTCGACCGATCACTACTTTACTACCAATCTGGACACGCAAAATCGCCGCCGAAGTGATTCCTGGAGTAATTCACCCCTTAACATGGTCGATTAACCGTCCCTTAACTTGTGGAGTTTGGGGAGACTTTTTTACTCTAGTTTTGGGCGATCGCGCTTCAGGGTTAGATTTTACTGAAACAGCAACTCTGCATTATTCTAGAGCCTACTTTAATGCATCCCTCTTAGGAGATATTTTTATCCGCATGGGATTGCCGCCGGAAAGTTTGGAATTTTTAACTAGAGGAGCTAAATTAAGTAAACCGTCCTTGCAGTCAACTTGGGAGAATTTACCAGGACTAGGAAAGTTACTGAAGCGGGAATTAAGTTTAGAAAAAGACTTCAAGGAAGATTATCACAAACGGTTTATTCCTGGTTTGTCGGAGTTGGCGCAGTCAGATATAGATAATTTGGAACCAGCCAAGCTGTTGGAAAGAATTGACTTGATCCTGGATTTGCTACGCCACGGGACATATTACAGCATTTTAGCTCCCTTAAGCGCTGCCCTGCGGCAAGCGATTTTTCGGGTGAAGGATGGGCAAATTGATAATAGCGTTACTCCAGAGGTAGCGGCATTGCGATCGCTAAGTGCAATAGCAACAGATGCCAAACAAGTATTGCTTGAGTTTGAACCACAGCAAGTATTTGAGCAATTAAAGCAAACCCCAGAGGGAGAAAAGATTCTGCGAGAATTTGACGAATTACTTCAGGATTACGGCTATTTAAGTGAAGTGGGAACAGATATTTCCGTTCCTACTTGGCGGGAAAATCCCCAAATGATTAAGCAGATGTTTGTGCAGTTAATGCAGGGTAATGAACCACAATCAGGCGCTAAAGACGCAATTAATAGCATTTTTGCTGGTAAACGCAAACGTGGATTTGTGCAACGGCGTGTGGATATCAAGGGACGAGTTACCGAAGTTTATTCACGGCTTTTGGCTGAATTACGTTGGAGTTTTATAGCTTTAGAGAAAATTTGGTTAAAGTCCGGCTTACTCAAGAAAACAGGAGATATCTTTTTTCTAGACTTTGATGAAGTGCGGCGTTTAATTGTGGGTGATGATTCTAGGTTAATTGAGGAGTTAGATGAGTTAGTGGAATCGAGGCGATCGCAATTCGTCCAAGATAGTGAGATCATTCAAGTACCCCTTTTAGTCTACGGCAATACACCCCCTCACCCCTTAGCTCCCTCTGAACTCTACTCTGACCAAATCTTACAAGGGATTGGAGCCAGCCAGGGACAAGCTGAAGGCAGGGTGAAGGTGTTACGAAATTTACAAGACTTGCCGGAGATTGATCGAGATACGATTCTGGTAGTACCTTACACAGATTCCGGCTGGGCACCTTTGTTATTAAGGGCTGGAGGATTAATTGCCGAAGCTGGTGGACGGCTTTCTCACGGTGCGATCGTTGCTCGTGAGTATGGGATTCCCGCAGTTATGGATGTACATGGCGCTACATGGCTATTGCAAGATGGTCAACGGGTAAGGATTGATGGCTCTAGGGGTATTGTGGAATTATCTAACGATTTAAGACCAGAATGATTACCACTTCTCTCAAACACCTACCAGAAGAATCTGTTTCTCACAATGCCGAAATCAAGAAAAAGGTAATGCTACGCTTCGGCGATTTGCCTCACCTAACTAACTTTTCTCAAGCACGTTTTGCTCCCGGACAAACCGCACCAGCACACGCGCATCAAGACATGTGCGAAGTATTCTTTGTAGAAGCGGGTTCAGGAGTAATTCACATTGATGGTACAGAATACCCCCTGCTTCCAGGGAACTGCGTAGCGATAGAACCGGGAGAAGTACTTGACATCCTCTCACCGCTAACCTGACGGTGTAGCGGGAGATTCCTAAGACTCACGACTTAGGTTTCTGTTTCCTTCCCTTTCGAGTTTTTTGCAACTGCCCTTTAGACTTATGCCCATCAGGTCTTATGTTCGCTCCACAGACTGCAACGGTGTGTCCCACCGCCAAGATGTTCCGACTAGCGTTGATGTCTCGGTCGTGATGCACCCCACAGTTTGGGCAATCCCACTCTCTGACGTTCAATGGCAGTTTTTCAACAATATGTCCGCAGTTACCACAGCGTTTAGAACTGGGAAACCATCGGTCAATTTTTACCAAGGTTCGACCGTACCACTTGGCTTTGTACTCCAGTTGCTTCACCAATTCCGACCATGCAGCGTCACTAATGGCACGAGCAACTTTGTGATTTTTGACCATGTTTTTAACTGCCAAATCTTCAACTGCTATCGTTTGGTTCTCACGTACCAGTCGGGTTGTCAGTTTATGGGTATGGTCTTTACGTCCGTCAGAAATTTTAGCTTGAATCCGAGCAACTTTGAGTCTAGCTTTATCACGATTGCGAGAACCTTTTTGCTTTCGAATCAAGGCTTTTTGCGCTTTCCGCAACTTTTGGTAGTGCTTATCAAACGCTTTGGGATTAGCAATCTTTTCACCAGTACTCAAGGTAACAAGGGAACTAATCCCGACATCCAACCCCACAGCACTATCAAGAGGATGCATGGTTTCATCTCTGGGATCGTCAATCCGCAAACTGACAAACCAACGTCCAGAGGGATCAAGTTTAACAGTGATGGTATTAGGTTCGACACTAAAGGGGAGTTGCCTAGACCACTTAATTGCCAAAGGCTCAGAACACTTTGCCAAGTAGACTTGTCCATCCTTCCACCGAAAAGCAGACTTAGTAAATTCTGCGCTGCCACCGCTACGCTTCTTTTTGAAGTTGGGATATTTCGCTCTACCCGCAAAAAAGTTGGTGAATGCAGTTTGCAGATGTCTCAAGCCTTGTTGCAGTGGTACACAGCTAACCTCATTCAAAAATTGGAGGTCTTCAAACTTTTTCCACTGGGTCAGCATAGCAGAAGACTGAATGTAATCAACCTTCTCTTGCCTTTCATACCAAGCTTCGATTCTAGCTGCCAAGGCTCGATTAAACACCAACCGAACGCACCCAATTGTCCGACGCAAGAGCCTTTCTTGCTCAGTAGTTGGGTAAAAACGGTAGCGGTAGGATTTTTCCATGCCTCACATTTTATCATAGAATCTGTGAAACACCTATGTCTTACTATTCGCCTTCATTCTAACTACTCACTCGTCGTTCACCCCGTCGTCTGTTAATGATGAGCAACAATTCGGCTCAGGGGCGAAACTCCTCGCTCGTCCCCATTCCTCTCACCGCCACACCGTTCCGGTGTGGCGGTGAGAGGAATGGGGGTGTGAGATGAAGTTGTCAATAGTGGCTCAACTGAGCTTGTTTTGACCTACTTTGGTTTACGAGTGGAAAAATCAGCGTAATTATTTTGAACCAAGATACAGTGAGGGCACAACATTGTTATGCCCTCACAACAGTTTGCTGAATATTGCTTATAAACAAAAATAAATTTGTAAAATCCTAATATACCAAGGGTGTCGCGCCGCGCATCTGACGTAAAGAATTGATACAAGCAGGACAATCGCAGCCAAATAAGTTTATTGCCACATTGCTTTCTTCATCATTGAACTCCAGAATGGGAGCATCTTCTTGAGAAAACTCTATTTCACGCTGATAGTTAGGAATTTGAGCCAATACGGAAGCCCTTGCACATACTAAACCCACTTTATGTTTATTGCGTATACAAGATAGACGGTCTGTGGTGTTGGCTGCTGGTTCTGGCTCCATAGCTTCGGCGTGATTGAGCATTACTCCCATAGAGAGAATAGAGCTAATCAGTACAGGAGAAGAAAGTAAACTCAGTATCAATTTGTTCATTAGTTTTTTTAGAAAACAATCTCGATTGCTCAGATTATCCGATTAAATCTTACAACGCAAGTCAACGTTTATCAGGAATATCGCAAGTTGTATAGTATCACTGTGCTTAACACCACCATCTTAGGCTACACGAGCTAACTAGTGCGTAAGCCACACCATTAACCAGCAATCGGAAACCAAAATTTTCACTTTTATCAGATTTTTTTAAGTCGTGGATAAAGGGATTGATATCGCATCCAAGCCTCTTCTAGGGCTGAATCAACTGATTGGGGAATTGCAGCAAGCGTTGGTGTGGCTGCCAGTTTGCTTGTGTCATTAGCATCTGCGTATACGCCAATCCCGATACCCGCCAGTAAAGCAGCACCACGCGCGGAAGCAGCAGCAACTCTAGTTGCATAGAGGGGTATTCTCAATACATCAGTTAGTAATTGTTTCCAAGGCATTTCTGCTGTTCCACCACCTGCTAAACGAAGTTCTGTAGCTTTAAAACCTGTTGCCTCAAGTGCCTCAAAACCTTGCCGCAAGGCAAAAGCAACTCCCTCTAAAGCTGCCCGCATCAGGTGCGCCTGTGTATGATGAAGTCCAAGCCCCACCCATGCCCCGCGTGCATAAGGGTCAAGGTGTGGAGTTCGCTCACCCGTGAGGTATGGCAAAAATGTCAACCCTTCACATCCTGGGGGAACAGAAAACGCTTTAGTATAGACTTCCTCCCAACTCAAGCCGAGGATACCTCGCACCCACTCAAGGGCTAACCCCGCATTTTGCATTGCTGCAAGGGTGTACCACTGGTTAGGTACGGCGGCTCTATATAGATGTGTGCGACCATGAGGATCGAGAATTGGTTGGGAACGAGGTGTAATGATTTGAGCGCCTGTGCCAATGGTTAGTTGAACCAAACCAGGCTCTAGTAGTCCGTTACCAAGTGCCGCCGCTGCCGTATCCGCAGCGCCAGCGATCGCTCTTAAACCAACTCTTAAGCCAAGATGTTCTGAAGCACTAGCCGTTAAGTAACCTGCGATCGCACTAGAGGGAATAATTTTCGGCAACCAATCACAACGCAGATTTAGGGCTGAAATTGCATCCCATGCCCAGTTGTCTGACACAATATCGTAAAGCAAAGTACCACTAGCATCAGATGGTTCGGTTGCGACTTCTCCAGTCAGCCGGAACCGTAGCCAATCTTTTGGCTGAAGTGCCCAACGCGCTTGGCCGTACACAGTCGGCTCGTGTTCTCGTAGCCACAGCAAAGTTGAGCCAGCCATTCCAGCCGCAATCGGGTTGCCCAATCGTTCTAGAATAGCGACATCGAGCGAATGATAAATGTTAAGCGTGGCACTAGAGCGAGTATCTGCCCAGAGGATAGCAGGACGCAGTGGCTCACCCGACTCCGAAGCTAGGACAACACCATGCATTTGCCCTGAAAGTGCGATCGCCTGTACTTGATCGGCATGATTTCCCACTGCCTTCCTAACAGCCTCGCCAACAGCTGACCACCAATCCCCTGGCTCAGATTCAGCCCATCCAGGGTGAGGTGCATGAACAGGATATGAGCTTGATGCCTCACCTATTGCGGTTCCGTCTGTCGCCAGGAGTAATGCCTTAGCAGAGCCTGTTCCTAAATCTATGCCAAGCAGCATTAGGCTAATCCTCACATACTTAAAAGTAAAGAATCCAAAATTAGATTTGTTGCTTTATTACAGCAATTTTCAGGTAAATAGACCACGCTCTACGGGCACAGCAATGCTATGCCCCTACAAAAAATGTGGTTCAAATAGATGAAAACTGCTGTAAGCATAAATTGCTTCTTAAGTTGATAATGCCTTAGCGTGTCTGCGAGAATCGGACTAGTGTTCCTTTAACACCGAACTCATGCAAACTACGCAACTGGTCAGCAACAGCCTCGACGAAACGTGGCGACTCTACTAAATCTCCAAAAATTTCAGATATACTGAGCAATGGTTTGGGGTCTAATTTGCTCAAGCTGGCGCGTTGAATGAGGATGTCTGCTAATGGGTCATCAATGTGAATAGGTTGCCCTTGTTTATCATAACTATTGAGGTATTGACACCACGCAGCAATCGTTAAACTTAGGTAATCGATCGCACCTCCAAGTTGTAATTTATCGCGGAGCGATCCCAAAACAAATTTAGGAATTTTGGCTGATCCATTCAGGCACAGGCGCGGCAGCTGATCGCGAATTTTGGGATTGGAAAACCGTTCAATTAGAGTCTTTTTATAATCATTTAAATCAATCCCTGGAACGGGTTGGAGCGTTGGTGTTACCTCGTCCATCAACTTAGCGACTGCTTGCTCAAACAAAGGATCAGCCATGACTTCATAAACGTAGCTATAACCTGCCAGAGAGCCAAGATAGCCAATCAGCAAGTGACTGGCGTTGAGCAACCGAATTTTCATCATTTCGTAGGGATGAACATCGTTAGTCATCTGTACGCCAACGGATTCCCAATCAGGTCTGCCTGCACAAAAGGTATCTTCGATTACCCACTGGATGAAAGGCTCCGTCACGCCTGGAAACGCATCATCAATACCAAACTGTTCCGCCACCATTTTGATATCTGCTGGGGTTGTCATCGGAGTAATGCGATCGACCATGCAGTTGGGAAAGGCAACGTATTCAGCAATCCAACGCCCTAACTCTGGATCGCGGATTTGAGCAAATGTCGTTAGCATTTTCCGTACCGTATTACCGTTGCCCTGTATGTTGTCACAGGACAGTACTGTAAAGGGCGCTAACCCCTGTTGACGGCGCTTTGCGAGTGCGGCACTCAAAAAACCGTATGTCCCGATTGGTTGGTCAGGATGGTGCAAATCGTGCTGAATCGTTGGGTGGTTCACATCGAATTCGCCACTTCCTTCGATATAGTAGTAGCCGCTTTCAGTAATTGTTAAAGTTACAATTCGGCATTCAGGGTTTGCTAGTGCTTCAATAACTGCTTGACGGTTGTCTGGTGCAAACAGATATTGAGTAATGGAACCGATGATTCGAGCGCGATCGCGCTCAGGCGATCGCTCAACTAAGGTATACAAACAATCTTGCGACCAAAGCGCATCCCGCATATGCCTGTCATAGTCCAGCAATCCAACACCACAGATTCCCCAATCACTACCAGGATTTTGATGGAAATAATTATCGAGATAAAGGGCTTGGTGCGATTTATGAAATCCACCAACCCCAATATGCACAATTCCATTAGTAATTTGATGGCGATCGTACTTGGGTACGGGCACGTTTCCAGGTAAATGAGATAGGGATGCTTCATTCAGCTTGATTGTTGAGCCGGTGCTGGTATTGCTGTTCATCTTATTTATGCTAGTTGGTGACGACGACTTTTTAAAACAGCTTCACCCTGTAAGTCAAACAGATGGCAAAGCTCGCCGCTAATGTGGATAGGAACAAGATCGCGTAACTGGCTGGAATTATCTCCGTCTGTTTGCACTACTAGAGTCTCTCCCCCCTGAATCTTGACATACAGATAGGTTAGCCCACCCAGTCGTTCCACAACTAACACTTCGCCATTCACGCTTGGATTATTGCGATCGAGTCGCAGGTGTTCGGGGCGAATCCCCAATGTAGCTTGATCTCCAACCGACAGCTTTCCAGGCTTCACGGGGATTGTGACACTGGCATCACCAGGAAGTTTGACCGTTATAGAACCCATTTAATATCTTTTTTCTAGCTAGCGGCTAGTCTTCTGAGCATCAATCTGATAAAACAAAGCTTGAGCTTGGCATTGGCACGAGCGAGTGTCCGATCAAAGTTTTTAACTAAACTTT
>NZ_JAIVFX010000049.1 GCF_020829625.1 Nostoc sp. XA010 | reverse complement strand
GCAGTTATGCTCTTCGGGTTTAAGACTCTTGATTCAAGTAGTTATAACGATTGGGTCAATCAATTCAAAGTTAAGTTGCACTCCTCACTCAATCAGTGGATTGACAAAGCAGGAGCAACAGCAGGTCAGCTTTTACGTTCTTTGCGCGATAAAGCAAGCCAATGGTGGTATTTCCTTGACCATCCTGAAGTTCCTCCTGATAATAATCAGGCTGAACGAGAGTCCTTCGGACACGCTTCGCGAACGCTGCGTTTGGCTGTGACAAAACGTAAAGTTAGTGGTGGTTCCCGTTCAATGGAGCGGTTTCAACATACTGCTAATTTATTGACCGTGGTACAGACTTGTCGCCGTCAAGCTAGGTCTGTCATTGATTTTTTTGCACAGGCTTTAATTGCTAATTCTAGTAACTGCCTGTCTTGCCCTTCTTTACTTCCTCAATATTAGACCTGAATCCTTACGAATTTAGTTCCTTTTCAAATTAACCCCCACTATACAAATGCAGCAATCCCAAATCACAATGGAGAGACAAGAGAACAAAGACTGGAAGAATTTCTAGTTTTAAATCCAGATATTTATGTTGTAGGATTGCCGGAAGGAACAATGTTAAAAATTGAAGATTCATCAATCAGATTGATTGGCAATAAAACGATATATTTATTCAAGTTTGGAGAAGAAAAACAAGAGTATTATCCTAATGATAATTTGGATTTTCTTCTGGAAAAAGTTTCTTCTGCATGATGACCATTTTTAAATGACTAAATCGCTTAGGGAGCATCCGATGCTCGGTCCAACTTTGATAGTTTTACAATCTACGACGCTCAAAACAGCAATCGCATCTTCAGTGGCTGGGACTGCGGTCTGTGCTGATGGATCTCACGGCTAAGGTTGAGATTAAAGGCGACGAGGCGATGATTCAGGCTTTGGCTGACTTCTCCAAGCGCAATGCATCTACTGTAGGCTTTCATCGATACTTTGCACACAGAGCTTTCAAGTCAAACAAAGTGATAGAGATCACTCTAGCCATTCTTGGCTCTATGGCTGCTCAAGGACCTGTAATTTTTTGGGTAGCTACTCATAGATGCCATCATCAGTACAGCGATCAGCCCAACGATCCTCATTCACCTCGTCTTCATGGAAACGGAATTTATAATCAATTACGCGGACTATACTATGCCCATATTGGCTGGCTGTTTGAGAGCTTGATTGTGAATCCATTAATTTTTGCCAAAGACTTGGTTCACAACCCTACCATTGTCAAAATTAATCAGCTTTACCTAATTTGGATAATACTAGGTCTTGCTATTCCTACGGCTATAGAAGGGATTCTTACAGGAAGTAGTATTGGAGCATTCCAAGGGTTTATGTGGGGAGGAATTGTCCGAATCTTCTTATCTCACCACACGACTTGGTGCATCAATTCCATTACCCACGTCTTTGGTCGCTACCGTTTTGAAAACGCTGATCAAAGCCGAAATATTATTTGGCTTGCCATTCTAACTCTTGGAGAAGGGTGGCATAACAACCATCATGCTTTCCCAAACTCGGCAAAGTTTGGTATGAAATGGTGGCAATTTGATCTAGGTTACTGGGTTATCCGGTCTCTTGAAGTAACAGGTATGGCTTGGGATGTTAAAAGTCCAACACCAGGCATGATACAGGCTAAACAGATTACTTCTGTATAAGGCAATACTGTTAAGTTAAGGCTATGCAGTGCTAAGAATAACGAAAATAGGGGGACGATTTCGTGTGCCAGTACCTCGGTGTTTTAATCTTTTTGAGCGAAACTTAGATACAGGTTTTTTGACAACTCTGGGGTTGGTACGATGAACTCGTTCTGCTAGCAATGTATCCAGAATTTCCAAATTCAACCAACGCAAAAAAAAGGGAGTGCTTGGTGTGCTTTTACCCATAAATTGACCAAAAATGAATCATAACTTGGTTCTTGGCAACTTTTGGTGATCTTGGGTGGGGGAAGGCAGAAGGCAGAGGGCAGAAGGCAGAAGAAAGAAAGGAATAAGTAGTAAGTTCAAGCTTTAAGTTTGTTTAAACTTGCAACTAATATACTTTGCATTTCCTCAACTTCATTTAATAGGGGTGTGAAAAGATTTTTCTCGGCTAAGTCTACTTCTTTCGCAATGATTAATTGCGTATCTAGTTCTCTCAAGGAGGCTAATGCAATATGTAAAAACTGTATGTATTCTGGCTTTGACCGCCTACCATAGCCTTCTGCTATATTAGATGCTACAGATACAGAAGAACGTCGGATTTGGCTGGTTAAACCATACAATTCGGACTGAGGAAATAGGCGGGTAAATTTATAACAATTGATAGCAAGTTGAACCGCTCTTTGCCAGATAAACTGATTTCTATAACTCATATAATCAAGTGTAAATTGTCAAAATTTTCTCCTTAAATAGCCAACAAAAATCGTCGTTCAAGTAAATCTATTTTGGCGCGACCATACATCTGTCGCTTTAACATTTTCAAGCGATTAATATGGCCTTCAACTGGGCCATTACTAACTGACATAGTTACACCTGCTTTCACAGCATTGTAGTCAGACTCTAAACTAACAGCAAAGGAGCGCAACAAAGAAACAGAGCTGTTTTTAGCTTTGTTGAACCAAGCATCGAGCTGCTCAGGTAGGCGTTGACGCACAAGGAATGCAAACTGTTGGGCTAGTTCAATAGCTGACTTCAAATCCGAATGGGCTGTTTGTAGTTGAGCGATTGCTTCACGCTCATTAGGCTCTGTTAATTCCGGTCGTCGCAAGACTAAAGCTGTAAGGCGACTGGGGGTGAGAGGACGATGGGAAGAAGAGCTTACCCTGGGGGAAGCGTTTTTTGTTGAACCTTTTGCTGGTGCAAATCCGGGTAAGCTCTTGAGATAACGAGTGAAGCGAACGACTGTACCATAACTACCGGTATAGCCGCAGGTGCGAATTTCTTCAAACAGTTCTTGGGTGTTGTGGTTCTCGCTATTCCAGCGACTGAGGAGGTAATCTTGATTTGGGTTGAGAAGACTCAGACCGTGGTCGCTACGTTCACGACGTTCGGTAAAAGTTGAGCTACGCAAGTAATTGAATACGGTAGTTTTAGAAACTCCCAGCTCTTGAGCGATTGCTAGCCCTGAGAAGCCAACAGACCGCAGTCTCCAAACTTGCTGATGGATTTCCCTCCGTCTATCCCGTGCTTTGGCGGATTGAACTTTTCTTTTTAAAGATGTGTTTTGGGGAAACCTTGGTACAACTGGGTTCTTATTAGCCTCAGTAATCAGGGAAAGGTTATCGGGGAAAGGCAGAGGGCAGACGGCAGACGGCAGAAGGTTGGTTTGAGGGTTCTCCTGTGCAGCCAATCCGTCTGTATTCTCTGCCAAAAAGGGTTTAAGACCCCCGCCCAAGTTTTGAATTTCAGTGGTCTGCAATTGGGTGGGGTATGTATCCCCATCCAATTCCCGAATGCCTTCTTCAAGTGCTGTTTCCACCTCTAAATGCACTTTAGTATCAGTACTAAATACTTGTTTTTCCACAACTTTTACGTACTTTGGCATGAATACCAAAGACTTGATAGAGCGTTTGAGATAAGTTCTGCAATAAGTGAAAACGGTCTGCAACTTGAATGGCTTCTGGTGCGCCTTGGCGGATACCACTTTCATAAGTTTTTGACCGATCTCGTGAGACGATTTTGATACCAGGGTGAGCTTTTAACCATTCTGCTAAGGTTTCAGCTTTTGCGTCTTTTAGTAGAGCAATTGGTCGTCTGCGTTCCAGATCAATTAGTGCTGTGCCGTAAGTTTTACATTTACGAAAGCAGAAGTCGTCTACCCCAAGAGTATGTGGCGTTACGATTGGTGGTAGTGGGACTGAGCGGACTAAATTTAATAGTGTGTTGCGAGAAACTTTTATTCCCCAATGCTGTGAGAGTCTTACCCCTGCTGCACCACCATTAGCTAAACCAATCACACTCAGTCGTTGAGCTAAACGTAGAGTTCTTCTAGCCCAAGGTGTGGTTACATTGGTCAGCCTTTCTGTAAAAATGCGCCGTTTACACAACTTATTGATGCAAAAAAACTTCCTTACCCGTAACTGTAAGGTAATGCTGTAATCAGCCCAGGGTAAGTCTGCTAATAAGCGTTCATAGCGGCTATGAATTTTGTGAGTTGGTTGGTTACAGACTGGACAGTTAACTACTCTACTGATTGCGGAAACAATCAACTTTATCTGAGTTTTTATCTTGTCAAGAAGGCAATTCTCAAGTTTCAGATTGGTTGAATCTGGTAATAGGTGAGTTAGCACCGACATAGAACTTGCTGAGGCTTATTCCTCAAATGTTTGATGGAGTGAAGTTCGAAGTATCTCGATTATATCTTTCTTTCTTTCTTCTTCCTTCTGCCTTCTGCCCTCTGCCTTCCCCCAACCTAGATCACCAAAAGTTGCCAAGAACCATCTTTTCCTTTAAGTCACAGATTGTGAACTATATCATGTCCTAAAAATAGCCCAAGAATCGAATCTTATTCAGACTGCTGAAGCGTTAGAGAATCAACTATCCCAACTGCAACAAGAATTGGGAGATAATTCAGACACACAATTGCAGTCACTAATGAGCTTGTAAAATGCTTACGACGGTAACTGAGCTTTTTAGAAGTGGGGCTTACACCTGCGCTAAAATATGATGTTCCCATTCTGAAATAATGGCAATTGAATAGCTTGTAACTGTTTGGCATTATCAAGGTTAGACAAGGAAATTCCCAACAATCTGATACTACGATTCTCCAGTTCAATTGACTCAAACAGTGCTTTAGCTATCTCAAAAATCGCAGAGAGTTCACTAATGGGAGCAAGCATTGTCTTACTGCGGGTTAGCTGCTGATAGTCAGAGAACTTAACTTTCAGAGTTAATGTACGTCCTCGTGTTTCGTGCTGCTCTAACCGTTGCTCGACAATTTGGGCAATCTGTTCGAGTTCTTGTAACATCTGGCTGATATCACTTAAGTCTTGTGCAAACGAGGTTTCTGCACCAATTGATTTACGAACCCGATTCGCCTCAACTGGTCGGTCATCTTCTGCTCTGGCAATCTTGTAGTAATAATGGCCTGCTTTACCAAAGTGGTGTGTTAGCTCAGTCAGCGATCGCTCTTTCAATTCAGCTCCAGTATGAATGCCGAATGAGTGCATCTTAGCCGCAGTCACCTCTCCAATGCCGTGAAATTTTTCAATTGGCAGTTGCTCTACAAAGGCGATAGCATCCTCCGGTAAAATCACCGTTAGTCCATTTGGCTTATTCTGCCCTGATGCCATTTTTGCAAGAAACTTGTTAATCGACACACCCGCAGTTGCCGTTAACTTCGTTTCCTGGAAAATTGCAGTTTTAATATATCTTGCGATAGTAGAAGCATAGGTGATGTTTTGCTTGTTCTCAGTAACATCCAGGTATGCTTCATCTAGTGCAACTCCTTCCACTAAATCACTGTAGCGTTTAAAGATAGCGTGGATTGAAGTGGAAATATCTCGGTAAACGTCGAATCTCGGTCTGACAAAGATAAGCCCAGGACATTTGGCAATTGCTGTTACTGACGGCATCGCGGAATGAATACCAAACTTACGAGCTTCATAACTCGCTGCTGCAACTACGCCTCGCTGATTCGGACTGCCACCGACGACTAACGGTTTGCCTCGGTAGCTAGGGTTATCCCTTTGTTCTACCGATGCATAAAAGGCATCCATGTCTACGTGAACTATTTTTCTCACTTGGAAGCAGAGTGAAGCATTAAAAAGTTAGGGCAACTGGTGCTTAATAAAATACTATATTACTAGTTTTATAGTACATAAGCACTACTTGGTTTAAATACCATATCTGCATTATTCCCCAACGAAACTGCTACGGCGGGGTCAATTATCGGCTATTCCGTGCCTCCCAGTTTTGCAAGCCAATTATTCATGTCGGCACAAAGTATTTTGAAAGGAGCAAAAGTATGACTAATCTTGTCCAAAACTTAGAACAGTGCTGGTACATCTCCCCGCCCTGGGGTAAACGAATCCCGCCTCTACTGGTCAGTCTGTTAGAGCGAGTGAGTGTACGTGAAGTCTGCCAAACTATAAGCGTTACGAGTTAGCAATATTGCATCCATCAGTTCAAAGGTTGCGTCATTTCCAACTCGCAATTCATTTTTTCGCCCATTCGCAATTAATAATACCCCACGCACGCCACTTGCTTTATGCCGGGAAACCCGTCTACCGCAGTGGCTTATAAATGCGAGGGTTTGAATATTGATACTATGTGTTTTGTTTATTTTCATAATTGAAACATATCCACCCTTGGTACCATCGCTGATCGAGAAATGTCACACATTGGGTTATCCTGTGAAGTGCTTACGTCTGCCCTGCGGCTATTGCCGAGTATCTCTGCACGGCGAGGATTTGGGAGATTGGTCGGAACTTGGGGTACTGGCTGTTCTGTCGGGGACGGTGGCTGCCGGGGTTGACTGCGGCGATGTCAGGCTGACGGTGGAGTGTCTTTTGGGGGCGAGGAGTGGGCGGTTGGGTTTAATTGGGAAATGTTTAAACCCCTTGCTTAATTCTTGCCCATCTCCCCCGAAAAAAAATCGCTCTCCTAAACTGGCACAAGCTAAATTGGCTGGCCAAGAATTTTCTCAATCATCTCTGATTGCATGGTCTGCAAATATTGGGGCACAAATTCTGACGGTAAAAACTCAAACAGTATGCGATTCTCCACCCAAAACTCGATCGCACTGAATGGGACGGCATCTCCTGAAGAGCGAGTCAGGACGCGCCATCCCTCACGTTGACCGATCTGCTCGATCTGCTCCTGGGTGGTAGGAACCGAAATTGCCGCATGGTTAGCCACAAATTTAGTCGGTTCAGCTTGCAGTACCTGCGCTGATTCGGCATCAGTACTTGGAACCCATACATCACCTTCTTTAAACACCACAATGTGAGTACCATGTTTGTCAAAAGGCATCACGAGGTAACTACCAGGAGTGAAAAATTTATATACCTTACCATTCAAAACTTCAGCTAGAGCAGTAGCAACTTGCAATGGATTGTGAGCATCGATCGAAATATGCAGGATCATAAACATAACTCCATGAAATAAAAACAAAATCGTGGGTTATTGATTGAATTTGATCTACACGGGACAGATGAGGTTGAGATCGCGACTAAGTGCCGAAGCGATCGCTGCCCCAAGAAAAACCTGTGTTTGGCTTGGGTGAGTTAGTCGAATTTCGATTTCACGGTGATGGGTCACCGATCCAGTTATAGAACAATCTTACAGCGTGCATTAAATCCGCCAAATCTTACCAATAACTTTGGACTTTAATTCACTAGAAGCAATTGCGCTTCCTTGCGTGTTATCAACCAATCACATCTTTGATAAATTCTTAACCTTAATTACCGCCATAATCCAGTACTAACCAAGGTACATGAGCTTTGATCAGGTAAATTAGATTCTCTACTGGCTTCGATTTAACAAAGTAAGAGCTAGCCCCTAAATCCATAGCTTCTATAGCTTGGTTTTTATTTTCTGAGTTACTAATCACGACCACTGGTATGTGCTTCAACAAGGGATGCTGTTTTACCCATGTTAATAACTCTAAATTTGACAACACAGAAATGTTTAAATCTGATAATATTACTAGGGGTAAACAGGAGCCTGAGTTATCAAATGAAGAACCTTTACTTTCAAGATAATGTACAGCTTCTACTGAGGAGTTGACTACAAATACATTTACAAATACATTATCTAAAGACGTTTGCTCAATCACATCTTTAATTGACATCTGTGTAATAGGTTCGTTAGAAGCTAATAAGATAGTGTAATTATATGAACTCATGAGCTAATCGCAACTATGATGAATAAAATTTATTTATAGACATTTTTGTTAAGATTTTTTAGATTGAAAAGCCTTTTAAAAATCAAAATTTTCTCCCATATTCGCATTAGCTACATTTGGCTATTAGTTGCTTAGTTTAAGCAATAGTTTCTAATTTATTGCTGTAGTTGATAATACGCACCTACCAAGAGTGGGAGTTTAAATAAAGGCATATAAGTACTGACTGTGGAGTTAGTTGCTAGCGTAAGTTTTATGTAAATATTTGCTAGCCAGCTTTTGAAAAGTGGCGGTAGTAGTTGAGTGCGCTATCCTAACTGAGTTTCGTTCCTCCTGGAGAACTCAGTTATTGATTAGAGTGAAGCTTTGAAGAAGAAAATCTCACTCTATTGACGTTCTCATTAAAGTAAAATACTACTTTATTGGGACTCTATGAGCAGCGTTATTTGTAGCTTTGGACTGATGAATGTTCAGCTTGAGATTGATAAAGTATGAATACCAAAACAGAGTTTTAATTATGAAGCGTTCGGACATATCAAAAGTTATTGGCTCTAGCATACTAGCAGTGGGTCTTGCCGTAACTCCTTTAATTATGCCCGCCTCGGCCCAAAGCAACACCTCTGGGGATACAAACACTACTTCACGTACAGATAACACCTCTACTCAAGGGGCGAATAGCAGAGATGATAACGGTTTTGACTGGGGCTGGTTAGGCTTGTTAGGTCTGGCTGGTTTGGCTGGTTTAGCTAAAGGCAAGCGCTCTGAATCTACTGCTTATCGTGACCCAAATGCAGTTCGTTAGCACGGCTTGAATGAATTAACTTTTAGCGACAATATTAGTTAGACAGATTGTTTAACCCTAGATGAAACACTGGAACTTCTGATATTTTTGATATTGCAAATACCCTAATGCTTACTTAGCTTAGGGTATTTGCAGTTAGATACAAGAATTTATGTTTAGTTGAAATCAATACTTGTTAAGGTATAGTTCCAGCGTGTTGAGCAACTTTGGTAAATCTTTCTGAGAGACTTTACTTATACATGTCTCAACTGCATCAACCCAAGAAACGCTTTTCCCCATAGTTGTAGCAAAAAATGCCCTAGACCAGCCTTTTGCTTTTCTAGCTTCTCTAATTATTGCCGTCAGCTTAAACTAAATTTGATTTACAACAGCTTTCAAACGCTTTAAACGCTGATTCTGTTCTGACCACTTTTTGCAAGCATCTTTAACGATTTTTATCTCTGAGGGCGATAAAAGCTCATCCCCTTGCCCAGAAGCTATAATTTTAGCTGCTATAACCGCTTTTTCATACTCCACGCCGTACTTAACCAGTTCTGTGCAAAATATTTTTTCTCTTTCTTCTATTGATGTAAAATAACTACTTGGCATTGTTCAACAGATAATATAAGTCTTATTTTGAAACTACATCAATAAAAATAAGTTTCCGTTTCAAATCCTACGAATTCTAGAAATTTATGACTTCTACCTAGAGATACTTAAATAAAGATAGTTAATTTGCATCTATAGGGATAAGAGGCTGTGAGGCTTTTAGAGCATCAACCAACAGAAATATTAAAATATAATTAAATATTTTTCAAAGTCAGCGAGAAACAAACAAGTGGTTGTATCTAGGTAAGGGGTTGCCTTTGGTTATTCCTGAACAAATGCTTACCTCTAGAAACCAAAATTAAGAATTTCAGATATCGTAATACACATTTGACGCTTCATCTTACTGTTGCGATTATTCTTCCACAGTCTACGAGACCTCTTGCAACAATTGCAGGCTGTAGAAAACCCTTTTACGAAGGGCAGTGATTCTCACAAAAATACTCTACCGAATTATTCACATCAATAGAGTATATAAATTTACTACAATCATCTTTTCTTTTACCAGCATTCACTTTATACTTTAGTAACTTATTTATACCTCAGCATAACTACTGGAAATTTTGCCTACAGTTTATGTTGGGTTTCCCTTGCGCCGGCACAAGTAACTTAGGCAATAGACTTGGACTTGCCGACTTCAGATCCGCACTCTGGGGAGAACAATTTAGGATCATCCACCAGTGTAAACCAGCAATCGCTCTCATCGAAAACCCAGCAGGGCTACTCGCTAGAGGAATGGCAACAGTCCTCGAAGACCTTTCCCAAATCCGGTACGTATGTGAATGGTCAACTATACCCGCGTACTGCCTCGGCTTGCCACATGAAAGAGAAAGAGTCTTTATCATTGCCTACGCCGATGGCTTATTCCACCATCAACAGCCAACCCCCTGGGCAGACCAAATTGGAAATCATATTACGCAAGTACGGATCTCTCATGAAGACCGAAGCTTTGAACCCGGCATTCGTGAGGTGGCTTTTGGGATTCCCGTTGGAGTAGCCAAGGGAATCAAGGGTAATTATGATGCCCGTCGCGCTTATGGTTTGAGTTGTTCTCCCCGGCAAGCTGCTGTGACTTGGAAACGGATTGATTACCTATGCAGTCTACTTTCAAATTAGGAGGTACATTATGGTGAGCAAATTCAGTCTGTAAGCGTTGAAAGTCCCATTTTTATAGTGGGTGAACTTGTTAAATTCTAGTTTGCTGCTTATGGGTCAAACAGGCGCACTGTTTTGGGTATACAACTAATTAACGGCGCTTGACTCTACAGCATTGAATGGCAGTCTTCCACTTTAACCGTACCAGAGGACGCAGGAATTTGCATCTTTCCTCGGCCAAATGCCAAGCCTAAGTTTAACCCTAACCTCGCTTGGGTAACTGATTATGATTTGACAGGGGTCTAACACCAATTCGCTGCTTTTGGCAATTGTTTAAGAAGCGAATTGCCAGTACCCACCTTTGGTATTATCGCTGATCAAACAGTGCCACTCGTCGGGTTATCCTGTGGTATGCAAGAATGCCTTGTCTGTTGGGAATAATAAGTAAGAAAAACAGGTCAATAATCTTTAAAGTTTATTTAAGCGGAGCTAGTAATTTACTTTATGCTTCATGGTATTTATGACATTCGCCTAAGCTTACTTTCTGTAGCTATTGCTATGCTAACGGCATACACCACACTTGATTTAGCAGGACAAGTCGTAGAATCTAAATCAAAAGAACGTTTTAGGTGGGTGGTTGGTGGAGCGGTTACGATGGGAACTGGCATTTGGGCTATGCACTTTATTGCCATGCTGGCATTAAGTCTGCCAATTCCGATTCATTATCATTGGTTAACAGTTGCCATATCGCTAGTGCCAGCAATTTTTGCCTCTGGGTTAGCCCTTGCTTTAGTTAGCTTACCAGAGATTAATATTTTGTCGCTGTTAAGCGGTAGCCTACTAATGGGTATAGGAATTAGTGCCATGCACTACATCGGTATGGCTGCTGTTCGCTTACCAGCAAAGATATCTTATGACTTTAATATAGTTGTATTGTCGATTGCAATCGCTATACTCATTTCCCTGCTTGCACTTTGGGTTGGGTTCAAACTCAGAGCTGATACTACCTTAAAAGGAAGGTGGCTCAGGTTTGGGAGTGCAATTATATTGGGTAGTGCCATACCCTCAATGCACTACACAGGCATGATGGCAACCCATTTTTCCAATCCCAAAATCATCAATCTAGCCACAGTTGATACTAATAGATCAGTTTGGATGGCTGTAATTGTTGGTTTAATCACAGTACTGCTTTTGGGCTGGACGTTGCTCACCTCATTTTTTAATCAACAATTAAGTGTTCAACTAGTTAAAACAGCTGTTCTCAAGTCTAATCAAGAACTTTTACAACAAGCACTACAAAAACAAGCAGAGCTAGCAACCTTAGCTCAAACAAGAACTGAGGAATTAGAAGCAGCAATGTTAGCACTTAAACAAACTCAATTACAATTCATTCAAGCCGAAAAAATGTCCTCAATAGGGCAAATAGTTGCTGGAGTAGCGCATGAAATTAATAATCCTGTCAATTTTATTTATGGGAACTTATTTCATATAGAAGCCTATATACGAGATATTCTAGAATTGATTAACACTTATGAAAAATACTATCCTGAGCCTCTACAGACAATTCAATTTCTCAAAGAAACTATTGATTTACAATTTCTGACAAAGGATTTACCAAAAACGTTAGAATCAATGCAAGTAGGAGCTACAAGAATTAAGCATATTGTTGACTCCTTACGTAACTTCTCACGCCTGGATGAAGCCGAGTTTAAGACTGTAGATATTCATGAAGGGTTAGATTATACACTACTCATCCTCAAAAATAGATTGATCAACACAGGGGGTAATAGACCGGAAGTTACGGTAATTAAAGAATATGGAGATTTGCCATTAGTAAATTGCTATCCTGGGCAATTAAATCAAGCGTTTTTTAATATTTTTACGAATGCTATTGATGCGTTAGATAAAAAGTATATCAATAACATGAAAATAAATTGTGATTCTATACCAATAATTAGAATTACAACCAGTACTTATCAACAATACTGGATTAATATTCAAATTTTTGATAACGGTTTTGGAATTAGTGAAGAACTACAACGCAAAATTTATGACCCATTTTTTACAACTAAGGCAGTTGGGAAAGGTGTGGGGTTAGGTTTATCGGTCAGCTACCAGATTATTGTAGAAAAACATGGAGGGAAGCTCAGTTGTATATCTGCTTTTGGTCGAGGAACTACTTTTCAAATTGAAATACCAATAGATGCTTCACCCAATTTTAAGAAAGCCAGTTAAAAAACAGCTATCTTGTAATTGGTTAGTCCATTGCAGAACATTTGCTCAATCACCAGTCTTCTGTCCATCTACAGCTAAAGCTTTACCACTACGTTTGGCAATCAGGTAATAATCTGTTCCTGCGGTAAGGTAATAGTATTGTGTTGCGGTAGATATTATGGTTGCCATGATTACAAAGCCCTTAAATTACTAGATTTTGAGTAAGGATTCAGTACCTGACTTTTCGCGTCATGTGGAAAAGTCCACGTAAAATCTAACTTCCAAACCAAGAATTCAAAGTCTCTCTCCTCGCAGGAGAGAGATTTAGAGAGAGGTTTTCCAGATACCGTGAAAAGTTAGATCAGTTACCAGCCTGTAAGAGCATGAAGAATTCTTTCATGTTCACTGTTCAGTGTTTTAAGTGTGGTTCTAAAATAATAAATGTTAACATAGTTATTAATAATTTTTCGATAACTTATTGAAAGTAAATATTGCAAATTTAACAGTACAGCATGATGTAATAATTTGGTTTATTTTAGGTCAAACCGTTACGATTTTTTCATGCTGACACAACAAAAGCTAATGCTGATGAATATTTTGACTGATTTTTTCAGAGCAACGTGTATTTTCTATTAACACTAAATAGTATCACTTTTCCCAAAATAGAATCTGTTTTCTTATAGCTTAAAACTCTTAACTTTCTTAACTGTCTTAACTGTCCAAACTTTCTTAATGGCTATCTGCTTAACTGTCTTATCTTTCCTTGTGTTTCCACTCTTATAGCGAGAGTATGTATATACGGAGTTAAGGCAACTTCTACTCACAGCTTTGTCAAACAGGAGTTTAAATCATGGTAGCTACACCCGTAAAAAATCAGACATTATCAGTCACATATAGAACCGATGGTACTAAAATTGCATCGGGAAAGACGACACCAGGTGCAACTGATTGGCAGGTATATAGCACTGAGGGTATTTATGTAGACGTTGACACTAGTGCTGCAGCGTTCACTAAGACACCAATATACGTAACATCAATTGGTGGCGATGCCGAGCATTGGACAACCACAGGCGCTAGTTCTGTTTATAGTGCTACAGAAAAAGGCTTTCGCATCTATATCAGACGGGATAATGGTGGTGCCCTTACCCCAGCACAAGCCAATGGTAAGAAATGGCATATTAATTGGATTGCCATATCAACAACTGCTACTCTTATTTATGGTCAAACGTACAATATTCAGAACGGTTACAACAATTGGGAAGGAGGGTACTTAGACACTTGCAATCATGCTACAGGAAATAAATATGATGTATCAACAGCTAATACCCCCACTAGAGCTCAGGGTACTGGTGAATGGAAAATAGTTTCCGCCAGTGGCAAGCAGAATGGTACTCCTGTCCTAGTTGGTGACGATATCTACTTGCAGAATCAATATCAGGGTGATGGTGGGTACTTAGACACTTGCAATCATGCTACAGGAAATAAATATGATGTATCAACAGCTAATACCCCCACTAGAGATCAGGGTACTGGTACATGGAAAATAATTTCTAGTGGCCAGCAAAATGGTACTCCTGTCTCAGTTAATGACGATATCTACTTACAGAATCAATATGGTGGTGATGGTGGCTACTTAGACACTAGAGGTGCTGGCCCTACAGGAAATAAATATAATGTATCAACATCTAACACCAAGGAAAGAGATAATGGTAGTACTCACTGGCGTTTTATAGATCTGAAGTAAGAATTCAGGTGGTGGATTGGGGCAACAGAGATGGCTGGGCTGTCGGACAGCAATCTTTGGTAGTTCTAAACATCTAAAGGCAGGCAACATTATCCCACAATCAAGGAGATTTGCAAGCGTGAAAATCTCCTTAATTCTTGAATTTTGTTAAACAATTGTTGCTAGTTGTTTTGCAAAATAAGTGCGGTAAAGTTCGCAACGCGGTAAGACGCGATCGCTCTCAAAGCGAATTAATCCCAACCGTTTTGGTAATAAAACAAAACCCTTCTTCTCCAAAGGTCTGAGAACGATTTCAACAATCCAGCGAAACATATCCATTACCCAGTGCATAAAATCTTCTCCCCGATATCCTCCATCCATCCAAATTGTATTTAAACGTTTAACCTTATCCTCCATACGATGGACTTGTTGGAGGACTTTCTTCCCTCCCTCACGTTCAGGAACACTGGCAGCAGTAACCAAAACGCGTAAAACTAGCCCTAACATATCCACACTCAGATGTCGTTTGCGTCCATTTATCTTCTTGCCTGCGTCATAGCCCACATCTTGAGAAATCATCGTTGCCGTTTCCACTGATTGGCTATCAACTGCGGCTTCTGATGGGCTTGGGTCACGTCCTACTGCCACCCGTGTCCACTGATAAAGTTTGTCATGTATTTTTAGCCATGTTCCATCTTTACGCCAGCTTCGGAAATAACCATAAACCGTTTCCCAGGCAGGAAAATCACCTGGTAAACCTCGCCATGTACATCCTTCACACAGGACATAGATGGATGCCTAAGCCAGAAAGTCACCTCTCTGACTCGGCTACAAAACCGTGCATGAAACGTTAATTTCACACGGCTCCTCAGTGATTTGGTGCTTGTCACGCACACCTCTAAATTCAGAGTTAAAAGGGATTACAGTTGAGATAATCCTCATCTATCTCTGGAACTGTAACAGCAAATTTATCTGCTGCCGTTTTAGCATCATGGCAATGTCCATGAAGTAATTGAAGGTTGTCATAACTATCCTTACCGCCTTGGGAGCGGGGGATTTTGTGGTCGATTTCCATCAAATCTTCATAGTGAAAAAACAGTCCACAGTGAGTACACTTTCCTTTCTGCACCTTCAGGAGTGTTGCCACCCTTGTTGGCGCTTCAGGATGTTTACCCATTCTGGAACTCCAGTACACCCAGTCACCATCAAATGGGCTACGGATTCCTTGCACTTGTATGTGTCTCACGATAGGAGTTTCACGGTGCTTGAATAAGCGAATCTTCTGGTTATGGGGTTTAAAAACCCAATTATCAGACCCTACAGTTTGCCAATACTTTTGACAACTCCATCGGGAAGATTTATTAGGGTGACGATGTTCTGCCCATGCTTTTAGCTGGCTGAATAAAGTTGTGTCAGCCTGATTAAATATGCGTTTACTGACAACACCTGAGTAGTAGTTTGTCCATCCACGGATGACGGGATTTAGATGAGCGATTAAATCAGATTGTGGTACTGATTTATGCCCATCAATCAATTTACCTATCTTCTGCGTGTGTGTCCTCAGCTTTGTTTTGCTTGGAGTAACAAGAGTTTTGTAACCAAGTAATTTTCCGTTTGAGCTTTTACCACTATGATATTTTCCTACCGGGAATTGTCGAACAGTGAAACCCAAAAAGTCGAAACCAACGTTACCTTCATACATATTATGTGTATGAGAAATATGGGTTTTACTTGGTTTTAATTCTAGCCCCAATTCGTTTAACCACTCTGCCATAATCTGCTGACATCTTTGGATAACGGCAAGGTCTTTATGCAGAATCACAAAATCATCTGCAAATCTAATTAAACTTATTGCTTTACGGTTCTCCGATTTACATCCGGGTAAAGTAAGAGCAACTTGTTTAATTCGATTTTCCATGCCGTGAAGGGCTATATTCGCTAATAATGGCGAAATCGTACCTCCTTGTGGAACACCCATTGATGTTATGTTGTCAGATTTCTCTCTTAAAGCATATTCAGAGAAATCAATCACTCCCGCTTTCAACCATGCACGAATTTGTCGGCGGATGGTGGGGAATGTATTTAGTTTTGACAGCAGAACATTGTGATTAATTTTGTCAAAACATTTCGCAATATCGGCATCCAACACATATTTAGGTTTGAACTTAATAGTGTTGAATATTGCCTTAATCGCATCATGGGCGCTTCTTCCTGGTCGGAAACCGAACGAGTTTGGCTCGAAGCGAGCTTCCCATTCAGGTTCTAGGGCTAGTTTTACTAGCGATTGCAAGGCGCGGTCGTACAGAGTGGGTATAGAAAGGGGTCTTTTTTCTCCCTTTGAGCCGGGTTTTGGTATCCACACCCTTCGAGTGGGAGCGGCTTTTTGACCTAGTTTCAGGGAATATACTAAGATAAGACGTGCTTTTGGGGACAAGTTTTTCAGCCCGTCCACTCCTGCCGTCTTCTTACCTCGGTTGTCTTGTGTTACCCTACGAACCGCCAAACACTTTGCTGACCAGGAGTGCAACAACGTTTTTTGGAGTTGACGAACTGCTTTGACATCACCACGCTGAGAGGCTTTGTAGATACGCTTTTGCAACTTAAATACTTTCCTTTCTAGCTTTCGCCAGGGGATAGCATTCCATTCCACCGTAGTCTTGAAACTCGTTTTAGATGTGTACATTGCTACTTATACCTCTACAATCCAAGTCCCCGTATCTCCGTCTGCATATCCTTCTCGTTACAAGAAGGCATTGGCTTCTGAGACAATCCTTCTCCCTGATGACTTCCGGTTGGCTACCTACTCCAAATTTCGACCAGTTTTGGAGAGTACATTAGGGGGTTACTTCGTTCCCAATTTTTCGTTTGACGTTGGTTTTAGGACTCTCTCTCTTCACCGAGTTTATTGTGAGTGCTTATTGGTCTGTCGCTAATCAGCCAACCACTAATCTTTTCCCTTTTGGGACAAGCCTGTCAGCCTTTTGGCTTGTTTTGCATAACGATGATTCAATCAAGAGATTCGTTTGACTATCCATGACCAGCTATGCTAGGCGGGATTCCACATTAGGCTTGCAGTTACCGCCATGATTCCCCGCTTCATCCCAACAAAGAACCATTTTCCTGAGATGGGGGACTTGCTTTCACTCCTGCACTTGGAGGGATGGAATTGCACCATCACGAAAAATTGAGTTGTCAAGGTTCTGTCGGGATTTCTCCCGAATATTTCCCTTGCCTGTCATCCTCGAATATTTCTATTCGTTTCGACAGAACGAATCACACTAGCGACCTGCAATACTAATCGCTCAAACCTGCAATCAAGACATTTACAAACCAGGATTATGGCTCTTGGCAACTTTTGGTGATGATGAAAGGTTACGCGCTTTAAGGCAGAGGGCAGAGGGCAGAAGGCAGAAGAAAGAAAGAAAGGAATAAGTAGTAAGTTCAAGCTTTAAGTTTGTTTAAGCTAGCAACTAATATACTTTGCATTTCCTCGACCTCATTCAATAGGGGAGTGAAAAGGTTTTTGTCAGCTAAATCTACTTCTTTGGCAATGATTAATTGGGTATCAAGTTCTCTCAAAGATCCTAATGCAATATGTAAAAACTGTATGTATTCTGGCTTTGAGCGCCTTCCATAGCCTTCTGCTATATTAGACGCTACAGATACAGAAGAACGTCGGATTTGGCTGGTTAAACCATACAATTCGGACTGAGGAAATAGGCGGGTAAATTTATAACAATTAATAGCCAGTTGAACTGCCCTTTGCCAAATGAACTGATTTCTATAGCTCATAACTAAGTTTGAAGTCAGAATTCAGAAGTTAAGAAAAAGTTTGAAGTACAAGAATGATATCCTTTAAGTTGCTAACAAGAATCGTCGCTCAAGTAAATCTATTTTGGCGCGACCATACATCTGTCGCTTTAACATTTTCAGCCGATTAATATGCCCTTCAACTGGGCCATTACTAACTGACATAGTTACACCTGCCTTCACAGCCTCGTAGTCTTCACGCAATCGTTTAGCAAAACGATGAAAAGCAGTCAGATTGCTCATGAGAGCTTGAGTCAGCCAAGGATCAAGTTGTGAAGGCTGCCGTTGGCGCACAATTTGTGCAAAGCCTTGCGCTAACTCAATAGCTGCGGCTAAATCTGGATGTTGCGCTGTTAGTAGTGCAATCAGTTGCTCCGAATCAAGCAGTTGTGACTCCTGTTTCCCTAGCACAATCCATACTGCACGACGAGGTGTCAGACAAAGTTTTTTGGGTTGAGTGACTTTTGGTAAAGACTTAACTGAATACCGTTTTCGAGGCTGGATTCCTTGAACAGTACGGATGCGACGAATATAACGGGCTACGGTATCATAGCTACCTTTGTAACCCTGCTTTTGGATTTCTTCAAACAAGACTAATCCTTCGTGGCAACCTTGATTCCAGCGTTGAAGGATATATTCATGATATGGAACTAGAATACTTCGACCGAGGCTTTTTCGTCTTTGAGGTTCTGGAAAGGTGGGAGTACGCAGATGGTTAAACACACTTGTTACACCAATACCAACTTGATGGGCTATAGCTTTTGCTCTCCAACCTTGTTGATGTAAGTCCCAAATTTGCTGATGAATAGCAAGTCGCCTAGCACGGCGTTGTTCTGCTAATTGTAGTGCCTGTTGTTCACGGCTTGGTCGTGGTACTCGCACAACCACAGTACCGTCGGTTTGAGTTACTGATGAAAGACTGTATGCTTCATCGACGGCTTTGAGAGCTTGATGATGTGTACTGAATACTTGGTTAAGAGTTTCAGCTAAGTTCTGCAATAAGTGAAAACGATCTGCAACATGAATCGCTTCTGGCGCTCCTTGGCGAATACCACTTTCATAAGTTTTTGATCTATCTCGTGAGACGATTTTGATCCCAGGGTGAGCTTTCAACCATTCTGCTAGGGTTTCGGCTTTTGCGTCTTTAAGTAGAGCGATTGGTCTGCTGCGTTCTAGGTCAATTAGTGCTGTGCCATAGGTTTTACATTTACGAAAACAAAAGTCGTCTACCCCAAGAATCTGTGGCGTTACGATTGGCGGAAGTGGGATTGAGCGTACTAATTTTAATAGCGTGTTACGAGAAGCTGTTACCCCCAATTGCTCTGAGAGTCTTACCCCTGCTGCACCGCCCAGAGCTAAACCAATGGCGCTCAGTCGTTGAGCTAAACGCAGAGTTCTTCGCGCCCAAGGTGCGGTCACACTGTTGAGCCTTTCTGTAAAAATGCGACGTTTACAATTAGCGTTGATGCAAAAAAACTTTCGCACTCGCAACTGTAGCCTAATGCTGTAATCAGCCCACGGTAAGTCTGCTAATTTCCGCTCGTAGCGGCTATGAATTCGGTGAGTTGTTAAGCTACAAATTGGACATTTAACAATAGTTTGTGTGGAAGAAACAATCAACCTGATGGTTGCTTGCGTTTCATCTATCAACCAATTTTCAAGTTTAATGTGCGTTCTATCGGGTAACAGGTGGCATAGCAATTCCATACCAAAATTTGATACGTATCCCTTAAAAGTTTGATGTCTGTCAGAAGTTTGAAGTAATTCAATTATACTACTTATTCCTTTCTTTCTTCTGCCTTCTGCCTTCTGCCCTCTGCCTTAAGGCGCGTAACCTTTCATCATCACCAAAAGTTGCCAAGAACCAGGATTAAATGCAACTATAATTGTGCTTCAGCCAGGATTAAGGGTCTTGTCCAATTTTGGTAATCATGTTTGGGGATGCTCCCAGTTGAGCGATCGCAACAACAAAAGATGAAATAATAACTATTACTGAGACTGAGCGATGACACGAAGTGCCCGCCTTCATGCGATCGCAAAAATACAGTTTATTTTCACGCTCCCCTGCCCACGCCTTATATAGCGAGCAAGAACCGTCGCTCAAGTAAATCTATCCCGGCGCGACCGTACATTTGTCGTTTCAACATCTTTAATCGGTTAATGTGACCTTCAACAGGGCCATTACTCACTGAAAGCGTTACACCAGCCTTGACAGCATCGTAGTCTTCACGCAAACTTTTAGCAAAGTTGCGAAAGGGAGAAAGAATGCTATTCTCCGCCTGTGTAAGCCAAAGATCAAGTTGTTCGGGTTGTCGAGTACGCACCAATTGAGCAAAACCTTGACCTAATTCAATTGCCTCAGCTAATTCAGGGTGTTGTGCCGTTAGCAGTGCAATCAGTTGTTCATCGCCTCGCTTGCACAATTCCCGTCGTCGCAGCACAAGCCAAGTTGCCCGACTAGGAGTAAGAGATTTCTTCTGCGGTTCGGCAACTATCGGCAGAGGTTTATTTATAAGGCGTTGCCTTAGTTTCAAACCTTGAGAAGAGCGCAATCGACGGGTGTAGCGGGCCACAGTATCATAGCTACCAGAGTAACCACGCCGTTGAATTTGCCCAAACAGCCCTTTAGTATCGATATAACCCTCGTTCCAGCGTTTGAGAAGATAATCTTTATAAGGGTTTAGTAAACTTCGACCACGGTCGCTGCGTCCCTGACGTTCAACAAATGTGGGACTACTCAGGTAACGAAACACGGTTCCATGACCAATACCAAGTCTGCGGGCAATAGCTTGTCCTGACCACCCCTGGCGATGTAATTCCCAAACTTGCTGATAAATTGCCAGTCTTCGTGTACGACGCTGTTCGGCCAGTCCTTCCTGTTTAGTCGGCGTTGGGGGTGGCGGTACTGGTGCAACTACTGTGCCATCTGTTTGGATGACTTCGATTTGACTGTAAGCTTCATCAACTTCTTTCAAGTCTTTACTATGTCCATGAAACACTCGTTCCAGTGTTTCTCCTAGATTCTGTAGTAGATGAAAACGATCTGCAACCTGGATAGCTTCGGGCGCTCCCTGGCTAATGCCACTAGCATAAGCTTTGGCTCGGTCTAGTGAGACAACTTTAATACCTGGATGTGCTTTTAACCATTGGGCTAAAGTTTCCGCAGAACGGTCTTTTAGTAAAGCCAATGGTTGGCTTTGCTCTAAATCAACGAGTATCGTCCCATAAGTTTGGCACTTGCGAAAAGCGAAATCGTCTACCCCAAGAATTTCTAGGAAATCAATTAATGGTAGAGGCATTTTACGCACCAGTCGCAACAGTGTATTGCGACTCACAGTGAAACCATCGTGCCGCGATAGTCTCACCCCAGCTGCACCGCCTAACGCTAAACCGATTGTGGTAAATTGTTGAGCCAACCGCAGAGTCCGACGCGCCCAAGGAGCAGTCACATTAGTCAATCTTTCAGTAAAAATGCGCCGTTTACAATTAGCATTGAGACAAAAAAACTTCCGCACACGCATCTGTAAAGTGATTCTGTAATCAGCCCATGATAAATCAGCCAACGTCCGTTCATAGCGACTATGAATTCGGTGAGTTTGGGAAGTGCAGATTGGGCACTGAGTAACAGCTTGTACTGAAGCGATCATTAACGTAATAGTAGCTTGTGCTTCGTTAATCAGCCAATTCTTAAGTTGAAGATTTTTTGTATCGGGTAATAGGTGACAGAGTACTTCTATAGCCTTTTGACCCATATTCGACTCTGAGTGTGTGATTCTCAACTATTTTTCGTTTTATTACCTAAAAGCTAGAGTACACAAGAAGTTTAGACTTTTCATCTCCATTCTAGCTTTTATTGATTTGTTGACACCATTCTCAACTACTGAGACGTTCATTCTATCTATCGCTATTGACTAAAAGAAAATTCATCTTTTGCGATCGCTCAATTGAGAGTATCCCTAAACAGGATCACCAAAAGTGGACAAGACCCTTAATCCTGGCTCAAATGAAATTATAGTTGCAAATAATCCTGGCTGAGAAATGTCTTGATTGCAGGTTGGGGGATTTATAATTGCAGGTCGCTACACTTAACTGTCTTAACTTTCCTTGTGTCGGTTCCTCATTTGTAGTAAGTTGTTTATGCTTTGTACCTCGCGTGGGGACAAAATGGTTTAGAATGCTTATATTGCAAAGAGTGTAGCAATTTGTGGTAAAAGAAGAAGAGCATTCATTTTGACCGCCAAAGCTTTTCTTGCCTCACGAGCATCACGACAAGTGCCGATAAATTCTTGTAACTCTGCGTTAGCGTTCGCGTAGCGTCTCGTAGAGAAGCTCGCCGAAGGCATCGCAGTTGACATCTCCGTTTTTAGTGTTGCAGCTTGTAGATGTTGATTTATCATAGTCTGCTTTTACACTTTTACACTCACCCGCATTATCTCGTACTCTTTTTCAAAAATCAAATAGAATTCCTATATACGTCTTTAAATGTTTTCAGTGTCAGAGCGAAAACACAAGGAAAGTTAAAACACTTAAGCAAATTTTTGAGACAGTAAAGAAGATATTTGAAACGTGAAGGGCTATTGTAATTCAGCTCACAAGCCTAATCGTAGAAATTTGTAAGCGTCAGCACGACAAGGTGGTTCAAAAGCAATTGTTCTTTGCAAACGTCCAACTGTTGTCGCTTCAATTAAATTGGGTAATGCTTGTACAATTTTGCTTGTTTGGGATCACACCCTGTCCACTGCTTCATGGCACCAAGAATCTAAAAACTAGCTATTAAGCAGTTGTTAATAATTGTTAAGTATCTAATTAACTTTCTTAACTGTCTTAACTTTCCTTGAATTATCATCAAGATTTTGACAACATATTAAATTGAAAAACTAATCAAAGAGAATTTTATGGCAACTCCAGAACAGGTTCAAGAACTGTTTAGACTCTTAGACTATGACCAGGATGGCAAAGTATCCATTCGAGAGCTTTATGGCGCTCAATTATTTCCCCTGGTAATGGGAATAACAGGAGGCCGCCCACCTGAGCATTTACTAGAAAATTATGATTCAGACAAAGACGGCAGTCTTACCTTAGAAGAGTTCAAGAAAGCAGTTGAAGCAGCTGCAACTAAATAAGGGTATCGATACCTTTCACCCTTATACCCTGTATGGTGTGAGGGTTATTTCCATATCAAAGTTGCAAAATAAAAAATCATTCTCAATATTTATGCGAAAGGTTTATTGAGAAATTGGCTGATTACAAATAGAGCGATCGCTCTTTTCTAAAGCTATATTAGTTTTCAAATAGTCTTTAATTATACTGCAACCATAAGTTAGTACATCTAGATTGAGAATGCGCTGCAAGTTCCAAATAATCAGTGGGTTGTCATCACCCCCCGAAACTAAAATAGTTCCATCGGGGCTGATAGCAATTTGCCTAATCGCTGCGGTATGTCCTCTAAGGGTCGTTATTTCAGTACCATCAAGCTTCCAGAGTTTGACAGTAGCATCTACGCTACCAGAAGCAAGTATTTTTCCATCAGGGCTAAATGCAACTCCCCAAATCGCTGCACTGTGACCAATGAATGTTTTCAGCAACTTTCCATCCAGCGTCCACAGCTTAACAGTATTGTCGCCACTTCCAGTAGCTATCATTTTGCTGTCAGAGCTAAAGGCAACTCTCCATACTGCTGCTGAGTGCCCTACAAGGGTTCTGAACAACTTGCCATCAAGCGTCCATAGTTTAGCAGTACTATCACCACTGGCTGAAGCAATGAAGCGACTATCCGGACTAAATACGACTTGCCAAACTTCCGCCTGATGTCCTTTAAGGATCTGTGGCGTAGGGCGATCTCTAACCCATACATGAATGATTTTATCAGTATTTGCCATTGCGATCGCTTGTCCGTTAGGACTCAATACTCCTGCTAAAAGTTTACCGAAAGGAACTTTATAAGTATCAACACTACTTCCGTCTCGCTTCTTGAGTTTTACCGTATCATCGTAAGCGGCAAGAGCAATTAACTTACCATCTTTACTTAATGAAACATCGAAGACTACGGTCTTAGATTCAGTAAAAGTTTTGAGTAATTTGCCTTGGCGACTCCAAAGTTTAGCGGTATTTTCGTGGCTAGCTGTAGCGATTGTTGAACTGTCGGAGGTAATAGCTATTGACCAAATACCCGACTCATGGGCAATGATAGACTTTTGGAATGGGTTCTCACTTTGCCAAAGTCTGACAACGTTTTCTGCCCCTGCCGAAGCAATAAAGCTGCTATCTGGACTAAAAGCGACTCCCCAAACGGATGCACTATGCCCTCTAAGCGTCCTCAGTTCTGTCCCATCAATGTTCCACAGTTTAACCGTTTTGTCGAGACTCGCGGAAGCAATAGTTTGCCCATCAGGACTCCATGCTACTCCCCAAATGCCGGCACTGTGACCTTTGAGAGTTTTATACTGGCGGTAGCTTCCATCACTGTTGTCTCGCTGCCAAAGTTTCACAGTTTTGTCTTCACTCGCTGAAGCAATGGTCTGACCGTCAGGGCTAAAAGCGACTCCTACAACCCAACTAGCGTGACCAATGAGAGTTTGTAAAGATTTGGCGTTTTGCCAACCTGTACCGTCTCGTTGCCAAAGTTTTACTGTTTTGTCTACACTTGCGGCAGCAACAATATTACCATCAGGACTAAAAGCTACTCTCCAAAACCCCTGTTTGTAACCTTGAAACGTCCTTAGCAACTTACCGTCTCGCTGCCAAATTTTCACCGTTCTGTCGAAACTACTAGAGGCAAGGAACTGACCATCAGGACTAAATGCAACTCCCCAGAGCGAAGCTGTGTGGCCTTTGAGAGTTCTTAGCAGCTTGCCATTTAGCTGCCAAAGTTTAATAGTTCCATCTTCACTGGCTGAGGCAAGTATTTGACCATCAGGGCTAAAATCGACTGCCCTAACTGCTCCTGTATGACCTTTGAGAGTTGCAACTAGTGTACCATCAGGTCGCCAAAGCTTGATTGTTTGATCTAGACTTGCTGAGGCAATTAGAGAACTGTCAGGACTGACACCTACAGCTATAACAGCTGCTGTATGTCCCCAAAAACGGTTGTACTCATCTGCTCCATAAACTGCTTGTTGCAGTGCATTTTCCACTTGAGGTGCAAGATTTGTATTTGATTTACCTAATTTTTGCAGTCTTTTTTTTGCTTTGATTGCTTCTACAAGTGCATCTAATCTGCGATTTGAAGCAAAAAGCCCCTCGGAAGAAGATACAAGTGCTTGAATTTCACTGTTTTTGGCTTGAGTTTCACTGTTGCGAGTCTGGTGATACAAAATGAAAGTTCCTATTCCCAAACTACTAGAAACGAGCAACCCAATACTTACTGCAACTAGTAGATATCTCTGTAATAAAGCCGTTCTTTTCTCTTGCGCTAGTCGTGCTTCTATTGCTTTTGCCGTTTTTTTCTCTTGTTCAAGTCGTGCTTCTACTTCTAAAGCTATTTTTTTCTCTTGTTCGAGCCGTGCTTCTACCTCTAGTACCCGTGCTGCCTCCAATGCCATTTGTACTTCACGCCTATCGCATTCAACACTTGCAGCTAAAAATTGATAATCTAAATCGCTCAGACTCTTGCCTTGTGACCAATTTTGAGTATCTTTTAAAGCTTGTCCTCGCAACAGACGCGATTCATCTTTGTAACGCGATGCTACCCAAGCGTTAAATGTTTGCGAGTAGGGAGGGAGATTATCTAATTGTCTTAACACCCATTGGGCATTAAAAACATTCCGATAGATGGGATTTTTAATTTTGAGATAACCGTTGTGTCTTTCTACTAAACCGGACAACAACAGTTGTGTCTGTTCTCGACTATCATCACTTGGAACAGAATGAAGGGGCAAGGGGGAAAACCCTTCTCCCTCGCTCTCCATCTCTTGATCCTCTTCTGCTTGCAACACCTGTTGATAAATACCCAACAACCGTCCTGCCTGTTGTTCGTCGAATAAGAGGCGATCGCGAATAGTACGCAAATGTTCAGGTTCATCTTGTGACTGCCAATTTTGAATAATACGTGTTTTTACTAATTGCTCTACCCACAATGCTTCTGTACCTGGAGGTAGGGTAATCTTCCCTGTAGTAGTTTCAAAGGCAACTTCAGTAATTAAGTCACAGAGTTTTTGTGTCAGAAAGGGTTGTCCGCCTGTCCAATAAATAACCTTTTGTAATATTGCTTGTGGTTGACTGATTACTTCTTCTAATCCAGAAAGCAAAGGCGTGGCTTCATGCAGCTTAAAGCCCTGTAGTCCAATTGCTTTACCAAGATTAAAGGGCGTGCGGCGTTTATCAGCAATCAAGTCAGAGGGACTAGCTACACCAAATAGTGCAAATCCCAAACGTTCAAAGCTTAGGTTATGTGGTCGGAGATTATAGCACTGACGAATCCAAGCAAAAAAATCGTTGATTGGGAAATTTAAACTCAGCAAGCTATCAATCTCATCAATAAAGATGAAAATGCGTTTAGCTTTGCCGTCTTGTAGAGAATCACTTTTGAGATTTGGTAGTAATATATCTTCAACAAATAGCTGTAGTTTTTGCACCGAGGAAATGCCTGCTTGCATTTCCCACCAATGCTGAAAATCAATTTGTGACGCTAATTTTAAGCTATAGAATAAGCTGATAATAATGCCTTTGTACCATTGATCTGGTGTAGTATCTTCAATACCCAAGCGAGTCATATCTAAATAAACACAGCTATGCCCTTCTGACTTAAGACGATAACTTGTGCGTTGTAGTAACGATGACTTACCCATCTGACGAGAGTTGAAGACATAACAGAAATTGCCAGCTTTCAAGCTGGCATAGAGTTGTTCATCTGCCTGACGGGTAACGTATGTGGGGTCGTCACTGCGGAGACTACCCCCTACTTGATATCTCATATCTAAATGTCATTATCAAATAAAAATATTAACATAATAATTAGTGATTTGTAGATAAATTATTGAAAATAAATATTGTAAATTTTATATCACAGCTTTATGTAATAATTCAGTTTATTCTATGAAAGTAGTCAAAGCATAAATCTTTACTGTTTTTAGTATTTCCAAGCTCTAAGCGTGGAGTAAAGAGTTTATTAGAAGCTGTTCATGAGCGATCACCCGCTATGGATGAAAGCAACCATTCTGTTTTCTTCGGAGAGAGATAATAATAAGTGCATTGTAGAAAAATACCTGAAAATAGCTAGTATCAATTCTTAGAAAAACCGCAAATTTCAATTTCTTCTTGACTAAAAGTATCCTTCAACATCTTGCGGAGAACACGCTGAATATGAAGATGTTTTCCCGGCTTGACTTTTGTCAGCGTCAGCAGTAGTAGATTATTTTCACCAAAGTTTTCTAGCCCAGCTACGCGGGTAGGTTCTAGAACATCTTGTTCATCTGCTTTTAATTGCTGTCCTACCTTCTCAACTACTCTATAATACTTTGACAAAAAATTAGGGTGTCGAAAACTCTTTAGCGAGAGGTTCATCGAGCTCAGGTTAAATAAGGTTTTTAAGAAAGTTGGAACCTGTAATTTTTACCGTAATTGCTGTCGTAACAACGAGTGTCATTGTTTCCCGAAGTGTCATAAGGATCGTATCCATAATTTTCAAACCAAATATTCACTTTCTGAGCATTTATCGGAATATCAATTTTTACAGGTGGAAGGTAATTATTTTGTCCTTGCCTGAGTAATTTATATTGAACTTGACCGTTATTTTCAAATTGAAGACCTACATCAATTTGCCAACTTGGTAAACCTCTATAAATTGTGCGAAAGTAAGGTAAGCGACTTTCGTCATAATTGATTGTAAATTTACCACCTAGAGTTAATTCACCTGTGAGAATTTCTTGCCAATCTTTAGTGAAATTAATTGTAGTTTTCATGATTTAATGTTGTGTAATTTTGTATATTCGCTTGATAAATATTTATGGCATCTTGAGCAATTTAAGCATTAAAAAAACTATAAAAACGACCAAATAACCAAAAGAAAGGCAACTCAAAGCGGATAGCACGGTAGCTGCTATTTATCCAACTGGTTAGGTATGGAACCGAGATGCGACTAAAAACCTGCAAGATGATCTAAAAAGGCTTGATTTTACATTGTAAATAATGGCCGGCTTAATACCATTCAAAAATGTTAGTCCGTGATGTGCAAGGTAAGCGAACTGTGTTCACTCGATCACTACGGTTTATGGATCTAACTATTGGCAATCGGATGGTGCTGGCTCGTTGGCAAATCGGCTGGCAATCCAAGTAGTAAAGTCAGACTCCGCCGCCTTTAACAAACCACGGTGATCGATTTGAGGATATTTTATGTATGAGACTCGACTGGAAGATTTACAAGCCTCGCTCACGTACAGGTCGGTAGAAGCTTGAGGCACTATATTATCAACAGTTCCTTGCATCACCAGCACTGGCAGCCCACCTGCGGCATCTGCGCTGATCGCTAACTGCTGGATGCCCTGCCGAGAAGCGGCCTCAGCTGCCTCGATGCCGATGTCAGTTAATAGGTCGCTCAACTGCAAATCAGGATATGCCCAGGTATAAGCCCTAACAAGGAGAATGTTGCGCCCCGTGCGCGGGCCGCCAGTCGATTGTTGGGAAATTTCGGGAATTAGAAAGGTTGCTGGGTTGGCGGGGGCTAAAGCGGCTACACCCACAATATCAAGGTCAGGAGCATACGAGGCGTTTTCACCAGCAATCAGGGCAGCCAAGCCGCCTTAAGACCAGCCCAGCACTGCCACCCGATTGCCTGCACCTGCTTGAGATACGGTGCGAGCGGCTCTAACAATGTCGAGCGCATTTTGTGCTTGGCTGAGACCCACGATGTATTCGTGATTCTGTCCGGCTCCTAATCCTTGATAATCGGTTGCCACAACCACGTATCCGGCTTTGAGAAAGGCTGACAGCCCAGGGATACCATAGTCATTCGGCACCGTACTCTCGAACGAGGGATAGCCAACGAACTCCGAGACTGGGTTGGGAACATTAGACGGGGCACAATACCGGGCAGCGCCAACAGTACCATGCGCCCAACTGACAACGGGCAGATTAGCTCCCGGACGGGCAGATTTGGGTGCAATAATTAGCCCTGACACCGGAACCGCTATCCCAGCTGCCGTTTGCGAGCGATAGATCACGCGCCAAGCGTGGACTCCTTCAGGGGCATCGACTTTTTCCAGCTTGATAATCGAACCAGGCTCCCCAGCCGCCATGTTGTCAGGCACATCGTAGAATGCGGGCAGTAAACCGGGCTGGTCAGGTGAGGCGGTCTGCAACTTCATTTTTTCCTCAGATGAAATACAAATAGGATCCTCTGATGCGAGATGGTGAACTACCTACACCGCCCTGACGGGTCGGTGTAAGCTTCACGCAGATTAAATAAGTTACGGCTATATGCAACAGCAAAAGATACAACAATGACTCACGTTATTGAACGCCTCATTGACTCGTTGCCTACCATAGAGAGAGGCAACGAGTCATCAACCAACATTGCTGATTAAACTGCGTTTAATACCGCTTGTCGGTCAATTCCTTATTGCCCAGAATTCATCTCGCACCTCCCTAACGGGTAGGATGTGGGGCGGCTTCCAATACTGCTCGGTTAAGGAGAAATAGAGGGTAAAACAAAGAAAATAGTGTTCGCGAATTTTTTACGCGAACAAGATGATTGGACTTACTTTTTCTCTTTGAGGCTATCGTACAAGTCCACCCAATTTTGACGAAGAGAGTCGATGCACTCAGTTAAGTGATCGATTTGGGTTCTTCTAGCCACGGAG
>NZ_JAIVFX010000048.1 GCF_020829625.1 Nostoc sp. XA010 | reverse complement strand
TGGAACATTTGCGAACTAAGGTTGCTGAACTTCTTGCTCAACTAACTTCTCAAGTGGCTGCTTCTCTGACTGGCTATGATTTCATTTTGAATGCCCTATCTGTCGCAAACATTTTTTGAATTGGTATGAGGTGTTTCTCTGACACGCTTACAGAAAATTCGCGTGTAGAGGAGACGGCTCACGCGCCCTTGGGGGGCGCTTCGCCTCAGACTGTTGAAAGCGTGAAAGACTTGCCTGTGGCAATGGACTGCACGACGCTAGCGCTTGTGGATGCTGCACAGGGTGGATCTGCTTTGTTGTTAGCTGAAAATCAGGACTGTGGTGAGGAAGCGAGAGACTGTTTTGAAGATACTTGTTCCGCCGGGCCACCTGCCCAAATTGAAAAATCTTCAACTTCAGCGATCGCAGATCAGAAAATAGAACCGAGTCGCCCCTCTGCTGAGTTAATGGCTGAAAATTCAGTTTCGGGTGTAGAGATCAAAGCAGTTGATGAGGGCGAAGGTTCCGCCGCGTCCGTGTCAAATCCTGAAAAATGGTCACATGAGGCAATTGTAGCGAGGTCGAATATGCGACCCGTAAGAAGGGAAAAACTGAATCGAGCGGCGAATTCGGGGCAGAATCCGGGGTTTGACTTTTTGCAGGAGTGCTGGAATGACGATCCGGCTTTGCAGTTCGTGATTAAAAAGGTGCTGGTGAAGTTTCCGCAGTGGGGAATTGCGATTGTGGATGGGGTGTTGGTTGATTGGAATCAGTAGCGATCGCCATTTCAACTACTAGCATATTGACACTACAAGTAATATTTTGTCTTATGGGGAAAGATGCTCTCTCTCAAATGAAACTCCTCACGGGGGTATAGTAAATTCTCCACTCTATCAACACCATTTGAAAACACGAGTAATAAATTAATTGAAGCTGGCTAAACCAATAGAAGCGCACAGATGTGCGCCTATACTATGTATTCGATTTAGAGTTTTTCTAAAATCTGTTCTTTCAAAAAGAGGTGAGTTATGAATATTTTTAAAGTTGAAGTTGTCAAAATCAACAGCATTAATCCTCATCCCAATGCTGATAGGTTAGATATTGTCTCTATCGAAAATATGGCATATCAAGTAATTATAGCCAAAGGCAAGCTTCACACTGGAGATTTAGCTTTTTATTTTCCGATTGATAGTGTTATTCCAGAAAAATTTTTGGATGAGTTTGGGATTCGTAATTACTACTCGAAAATTGATTAGCGATCGCTATCTGCTCGGTAAGGATGGAAGTGAACTCCATTAAGTTCGATAGCGTCAACGGTAGCTTGAGAACTTTATAAAGTAACGTTTTGTAAAGTTTTCAAGTTCTTGCGAAAAATCAGAGTTATGGGTGAAAACTTAGTAGCCTAATTATTGGTTATTTAGTAGCTAGTAACTTGATTTATGCTTAACTAAGCTTAGGTGCTGCTATTAGTGGAGGCAAGCAATGTCAGGTTTGGGTTTTACTTGTTGGAGTGCTTTGGTGACTATCGCTTTCGGTGTCAGCTTTTGTACCATTGATTATGCGATCGCCCAAATTACTCCAGATGGCACTTTACCTAATAACACTAGCGTCACGCAGGATGGGAAAACTTTCGATATTACCGGAGGGACACAAGTCGGTGGTAATTTATTTCATAGCTTTAAAGAGTTTTCTCTTCGTACTGGCGATACAGCTTCCTTTAATAACATTGCGGCTATCGAGAACATTTTTAGCCGAGTAACAGGGAAATCAGTTTCTAATATTGATGGGTTAATCCGAGCTAATGGTAGAGCCAACTTATTCCTGATTAATCCGAATGGCATCATTTTTGGCCCAAACGCCAGTTTAAATATCAATGGTTCATTTGTAGGAACTACAGCAAATGCCATTGGCTTAACTAATGGTGATATTTTCAGTACTAATCCACTTGGATCTATCCCAACAAGGCTTTTAAATATAAATCCTTCTGCTTTTTTCTTTAATCAAATCGCTGCCCCTATTACTGTGAAGTCACGTAGAGATGTAGGGCTTGGTCTTTCTGTTTTATATTCAGATCCAAATAATTTAAAGCCTATCTACGAAGGACTAAAAGTTCCAAATGGTCAAAGTTTATTGTTGGTAGGTGGTGATGTCAACTTAGATGGTGGAGTTTTACAAGCTCCAGGAGGACAAGTTGAATTAGGAGGAGCTTTAGGCTTTGGAAAAATAGATATGAGTGTAGATAGCAACAATCTACGCTTAAGTTTTCCTAATGATACAGCAAGAGCCAATGTTTCTCTTACTAATGAAGCGTTAGTAGATGTAATTGCTGGAGATGGAGGTAGTATTACCATTAACGCCCGGAACCTAGATATTTTTAAAAGTAGCCTCACTGCTGGAATAGCAAAAGGCTTAGGGACAGTTGACTCTCAAGCAGGAGATATTACACTTAATACTACAGAAGCGATGAGAATTGGTCAAACAGATCCCATTAGAACAACAGTTATTAATAAGGTTGATTTTGGTACTACGGGTAATACAGGTAATATCAATATTAAAGCTGGGTCATCTGTCGTAATAGATTCTGCTGCACTGAACATTTTAAACTATGGTCAAGGAGATGCTGGTAGTATCTCAGTTCAAGCAAATCAAAGTAGTCATTTTGCAAATACCTTTATTTCAATTAGTTCGGCAGAGCAGGGAGAGTCTAAAAATATTTCAGTACAAGTCAATGGCGCTGTTTCTTTCGTAGATAGTTATATTTCTACTAGTGCCATTGGACAAGGTAATACTGGTGGAAACATATTAGTGGAAGCCAAGGGTGATATTTCTTTAAATGACGAGACCTTTATCGATAGCTCCTCTCCTATTGTACTGCGAGGTAATAACAATAACTTATTCCTGCAAGGTAATAACAATGACTTTGGGCAAGGAAACTCAGGAAATATATCTGTCCATTCCAATGGGAATATTTCTTTTACAGATTACAGCACTATCCAAAGTTATACTTCCGGACAAGGAAACGCTGGCAATATCTCCATTCAAGCAGACAAGAATATTTCCTTCCTAAGTAGTAGTAGTATCCAAAGTTACACTACTGAAGATGGGGATGCTGGTAACGTCTCCATTCACGCAAATGGTAATGTTTCCTTCCTAAATAATACTAGCATCGAAAGTTACACTACTGGTCGCAGCGAGGTTGAAACGGGGGCAGTTGGCAATGGGGGTAACATTAGTATCAATTCTGGTTCTTTCATATTACAAGATGGAGCTAAACTTGTTGCCTCAACATTTGGACAAGGGAATGCAGGGAATGTGACAGTGCAAACACGAGATGCTGTTTCTCTTGCAGATAATGTTTATATCTTAAGCACGGTAGAACCTGGAGGGGACGGGAAAGGTGGCAATATTGACATCAACGCTGCAACATTATCACTAATTGATGGCGCTAGATTGCAAACCAGCACTCGTGGTGCATCTGCTAGCCAGTCGGCAGGGCAAGGGAATGCTGGCAATATCAATGTTAATGTTACTGGTGCTATTGATATTGCTGGGAAGAAAAATGGTTTTGTTAGTGCAATTGACAGCAGGGTGGGGACGGGGGCAGTTGGCAATGGGGGTAACATTAGTATTAATTCTGGTTCTTTCACATTACAAGATGGAGCTGAAATTGTTGCCTCAACATTTGGACAAGGGAATGCAGGGAATGTGACAGTGCAGACACGAGATGCTGTTTCTCTTGCAGATAATGCTTATATCTTCAGCACGGTAGAACCTGGAGGGGTCGGTAAAGGTGGCAATATCGACATCAATGCTGCAACATTATCACTAATTAATGGTGGTACACTGCTAACTTTGACTCGTGAAGCATCTGATACCCAACCAGCAGGGCGGGGAAATGCTGGCAATATCAATGTTAATGTTACTGGTGCTATTGATATTGCTGGGGAGAAAAATGGTTTTGTTAGTGCAATTAGCAGCAGGGTGGAGACGGGAACTGTCGGCAATGGGGGTAACATTACCATCAATTCTGGCTCTTTCTCATTACTTGATGGCGCTCTACTGACTGCCGAAACACTTGGGCAAGGTAATGCAGGCACAATCAAAGTTAATGCTGCTACTCAAGTCAATATTTCTGGCAAGAGTTCAAACTTTAATAGTGGCTTGTTTGTTAACTCCCAAAGTCCGACGGGTACTGCTGGAGATATTATCGTCACCTCACCTAGAATTACTCTAGACAACAGTGGCACACTCAACGCCCAATCTGCATTGGGTAACGGTGGTGATATCAACTTACAAACTGATTTACTGCTTCTGCGTCGTGGCGCTCAAATCTCTACCACCGCAGGCACGGCAGAAGTTGGTGGCGATGGCGGCAACATTAATATTGATCTTCCGTCGGGCTTTATCGTTGCTGTGCCTGGTGAAAACAGCGATATCAGGGCCAATGCTTTTACAGGTGCCGGTGGGAGAGTAAATATCAAAGCGAATGGCATTTATGGTATTGAGTTTCGTGAAAGTCCAACTCCCTTGAGTGACATCACTGCTAGTTCAGAATTTGGTACACAAGGCACCGTAGAACTCAACACACCTGGTATCGACCCAAACAGTGGCTTAGTTGAGCTACCCACGGTAGCTGTAGACACTCAGATAGCGCAGGGCTGTTACAGTCCAGGTTATGCTCAAAACAGCTTTATCATTACTGGACGCGGTGGTTTACCTCCTAACCCCAGAGAAGCTTTTAGTAGCAATATAGTTCGACCAGAGTGGGCAACTCTTAGTCCAAGCAATGATATTAACTTTCAGCAAACTATTAAAGAGAATCCCCCTATCCCCACACTAGCAGCACCGATTGTCGAAGCTACTGGGTGGGGAACTAATACCAAAGGTGAGATAGTACTTACAGCCAACGCATCTACGGGCACTCCTCACAAAAACTGGCAGCAGTCACCAGTTACTTGTAGTTCTGCAAAATCTGCTTCCAATTAATTTGCTAAATAAATATAAATATGTTGTTAAGTAGATTTTGGCGAAGAGTCCAGCGCAAACTTAAAAAGTTGCAGACAATAATGCAACGCAATGTAAGCGTAATTATACTTGTAACACTGTTCTTAGTAACAACAGTTTTGCCTAGTGCTGCTCAAAAGGTTGTAATTAACATACCCTCTCGAGGTTCACTTAATGCAGAAAATCTGGTACAACAAGGCAGAGCTTTGTATGAAGCTCAACAGTTTGGCGATGCTGTTAAGACTCTAGAATTAGCTGCGGCTAACTATGCTCGTAATGGAGATCAGCTAAGGCTTGCGATGACTTTAAGGAACTTGTCCTTGGCTTATCAAGAACTTGGTTTATGGACAGAAGCGCAAGAGGCAATCACCAAAGGTTTCAAGTTATTAGAAAGTTTAAATAACTCACCATCACGTTCGCAAATCCTTGCCCAAACATTAGATGTGCAAGGACATTTGCAGTTAGCACGAGGACAAGCCGAAACTGCGTTACAAACCTGGCAGCAAGCTGCTAAGATTTATACACAAACAGACGACAGGGCTAAATTTACCCGCAATCGCATCGTTTCTGCACAAGCTTTGCAAATGTTAGGACTTTATACTCAAGCTAAAAAGATTCTGACCCAAGTACAGCAAAGCCTTGAAAAACAAGAAGACTCAGCTTTGAAATCTATAGGGCTGCGTAGTCTTGGTGATGTACTACGAATTGTAGGGGATTTAAATGAATCCCAACAGGTATTAAAGCAGAGTCTGAAAGTGGCTTTATCCTTGCAAGCAAATCCAGAAATCGCTGAAGCTTTAATCAGTCTAGCTAATGCAGCACAAGATGAGGGGGACGCTGAAGCTAGTTTAGATTTTTATCGACAAGCTGCTGTTATATCAATTCCCCCAAGTATGCGTATCCAATTGCTGTTGAATCAATTTAGTTTTCTCTTGAAAACAAAGCAATGGAGTAGTGCCCTTGCATTGGTGCCCCAAGTCCAGTCAGAGATTAACAAGTTACCCCCAAGCCGGATCGCAGCTTACGCTCAAATTAATTTTGCCCAAAATTTAGCACGATTAAAACAGGAAGCAAGCGGGATCGCTTTTTCATGGATAGATATTGCCCATCTGTTAGCAAAAGCGATTGAGCAAACACAAAGTCTAGAAGATAAACGAGCAGAGTCTTATGCTTTAGGTACTCTTGGCTGGTTGTACGAACAAACAAAACAATTCACTGATGCTCAATCGCTTACGCAGAAAGCTTTATTTATAGCACAAAGTATTGATGCATCTGATATTGGTTATCAATGGGAATGGCAAATGGGGCGTTTACTTAAAAGTAAAGGAGATAATAAGGAAGCGACTTCATACTATTTTAAAGCAATCGAAAACCTTCAAAGTTTACGCAGCGATTTAGCTACTACTAATCAGGGAATTCAGTTTACCTTTCGTGAAAGTGTGGAACCAGTGTATCGTGAATTGGTGGAATTGCTGGTACAAACAAAAGGGAATTTAGAGCCATCGTCATACAACTTAAGACAAGCTCGGTTTATAATTGAAACTTTACAATTGGCAGAACTAGATAACTTCTTTCGACAAGCTTGTTTAACTGCAAAGGTAGAAATTGACCAAGTGGTTGAGCAAGACCAGAGTGCAGCAATTATTTATCCAATAATTCTACCAGACCGCTTAGAAGTTATTTTGAAGTTGTCAGGACAAAAGGATTTAAAACATTACGCTACTAATATAGTTAAGCAAGATGTGGAAAAGATTCTTGAGCAATTGCAAGAAAATATCCCTGAACCTCACACATTACGGCTGGTTCAGTCTCTATCTGCACAAGTATACGATTGGTTAATTCGTCCTGCTGAAGCTGAACTAGACAAAAATGAAATTAAAACACTGGTATTTGTTTTAGATGGCGCATTACGAAATATACCAATGGCATCGCTCTATGATGGCAAACAATATTTAATAGAAAAGTATGCCCTAGCACTTACCCCGGGTTTACAACTATTTGACCCCAAGCCTTTGCCAAAGAGACAATTACAGGCACTAACAGCAGGGTTAAGTGAAGCACGTTTAGGATTTTCAGCCTTACCAAACGTAGAACGTGAATTACAAGCAATTGATTTACAAGTAGAAACAAAAGTGCTTCTGAATCAGCAGTTTACTTCAGAAGCGCTCCAGAACCAGATGAAATCGTTGCCTTTTAAAGTCATTCATTTGGCAACTCATGGACAGTTTAGCTCCGATGTTAATAAGACGTTTGTTCTCTCTTGGGATAAGCAGATTAAAGTTAACGAATTAAGTGAATTTCTGCGAACTAGAGAGGAGAACAAACCAGAACCAGTTGAATTGTTAGTACTGAGCGCTTGTGAGACAGCAAGTGGTGATAATCGAGCCGCTTTAGGATTGGCTGGGGTAGCTGTTCGTGCTGGGGCACGTAGTACCCTTGCCTCCCTATGGAACATAGATGATCAATCTACTTCGATACTTATGAGCCACTTCTACCAAGAATTAGCTAAAACACCAAACATAACTAAAGCCGAAGCATTGCGTCGTGCCCAACTAGCTTTGTTACAAAATCCTAGTTACCAACGTCCGAGATTCTGGGCACCCTACGTTCTTGTGGGAAATTGGCTGTAGTGATATTTGCCTGTGTTGTTGCTGTTTGTGCTTCAGACTTACAGCAATCAAGTATCGGTTCCGTAACCAAGTTTTGTAAGTCTACAGACTCTAATAAACTAGCCCAATCGCTTGCTAAGTTAGTATCCTGTCTAAAAGTGCGACGCAAATTAGCTAAAGTAGTCAAGGCATCGTACCAAATACCATTGACAGCATAAAGGGCGACTTGTTGCTTTGGTGTTGCTTTACTTAATTGGGTTTGCACATTTGGTTTGAGCGCTAACAGTTGTACGTTTCCTTCTACAGAAGTCAGAAATTTATTATTTTGCTTGCAATAGATGTTAAAGTACCAACGATATTGCTTACCAATTTCAAGAGGTGAAGAGGTAGGGGGCAGGGTTACACCAATTATGCCTGGTCTTTGTGCTAAAGACGTTTTATAAAAAGTTTGATCTTTTTCATCCTCTATTACTAATTTGGCATAAGAAGAGTCAGATGTATAAGGAACATAAAACCAGAATGTAGGGCGCTGCTGAGTCGTTAACCCCGAAACCACTCGTAAACTCGAATATTCAGGTACTAAAGCTATGAGCAACTTACTCTCAAGTTGTACGTTTTGTGTGGTTTCATTTAAACAGCCACGGCTTCCACCTCCTCTGCGTTGCCCAGGAGCACCTGTATTCGGTGGTGGCGGTGGTGGTGGTGTTTGGAAAATTAATCTATTTTTTGGTTGTTGGCTAGCGTTTCCCGTTGAGGGTTGCACCGAATTAGTCGGTTTAGCAATAGCAAGCTGTGCTTGGGCTGGTATAGCATTAAGAAACGCTAAAATAATAGTTAAAGATAGTTTAATAGAGTTAGTCATAATTAAAGTTTTATAGAGTCATTACTGTTAATTTGTTGAAGACGGAAGGCTACTACGCTTCCTCCAGTCATTCCTAAAGCCAAAACCGAAGGAACAAGTGGTATCCAATATCCTTGTATTAATAGGTAATAACAAAAGCCATATAAACCCATAAGTGCTGCTCCTGTTGTTAATCCCCAAGGCACGATTGTTTGGAAATACCGAGCAATTGTTCCTCCAACAAAAGACCAACTCAAAACCCATACTACTTCGCTCCAAAAAGGCAAAACTTGGAGCAAGGGTCGTCCATCCAAAACTGCACTAAGGATCTGGCTCACCATTTGAGCATGAATAATTACACCTGGGATTTCGCTAAAAGGAGTTAAAAAAATATCACCCGCACTAGAAGCGCCAATACCAATCAAAATAATTCGATTTTTGATCAAGTTAGAGTTAACCTTGCCCGTAAGCACATCTTTTAAACTGACTTGTTCAGCAACTTGCATTAGTGAAGGAGAAGAACGGTAATTAAGTAAAACTTGATAACCTCTATCATCAATTTGTTGATACCCACCCATGTGCGAGCGCAACTGCTTGAAGACAATTTTACCTACTTGTAACTCCCCTTGCTGAGTGTAGTTAACATTAATACCTTGAGACTGTAAGTAATGAAAAGCTAACCGCGCACTAAGCGCATAAGGTGTCACACAAGGAGATGTGGAACTTGGTTCCATCGCTATTAAATGGCGACGGATAACATAATCTGAGTCAACTACAAAATCACTAAATCCTTGGCGTTGTAAGGAAATTTCTGGAGGTGGCGCAATACCTGGCTTTTGCTCCCCTTCACTAACTTCGCAAATCCCATAGAAGCGATCGCTGTTTCGTAAACGAATAGCTAAATTGCTATACTTTGCATCTACTGGAAAATCTCGGTATATATCTAAACCAATTGCCCGTGGGTGATAAGAATCAAGTTTTTCTAACAGTTGCATCAGTGCCAAATCCGATAGCGAGCCTTTTCTTTGTTGTTGCTGTTTTAATTGGAAATCCTCTTCGTTGACAGTAATTATTAAAATCCGCTTATCTTGTTTCTCAGGAGGTCGTAGCTGCATTAAATGATCTAAAGCTTGTAACTCCCATTTTTGTAGTATTTTTAACCAGCGTACCCCCATTACCAAGCTAGCGATCGCCAAACTTAACAACAGTACTTGTTGAAAACTAAGCGGTTTAGAGTAGGGGTGAGTTTTATATTTATTTAGTTGAGGTTGTCCAGTTCTGGGTTCTGGCTTTTTAAGCAGGTCTTTCCAAGTTGGTGGTATTGCTGCTGGATTTTGACAAATTATCGGTAAGCAAACCGCGCAAGGATATTTATCTTCAATACCATGTAACTTCTCTCTTGATTCCCGTACTGCTAAGTACAAAGACTCGCCACTAGAAAACTTTTGGAGGAAATTTTTTAAAAATTCTTGCGCCACCAAGTCTTGTACTGGCTCCCGCATCACAATGATTTGTGGAATATGCAAATCTTCTAGTTGATGTGCTAGTCCTAAGCCATCACAAGAATTGAAAATAGCTAACTGCAAGCCCTTGCTGACAGCCTTCAATAGACCATACTTAAGCTGCTCAATTGTTAAGCAATCTGTTTGATTAATATAAATATTACCGCTTTTACCATCCTCAAAACTCTCACTATGACCTGCAAAAAATAAGATGTCCCAGTCTTGTTCCCAAAGTTGTTCATTTAACTGGCTGCGCTGTGGTTCTACCAGAAAAGTTGTTTCTGCATTTGGTAACATCTGCAATAGCTCTCGATCTTTGTCAATCAAGATTCCTTCACTATTCCCTAGAATTGCTAAGATTTTTACTTTTTCTCCAATAGTACTTGTCTTTGGTTTTGGCAGATATTCGTACTCTGGTGCGCTTAAGGCAACTTCTGCTTTTTGGTAATCCTCGAAAAAATCCCATAAATGCCACGGAAGACGACGTAGCCAAGTGTCACTGGTTTTAATTAGTACGCGGACTGTATCATCTAACGTTAGCTGTTTAAGTAATTTATCCTTCACTGGGCGAAAGGAGTTACAGTTGAGCCAACTATTCATTTGCTCATTTAACTTCTTGTTTAACTTGTGGCAGTTGTTTAGATGTTCATTAAGAGAAGTTCCGACATGAATGTTTACCGGTGTAATGCGGAAATTTGATAAACTGCGATAGGTTATTCGCCAAAGCTGATAATCTGCAATTATCTCTGGCTTTGAGGGCAGATAGCCTTGAACTTCTATACTGGCGCGATCACCTTCTGCCCCAATCTCCAGTGTGACTTTTACTCCCTGGCTCAAATCCCCATCTAGCTTCAAAACAACCAACTTCTGCATGGCTAGCAATAGATAACCCTATGTGCTTAAATAACAAACTTCTCAGTGATATTAATATCTCCCAATTCCAAGTTAACGCTAAAACGCTCTCCTATTTGAACATTAAACTCTAATGTTACATGAGTACTACCACGACCAGCACGCGTTTCCATAACAGTAATCCCTTTCTCATCTAGCACTTTGACAATGAGATTGTTTGGTAAGTAGGCTTGCTCACCGGATGGATACATTTGCAATTTCAGTTGGATTTCTACCGAATTTTTGGGTGTGAGTGTGACAACTAGTGCCAGCGATTGTCCAGGGAGTTCTATCCCCATGTCAATCAGCTTACCCCGCGTCACTCCGTTTCGATAACGAAAAGCTAATTGTGGTGTTTTTGGTACTAAAATTTCTGATATCGGCTGCCAACTTGCATCAATTATATTTTGCAACCAATAGCTCAAATTGATTTCCGTCGGCTTACTTTCAAGTGAATCAAGATATGCAAGTAAGTCTTCAATAGTCTGTAACTCGCTAAATAAAAGTTCACCAGCTTTTACTGTTTTAGTAAACCCGATTAGAGTTGCTTGTTGATGCTCTATGTCTAGCTCAACTACAACTACGCCGATTCTGTCATCCGGGACTTCTGGTGGAATATAGCAAAGATTACCAGAGCTTACAGGGCGACATTCTAAGTGACCCAATCCACTTAACTTCAGGTCTGCCACATCTGCATAATAGTGCATGGCACAATTCCAACTATCGCTAGCCTTTGGATCTGTGGGAATGTTCATCATTTCCACGTAATCATTTACCGCACAGACAGCCAAAGTATTAAGATATACCTGCTTTTTCTTTTCTGGTGTCACCTGTTCATCAGCAAAAAAGCGTGCTATCTTCAGCGTTGCTTGGGTAATAGCAACGGGAATGGATTTTTCTTCTAAGTTTTTAGTGCTATGAATCATAAGTTTCCTTCCGCTTTCTAGATAACCTTCTATTTTAGATATCTCTGCTTTAATGCCTAATTTCGTGATACCCTTGCCTGATGGCAAAATTTCGTAAGCGGGGTAAGCATTCACGTTTATAGAAATTGGGTGCAGTTGATGAGGGTAAATCGAATTCCTTAGCGATGTTTTTCCAGGGGGTTTCTGGAGGCAAGCGTCGCAGAATCAATATTTGGCAAGTTACATCAGCTCGTCCTTTAACATGAGTGCTGGCTAAATCATTGTCTGGATCTGTAAAAGCCCATTGGTAAGTCTCTTCTAAAATTGGTGGAATATCGGCTGCTGCTGGCAAGTTTTCTACCGTGTTAGTTGTATTTTCAATTGACAAGCTAGATAGCGGAACAGTCTTAGCTTGAATTTCAGCCTCTCTAGAGCGAAAATCTTGCAGTCGCCACTTGAGACAATTGTCGAGCCAGGTGAGCACACTACAACTCTCTGGGTTATACTGCTCTGGGTTTCGGCAGAAATATAACCAAGTTTGTTGCAGAGCATCATTATAGTAAGGTGTATTCTCTTTCCATAGTTTGCCCGATTTCATCACAACTCTAACTATCTCACTAAGTTTTTGCCGCCGCATCAAACTCTTTGCTGGATGGGAACAGGCTTCGGCAACGAGCTGTTGGAGTTGTTGGTTTAAATTACTTACCGTGTGGACGTTTGTCATAGAAAATCTCCTGGTGAAATACTTGCAGAAGTAGTCTAGAGATGCCTCTGACTATTTAAATTTCTAATCAACGAATCCATAACTTGATGTTTAATACCTGGATTAGTAGAGCTTATTATCTAGTTATCAGACTCAAGTTCAAGTTTTTCGCAGAAATCCAAAAAAATTTCTAACCATTTAACTGTTCATACCAAATGTGGACAAGTGCTGGGCAATACTCTGATCCTGATATGGACTACTATGAGCAAAAGTACCAAAAACTGATTCTCAAAAACCTTCGGCAAAAAGCCTAGGCTCTTGGTTTGGAACTTATTCCTATTTCTTACCCCACCGAATGTGTTTCTTGAAAATCCACAAATTTAATATAAAATTTTGTGATAGATAATTATTAATAAATTTATAAGTTTATTTTATATCTATCGAAAGTAGTATCAAAAATTAATTTAGTTGTAGAAGATAACTAAATTTATAGTTATATTTTTACATTAAAAGTCCTACCACCGAAGCTGTTTTAGAAGTTTAATATAACCATTTTTATTGGTTATAAAATTCTGCAAAATTTATATCTAAAGGTAGAGAAATAGCAATAATTCATAAATTCTGCGAAATATTTAATTTTTGGCACGACAACATAATAGAGGCAAAAAGCAAGGCGAACAGCAAGAATTTATCTAGCAGTTTTTCATAGCTTTTAACTCTCAAAACAATGTTGAAATTTGAATTGTTCAATTAGGAGGACTTTATGTCACACGAAGATATCGATATTGTTCGCGCTTGGAAAGATGAAGAGTATCGCAACAGCCTAAGTGAAGAGCAACGGGCACAGCTACCTGAAAACCCAGCTGGGACGGGCGAACTAAGCGATACGGATATGGAAAATGTCGCGGGTGGACGAATTCATACCAATGCATTTCTCTGTATTGAAACCGTAGTCGTTAATGCACCGTGCCCTGGGCGTGGGAACGAAGTTGTATAATAATTGATTTTCCCAAACAAAAGAGGGGTTACACTCCCCTCTTTTTATTAAAACAGAATTCAGGAGTCAGGAGCCAGAATTCAGAATTTACCTGAGTGCGACTGGCAGATGAATAAACGGGTTTAAGACCCCCACGCTTATCTTCGATTTAGTGGTCTTCAATTAGTGGCGGGTTTGAATCCCCCGCTTTCTTGTTCCGGCTCCTGAATTATTTTTCAATAAGTAGTAAAGAGGTTACTACCATGAATCCCTCATGTTTCCAAACTTGCAACTGGTACTACGCAGTCACACTCTCTGAACGCATTGCAGGACTAAATCAAGTCTGTCAGAACACGCCAAACACAAGCATTAATGCTGAATTGGCTCAACGATGGATGCAGCGCTGGAAATCACAATTCCCTTTTACATCTGACACTAATTTTACTCAACGTTTAGCAATAGATGGCATAACCGAAGAGGAATTTCTCTATCTGCTAGGTGAACCAATTCAAGCTGTGCAAAACCGTTTTTCCAATTGCCCTAACTGGTTAATAGAAATTGCAGAAGCATTTGTGGATTTTGGTTCCAAGAAAATTACCCTTCCAGAAAAATTACAAGGTCAAGAAGTGGCTGGTTTTTTAGATGCCATTGAGCCGCTAATTAGCCAAGGGCTAGCTCAACTCGGTCAAGGAATCCAAACCCTAATCCAAACACACCATAGTTTACCCTTTGACCCCAACACTATTGAGGCAGTGCTATTTGTTAAACTACCAAGTCAACTGCTTTCAATGTTGAGTCGCACAATGGTTTTAGAACTCAACGTGGCGCGTCTGCAAGGACTATTACAAGGTGACACGCCGGAAGAGCGATTTCAAAGTTTCTTACAGCGCTTACGCCAGCATGAAATTGTAATTCCTCTCCTCCAAGAATATCCAGTTTTAGCGCGTCAACTCGTAATTAGCATTAATCGCTGGGTAAACTTTAGTCTAGAATTTATTCAACGCTTGTGTACTGATTGGTCAGATATCTGCACTACATTCAGTCCTGATACTAATCCAGGTTTACTAGTACAAATAGATGGTAATATTGGTGACACCCATCGGGGTGGACGTGCTGTACTAATTGCCAAGTTTAGTTCTGGTTTTCAGATAGTATACAAGCCTAAATCTTTAGCTGTTGATGTGCATTTTCAGCAACTTATAGAATGGCTGAACCAGCGAGGTAATCATCCCCCGTTCCGGACTCTAAAAATATTAAATCAGGGTACTTATGGTTGGGTGGAATTCGTTATAGCTCATGGTTGTACTAGTTCAGAAGAAGTTCAGCGTTTTTATGAACGTCAGGGTGGTTACTTGGCGCTACTATATGCCATTGAAGCGACCGACTTTCACAAGGAGAATCTAATTGCAGCCGGGGAACATCCTGTTTTAGTTGACTTAGAATCGCTGTTCCATCCCCAACTTTCAGATGCTGATATTAAGACATCAAACCAACTTGCTTCTAAAATAATTGGTTACTCCGTTTTGCGCGTTGGCTTACTCCCTCAACGATTTTGGGTAAATGATGAATCTGAGGGAATTGAAATCAGTGGCTTGGGCGGAAAAGAGGGGCAAATGACACTCAACCCAGTGCCGTATTTAGAAGCAATTGGCACAGATGAAATGCGGGTGGCTCGTGAGCGGATGCCTATGGCAGGAAGTCAGAATCGACCGACTTTGAATGAGGCGGAAGTGAATGTACTGGATTACGCTGAAGCGATCGCTACTGGCTTTACTAATATCTATCAGTTACTACTGCAATATCGAGATGAATTATTATCAGCAAATAGCCCGTTAGCTTGTTTTGCTGAAGATGAAGTACGCTTTATTTTGCGTCCTACTTTCATCTATGCTCTGTTGCTACGTGAAAGTTATCACCCTAACTTGTTACGCAACGCCTTAGAGCGCGATCGCTTTTTTGACCGCCTTTGGTTAAATATCGAACAGCAACCTTATTTGGCAAAGGTGATTGCTGCTGAACGCGATGACTTGTGGCAAGGTGATATTCCTATGTTTACCACTCGCCCTAATTCTTGTGCTATTTGGAGTAGTTCTAATCAGCAAATTGCCGACTTCTCTGGTGAATCAGGCATGGCTCTGGTGCAACGTCGCTTCCAGCAGCTTAGTGATACTGACCTCAAACAACAACTCTGGTTTATCCATGCCTCTCTCACCACATTGGCAATGACAGAGGATGGAGTAAAATTCTCTAGTTACCGTGTGACAGAACCGCAAAATAATGCTAGTCGTGAGCAACTATTGGCAGCAGCAAAAACCGTGGGTGATCATCTGGAAGCACTAGCGTTACATGGCGAAAAAGATATTTCTTGGATTGGCTTAACTGTCATCAATGAAAAGCACTGGTCTCTTGCTCCCTTAGGAATAGACCTTTATGATGGTCTACCAGGAGTTATTCTCTTCCTGGCCTATCTTGGTACCGTCACTGCTGATAACCGCTACACTGCACTAGCGAAATCGGCATTAACGACAATGCAAGATCAGCTAGAGATTGGCAAATCACTAATTAAGGCAATTGGTGGCTTTCATGGGTTGGGAGGGGTAATTTATACCCTAACTCATCTGAGTATTCTGTGGAATGAACCCGCCTTATTAGTTGAGGCTGAGGCATTGGTTGAATTACTTCCTGATTTGATCGCTCAAGATAAATACTTAGACATTATTGGTGGTGCTGCTGGATGTATTAACAGTTTGGTTAGCTTGTACCGTTGCCGGCCTTCTCAAAGCACACTTACTGCTGCAATTGAGTGTGGCGATCGGATTATTTCCCATACAAAAACAATGGAGCAGGGTGTTGGTTGGTTAAGACCTGGAGGTGGGGAACAACTACCGTTAGCTGGTTTCTCTCATGGTGTAGCAGGGATAGCATCAGCACTACTGGAATTGTCTGCTCTGACAGGCGATTCACGCTTTCGGACAACTGCTCTAGCTGCTATTGAATATGAGCGTAGTTTCTTCTGCCCTGAAGTGGGAAATTGGCCTGACTTACGCGATTTTTCCAGTTCGATTATAAAAGACAAAAGGGATACTCAACCTATCTGTATGACTGCTTGGTGTCATGGTGCGCCGGGGATTGGATTAGGGAGGTTGCGATCGCTGCCACATCTTGATGATGCCAAAGTCCGCAGTGAGATTGATACAGCAATCAAAACAACTTTAACTGATGGATTTGGTAGCAATCACTCTTTGTGTCATGGCGATTTAGGCAATCTGGAATTACTATTACAAGCCAGTCTTCCCCTCGATAATCCCCAGTTGCATTATCAAGTGAATCGCTTTGCATCCATCATTCTTGAAAGTATCAATCAACATGGATGGCTTTGTGGGGTTCCTTTAGGAGTTGAAACACCAGGACTAATGACAGGTTTAGCTGGGATTGGTTATGGATTACTACGTTTAGCAGAACCAACGCGAGTTCCTTCTGTGCTGGTACTTGAGCCCCCACTGAATATTTCCGTTGTCAAAGCCACTCCACTAATGAGGCAATCTTAAATGAGCTATGAAAAATACCAGATTCATGGAACTTAGGGAAGTAAAAAAAATTACAGTGAACAGACAAATTAAATAAACTCTTGACAATACAGAAAGAATGACAGAAAAAGTAAAATTGAAGCACTTCCTTCGATTATTTTACCCATCTGCTTGGTCGATCACTGCCAAAATTTCGGCAGCATTGCTTTCAGCTGCGCTCATACCCATGAGCTTCACCGTTTACTACAATCTGCGACAGAGCTTAAAAAGTGTGGAGGCTGGCGAATACCGGAAACTCGAATTATTAGCTACCAGTAATGCTAGACGGCTCGACCAGTTAATTATTGATATCGAGCGTGTTGTTGTTCAAATCAGTACTGATAAAGATGTAGTAAATTTCTTTACTTCTATCACACCCCAGAATCAAACAGCTTCCCGCTCCTCCATGCAGCGATCGCTGGACAATGTTTTTCACTCCAATCCTGACTATGATGTTATCTATGTTATGGATAGAAAGGGTCACTGCGTCGCTGCCACAGATCCTACATTCATTGGCCAAAACTACGCCTTCCGCGAATACTTTCAACGCTCACTTCAGGGACACTCTGGTGTTTCTAGCCTTTTAGTTGGTACAACTAGTGGACGACCAGGCATCTACTTTTCTAATCCTGTACGGTCTGACAACGGCACAATTGTAGGAGTGGCAGTCTTAAAGGTTAAGGGACAGGACATCTGGGCAATTGTCAATGCCTTGCAGGCAAACACAGGGAGCAATGCCTTTTTGATTGACGAGCATGGAGTAATTATCAGCCACCCTGATAAATCTCTCCTCTACAGTAGCCTGGCTCGCTTGCCGCCAGAGAAACTCAAGCAAATTCAGAGCAATAGGCAATATGGCTTCAATCTGATTAAAAGCTTAGAACTTTCAGAATTAGCAGAGGTGATGGTGAGAACCAAACAGCCGGGTCACACTAGCTATTATTCAACTGTAGAACAGATGCGCCTAATGGTCGGCTTTGCCCCTCTAGACGAAGAACCTTGGGTGTTAGGAGTAAACAAACCGAGCGCCCAGTTTTTTGCTCCTCTTAATCGCCTCATCTGGCAAAGTAGCCTGAGTTTACTGGCAGTAGGAGCGATCGCCGCAATTGTAGCACTCCTACTGGCACGGAGCATTGCTAAACCGATTCGTGCCCTTACAAAAGCAGCGCAAGCATTAGCGAAGCAGGACGATTTTGATGCTGACAAATTGGTTAAGGCGGGAAGCGCAACTGACGATATTGGTCAACTAGTGCGCGTTTTTCTGGAGATGGCTCAAGAGATAAAAGCACGAGAGCATAAGCTCAAACAGCAAGTAAAGCAACTACACATTGAGATTGACGAAGCTAAAAGAGCTAGTCAGGTAGCCGAAATTACTCAGACAGATTACTTTCAGCAGCTGTACAAAAAAGCTCAAAAGCTCAAGACTCGAAAGGTAGAAACTGGTGAAATGGAGGCAGATTACTTCCAGCAACTATCTAAAAAGGCGCAAAACTTCAGAAATCGGGAATTAAAAGCTGACTCCTAACTTTTTCCTGCCTCTTCCCCTGTGCCTTTGTTTGGTCAAAAAAGTTCTAACACTATTCATATTAGTAAGTATTGCACTATGACAAAAATTGTATGCGTTCACTCATTCCGTGGTGGAACAGGCAAATCAAATCTGATTGCCAACTTAGGAGCTACTATTGCCCGTAACGGACAACGTGTAGGTATTATTGACACCGACATTCAGTCACCAGGGATTCACATTATTTTTGGTCTAAACGAGGAAAAGATAAATCGCTCCCTCAATGACTATTTGTGGGGTCGCTGTGCCATAAAAGAAGCTGTCTACAATGTCAGTAACACTCTCAAGACCGAAGATAAGACAGATGTCGCTCCTGACAGCCTCTATCTGATTCCCTCCAGTTTAAAGGCTAGTGAAATTTCCCGAATCTTGCGCGAGGGTTATGATGTCAGTCGACTCAACGATGGCTTTGATGATTTTATCCGCCATTTTAACCTGGATTATCTACTAATTGATACTCACCCTGGTCTAAACGAAGAAACCTTACTTTCTATCGCTATCTCCGATATTTTGGTCGTCATCTTACGTCCAGACAGCCAAGACTTTCAGGGTACAGCTGTCACAGTGGATGTAGCGAGAAAGTTGGAAGTATCCCAAATGTTATTAGTGGTCAATAAAGTGTTGTCAAGTTTAGATTTCGATGCTTTACAGCAAGAGATAGAGACACTCTACAAGACTCCTGTAGCTGGTATTGTACCTCTCTCTGAAGAGATAGTTGAGCTAGGAAGCAGCGATATTTTCTGTCTACGTCACTGTGACCATCCTTTTAGCCAGACAGTAAAAGAAATTGCTGCACAGATTTTCGGTGAGCAAAAGAAAGTAATTATGAGAGGTAGCCGCTCTTGAACAACCAGCAGGAATTTCGCACTAATGTACTTGCCGACTATATGCTTCTCTTCAAAATCCCATTAATAAAACATAGGATAACTAACCTATGACAGAAGTTCTACTTAAAGAATTAACTAACACTGACATCAATTGGATGATTGCTACAGGTCATCAAAAACAAATAGCAGCTGGCACTGTACTCATTCAAGAAGGAAAAGCTGCTGATTTCCTACATATCCTATTAGATGGCATCTTAACAGTTAGCATTTTTCAACCAGACAACAATCCTCTAACTCGCGCTTTTGCTGCCATTGAAGGTAATGAAATCTTAAGTCGGGAGATTACGAGATTAACAAGCGGTGAGGTAGTGGGAGAACTTCCTTTCTTAGGTAGTAGTCCGATAGCTACAACTGTTAAGGCTGTAGAAAAATCTCTAATAATGTCAATTCCTATAGAGGAATTGACAGCAAAATTGCAGCAAGACGTTGGTTTTGCTTCACGCTTTTATCGAGTGATCGCAATCATGTTAGCAGATAGACTGCAAAGTATCATCAATCAATTTGGTCGTAGCAGTATCGCACAAAATCAGCCTTTAAAGGATGTGCTATTTGTTTTAGGAGAATTATATGATAGCGACATTGATTGGATGATGGCTTGTGGAACGCCACAGAAAATTCCTGCTAATACCATAATTATCCACGAAAAAGGACCTGTGGATGCTCTGTATATTCTTTTAGATGGAACTATGTCCCTATCTATTTCTGAAAATGAGCATAATCCCTTGGCGCGTGCTTTTGCTGTTATGGAGGGTAGTGAAATTTCCGGTAGAGAAATAGCAAGATTATCGAAAGGCGAAATCATCGGAGAAACACCCTTCATTGATGGTCGCCTTCCTTCTACAACTGTAAAGGCGGTGTCAGATGCAATTGTGTTATCGATTTCTCGACAGCAAATGGCAGTGAAGTTACAACAGGATGCAGGATTTTCATCTCGTTTTTATCGAGTAATTGTTACTTTACTTTCCCAAAGATTACAGGGAATGTTGAGTCGGTTGGGTTATGGTAGGCGGGTTTATAGCAAAGGCTTGTCGTTGGCTAAAAATGTGAAATATGAGGATGAATTAGATATTAATGTTTTAGACCATGTAGCGCTGGCTGGGAAAAGGTTTGATTGGATGTTGGAACGCTTAAGAATCAATTAGCACCAGCTAAAAAGAATGTATCAAATTATGAAAAATAATCATCACTATATCTGAAAAAAATTTACCAGGTATTATAACTGTACTCATAATGTTACACGAGAAACAAAGCCTATTTCGCAAAGAATCTTTAGAGCGTCTATCTTCTCCTGAAAGACTAGACCAACTGATGCACGTAGTGAGTCCCAGAAGCTGGCTACCTCTAGTTGGCTTAGGTTCTATAATAGGTGTCGCCCTCATCTGGAGTATTTTCGGACGCATCCCAATTACCGTTGAGGGTAAAGGCGTACTGATTTTTCCACGTCAAGTTGTACCAGTACAATCTAAAAGTTCAGGGCAGTTACTTGCTCTAAATATTAAAGTCGGGGATGTCGTTAAGAAGGGAGATGTTCTAGCAACGGTTGACCAAGTTGACCTGCGTAAGCAATTACAACTAGCCAGTGGCAAATTAGTCCAACTAGAGGAGCAGGATCGCAATGCTAGTTTGTTACAAGGGCAGCGTCAGCAGCTTGACACAAGAGCAATCCAAGAGCAACGCCAAACTCTTGAGCAAAGACTAAAAATTGTGCAGGATTTGACACCTGTGTTGAGGGAGAAAGGGCTGGTGTCAATAGGGCGCGATCGTCTAAACCTACAACGACGCTTGCAAACACTCCAAGGGCTGCTTCCTACTCATAAAAAGAGACTAGAAAACCGTCAGAGGCTATTAGCAGAGGGAGCGATTCCTGATGATGTGGTCTTAGAAGCGCGGCAACAATACGATGATGCGCGTGCAAGCATTGATGAAGCTGAATCTCAGTTAAAACAACTAGATGTTAAGGAAGCAGATGCACAACAACAATACCTCTCCAACCTGAACGAAATTAAAAACATCCAAGCCCAGTTGCAAGAACAAAACAGTAAAGTAGCCAGTCAAGCTCAAGAAGACTTGCAAACTGTAACTACTCGCAAAAACGAGATTCAAGAACTCAAGCGAGAGATTGCCAAACTCCAACAGCAATTAGGCGATAACAGCGAAATTGCTAGTCAATACAGCGGACGTATTCTAGAAATCACGCTCACGCCTGGACAAGTTGTCAGTCCAGGAACTCGTCTAGCAACCATAGAAGCTGAGAATCCTAAGAAAAAATTAGTTAGCGTTACGTATTTTCCAGTTTCGGATGGCAAAAAAATTCAACCAGGAATGGCAATCCAAATTACCCCTCAAACCGTTAAAAGGGAACGCTACGGCGGCATTGTTGGCAATATCTCTAGCCTCTCAAAATTTCCAATTACAAAAGAAGCAGCCGCGTCGGAAGTAGGCAATTCAGAACTGGTAGAAACTCTAGTATCTGAAAAACAGGAAGCTCTGATACAAGTATTCTCTAACCTAGAGCTAAATTCCAGCACCATGAGTGGTTACAAGTGGTCTTCCTCCACAGGGCCGCAACTGAAAATTTCTTCTGGGACTACTACTGTAGCGCGAGTCAAGGTGGAAGAACGCGCTCCCATCACTTATATATTTCCTATTTTGAGGTCTTTAAGTGGTATCTACTAACCCGATAGTAACACCGATTAATCTTTGGCAGGACTTGCAAGCACTGTTAACAAGTAGATGTATGCGCGTCAAAACACCCACTCTGCTGCAAATGGAGGCAGTGGAATGTGGTGCTGCTGCTATGGGAATTATTCTCAGTTACTACGGTCGGATAGTACCACTCCCACAACTGCGGCGGGACTGTGGAGTTTCCCGTGATGGCTCTAAGGCATCAAATATACTCAAAGCTGCGAGAAATTATGGATTCCAGGCTAAAGGCTTTAAAAAAGAACTAAAGCAACTCCAAGAACTACGCCCTCCCTATATTGTTTTCTGGAACTTTAACCATTTCATTGTAGTAGAGGGGTTTCACCAACAGCGAGTTTATCTTAATGACCCTGCTTCGGGGCCGCGTCATGTATCGTTAGAGGAATTTGACCAAGGGTATACCGGAGTAGTATTGGTGTTGGAACCAGGCTCAGAGTTTACCAAAGGTGGTCGTAAACCTAGCATGATGCAGTCTCTGTCGTCACGATTGGGTAGCGCTGCTGGTGCTTTAATTTACTGTTTAGTTGCGGGATTTTTCTTAACTTTAGTTGGGTTGGCAGTACCCGTCTTTAGCCAGGTGTTTGTAGACGACATTTTAGTCCAGCAACGGCATGACTGGCTGCGACCACTGCTGTTAGGGATGGCGATCGCCACCGTACTTCAAGGGTCGCTAACGTTATTGCGGTTGCGCTACCTGCGTCGTTTGAAAATCAAACTAGCTGTTGGGATGTGCAGCCGCTTTCTCTGGCACATTCTACGTTTACCTGTGAGTTTTTACGCCCAGCGATTTGCCGGAGAAATCAGTAATCGTACTACTCTCAATAACCAAGTAGCTGATGTCCTGTCGGGGAAATTGGCGACTACTGGTATTGATGCAGTAATGGTAATTTTTTATGCTCTAGTCATGCTCCAATATGACTGGGTGTTAACTTTACTTGTAGTCAGCTTTGCGGCAGTGAATGTCTTAACCTTACAGTGGATTTCCCGTGAGCGGGTAGATGCTAATCAACGATTGATACAAGAATATGGTAAAGCTGCTGGCTTATCCATAGCTACACTCCAAACCATAGAAACCTTGAAAGCGTCGGGGTTGGAATCAGATTTTTTTGGGCGCTGGTCTGGCTATTACACTAAAGCTATCCAATCCCAACAGGAACTGGGAGTGGCTAACCAAACATTTTCTGTATTACCCACGCTTTTGTCGGCGCTTTCTTCGATGCTATTGTTAGTTGTAGGCGGTTTACGGGTGATGGATGGGCATATAAGTATTGGGATGCTTATAGCCTTTCAAGGCTTGATGCAGAGTTTCCAGATGCCTGTAAACAATCTTGTCAGCTTTGGTAGTACATTGCAAGAACTAGAGGGCAATCTGATTCGCCTAGATGATGTTTTAGACAACCCTATAGACCCGCAAGTAAAAACTATAAACGAACAACCTGATGATGTGATTCAATTTGCATCTCCACGTTTACAGGGGTATGTAGAGTTGCGAAACATCACATTTGGCTATAGTCGCCTCGACTCTCCCATGATCGAAAACTTTAATCTCTCTATTAAACCCGGTCAAAGAGTTGCCTTGGTAGGTGGGAGTGGTTCTGGCAAGTCTACCATTGCCAAACTCGTCAGCAGACTTTATGAACCTTGGACAGGAGAAATTCTCTTTGATGGTATACCCAGACAACAGATTTCCCAGCAAATACTAACTAACTCTCTGGCTCTGGTAGAGCAGGAGATCCTGCTTTTTGGTGGCACTATCAGGGACAATCTCACCCTCTGGGATGCCACGATACCAGACAAAAACCTCATTCAAGCTTGTCAAGATGCAGCGATTGACGATGTGGTTTTCTCCATGTCTGGGGGATTTGAGTCCGAACTGATAGAAGGGGCTGCAAATTTAAGCGGCGGTCAGCGACAACGGTTGGAAATTGCCCGTGCTTTGGTTAATAACCCTGCGATTCTAGTTATGGATGAAGCTACCAGCGCCCTGGATGCCGAGACAGAACAAATTATTGACCAGAATCTGCGGCGACGAGGATGCACTTGCATTATCGTCGCACACCGCTTAAGTACCATTCGAGACTGTGATGAAATCATCGTCCTAGAACGCGGAAAGGTGGTACAACGAGGTACTCACCAACAATTGTGGCAAGTTGAGGGTGCGTACTCGCGGTTGATTCGCACTGACCAAGAAGCGCTTTAAGAAATTCAATAATTACAGCAATTTTTAATTGGAGCTAAGGGACAATGCAGGGGCAAGTTTACAGCATAAAAGGTAATGAGCCGATACTGCTAGATGACCCGCAGACGGTTTGGGTAGTCCAGTCTGGGTCTGTGGCATTGTTTGCCGTCACAGTTAAAGATGGTGTGATTGAAGGTACACGACGTTATCTGTTCAGTATTAGCCAGACGGCAGCTCTGTTTGGAACTACTATCAACTCTTATGGTCAGTGTCGTCAATTTTTAGCAGTTCCAATGGGGGAAACAGAACTGCTCAAGTTAGATCCCCAATGTTTCAGCGAGTTAGTAGCCAATGGAGATGCTAGGGTAATTACTTGGATAGAAAATTGGATGGAAAATGTCGCTACAGCCCTCTCCCACGTTGCTACTCCAGCAATTCAGGTTAAGGCTGAGGGACAGGCACGATTTTCTCTCACCCAAGGTCAAACTTTTCAATCAGAATCAGGTGTAGTATCTTGGGTAGGGCTTGAGCAAGGCACTGTTCGCTGGCTAGGGTTTGAAGAACTAATCCTGACAGCCACAGAAGTCATTCCCCTTAACGACAAAATGTGGCTAGAAGCAGTGGAAGGAGTGCAGCTTACCACTCAAACTACCAGAGAATTCCTCAACCCAAATAATACTCTGGCAGGACTATCCCAACTTCACAACCAATTCTTACACGCCATTGAACTTTTGGAGCGATCGCAAACAGAGACAGAAGTGATGCGGTTGCGGGATCGCCAACGCCTCAACCGTCAAGTCACAGCAGAAGCTCTAGGAGAACTAGCATCGACTCTAAATTCCCAGGATAGAGACGTTTTCAATGAAGGAACACCTTTATTGGTTGCTGCTGGTGCGGTAGGTAGGGCTTTAGGAGTGAAAATCCGCCCCCCCGCTCGCTCCGAAAACCTTAAGCGAGTCAAAGAGCCACTGGAGGCAATTGTCCGTGCTTCCCGCATCCGAATGCGACGGGTATTATTGCGGGACAACTGGTGGGAGAAGGATTGTGGACCAATAGTTGCCTACACCCAATCAGAAAATCGACCAGTAGCCTTATTACCAGTTTCTAGCAATCGCTACGAACTCTTTGACCCAGTGGAGCAAACCCGCTCTCTTGTAGATGAGCGTCAAGCTTTAACACTAGCGCCCATAGCTTATGTATTTTACCGATCTTTACCTGATCAAGCGCTCTCAGCTTTGGATCTCCTCCGGTTCGCCCTTAAGGGACGTGTTAAGGAACTGCAAGTCATTTTATTTACTGCTATTGTCGTCACCCTTTTGGGTATGCTCACACCCCAAGCAACTGCCATTTTAATGGATAACGCGATTCCAGATAGCGACAAAGGGTTATTGTTGCAAGTCGGCTTGGGACTGATGGTTGCGGCTTTGGCGACAGCAGTTTTTCAACTGGCTCAGGGGTTTGCTCTGCTGCGGATAGAAACTACTGGCGACGCCTCGACTCAGGCAGCTGTGTGGGATAGACTGCTAAATCTATCAGTATCTTTTTTCCGCCAGTACACTACAGGGGATCTTCAATCGCGCGTTTCCTCAATTAGTACGATCCGCCGTCAACTTAGTGGTAGAACTTTAATTAATCTGATTACCAGTTTCTTTGCATTGTTCTATCTCGGGCAATTATTTTACTATAACTTCCAATTAGCCTTAGTTGGCGTGGTTGTGGCTATAGTTGCATTCACCTTCACCACAATCTCTAGTATCCTCCTCCTGCGTTATGTGCGTCCTTTGCTAGAATTGCAGGGAAATATTTTTGGGCAGACTGTACAGCTAATTAATGGCATTTCTAAACTCCATGTTGCAGGTGCCCAGGAGCGTGCTTTTGCTTGTTGGAGTAAAAATTATAGTCGCCAAATTAAGCTCGAACTCGGTAAACAACAAGTCGAAGATGCTGTGGCACTTTTCAATACAGTCATGCCTACAGTCACTTCTGGAGTTCTGTTTTGGTTTACTATGAGCCTGCTAGAAAAACCCGAGACATCAGGAGGAATAACATTTTCTCTTGGCACTTTCCTAGCTTTTAACACGGCCTTTGGCAACTTTATTAAAGGCACGACAGGTCTGAGCAATACAGTTACTGAACTTTTGCAGGTCATCCCTGAATGGAAACGTACTCAGCCAATTATCTTAACTATACCAGAAGTGGATCTCACCAAGACTGACCCTGGTAGACTCTCTGGGAAAATTACTGTGGATCATCTCACCTTCCGCTACCGCAGTGATGGCCCCCTAACGCTGGATGATGTGTGCATATCTGCACAGCCTGGTGAGTTTATTGCCTTGGTAGGCAGTTCTGGTAGCGGGAAATCTACCATGCTGCGATTACTAATTGGGTTCGAGACTCCACAAGTAGGTAGTATTTACTACGATGGTCAAGATTTATCTGGGTTAGATGTGGATGCGGTACGCCGACAGTTGGGCGTTGTTTTACAAAATGGTCAACTCAACTCAGCTTCTATTTTCGAGAATATTGCAGGCGGTGCTCAGATTACTTTAGATGAAGCTTGGGAGGCGGCGCGGATGTCGGGATTCGCTGACGATATCACCGCCATGCCAATGCAAATGCATACTGTGGTGAGTGAAGGAGGCGGTAATCTTTCTGGAGGACAACGGCAACGTCTATTGATTGCTCGCGCTCTGGCATTAAAACCCCGCATTTTGCTATTCGATGAGGCTACCAGTGCGCTCGATAACAGAACCCAGGCGATTGTTAGTGAAAGTTTAGATAACTTACAAGTTACCAGAATTGCGATCGCTCATCGACTTAGTACCATTCGCAATGCTCACCGCATTTATGTACTCCAAGCAGGTCGGGTTGTACAACAAGGAACATTTCAGGAGCTAGCTACTGTTGAGGGGCTATTTGCCCAGTTAATGGCTAGGCAAATGGCGTAGTTAGCTGAGTTTTGTGAGAGAAAAGTTAGGCGTGGAAAGTACTTTTAATCCATCCCCTCAAAAAAAAGAGCATGGACAAGCTTTTCGCTAGCCACACTCTTTAAGCCTAAAGATGTCGCCAGAAGTTCTTACTGATAGTCTTGAGACTGACTACCTTGGGTTCTGCTGTCGCTTCAGGGGCATGACCAACAGCCACCGCAACAGTTTGTGGTGCAGAAGTTGCTAACAGAGAATTGAGTAATTCCATTTGATAATCGACATCTGCAACAGTACGGTAAATTCTGTGATAATCTATCTGCATTCCCAAAGGTGTAGGGACAATTTTCAGATATTCATTTAGGGCATTGATATAAGCAACTGAAAAATTTCTCTGCTCTACATAAGGACGAATAATCTCTAGTAATTCAATCGCTCTGTTGATTTCAGAAACTTCACAATTACTGTTGATTTGTGACTGACTTCTTCTGTAGCCTTTCATCATCTTTTCGGCTACCAGCTTGTTAAATTTACTAACCGCTCTCTGATGATTGCCTAATGTGTGGACTTTAGTTTGCGCTTGATAGCCGACTCTGCCCCACTGCACTGTTAAATTACCATCTTCGACAATGGCCGCCCAGAATTTATTGCTGTTCTGGATAGCATCAACAAAGACTAAATAGATTTCCATGTTTTTAACCCAGTCAACTCACGACTTGACGGGCATTGCCCCATCGAATTTGATGCTGTAAAGCTTCAAGTATTGTTTCTGCTTCGTCTGTTGTTAATTCATTTAAAGCAGAGCAGACATCGTATAAATCTTGAGGAATAGAATCAGGAATTACTAACTCACACAAACCATCTTCAAGGGCTGTAGATACTGGATATTCAGTTGGAGTGTACTCTTGTTGCATAAAGATGTATGTAGACAAAGTTAATCGTAATAATAGTTTTGTTTCTCTGTCTAACTTTTCTAAATACACACCATATTTATCAACCAGTTGGTCAATGATTGGAGTCTGCCCGTAATAAGTAACTAAGTCTGTTGTCATGTTTCTTCGCCTTATTAACTATGCTAATTGGCTGCTATGAATTACTAAAAGAAAAAGCAATAGCGTACCCGCTATGAACCGGTGGCGATCGCCTCCATAGAATTAGGAGACAATCGCCTTATCATCAGTTCATATTCCGAAACTTGGCAGCACGCAAAGACTGAGTTTTCGCTGCAACCACAGGACTACTAGCTCGTCGTGCGGTGGATGCCCATGCTTGCATTCTTTCAACCGCCGCCGCATCCTGAATTGCAAGCGGGGTAATCGTTTGACGGCAAGCTTCGAGGTCAGCAAGCGTTACCTGCTGCGGTCTACCCTCATCGAATGCCAGCAGAGCAGCTTCCGAAGCGAGGGTTTCCAGTTCTGCGCCAGAGAATTTCGCGGTCGAGGCTGCGATCGCTTCAAGGTACTCTGATTCCAGGTGAATGCCAAAACGTTGTAGATGAATCCCTAGAATTTGGACTCGCTCTGGTTCTGTGGGAAGATCAACAAAGAAATTTTCATCGAAGCGGCCTTTCCGTTTTAGTTCACTTGGCAGTGCAGAGGGGTCATTGCAAGTTGCCACGACAAACACACCACACTGAGATTCCGACATAAACGTGAGAATATTGCCCAGAATCCTCTGTGAGACTCCACTCGTGTCACCAGTTCCCGAAAGTGCTTTTTCTATTTCGTCAATCCACAAGACGCAGGGTGCGATCGCTTCGGCAGTCTTTAAAGCCCGTCTGACATTGCCCTCTGATTCACCAACTAAAGAACCAAGAAGAGACGCAATATCTAGCTGGAGTAGCGGTAGATTAAGGATATTAGCAATGTTTTTAGCCAATAATGTTTTACCTGTACCGGGAGGCCCCGCAAGTAACACACCTTTAGGTTGAGGCAAGGAAAGCTTACGCGCTTCTTGTGTGAACAACCGCCGCCGTCGATTGAGCCACTCACGCAACAAATCCAATCCTCCAAAGGAGATGCTAGCAGGCTTGCCCAATTCAATACCCATTTGAGACAACAGCCGAGTTTTGTACTCGACGGCTTGGGGTATGAAATTACTATCAATTAAAATCCCATCTGATGTTAGGTTATGTTTAACAGTTAACCGCAGGAAGTCGCTAATCTCCTCCAGAGTTAATCCCAGGGCAGCACGAGAAAGAGATTCAATTTCACTCTTGTTAAGGGAAATAGTGAAAGTCAATTCCTGTTCCCTAGCAGACTGTTGTAGGTCATGCAAATAAGAATTGATATGTTCAAGTATTTGCTCAACTCCTGGTAGAGGAATTTCACAGTAAGGAATTAAGCGTACAAGTGACTCATGTAATTGAATGTTTTGACCCAGCAGCACAATGCGTTTGTCAGTCGGTTTGAGACGATGATAGAGATTTTTTACCTTGCTAACAACCTCCCAAGATAACGAAGGCGAATTCTTACCAATAAACGAGTGAATATCACCTAATATGAAGATTCCATCAGCACTAAAATTCGCAATGTAATCAAACACATATAACAATGGGTCAGCGTGTTGTGGTTTCTTATACTCTGCAACTGGTTTAAACACCAATCCCCCATCTGCTGCGATTAAACATTGCTCCAAGGTTGATACCCCCAGATTCCAGAAGAACACTGGACATGAGAGCTTATTGTTAGCTTCTGTAGTCAGCCACTGAATAATCGTCGCTTCATCAGGAGATAGGACATCAACCGCAGCAATGGGGATTTGTGAATCGAGTGTGGAGAGAAGATTTGAGAGTTTCATTGTTTTTCAATCTCATAAGGAACCAATACTGCTCGGTTAAGGGAAAATAGATAACGGAATAAATCATAATTTGTTCGCGTGTAATCTACGAGAACAAAAACAACTAAAAAGGTTGCTTGTACCTGAAGGCACTCTCGAAAAATTTAATT
>NZ_JAIVFX010000047.1 GCF_020829625.1 Nostoc sp. XA010 | reverse complement strand
CAAGGCTTTCACTTGCATCTGACCGAGAGTTCAGCCTTTAATGACAGTAATCTGCTGTCGGGCTGGCTTAGTTATTTACGGACTGACTACCGTGATTCACTAATCAACGAATCGCACTCTAATTCTTTGTACGATAGCAAAGGTTTAACTGTAGAAACTGCCAAACAGCAAGTAGACGAAGCCAAAGCAGTTCTTAACCGGATTAACACCACTGCTAGCAAACAACTTGCCGAAGCCAAAGCAGCACTCGCCCGTACTAACGCTACTGGTAACAAGCAAGTTAATGAAGCCAAAGCCACACTTAACAGTATTGCAGAAGTGCGACCTGTAGATGTAGCCGCAGCTAAGACAGAAGTTGAAAATGCGATCGCCACCCTCAAACATGCTCAAACCGAGTTGGCGGGTGCTTACATTAAAGCACCGATGGCGGGACAAATCATCAAAATTCATACGCGAGTGGGAGAAAAAATTAGTGCTTCTGGCATTGCAGACTTAGCTCAAACAAACCAGATGATGGCGATCGCAGAAGTTTATCAAACCGACATCGGTAAAGTGAAACTAGGACAACAGGCAGTGATTAGCAGTCAGGCATTTGTCGGTGAACTGCGAGGAACCGTTGCCCAAATTGGCTTGCAGGTGAATAGACAAAACGTTTTCAGCAACCAGCCAGGAGAGAACCTTGATAGCCGAGTAGTTGAGGTGAAAATTCGCCTCAATCCTAAAGACAGCAAACGAGTTGCAGGTTTCACTAACTTACAGGTACAGACAGCAATTGAAATATAGAGTTGTTGTCCGCTATCTCGTGTATTCCATCATTTTTTATAAGGTGAATTCAATCATGCTTAAAGTCATATATCTTCTGCTTTGTGTACTTGGCTTCGTTCTACCTTACTCCCAGTTGGTTCCATTTATCTTAGAGCATGGTCTTGATATAAAGCTGTTTTTTGAACAACTTTTTGCCAACAAAATTTCTGGTTTTTTTGGCATGGATGTTATTGTTTCATCCCTAGTCTTGTGGACATTCGTATTTTGGGAAGGAACACGTCTGAAAATGCAAAATCTCTGGGTTTACGTTGTCTGTAATCTTTTAGTTGGTGTTTCTTTAGGTCTTCCCTTATTTCTTTTCATGCGAGAGCGCCAGCTTGAACAGCAAGCTGAAACACTGGGTTATTAAAGAGTTTTTTAAATATGTTTTCTAAATTATTTCGCAAAACGCCGCTAGCATGGCGGCAGTTAATGAAAGAAAAAACCCGTCTGGCTGTTGCAGTCGCAGGTATTACCTTTGCCGATATGCTGATGTTTATCCAATTGGGATTTGAAAGTGCGCTTTTTGATGCTGCTGTGAAACCTCATCGCAATTTACAGGCAGATTTGGTTTTAATTAGTCCCCAATTTCAAACTTTGTTTTCTGTAAAAAACTTTTCCAGAGAGCGACTATATCAAACATTAGGTTATGAAGGTGTTCAGTCAGTTAATTCTGTCTACATCAGTACTGGACAGTGGCGAAATCCTGAAACACGTCTTGAGCGTGCCATTTTGGTTTGGGGTGTCGATCCGGCACAATCACCATTCAAATCGCCCGAAATTAAACAAAATCAGGATCACCTTAAACAGTTGTATCAAGTTCTGTTCGACCAGGCAGGTCGTCCAGAATACGGGGCAGTTGGCGATATCTTTAAGAAAACAGGCAAATTTGACACGGAACTCAATAGTAAAGCCGTCTTTGTTAAAGGCTTGTTTACTGATGGTGCTTCCTTTGCTGCCGATGGTAATGTGATCACCAGTGACTCGACCTTTCTCCAACTATTTCCACAGCGTAAACCCGATCGCATCGAAGTTGGATTGATTACGCTTAAACCAGATGCCGATACAGAAAAAGTGCGATCGCAACTTGTTAATGGACTACCTAAAGATGTCAGATTCCTCACTCCAGAAGAGTTTGCCAAAGTGGAGAGAACTTACTGGGAAGCTGGTACTGGCATTGGTTTTATTTTCGGTTTAGGTACAGCAGTCGGGTTTATTGTTGGTATCGTGATTGTCTACCAAATCCTTTACTCGGATGTTTCTGACCACTTGCCAGAATATGCCACCCTCAAAGCAATGGGATACACCGATAATTATCTCTTAGGAGTTCTAATTCAGGAAGCGTTGTTGTTGGCTATGTTAGGTTTTCTGCCTGGATTCATCCTTTCTTTTGGATTGTATCAAGTTACCTACGCTGCAACGATGCTTCCTATTTTCATGAAAATGGAACGGGCTATACAGGTTTGGATTTTGACAGTGATCATGTGCAGTGTTTCTGGAGCGATCGCAATGCGGAAGTTACGATCTGCTGACCCTGCCGATGTTTTTTAAATGCGATTAATTGCGTCTGTACAAAAATTAGTAATTATCTCCCCCATACCCAATGCCCTATAAAATCTTATGTTGCAAAAATCTCTACCAGTAAATTCCAACTCAACACTTTCTAATTTAGAATCTGTAATTTCTATTAGTAACCTCAACCACTACTTTGGTGAAGGTGGGCTTCGCAAACAAGTATTATTTGACATTAATTTAGAGATTAACGCTGGTGAAATCGTTATCATGACTGGCCCCTCTGGTTCGGGAAAAACCACCTTGTTAACCTTAATGGGTGGATTGCGTTCTGCTCAAGAAGGTAGTCTCAAAATCTTAGGGGAGGAAATTCGTGGCGCTAAAAAGTTGCAATTAACTAAACTTCGCCGCCAGATTGGCTATATTTTCCAGGCTCATAACCTGATGAATTTTTTAACAGCAAGAGAAAATGTGCGGATGTCTTTAGAGTTGCATGACGATTTTCTGAATCAGGATATCAATGCCAAAGCGATCGCTATTTTGGAAACTGTCGGTTTAGCTGATCGTATAGATTATTACCCAGAGAAACTATCTGGAGGGCAAAAACAACGGGTAGCGATCGCTCGTGCTTTAGTTAGCCATCCTAAGATTGTTTTAGCAGATGAACCGACTGCTGCACTCGACAAAAAATCTGGGCGTGATGTCGTAGAAATAATGCAGAAGCTAGCCAAAGAACAAGGTTGTACGATTTTGCTAGTTACCCACGACAATCGTATCCTTGATATTGCCGATCGCATCATTTATATGGAAGATGGTCAACTGAAGACAGATGGCGCAGATTCTACCACAACAAGCAAGTAAGACTAATTAGTAACTCGTCAAACTTACTTAATAATGGCTGCTGAGAGGTATAAAGTAGAAGTAAAGATCAAGTCGAATTTAATAAGCAAAATACCTAATTGCTTTATCACAATGCCTTATTGCTTTCTCATTTCGGTAGATTCAGCAAGTCAAATGCCTGTTTGCTTTCTCATGTGAGTAATTCACGCATTCATCTTGTTCGGTGTATCATTAAGCCGTTATTAAGCGATCGCGTTCGGTTGATTGAGCAAAAATCTTTCAGAGGTTTACTGGTATCTTTGCGGCTCACCAATTCAATATCGGCGATGCCAAGGATTTGAAGCCATCAACCAAATATTAAAAACCAAAACGGATGATAATAGTTCTTTAAGTTAGTAAGATCAGTCACTTTTTAAATAAATTTAACTTTGACAAAAAACTATCTAAAAAACTGAACGAGACTGTTAATAATAAATAAAACCCCAATAGCACTTAAAACAAAGGGTAAAATTTTGCTTATCCAACTGTTTATTCGATAATTAAATTCTTTTAGAGAATTAACAATATTGTCATTCAATATAAGATAAGCTGCAACCATTATCAATAATGGAAAGATAAAAATTAAATCGTATAATGCCCAAATTAATATAAACATTTGGATTGAAAGATGGGCATCAGTTAATTGCTTGAGAGCAGCGATATGAGGTAATGCAGTTGGAGTTTCGACAATGACAATGGTAAAACCTACTAAAAAAATATGTAGCGGCTTGAGTGAAAGAGGCTGTAGATTTTTTGTAGAAGGTTTAAAAATTCTTGGTGCATTACATCCTACAATCAATAATACTATTCCTACAAGGAATTGTAATCCATAAATACTTTCACCAACAAAATTTAAAACTTGTTGGATTACTTGTATCATACCCCAAGCGATTAACAGCCCTGAGAACAAAAGGCCAACATATTCCCCAAGAGTAAAAGCTAATGCACAAATCACAGGCCTCGGTGTACTCAGTAGATAAATTTGTACTGCAAAGCCATTAGGATTAATGCTGCCAATTACTGAGATTGCTGCCAGAGAAAGTAAAAAAGATATCATACTTAAATACTAAATTTGTTTTGAGTTTTCTTGAAGCAAAATATATCAGAAATTCCCGACCCTATACCCCACAAAAAAGAATAAATTATTTTAAAGTCCTTTAAAACGGAGGCTTTGGTTATTGAGTACATTATTAATACATATTGATAGATGCAGTGTTGCGGATGAGATATTAATAAATGCAGTATTTATTGAAGGTTAACTTCAGAGCCAAAAGTCATCAATAAATTATCCTTTAATCACGGAGCAAATCCTACCGATAAATTTTTAATAATGTAGATAATACACTCAACTTCTAGTTTTGGCTATTTTTGATTCTTATATTCACATGTTCTGATAATGCAGCTTAGAGGCGGGGACAAAAATCCAATTATGAACAAAACCTTTGCAACCATCGACGGGAATGAGGCTGTTGCCCGTGTTGCTTACAAATTAAATGAAGTGATTGCCATTTATCCCATCACCCCCTCTTCAGCAATGGGTGAATGGGCAGATGCTTGGTCAGCAGAAAGTCATCCTAACCTCTGGGGTACCGTTCCCAGCGTCGTGCAGATGCAGAGCGAAGGGGGAGCCGCAGGTGCTGTGCATGGGGCATTACAAACAGGTTCCTTGAGTACCACCTTCACGGCATCTCAGGGATTATTGTTGATGATACCTAACTTCTACAAAATTGCTGGTGAACTGACTAGCGCTGTGGTTCACGTTGCCGCCCGTTCCTTGGCTACCCATGCGTTATCAATTTTTGGTGATCATAGCGACGTAATGGCAGCTCGTGCAACTGGTTTTGCTCTGCTGTGTTCCGCTTCGGTGCAGGAAAGCCAAGATTTTGCTCTCATTGCTCATGCTGCTACCTTAGAGACGCGAGTTTCGTTTATGCACTTCTTTGACGGTTTCCGTACTTCGCATGAAGTGCAGAAAGTCAAATTGCTGTCAGATGAGGATTTACGATCGCTAATCCACGATAATCTAATACTCGCCCATCGCAGCCGTGCGCTCACCCCAGACCGTCCAGTATTGCGCGGTACTGCTCAAAACCCCGATGTCTACTTCCAAGGACGGGAAGGGGCTAACCCTTACTACAACGCCTGTCCAGAAATTGTCCAACGCATCATGGATGAATTTGGAGAACGCACGGGAAGGCATTACAAAATCTATGAATATTACGGGGCTAACGATGCCGATCGCGTTATCGTTCTGATGGGTTCAGGTTGTGAAACTGTCCATGAAACAGTAGATTATCTTAACGCCCGTGGTGAAAAACTTGGTGTAGTTAAAGTGCGACTTTACCGCCCCTTTGATGTCCAAAGGTTTGTTGCAGTATTACCAAATAGTGTACAAGCGATCGCAGTTCTCGACCGCACCAAAGAAGCAGGTAGCGCCGGAGAACCTTTGTATTTAGATGTTGTGGCTGCTATTCATGAAGCGTGGGGAGATAAGAGAGCAGGGGGAGCAGGGGAGGCAGGGGAGGCAGGGGGAGAAAATACTTTCTCATACCCTAAAATTATTGGTGGTCGTTACGGTCTTTCTTCTAAGGAATTTACTCCGGCGATGGTGAAGGGCATTTTTGACAATCTTGCTCAAGCTAAATCGAAAAATCACTTTACTATCGGGATTAATGACGACGTTAGTCATACTTCCTTGAGCTTTGACCCTAATTTCTCTACAGAATCGGATAATGTTGTCAGGGCAATGTTCTATGGGTTGGGTGCTGATGGTACAGTTGGGGCTAACAAAAACTCCATCAAGATTATTGGTGAAGAAACTGACAACTACGCCCAAGGCTACTTTGTCTTTGACTCCAAAAAATCTGGCTCAATGACTGTCTCTCATTTACGTTTCGGTAAAGAGCCAATTCGTTCCACCTACTTAATTGACCAAGCCAACTTTATTGGTTGTCATCACTGGGGATTTTTGGAACGCATAGATATTTTGAAAGCTGCTATTCCTGGGGCGACTTTGTTGCTTAATAGTCCTTATGATGCAGATACCGTCTGGGAATATCTGCCCTTGAAGGTGCAGCAGCAAATTATCGATAAGCATTTGAAGTTATACGTAATCAACGCTAGCCAGGTTGCCCGTGAAAGTGGTATGGGTGGCAGAATTAACACTATTATGCAAGTATGCTTCTTTGCCTTAGCGGGTGTATTGCCGCAAGAAGAAGCCATCGCTAAAATCAAACAAGCGATTGAAAAAACCTATGGTAAAAAAGGCGTAGAAGTTGTCCGCATGAATTTGAAAGCTGTAGATAACACCTTAGACAACTTGCATAAAGTAGATGTCCCACAAACAATTCTCACAGACGCGATTAATCGCGTCTCTACTCCAAACTCTTGTACAGACGCGATTAATCGCGTCTCCGCTCCCAAATTTGTGCAAGAAGTCTTGGGCAAAATCATGATTTGGGAAGGTGATGATTTACCTGTTAGCACACTACCTGTTGATGGCACTTTTCCCGTAGGTACTGCCAAGTGGGAAAAACGTAACATTGCCGAAGAGATACCTGTATGGGAGCCGGATGTCTGCGTTCAATGTGGTAAGTGCGTGATGGTTTGTCCCCACAGTGCCATCCGGGCAAAAGCTTATCAAGCGGATGAGTTAGCCAATGCACCAGGAACCTTCAAGTCAACTGGTGCAAAAGATAAAGACTTTGCCAATCAAAAATTTACCATTCAAGTTGCCCCAGAAGATTGCACAGGATGCACTATTTGTGTAAATATTTGCCCTGCTAAAGATAAATCTGAGCCATTGCGGAAAGCGATTAACATGGCACAGCAGTTGCCATTGCGGGAAGAAGAGCGAAAAAACTGGGATTTCTTCTTGAGTTTACCCAATCCTGATAGGCGATCGCTAAAATTAAACCAGATTCGCCAACAACAACTGCAAGAACCTTTATTTGAATTCTCTGGTGCTTGTGCAGGTTGTGGTGAAACACCTTACTTAAAATTATTAACACAATTGTTTGGCGATCGCGCCGTCATCGCCAATGCTACAGGTTGTTCCTCAATTTATGGTGGCAACCTCCCCACAACACCTTGGACAACTAACGCTCAAGGACGCGGCCCGGCGTGGTCAAATAACCTATTTGAAGATAACGCCGAATTCGGTTTTGGCTTCCGTCTCTCCCTCGACAAACAAGCTGAGTTTGCAGCAGAATTGTTGCAACAATTGGGGAGTGAAATAGATGAAAATCTTGTCTATTCCATCCTGAAAGCTGAACAAAAATCTGAGGCTGACATTTGGGAACAGCGCGAAAGAATAGAACTTTTGCAGCAGAGGTTAGATGAAATCGTAACTCTCGATCTTAATCTAAAATCCAAAATCCAAAATCTAAAATCTCTTGCCGATTACTTGGTGAGAAAAAGCGTCTGGATTGTTGGCGGTGACGGTTGGGCTTATGATATTGACTTTGGCGGTATCGATCATGTGATTGCTAGTGGTCGAAATGTGAACATCTTGGTGATGGATACAGAAGTGTATTCTAATACAGGCGGTCAATCTTCCAAAGCTACGCCACGAGCCGCAGTTGCTAAATATGCCGCCAGTGGTAAGCCTGCACCTAAAAAAGACTTAGGGATGATTGCCATGACCTACGGAAATGTCTACGTAGCGAGTGTAGCCCTTGGCGCTAGAGATGAACATACCCTGAAAGCATTTCTGGAAGCAGAAGCTTATGATGGCCCATCAATAATTATTGCTTACAGCCATTGCATTGCCCACGGCATTAATATGACCACAGGGATGAATCATCAGAAAACTCTGGTAGAATCAGGTCGGTGGTTGCTGTATCGGCATAATCCAGAGTTGCTTAACCAGGGTAAAAATCCATTGCAATTGGATATGCGATTGCCTACGCAATCTGTAGAACATTCGATGTATCAAGAAAATCGCTTCAAAATGCTCACCAAGAGCAAACCAGACGTAGCCAAGCACTTGTTAGAACAAGCGCAAGCTGAGGTAGATGCACGTTGGCAGATGTACCAATATCTCGCAAAGCGCGATACTTTCTGAACATCATCTCTGAATTTCGTTATTAAAATTGCGGCTTGAGTTACTAAAGTCGCAATTTTCGTAACAAAAGAATCGTTTTGGTTACTAAAATCGTTATTTACGTTACTAACGCTGACAGATTCCTTTACAATACCAATGCTCCCTTTGCCATGACTACTGTTGGTGTAGATGCGATCGCTTTCCAGGCGCGTAGGCGTAGCTCGCCCTAGGCATCGCATCCACAGGAGAATAGCTATATGCAAAAATTAATATAACTCTCTGAGATAATCAACCAATGACTTGGGCATCTGGACAAAAGTTACACCGCGATCGGTATGAAATTAAGCAACAGTTAGGACAGGGGAACTTCGCTATTACTTATCTTGCTGAGGAGCCAGATGGCCAGAAAGTTGTGATTAAAATATTAGATTCCAATTTGCTTAATCAATTAAGTAACCAAGACCGCGATCGCTTAAAATCAGGTTTTGCTGATGAATCTCGCAAACTAGCAATATGCAAACATCCGAATATTGTCCAAGTCATTGATACCTTCGAGGAAGGTGATTTAAAATGCATGGTCATGGACTATATTCAAGGAGATAATTTAGCCAAGATTGTCCAACCGCGAGGATTTCTCCCAGCAAAAGAGGCCGTAGATTATATTCAACAAATTGGGAAAGCACTCATCGTAGTGCATGAACAAGGATTTTTGCATCGAGATGTGAAACCAGAAAATATCATTTTGCGGGCAGGTACGCATCAGGTTGTTTTGATAAACTTCGACTTAGCACGAAGATTTATTGATAACCCAGTGTCAAGTCGCGGTAACTTGGTTGACAACTTTACACCAATTGAACTGTATTCCAACTCTCCTAAACAACAGGCGCGGCGTAAACCTTGGACTGATATTTATTCTCTTGCGGCAACTTTATATTTTTTATTAACAGGAAAACTGCCAGAAATTGCTATTGAGCGCCAGGATAACAATAAGCGTTTAATTCCGCCGAAAGAATTGAATCATGAGATTAGCGATCGCGTCAATGATGCCATTATTCACGCAATGGAACTACAACCTGACAAGCGTCCCGAAACAGTGGAAGACTGGTTAAAAGAATTGGGTTTCAAAACAGCAGGTTTTTCTCTTCCCAAACTTCCTTGGACACAACCCTTGTGGGCGTGGATATTAGAGATTATGGGTGTATTAGCATTATTTGCAGCCTTGATATCAGGAGTCAAAGACGGCACAGATTTATTCAAAGATTGGTTCCCAGACAAATCAGCACCTACCAATCCCCCAACACAACAAACGCCATCATCTTCCGCTAAACCACAAAATAGGTAATAGGCTAGACTTACGCAAAAGTTAGTTTTAGAGTTGCATTAGTTGCTTTTGCGACTCCAATAGTTAGTTTTCAAGTCACATTAGTTGCTTTTGCGACTCCAATAGTTGGTTTTCAAGTCACATTAGTTGCTTTTGCGACTCCAATAGTTAGTTTTCAAGTCGCATTAGTTGCTTTTGCGACTCCAATAGTTAGTTCAGCAGTAGCCAGAAGACCTCAACATTCCTCTCTGCGCCTCTGCGTGAGCTTATTCAGCAACGCCAACCACGAGAACTCATAAAAAGCGTGTCACAATCAACATTAGCCATTAATAAATCTGGGCGTATGTTCTGGCAAGACGGACAGCTAATATACAACGGCAAATACAAAATAGAAAAACAGTTGGGTGGTGGTGGTTTTGCACTAACCTACCAAGCGATGCATAGCAAGCTAAACCGCCGAGTCGTCATCAAAACCCCCAACATCAGTGTCCAACGAGATCGAGACTATCCCAAATATCTTGAACGCTTCAAAAAAGAAGCACAGATGCTAGCAATGTGTTGTACAGATTCACATCCTCATATTGTGCAAGTATTCGACTTTTTTGTTGAAGAAGATGGTCGCTACTGCTTAGAAATGCAATATATAGCAGGTGAGAGTTTATGGGAATACGTGCAACGCCAAGGGAAATTACCTGGAACTGAAGCTGTAAAATACATCCGCCAACTGGGTTTAGCTTTGGTAGATGTACATAAAAAAGGAGTTTTTCATCTTGATGTTACTCCTCCCAATATTATGCTCAATTTTAATTCAGGGATTCCTAACTCAGGCAAAGCCGTGTTGATAGACTTTGGTATTGCAGGCGATATGTCCCCACCGAGTACCCTGTCTAGGTCTTTTGGTAACAAAGCATTCGCACCTTATGAGTTAACACGGAAAGGAATTCGTCACCCAACAGTTGATATCTACTGCTTGGCTGGATCTTTGTACTATGCCATCACTGGACAACGCCCCACCAATTCCTTTGACCGCAAGTATGAACAAGAGAAATTAGTACCACCAAAGCAACTTGTCTCCAGCCTTAGCTATGGGGTAAATCAAGCAATTCTGAAAGGAATGGCATTAGAGGCAAAAGATCGACCCCAGACAATGGAAGAGTGGTTGAATTTACTCTCCTCCTCGCAAGCTAATATAACAGAAGTGATATTAGCTTCAGATGTGGGGGTAAATTACCAAAACCTAGAGAATTTACTCAAAACGGGTCAATGGAAAGCAGCAGACCAAGAAACCACCAGAGTCATGCTGAAAGCAGCCAAAAAAGAACTGCAAGGCTGGCTTGATTATGAATCCATTGAAAATTTTCCCTGCACAGACTTACGTACAATTGACCAATTGTGGGTAAAATACAGCAATGGTCATTTTGGCTTTAGCGTACAAAAACGCATTTGGCTAGAATGCGATAGCAAAAAAGTAGATTATGAAACGGAGTGTCTTTTGGGCGATCGCTTAGGATGGCGCAACAAAGAAGGCTGGGTAGACAGGAATGCTTACAACTATTCGCTAGACTCTACCCAGGGGCATCTCCCAGGTTCCAATAATATACTTCTTCTCTCGCGTCCAGACTTGTAAATTGTAATCTATAAAGGTTTTCGAGATTTGTAAAACTTTGTGAACAAGATATATTCCACGAAGCCTTGCGGGTTCTAGCTTTCGAGCTTCCTGGCACGTCGGCTGATAGCAATTAGCCAGGATGAACTGTGTTGCTACCGAATTTACTTCAGGATTGACTTCCCATTCGGCCCAAAGTAAACGCATCTGTCCGGGAGATGTTTTTTTCGTCTTTTGCTTGACTACTATCCCAGCTAACAACTTACTTCCCCAGTAATTTCTTTTCTCTGGTTTTGATTGGGGTCGATATTTTTTACAAAAACCTCGGTAGTTACTAGCACACTCATCCAGTGTTCTACCCAGCTTTAAAAACGCTGGATGCCATTGTGTGAGTCCATCATCACTTAGCCTATCGTGAATGCCATAATTGCTAAAATCGTAGAAAAAACCTTGTTGCATTCCTGCGGTTTTGGGGTTGGCGTGGATGTAGCGTAGGGTATTGAGCGCTCTTTTAGTATCTGTATTAGCAAAACTGCTACTGTGATATCTTTTCTCCCAAAAATGTCCCGTGCGGTTAAGCATCCGGTTAAAACACATAGCAGTATACCAATTTAACCAGTGCATAATTTTGGGTAGTTCCTCTGCTTGTGCTGGTTCCAATAAGTAATGCACATGATTGCTCATAATACAAAGAGCATAGAGCTTAAAAGCAAATTTATCCTTTGCTTTCTTAATAGCGTACAGAAAAACTTCCCTACACTCTAAACGTACAAGACGAAATTCGCGGTTATTGCAACGAGTAGTGATGTGATAGCAAAATCCTGATTAAAAATGTCTGCGAGAACGAGGCATGAGCAAATGAGTAAGTAGATGGGTGAAATTAAATCGATTTTATCAATTATTTATTAATACCCATCTACCCACTCAACTAAAAAACTTCTCCACGCATCTAACAAATATTTCCACACCCATTCCCAACGCGGTTTCGTCAAAATCAAACCGAGGATGATGATGGGGATACGCCAAGTCTTTCTCTGGATTCGCAGAACCTAAAAAGAAATAGCAACCAGGAACCTCTTGCAAGAAGAATGACATATCTTCACCAGCCATAGTTTGACATTCTGGCACAATACCTAACGGGGTTTCTACCACTTGTTCTGCTACAGTTCGCACCAATTCCGCCATCTTCATATCATTAATGACTGGTGGATAAAGTGACCAGTATTCAAAGTCATAACTGGCACCATGACTTTGACAAATTCCAGCAATAATCTGCTCGACACGCTGGTTAAAAAAGCCTTTCAAACTAGGATTAAAATACCTGACAGTGGCGCTCATTCTCGCTGTATCAGCAATCACATTTCCCTTAGTTCCAGCATGAAGTTCGCCCACTGTCACCACAGCCGAATCAAGGGGATTAACATTCCGGGCGACAATGGTCTGCAAGGCATTTACGATTTGGGCAGCAACTACAACAGAATCCACCGTTTGATGGGGTAGTGCGCCGTGTCCACCTTTACCCAAAATTGTGCAATTAAAAGACTCCACAGCCGCCATTAACGCCCCAGCCCGCACACCCACTGTTCCCAAGGGCAAATTATTCCACAAGTGCAAACCAATAATCGCGTCTACATTAGGATTTTTCAGCACTCCAGCTTCAATCATCGGCTTTGCGCCTCCTGGTGATTCTTCGGCTGGCTGAAAGATAATTTTTACTATACCGGAGAAGTCTTGGCGATGCTGCTGGAGATAATAAGCTGTACCTAAAGCGATCGCTGTATGTCCATCATGTCCACAAGCGTGCATCACTCCATCATGCTGCGATTTATAGGGCACTTCGTTGAGTTCTTGGATTGGCAAAGCATCCATATCTGCCCGAATCGCTAAAACTTGGGGAGTAGGGAGTAGGGAGTGGGGAGTGGGGAGTTTGTTACCCTTGATGGTGGCAACAATGCCAGTTTGGGCAATGCCAGTTTGCTGGTCAATTCCCCATTCTTGCAGTTTTTGTGAGACAAACTCAGCCGTCATTTTTTCTTGAAAACCCAACTCTGGTTGTTGATGCAATCGCCGCCGCCACTCTACCAATTGTGGTTGCAATGAACGGATCGAAAGTCGGATGCGAGATAAATCAACAGAAGAGGAATTGGGAAAGGTAGAAACCATTATAAAGACAAGCTAGTTTAAGTACAGCTAACTTAAGGCAGCTAACTTAGTTTATTCTCCCAGTTTATCGTTCTGAATGTGTCAGTGTTTCCCAATCTAAATCTGATGCTACTTGAGCAAGTTTATCTAAATCACTCAGGTTATCTAAATAGGGTAAGCAGCCTAAAACTGGTGTGTTAGTAAGTGATTGAATCAATTGCTGTGGTGTCCAGTCAGCTATTTCTGCATCAGTTCGAGGTTGTACGCAGTTGAGAACAATGCCTTTAAGATTGATGCGCGATTGTCTAGCTAATGCTACGTTCGCCACTGCTTGAGCGATCGCACCTAATCTAACTGGCACTACCAATACCGTTGGTAAACGCCATTCTCCGGCTAAATCGGCTACGGTTAATTCTTCAGTTACAGGCGAACCTAACCCACCCAAGGCTTCTACAAGTACAAAATCACGTTGCGATCGCAATTTAGATAAAGCTTGCCAAACTACTGCTAGATCTACTTGGCGATTTTCTCGTGCTGCTGCGATGGGAGGGGCCAAAGGTGCTTGAAAGTACAAAGGTGTAATTTCTTCTGCGGATTGTTCTAGTGTAAATAGCTTTTGATACCACTCGCGATCGCCAATCCCCGATTGAATCGGTTTCATGATTCCCCAGCTACGCTGCGGATAATATTTTTGCCAATAGGCTGCTAAGGCTGTTGTTAAAACAGTTTTACCAGCTTCGGTATCAGTTCCAGTAATCAGTAGTGTGTTTAACATTAATTTCTTTGGCCAGAAAATGGTTGTGTTCCATCAGCTGGCGGAAAACTTGGCGTTTCACCAGTGGTCGGAATTGGGGTAGGTGTCTCTGTCGGAATTGGGATAGGTGTCTCTGTAGGTATTGGGAAGGGTGTCTCTGTTGGAATTGGAGTGGGTGTCTCTGTAGGTATTGGGAAGGGTGTTTCTGTTGGAATTGGAGTGGGTGTTTCTGTAGGTATTGGGATAGGTGTCTCTGTAGGTATTGGTTCTGTTGGTGTTTCTAATGCAACATTGAGGTTATAACTGCTTTCGGCAACTTCGGGAACCAGTGTTAACTCAATAGTATATCTACCAGTAACCAGCAATGTGCCTTTATATGATGTTACTTGTTGGACATTCTGATCAATTGGTTGTTCACTGGGACTGAAGACTGTTAGCAAAACGCTGCTTCCTGGGTCAATAAACGCAGTTAAATTGTCACCTTCCTGCCCAAAAAAAGTATATCGGATGATTTGATTTGTTTTGAGAGTATCTGCAACCGTGGTTGGGTTAGATGCTTTAAGATTGAGCCGCCTACTAGATATAATAGGTTCTTCGGGGGTGGGTGTGGATGTGAATGTAGTACCACCAGAAATAACTGGTGAAGGGAAATTTTGTGGAAGCGTCTCATTTGCTGTTTTCGACTGGCTGCGGATGGAACTTACCAGCGCCCAAGAACCAAATCCCGCTACGATCACTACAGCGATGCCAATTGCTGCGATCGCTAACGGATTATCCAAGAGTGAGCTAGTGGAACTTGGTGGAATTACAGGATCGGGTTGTTTCTTAGGCAAAGCTGCTGGTGGTACTGAATCAGGACGGCGACCAACAGCGATTGTTTGCAAGTTAGACGCATTCAAAGAAGGAAGACTGACTTGCTGCTCTAAAGATTGTAGTGCTTGAGATACAGTAGCAGCACTTTGATAGCGATCGCTCGGTATATGATTCAACATTCGATTCAACACTATAGCAAATCGCGGATTAACTGTTGCCCATCGCTGCCAATTCCAAGTTAGCTGGTTTTCGTCAAATAGATCCCTTGGTTCTTTAGCAGTCAGCAAAACAATTGCTGTTACTGCTAAGGCATACAAATCACTACTAGGATAAGCTCCCCCTGTTTGCATTTGTTCACTAGGAGAGTAGCCTAATTTTCCGACAGTGGTTTCTGGCATTGCACTCTCTGGCGATCGTAAACGAGTTGCCAGTTCTTTTACCACCCCAAAGTCAATTAACACAGGTTTAGCGTCACTATCTCGCAAAATAATATTTTCTGGCGAGATATCTCGGTGAATAATCCCTCGACTGTGAATATGCTCTAAAACAGGCAGCAACAACTTTATCAACTGCAATACTTCAGCCTCAGTGAAGGTTTGACCTACAGCTTGACGTTCAGCCAGCAGAGCTTGGTAAGTTTGACCTGCAACGTAGTCCTCCACCAAAAATAAACGTTGGTCTTGCTCAAATCTTTCCCGGAATTTCGGGACTTGTGGGTGTTCAATTTGATATAAAATGGCAGCTTCTCGGTGAAAAAGCTCTTGTGCCTTCTCCCAAGCCAAAGCCTCCGTTGCTGTTGAAATCAATTCCTTGATCGCGCAAAGTTCGTTAAAGCGCCTCTGGTCTTCTGCCAGATAGGTTCTACCAAATCCTCCTTGTCCGAGAATTTGAATTATGCGATAACGGTTTTGCAAGACAGTGCCAACTGTAAGGGGTGGTTGCATGATCGAATACTTGAGTGTAGTAGCAACTGAGGAGGAAGTCAACAAGAGGCAGGGTGCAGGGGAAGGGAGCCAAGGGGGAAGGAAAAGAGGAATTGGAGCAGGGTGCGGAGGGCAGAGGAGAAAGTTTCCCCTTTTTTCCTAGCTCCCACCTCCCCTGCTTCTTCATTTCCCCCTGCTCCCTGCTCCCCGCTCCCCTGCCTTCTTCAGTCACCCACAAAGATTTAAGCCCAAGAGGCGACGGACAGTTACCTGCGGCAATATTCTACTATACCCAATGGGGAAACCCCCACCAGAGCTAGGTTATTTTCTAGTACAGGTCGGCGGAAATAAACCTACCATTTAAAACAGCCAGAAAGGCTAAAATTAAAGCTTTTTGACTTTTGACTTTTGACTTTTGACTTCCGCTTTGCGGTACTAGCCCATTTAACAGCCCTCAATTCTCAATTCAATTTATCTTCTTGAGAAAACGAGAGATTTTGAAATATGCAAAATTAACTTGAGAATCCAGGTTATACAAATCGCTCATCTCTTTTTCAATCAATCCTTTGGGAAATAGATGTTCACGATTAACTACTATCAAAACCGTATCTGCATGATTTGTTAAATTGTCAATTTTTTCTGCAAACTTTTCATCATTAATCCCCTTCCTGAACTCATTCCCAAAATCGTGTCCATTCAGACTGAGAAAGTCACCGTAGTATCTAAATAATCTGGGATGGCCAAATAAAATTACTGACTTTGTAGAAGAGGAGCGATTTTTTATAATGTACTGGATTGCAGAGCGGTAGTCATCTTTATGATAGCGATCGTTGAAGTAGTAGTTATAAAAAGTCAGGTAATATAAAATCGGTGGTAAAGACAAAAATGCAGCAGGAAGCCACCATTGCAGCCATTGCCTTAAATTTCTATAGAGCGTGCCCCATGCAAGTAAGGGTCTGCACTCCAAAGAGTATAGGTGACAACCGTACAAGTAGTGACGACATTTTCCATGCGAGCCAATAGGGGCAAGGAATAGTATTTGAGGACAGAACGAGGCTTGTTGCCTTTAATTTATGCTAACCGTAGTTCTGCTTTGCGCTTCTCAATACCCAAGAATAGCGCCAGCATTGCAGTGCAGATTAAAAACCAACTAGATAAAACAATACCAGTAGCAGCAGCACCAGCGTATGCTCGTAGGACAAATCCGGTAGCGATCGCTCCAACATCCAAAATTACCATCCGTTTGGGTCGCAGATTATAGGCGATCTGCAACACAGCGTATGCACTTATGGCTGCACCCAACTGGGGCGATCGCAACCACCCAAAAATCAAAGCACTACCCAACAGCACCAATGCCATACCACTAGCAACACGGGTACTAACTAATCCAGCAGCAATTGGCCCCTTACATTTGACAAGGTGCTGACAATCAGATTCAACATCTGCGATGTCATTGATTAAGTAGAAGCCACTTGATGCACAACAAAATAATACAAATGCCAATAGGCTACCTAGTATAGATTGCACATTGATGCTAAATGCAAACAAGGGCGCAGCAAACACGACTAGGTTTTTTGTCCATTGTCGCGGTCGCATAGCAGCTAAATAGTGCGCCGACTTCTTAGAACTAGTTAAAGATTTTTCTGCTACTGAATTACGTCGAGAGTCCATAAGTATTTCCCACTTTTATGTCTCAGGAGAATTTAGATTGAACAATTTTTCTGCATTTAGCTGCATTTAATTAAAATTTATTTTAGTAAAAATACTTACAAATCTTTACCTAGATGATATTACTCTTGTTGAGTAATGTTTTGGTATCATAAAGAATATTTTTATTAAATCTTTATTTAAAATTTATCCAATCTTTATCTAAAAATTTCATTGTGTGTGAATACCTTGTGTCCACTGCTATCGTGTTCTAATTTATGTAAGTGCAATTTTTGTCAATGCGTAAGGGGTAGAATCATAAGCTACTCTTGTAGTACTTAGTTTAAGGTGCTATACTCTATGAGAACAAGCACCAATATCACTTAACTTGTAAATGCTTTAGTGTTAGCTATAAATGAGGTATTTAGAAGAATCTACCACACCAATGTTTACCTCAACCCAAAAATTTGAACTATAGACCTAGTGGATGGACTAAATGTCCGTTAAGCTATCAATAGTTTGCTTACCAAAAAAATTAGACAGTTGGCGAATGATAATTTTATGGAAAAATGTTTAAATTTTGTATGGATAGATTCAATAAAACTCACAAATGTTTTTTTAGGCGAGTTCTCGGTTAAACCTATTAAATCTTTAATGATAATATTGCTATGAATGCACATAGAGGATCTGCTGTGCTCAGTTCTGCAAGTTTCAAAGTGCAACCATCTGCAACAGGACTGAGTGATAATCATCGCCTGCGGCTGTTTTCTGGCTCTGCCAATATACAACTGTCTCAAGAAGTTGCTCGTTATGTGGGCATGGACTTGGGGCCAATGATTCGCAAAAGATTTGCGGATGGAGAACTTTACGTTCAAATCCAAGAATCGATTCGGGGTTGTGATGTCTATTTAATCCAGCCATGTTGTCAACCCGTGAACGATCATTTAATGGAATTATTGATTATGGTTGATGCCTGTCGTCGAGCTTCTGCGCGACAGGTGACGGCAGTAATTCCGTACTATGGCTATGCCCGTGCCGATCGCAAAACGGCAGGAAGAGAGTCAATAACCGCCAAGCTAGTTGCTAACTTGATCACCGAAGCAGGTGCTAACCGCGTTCTAGCAATGGATTTACACTCGGCTCAAATTCAAGGCTATTTCGATATCCCCTTTGACCATGTTTATGGTTCGCCAGTATTGCTGGATTATTTAGCAAGCAAAGAACTGCCCGACCTTGTGGTTGTTTCCCCTGATGTTGGCGGTGTAGCGCGAGCCAGAGCATTTGCGAAAAAGCTGAATGATGCCCCACTGGCAATTATTGACAAACGTCGTCATGCACATAATGTTGCCGAAGTGTTAAATATCATCGGCGATGTTAAAGGCAAAACGGCAGTGTTAGTGGATGACATGATCGACACTGGAGGCACGATCGCTGAAGGAGCGCGATTACTGCGTGAAGAAGGAGCGCGTCAAGTATACGCCTGTGCAACTCATGCAGTGTTCTCTCCACCAGCGATGGAACGGTTATCTAGTGGCTTGTTTGAGGAAGTCATTGTCACTAATACAATTCCCATACCAGAAAACAATCGTTTTCCCCAGCTAGTGGTGCTATCAGTAGCTAATCTCTTAGGAGAAACTATCTGGCGGATTCATGAAGATACTTCAGTCAGTAGTATGTTCCGCTAGCCAGATACACAGAGTATCATTCGTGTTGTAGGCATAAACAGGGATAAATTACCCACACTGTCCTCTTGATCGGGTGCAGTGTGGGCTTTTAGTTATTACTGTCTTTGTTTAAAAACCTGAACCTTGAAAACTAAATACTGTAAGCGTTGCTTGGTGTAGCACTATTGACTCTCCACTTTCCCTGGCTCACCGATACAGCCAAACCCGAAGTAGTGAAAGCAGTTGCTCTGTATCTATAGGTTTGGTGATGTAGTCAGAGGCTCCAGCTTCAATGCACTTTTCGCGATCGCCTGGCATGGCTTTAGCAGTTAAAGCAATAATTGGTAATGAACGAAACTGCTGTTGCTGGCGGATGGCGCGAGTGGTTTCGTAACCATCCATTTCCGGCATCATGATGTCCATCAAAACTATATTAATCTCAGGATTAGTTTGCAGTTTCTCTATGCCATCTCTGCCATTTTCGGCAAACAGCACTTGCATTTGATAGCTTTCTAAAAAGCTGGTGACGGCAAAAATATTTCGCAGGTCATCATCCACAATCAAAATTGTCCGATTCGCCAGCACCGGATCATTTTGGTGTAGTTGCTCTAGTATTTGCCGCTTTGGTGGGGGCAAATTTGCTTGTACCCGATGCAAAAACAGGGCAGTTTCGTCTAACAACCGCTCTGGCGATCGCACATTTTTAATGATAATTGTCTCTGCTAGTCCCCGCAGTTGGGTTTCTTCTTTTCGGCTGAGTTCTTTGCCGGTGTAAACAATGATCGGCAGTTTTAAAAGCCTGGGTTCTTGCTTTATTTGCTCAATTAGTGTAAAACCGCTCATATCGGGTAGGCCGAGATCCAGTACCATACAATCAAAGTGATGCGATCGCAAAATCGAGAGGGCTTCTGCCCCCGTACCCACTGCTGTACTATGAACATCGCCATTACCGATCAGTTCGATAATACTTTGGGCTTGTACGGGATCATCTTCTACGATGAGAAGATTTTTTACCTGACGCTCAATAAAGCCTTTAATCTCTGTCAATACCTGAGTTAGGGCTTCTGGAGAAACGGGTTTTTGTAGATAGGTAATCGCTCCTAACTGTAATCCCCGTTGCTTTCTTTCATCAACAGAAAGTATATGTACTGGTATGTGTCTAGTATCTGGGTTATGCTTCAGACGATCTAGCACCGTCCAACCATCCATCTCTGGCATGTGGATATCTAGCATAATTGCATCGGGCTTAAACTGTTGCGCTAGTGCTAGACCTTGTTTGCTCTGTAAGGCAACAACGGTTTTAAAGCCCTGCTCACGGGCCATATCTAGTAAGATGCGGGCAAACTTATCATCATCCTCGATAATTAGTAAAATGCGATCGCCCGGTTGAATGATTTCCCGGTCATCTGGGATATCGTTGGGTAAGCTGACAAAGACTTTCGGCGATGGAGAAATATCTACAGTTGTGAGTCTGTTTTCAACTATTGGCACTTCTTTGATGAGCGATGCTGCACGCATAGAGCTGATTGGCCCAGAAGGTGATGGAGTAAGACTATTTTTATCCTTCCCTTCATGTCGCCTGGGCAAGTAAAGAGTGAAGGTGCTTCCCTGCCCTGGTTGGCTGACTATTTCAATTCTCCCGCCCAACAGTTGAGCCAGTTCGCGGCTAATGGACAAGCCCAAACCTGTTCCCCCGTACTTGCGGCTGGTTGTGCCATCTGCCTGCTGAAATGCCTCGAAAATAACCTTTTGCTTCTCCTCTGGAATGCCTATACCCGTGTCGCTAACTGCAAAAGCAATCATGGAATTATCACCTTCGCCTGCCTTAGTTGCTATGCCAATTTGTAACTTCACGCCTCCTTGTTCCGTAAACTTAAAAGCATTAGCTAGGAGATTTTTCAGCACTTGTTGCAGACGTTTGGAGTCGTTATAAATTGTCGGTGGTAATTTTTCATCTCGTTCAATAGTAAAGCTGAGTTCTTTATTGTGGGCAACTTGCCGGAAAGTCTGCTCTAAAGATTTCTCCAAATCTACAAGAGCAATTTGCTCAATATCGAGCGACATAGTACCCGACTCAATTTTTGCCAAGTCTAGAATGTCATTAATCAATTCCAGCAAATCAGTCCCAGCTGAGTAAATAGTCCGGCTGTACTCTACCTGTTTGTCGGTCAAGTTCTTAAGAGAGTTATCTGCTAGCAGTCTTGCTAAAATTAACAAGCTATTTAGCGGTGTCCGTAACTCGTGGGACATATTCGCCAAAAATTCCGACTTGTATTTAGAAGACAACTCCAGTTGTTCAGCTTTTTGTTCTAAAGACTGCCTCGCCCGCTCAACTTCCTGGTTCTTGCGGGCAACTTCCCGATTTTGAACTTCTAATAATTCTGCCTTTTCTTCTAGCTCCTCATTTAGTTGCTGTAATTCCTCGTTAGACTGCTTGACAAGAAATTGCGATTCCTCCAACTCGTGCGCCTGTTGTTCCAGGCGTTGATTGCTCTGCTGTAGTTCTTCTTGCTGGTTTTGCAATTCTTCTGTTAAAGCAACAGACTCTTCAAGTAGTTGCTGGGTTTGCAATTGTGAGGCGATGTTATTTAAAAATACACCCAGAATTTCGCTCAATTGCTCTAAAAATGTCAAATGCAGATGGCTGAAAGACCCAAAGGATGCTAGTTCAATTACAGCACTCACCTGCGTCTCAAAAAGTATAGGCAAAACAATAATATTTAGCGGTGGAGCTTCCCCCAAGCCGGAACTGATACGGATATAGTCATTAGGAACTTCTGTTAGCAGGATTCTTTGTTTTTCTAAGGCGCATTGTCCCACTAATCCCTCACCCAAACGAAACTGATTTGCCAGATTTTTTCGCTCTTTGTAGGCATAGGTACTCAATAGTTTCAATACAGGCTCGTTGTCTATTGAGTCCATGAAATAAAAAACGCCCTGCGATGCGCCAACCAGTGGCGCTAAATTTGACAAAATTAGGCGAGACGCAGTTTCTAGATTTCGATGCCCTTGGAGCATCTGGGTAAATTCAGCTAAGTTAGACTTTAGCCAGTTTTGCTCGTCATTCTTTTTATTTGTATTTTGCAGATTAACGATCATTTGGTTGAAGGTGCGTGTCAACACACCAATTTCATCCTGGCGATCGCTATCTGGTAAACTCACCAATAAATCCCCATCCGCCATTTTTTCTGCCATATCAGAAACTTGCTTTAGCGGTACTGAGATATGTCTGGTCAATACAAATCCGATCAAAGCTAAAATCAAAGAAAATAAGGGAATACTATATACAATGCTGGCGATCGTTTTTTGAGCAGCTACTTGCGCTCTTTGAGAGCGCTGTTTCAGCAGTGCATTCTCCTCATTTTTCATCGCCTGAATAACTTTCTGGATATTATCCATCAGCTGCTTACCCTGATCTGTCAGGACAGCTTTTTGGGAAGCTTCTAAGCCTTGGCTTTGCCGTAGCTCAATGACATCTTTCATTACAGCCATTCTCTCGGTTAGTAATGGCTGCAAAATATCAAGCCGATTTTGTTGGTTGGGGTTATCTGCCGTTAACCTTTGAAGTTCATTGACTTTTTGATTTAGTACTTGAATGGCTGCGTTATAAGGTTCTAAATAGCGCTGTTCTCCGGTAATAATGTAACCGCGTTGCCCAGTTTCAGCATTTGTCAGTTGCAAATTAAGGCCTTCAAGCTGACTTAACACCTGGTAGGTATGGCTTTCTTTACCCGAACTTTCAATTAGCTCATTGGTGCTTTGGTAGGAGATTAGACCAATAGTGGTCAGAGTTGCCAAACTTAAGGCAAAACTAATTCCAATTTTGGTTCCAATCTTCAAACTTTTCAACATTATTCCAGGCAGATATTCCAATAATTTATATTTTTGGCACTATTTGGATTATGTTTTAGTTATACAAATTCAAGAGATTTACTTTGATATGTCCAATTTGTAAACTCTAAACTATATTAACTACGTTTTAATTATCTACATATTAGGATATTTTGTAAAAAACTTTATTATAAACATATAACTTTATAAAATTTTTATATTTAATTTAACATTATATTTTGAGATAGTATAGCTTATCTCCAAAGGAACACTCAGTAATTTTTTAATTGAATCCTGTGATAGATCATTAAATAGTTTTTCTTAGATTATATTACAAATTCAATAACAGAGTCCCACTAAAGAAAGGTGGTTTTTATGAACGCAGTCCTTGACCTAACAAGACCAAAATTTTGCAAAGGACAAAAGGTAGAATTTATCGGTGGATTGGGAACCATAATACAATACTGTCCTAACTCGGGATACTGGTCATATCTTATAGAAATGGAAATGGGTTCAGATCCAGAAATGGGTAGAATTGGTTATGAAACTGCAATTTTACTATTTGAAACAGATATTATCTTACGGCAAGATGAGCCTGTTGCAGCTTAAATTTCATTTTAAAATGATCTTGTTAGCAAAAACTGATTTGAGGATATTAAGTAATTTAAGTTAAGGAAATTTAAGGAGCGCTGAATATTTTTTTGTAACGCTTAAGCAGCTTTTATGGCTGATAAAATTCTGGAAATGCTACCCAAAATTCGTAATTAATAATCCCCTATAGTTACACATAATGCAGTCATATGGCATTTATAATGGTCAAAATAATTATAAAAATTACCCACCTCCGGCTTCCCTCTCCTTATTAAGGAGAGGAATTGAGGATGAGGTTTTATTTTATGTTTAATTACCCTTACCTACTTAATTTTAGTTTTTTAAAACAGTATTTATTTCGATCGAAGCTTGCTTAAAGTTGTAGAAGGTAAGCCAACTTACATTTAAGTAATTATGTAATTTCTAGGAAAAGCAGTCTACTTTCCTAAAAATTATCGAGAATATGTACAATTCCAGTATGGTGTAAAATCTCTTAAAATTAACCTTGATGTTTAAAAAACGCTCATGGGTAAAGCCTTTCTAAGAACAATCAGGTATTAACACAACCCTATTGACTAATAACCTGGCGATCGCTTCTACTGGCATTAACTACAGATGTGCTATAGATACAAAATTTTTCAATTTTGTGATTTTCTAAAATAGCTCTTGCACCTGCCATGTAGATATCAGTACTATTTATCATTAATAAGTAATTGCCCAGGGTCACTTGATGTTCATAATATCTGGCTAGATCCTCAGAAATTCCTAAAGTAGGATAATTATCTTGGGAACTGCTGATATCTACCTCAGTAATACTATTCAGTGTCTTTGCATCCTTAGCAATCACCGACACTTGAGCCATAGGAAAGCCAGCTATTTTCAGTTCAGTAAGTGCTTTTTCTGTATCTTGGCGCGTAGAAAAAACACCAACTGCATTTTTATAGCGGCTATTTGGGGTCAAATATGGATCATAAATGCTCCACTGTTGAATATCACGGCGATTAAAAATTCTTTTAGCAAGACGAATCTCTATATCTATGCCGTTTACTATCACCAAATAGTAACCTTTGCAAACTAGATTGCTGTAACCCTGTCCTTGCTCTTTAGGAATCCCTAAACCCAGCAACACACGATGCAAATCACCTGTGGTTGCATTGATCGCATCACCTGTTAAAGTAGCAGCGATCGCAGTTGCTTCTGCTCCGGCTAGAAAGACTCGTCCTATACCAGGAATTACCCAGAGGATTAAACCCACTAATAAGCCACTAACACCGCCTAAAGCACCACTTGTAAAGGCTTCGGCATTTTCTGAGGATATATTCTTGCCAGTGCGAACTTTAACTTCAACACTAGCAATATCGCTTTCTTCTTCTACATTCCGTGCAATTATAGAAACTTTGTGCATGGGAAAATTAGAAGCTTTTAGTTCCTGAACTACCAATTCTATATCGGAACACCTAGCGAAAACTCCTATAGTTGTCCGCTCTTTTTCTAATGTCATTTTATCGGTTTATTGCAGTTTTAAGCAATTCCCAAGAGTGTTAGCTGATAGGAGGCAATTACGCTGATCGCCGAGTCACTAAACCCCAAATGAAAATTAGTAGCATAGCGCCAAGAACAGCAAATAAAATGCTTCCAAGGGAGAACGCTCCAGCAGATGCGGCTGCTGCCGAACCACTGCCTAGTAAGGTTTGACCCAAATAACCACCGACTACTGCTCCAAGTATTCCTAATATGATGGTGGAGACAATACCGCCACCTTGGGTTCCTGGATAAAATAACTTAGCTAACGCACCTGCAATTAAACCCAAAACCAGCCAAGCAATAATGTTACCCATTGAATTTCTCCTTTGTTGAGAATCTTATTTGTTTGCTTTTGACTATTTCATATTAAAGTTTTCATCCAAAATTCCTGATCTATCTAGAGAACTAATATCAAAAATCTTTAGATATCATTTGAATATTCATCAGGTTGTCTTTGAGGATAAATATACAAAGTTAGTATTTGCCTCCTAGTTACGGTTGTGCATAACTTAGAGTCGGGAGCATCGCTTTTGCAAATATTGTGATTATACAAAAGCGGCATTAGTACACCACAGGGTAAATAAAGATACCATTTCAAATGGCGCAAGAAGCTCGGAATACAATTATTATGCGTAACTTTTGACTTTTGACTTCCCCGTAGGGGTTGACTTCCGCCTTGCGGTATTAGTTGCTCACAACTCAGTAGTGACGACTATAGAAAGAGCTAGTTGATAAAGTTGACGACGGGGAAGGGAGGTAAATTTTGCTAACTGACGGCTAGCTTGCGATCGCGATATCCCCTGACTAATTAACTGTTTCAATTCGGCTTTCAGTTCCTCTTCTGTGAGTTGGGGCTGACTAGCTGGAATTCCTGCCACTACTAATGTATATTCACCTTGGGGTTCTCGTTGGTTATAGTGAGCGATCGCCTCGGCAATTGTCCCCCGCCAAAATTCCTCATACAATTTAGTTAACTCCCGCCCTAACACAATTTGGCGATCGCTTCCCCAAACAAGAGCTAAGTCTTGTAAAGTATCTCGCAAACGGTGGGGTGATTCGTAAAAAATCAATGTACGAGATTCTGTTTGCAGAGATTCTAAATATTCTTGTCTCTGTTGACTTTTAGCTGGGAGAAAGCCTTCAAAGACAAACCGATCCGTTGGTAATCCAGATGCACTCAATGCCGTAATTGCTGCACTAGCGCCAGGAATGGGAACTACTGTAATTCCCGCCTCAATACAGGCTTTCACCAGTTCATATCCAGGATCGGAAATTCCTGGCATTCCAGCATCGCTCACCAGAGCGATCGCTTTATTGTTAACTAAATGCTCTAATAATTCTGGGATGCGGCTGGTACGATTGTGTTCGTGGTAACTCACCTGGGGAGTCTTAACTTGAAAATGCTGTAATAATTTCCCAGTATGACGAGTGTCTTCCGCAGCAATGATATCTACAGTCTGTAAAATTCGCACCGCCCGAAAGGTTATATCTTCCAGATTGCCAATTGGTGTGCCGACAACGTAAAGTGTTCTTGGTTTTGGATCGGTTTGCATGAGTAAGGGTTAGGAGTTAAGAGTTAAGAGTTTGGAGTTAAAAATAATAATTTATGCACCTATACGAAAATATATGACAAATGGATAATCTAAAATCCAAAATCCAAAATCCAAAATCGCATCGTGGGTTATTTATAGGTTTAGTAACCTTAGATTTGATTTACCTTGCTAACTCTGCCCCTAAGAATAATCAGAAGATTGTCGCCACTGACTATACTGTGGCAGCAGGGGGACCAGCTACAAACGCGGCTGTGACTTTCAGCCATTTAGGAAATCAGGCTACAGTCTTGGGTGTAGTGGGTTCTCACCCCATGACGGAGCTAATTCGGGGTGATTTGGCAAATTACAAAGTTGCGATCGCAGACCTTGAGCCTACCACTGATTTAGCACCGCCTGTCTCCTCAATCATTGTCACCCAAGCTACGGGTGAACGAGCTGTAGTTTCCATCAATGCTGTCAAAACTCAAGCCAATAGCGCATCTATCCCGCCAGATATTTTGCAAAATGTTGATATAGTACTGATTGATGGACATCAAATGGCGGTTAGTTATGCCATAGCTCAAATCGCTAAAGTCAAGAATATCCCAGTAGTAATTGATGGTGGGAGTTGGAAGCCTGGATTTGAGCAAATTCTACCGTTTGTAAATTATGCCATCTGTTCGGCTAATTTTTATCCCCCTAGCTGCCAGACTGGAGAAGACGTTTTTACCTATCTGAGAGGATTTGACATTCCTCACATTGCCATTACCCACGGACAAAAACCAATTGAATACTTGAGTTGCACCAAAACTGGTATCGTACATGTACCGCAGATTCAAGCAGTTGATACATTAGGGGCTGGAGATATTTTCCACGGTGCTTTTTGTCATTACATTTTAAGGGAAAGCTTTACTGATGCACTGGCACTGGCAGCTAATATTGCTGCTGATTCCTGTAAATTTTTTGGCACTCGGCGCTGGATGGATTTAAAGTGCTGAGTAGTCAAGTTAATAAGGCCAAATTTAATGAAAGACTTAAAAGAAATATTAGCGATCGCTCGTGAGGTAGGTTGGGGCGCAGCAGATATACTGCGATCGTATTATCACGGGACTGCAAAAGATCCTAATTTAGATGTAAAATATAAACAAAATGAACCTGTTACCGTCGCCGATGTAGCTGTAAGTCAATACATTTTGCAGGCACTACAAGCAAGTTTGGGCAATGAAGATTTTGCTTATATTAGCGAAGAAACCTATCAATCTCCAACTGGTGTAGCACAGCCTTCCCCACCTTGGGTATGGATAATTGACCCTTTGGATGGCACACGAGACTTTATCGAAAAAACTGGAGACTATGCAGTTCATATTGCTTTAGTCAAGGAAACACGCCCAGTTTTGGCAGTGGTGGCAATCCCAGAGGCTAAAAAGTTATATTACGCTATCAAAGGCGGGGGTACATTTGTAGAAACTCCTGATGGTTCTGTTCCTTTACAAGTGTCGTCAGGCAAACGAATTGAGGATTTAACCTTAGTCGTTAGTCGTTCTCACCGCAACCAACGCTTAGATTACTTATTACAAAAGTTACCTTGTCAAAATCATAAATCTGTGGGCAGTGTAGGTTGCAAAATCGCCACCATAGTCGAGCAACAGGCAGATATCTATATTTCTCTTTCCGGCAAGTCTGCGCCCAAAGATTGGGATATGGCAGCACCAGAATTGATTTTAACAGAAGCTGGTGGTAAATTTACCCACTTTGACGGTACTCCGTTGCAGTACAACACTGGTGATATCAATCAATGGGGAGGTTTGCTGGCTAGTAACGGCGAATATCACGAGGTGCTGTGTAAAGAAGCAGAAAGGATTTTAGCGCAGTTTGAGCATAGCTAAATGGGGCATTTCAGGATGAATATTTTTTAATTTGCTTTTAAAACAGTTAATCATGATATGATTAACCCCAATACCGATAATAATCTTTACCCCTTAGTCCACAGCATAATTTTCAAAACACTAAATAGCAGCGCGATCGCTAGTTGATTGTGGTTTCATGTTAAAAGTGTAACTTGTATAATACAAGCAACAAAAGCCAGTCATTGGAGAAGTCTACAAACCTACTCTTAAGGTTTGATTTGTGAATAAAATTCACAATAAGACGATATTCAAAGGGTGAAGGCTGTGGTAGACTCATGGGTGTAAAGATTATTTTCGGTTGAGTAACTCGTTTTGATTTCTAAAAAGTGTCTCTCCGAATTTAACTATCTACACTCCCTGAATTCGGAGATTTCTATGTCAATTTACGTCGGGAACCTGTCCTATCAGGTTACAGAAGAGGACCTAAAGCAGGCTTTTGCAGAATACGGAACAGTAAATCGTGTTCAACTACCCACAGATCGGGAAACAGGCCGGCCGCGTGGGTTCGCTTTTGTGGAAATGGAATCAGACACGCAAGAACAAGCTGCCATCGATGCACTTGATGGTGCTGAGTGGATGGGACGTGATTTGAAAGTGAACAAAGCTAAACCTCGTGAGGAAAGAAGTAACTCCTCTGGTGGTAGCTGGGGTGGCGCTAGTCCTCGCCGCAACAATAATCGCTACTAAGTCGATTCCTAAAAATTTCTCATTTAGAGTCTCCAGCAGATAAAGCCAAAGGCTGCACTCTGCTGGAATATTTTATAGCTATGCCGTATTACCCTCGCTAGTTGACAGTAGACGCAAACGCGAGAGCGTCACCTAGAGAAGCGGCTTCCCGCAGGATAAGCTAATACTAAGAATCATTGCTTTCGTTGGGTAACACTAAAGTTAAATCCAACCTACAAATATTTTATTTTTTCAGAGTAATAGAGAGCGATAGTTTGTTGAATTCCATTTACGGAATTTGCAGCAATATAAATGTATCTTCCTGTGTATCCATAAAGTATTGTAGATATCGTTAGTCTGCAATCCTTGGCTCTGGATTTTCAAGAAAATGTTACGACTTTATCATTTATTACTAGGTTGTATTTTGCTGGTGTTAATACCAGTGGGAGCAAAATTTGTTCTCCCTCTATTTTCTGCACCCAAAGTGGTAAAATCCCCCGCCGTTGCAAAACTTCCTAACCCTAATGAGGGAAATATCTGGCAGAAAATTCTGGGAAATAATGCTGCTCCAACAAATTGGCAAGTTGCTCCTTGTAAGGGAAATGCGCCTTTATTGTGTGTTTCGTCCAAAAAGGAACTTTTGGGTACAGTTGAGATTAACGTTTACCCATTAGCAAACAACGATGATTTCCAAAAGAAACTCGTAGCTGTTGGTATTCCACCTGGTTCCCAAGTGGACTACCAAAGTTCCAAATATCAAACCCAGATATTATCAGCACTCAAGGCTTGGGTTGCAGACCACTATGCTGCTTTTGCCAAAGACCGTCAGGGTGAATATGGAAAAGAGATTACTTTCTTAACCTACCCACCCCAACCAGTACCCGTTGGAAAGCTTCAGGGAATCCGCTATGGTTTCGCCGGACTCAAGCAAAAAGGTGGAGTACAAGAGCAACATATCGGCCATGTTGCCTTTGATGGCAATAAACTTTACGTAATTACCACTGCCTTTGACCCAGGTTCGCAAACAGGTAAGTTTGATAAATTGGAAAACTTAGCTATTTTTCAACCTTACTTATATGCGATCGCAGCAGATTTGCGTTTACCCTAATTGGTGTGGGCTATTGGGCATGGGGCATTGGTTCTTCTTCCTCTGCTCCCCACTCCCAATCAACCTAAATCTCAGCCACCGCTCGCTCAATCAAGCGACGTGCTAAAGTTTGTGTGCCGGTGTGTTCATAATAATTAGTTGCTACATCCAGGAACGCTGCAAGGTAATCTAACTTGTCATCGGCAACATCGACAAAACTTTGCAAGTTGTGGGCAACTTTTTGTGGCGTTAAATTATTCGCGCTGACAATACCACTCATCCAACCTTTAACTGAGTCAAAACTTTCGCCAATAAAGTTGAGTTTACTACCAGCATTGTTCCCTGGAATCACATCTTTGATGTTTTGAAAAGTCGAGTTTTTTTCTAATTCTTGTGGATTTGTCTGATTAAGCCCCGATATCGCTTTGCTAATGAAGTCTGGGCCCAGAGGTATCAAACCATCAACGCAAACTAATGCCACCATGCGGATGAGTGACTCACTACTATACTCACCTAAAGAGGCGACAAAATCCCCAATACTATCTCCAGGAATGCCGTTAATTTGACAGAAGGCTACTAACTCAGCAACTAATTTCAATGTTAAATCGATGGTTTGAGCTTTATCAGGTTTAGGAGTGATAGAGTTTAAAAACCCCAATAATGGAATTTTCTCGCCAACTTTGTTAGCTAAAGCTGCTGCACCAAGTGCTTTATCTGTACCATCAACGGTTTGATATAACCACAAGGCTGTTTGGTATCCTTGGGATTTATCGTTAAATAGATAAATTGCTCGCTCACCAATTTGTTGAATTAAATCTTCGTCGTCTTCGCCAGTAACAGTCTTAATGGTGTTGACAAAGCCGACAGTATTTTGCCACTCTCCAGGAGCAACAAAATCAAGGGACTTTAACATAGAAATGGTCAAGCCACCGGTTGGCAATTGATCAACCAAATCAGCAATCGATTTGCTCACAAAAATCTCCTTATTTAGGTTTTGTTATCTGAATGTTCGTACTGCAAATCATTTCAGTTTAGCCAGACCATTAAGATTAAACTTCTCTAGCCAATCTGCGCGATCGCTAGCTGTAAATGACGAATCACGGGAAAGTGCTTTTACTTGGTACTTGCCTACCAAAATTGCAGTTTGCGTCTTACCAACTTCCACTGCGGGATAACCGCCAATTTTTTTGGCACTCTTCGAGAACTTTGCTGCTGCACTAGGCGTGCTGGTGGTATCAGAAATAGACAGTAATGCTATATCTTTACCGCCTTTTTTCAACTTCGCTTCTGCAAAGCCTTTTTTCTCTTGGCTATAGACGCGCTGGTAACCATCGCCTGAATTAGGGAAAAGTTTATTAAATTGGCTACCCTGAGTTGCATTTTTAGCAACCGCAAGACCCTTTTTTTGTTGAGTGCTTTCTTTTTGCGCCTGGTCAAAACGTCCAGGTGCTTTTGGGGTACAGGCTGTTGTCAGTAATAAAACTGACAGCAACAAAGCAGCTACTACCCTACGCCCACGGTGTAAAATCATTTCCTGGCTTCTCCTTATAGTTGAGGTTTGAGGCAATTATCTGCGCTGCTAGCAATTATTACCCGTAAAATTTACTTTTTGATAATTATTTCCTAAGTTCTGAACTATAGCACCTCAAAAAAATGTACTAATTAACCCAATGCAAAAACGCCCCCCCTTTCGGGAGAGCGTCTTTTACTTATAGATTAGATAAGCCTGAATAGCGTATCTCAGATTAGATTAACCGTTGATAGCAGGAGCAGTCAGAGCCACAGGAGCAACATCTAAAGCCGCCAAATCTAAGGGGAAGTTGTGAGCGTTACGCTCGTGCATTACTTCCATACCCAGGTTAGCCCGGTTGATTACATCAGCCCAAGTGCTGATGACGCGACCGCTTG
>NZ_JAIVFX010000046.1 GCF_020829625.1 Nostoc sp. XA010 | reverse complement strand
CCCCGAAGCCATACCCGTTTATTTACTTTTATCAAATAGAGTGAACTCTCTTAGACTAATTCCCCTAGTTTCTTCACTCATTGACATCTATTGGCTTTTAGTCTGCGATCGCCCCGTGATCGATTACATTAACCGCAGCATCATAACGGTCAGGTTTCCCTTGTTCCATAATTGGTTCTGCCCGTCTGCGAGCGTTATCAATTACCCAATCTGCACTATGGGAAACTGCTACATTCATGACTCGATGAACCAGTTTGGAATCATAGTAAGTATCTCTCTCTACTGTTTTTATTGCATCATCAATTAATCCTTCATGGAGGAAAATATCGACTTGAGCTTCTCGTATTCCCCAATCTGGCTGATCGCTATGCTATCTAAAATTGTTGAAGGTATGCTATCACATCCTTGGGAACTTAAGATACACTCAGTACACCAAAAAGTTCTGTGATGCCTGTGGTGTTCTCAAAGAATCGCTCAAGCCCATCAGCGACACTTTTTGTTGCTCCGTCAAAATTGGAGATGTCCACACCTTAAGTGAGGCGTTGGGGAAAACTTGCCTTCATAAAAGTGCCATGCGATCGCTTGAGTAAGTCGCTGATGGCAAGATAAAGATGTAGCATTCTTCTTTAACCGAAAAAAAATCGGCGGACTAATAGTCTTGTCGCCGAAGTCATCAATGTTTTAATTGCTACTGTTTTGTCTGGCTATCAATTCAGATTTCTGGCTCTCAATCGCTTGGAGCATTAGGACTTTGTACATCAATATCAGATGAAGCTAAATTAGGAATTTGCCAGTTGAGTTGCTCGGCTTTGAGTACTTCAATCAGTGCAGCTGGAGCAATGAACTCAAGTTCTTGGGTGTTAGGATTAGTTTTAGCAACTAATTGAGTCCCATCTATAATTTTTAGAATTGCTGGCTCTTTGATTGGCAGTTTTAGCCCAGCAACTTTCGCATCATTTGGCAGGTAAATAGCGTCACAATCCCAGTCTTCATCGGTAGTTTCGCCATTACCGAGATAGTAAAGAGCGTTTAAAGTTGAGTTTTCAGGTTTCCGAGCATAGATAGCTAATGGTTTCCCCGTTTCATTGCGACATCTAGCCCAATCTTCTGAAGTCTTTATAGTCTGTTTTTGCAATTCTAAAGCAGCAATTTTCTGCTGTAGCTCTTCTGTGGTATATCCCATTTGTTCTGGGTTTTTCCTAACTTGCATTAGACTATTAAATGTTTGAACAACTTTTGGATAGTCAGGGCTATCTTCAGAAATTCTATCTGCCCATGAAGGTTGAGCTACTCCTATAGCGATCACAAACAGCAAGACGATTAAAATAATTTTCCCAGGTTTCATAAGTTTCTTCTTTTGTGAAAGCATCATTTCTTAACTAAAAATTTGCTTTGAATGCGAAAACCGTAGATACATCTTCAACATATTGCGACTGACTAATAAAATCAAATACTCTTAATTGTCAAAACCATAAATTAAAGTAATTATTTGACGAACTGAGCAAACATAAGACATAGAATTTTCTCTTGACTCCCCCTGCCCCCCTGTAAAAAACAGTTTGCACCTCCTGAATGATTCCTAAACATTAGAGTTACTTTTTACCAGTTTGAGTTAGGTTGGGCGAATGAGCGCACTGCTTCACTCACTTTCGTGCGCTCACTCAAAACCTTGAGACAACAAATCATCCGGCTATGTCTTTACCACTCTTGTAAGTCATAGCTCTGGGTTTTCTCTTCTTGAGAGGGACTACTGATTTCTTGGGTGCTTGTGGCGGACGGCATTGCTCACAGTAGAGCGGTCGCACACCAAAGGTTTCTCGTTGTGTGGGTTGTTCACACTGCTTACATACGAAGTTGAAAACGCGAGTGTGAATTTCCCGTTTGTGCGCTCTGACGGTGTACTCTCGGACATCAATTGTTTTGCTGGGCATTGATTACTATGTAGCCTTACTTCTTTAATATAGTTTTTCAATATCAGTTCTGTAAGATCCGTGCATCATCTGACTAAAACATTCTCTTAATCAAATAAATACTCTTGGATATCATTTTGATGGTGGCGGAGAATACTTATAGCTTTGACCTGGATTTGACGAATCCGCTCTCGGCTGAGGTTTAGCTGTTGGCCAATCTGAGCGAGATTGAAATGCTGATCGTTCTCTAGCCCAAAGCTTAAAGTCAACACTTGACGCTGTATAGGTGTCAATGGTTCTAAAAATTTAGCTACGTCTTGCGATAGAAGTTCTTGGGTGAGCAGTTTTTCTGGTGAAGCGCCAACGTCTGCTAAAATTTCGCCCAATTCTGTCTCTTTCTCATCTCCGACTTGTTTATTTAAAGAGATGGCTGTGCGAGAAGCGGTGAGATATTCTCGAAGTTTATCTGTGCTTATGTTTAAGAGTGTTGCAACTTCTTCAGCAGTGGCATGACGACCGAGTTTTTGAAAGCTTTCTCGCTGTACTTTCTTAATTTTGGTAAGTATTTCAGTCAGGTGAACAGGTAATCTAATAGTGCGGGATTGTTCTGCTATTGCTCTGGTTATAGCTTGACTAATCCACCAGTAGGCGTAGGTTGATAGCTTATAGCCCCGGTTGGGATCAAACTTTTCTATACCCCGTTGTAAACCGATCGCTCCTTCTTGGATCAAATCTAGAAATTCCAAATTGCGGTTCTGGTATTTCTTGGCAACAGAAACTACCAGTCGCAAGTTAGCTGTCACCATTTTCTGTTTAGCTTTTTGACCAAGGTGTAATACTGCTCGGGCTTGTGCTTCGGTTTTTTCAACAGCATTGGCTAATTCTCTTAAAGTTGGTTCACGGTCTAGCTGTTGGCTGAGTTCATTTTTAGATTGCTCAATGGCAATCATTTCTTGTACCTGTCTACCATAAGCAATTTCTTCCTCTGGCTTCAATAAAGGATACTGACCAATTTCTTGCAAATAGATGCGAACCATGTCGGAACTCAGGCTGGACATACAAACTCAACGCTTTTTTAAACCAAGGAATTTAAAAGTATAAATCAAATAGCTCAATAAAGTTTTCTATTTTGAAGAACCAAAACATATCACTAATGCAGTCCTGGATGAAGTAACCTCTGCTTCAGCCTTGTGTAGCGCTCTTGGTCGTCAGTAGAGCGCACGGCTAGAGATATCGCTTTTTTTGCGCCAACCACAATCGCTAACTTCTTGGCACGAGTTATACCAGTGTAAAACAGGTTTCGGGTCAGCATCATATAGTGCTGCATATAGATTGGTAAAATCACCACCGGGTATTCTGATCCCTGACTTTTATGAATAGTCACGCACCACGCCAGGGCAATTTCATTGAGGTCAGCGTAATCGTAAACCACAGTCCGCTCACCATACAGTACTGTAACTTCCTGCTCGACAGTATCAATGGCTTGGATTATTCCTAAGTCGCCGTTGAAGACTTCTCGGTTGTAGTCGTTGGTTAGCTGAATAATCCGATCGCCCTCGCGTAACAAATTCCCACCTCTGTTAATCTCCACCTTGCTGGGGGTGGGTGGGTTGATCAACTGCTGCAATACTGTATTTAGGTTACGAGTCCCGATTACTCCCCGTGTCATCGGGCAAAGCACTTGGACATCAGTAGCAGGATTCAAACCTAAGGCAGGAATCAAATCGGTAATCAACTCGCAGATTGCCTGTACACCATGTTCGGGCTGATGTCCGCCGCCGTGCCAAATACAATCAGACACGGGATTATCAGAAATTGGCTCGATTGTTGGGTACTGGCCCCGGTTGATTTGGTGAGCAGCAGTGATAATTGCACTTGTTTGAAGTTGGTGCAGCAAGAGCAATAGATTTCCCCATCGCTTTCCATAAACTAACTATGGTGTGCGTGGTGAAAGTTTTTCCAACCCCAGGGCCACCAGTGAGGATCATGATTTTGGAGTAGGCCGCTGTTTCTACAGCTTGGCGTTGCTGTTCTGAAAGCTGAATTTTCCGGCTAGCAGTAAAGCGGTCAATCCAATCACGCACGCGCTCAATGTCAGTGCCAACAGGATTTTCCAAGCGTTGGCGTATCAATTGAGCTAAATTCTGTTCCGTATGGAAGTAAGTTGGCTTGTAGCAAAGTAGTGTTTTCTCTTCATCCCGCTCTCTAATCAGTTCATCTGTTAGAGCCATATCTTTGACGATTTGTGCGATCGTTTCTTCCGTGGGCTGATGAGATTCGGTAGCCAGCAGTTTGATTACCGATTCAATCAGTTCGCTTTGTGGCAGGTAACAGTGACCATCTTCGGCGGCTTCACTTAAACAGTGGATAATCCCCGCACGGTAACGAAATTCTGAGTCAGGCGCAATTCCTATATTTCTCGCAATCTTGTCAGCAGTCAAAAAACCAATTCCGTAGATGTCGGCTGCTAGCTGGTAAGGGTTTTTAGTAACAGTGGCGATTGCCTCATCCTTATATTGCTTGTAAATCTTCACAGCATAAGTGGTAGAAACACCATGCCCTTGGAGAAATACCATCACTTCTTTGATGGCTTTTTGAGTTGACCAAGCGTTTTTGATGAGAGTGATCCGCTTTTTGGCAATACCCTGGACTTCAATCAGTCGTTCAATCTGGTTTTCGATAATATCGAGCGTTTCTAAACCGAAGTGAGCGACGATACGCTTGGCTGTTACTGGGCCAACACCTTTAATCAGCCCACTGCCCAAATATTTTTCAATTCCAGTGAGAGTAGCTAGTTTGGTTTCTTTGTAGTTGACTACTTGGAACTGTGGCCCAAATTGTGGATGGTCACGCCAAAAACCAGTTAGTTGTAAAGTCTGCCCTGGCTGGATGTTAGCAAAGCTGCCAACAATTGTTGTGAGTTCGGTGCTACGGGGGCGGGTCAGTCTTGCCACTGTGTAACCCGATTCAGCAGAGTAAAAAGTTAAACGTTCTACGACTCCGGTGATTGTTTCGTGTTGAGGAAAGGCGCTTATTTGTTGAGGGGAAAGATTAGGAGGAGTGGACATTGCTTATGATCAGATGCCGCACAGCACATCATTGTATATAATACTGGAATTCAGCAAACTATAGTACATAAATACTAACCCACACACCCAGTATTAGTGTCATCGAGAACTCACCCTAATTTCTCCGATTAGCTTAACTTACTCCTATGAAACAATTTGTAAAAGTAAGAATATTGAATTTATTTACTTGTAGCAATAACTTTGTCAATTTCTTGTAATTTCTGCTGAAAAAGAGAGCGCATTTCGTGAAGCTGTTTACTACTAGCTTTTTTAAGCAAATCTCCAGAAATTCCATTAACTTTTTGAAATATTATTTTTACCTCTTTTAACTCTTGTTCATTTGACTTTAAATACTTGATCCTAATTTTTCTAACCAGTTCACGAGTTTCTGTTACTGTCAGATTTTTCTTTAAGACTTCATCTGTTGCTGCAATCCGTTCGGATGCTGCTTGATTTTCGGAGATGTCTAATGCCTTGGCAGATAGAGTTGCCAATGCTAAAGCATGAGCGCCTTTGAGTCCATGCTGCCTGATGACCTGTTTTAAATCTTGAGGCAGATAAAGCATCGGCATTAGATTAGCTTTCACAGAACTAGGATTTAACCCCAACTCTAGCAGCACTAGTAGTAGACTCTGTTCTTTACCTGTAATTTCCAGTAGTTCTAAGCCCTGTTGCTGTTCATCGACGCTTACAGCCATCAATTTTGCTAGCTCTTTACTATTTCCATTTCTCTCTATTCTTTTAATTACCGTTCCCAACATTGTGGAAACTTCATCCATTGGCAAATTAGCGGACTTCATTACTTCTTTAAATACTGCCTCTGCTTTATCTAAAGGATTCAAGTCTTCAAAGCCAAGAAAAGTTAGTAATGCAGATTGATCTAAGTCCTTAGGCATTGACACTATTACTGCACGAATAGTTGACCAGCCTAGTAATTTAGCTCCTTCAGTACGTAGCTGCCCATCTAACAGTATGTAACGACCATTACTCTGTCTGACTAAGATGACTGCTGAAATCTGTCCGTGTTTTTTGAGTAATCGTGCTTTTGCTTGTATTAATTCTGGTGTAATTGTCTGCCGAGGCTGATTAGGATTCGGGTCAATGAGATTTAAATCAACTTGTACTTCTCCTGATTGATTTTGAAGTTGTTCTCGGAGTTTTTGCAGTTCATTCTCTAACTCAGGAGATTGTGCGGTTCTGAGTCTTTCTATTTCTATTTGAAGTTCAGCAATTTTTTGTTCTTGCTCAGTTTTTTGAACTGCGCTACTAAATTTACTAGCAATTTTAGGCAAAGCCACGATTATTTTTTCTCCTTAATTAAAGCAACTAAATCATCTGTAATTTGCTTAAAATCTTTACAAGCAGGATGTTTGGGACGGTATTTTTGTAAAGGTAGCCCGTGAGCGCTAGCATTTTTGAATTCATTGGAACTACGAACTTTGGGGTAAAGTTTCAATTGTAAATGTTCAGTGATTTCTGGTAATTGCTCTAGATATTGTCTGTGCATCGCTACGGTATCATCATACATACTTGGCACAAACCCTAAAATTGGTGGACGAGGTGATAACTGTAACTCATCGCTGGTTGAAATGCACCATTCTACCAATTCTGCTGAACCAGAAATCGCTTTCATTTCTAATTGCACTGGAACTAATATGTGAGTTGAAGCGGCTAAAGCATTAACATTCAGCATTCCCAATGTGGCCGGACAATCCAAGATTACTAAGTTATGAGGTAATGGGTAGTTTTTTAAGCGATCGCTAAGTGTGTACTCTCCTCGTTTCCTAATTACTAATTCGTTGGCCATTTCAGCCATTAATGGATGTCCTTGGCAGACTTGAATTTTTGATTCTTCCCAAACCGAAATTAATTTCCAATCCCCCTTAAAATCTTTAGATAATGCTTTAACTAGAGTATTAGATACTTCAGCAGGTGGTACCCCACAAAACACATCTAAAGAGCGTTGTGGATCTAAGTCAAGTATTGCTACAGAAAAGCCACGCCGAACTATCTCGTATGCAAGGTGTACACTGAGTGTAGTTTTACCTACACCGCCTGCGTTAGCTATCAGTGAGAGAACTATCTGCTTCATATCAGTTTTTTTGTCGGATTTTGAAATTCGACATTAAGCTTTTGAAAAATGTATATCATGCATTTGTATTTGTCACCTATTTCTGTCGTATTTTAAAATACGACACATTTTTTAAGGATTCAGAAATAAACAAAATTAAATTGAAATCAACCCAACGTCCTCAAAGCTCAGTAACAGCCTGACCATCCACCTGTCGAGGAAAAACCCATGAAGCCGCCAAAAGTTGAGCCGCAGGTGACTGGCAAGCGCAACAAGAAAAAAATAGATTTACCACCAGCAACCAAACCTCATATACCCTTCCAAGATCGCTCCGAAGAACCAGAATTACCGCCATCACCCTGTCAGCACATGCAATTCCTGGATTGCAAATCGGAGGTAGGGCGTGTGATATTCGAGTGCTACCACTGCAAGCAGGGGATAATCAGCGAGTACACCGGGTAACCCGTAATGGGCGAGTACAAAGGACGACCAAAGAGTGATTTTCACAAAGGTAAAATGCCCTAACTGTGAGCAAACAGCGATTAGGCTGCAAGCAAGGGAAGTGCTTAAGGGCAACAGCGATTCCTTCTCCTTGGCAGCAATTATGGCACACTCCCTCTTCAAGAGTAATTAGTAAAAGATATTAACCATTGATAATGCAAATGAGATTTTTACCCTCAATAATAACTGCACTAACGGCACTGACACTAACTAGTTGCAGCACTACTACTGCTGAACAGTATGAAGCTACAGCACTCACCAGTTACTCCTGGCAAGTTAAGTATGCTAATAACCTAACTAGTCAACCACAGCCACGCATTGAAACCTTTGCTAACACTTCAGTGGTGAATCGGAATGGAGTAAAACCACCAGGAGCAGTTGTTGGCCCAGATGACCGAGGGTTATGGTGGCCTACCGTACCGCCGCGACCAAGTGTTGATGAAGTTGAACAACGTAAAAGACCTCAAGAAGAGGCAGGAAAACCTGAATTGATCAAAGATGTAAAGTACAAACTGACCTATGGAGTGGGTAATTCTCAGAACACGCTACCTACTAACTATGAAGTTTATCGACAAGTGGTAAAAGCTTACCCAGAAAGAACTCCTTTGGAATTGACTTTGGGTGTGAATGATAATTCAGTTGAGAAAGCTGAACCTGTAAGCAAGTAGTGACCCTAAGTTACGTATTCAGCAAGAAGTTAGAGATCAAGACTGAATTGCTTTTCAACAAAAGATTGACAGTAAAGTATAAATCAAAGAGTTAACGATGATCTAATTTAATTTCTGCTACGTTGATAAAAAAGTTTTCAAAAATGACTATTGGGGGCTATATGGGGGCTATATATACCCCAACAATAGTTCAGGACTTTGATGAAATTTTGACCCCTATATAGGGTGCATATAGGTGCTAAATGGGGTATATTTGACTGACTGACAATTTGTACCCCATTTAGCCCCCAAGGGTTTATGATAAGCTCTTGAGTTGGGAAAATAAGGGGAAATTATTTTATTCTTCTTTCTCTTGCTCTTGCAGATCACTTGAACAGATAATTTTCACAACTTATTGTGTATTACTTGGGGCCTATGTCAAACATTCACACGTTGCAAAAAATTTTTCCTGCGGGGTTCGATAACGGTTATGGAAGTCTCAAACTTTTAGTCGATGGCTTTGAAGTAGTTCGTGTCCCCAGCTATATAACTAATGCCGAGATGGAAGATGTTCCAGGACGTGTAGTTTTTAACGGCAGTGCTTACACCGTTGGAGAGTCAGCTTACCGTACAGGAAATTATTTTGACCGGAACACCGATAATAATGAAAATAAAGTCAACAACGCATTATTGACTTTATTAGGTGCATTGGCACATCTCCCACACCGTAAGGCTTGGCACTTAAAATTAGTCGTCAGCCTACATGATGTTGGTTTGGCTAACGAATTACAAAAAGTACTCAATGGAGAATATCAGCCAATACTTGCTGGCAAGCAATCAGACGTGAAAGTAGAAGTGGTTAAAGTCGTACTAGAGGGAATGGGTGCATTGTTTGGGCATCCACTACCCAAGAAATTAACCATTTTAGACTTTGGCAATGGTACGACTTTGTATTCTCGTTATAACCGGGGTCAGCGAGAAGTTCACACTGCCTACCCTATCGGTGTAGAAGTTCTCATCGATGATATCTCCCAAAAAATGAAACATTTAAATGGCGGAAAAATCGGAGATCCATCCAAAATCCGATTTTGTTTGGAAATGGGGCATACCCGATACAGCCGTGACATTGATATCAAAGATATATACAGCCCTTGTTTGAAAGATTGGTATGAAAAATACTTGAAGAAAGTGGTGAATTTGACACTTGATGCCAAGCACCAAGGGGATGAAATCTGGGCGATTGGTGGAGGCTGCCTCTTACCAGGATTTAAGAAGCTGTTGGAGAAAAACGGCTTCAAAATCCTGGACAATCCGGTGGAAGCGAATGTCTTTGGGCTTTTAGAAATGGCAAAAACTATTTTTGCCAAGAATCCAGCATCTACATCTATTAAGTGATCGCAATGGCAGACAAACTTGACTTAACCCCAGAAAAAGTTCGGATCAAAGATAGCTACCGTGAGCGGATATCTGCCGAATCACAGCAACTAGGCAAGAGTTACCTGGAGACGCTCTACTTTATCATTGATTGCTATTTTGCTTTCAGGAAGGGTGCATTTCCCACACAACAAGTAGCTTTCACGCCAATTAATACTGAAGATAACAAACTTACCTCTTGGAGTTCAACTCAAATTACAGAGGAGGAACAAGAGGATTCTGATGGAGAAACATTTAGCCTTGACTTTGATTTGTAGCCGTCAAAGGAAGTTGGCAACGGTAAAGAAGGGGAATTAGCCTTAAGGGTGGTAAGTGGAATGGCACGCTTGTGAAACGTAAATCCCTGGTATTTCTGGATGAAAGGGTGTGAGGAATTAAGAAGATGTTGAACTCCTTAAGGTACTGGCATTCAATTGTCTGGAACACACGAAGCTGCAACCCACCCCCAACAAGATAGCCAGCAAGGAGGTTTCACATAAATCAAGCGTGCCATTCCATCAGTGAGAGCTAATTCATCAGCGTAGGCGTAGCCCGCCGCAGGCATCGCTTATGGTCGTTCATGTCAGCACAAAGTTATTCTTCCTCCTCCTCTTCCTCGTATTTATAATCTGCATAGTCCTTCCCGTGTTTTCGTACCAATAACCGGAATAAAGACCTATAGGAGATGTCGGAATTATTGACGGGTATGTTAGAGGATTCGGAGTGAGAGAAATTAATAAATTGACCAATTATAGTAGATTACTCTTATTCAATAACGGGTAATGAAATCTGTTTAATAAGATATTTTTACGGGACTTCTCAAGTTACTTATAAAACGAAACTCAGTCCAAAAATTTCTCAAGGGTAGGAGTATGGAATCAGATGCATTAGAGCTATGTCATCAAGAGTTTAAAAACAATTCTGTGAGGTTTTTGTCAACCAATGAACGAATAACTCAAGCCATTGAACCGAGTGTTAGTGAGTTAAGTAATTGGGTAAAACAGACACAACCTAACATTCATGTGGATGAAACGCCTTGGTCAGTCAAAGGAATCAAAGAATGGTTGTGGGTAGTTGCCAATTCTGATTTCTGCCTGTTTACTGCTGCTGACACTCGTTCACGATCCGAATTAGAAACAATTTTAGGGACTGAGTATGCAGGGGTACTCAGCAGCGATGATTTTAGCGTTTACAACGGCTATCCAGCTTTTGCCCAGCAGAAATGTTTGGCTCATCTACGCCGACACTTCAAAAAACTAATTATTCTTCCAGGTCTTCACAACCAAGCTATTGGCGAAGCTTTTGTTGATTTAATTGATGAAGCTTTTAGGAATTATGCTCGATGGTTTGAGACTCTTGACTCCACCAGTTACAACGATTGGGTCAATCAATTCAAATCTAAATTGTATTCCTCACTCCATCAGTGGCTTGATCTTGCAGGAGCTACGGACGGCAACCTTTTACGCTCTTTGCGTGATAAAGCAATTCAATGGTGGTATTTCCTTGACTACCCTGAAATTCCTCCTGATAACAATCAGGCTGAACGATCGCTGCGTTTGGCTGTGACGAAACGTAAGGTAAGTGGTGGCTCCCGTTCAATGAACAGGTTTAGACACACTGCCCATCTGTTAACAGTGGTGCAAACCTGCCGCCGTCAAGGCAGGCAGGGCAAACGCATCTAAAGTATAAGAATCCTTTAATAGCAAGGGTTTCAACGTTTTTAAATTTAGCCTATTTTTTCGTCAAGATCCTTATCCAGCAGGGGTTTCAGAAATGCCGTGCGTTCGCCCTGTCAAGGCAGGTCTGTCATTGATTTTTTTGCACAGGCTCTAATTGCTAATTCTAGTAACTCCCTGTCTCGCCCTTCTTTACTTCCTCAATATTAGACCTGAATCCTTACCTTTATCTTTCATTTGTTGAAGCTCATGTAGGGCAGCGCTAGCATCGGTAGCGCCAAATTTGAAGTACTCAGTTAAACTACCAATGCGATAATTGTAATTATGATAGCGGTGTTTAAAATATAGTTCTACATTACCCCTGTGTGGCCAAGTACCAAGTATTTGAATAGCAACAGTTTGATAAGGGATAAGTAAATCCGTTTCTATTTCTGTCAATCGCTGTTGGATGGGTCTGGCGGTAACTCCTATCTTGTACAAAGTGCCAATGTGTGTTTGAATCTCTAAAAAATACAGCGAACAAGATAAAATTCGTTGAAATTGAGCGCGATAAAGTGTTAAGTCAGTAAGGCAATATAACTTATCTGCTGCGTTTTTGTATAAGGCGTGTTTGGCTGCTAGCTCTAGTTTCAATAGCTTTCTGAGCAGCAGAGGTTCTTGCACTTCGTTGAATAAACTGAATTCTAACGCCCCAACAGGAATTTTTCCTAAGTTAGTAAATTCATAAGCTGGAGGGGTTAAACACACGTTTTTGTGGAAGATTCCAGCTTTGAGAAGCCCTGGAGTAACTAAACCGGGGCTGATAGGATAATTGATTGAGCCGTATTCTTTCCACAGTAATTTTAACTGTGCTAAATCTGTACGCGATAGGTAAATATTAAAATTATCGTAGAGTGGTAAAATTGGGAAATCACGGCTAGCTACAGGTAGGCAGGTGGCTGAAAAATGTGCAAAGTGATGTTGCTTGATTTTGCCTTTCTTAGCAGTTAGCTTACCGTAACAGTAAGGGCATAAAAGCTCGGTTTTACCACTACCAACATCTTCAACACAGACTAATTTTCCATCTGGGGCTATACCAAATTTAAGCCACATCGTTACGTTCACTCATTAGCAGAAAAACCAATCGAGCAGATAGCATAAAGTTCAAGCAAGCTTTAAATAATTTGCAGATATGCAAAACTTGGCTCAAACTAGTGCTAGTGTACTATAAGATTTGTAGTTTAGGATTTAATTTGCTCGTGGCATAGGCATAGTGCGTAAAAAGCGAGACTGCTTGTAGTGGAGCTACCCTTGGGACAAGAATCTGTCGATAGAACTAGGAAAATAGTTCACGTTGATATGGATGCCTTCTACGCATCGGTAGAACAGAGGGATAACCCTAGCTACCGAGGTAAACCGTTAGTCGTCGGTGGCAGCCCCCATCTCAAGTGAAGAGTAATCTTTCACTACTCCCGGTTGCCATGCCGGGAGATGAAATTGCGGGCTTGTATTGGATTCGTTGAGATGTTCAGCTTTTACTTCAATACCTATTAGATGTTCTAACTCGGATTTCTCACAAAAAATTGACTAAATAAATACAATGGGGCGCTTAGAAACCCCATGCAGTTGATAATCATCGCTTTCACCACCAGTCCTGCACTGACTTTCTCTGTGCATGAGTCCCTAATTCTTGATCTATGATCTCCACAATCCCTATTTCATCTATAATTCCAGCGATTATTCCTAAATGATCAATATCTTTAACATTTACTTGTGGTTCTGTTTTCACTTTAGCTACCTTCAATCCACTGAGATTAAAATACCTTTTTTCTGGTTTTACCTGCTGAATGTGGGCTTTAACCTGAAACCCTTTGAATTTGACGTAGCACTTATAGAGGTTAATCAATCTGCTCAAATCAGTAGAGATAATCCTCTGGAAATTGCAGATGAGATTATTTTTACTAAAACAGCAAAACATTTAAACAATACTGAGCAGTTATTAATACAAGGAACATTAGCCAATCAAACTTATGAGCAAATTGCAGCGTCAGCAGAATACTCTGTACGTCACTTAAAGAATGTTGCTATTAAGCTATGGGAAGTTTTATCAGAAGTAGTTGGTGAAAAAGTCACTAAAAAAAATCTAAAAACCGTTCTCGAACGGTTGGCTGCTGGTCGCCATTTAACCATTAATCGCCATCGTCAGCAATCTCAGTGTTTTGTTGAAGAGTTAGCCAATGGCGTTGGGCTAAAAATGGTGTCCATCCCTGAAGGCAGCTTTATGATGGGCGCTGCAAAAACTGAAGAAGAAAGCGACAATGATCAACGTCCTCAACACCAAGTGACAGTTTCAACTTTTTTTATAGGTAAATATCCTGTTACCCAGGAAGAATGGGGGGCTGTGGCGGCTTTACCACAAATAAATCGAGAACTTGATCTTGATCTATCTAACTTTAAAGGTGTAAATCGACCTGTAGAAACAGTTTCTTGGTACGATGCGGTTGAGTTTTGCGATCGCTTATCTCAATATACAAAAAAAAGTTATCGTCTCCCCAGTGAAGCGGAATGGGAATATGTCTGTCGTGCTGGAACTACCACCCCATTCAATTTTGGGGAAACAATCACATCTGAACTGGCAAATTATAATGCTAACTATACTTATGGTGCTGGGGTAAAAAGAACCTACAGAAGGGAAACTACACCTGTGGGCAGCTTTGAGGTAGCTAACGCTTTTGGGTTGTACGATATGCACGGAAATGTCTAGGAATGGTGTCTTGACGATTGGCACCGTAGCTATGAAGGTGCGCCAACAGATGGGAGTGCATGGTTTGATAGCGAAAATAATAATATTTCTCAAATACAAGGAAATGCCGTGCTGCGGGGCGGTTCCTGGGTCGACAATCCTGTATTTTGCCGTTCCGCGTATCGCAACTACTCCTCGCGCGACGACCGCCTCAACTCTTTTGGTTTTCGTATTGTGTGCGCCATCAGAGAATGATGAAGCTATGGACAAAGAGGATATTTCTTTTACACCAATGGCAGTACCATTAATCAGTGGGCCTGGGGCAATTGGGGTGGTAATGATGTCAACAGTTTTATAAGGGTCAAGTAAATCTGCTTCTATTTCTGGCAATCGCTGTTGGATAGGTCTAGTAGTAACTCCTATCTTGTACAAAGTGCCAATGTGTGTTTGAATCTGCAAGAAATACAAGGTACAAGATAAAATTTGTTGAAATTGAGCGCGATAGAGCGTTAAGTCAGTAAGACAATATGACTTATCTGCTGCATTTTTATATAAAGCGTGTTTGGCTTCTAGCTCCAGTTTCAACAGCTTTTTGAGCAATAGTGGCTCTTGCACTTGGTTAAAAAAATTAAATTCCAAGGCTCCAACAGGAATTTTGCCCAAATTCGTAAATTCATAAGCTGGAGGGTTTAAATAGACGTTTTTCTGAAACATAAAGGCTTTGAGTAGACCTGGGATAACTAAGCCAGGGCTGATAGGATAATTGATTGAGCCGTATTCTTTCCACAGCAATTTTAACTGTGCTAAATCTTTACGCGATAGATAAATATTGAAATTATCGTACAGTGGTAAAATTGGGAAATCGCGGGTAGCCACAGGTAGACACGTGGCTAACGAATATGCAAAGTGATGCTGTTTAACTTTGCCTTTTTTAACAGTTAGATTACCATAACAATAAGGGCATAAAAGCTCAGTTTTACCACGAAAGACATCTTCAACACATATTAATGTCCCATCTGATGCCACACCATATTTGAGCCACATTTATCACGCTCACTTATTAATAGAAAAACTAATCGAAGCAGGTAGATGAAAGTTCTATCAAGCCTTGAATAAATTGCATAGATACTCCCATGACCCTTTGACTAGTGCTAGTGTACTATAGGATTACTTGTTTAGGATTGACTCGGCTTAAAAATAGTGTGCAAAGCTGCCCTTCTACAATTAGAAAAATTATCCATGTAGATATGGACGCTTTCTACGCATCAGTAGAGCAGCGAGATAATCCTAGCTACCGAGGTAAACCGTTAGTGGTCGGCGGCAGCCCGAATCAGCGAGGTGTGGTTACAGCTGCCAGTTATGAAGCTCGTAAGTTTGGTATTCATTCCGCAATGCCGTCAGTAACAGCGATCGCAAAATGCCCCGGACTGATATTTGTTAGGCCAAGATTCGACGTTTACCGAGAGATTTCTGCTGCAATCCACGCTATCTTTAAACGCTACACTGATTTAGTGGAAGGAGTTGCACTAGACGAAGCATACCTGGATGTGACTGAGAATAAGCAAAACATCACCTATGCTTCTACGATTGCAAGATATATTAAAACTGCAATTTTCCAGGAAACTCAGTTGACGGCAACCGCAGGCGTGTCAATTAACAAGTTTCTAGCAAAAATGGCATCCGGTCAAAATAAACCCAACGGACTGACGGTGATTTTACCGGAGGAAGCGATCGCCTTTGTAGAGCAACTGCCAATTGAAAAATTTCACGGCATTGGAGAAGTTACGGCGGCGAAGATGCACTTACTCGGCATTCATACTGGCGCAGATTTGAAGGAGCGATCGCTCTTGGAGCTAACACACCACTTTGGTAAAGCAGGGCAATATTACTACAAAATTGCCAGAGCAGAAGATGACCGCCCAGTTGAGGCGAATCGGGTTCGTAAGTCCATCGGTGCAGAAACCTCGTTTGCACAGGACTTAAGCGATGTCGGTCAGATGTTGCAGGAACTCGAACAGATTGCCCAGATAGTGGAGCAACGGTTAGAGCAGCACGAAACACAAGGACGCACATTAACTCTGAAAGTCAAGTTTTCTGACTATCATCAGATAACCCGCAGTAAGACAATGCTTGCTCCCATCAGTGAACTCTCTACGATTTTTGAGATAGCCAAAGCGCTGTTTGAGTCCATTGATCTAGAAAACCGCAGTATTAGGTTACTGGGCATTTCCTTGTCCAATTTGGATAACGCCAAACAAACCCAAGTAATTCAATTGCCACTGTTTCAGGATGGGGGTGTGATTTTTTAGTGTAGGTTTAGCCCGCCTTCTCTACGATACGCTTTGCGAAGGACATCGTGTTGTGTAAGTAGTGAAACCATGCCTTTGTCACTTAAGTGCTTATTTATACTTGCCAAAATGTTACAGTTTCACTAACTCTTTAGTGCTAGAACGTGAACTCATTTAATGTCAAGTCAGAAAATTATGGAATTGTATCAGAAATCCGGTTATTTGAAGATGTAGAATATTTAGTCAGCATAAAACTTGCACCTGTCATGAAATCTCCAAAAACAGCACTGTTTATCGTTATATCGCTGTTCGTTAGTGGGCTTTTAACCTGGATAGGTCGAGGTGAGTATGATAAGGACTTCATGATGAATGGGTACTTTCATGTAGTCAGTAATGCCAATCAGGATCATGAAGTAGTTTTAGGATTTCCTTCTCAGAAACTTCAGAAATTTAGCTTGAAAAAAGGTGGCTCATTTGACTTCAAACTAGATGACACTGGAGAAGGTTCTATTAGTGTCTCTATTGATGGCAAAGTAAGGGATAAAATCGGATATGTTACATCTATGAATAACACTGTGGTTCTTGTAGTTGGTGATGAACGAACAGAATTTTCTCAGATATTCCCATCACTTGTGTCTGAACAAGGCACTACAGTTAATGCTCCCAAGCCGCGCCAATGATAATGTTGATTTAGGCAGCTTGAGAAAGGGGGTAGAAGTCCCCCTCTTAAAACTGTTTGCAATTTTTCCATCTACTATCTGGCATTGCACAAGGGACTCTTTTTGACGTGCTTGCTCCATGAGCTTGTCAAGTTGGGACTTGTTTTGGAGTAGCTGTCTGATTTGCTTGTCCAATTCGGTTTTTTTCTTGTCTACTTGAGACTGTAACTTGCGTACCTCTAATAATTTTTTTTCTAGGTCTGTGAAACTTTGCATAATATTGGATTGATTTCGTTCTCAATCTACCATCTACGGGTTATCCTAATATCAGCATCAGAATATACCCGTAAATACAGGATTTTTTGATAAGAATCCAGTCGAGAATGAAATATGCAGGTGTCAAGAGTCAACAGCCTACCCTTGACCCGGTATCTTGCAAAAGTTACTTTTGCAAGATGTGTATTTTGTCCAAATTAGCTTTGTAAAGCAAGAGTAATTTCAGCTTTTGGCTCCGAGTCCCTAAAATCTCCTTCCAAAAGAACCCAGTGAACAACTTTAGTTACTGTGAAGTTTTCTGCTTGAGAATAGATGTTTTGATTTAGATAAATCTCTACAAATTCCCCAATATTGGGTCCTCTGCTCATTGGAACAACTGTCACAGATTCACGATTGAATTCAGGTCTAATATTTAAAACAGAATCATCAAAAATTAACGAAACTGGAACCATTGTTATTACTTATAGTATTACAAAGGTAATGAGTAAAAAGTAAGCCTTGAGCTATTGAAGAGAAATATATAATTGAGTGCAAGCCGTAAATAGAATACTGCTAATTTCGCTTGGGAACTCAACAAAAAAGATGGAGAGCAATACAATAATGTGATGGATATATGCATTGCTTTCGGGTATTTTGCATTATTGGCAATATAACCAAGACCTAGCACATAGGCGTTGTGTATATCGTGCTAGTTAAATCTTGGGTATTTTAGTTAACAATGAGTAGGTAAAGAATGGTTGTGTACAACGGGGTCAGAGTTACATGGTATAGTCTGTTCAGATGCTGACAACTCGGTTATGGAGAGAGAGCGAATCAACTCCCGAATCACATCAGTTGCAGGTCTACCTGTCATTGCACAATATCGTTCAAGTTTTTCGCTTTCAACTGATGCGAGATTTATTGTAATTCGTTTGATAGCCCATTTTTTGTTCATGACTTGCCCTAATAATTAATTTTAATGAATTATCTAGACTTTAAATGCCAAGTGCAATACTTAACAAATATATAGATGTTAACCACAGCATACTTGCCGTAAAACTATTTTTAACACATCCCTCCCCAGAGTATTTACTTGTATCCCAAAACTTCACTGATAAATTATTTATATGAACTTTAGAACATTTGAAAGGAGCTTGTATTTTTTGTAAATATTGTCAAGCAAAGCGCAATTATAGTGAGCCTTGCAAGAGGTGTATGATTAATAAAGATTGCCGATTGAATTTAGTAAATCTTTCTTCATATAATTGCATCTAATCTTCATTTGCTCTTTACCCAAAACTGAACTTGACTAACTACTCTGGATATAGACTTTCATTCAAGCACTATATTTAACTCTACAACTTAACGAAACCTTAATGCCTCAAGAAAATTTTCTAGGAGCATTAAGGTTTAATAATTTTGGTTCTTCAGTTTCTGTTATGCAAAATTATTAGTTAGATATTAAAACTAGGTTCGACAATAAAGCTCAAAAGCCCGAATTAGTGCTAAAATCAGAAACATTTTGCCGAAAGTTTGTCTCTTCTGGATAGTTTTTCGCTCTTTTTGCATAAAGTACAAAACTCTAGCTGAAGAGTATTACATAGCGAACGAATTATATAGGACTAGTATTTGATTTCTGAAAAAGATCCGTACATTTGAAAAGTGGCAAAATCAAAGGTAGTGTGTCGGAGAAACTACTCAAACATCCATCCTGAGCGACGAGATTGGGCGATCGCTTACAAAAACGGTGAACAAGTTTTAGTTGTGAAGTCTAGGCAAGTGCAAATCAATAAAGTTACTCTAGAAATATCTCAGGATTTGGAGAATGCGAATTCTAAACTCGATAAAGCTTTAGACAATAATGTTCAAACGCGGACGGGATAATTGTAAAGATAGTTTTTCAAAATTAACCATGAAAATAGATAAATTAGAACAAAAACAAAAAAGTATGAACTAACTTGTTGTAAGCGTATTAGCTCATACTTTCTATTAGAGATTAACCAATAACAGGTGAAGTCAAGTTTAGATTCTTTCCTCTACGATATTGTTGGCTTCCAAGGAATACGCTATCTTCCTATAACCAAATAAACGACAACTATATGTAGATCACGCTTGTTGTTGTAAATTTTAATTAAGTATCCAAATTAGGAGAATTTACCGCGCTTTTCTAAAGTTGTAAGGTCATTTATCTCCTCTTTCTGCACCGTCTTGACAAATGTGTATTTACCTCAATCTCTTATGGATAAGAAATGTCTGCTTTTCAACTATCCCCAAAACCTGCAAGTTTTTTAATTTCTGTGATTTCATTGGCTACTGTATTACTGATAAAGACATCTGAATACTTACAGCTTACTACAGCAGTTCCCTCATTTCTTCCTTTTCCTGTTTTGACAACTTCCCACGATAGCTCTGTATTAGATCTACCAAGCTCCGCGGCACCACCTCCCGTTATGTAGGTTTCTTGTGATACCAATTCAAAATCACCAGGGCAAGTTATTGTTGGCGCAGGACATACTTTTCTTTTACCAGGAGTGCCATTAGTACAACTTTGTCCTAATGTCGTTACTTTGCGAAAGGTTTCGTAATCTTCACGACGCTCTTGCCTAAATTCATCTTCAAGTTGACTTAAATCATTGCTAAATTGTATGAAAACAGCGGGTGTGATAGGTGAAGTTGTGTATTTTTTTGTCAGATCTTCAAATTTTGTTTTATAACTTTCAACATAATTAGTAAAAGGTTCAGGTGGATTGATATTTTGAAAAGAGAAATCTTGAGCAAAGGTTACTACGGGAGAAGAAAGTACTATTAATATTCCAATTATTGTGTAAGAAAGCCTCATTATTTTCTACTCCTTATGAATGATTAGCATTTTCGATAACTACTATTTTTCAGCAATGGCTATGACCGCCAAAAGTATCTCAAAAGTTGTCAGTCTATTGAGTTTAGTTTGCCATCAAAAACTCGAAATTTTTGTCTGTAAATCGGTATTCTGCTCCTCCAAATGGAACGTAGCAGGTTTTAGTCGGCTCATAGTATTTTCCAGGTATATACTCACCTTTGTACTTGGCTCTGCAAACATATAATGTGTTTCCATCATTATCTTGATTGCCGCCCCAAACTCTATCTCTAGAAGATGGCGATTCTCCCCCAGTATTTCTCCAGCTCCAGTTGTTTCCCGTTAGTACACGATACTTGGTATAGCGATATTCTTTATTCCCCCCCGGAATGAAGCAATTATGAGCCTCAGTTAACTTTCCAGGTATATACTTTTGATCATGTATCGCTTGGCAAACATACAGTTTCTTTCCATTCTGACTGCCACCAACAACAGCATTAGTAGGGATATAGTTATTGGTTTTTTTCTTTTCGTAATTTACCCATGAAACACTTGCCAATGCAGGTACTGCTATAGAAACTGCTATTCCAGTTGCTAGAAGTGTAGCGATCCGACTGAATTTCAGCAAACTTACTTTTGTAAAGTTAGTGTTCATCCTTTTATCCTCACTGAGCATTCGTTGCCACTGATTGTTTTTATGACTCTTGGATTTCATAGGAATTCCTACCCAATTGGGGTAATGAATTATGGACTACAGGACATGGCAGAGGGAATAGAAGAACTTTGCTCAGATTGAGCCACAAGAACAACATCACCCTTAGCATTGACAATCCATCCTTGAGCCTCCATAATCCGATCGCTAGATTTAGCCATAGTTGCAGTGGATAATTTATCTGTGGCTGTGTGTTGATTGTGCGGGCAAATCTACCCAACTAGTAATCACTGCTTCCACAACGGTTTGTTAGGGCTTTGGGGTAATCCACCGCGTCCTGTGGCGATAAAGCGACTAGCGTTTTGTCTTCCTCTGGGTGTGCAACCAGAGGGAATTTGTTGGGATGCATCCATAAGGTTAGAGGATAGTTGAATTAAGCCGTGACTGAGGTCAGTATCTGGACTGTTGATAGTTATTTCCCCTCTCAGCTGTGTAATTGTCTCTCACCGCGCAAATAGCAAAATCATCAATTTTAAATTGCTATAACGCTTGGTTTTTAAGCTTTGTAGGGAATGAAACAGCCCAGCATCCTGACTTAAATTAGAGTAGATATCGCGCAAGTTTAGATCCAGCCTTGGCTCCACTCTTGGCTCCACTCTTGGCTCCCCTGAAGATGTCAGTGTCCAAACCTAAGGCACCACCAATAGCACCAACACCAGCACCAACAGCGCCTCCGACAACTGCCGCAGCAGCGCTACCAGGATCTTCCACTACGTCAGTAGCTGTGTCTACGGCATTGGCGACATCGTTGACAATGCTCTTAATGCCCCAACCGCCATTGATGGCAGCTGCTTCTTCAGGGATTAATTCAGTGAACAATTGTTCATGCTGATTGTCGTTCATGTTTTTCTCCTTGATTAAAATTGACTTAAGTTTCGGAAAAAGAAGTTGTTCCCCAGATAGAGGAATAAGTAATCAGGCAATAATTAAATGCCCCATGCAGAGATAATTAAATAAACTTTAATTCAGCTTATTTGCACCTTTTTTGTAGTACTTACTCAATGAACTTCTCTGCATATCACTCTTTACGACGACTTTTAGTTTTTATGCACCGAGAAGAGAAACTTTTTTGAAAAATCTGTAAAATCCTTATGCAGCAAGGAATTAGTTTTTGTCCCTATAGCTGTATAATTAAAATCTGCTATGTTGCAGCTTAAATGCTGATTAGCTTAATTTGACAATACCTGCTTAGCATAATCTGTCAAAGCCAATTACCAACCAATACATAAGCTGCCCAGTAGCCAGGACGACTGTAATTGGGATAATCTTTTAACAACTTTACTTGGGCACGACGCAAGGCTTCAGCCTTTGTCACCTTAGTTTTAACTAACTCACGATAAAATTCACCAATTAAGATAGCAGTAGATTTATCACTGATATGCCATAGTGAAGCCAAGGTACTACGAGCGCCAGCTTTCACGGATACTCCTGCTAGCCCTAGCGTGGCACGATTGTCACCAGTAGCGGTTTGGCAAGCACTCAACACCAGCATTTCCAAGGCTTCTGAGCGAGTTTGATCCCGACGGCGCAGCAGGCTATCAAATTGCGTAACGTTGATCGGCCCATCATTTGCAAGTATAAAAGTATTCTCAACACTGGAGCTAAATTGACCCTGAGTTGCCAGATGTAACACATTAAATGGCACAGTATTCACCTTACTCTCTAGGTTTTTGCTGGTGAAGTCTCGGTCTAATAACTGGGTGGTAGATGCGATTGCTTGGGAAATAGAGTCGAATTCTGATTTAATTTCTGGTAACGGTGGAAATTGCTGTTGAAAGCCTTGTGGTGGTTGGACTAACCCAGCAGCTAGTACATTCAGTTTTGTTTGTGTCAAGGGTTTGGGTGCGAGCAACTGGAGTCCCAAACTGAGTGCTACAGCATATTTTTCTACCAGATATTGCTGACCGTCATACAATATGGACATTGGCACATTTCGCAATACTCCATCCAGTACAAATACAAGGGTTTTGACTCCACTATCTTTTAAATCTGACTCAATTTCTTTGATTAACCACTCATAGACTTCCTGTGATAACGCTTGCACTTCCTCAGTCCGATCGGGTTCTAATAGATACTCTCTGAGTTGTTTTATAGTACCTTCTACCTGATTCTGTGACTTATTTACTGTATAATTACGCAGTGGTTGTTTAGGAATTTTAACAATCACTTGCAGTTGAGTAGGCAGAATAATTGGATAAATAATTGCGGCTGTGGGATTATCTTTATCTACCACGGTGTCAAGCAAAACAGTTTTGGCATTAATGCAAGCTTCACGGAAAAAGTCGTCTAATTCTGCTAATTGCAGTGCTTCAATCCTCTGTCTAGCTTTGTCTAGCGTTGATTCGCTCGGATGAGTTTGCTGAAACTGCAACAATAATTCTACGGACTCTCGATATACAGGTTCTACACTTTCTTTAAAAGAAAACTGGATATCTCGATTCACAACCACTAAGTCACTACGGAGAGTCTGCAACTCACCGATCGCAGTATCATAGCTGGCAATAGCGCCCTCAATCTCTCTTTGCTGTTTTAATAAGCGTCCTAACTGCCAATGCCAACGATAAGCGATATCTGGGGCATTGATTGTTTGGGCTATGGTCAGTGCCTGTTGGGTAAGGTTCTGGGCTATTGACCATTGTTTAGTTTGTTCGTATACACTGCCTAGAGTCCCAAGAGCAAAGCTCTTGGCTCGTTTATCTGCCAAATCTTCAGCTTGTTGCAAGGCTCTCGCGCAGATTTGAGCGATCGCTTGGGGTGTAGTCCCGAATTTCATCAAGCTTTGAGCTAGATTAATCTGTGCATAAATAGTTGTCACAGAAGCAGGTAGTTGTACCAGTTGAGTTTGAATTTGCGGCAATAATGTCTTCACGGCGGTTGTTTGTCCCGTGTTTACTAGCAAGTTCAACTGATTAACTTGAGCCTGAACTTTGGTAATCGAGTTAGGAGCGATCGCAGCAGCTTGCTGATAAAAATGTATTGCACCCTTAAAATCTTGCTGTACTTGTGCCGTGTTGCCTAAACTGAATAAAGCTGCGCTGACATCCTCGGGAGAATCCAATTTTTCGGCAATTGACAAACTTTGCTGTAATACCTGACGGGATTGATTCAAATCTCCGGCTAATTGCAGAGCATTACCGAAAGACCGTAATTCTACTGCTTTACTGACTGAATTAGGTTTTGATTGGAACTCCTGCTGCAATTGAGTCAAGATTGTCAAACCCCGGCGGTAAAATCCCAAAACTTGCCATGCTTGTGCTTGATTAATGCGATCGCGGATAATGCCATTTTGATCGCCTAATTGCTTATAGCTGGCTTCCGCACGTTGCCAGGTGTTAAGTGCCTGTTGGGCTTGTCCCAAGTCTAGTTGAATACTACCTTGAATATCTAGAATTGGAGCCAAAACCTGAAGATTTTGGGAATTAGAAGATTTTTCGAGCAACTTCAAGCTATCTGTAATTGCCTGTTGCGCTGGTGGTAAATTACCCAGTTTTTGATATGCCAACGCCAAATTACTTAATGCTACAGCTTGCTGTAATTCATTGCCTTGGTTGCCAAAACTTTTAACTGCTTGTTGCAAAACTTTAGCCGCTTCTGCAAATTGTCCTGCCTCATACAGCAATTTACTCTGTTGCAGCAAGTCTTGTGTTTGTGTAGGAGGATTTTGAATTGATATTCCAAGAGTTGCGATATTTTGTGTCTTTATAGTTGCAGCAACAGGAAAAGTAATAACGCACAAAAAAGCTGTCATTAGAACCAAGAGAATGAAAACAGGCAGCTTATGGATTTTAAAGGGATGAATCAACCATATATTAAATCCGTCACATATCCGTTGCCACTGATTGTTTTTATGAATCTTGGGTTTCATCGGAATTCCTCCCTTAAATCTTGGAGTAACGAATTATTGACCACAAGACATGGCAAAGGGAATAAAAGAACTTGGCACAGATTGAGCCACAAGCATAATATTACCATTAGCATCAACAATCCACCCTTGAGCCTCCACAATCGGATCGGTAGATTTGGTTATAGATGCAGCAGATAATTTATCCGTGATGGCTGTTGCTTGTGCGGGCAAATGTACCCAACCAGTAATCACTGCTCGTCCCCGCAATGGTTCATTAGGACTTTGGGGTAATCCACCGCGTCCTGTAGCGATAAAACGACTGGCGTTTTGTCGTCCTCTGGGAGTGCAACCTTGAGCAATTTGTCGGGATGCATCTACAAGGTTAGAGGGTAGTTGAATTAAGCCGCGACTAGGGTCAGTATCTGGACTGTTTATAGTTACCTGCCCACTCACTCCCAATTGGGAACTTGCTGTAATGTCGCTTTTTTCGGTTGGGCTTTTTTGCGGAAGAATACCGAAAATACCGTTTGTTGTAATGTCAACTCTACCACCAATTCCTGTAAAGGCGTTGGCGCTGATATCACTATTTTCATTGGGAACTGCGACAATAAATCTTGAGTTGATATTGATGTTACCGCCATTGCCACCTAATTTTTCTGTACCTGCGTTGGTGGAAATTTGACTGTTGCGACGGAGTAAGAGTAAATCGCTGTTGAGGTTGATATTACCCCCGTTACCAGATGCAGATTCGGCGTTGAGCTTGCCTTGGTTGTCTAAGGTAAATTTGGGTGAGTTGACTTCGATATCGCCTGTGATTCCTAAACCTGTGGAACCGACAAATAAGCCACTGTTAGCACCGATATTTAGTACATTGTCAGGAAAGTTAGTAATGCGATCGCTGTAACTAGAGTCAATACCATTAATTATTAGCTGATCGTCAGCATTGACAGTAATTTTACCTGCACGCCCATTGCTTGAGGTAGTGGTGGTGAGTTGTCCGCCGTTGAGTGCTTCAAAAATATTTGCATTTACCGTAATATCGCCACCCTTTTGATTATTTCTAGTGCGTGCATCCAATAACGCGCCGTCGGAGATGCGAAATATATTGCTGTTTACGGTGATATCGCCACCAATGCCAATGGAAGTAGAATCAGTAAATGTGAATAAAGCACTAGAATCTCCGGTTTCTTGATTAGTTCCAGAAACAGTAACCACATTTTTTGCACCCACTGTTACATTCCCCGCATTCCCCACTCCTAAAGTTGAGGCTTGAAGTTGAGCGCCGTCTCGTAATGAGAAGTCACCAGAATCGATGAAAATGTTACCCCCATTCCCAATAGTCCCCGTTTGCACAACGCTGCTAATCACACTGGAAAAATCGTTTTTCTCCCCAGCAATATCAACCCTACCTGTGACTTTAACATTGACATTGCCTGCATCCCCTCTTCCTGCTGGTTGGGTAGCAGATGCACCACGAGTAATAGTTACCAGTTGAGCGCTATTAGTGAGTGACAGTGTTGTAGCATTAATATCGATATTGCCTCCATTACCTACACCTCCTGCTTCCACTGTGCTGAAAATTCTACCATTTGCAAGGTCAACAGCATTTTTTGCACGTACCGTTACATTCCCTGCATTCCCCACTCCTAAAGTTGAGGCATGAAGTTGAGCGCCGTCTCGTAATGAGAAGTCACCAGAATCGATGAAAATGTTACCCCCATTCCCAATAGTCCCCGTTTGCACAACGCTGCTAATCACACTGGAGAAATCGTTTTTCTCCCCAGCAATATCAACCCTACCTGTGACATTCACATTGACATTGCCTGCATCCCCCCGTCCGGCTGGTTGGGTAGCAGATGCTCCACCAGTAATAGTTAACAGTTGAGCGCCATCAGTGAGTGACAGTGTTGTAGCATTAATATCGATATTGCCTCCATTACCTACACCTCCTGCTGACACTGTGCTGAAAATGCTACCATTTGCAAGGTCAACAGCATTTTTTGCACTCACTGTCACATTCCCCGCATTCCCCTCTCCTGAAGTTGAGGCAGAAAGAAAAGCTCCATCTCGTAATGAGAAGTCACCAGAATCGATGGTAATGTTACCCCCATTCTCAACAGTCCCCGTTTCTACATCGCTGCCAATCCCACTGGAAACATTGTTTTTCTTCCCAGCAATATCAACAGCACCTGTGACTTTAACATTGACATTACCTGCATCCCCCCGTCCTGCTGGTTGGGTAGCAGATGCTCCACCAGTAATAGTTAACAGTTGAGCGCCATCAGTGAGTGACAGTGTTGTAGCATTGATGTTAATATTGCCTCCTTTACCTACACCTCCTGCTGACACGTTGCTGTAAATGTAAGCATCTGCAAGGGAAATAGCATTTTTTGCACTCACTGTCACATTCCCCGCATTCCCCTCTCCATAAGTTGAGGCAGAAAGTTGAGCGCTATCTCGTAATGAGAAGTCACCAGAATCGATGAAAATGTTACCCCCATTCCCAACAGTCCCCGTTTGCACAAAGCTGCCAATCCCACTCTCGAAATCGTTTTTCTTCCCAGCAATATCAACCCTACCTGTGACTTTAACATTGACATTGCCTGCATCCCCCCGTCCGGCTGGTTGGGTAGCAGATGCACTACTAGTAACGGTTAGCAATTGAGCGCCATCAGTGAGTGACAGTGTTGTAGCATTGATATTAATATTACCTCCTTTACCTACACCTCCTGCATCCACGGTGCTGAGAATGGCAGCGTTACCTGCAAAGTCAACAGCATTTTTTGCATTCACTGTTACATTCCCTGCATTCCCCACTCCATAAGTTGAGGCAGAAAGTTGAGCGCTATCTCGTAATGAGAAGTCACCAGAATCGATAAAAATGTTACCGCCATTGCCTTTTGAATCCTGACTCACAAGATTGCGAATCCCACTCCCGGAGTCAGCAACTTTGATTTCACCCGTAGCATTAAGCGTGATATCCCCCGCAGTCGCCTCTGGTTGACCCAAACCAGAGGCTATACCAGCAGAAAGCTGACTCCCTGCCACAATATCTATATTGCGGGCATTAATCGCAATATCACCGCCACCAGCAGCTTCTACATACACAAACGCTTTATTGGTAAGTGACACATCTGCACGAGACACATTCAGAGGAAACTTCAAGCTGAGATTATCCCCATTAAAAAGAAGATTGACATTTCCAGGTGCTGCTAACCCTCCTAATTCAACTCTCCCACCATAAGCATTTAACTGGCCGCCATCCATGATGACATTACCACCCACTAGCAGCAAACTTTTACCATCTCCTACTCGTAAACCAGATGCATTAAAACCTGCGGGATCTATTCCTGCTGGTGCGACTGAGTTGTTTTGAATCGGTGCAGCAACAATTTGATTGAAGAACAATGCCGAAGGTTTGACTGTTAGTAATGGCGAAGGAGTCTGAGGATTAGTTGCACTAAATTCTAACCCATTGCCAAACACAAAAGAATTCGCTGTAGTCCCTACAAATGAACCCGCCACATCTAACCGTGAATTGTTCCCAAATAAAATGCCATTAGGATTGAGAAAAAACAAATTTGCACCACCATCCACACCCAAAGTGCCGAGAATATTCGAGACGTTACTTCCCGTCACCCTTGTGAGAATATTGGAGATTCCGGTGGGATTAGCAAAATAAACACGCTGCAACTCTCCGACATTGAATTCCTGGAAACTATGGAACAGGTTTGCACCGCGAACTGCTCCGCCATCAATCCGGTCAGCCGGAAGTCCTTTAATATTAACATCGGGAGTGATTATTGAAGAGCGATCGCCCAATGTCCCATCAGGGGTAATTTGGGCTAAGGCGTGATTTTCACAACAATATATAACATGAGCAAGCACTCCAATAATGCTAAAAACTCTTAATAAATTTGAGTGCCAATTTTTATCTCCATAGATTGCCATGTCACAACTAGCCTCCCTAGCTCATTTCCTACCTGTGAATATCCAATTTCCTTAAGCCACGGCTTCGAGCCACATCTTCAAAGGTTTTCAGCTAGCCGTCTTGATCAATTTTTCTACAATTAATTTCACCAGATATTTTAATTCGATGAGAGGAAAGTTTTTAAAACTTAAAGTTTAGGTAATGGTTCCCAAAAGACAAAGTTATAAATCACTAATCAACCTCGCCTTCCGGAGGAAAAATTGCAGGGCTGTTGTTGTGGGAGAAGTTATGGCATCGAGAAAAAAGCCAAAAACCACCCATATCTGAAGAAGCCGAACTCCAAAAACAGCGATTAAAAGAAAAACGCAAAACCCGAAGAAGGAATCCAGTCGATAATTGCTTCAAGTCAGGTCGCTCCGGGTGGATGTTGAATTGTCCGCTATTTAGCTAAAAGGCGTCATCATACATATTGGTATTACAAACTATAAGCTAACAAACCAATATTTCTCACCAAGACTGATGGTAGAAGTTCTCGATATAAACATTTAGGGAAAGCTGGTAGTCAAGCTTACTTAGATGCTCTTGAGCAAATTACTCGTCAAGGGAAAATTGAAGCGTTAGACCGTGCGGTTTAAATTCTCAATCAGGGTTTAAAAAATTTGCTTGAGGAAACTTCTAAACATAAAAAATCAGATATGTTGTCCGGTAAATTTTCGTCAAAATCCACTGGCGGATAACTTGGAGTAGTCCAGCAAATTTTTGTAAACGCTTGCAGGATGTTTGTAGAAATTTATACACTAGGCTAAAATGCGAGTGTATTTGGCATGGAAGTATTGGGAAGGCCAATGAGCCTAAACTTGAGGTTGCACCTAATGGATAGCGAAAATCCGCTCTCTCAAACTTAGTTCTCTATAAATATTTTTTAAAAAACTTTTCTTCTCTAAGTGCATAAAGGTAAAAACCCATCGTAAAGAGTGATTGTGAGGAGCATCCCAGTTTTGTAAATGTGATGTTTTTGGCTGGTGATCGTCAACCAAACTTAGGAATTACTTTGCAATTAGTAACCCAATTGAAGGAGAAAACTATGAAAGACTTACCACTTTTTACTGATATTACTGTTGGCGAAGAAGAAACAATATCTGGGGGAGGCTGGTTTAAAAAATTAACTGGTATTAGTACACCTGAAGTTTTACAAGATTTAGATAAAACCGTTCGTAAAGAAGTCGATGGGAGTTGGGTGGGAGTTGGTATAACAGCTGCCAAACTACTGTTGTTGTAAAAGCTGCCGAACGACTAATGACGGTATAGTGAGTGGTTTTCATCTAACCCTCCAGGAGACTTTCACCATAACTGGTACTCCAGTTTGGTGATGAGAAGAATGAAGGGTTAGATGATAATAAGCACAACGCCATGTTTCTCGTAGAAAAATTTGCAAGGCATAACCACACTCTTCCACTGCTCGGAAGCTCAAGCAATACAACTCTTGATGCTATCCGGTTAATACATATCATAAAAAATGTTATTTGTCAATATTTGGAGGGCTGGTATCGTTAGCTTGGCAACATTTTATGAGGGGTTGTTTAGCTAAATTCTCTAAATCTACGGATTTGAGCAAATTCATCCACTCTACCGCTAGAGTTGGATCTTGAGGTTTGGCAAGACGTAATTCAGCCAGAGTAGTTAAGGCATCGTACCAAATACCATTCTCAGTATAAAGCTTTACCGATTGCTGAGGAGTTTCTTGCGTCGGGCTATTTACTAATTTAGGATTTAGATTAACCCGTTGCACCCATCCTTCCACATACTCCCCTTCTGGAGGTTGTTGTGGATTGCAAATGATTTTGATCTTAAAAAACCAGTGATACATCTTGTCTACTTGCAATGAGGGAGTAGTTGGGCTTAAAGGAATGCTAATAATTCCTGGTGTTTCTGGGATCGTTACTACTGTTCGGTAAAGAGTTTGACTTAGTTTACCTGACTCATCTTTGACAACAAACTCAATCGAATCAATTAGAGATTTTTGATAGGGGACAAAAAACCAAAAAGTTGGATATTCCTTAGTCGTCAAGCCCCAAACTTTAGTAACAGAAATAGTTTCTGTTTGCCCTTGATTTAATGTCTCTTTGTATACAGGTACAATTGCAATAACAGACTGATTCCCAACACCACAACCACGACTTGCAGCCCCTCCGCGATCGCCTGCTGCACCCCTGTCTGGAGGAGGCGGAGGTGGCGAAAATTTCTTAGGAGTGGCGGCAACTGATGTCATCCAAATCATCATCATTGGAGAATAGCCGATAATTCCCCACAAAGTCATTCCCAATACCGCAATAAATTGTATTTTTTGCCAATAACTTTTCATAAAATCTCCTGACTTATGCCCGATAAACGGCGATTTTCATGCTTCAAATTGGCGTTAATATTAATTTTTAAATTTCATGTTTAAGTAAGTTGTAGCTATTAAACTATTGACTACTAAAGCTAACATAGCAGGAATTAGCGGAACCCAACAACTATATACAATTAAAAATATAAAACAGCTAACGTATAAACTGATAATAGCGATTCCTCCTGCCAAGCTTAAGTAAATGAATCGGTGCAGGTAAGCAGTAAACAAACCGCCTAAAAAAGACCAAACCCAAACCCAAATTACCTCACCCCAAAGCGGCCAAGTCCACAATAGAGGTTGTCCGTCCAAAGTAGCCCTGAGCAGTTGACTGACCATTTGGGCTTGTAAAAATACTCCTGGTATTGCCTGTAATTTTCCTTGAGGAGTGATGTAGGGAGTTAACCAGTAATCACCAAAACTTTCTGCTGTTGTGCCAATAATTACTATTTTGTCTTTGACCGCATTGGCATTTAGCTTACCCCTTAACACTTGTTGTAAGGTCATGCTTGGTGCGATCGCTTCTGGTGAAGGAGAAGAACGATAATTTAATAAGATTTGGTGTCCAAAAGCGTCAACCCCTTGATAACCCCCGGTATGAGCTTCTATTGGTTTAAATGTCACCTTCCCTAATTGCCATGCGCCATCAGGGGTAAATTGCAACCGAATTCCTTTGGTATACAGGTAACGCAGCGCAAGTTGAACATTCAAGGCATAGGGCGCAGTACAAGGAGATGAGGGCGCAGGAGTTAATGCTAACAGATGGCGACGCACAACATTATCTGAATCTATGGCAATATCGCTAAAACCAAGATTCTGTGAAGAAACTTCTGGGGGTGGTTTTACACCTGGTTTTCCGGCTTGAGAATCGCTGAGTTGACACACCCCTACAAAGCGATCACTTTTTCGCATCCTTGCTGCCAATGCTGGATAATCCTTATCCACTGGATAATCTCGGTATATATCCAAACCAATAACTTGTGCTTGATATGCCTCTAATTTTTCTAACAGTTTGGCAAGTGATTTGTCTGACAATGAACCTTGAGGTTTTTCCGGTTTTTGCGCCTGGACATCTTCTTCAGTCACAGTGACAATCAGTAGGCGTGAATCTGGTTTTTCAGGAGGGCGCAAGCGTACTAGTTGGTCAAATGCACTTAACTCTAATGTTTGCAGCACGCCCAAATATCTTACCCCGATTAATATTCCAGTTACTACCCAATACTGCTCGGTTAAGGGAAAATAGATAACGGAATAAATCATAATTTGTTCGCGTGTAATCTACGAGAACAAAAACAACTAAAAAGGTTGCTTGTACCTGAAGGCACTCTCGAAAAATTTAA
>NZ_JAIVFX010000045.1 GCF_020829625.1 Nostoc sp. XA010 | reverse complement strand
GCAAGGACATATCCTGATTTACTTAAGGCATTAGATGCGGCATTCGCAGAAGTGACGATAGAGAATTTACTGGGTTGGTTTACTCACTGCTGCTACTGTACTTCAGAAGACTGATAACCGCTATAACTAAAATTATTTTTTCGGCTCACTGAGTATTTTTACTCAGGCTTAAAAATGGCATTTTGACCAAATCAAGAATAGCAAAAATAAGCGTACTAGGTACGTTTATTTTAAATGCGGCTACAGGCTAATTTTGACCAAACTTTACACCCGTCAAACACCTGTTAAACACCTGTCAAATGACAGTCGTAGAGAAAATCAAAAATCAACTACCTCGTTCCTCTATAGCAGTCATTCAACAGGTGCTTGACAGGTGTAGAGTAGCCCTAGACCTGTCAAACAACAGTCGCAATAAAATGTATAGTACTATACATTTTATTGTTTTAAAATAAGAGGAGTGCTAATCATTATTGGCGATTATAATACAATCTATTAGTGCCAAGAAATTGAACAGATTTAAAAGTCACTAAGGCATATTTAATTCTTGCGAAAAGGGTCAGCAGGAATTTATGTGACCTATGCTAGAAAATTTTCACTTTTAAACATGGATGAAATAAAGCAAGTAATAGTTTCGATTAAGCGTGGGACTGATACTGGAGATGGCAAAGTATTTAGTTATTTACAATCGAATCCTTTTCAGTTAGGAAGCTTATCAGAAATAGTGATATCGACTATCAAAGCCTACTGGCTACCTTTTGTGATGCATTCTGTAGGAGTGCGTGACGAGGAATTAAGACGAATAGCAATCTGGTCAATCAAACAATTAGAAGGTCAGGCATCTCTTATCCGCGAGGTTTTTGGGATTTCACCTCAAATGAGTACTGTTGTTCAACTGATGAATACCACTGCTGACTACCCAGGTGCTATCCCAGATCAGGGCGGCTCATTCGATAAGACAGAACAAGTTAATTCTCAAGAGCCTGACTCAACGACTGCACTATCTATATCTAATGATGTTGAAGTTAGAGAAGAAATTTTGCTCCCAGATGAAGAAGATTATGACTACGAGAACGATTTAATAGCCGTAGAAATAACAGAGGAGATGAAAAGGGCTAGTAAATTATTTGGGGTTTAGTCGAATAGTACGTTTGATTTCGATAAATCTATAAGGATGAGAGGGGTAGGGAGCAGGTATTGGGGTGCAGTAAAACAATATCGGTTCTCTACACCCAATACCCTACCCCCTATACCCAGCCTTGATAAGGGTTGTAGTATTTCCCGTGAAAAGTCAGACATTCTTCATCCTTAATACCATGCAACCCCTACACATTCAGCCCTTTGAGGTAATTCATGAATAAACCGAATCCAAATCCTGAACCTGCTGTTAATACTCCTAAAATCGTTATCTCTGCTGACATTGGTGGCAGTGAGACAAAAGCGATCGCTCAGATTTATCCTTCAGGTGTGCCAATAGTATTAGCGATGCCACCAGAAATCGCTGATGTCTCTAAAACTTCTGTGGCGCGTTTCGTCCCAAACTCATATAACACCAGTATTTGGGTCGGAATGGGCGATGAGTATTATGTTTTGGGTGCATTGGCAAAAAGTGTTTTTGCTGGGACTTCTGCACTGCGAGATTTAAAATCTCATTATGCTTTACCAAAACTGGCTGCTTTGTTGTGGTTAGCTTGCCGTCAGTTTCAGTTCGATACCAATAATATTGATGCCTTTATCCAAGTATTGATGCCACCAGGAGAAATTAGTAATGCTCATAATCTCGGTAAAAAGTTAGGGCAATCACTCAACCGGGGAATTGTAACTCCCACCAACAAATTAAAAGGTAAGCTGCGTAATTTTCATGTTGCCCCGGAAGGTAGTGGGATTATGATATACCGCAGTCGCACTCTGGCTGCATCATATACACAAAAAAATATCGGTTTGCTGATGCTTGGCTACCGGAACGCGAGTTTCGTTCTCAGCCAAAAAGGTAATCCGGCTTTGGCTGAAACTACTGATTTAGGTATGAATTGGTTAGTACAGCAATTTGTTCAACGCACTGCTGTTGGCTTGTCCAAAGAAGATGAACATTTAGTGACTGCAATCATTGCTGCTGGGAAGGGTAACTTTGAGCCTTTGCGTTCTTTGTCCCGCCAAGCCACACCCGAAGGTGTATCTGCTGACTTAAAATTATTTCAAAACATTCTCCCTGAAGTTCGCTCTGATTACTGTCGCGCTCTAGTACGTTGGATACGAAACATCCCTTCACTTGATGAAATTCTCATTTGTGGTGGGACTGCTGATTTTGTCAAGAAGGAGTTAACTGACCATTTTCAAAATGAAGGTATACCTATTGTTTGGAATGGCGGCGTACAATTTCCCGCTCCTCTTGATACTAAGGGTCTTGGTGAGCGAGTCGCTGATGTCTGGACGGCACACATTACTTATATATTGATGTTAGACAAGAACTTTGCTTACGACCGCAAACAAGATTTAGTCCCTGACCCCAATAAACCACGACTTTCTACCCCTACTTCTGGCCTTGCCCAATTGCGTGAATACGCTAAAAAACGTGAGGCTGAACAACCTTTAAACAGTTGAAAAATCATAAAGTGTCCTTTTTGTACGACATTAACTATGAAGTGCGATCGCTCAGAGAGTAAGCCAACTTTCTGAGCGATCGCATAATTCAAGCTAACTATTTAACATCCCAGCCATCAAACAGATTCGGTTGATCTACCCCATACTGTCGTTGCACCAGTCGCCGCAGTTCTGCTACCGAATTGGCTGACTTCATCAAAATCAGCACTGATGTGACATGTGGAGACAATCTCTCTTTTGTTTTATGAGAAAGCATTTGATGAATTTTGTACTTCCTCCGCCCATTTGGAAGAACGGGATTAACAATGTCAAGTTTGGCTTTTTCCTCTGGTGTCATCCAACTATAAATGAATTCCCAATAGTACAAGCCATTCTTAATGTGCTTTTTATGCAGCTTACTAATCCGAGCCAAATTCTCCTCAAACTCAGTTTCAAACATTTTAGTCCACGGGCAAGGTGTAGACAGAATACGACAATCATCTATCCGGCGTTGCTCGGCTGTGCGTTGCTCACCCCAGACTTGCTCAAATCTACTCGTGAGTGAGTCTTCAGCAAGTGCATCAACCAGTATTGCTGCTTGATGATTTCCTTGTTTATCAAAGTAACGCCAGATGATCCGAACGTCTTTCAATGACCACGTTACAGCACGCGTCACTGTGTTTTTAACCGTATATTCCGCATGGACTGTAACGTGGTTTAAGCCTTGCTCTATAAGGGTTTTGTTCACACGAGGTAAGCTAAACTGTAACCTGGTCAACCAGTTCTTATTTATACCGATTGTTTCGAGGATATGATTTTGAGACATCCGGTATTCTTCAGTTTCAACAATTCTAATCGCGTCAAACCGATAGTTGCCGATGTACAACTCAACTGCTTGGGCTGCGGCAAAATTTTTCTTAGCCATGATAGCTGTGCGAGATTTTCATTAATTCTTCGCGCAGCGCTGAATTCAACTATTAAATTGCTCCATCACGACTCTAACAATATATGAATAACGACCAAGAACTTTATACCCAACAGCTAGCCCAATTTGCTGCGTCTCAAAGTTTTGATGAACGTTCAGTGGAGTTTTTCGATGACGTTTGGCAAGAAGCCGGAGTTAAAGACATCGCTAAAATGACTACTGCTGATGCTGAGTCTGTATTGCAAGTCTTGAGCGAGAGTGAAGCATCACCAGAATTTACTAAAGCTCTACTAGCCCAAGCCATAACAGCAGGAATGCCTAAACACGTTGTGGGATATATCTTGGAGAGTGATACTGACGGGGATGGACGCACACTTGCACAAGAAATTTTCAATGACGGCACAAGTCCGTTTCAATTCCCACAACCATCAGTACTTGCCTCCCAACAAAACCAGTTTCAATCCTCTAGTCAAGAGAACGAAGACATGGAAATCCAAATTTAGCCAAAAGTACGATTTTTTTGTAGACTCCTAGTTATTGATTTTTTAGGAGTAGAAGACCTAAACTTTGGCTTATTCGTTAGCGTTTTCACATGCTCTAAAGGTGTAGCTCTTATGAAGAAGGTTTAGGGGGAAAGGGATAGAATTTTCCCTTTAACCTTTCCCCCTCTTCTAAATATTTGTTCTACACCTTTTTCCCACTTTGAACTAAAACTATGACACTACAATTACCAACCCACAACGGTACACACCCTCAAAAACCAACAGACTCATTCACTATTCCTCAACAGAAGGAACGACTAGAAAATTTGTTGTATCAGAAGGTTCAACAAGGGGAAGATATATCGCCTTGTATTGAAGCTCTTTATTATTTAGCTTCAAAGCAAACAACACAAGACCAACTGCAAGTGATGTGGGCTGAAGTAATCAAAGAACGCTCGGCATTCAATTCACTGCAAAGAGTAATCATTACAGCCTTCGCCATCTTAGGAATGATTGCCTTTTTTAATGGGGCATTTCGCTCTGTTAAACCATCGGCGGCTACTAACCCACCTGCTGCTGTTCAACCTCATTAAAAGGATTTTACCAAAAAGCTGAAAGCATTGTTTGATAACCCTTTCAGCTTATATTATTACTCACTATGCTTAGGCTCACCTAATATGCTGTGTCTTTGTCGAAAGGCAGACTGTCAGCATCCTCAAAGTTACGCAGGTCTTGCTCCATCTGCTGCCGACGTTGAACGTAAGTTCTGCTATCTTCAATCCTTCCTCTCATCTGCCATGCACCAAAATTAATACCCTTTTCTGCGTATTTAGCAGACACTTTGTTGTAACCATCAACTTCTATTTTCTTGCGACGTTCTTGTTCTTCTAGCGCACCTTCACTGAGCCCAATTTTTCGAGCGTATTCTAAATATTCAGGTTTGAGAGAACCATCAGGGTTAAATTCCCTTTTCTCTTGTTCAGTGAAGAAATCGTAGGCTGTGTAGATTGGCCACGGCTCTGGGTCAGTCTCGTCCAGGTGCTTCCACTCGTCATACTCTTCTTTTAATCTACGAGCATAACTCTCAATTGCTCCTGGATGTGCGCCAAGAGATAGCTTTTCTTGTCTTACTTCATCTCTTAGATTTCCATCTGCATTGAACTCTTTCTTATGCATATTTATCCAACGCTTAATTCTTGACATATAAACCTCCCAAAATATTAACTAAGTTTCATTAACTTTTTAAACTCATGACACTGGAATTAAAACATTTTGACCCCAGGCTTAATCAATGGATTTATACAGATGACCGTAAAACTATTTTAACCGAAAAGCTCAGTAATACTTTACTAGAATCTTACTTTCCTGATAAAGAATTCTCATTTGGGCACTCAGATGAATACAGTACAGACGATGATTTAAAGAATCATCCAGATGGACACATCTTATTATTATCTTCTAAAACTCGCTTACTTTATGGAGAAAAAGAATGCTTAGAAACAATTCAAAAAATTTGTCCAGATAGTAAAGACCGTGGGGCTTATGGTTCGATATTTCTTGGAGCTTGTAAAAATGCGATTCACGAAAAACTAAATATTCTGGTAGTAGATGATTCTACTGATAATCGGGGTGAAAACGGAGGAATATTATCAAATGATTTAGCATATAAACTAGTTGGCGATTGTTATGGACAGATTTCAACCCAACTTTATGACTTGCTCACTTCAAGAGAATCACAGCAAGATAAAAGCTACCGTGTTATCCAGCATCGATTCGGCTGGAAGGAAATGGAGAAGATACTACTAAATACCGCTTTGGGAAAGGAACACTCCGACCATACAGACTAGATAAAATAGAATATGCAGACTCAAATAATGAACCCAAAATCGATATAATTCTCCCTGTAAGTAGTTTCAAAGGAACAGATAAGGATAGACCAGCAGGGGCAACTAAACCTCAAATTAAGCCAGGATTATATCAGCAAAATATTTGGTTGGCTGAAAAAGGACAATCTCAGCAAGGTCAGATGTCTATTTCTCAACTACTGGCATCTTTTCCCCAAGGAATTAAAGATTTTGCCGAAGAATTAGAGCTACAAGCTGAGAAACTAGCCTCTATTCAAGATAACCCAAGAAGAGTTGCTGCTTACTATTGTGAAAAATACGAAAAACGTAAAGAATCATTGAACCAAAGTAAATTAAAAGTAGGAGAAGTCACAAACCTTGAAAGTGATGTCAAAAACTTAGGAGCAAATGACGGTTTAGATACACAGGGCGAACGCACGGCATTTCTGAAACCCCTGCTGGATAAGGATCTTGACGAAAAAATAGGCTAAATTTAAAAACGCTGAAACCCTTGCTATTAAAGGATTCTTATACTTTAGATGCGTTTGCCCTGTTTAGATACAGATGAGGAATTAGATGACGAAAGTACTAAAGATGACTTGTTCATGTACAAGCTCATCAAAGCTGACTTACTTGGTCATCAGCAGTTATTAGAAACAGAAAAAGTTAAACAAGAATTAAGTCGGTTTGTACAGAGCCAATGGCGAGATATCGCTCTGGGGAAAACGCTTACTTTTGACCGAGGGATGATTATTCCATCCAAGGAACTCAAAAATGGTGAAATTTGTGTTCCTTGGCTTGACGAACAAGAAAAAGTTCTTAACTTCCGTTCTCCTTTTCTGAATTCTAATGGTTTGTGTGTTTCTAATAATAAATATGTTGAAGATCAACTAGGGCCAGACGGTGAACCCTTAGAAGGTGTAATTGTAGTTAGTGACGAAGACCACAAGCGTATACAGCAGAGAATTGCACAGTTAGAAGCGCAAGGTATTGATGTTGGCGAAGTTGACCCAGCCGAAACCGAATCAGAACGCCAAGCACGAGATTTTGACGGTGACTGTATTGGTGTAGCACTAGCTAGTAACTACCCTAACTTAACAGCCGAAGCCGAGTACAGGAACCAACCCCAAAACGCCTATTCTCCTACAGTTAAGCTCAAAAAACAATCATTCTACGATCCTAAAACTGGAACCCAACCTGACTTTGAAAAAATCGCCATCCACATGAGCGATAGCATTAGTGTGGGAGTAATCAACAATCAAGTTACTGCACTGGAGGCATTAGAATCGGAAATTGAAGTACTTAAAACTTACGGTACTTTTGAGCAGAAATCAAATTATCTAGACCAAGTTTCTAACCATTACGAAACCCTGTTTGAGCAAGAACGCCAGAAAGAGCCAAAGTTAATTCGAGAAGAATACAAGCCTTATATGCAAGGGGTTGTTGAACTTGCTTTGGATGAAAGAACCCCAGAAAATATTCAGCAGGCGATGGATGTAAACCGCTTGATGTATCGAAGTATGATTGAGGAGGGGTGTTATCAAAACCAAATAGCGGTTGATTTATTCAAAAGTGCTAAAAAACCTGAAATGGATAAAATCAGGGAAAACAACCGCTACTTGTATCGTGATGTTAACTATATTAAAGATAAAAAGTCGCGTTCAGTTTATTTAAGCACAGGTATAACACCAAAGGGCTACTCACCAGTAGAATTATTGATTAGCCAAACTAATAAATATTTCCAAGAATCACAGTTAGAATCGCGTCCCATAGTCCAGTTTAAAGACTTGTTCAAAGGAGTAGAATTTACACCACAGCAGAAATTTGCAGCGATCGCCGCCAAATACGAGTTCGATCTGAAATTCAACGCTGCGGTTCGGATGTCTCAACGGCGTGAAACTGAGAAAGGGCCATCCGCAATAGTGCAAACTCCACAGTCTTGCAAACTGGAAATTACCAATCTAACTCGTTACGGGCATCCCCTAATCTGGAAAGCCCAGACACTTAATATTCGCTTAGATGAAATTAAATTTACAAACAGTGAACGCCCTCATAAATTATTGGCAGTCGCACAAATTAATGGCGAGGTAAGGGAAGATGGAAAACCTGCTTACCGCAACCTGGGGACAGTTAGCCAACAATCTGTAACTGACCATAACCTCAATGCGGGGATGACCACGCAGGGGGCTAAACTATTAGAACTAAAACCAGAACTTACCAGAAGCCAAACTAAACTACTCTTTGCCTTGGCAAATGATGCAGCTGAAGCATTTTATGCCTCTATCCCAGAGTCAGAAAAACTTGCATCTGCCGCAGCAGCTTGGAACATCTGTGCATCCCGCCAGGATGAACTCGAAGTTGCAAGAAAAGAAAACGCAAACCCCCAAGCTCACGCTAAAAAAGTTTCCAATTTTGCTTTCGCTGCTTTCCCCAATGAGATTATCTCCCGCTTGGAGAAACTGCAATTTAGCGAACCGAAGTTAGTCACATTAAATAATGAAGCGAATCAATTTTTGGGTCGAGATTGGAATCCCACCGAAAAACACGCGATAGAAATTAGAGCTAGCCACCACCCACCGGGACACGAACGCCACGTTTCCAGACTCTTATTTGTACAGGATAGTGACGGCGAATATAAAGAATTCGCCATGCTGGAGACAAGAACTGGACAGCTTCCCATTGGTACGAAAGCGCTCTCTTGTATGGTTGGAGTAGAACCTGCTACCGCCAAAGCAACTATTGGGCTACCAGGAAACGAACCGGTTGAAATTACTATCCGTGAACTCAAGAACTTCTCTTATGCAGGACTTGTTTTTAACGCCGAACCGGTAAATTTAGAATTTGGCACTGTGCCGATTCCTGATAAAACAGTAAAAATTAAGTTAGATGGTAAAACATTAGGGGAGTTAGACAGCGATTCTGTCCAGCAGTTAAAACAAGTTGATTACTTAAAAAATGGTAATCTCCTAAAATTAAAGCTCACGTCAATCTCTGAAACAGGAGATCAGGCTTTTGTTCTGGGTGAATCTCCCAATGGGAACCTTCTCAAAATCAATAAAATTAACTTTTATGATTTTTCTGGTCAGACATTTAATGATCAAGATTACCGAAAACTGACTATCGAAACCTCAGCTTCTAAAACTAGAGATGCTGTATTTTTGAATGGTGAACCCTTGGGAGTGTTGCACTTTAAAAAAGACAAAGACGCGCTCAGACAGCTTGGACTACTCAAAACCGGACAACTTACACACGCACCCACTATTATTGAAAGTAACTTTTCTGTTATTTGCGCTCAAATTGACCCTAAGACCGTTGAATATCCCCAGAAATGGACGAAGGAATTTCAGGCTTTTGGGACTCAATCAGTTAACCCTCAACAACAGCAGATGATTGATAGTAGTGAGCCAATTCTACATCATATTAAAGAGCGTTCTACTTTCTTATTTTCTACAGAATCAAACAAAAAGCTGGGAGTCACGGGCTTGGCTGTTGACAATCACAAAGTTGAATCTGTAACCTTATGGCTAAAGAAGCAAAATGTTGTATATTCCCAAGTCCCACCCGAAGATGTCATTAGGGAAACTAAGAAAGGTCTAGCGGTATTTAACTTGGTTGATAGCTCCATCCCTGCCAAAACTTTGTCGAGCATGACCAAGAAATTCGGGGGAATTATTGAAACGGATAGTGACTATCAACAAAAAGTTAACTCCCTTGCCACACGACCGCAGTTTTTGAAACCACCAGAACAAACAGCACAATCCCCACCTAACCAATCTATAACTCCATTCCTCTCCGCTACTCCTTCTACACCAGACATTAGTAATAGTGCGAAAACCGAACCTCTAAGTGTAGAGAAGCTCCCGACAGTCACTATTGATGACTTGAGAAATTGGTATAATGCCGCAGATAAGTTAGGGAAGTCGGAAAATTACAAAAAACGCATTGTAGAAGTGGCAAATGGGTTTAAAGCTGGTGAGCAATTATCAGAGTCAGCGTTGACAGTAATGAATCAGGATACATTTGAGCTTGAAGCCATCAGTCGGTTGACTCAAATTGCTCAAAGGATTGGCATGGTCTGGGGTAAGTCTAATGAAAATGGCACTCAAGTTCAAGGAAAGACTTATGACTTGGCTTTCAATACCCAGCAGAGAGATTTAACTATTTTGCAGAAAAATGGGGAGATAATTTTAAACTTGCAATCTGGCAAGGTGCAGACTAATAAAGTAACTCCACAGATATTACAAACTTTTGAGGATGCTAATAGTCAGATAGATAAAATATTAGCGAAAAATAAAAGTCAAGAATTAGAAATACAAGGATAAGTTAACTGACTCAGCTAAATATCCGAGTCGATGAATATTTAAGAAATTCTAAATTAAAACAGAGAATATTTGGTGGAATTAATGGAAGACATTGATGTAGAACAAGGGCAATTGTGGTATGACAAAGGAATGGAGCATCTCAAATCAGGAAACTTATCTGGAGTGATGGAGTGCTTCAGAAATGCACTTTATTTCTATCCTAATTTTGCCGAAGTTCACAATACTATAGGGATGATTCAGTTTCAAATCGAAAAGTATGAAGGTGCGATTCAGCTTTTCGATAATGCATTGTCAATGAATCCGAACTTTGCTGAAGCTTATAATAATCGAGGATTAGCTCGATCAAAAATCTGTCATAAATCAGAATTCTCCAAGGTGATTGAAGATTACACTAAAGCCATCGCCCTGAATCCAAATTTAGTCCAAGCTTATCTGAATCGCGCTGATACATATAAAAATCTAACTGGTGACAACCCAGCAGCTATCTTAGATTACAATCAAATAATTTCACTTGACCCAAACTGTTTATCAGCTTATATAAATAGGGCGAATATTTATTTTTTATCTGGGGAATTAGAAAAGTCACTCTTTGATTTAGAAAAAGTATTATCTCTAGATGCTGATTGTGCAGAAGCATACTGTGGACGAGGGATAGTCAGGTTCCATCTGGGCAATATTGAGGGCGCTAAAAAAGATTTATTTAAAGCTTTTGGTTTGTATGAGGCGCGAGGGAATATGATTTACTGTGCTTTTACTCGGAGCTTGATTATGGAGCTTTTTCGAGATCATGAAGTTTACAAAGATTTGTTTGGGGTTGAAAGTAGGATAGTCAAATCGAAAAAGTAACCACTTTTGTCGAGCGGCTACAAATTAAATTCTTTTTTCATTTCTTTCTGCGATCGCAGGAAGCGAGAAACCTTTCAGTAATCAATCATTGCTTCAATCCGTCTTAGGTTAGCATCTTTCTTGTCCGTTTTGGCACGGTTATGCCAAATACGCTAAATATAAAGGTAAAACAACTGCCAATGCTCGATTACGTCAGTGCAGGGATCGCGTTTTACATTACAATGCTTCCCGTACAAGAGTGGATACTAGAATTCCGCCTCGGTTATCTTGGTCGCTACTGGAGCCTGATAAGTGTTGCTGGCTTATTCATTGGCTTTTTGCTCTCTGCGCTGATATTTGTGCCATTGATTATTAACATGACATTAGATCCGTTCAGATATCCAAATAATGCTGTCATGAGCGGGATTGCTGCGGTGATTTTTGGTGCAATACTCTGGCTGGGACAGTGGCTAATTCTCCGCCAGACTGAAATGACACCGAGAATTTTCGCTCTGATCAATACAATAGTTGGAATTTCTGTCTTTTCTGTGCTGGTGTGGTTCAATCAAAAAAGTTTGCAGTGGAGCGGTGGCCCGATTGAAGGCTGGAAAACTGGACTCATCTTTCTAGTGGGTGGTACCTGTACCGGAGCCGCGACGGGTAAGGCTTTGGATTTTTACTGTGGACGAGTTGAGCAGCGATTAATCAGACTTGAGAGGGAGAGGGTAGAACAAGAAACCCAAGAGCGAGAAAGGCTTTTGAAAGAAAGAATTGAGAAGGAGAAATTAGCGCAAGAACGCTTAGAAGCAGAGATGGCAGAGCGGAAAAGGATACAGCGAGAGGCGGCTCAAGAGGAAGAACGCCTTTGGTACGAGCAGCATGGAAAGGATTATGCAGATTATGAATATGACGAGGAGGAGGAGGAAGAATAACCTTGTGCTGACATGAACATAAGTAAGCGATGCCTGCGGCGGGCTACGCCTACGCTGATGAATTAGCTCTCACAGATGGAATGGCACAGGCTAATCCCCCTTCTTTACTGTTGTCAACTTCCTTTGACGGTTACAAATCAAAATTAAGGCTGAATGTTTCCCCTGAAGAATCTTCTTCTTTCTCCTCTGGAAATGGAGTTGAACTTCTTGAGGTGAGTTGGTTTGACTCAGTATTAATCGGAGTGTTTGCTATATGTTGTGCAGGTAATCCAGCCTTGATGAAAACAAAATAGCAATCAACTATAAAGTAAATTGTGTCCAGGTAACTTTTATCTAGTTTTTGCGATTCCGCAAATATGCGCTCTCGGTAATTATCTTTGAGGCGAACTTTTTCCGGTGCTAAGTCTTTTTTATCTGCCATTGTTATAACTTCACTTAAGAGATGTAGTAGTTGGGTTCTTGCTCATAATAGTTTTTGCCATCTCTAAAAGCCCAGAGACATTGGCTTCTACCGGATTGTCCAAGATTTTGAAGCCGTTTTTCTCCAACAGCTTTTTAAATCCTGGTAAGAGGCAGCCTCCACCAATCGCCCAGATTTCATCCCCCTGGTGCTTGGCATCAAGTGTTAAATTCACCACTTTCTTCAAGTATTTTTCATACCAATCTTTTAAACAAGTAGTGTATACATCTTTGATATCGATGTCACGGCTGTATCGGGTATGCCCCATTTCCAAACAAAATCGGATTTTGGATGGATCTCCGATTTTTCCGCCATTTAAATGTTTCATTTTTTGGGTGATATCATCGATGAGAACTTCTACACCGATGGGGTAAGCAGTGTGAACTTCTCGCTGACCCCGGTTGTAACGAGAATACAAAGTCGTACCATTGCCAAAGTCTAAAATGGTTAGCTTTTTCGGTAGTGGATGCCCAAACAATGCACCCATTCCCTCTAGTACGACTTTCAGGACTTCAACTTTTACATCTGATTGTTTGCCAGCAAGTATTGGCTGATATTCTCCATTTAGTACTTTTTGTAATTCTTCAGCCAGACCGACATCATGTAAACTGACGACTAATTTTAAGTGCCAAGCCTTACGGTGTGGTAGATGTGCCAATGCACCCAATAAAGTCAACAACGCATTATTGACTTTATTTTCATTATTATCGGTGTTCCGGTCAAAATAATTTCCTGTACGGTAAGCTGACTCTCCAACTGTGTAAGCATTGCCGTTAAAAACTACACGCCCTGGAACATCTTCCATCTCGGCATTGGTTATATAGCTTGGGACACGAACTACTTCAAACCCTTCGACTAAAAGTTTGAGACTTCCGTAACCGTTATCGAAACCCGCAGGAAAAATTTTTTGCAAGGTGTGAATGTTTGACATAGGCTCCAAGTAATACACTTTAATTTGTGAAAATTATCTGTTCAGATGATTTGGAGAAGCAGAGGTAGAAAAGAATAAAATAACTATCCCTTTTTCTCCAGCCTCAAAAGCTTATCATATCCCCTTGGGGGCTAAGTGGGGTACAAAATCTTAGCTAGTCAGATATACCCCATTTAGCACCTATATGCATCCTATATAGGGGTCAAAATATCATCAAAGTGTTGAGCTATTGTTGGGGTATATATAGCTCCTATGTGACCCCCACCAAGAATTTCTGAAATCTTTTTTATCAACGTAGCAGAAATTAATTTAGATCATCGCTGACTCTTTGATTTATACTTTACTGTCAATAAGATTGTTGAAAAGCAATTCAGTCTTGATCTTTAACTTCTTGCTGACTATGTAACGAGTGCGTTACTACTTGCTTACAGGTTCAGCTTTCTCAACTGAATTATCATTCACACCCAAAGTCAATGCCAAAGGAGTTTTTTGAGGGTAAGCTTTTACTACTTGCCGATAAACTTCATAGTTCGTAGGTAGCGTGTTCTGAGTATTACCCATTCCATAGGTCAGTTTATACTTTACATCTTTGAGCAATTCAGGTTTGCCTGCCTCTTCTTGAGATTTTTTACGTTGTTCAACTTCATCGACACTTGGTCGCGGCGGTAAAGTAGGCCACCATAACCCTCGGTCATCTGGGCCAATAACTGCTCCTGGCGGTTTCAATCCATTCCGATTCAACACTGAAGTGGTAGTAAAAGTTTCAATTCGTGGCTGTGGTTGACTAGTTAGGTTATCCGCATATTTAACTTGCCAAGTGTAACTGGTGAGCGCTGTAGCTTCATACTGTTCAGCAGTAGTAGTGCTGCAACTAGTTAGTGCCAGTGCCGTTAGTGCAGTTATTATTGAGGGTAAAAATCTCAGCTTTTGCATTATTGGTTGTAAATATCTTTCACCAATCACTTTTGATCTTGGTGTGTGCCATCATTGCTGCCAAGGTGAAGGAATCGCTGTTGTTGAAACCACCTGACCCGTTGTTAATCTAATCGCCGTCTGCTCACAATTAGGACATTGGACTTTCACCTGAATTAGTGAAGGATGACCTTTGTATTCTCCCATTACTGGTTCCCCAGTAAACTCGCTAATTATTCCCTGCTGACAGTGCCAACACTCGAATACCACGCGCCCCATTTGTTTATCGCAGTCCAAAAACTGGATATGTTGACAGCGTTCTGGCGCTAACTCTTCTTCTTCATCGCTCTTTGTCAATTGACCCTGTTGCTTAGGCTGTTGCGGTAATTTGGATTTTCTCTTGTCAGCAGAGGTATGTTTGGCTTTACTTTTCTCTAAATGTTGCGGTTTTTCAGCAGCGTTTGTCTTTGACCTTAAAGGAGATATTACCTCTGCTTGGGCTGGCTGCTCAACTGACGGCAGCTCAACACTGGGAGTAATGTCAGGCTGAGAGGTTGGCTGCTGTTTCTCTACTGGTTTATAAGCAACAAGATCAAGAAGAAGGGCTTTGGTCGTTAGGAAATGAGCTATTGTTTAGGTGGCTTGGACGATCGCTCGATAGACTTCATCAGAACTTTCTTTCCTGAACTTTGGAAAATGAGTGTATTTTAACCGCCAATTTATTTCACTAAATCGCTCCTCATCGCTAGAACGAAAGTATAGTTAGCTTTTTAGGTAACAAGCAATTTAGAGCATTAGTTTTTCATTACTTTGTTGTAAAACTTGTGAAAATCTTTGCGGTCTACTTAAATTGTCATAGAATCAGTTCATTCTGTAACTAATATATATATGTTTTTTCATCAAAAATCGCATAGTACTAAGAAAATATGATTATCGCAGTTACTAATCAAAAGGGAGGAGTAGCCAAGACAACCTCTACTATCGCACTAAGTGGATTGCTGGCAGAAAGTTCCTCCTGCCTTGTAGTTGACTTTGATCCCCAAGGGAATTTAACCACAGGTCTAGGAATTAAGATTCAGCCAGGGCAGATGACTGCTTATGAAGTACTTACAGATCGTAAACAGAGCGCATCTGAAACTATTATTGACACCGAGTACGGAATCAAGCTGATTCCGGCTGACATATCTCTAGCATCTGGAGAAAAGCAAATTTTGACCTCGGCAGATAATAGCCGAATCCTGAGAAAGAAATTGAACCCTTTACGGCAAGAATTTGCTCATATCCTCATTGATTGCCCACCTAGCTTAGGTATGTTGACTCTAAATGCACTAATGGCAGCAGATGCAGTCTTGATCCCCGTTCAATGTCAGTTCTTTGCTTTGGAAGGCTTACGACAATTATTGGAAACTATCGAAAGTCTTCGTGATGAAGACACTCACCCCAATTTGCAAATTTTAGGAGTCTTGCCTACAATGGCAGACCGTACACTCACGACCCAAGATGCTCTCAAAACTCTTAAAACTAAACTTCCTGGGGTCAAAATTTTTGAACCGGTTCCTAAGTCTGTTCAGTTTCCAGAGTCTAACTTGGCACGTCAACCAATCCATCGGTATAGCACAGAAAGAAAATTGATTGAACCTTATCAAGAAATCGCCAGATCAATGGCAGAACAGGAGTAATATGGCGAAGCGGCGCTTGTCAATGGCAGATGAAATGGAATTTCCGAATAAAACAAGACAATTCCTTGACTTAGTAGGAGTTACCAATAATCCTCAACTCTCGGAAAATCAATCTATTGAACAATCTTTATTAATAACTCAAATTCACCTAGCTGCTCATCAGCCTCGGCGTTATTTTTCAATTCAAGGAATGGAAAGCCTAGTTGCTTCTATTCGTGAACATGGTATCTTGCAGCCACTGCTTGTCCGACCGCTAGAATCCGGTAATTATGAATTGATTGCTGGTGAACGTCGCTACCGTGCTGCTCAAACTCTTGGAATAGAACAAGTTCCGGTTATTATTCGCCATCTTAATGACCAAGATGCTTTCCAAGTCGCCCTCCTCGAAAATTTGCAACGGGAAGATTTAAATCCGGTTGAGGAAACTGAAGCTATTTTGCAACTGCTATCTATCCGCTTGGAATGCTCTCAAGGAGAAGTTATTTCCCTACTCAATCATATTGCTAACCTCCAAAAGCAAAAAACAGAAATTACGAACAACGTTGTTCGTAACCAATGGGAAATGCTAGAAAAGATATTTTCAGTAATAGGTAGGGTGACTCCAGACAGTTTTCGTAGTCATCGCCTACCTTTACTAAATTTACCTAAAGATGTTCTAGAAATTTTGCGCCAAGGACAACTAGAATATACCAAAGCCCGTATCATCGCTCAATTGAAAGACGAAGATCAGCGACATCAACTTCTAGTGAAAACTATTGAAGAAAACCTTTCAGTTAGAGATATCAAAAGTTACATTCAATCAGTTCAACCTCCTAAGTCTTCTCAGCCGAATATTCTGACTAATCGGATGAAGGAAGCCTATCAGCGAGTTAAGCAAGCTAAAGTCTGGGAAGATCCTAATAAAGCAAAAGTTTTAGAGAAGTTGTTAGGGCAAATTGAAGCTTTATTAGAGTAAAATCTACGGTTTTTTACAACATCTTTCACTCTTACCAACCTTTGAGGCGTAGCTTCCATAGCTTGCGCTCGTAGTCATCGTATGGTGAGGCAAAGCATTTTCGACTTTATTATCTACTATTACTGTAATCTCAAAAAAATAGTATTTATGTACTACAGTTAATTGAATTCCAGTATTATATATAATTATGTGCGGCATCTGATGATAAGCAATGTCCACTCCTCCTAATCTTTCCCCTCAACAAGTAAGCGCCTTTCCTCAACACGAAACAATCACTGGAGTTGTAGAACGTTTAACTTTTTACTCTGCTGAATCGGGTTACACAGTGGCAAGGCTGACTCGCCCGCGTAGCACCGAACTCACAACAATTGTTGGCAGCTTTGCTAATATCCAGCCAGGGCAGACTTTACAGCTAACTGGATTCTGGCGTGACCATCCACAATTTGGGCCACAGTTCCAAGTAGTCAACTACAAAGAAACCAAACCAGCTACTCTTACTGGAATTGAGAAATATTTGGGCAGTGGACTAATTAAAGGTGTGGGACCAGTTACAGCCAAGCGCATCGTTGCTCACTTTGGTTTAGAAACTCTGGACATCATCGAAAACCAAATTGAACGACTGATTGAAGTCCAGGGTATTGCCAAAAAGCGGATTAAGTTAATTAAAAATGCCTGGGAGACACAGAAAGCTATAAAAGAAGTAATGGTATTTTTGCAAGGGCACGGTGTTTCAACAACATACGCGGTCAAAATTTACAAACAATATGGTGATAAAGCGATCGCCACAGTAACCCATAACCCGTACCAACTAGCAGCCGATATCTACGGTATTGGTTTTCTAACTGCTGATAAGATTGCTCGAAACTTAGGAGTTGCCCCTAATTCTGAGTTTAGATATTGTGCTGGACTTGTCCACGCTTTGAGTGAAGCTGCTGAAGATGGACATTGTTACTTACCACAGCCAGAACTAATTGAGTCCGTGATTAAACTGTTGACTACTGAAGAGCATCAGTCAACAGAAGATGCAATGGCTCAAACTATCAAAGACATGGCTCTGAAAGATGAGCTAATCAGAGAGAAAATTCCAGACCAAACCCTGCTGTGCTACAAACCAACTTATTTTCATACAGAACAAAACCTAGCACAACTGATATCTGGGCGCTTGAGCCAGCCGATTGCACAAGATATTCCCCGTGTCCGTGCCTGGATTGACCGCTTTACAGCCAGCCGTAAAATTCAGCTTTCAGAACAGCAACGCCAAGCTTTAGAAACAGCAGCCTACTCCAAAATCATGATTTTGACTGGTGGCCCTGGCGTAGGAAAGACCTTCACAACTCACACCATTGTTAGCCTGTGGAAAGCAATGGGTAAATCTATTGCAATGGCAGCACCCACTGGACGGGCTGCTCAACGCTTAGGTGAAATGACTGGGCTGGAAGCTAAAACCATACATCGCTTGTTAGAATTTGACCCCCGCTCAAGGGGTTTCAAGCGCGATAGCGAAAATCCTTTACCCCACACGGCAATTATCGCTGATGAAGCCAGTATGCTTGATTTATTTCTGGCTTACTCCTTGGTTAAAGCAGTATTAGCTGGCGCTCTACTGTTGTTAGTAGGTGACATTGACCAGTTACCATCTGTAGGGCCAGGTCAAATACTTGCTGATTTGATTAATTCTAGGCGAGTTCCGGTGGTGCGGTTGACCCAGGTATTTCGCCAAGCTCAAACAAGTGCAATTATCACTGCTGCTCATCAGATTAATCGAGGAATTTATCCCACGATTGAACCGATTTCTGACACACCTCAATCTGATTGTCTGTGGCATGGTGGTGGTCATCAGCCTGAACATGGAGTGCAAGCAATCTGCGAGTTGATTACCGATTTAATTCCCCGCTTAGGTTTTAATCCTGCCACTGATGTCCAAGTGCTTTGTCCGATGACACGGGGAGTAATCGGGACTCGTAATCTGAACACAGTATTGCAGCAGTTGATCAACCCACCCAGCCCCAGCAAGGTAGAGATTAATAGAGGTGGGAATTTGTTACGCGAGGGCGATCGCATCATCCAGCTAACCAATGACTATAACCGTGAAGTTTTCAACGGCGACCTGGGGATTATTCAAAGCATTGATACTGTCGAGCAGGAAGTTGCAGTGCAATATGGTGAGCGTACTGTGGTTTACGATTACGCTGACCTCAACGAAATTGCGCTAGCGTGGAGCGTAACTATTCATAAAAGCCAGGGGTCAGAATATCCAGTGATAGTTCTGCCAATCTATATGCAGCACTATATGATGTTGACCCGAAACCTGTTTTACACTGGTATAACTCGTGCCAAGAAGTTAGCGATCGTGGTTGGAGCCAAAAAAGCGATATCTCTGGCGGTGCGCTCTACCGATGACCAAATGCGCTACACACGGTTACAGCAGAGGTTACTTCAGGCAGGGCTGCATTGGTGATATGTTTTGGTTCTTCAAAATAGAAAAATTTATTGAGCTATTTGATTTATACTTTTAAATCCCCTGGTTTAAAAAAGTCGAAAAGTTTGTATGTCCAGCCTGAGTTCCGACATGGTTCGCGTCTATTTGCAAGAAATTGGTCAGTATCCTTTACTAAAGCCAGAGGAAGAAATTGCTTATGGTAGACAGGTACAACAAATGGTTGCCATTGAGCAATTTAAAAATGAACTCACTCAACAGCTAGACCGGGAACCAACAATGACAGAATTAGCCAATGCTGTTGCTCAAACCGAAGCACAAGTCCGAGCAGCACTACACCTTGGTCAAAAGGCTAAACAAAAAATGGTGACAGCAAACCTGCGGTTGGTAGTATCTGTTGCCAAGAAATACCAGAACCGCAATTTGGAATTCTTAGATTTGATCCAAGAAGGAGCAATAGGTTTACAAAGGGGTATAGAAAAGTTTGATCCCAACCGGGGCTATAAGCTATCGACCTATGCTTATTGGTGGATTCGCCAAGAGATTACACGCGCTATAGCAGAACAATCGCGCACTATTAGATTGCCTGTTCATCTCACTGAAATACTTACCAAAATTAAGAAAGTACAGCGAGAAAGCTTTCAAAAACTCGGTCGTCATGCCACTGCTGAAGAAATAGCAAAATCATTAAACCTCAGTACAGATAAGCTTCGAGAATATCTCGCCGCCTCTCGTACAGCCATCTCTCTAAATAAACAAGTCGGAGATGAGAAAGAGACAGAATTGGGCGAAATTTTAGCAGACGTTGGCGCTTCACCAGAAAAACTGCTTACCCAAGAACTTCTATTGCAAGACGTAGCTAAATTCTTAGAACCATTGACACTGATTCAACGTCAAGTGTTGACTTTAAGCTTTGGGCTAGAGAACGATCAGCATTTCAATCTCGCTCAGATTGGCCAACAGCTAAACCTCAGTCGAGAGCGCATTCGTCAAATCCAGGTCAAAGCTATAAGTATTCTTCGCCATCATCAAAATGACATTCAAGAGTATTTATTTGAATAAGAGGATGTTTTAGCCAGATGATGCACGGATCTTACAGAACTGATATGAAGAAAAACTATATTAAAGAAGTAAGGCTACATAGTAATCAATGCCCAGCAAAACAATCGATGTCCGAGAGTACACCGTCAGAGCGCACAAGCGGGAAATTCACACTCGCGTTTTCAACTTCGTATGTAAGCAGTGCGAACAGCCCACACAACGAGAAACCTTTGGGATTCGACCTCTATATTGCGAGAAATGCCGTCCGCCACAAGCACCCAAGAAATCAGTAGTTCCTCTCAAGAAGAGAAAACCCAGAGCTATGACTTACAAGAGTGGTAAAGACATAGCCGGATGATTTGTTGTCTCAAGGTTTTGAGTGAGCGCACGAAAGTGAGTGAAGCAGTGCGCTTATTTGCCCAACCTAACTCAAACTGGTAAAAAGTAACTCTAATGTAAATTCATTAGAGTTACTTTTTCTCAGATTAATCTATGAGATTAAGAAAACTCCCCAGATTAAGATTAATGTATTTTTTAATTGGCATAGTTCTGTAAAATCCTTTTAATTTGCTCAGATGAGCTACAAATAAAGCCAAAAGTTGTTAATAGTCAAATACTATCTCATTAAATCTGACAACATTTGCTCCAGAATGTCTGACATAAATTCCTCGTCTACGGATTGCAGAGTTGGTGGGCCACCAAGAAATTCTTTAATAGTAATTTTCTGTTCTCTAAAGTCCTTGACAAAATCTCGAATCTGAGAAACAAGATTTATTTGGTTGTCTATCGTTTCTACCATCAAAGCCATAGCATCAATGCCTTTTTTCGCAGCTTTGCGAGAATCGGAAACCATCGTTCCTTCTGGAGTACTTTTTACCAAACGTAGTTCCCGTTTCAAATTTTCATATTGAGTCAGGAGAATTTGATTTTGCTGCTCTATAGTTCGACATTTCCGAGTTAAATCATCTTCGCTATTATTATCAATAACTTCCCCGACTTGGTGAAGTCGCTCAATTTCTAGAAGTCTTGCTAAATCACCTTCTTGGTAGGCTTGATTAATTGATTTCATGATTTCTGTATGATCTGTTTGTGTCTCGCTGTCCTTTACCTTGTCAGGATGGAAGATTTCAGCTAACCTCAGAAATGTTTCACGAATTTTTCTCTTATCTCCTGTTCTACTAGCTTCACCATGAGATTCTTCTACAGATTCTTGTGCTTGCCAATTTTGATGGCGACCTTCAACAGTTTCTCTTGAAAAATCTGATTCGGGTTCGGGATTGTCAAACAATTCGTCTAGCTCTGTTGAAAATTGTCTGCGCCTTGGTTTGAGACTAATGATTCCTGTGAACTGGAGTTTAAGGTAAACTGCCTCTATATTTTTGAAGGTTTGTTTACCAAACTTTCTAGTAGTAAAAATCTCATCAAATAAAGTATGAATATCCTGGTCTAACTCAGCCATTTTTTGAAAGCTGGGACTGGCTTTATGAAATATTTCTGTGGCGAAAGCTCGTGTCTGTTCAATAAAGTTATTTAATTCTGTACGCTTTCTCTTAATCTGCTTGAGTAGCGATTGGTGTTCTTTTTCTAGAAACTGTAAGCGGATATGTAATTGAGAGAGAGCCAGTGGAGTTGTAACAGTCGAGTGGGATGAAGGTGGGATTTTTCGAGGCATAGAAGATTTGCGCTTTTTCAAGGGAAAAAACTCTAACGACAATTGACATCTCAATGATGATACACGAATGTGTACTGAGATTAATTTTCTGGTGATAGTTGTGCTTGTAACTGCTGTACTTGTTCTACACTTAAACCCGTGATTTGTGCAATTTCCGGCACAATCATTCCTCTTTGTAGTAGATTCAATGCAATCTCTTCTCTTGTTTTTTGGGCAGCTTTTTGTTCCCAACTAGTAACAATTTCCATGATTTCCTCCCGCTCAGTTAACCCCATTGTATCGATAGCCGCTTGGAAAACTTGCTCTTCGGTTGTATCCAGGCGCAAATACGTATCCACAAAGCCCGAAATCAATTGCATACGTGCTGGCGATAACTTTAACGTCGCCAGCAGTCGTAAACATTCTGCTTTTACCTGGGGACGTTCCTCACGGCGAATATTCATCTTCGACATTAATGCTGCTGCCACCGGATTTGACTGTGTTAAAAAATCTCGCCAACTTAAACGATTCAACTGAATTGCTGCAAACTGAAATTCTACTACCTTGAAGTCGCCAAATATGACCCGATAATTTTGAGGTTCGGCGCGTTTGGGTTCGTCAAACGAAAAAACTACAACTGGGTAAATGGGTAAATCATACTTTTCATAGAGACGTGCAAAATACTTAAACATCCGCTTTGCAAACGCTGTCTCAGTGTAAGATTGATTTTCAACATGAATTAAAAAACAAGTGTCTTGCTGCTCGAAGCGGCATTGAGCCAGTAAATCAATTTCCTTCTTTTCCCCAGAGGTAACATCAGTAAATATTTCCTGGGGTAAAAACTGGATGGAATCGCGGTCTATTTGGCTGACTACTTGAGGTAGGAATAAATCAAGAAACTCAACAAAAAACGTAGAGAGCAATTCTTTGAAAAGACGATCGTGGTCAATCATGCTTTTGGTCTTCCCCTCGGATTATAATAATGGTTATATAGAAATAAGCATTATTATAGTCTTATTAATTGAATCTATTTCTGGCAATTGATGCCGAATGGCAGATGTTAATTATGAAAAATTATTAGCTGTAGTAAAAACTATGAAACTCTCCGAAATATCGGCAGAAACTCTGGAAAAAATCAAGTCAGTTAGGTGGGATAGAATTATTGAGAAACATGAAGGTCCAGAAAGTTGGGAATCGGTTTTAAAATATGAAGAACCAGAATTTTTGTCAGTGGAAGAATGCTCAATATTATTACCTGTAGATAAATCACATCATCCTAATATTACTATAATACGTTGTATCTGGAGTGAGGATAAGAATTCTGTAACAGTTTTTCTATCAGATACTACCTATGAAGATGATCCATTCTTTTCGGGATTTATGGCAGTATGCGATCGCCTAAAGAATGAAGAATTTTTCTTAGCAATCTTGTACCATGAATGGTTTATTATTGAAAGAGCCGGAGTTCTCGAATAAGAAATTATCAGTAAGTGACAAAAGACGGATAAGTACATTGGGACGATTTCGCCATAATTGTTGAGCGCATTCTGGCTTAATCACTTATTTTAAAAGTCATTATTCGTAAAGGGAACTATGGATGGTGAAAACTTTTTCAGGGATGGGTAAAATTCTAACCTCGCGGCAGAATCATCTGTTTGTGATACTTCTAATTCAATTGGTTGCTGATTTTTATCATCAAAGAGTAGCTGCATTTGATAATCTGTCCAGAATTGCTCACCTAGCTCATCTTCTAAATCAAAAAGCTGTTCTTCATCACCCCAAATATCTGACCAAAGGACTATCCGATTAGCACGAAAGTGATTTTGACCTTTGACATCTGCAATCACAAAATATACTTCGATATTTAAATTAAACCCAAACTCATCAAGCTCTGTCTCTTGTATCGCACAGTTAACCACAACTAAGCTATCAGGGTTAACATTCACTACTTACTGTTGGCGCTGTAACATTTCTTGAAATACCAAATCAGGTAGCAGATTTGAACTCTCTTCGAGTACAATTTTTTGAGTTTCTGGTGAATAGCGAGTTTTTAATTCTTGGGTTATTAGATTTAAGATATCACCCGTGGCTAAATTGACAACTATCTTTTTATTTGTGGAATTAAGGAAACATCCGTGATTAAGTAAATAATGTTTTTTAGCTGTCATGATTCTTTAAAAGCCTTCTCTGCTTGTGTGATATCCTGATTTATCAAATAGCCTATCGTAGCAAGGCAATGACGATTGTCTTGCTTTTTCTTCTACTCAGAATCCGCATATTGCGGAGGACTAGCCCCGACTCGCTGAGTAATTTTAGGATATTTGCCTGATGGAACTGTGTCTGCAATGCTGATGACATCAATCTGATGCCACCAATCATCACCAAAATCGAACCAGTAACCAAAAGCATCATCTATAGATAAGCCCAAAGATGCAATTGAAGTACTAGACACATCTCCTGTAGGCTTTGCTGTCAAATCAGAACTTGAAAATGCTTGTTTTATGCAATAGCGTTTTGCATTTGGATCTTGCGGACCTTTTCCTCCGACTTGAAATTCATACATATGTTCTTCTTCTCGGTCAAATGCTTTGAAGATGATTTTATGCAGATCCTGCAAAGTATTGCTACCTTCAATTTCGATGGTTCTAGACACCACTGGATTTAGAACAGCAAATTCCTCTGTAATTGGGCCATCAATTAAAAACACCTCCAGCACATATAGTGTATTGGGAAAAGGGTTAGTCGCTTTTTTGGGAGCATTTTCTGATTTTTTAGTTTTAGCCATATTCATTACAGGAATTTAGCTCGCCCAGCTCCAATTTTTTAGGATTTCATCCTTTTGAGTCGGTTTGAGTTTTTGAAATCAAACCAGAACTGTTGCGTATAAAGCCACTTGCATCAATCATTATTGTAATTGACTGTAGCGTTTTGATTTACTCGTCGTTCCACACACGGCAGGAGGATTTCCCAACGCCCGTCATCGGTGATGAGAAGTTTGGCTTGTAATGAGAGTATAGCTATATCGTTTGTAGCAAACACACCTTGCAAGCAATAGTTTATTGGTTCACTACCTGAAGGAACGCTTTCTCACGCCATCCATTCAGTCCACTGCGGCGCATCTGCCACCAGTTGAGCAAATTTGTCAGGGTCAACATCCTCAAACTCCAGCATCACGCCGCAACGCTCATCACTCGTTAGGGTACTGAGTAGTTCTTTGACCGCATCAATTCCATATTCCACTCGCTCAATTGCTAACTGAGCGTAATATTTAACCCGCTCCCACCAAGAATCACTGAGTTCTTCATCTCTGTCCATACCACCCCGATTATTATCTCCATCTTCATTAATGGGGGGTGTGGACGGCGATGAAGAAAGCATGGGGACAGGGGTGCAGGGGTGCAGAGGAGATACTTGTACTAATTTTCCCCTCTGCTCCTCTGCTCAATACCATACTGAGCTTGCATTCTAGCCGCATAAGCCGCGTTTCGTTCTTGCTCCTGATCCGCTTTCCTTCCTTCTCCTCTCTCTGCCTCTGTCGATAATCCAGCACCTTTTGAGCAAACTCAACATCCTCAGTATTCAGCCGATAATACCGAACCCTCTGCCCGTCCTCAAGCAGTCGCCGTGACTCAGTAGACAAACCAAGTTGCCAGAGGAACTGCCCCAAAATCCAAACTGGAGACTCCCATATCGGGATGGTCAGATTGAGAATACCTTTAACGTGAGATGCGTTGCGCTTGGAAAACTCAGCCAAAGTCTGAATCATCGCCTCGTCGCCTTTAATCTCAACGCCAGCTATCAGTCAGATCCATCAGCACAGCCCTAAGTCCGAGTCGATGACGCATCAACCACGCGGTAGAATGATTGCTCCAGTCAGTGCAAATAGCTAACCGCTCCCGTTCCGATTTTATCTCGTTCCATAACCACAAAAGACGGTGGAATAAATTCTCGCCCCTGGTTATCAGTGATGATTTCCCTTTAATATGTCAAAAGTTAATAATAATTTTTAGTTTAAATCATAGTAGGATTTAGAATTGAGATAAATATTCTAGAATAGAAATTAAAAATTGACAGTTAAGATGACAAAAATTTCAAATAGCTATAGTAGAGTGGGTAGGTAAAATTATTTCCCTTAAACATATAATAAAGGAGCAAGAACCGCTGACAACCATCTTGTAATTATTCGCACAAAGCAGTTAAACATTTATAATTAATCTTTTTTAGTACCACAATAAATTTTTGATAGCTAATTTGAGAATTTAGCTCCCTCAAGTGGCAATATAAACATGAGTATTATCCTTAACGATTACAGCTTCATCAAAGTTATTCATGATGGTATAAATACTTGCCTTTATCGTGCTTTTAAAGAGTCAGAAAAAACCTCAGTAATTATCAAAACTATAAAAGCTGAGTATCCCACTAGAGAAGAAATTGTTCACATCAAGCATGAGTATCAAATCCTGCAATTTTTGCAGATAGAAGGAGCTATTCAACCTCTAGGCTTAGAAAGTACACAAAATGGTGTAGCACTTATCTTGCAAGATTTTGAAGGCGAGACACTCAAGGATATTATTAGCACGCTTAATTTAGAACTAAACAATTTTTTGCAAATTGCTATTCAATTAGCTGCAACACTATATCAACTACATCAAAATAATCTTATTCATAAAGATATTCAACCTCATAATATCCTCATCAATCTCAACTCAGGTCAAATAAAAATTATTGACTTTAGCATTGCATCACGCCTATCTAGAGAAAATCAGATAGTTAATGATTTCAATTTTCTGGGAGGTAGCCTAGCTTATATTTCGCCTGAGCAAACTGGGAGGATGAACCGCTCAATAGACTATCGAACTGATTTTTACTCCTTAGGAGTGACATTTTACGAAATGCTAACTAGCAAGCTGCCCTTTGTCGCAGATGACCCTTTAGAATTAGTTCACTCACACATTGCTAAGATCCCACTCCCACCTCACGAATTAAATACCAAAATTCCGATAGCAGTTTCCGATATTGTTATGAAATTATTAGCTAAAACTGCTGAGGAAAGATATCAAAATGCTTTAGGATTAAAAGCTGATTTAGAAGTATGTTTACATCAACTAGAAACAACTGGTAAAATTAAAAATTTTGTTATTGGTCAACTTGATTTATCTAGCCATTTTCTTATTCCTCAAAAACTTTACGGTCGAGAAAGAGAAGTATTGGAATTGATGAATGGTTTTGAGCGAGTTAGTTCTGGGGCAACTGAGTTAATACTAGTTAATGGTTATTCTGGAATTGGTAAATCTTCGTTAGTAAATGAAGTTCATAAACCTATTATTCGGCAGCGTGGTTATTTTATTTCTGGAAAGTTTGATCAGTATAAACGTAATATTCCTTATGCTTCATTAATTCAGGCTTTTCAAGAATTAATCCGACAGCTATTAACAGAAAATGCTGAAAAAGTAACAAACTGGAAAAGAAAACTTTTAGAAGCGGTTGGTGTCAACGGTCAAGTTATTATTGACTTTATTCCTGAGCTTGAAAAAATCATTGGTTCTCAGCCTGAAATACCACAACTAGGAATTAACGAAGCTGAAAATCGCTTTAATCAATTATTTCAACAACTTATTTATGTATTTTCTCAAGCCAAACATCCACTAGTAATTTTTCTGGATGATCTACAGTGGGCAGACTCAGCTTCTCTTAAACTAATTCAACTGCTGATTAGTGACCCTGAGAGTAAATATTTATTAATAATAGGAGCATATAGAGATAACGAGGTAAGTCTAACTCATCCATTAATACTAACTCTAAAAGAATTAAAAAAATCTGGTGCAAATGTCAATAATATTGTTCTCCAGCCTTTGGACATTTCTCATATCAATCAGTTAGTTAACGATACACTGCGTACCTGTCTAGAGAATTCAGATAACCTAGCTAATTTAGTCTTTAGTAAAACGCAAGGAAATCCATTTTTTGTAACTCAGTTACTCAAATCACTTTACCAAGATAACTTGTTGTATTTTAACTTTAATACAGGTTTTTGGCAGTGGGATATTGAAATTATTAAAGAGATTGATATTACTGATAATGTCGTTGAGTTAATGGTTACTCAAATTCAAAGACTATTACCAACAACACAGAAAGTTTTAAAATTAGCTGCTTGCATTGGCGATAAATTTAGTTTAGATGTTTTAAGTATTGTTAACGAAAAATCTTTGTCAGAAACGGCTAAAGAACTATGGGAGGCTCTGCAAGCAGGTTTGATTTTACCTATAGATTCGTCTTATAAAATACCTTTAGTTGTTAGTGAACAGCTAGAAGAACAACTGATAATAGAGCTAATAGAGCAAGAACAGAAAATAATTGCATACAAGTTTTTGCACGACCGTGTGCAGCAAGCATCTTATTCTTTAATTACAGATATTAAGAAAAAAGAAACTCACCTGCGAATTGGGCAATTACTTCTCCAAAAAAGTTCGCTTGAAGAGCGAAAAGAAAATATTTTTTATTTGGTAAATCACTTAAACTATGGCAGAGATTTACTAACTTCAAAGTCAGAGAAATATGAGTTAGCTGCACTCAATCTCATAGCGGGACAGAAAGCGAAAGCAGCAGCAGCGTATGAGTCAGCTATGCGCTATTTTAAGATAGCTTTGAGCCTATTGACAGCTTCTAGTTGGAATCAGAAATATAAACTTACATTAACTTTGCATCAGGAGGCAGCAGAAGCGGCATTTCTTAGCGGTGACTTTGAGCAAATGGAGATATTAGCTGAAATAGTGCTATTACAAGCTAAAACGCAACTGGAAAAAGTGAAAGTTTATGAGTTGCGTATTAAAAGTTGTGAAGTGCAAAGAAAATTAATTGAAGCAGTGCAGCTTGGGCTAAAAGTTCTGGAAATGTTGGGAGTAAAACTCAATCAGTCACCAACTGCATTAGATATTCAGCAAGCTATTCAAGAAACTACAAACAATTTAGCAGGCAAAGAAATAGAAGATTTAATTAATTTGCCTTCAATGACAGACGTTCATAAGCTAGCAGCTATGAGGCTTATATCAAGTTTAGTTCCTGCTGCCTATCAATCTGCACCTGCATTATTTATTTTGATGGCTTGCCAAGAAGTAAATTTATCTATTAAAAATGGAAATACGCCTTTTTCAGCTAGTGGTTTTGCTGATTATGGAGTGGTTTTTAGCAGCTTATCACAAGATATTGAAGCTGCTTATCAAATTGGACAATTAGCTTTAAATTTGTTAGAGCGGTTAGATGCTGTTGAAGTTAGAAGCCAAGTCTTATTTAAAGTATCAACTTTTATAATCCATTGGAAGCATCATGTTAGAGATACTTTACCACTTTTAGAAGATGCTTACTCTAGCGGATTAGACTCCGGGGATTTGGTACATACTGGATATTCAGCTAGTAATAAGTGTCAATATTCATACTGGAGTGGTTCGGAATTAAAAAGCCTAGAACAGGAAATGGCAAGATATAGTAAGCTAATCGCTCAAATCCATCAAGAGACTGCCCTGAAATGGCATCAAGTATTTCACCAAGCAGTTTTGAATTTAATAGGATTATCTGAAAACCCTTGCCGTTTAATTGGTGAATCTTACAATGAAGATGAATTATTAAAACTGCACATCCAATCAAATGAGCGAACAGTAATACATTATGTATTCCTTAATAAATTAGTTTTATGTTATCTATTTGGCGAATTTACTCAAGCTGTAGAAAATTCTATCAAAGCGGAACAGTATTTAGATGGAGTGACAGGCTGGTTAAATGTGCCACTATTTCATTTCTACGATTCTCTAGCACAACTTGCAATCTATCCATCGGCTTCATTCGGATCTCAAGGAAATATTCCAGACAAGGTGAAAATTAATCAACAAAAAATGCGGAAATGGGCGGATCATGCACCCATGAATTTTCAGCATAAATATGATTTAGTAGAAGCAGAGAAAGCACGAGTATTAGGTCAATATTGGCAAGCAATGGAATATTATGACCGAGCCATTGTTGGAGCTAAGGAGCAAGGATACATCCAAGAAGAGGCTCTTGCCAATGAACTAGCAGCAAAGTTTTATTTTGAGTGCGGTAGAGAAAAGGTAGCTCAGGCTTATCTCGCTGATGCTTACTATGGATATATGCGCTGGGGAGCAACAGCAAAGCTTAGAGATTTAGAAGTAAAATATCCTCAAATTTCTGCCCGGCTGTTAGAGCAAAGAATGCACAGTCCAGATCAAAGCCTACTTGTTCAATCCTTAAATTCAAGTATTAGTAAACCTTTTGATTTAGCAACATTTATCAAAGCTTCACAAGCACTTTCTGGCGAAATAGTTTTTGAAAAATTACTAGCTAAATTAATGCAAATTGTGTTAGAGAACGCTGGTGCAGAAACAGGATTTTTAATTTTAGAGAGAGCAGGTAAATTATTCATAGAAGCTTCAGGTAGATTTGGTCAAACTGAAATAAATGTGCAGCAATCAACACCTGTAGAGATGAGTCAGCAATTACCTATATATATAATTAATTATGTACATCGGACTCAGGAACATGTTGTACTCAGCGATGCTACCTGTGAGGAAAAATTTACGACAGATAGCTATATTGTTCAGCACAAACCAAAATCTATTTTATGTAGCCCAATTATTCATCAAGGTAAGCTGTTTGGTATCCTTTACTTAGAAAATAAATTGATTGCTGGGGCATTTACACCGGAACGATTAGAAGTTTTACAACTTTTATCATCACAAGCAGCCATTTCTTTAGAAAATGCTCGTCTCTATAATGATTTAGAAGAATATAATCGGACGTTAGAAATAAAAGTTAAAGAGCGCACTCTAGAATTACAACATAAAAACTTAGAATTACAACAGCAAATTAGCGAGCGGCAAAAAGCTGAAGAAATAGCCGGATCTGCCAACCGTGCCAAGAGTGAATTTCTCGCTAACATGAGTCATGAACTCCGAACCCCACTCAATGGTATTTTGGGTTATACTCAAATATTCCAGACAGATACATCTTTAACTCCTCAGCAAAGGAATGGCGTAAATATTATTCATCAGTGTGGTGAACATCTACTGACATTGATTAATGATATTTTAGACATCTCCAGAATAGAAGCTCGAAAAATGGAGCTTTACTTACAAGAGTTTAATTTATCAGCTTTTTTAGAAGGAATAGTAGAAATTTGTCGGATTCGGGCTGAACATAAGGGAATCAGCTTAATTTACCGCCCTTTATATCCACTACCTAGTTTAGTTTGCGCCGACAATAAACGTTTACGTCAAATTTTAATTAATTTGCTAAGTAATGCAGTTAAGTTTACAAAAAAAGGTAGCATTACTTTTAAAGTGGGCTATGTAAATCAAGATAGTAGAGACTGGATAATAAATACAGGTAGCCTGGCAGGTCAATTATCAAATTCCAGAATTAGATTCCAAGTAGAAGATACAGGAACTGGTATTGCTTCAGAGCAATTAGAAGAGATATTTTTACCTTTCAAGCAAGTAGGTGAAGATAGCTTGAAGATAGAAGGAACCGGATTGGGTTTGACTATTAGCCGCCAATTGGTTCAAATGATGGGAAGTGAATTATATGTTAGAAGTGAATTAGGTAAAGGCAGTGTTTTTTGGCTAGATTTGGAATTACCAGAAGTTTTTCAATATACTACTAGAATTGATGCTAATGAACTTAACATCATTGGTTTTTTAGGATCTAAACGCAAAATTCTTGTAGTGGACGATAAATGGGAAAATCGGTCTGTATTGATTAATATCTTAGAACCTTTGGGTTTTGAAGTTTTAGAAGCAACTGATGGTTTAGATTGCCTTCACAAAGTTCCTGAATTTCAGCCAGACTTGATTCTTATGGACTTGGTAATGGCAAAAATGGATGGATTTGAAGCTACGCGTCGCCTCAGAGCCTTACAAAACTTTCAAGAAGTGATAGTGATTGCTATTTCAGCTAGTGTATTTGAATTTAATCAACAAGAAAGTCGCAAAGTAGGATGTGATGGTTTTCTGGCAAAACCAATCCAAAGAGTAGAACTTTTAGAAAAGTTACAGGTTCACTTGGGGTTAGAATGGGTATATGAAGATCAATGTAAGGTAAAAAAAATAAAAGGCGAAAACAAAAGTCTTACTAATACTTTACACTTGATATCTCAGGTTCCTATTATACCTCCTTCAGCAAGCGAACTGACAATTTTGTTAGATTTGGCTATGCGAGGTGATTTAATAAGCATTGCTGAACGATCTGTAGAACTAGAAAAAACAGATGAGGAATTGCAGCCTTTTGCTAATCATTTATATCAACTGGCTAAAGGTTTTAAAGGCAAACAAATATTAGAGTTTCTTCAAAAGTATTTTGAGGCTATATGAAAAATAATTCTAATAAATCTAGTGTCATTTTAATCGTTGATGACACTCCTATCAATTTAGAAGTACTTTTTGATTTTTTAGGCAAAGCTGGATTTACGGTTTTGATTGCTGAAGACGGCGAAAGTGCGATTGCTAGAGCTGAATATGCCCCACCAGACTTAATTTTGTTAGATATCCTCATGCCGAGAATGGACGGTTTTGAAACTTGTCGGTTACTAAAAAAGAGGGGATTAACGCAAGATATTCCGATCATTTTTATGACTGCACTTTCCGAAACCGTGGATAAAGTCAAAGGCTTTGAACTGGGTGCAGTCGATTATCTCACCAAACCGCTTCAGCACCAAGAAGTCTTAGCTAGAATTCAACTCCATCTCAAGTTGCGATCTCTGACAAAAACCCTGCAAGAACAAAATTTACGCTTGGAAAGTGAAATTGCTGAACGCTTACAAGTAGAAGAAAAAATCCGCGAACAAGCTGCTTTATTAGATATTACCAGCGATGCAATTATTGTCAAAGATTTTGACAATCAAATCCGTTTCTGGAACCAAGGAGCAGAACATCTGTATGGCTGGAAAGCTACGGAAGTAATTGGTAAGAATGTTAATCAAATTTTATATCTACCAGAAACCTTGTCTCAAATCCAGGATATTTATGCAAATATAGCTAAGTCTGATTTCTGGCATGGTGAATTACACCAAGTTAATAAAAAAGGGCAAGATATTATTGTTGCCAGTCGTTGGACTTTAATGCGCGATCGTAACGGGCAAGCAATATCGATTTTAACCGTAAATACTGATATTACCGAAAAAAAGCATTTAGAAACTCAAGTTCTACGAGCGCAACGTCTAGAAAGTATTGGCACCTTAGCTAGTGGCATAGCTCATGACCTGAACAATATACTGACTCCGATTTTAACGACAGCACAATTATTACAGATGAAAACGCCCGATACTGATGAGCGTAATCAACAGATGTTAAAAACTATAGAAAATAATTCTAAACGTGGGGCTGCTTTAGTCAAGCAAGTATTGCAGTTTGCTCGAGGAATTGATGGTCAGCGTACCGTTGTCCAAATGAACCATTTATTTTCAGAAATTCAGCAAATTGTCCAAGAGGCTTTTCCAAAATCGATTGAATTGACAGAGCATATTCAACCTGAACTTTGGGCTGTAATTGGCGATGCAACGCACCTACATCAGCTACTGATCAACTTAGTAGTTAATGCTCGTGATGCGATGCCCGAAGGTGGCCATATCGAAATTTCTGCGGAAAATCTCTTGATTGATGAAGATTATGCACGCATGAATCTGGATGCCCATGTTGGTCCTTACATTACTATTACTGTTGCAGATACAGGCATGGGGATGCGCTCAGAGATTATCGATAGAATCTTCGAGCCGTTTTTTACCACTAAAGAGATTGGTAAAGGTACAGGATTGGGTTTGTCTACCGCCAAAGGCATCATCCAAAGTCATGGTGGTTTTGTAACTGTGAATAGTCAAGTCGGCAAAGGTACGGAATTTAAAGTTTACTTGCCGGCAGTGGAAGTAGCAAAAACGCCCCTAGTAGAAGACCTGGAGTCATTTAAAGGTAATGGAGAATTAATTTTAGTTGTTGATGACGAAACCAGAATTTTAGAAACTACTAAAATATTATTAGAAGTTTACAGCTACAGAGTACTGACAGCTAGTGATGGGATTGAAGCGATCGCACTTTATGTTCAACATAAAGACGAAATAAGCGTAGTGTTGATGGATATGATGATGCCCTTAATGGATGGTGCAACTGCTATCACTACGTTGCAAAAAATTAATTCCCAAGTCAAGGTTGTGGCTGTTAGCGGTCTGAACGTTAGTGAGAAACTGGCTAAGATACCTGGAGTTAAAAAGTTTATTGCTAAACCATATACGACCAAGGAGTTATTGCAGACTTTACACAGTATTCTTGTGCAGAAATCCACAAACCCAAACTTATATATTGCACCTAGTAAAACACTTTTTAGGTAGTCACTAGGCAAGATAAATCAGCCATACCCAACAGCAACAGCAAGAGCAATGCCTACGGCTTTTGCACTTCCTACGCAACCAAACGCCCAACTTTCTCACGCTATCCATTCAGTCCAATGCGGCGCATCTGTCACCAGTTGAGCAAATTTGTCAGGTCTTGCATCCTCAAACTCCAGCATCACGCCGCAACGCTCATCACTCGTTAGCGCACTGAGTAATTCTTTAACTGATTCAACCCCATCCTTCACCCGCTCAATTGCCAGTCGAGCGTAATATTTAACTCTATCCCACCAAGAATCACTGAGTTCTGCATCTGTGTCCATACCCCCCCGATTATTACTTCCATCTTCATTAATGGGGGGTGTGGACGGAGCGTTAATCCCATACTGAGCTTGCATCCTAGCTGCATAAGCCGCATTTCGTTCTTGTTCATCTTGGCGCTTCCTTTCCCTATCCTCCCGTTGCCTCTGCCGATAATCAAGTACGTTCCGGATAAACACCACATCATCAGTATTTAGCCGATAATACCGAACCCTCTGCCCGTCCTCCAGTGGTCGCCGTGACTCAGTAGACAATCCGAGTTGTGAAAGATACTGACCTAAAATCCACAAAGCAGACTCCGATAGCGGAATGGTCAGATTAAGAATGCCTTTAACGTGAGATGCATTGCGTTTGGAGAAGTCAGCCAAAGCCTGAATCATCGCCTCGTCGCCTTTAATCTCAACGCCAGCCATCAGATCCATCAGCACAGCCCTGAGTCCGAGCCGATGACGCATAAGCCACGCAGTAGAATGATTGCTCCAGTCAGTGCAGATAGGGGACTTCCAGAAAATAAAATATACAGTTACTAAGAATGATAATCATTGTTAGGGGGGTGGGATAGGCTGCCAACGGCAGCCTATCCCACCCCAATTTGTAGTAAATTCAATGATGATTCGATTTTG
>NZ_JAIVFX010000044.1 GCF_020829625.1 Nostoc sp. XA010 | reverse complement strand
ACCATCATTGGTTATAGAACTACGCACTGCCGAGCAATAATCTTCAATAATAGTCGCCAAATCCTTATCTTCATTGGTAACACTACGTTCAATGTCTCGTAACCCTCTAACTTTTTTTTTCAATTCCTTTTTTGCATGTCTATCCGCCTCATATATGGGTTTAATTGCTTCTTTCAGGTAATGGTAATGACATAAACCATGAGCAATACTAGGTAATGCTAACCTAACAGCTTTACGAATTGATTGTTGTCCATCACTAACGACACCATCAATTGGTACATTTAGGGTATTAGTTACTTCTAATAATAACGCCACTAAATCTTCATTTCTTGATGATAATAAGGTTTTAGCAAGTATTATTTCGCCTGATAAGCAATCTCGAATTACCCATAATACTTCATGTCCAATTTCTGGCTGCATTCCATCAATGGCTAATATTACCCGTCCTTGATTTTTAAATATTGCTTTTAATCTTTTATGGTCTTTTAGCCATAAAGAAAGTAACTCGTCATATCTGTCAATTAGGTGCGTGACCGAACGCTTACCTTATACATATACCCTTTAATTCAAGGTGAGTGTGTATTTCGGGAACACTTCTATGTTCCTGGTAGCGTAATGCTCCTATATAAGCAATCACATCCAAACCAAATTCGTTCTGTGGTAGAGCGAGTGACCCTTCCTGCTCTGGTCGATATGCTTTTTTGTACCGCAGACATGAATTATTTTGACATCGACGAATTTTTAGCTGTAGTTCTACTACCCCGTTTAACGTTCTTATATGTCGAGGATTATTGTATTCATTCCACATTGCTTGACCACACGAAGAGCATTTTTTTTGAACACAATCGAGTACTTCAAACGATGTTGCCTCTGGTTTTAGACTTTTTCTTACCAAGTTTTTGCACCATTATTTCGCTACAAGGTCAAGATTACAGGATTTTTACTCTTCTCTAGTAAGTTTTGCCACGCTAGGACAATTCTACTGCCCCTGTGGTTGAGGAGAAACCAGTAATCACTCCAGAGGCTAGAGTTCCTGACTATATTCCATTCCTTGACAATCCTCCAGTACAATCTGTGGGCAAATCAGGCTGGCAGGTTTCTGACATTTGGCGGGATATCCGGGTGGATGATTTTTGTGGGTGATACTCCTGGTAAATATAGGCAAAAAAGAATACGTTGTTCCTGTGGTGTACGTACTGTCACAAACAGGAGTTGCTCTTTGGTAAAGAAGCCTACCAAATAATCAACGGTAGCATTAAAGTTGAGTGCGTAGACGTTTAGGCGGCAAGGCGATAGGCATTGCAATGGCTCAATGGGTAAACGAAAGAGAAAACATTACAATACATCCTTCCCTTGGATGGTAGAAGAAGAGAATCTATTCATTACAAAAACTGGTAACGAAATAGTTACAGATGCTGGATGGGAGAAAATTTCATTTGAAGAAGCGCGAAAACTATTTAGTCCCGAAACATTTCAAGAATGGTACGAACTGTTCCTAGAAAATACAGATATCTCGGAAATACTTTCAGAATCTAACGTAGATATAGATTTAGATGATGAATCAGCAATAGATAACTTTTTACTTCGGAGCAACTGGACACCAAAACAAGTCAATTTAGTTGTAGCGAAGGCTATCTATAAAAATCATGCCTGGGTGAGAGGATTGCTGATTTCTACACCTGATGTTGAAGAACACAATTTTCACAATTATGAAATGGAGGCTATTCGTTTAGGAATCCAATTGCGGAAATACATCTTTGAAGATAAGTAAGTCGGGGAGGAAATTTATAAGTATGTAACAAAAGATTAAGCAGAAGAATTAAAGTTAAATCTTACACGTTGCGTACTGTAGTTTCCTTTTTCTCCTCTTGTTTGAATTCCATCGATGACAGCATAAGCAAGGTCTAACTCATCGTCAAAAGTTTTCGCGGCTAATTCATCTTTTTTGAGGTGTTGCCATTCCAATTCAATTGGGTTCATCTCAGAACAATATTTAGGTAAAAAGAAGATGTACTTTCCCCATGTCTTCCCACTTTGACCATAAATAATTGCTGTACTTCTTTACAGCGATGTATTGGGCCGTTATCCTGCACGATAACTCTGATGCGTCCTGTTTTTTGAGCTTCGGCTGCTTCCCGTTCCATCATGTGTATATAAGATTTGCGTGAAACGCCGCCAATCACCAGACCGTATACAAAACTAATTAAGGGTTGAAGAAACCCAATAATACTCAACCTTCGACCCCGGCGTTTACTCTGCTCTAATCGTTTTTGTTGACCTCGGAAGTAATAACTGTAGCTAGGTTCACTCCAGGCACAAAACCCTGATTCATCCACATACTTTAAATCTATTTCACCCACAGCCGCAGATAATTCCAGCAATTCTTATGTCTGCCTGTTTGATTTGCTGTATTACTGGGTCAAGATTCCTTTGTGACTTTTCCTCGTTCTTTTCCAAATCACCCCCTTTTTTTAAGTACCTGTCAAAACCTGTCAGGACTTAATTTAATCGAGCGTTCTTGTTCTAATTTTTGGGCTAATTGAACGCTGTTGTATGTACGTGGTTCTTTCTCTAAACATTCTTCTAAAAACACCATGTCAGTTTCCACCCAGCTTGCTTTTCCTCCTCGCCCTGGTTTTTCCCAAAGCCCATCCATTCCTAGCTTTTGCCACTTATGCAAAACTTCTCGCACCGTTTGTGCAGTCCAATTAAAGTGAGCCGCTATCTTCTCTACGTACCAACCATGTGCGCTCAATCTAATCACTTCTGCTCTGTCTTTCACTTTCTGCGGTACATCTGCCGTTCTCAGGTTAAAAAGAGTTTTATCTTGTTCTGGAGTCAGAAATACCCTTAAACGGCTGCCCATATCTCTGTTACCTCGGTAGACACATTATACGTATTTACTTATCTTTACACAGTTTGATTTTTTCACCTCGTTCTACTTATTCCAGTAATTAATGACTGCAAAGATGCTGTCAGACATTTACATGGGAGATACGCCCTCATTGGCTGGCAACCAAGAAATTGTGTGACAGCAGCTCACAAGCTAAAAATATCTCAAGCTACTAAAGTTTACAATGAACTTCTCTGGGATGAAGATTGGGTAGATGAAGAAGACGAAATTTATTAGTCAAGAACAAGAAACTCTACAACACTGGAAAATATGCTCCCCATTACTGATGACTGGATAATAATAGAGTTACTGGGAAATAAGACCAGAAATCTTTGAAGAGCTTAAGAGCGATGGCGTAATCGCTATGAGCCAATGGCGATCGCTCTAGTAATAACGTAGCGTGGGTGCGGCGTACAGGCTCTTTCAAGCGATTTATGGACGGATGCTTGGAGCGGGGTAAAGCACTTAACAGAAATTGTTGAACTTTTTTATTCCCATAGACTAAGGCAACCGCCTGAGCAACTTTTGTAAACTATCTTTGCACTCAGTCAAAGCTAGAGTTGCATTGTGCTTATAATAATTTACGGCTAATTATAACTAGAAGTTAGCACTTCACCTGGGTATTGCTTGACTTACGCATTACAAGCGATACCAAGGATAACCAAAATTCATCGGCAGCGCAATAGTTTCTATTCCGTTGCCAACATGCTCAGTCAGCGATCGCATGTTGGTGAAAAAATAGTGCGTCTGGGGCTTCGTGTATTTTAATCGTAGATTATATCGGATAAAAGATAAGGGTATCTTATTTTGTATTCCCCCCTAATTCCTGTATTGTCACTGAAAGCATAAGATGAGCAATTTGCTAACTTTATGCTTTCAAACTGGGTTGCTCAAGTTATGGTTACGAAAGTAGCGAAAATAAATCCACTCGTGATAGTAGCTCTGCTGCTTTATCTGAGCCGTTTTAGCAGAGCGATCGCTTTTGTATCAGCAATTCTCAAAGTTCTATTCTTTTATGTTTAATTCTCATTAAAGTAAAGTTATTGAAAATAAGCTCTGGTGTAAAACTCCTGCTATGCCTAGCTTTTACGCCTCAAAAGGAGAAATCAGGCTGCTTGATATTCTGCGTGAATACGTTTGCTCACATTCTGCTTACAAAACAGCACCTTTGCTCAAGTAATGATTTCAAAACCTATTTTCGACGAATAGTCCCTGACGCAATTAAAAGGCTTTGGGCAGCTTATTTGCTCAACTTATGGTTTCAAATTTGCTCATCTTATCCTTACAGTGACATATACTGAACTATCAAATTCAGAACTACCGAGTGCGTGTGACTGTAACCATAAGTTGTCCGCGACGGACAGCTTATGGTTGAAAATGGAGTTTTAAAACCTGCTCTTTTTGGGCTTTAATACGTAAATTTAGTAGTTTCAAGTTTTTCAAGCTGCAAAAATATAGATATTTTCGGTCAGTTTATGCTTTATTTTTGAACTTTCGGTCACGTTATGGTTTCAAAACCTATATTCGCAGAGCGATTGCACTACGACAAATCAAGTATTTCAGCCTCCGTTGCGGACAGTTTATGGTGGAAAAAACGGTCACTTTATGGTGTAAGTCACAGTGCGATCGCATAATCTAGTGAATAACCCTGAACTAAATAACTTACCTCCGATTAAACTTATTCCCCTAGACGCTGAAATGGTACAAACCTCGAAAAATCATCTCTAAAGAAATGCGGTCAAATGGCAAAGATAATTCATCAGCTACCGCATCCCCCAAGTCAACCAAAACAGCATAAAATAACCAAGTGGCCCAGACTTGTAGCTTGATACCATTAATAGAACCAGTCCATAAATAAGATAGCCCCAGCAAGCGTTTTACTGAATAAAAAGCTTCTTCAACTCTCCATCTTCGGCGGTATAAATCTGCCACAACATAAGGAGGTAATATTACAGGGTCGAGAACAGAAGTAATGTAAGAATAACTAGTTTTACCAACCTTTATTTCAATTAAGCGTAAAGTTAAAACTGGTGCGCCACGACGAATAGTTCCAAGTTGAATCAATCGGTCTTTAAGCGAATGGTCATAGCTAAAAATCTTTAAGTATTTAATAGATGCTTTGGCTTTTAAGCGAGTAATAAAATTGACTTCTTGGTTAATAAGTTGTTGCAAAAATTGGAAATGGTAAAAACCTCTGTCAAGTAAAATCAGAGTTCTGGTAGGTAGTAAATTCAGTAATGGAGCTTCAAAATTCGTTTCTGATGCGGCGGGGTTTGTGTGAAACCAAACTTCAATGGGGAAACGATTAACCAAATCAATAACTGTACAAATCTTCCCTGCTAGTTGCCCTGTTTTCAGGTGTTCTAGGCTTTTTAGCTTGCGGAATAAGGCTTCTAATGTAGATCCATCAGCTATCCAAACTCGTTCAAAATTAAGTAGTGCGAATTTAACACTGTTTGGTAATGGTCGTCTGAGTCGTTGTTGCCAATTCAGTTGTAACTGAGGTAGTAAATCTTTAAAAACGCGCTCAAATAATTCAGCAGGAAATACTAAAAATCTTTCTGATAGCGATTGTTGAGCAACTTTAGTAACTCCACACCATAACAAACCTTCTCGTGCTAATAGACGATTTAACTCTTGAACGCCAGGAACTTGTCGCCACAACAGTGTTAATACTGCTGCTACCATTAATGATAAATTCAGAATTCTATCTCGTAATCCCAACTGCTTATAATATTTTTGCCCGGCAAAAACTGCTGGGGTTAATAAAGCTTCTAAATGATTAGCGTAGGCGTAGCCCGCCGAAGGCATCGCTTCATTATCTATCGTGGGAGTATTATGCCGTTGTGCGTGATCGGAGTTTTGTTTTGGTCGCTTGGGCATGACAGTAAACCAAACTTTTCATTACCTCGTTTGATAATTGAATCTACCTAATAATGAAACTCAGTTTTTAGAAAATTATTCTGTTGTTACAATGCTGTTTCATCTCATTTTAAGCTGTCAAAATTTTTATGAAAATGATAATCAAATTAGAGGGGAAGGAGGCGAGCGGCGCTCGCCTCCTTCCCCTCCCCGCACACGATTATCATTTTTATTTAAGTTAGTTTGAGTATTTTAACTGATTGACAAAATGCGCTTTATCTTAACCTCTCACCGATGACCCCAGCCATGCACGAAAATTAACAGGGCATCAAAGCGAGAAAGCGTTTCGGCGCTATACACTCCGCAGTGAACAGGAGGCTGCGATCGCTGCTTACTATCGTGCGATTGGCGAAGAAGTGGAGTAAGGTATGCCCAAGCCACTTGATCCCAAATGTCAGTTATGCACCAAGTTACCAACAACCCAAGCTAAAGTGCTGCATGGAACAGCAGGGGATGGCTGTTGGAATGCAAAAGTCTGCCACAATCGCCGCTCATTCTATCGTCACCGCTCCCAAAAGAACTCAGCAGAAATTGATTCAGTAACAGTCGAACCACCAACAACATATTTTGCAGTGCTGTATTTGTATAAAGAATCAGGGGATAAACCATTGCACGCCTTGGGCGCAGAACTCTGGCTAGGGCAACAGCCTATTTGTCGCCAGTCCAAAGAATCAGGTAAACAGGATGAAAGATACGTCCAATATGCTAATAAATAGGCAGTAATGGATAAGATTAACCAACGATAAATTCCTAAAAGAGTACCTTGTCCAAATCTATCTAAACCAAAGCGATGTTTAGCAGTTTTAAACCAACCTTCAATTTTCCAACGACGTTTACCCCACCAGGAAATAGTATTAGCTTTAAGAGGTTGCGTAGAGATAACATATCTTTTAACAAACTTACCATTATCGCGTTTAAAATAATACCATGAAAGGGTAACAGGAAAATCTAACCCCACAAGTTTAACTTGTTGTCCTCGACGATGTAAAAGTTTAACTGGATAACCATTAACCAACTTGCGATTACAACCAATACCAACGACAGCATGATATTTAAGTTTCCGAATACCGTTGATAAAATCCTTAGTCCCAAAAGCTGTATCAGCAAGAATTTTCACTTGGAATTTTCTGGTCAAATCTTTTGGTAAATTACGCACCATTCGTAATGCCATTTGGGCTGGACTCGCCGTACCCTTGCCTCTCCAAACACGAAAATTCCAAGGTATACGCCATTGTCCAACTACCAAGTACAAGACTACTATATGCAAGCCTCGTTTACCGTTGTAAACACTTATTAGACTTTTAAATGCTTTAAATTGACCACATTTTTCTAAAGTTGTCAGGTCAATTACTACTTGTAGAAATGCTTTTCTTCCCAATGGGGAATAACTGTTAATTTGCTCAATTGCCTGTTGGCGGACATGACGAATTAGCTTGCGAGTAGGCCATTTATAGGTATTCAAAAATCTACTTAGAGCGCTTTCAGATTTGGATTTACTGTAGTGTGGCAAAGGTTTTCCATTTGCTGCCAGAAATAGCCCTAGCATCGCTTCCAAGTTGTCTCGTTGATAACGACTAGGCATCAATGCCAGAATCGTATACATTAGGGTATGGGCGTGGGCAAGAATGGTTTCCATCTTTCTTGCTGTTATTTATGTTATCTACGCCCTTTTCTCTCATTTTTTACGAACATATAAAAATATCTTTATGTAGATGACATTATTTCCATCTTTGTATATGTCATTTATATATATCCTGATACTAAATGTAATTTATTTTACTAGCATACAAAGTAGAAGCCCCATTTATGGATGTTACCTTTATTTTCTTGTTCTTGGTTAATACTGATTGTTTTTATCAGGTGCAAGATATGAGCGAACCTATAACGATTTACTCATTTTTGGAAATATATCTTTCGATATACTTATTTTCCTAACTCCTTAAAAAATGAGCGAACCGGGAGTATTGTGTTAGGGGATAGAGACTATTGCTTTGATCTGCTACTTTGCATTAGCTTGACAACATTTTATAAGGGGTTGTTTAGCTAAATTCTCTAAATCTACGGATTTAAGCAAATTCATCCAGTCCACCGCTAGAGTTGGATCTTGAGGTTTGGCAAGACGTAATTCAGCCAGAGTAGTTAAGGCATCGTACCAAATACCATTCTCAGCATAAAGCCTTACCCGTTGCTGAGGAGTTGCTTGCTTCAAGCTATCTACTAATTGAGGATTTGGATTGACTCGTTGCACCCATCCTTCCACATACTCTCGTTCTGGAGGTTGTTGTGGATTGCAAATGACTTTTATCTGAAAAAACCAGTGATACATTTTGTCTACTTGCAATGGGGGAGCATTTTGATTTAAGCGAATGCTAACAATCCCTGGTACTTCTGGTATTGTTACTATTGTTCGGTAAAGAGTTTGACTTGACTCATCTTGAACAACAAACTCAATAGAATCAATTAGAGATTTTTGATAGGGGACAAAAAACCAAAAAGTTGGATATTCCTCATTCGTCAAGCCCCAAACTTTAGTAACAGAAATAGCTTCTGTTTGCCTTTGATTAAATGTTTGTTTGTATACAGGTACAACTGCAATAACAGACTGATTACTAACACCACAACCACGACTTGCAGCTCCTCTGCGATTGCCTACTGGCCCCCCATCTGGAGGAGGCGGAGGAGGCGAAAATCTCAGGCGACTTGCAGCTGCTTTGCGATCGCCCGCTGCCCCCCTATCTGGAGGAGGCGGAAGTGGCGGAAATGTCTTAGGAATGGCCGCAACTGGTGTCATCCAAATCATTGGATAATAACCGATAATTCCCCACCAAGTCATTCCGAATGCCGCGATTAATTGTATTTTTTGCCAATAGCTTTTCATAAAACCTTCTAACTTCTGCCTGCTGAACGGGGATTTTCATGTTTCCAATTGGCGTTATTATTAATTTTTAAATTTCATGTTTAAGTAAGCTGTAGCTATTAAAATATTGCCTACTAAAGCCAACATAGCAGGAATCAGGGGAACCCAACAACAATATACAATTAAAAATATAAAACAGCTAACGTATAAACTGATAATCGCTATTCCTCCTGCCAAGCTTAAATAAATGAATCGGTGCAGATAAGCAGTAAACAAACCGCCTAAAAAAGACCAACCCCAAACCCAAATTACCTCACCCCAAAGTGGCCAAGTCCACAACAGAGGTTTTCCGTCCAAAGCAGCACTGAGCAGTTGACTAACCATCTGGGCTTGTAAAAATACTCCTGGTATTGCCTGTAATTTCCCTTGAGGAGTGATGTAGGGAGTTAACCAGTAATCACCAAATGTTTCTGCTGTTGTGCCAATAATGACTATTTTACCTTTGACTGCATTGGCATTTAGCTTACCCGTTAGCACTTGTTGCAACGTAATACGTGATGCGACCGCTTCTGGTGAAGGAGAAGAACGATAATTTAATAAAATTTGGTGTCCCAAAGCATCAACCCCTTGATAACCTCCGGTATGAGGTTCTATTGGTTTAAATGTCAGCTTCCCTAATTGCCACGCGCCATCAGGGTTAAATTGCAACTGAATTCCTTTGGTGTACAGGTAACGCAGCGCCAGTTGAACATTCAAGGCATAGGGCGCAGTACAAGGAGATGAGGGCGCAGGAGTTAACACTAACAGATGGCGACGCACGACATTATCTGAATCTATGACAATATCGCTAAAACCTAGATTCTGTGGAGAAAGTTCTGGAGGTGGTTTCACACCTGGTTTTCCTGGTTGGGAATCGCTGAGTTGACACACACCCACAAAGCGATCGCTTTTTCGCATTCGTTCTGCCAATGCTGGATAATCCTTACCCACTGGATAATCTCGGTATATATCCAAACCAATAACTTGTGGTTGATATGTCTCTAATTTTTCTAACAGTTGGGCAAGTGATTTATCTGACAAGGAACCCTGAGGTTTGTCCTGTTTTTGCGCCTGCACATCTTCTTCAGTCACAGTGACAATCAGTAGGCGTGAGTCTGGTTTCTCAGGAGGACGCAAGCGTAACAGTTGGTCAAACGCACTTAGCTCTAATGGTTGCAGCACACCCAAATACTTTACTCCCGTTAATATTCCAGTCATTGCCATGCTGATCAGTAAAAGCAATGAGAAGCCAAGCCGATTTGTGGTTTTTTTAACAGAGGTGGTTTTAGACAAAGATGTCGGAACATTACGTGCATTTCTAAACAATTCCCCCCAATTTAACGGCATCTCTGCCGGATTTTGACAGATGACAGGCAACCATGTAGCGCAGGGAAATTGGTTTTCTAACCCTTGTAACCTTTCTCGTGCTTCCCTCACGGCTAAATACAACAAGTCTCCGCGCGCAAAGGCTTCCAAAAAATACTTTAAAAACTGCTGTGCCACCCGATCAGGTACAGGCTCTCGCATAACGATGATTTCAGGAATCTGCAAATCTGCAAACTCCCGTGCCAATCCCAAGCCATCACAGGAATTGAAAATTGCCAGTTTTAGACCTCGTTCCACTGCCTTTTTCAACGCATACTTTAACTGGCTAATTGTTAGACTTTCAGTTTGATTGATGTAGATTTTTCCTGTTTCATTGGTTTCCTGAGTAGAACTGTGTCCAGCGAAAAATAGAATCTGCCAATGCTGCTCCCATAGCTGGTCAGTAAGGTCAAGGCATTGTGGTTCAATTAAAAAGGTGATGTCTGCATTGGGTAACAAATTAAGCAGCGCTTGGTCTGCTTTGGTATCAATTCCTTGGCTATTACCCAAAATCGCTAAGATTTTTACTTTGTCGTATGTGGTTGTTATTCGGTTGACTTGTTCGTAGGCGGGAGCGCTCAGAGCTATTTCCGCTTGGGGATAGCGTTCCACTAAATCCCAAAGATGCCACGGGAGTTTCTGTAAACGTAGGTCTTTAGTTTGTAAAAGCACACGGATATTATCCGTAAGCATGAGTTTTTCTAACCATTTCTCGCGGATAGGACGAAAGGAATCGGAAGCAAGCCAAGTATTAAAACGTACTTTAAATTCATCAGCCACCTGCTGGCAGTCTTCTAGGCTGGGGGCTTGCTTAAGTTCCTTAGGTAAACCAATAGGACGAGATGGCAACCTTAAATTACGATAAATAGATTGCCAACGGTAATAATCGCGGAGAATTTCTGGGTTTGGGGGAAGCGCACCCGTGATTTCCACACTAGGGCGGACATTTTCATCGCCAATCTGTAGCGTCACGGGAAACCCTTGTTCAAAATTTCCCTCCCCTAACTTTAAGATGACTAACTTGCCCACAGCTAGTTCTCCACAGATGATCAGTTGTATCTATTATCTTGGTTGCTAAACTACAAAGTCCAGTTAATTATTTACCATTACAGTTTCTTGAAGAACCTCCCACTTTTAGGTATACCTCTGTTCGGTGAGTGCCCAAAGCAATGACTCCGTTGCTTTCTACGATACTTTTAGTTTTTACGCACCTGCGTGAAAAAATTTTGCAAATTTGTCTAATGCTCTTTCTTAAAACCGCAAAATCTCTCGATCATATTCTTCAGGCGCGGGTTCTATTTCCCAAACCAATCCTTCTCCTAGTTCCAAGATTACTTCCAAATACAACATATCTACAGGAGTTGTTGCTGTATCTTCATTATTTTCAAAACTTTCTAAGTCTTCCGTTAGTAGTCGGAGCTTAAACCCAGCAGGAATTTGACCACTAGGAGTTGTACTTCGCAATTCAAAGCGCCAAACATAGTCCTCAGAAGCGCTTTTTGGGAAAACACGTAACTCGTATGTATGCTCTGCAACTATTATTTGCCGAGACAATCCGAAGAATGGTTCTGCACTCCGCATTCCTACAGGCACCACGACAAATTCTCTTTTTTCCCATCCCCACTGTTGAGCTAAATTGGCTACTCCTGTCTGCAACCATTGCGGAATTGACCACTGTATGAGTAAACCCTGACGCAGTTCATACAACTTTTTTCGCCAACCGCTATGTGCTAAGAGCGCACCCCAGAGTGAAAATGGAACTGCCAAACGCGGGAATTTTACATCGGGATGACCTAACCTTTCTAAAAGGTTTTCTGCTTGGGTTTTGGCAATAGGATCTAAAGGTGCAATCTGGGCGCGTAAGGCTTCTGGATCATTAAGTTGGCGTGTAACCCATAGCACATTTATATCTGAAATTAAATCTTCACTTTCCAAGCTGTAAGTACGATCGCCAGCATCATAAACTCCTTTTGTTTTCAGAATTTGATGGGTTGTGTAGCCAAAAATCTTCATCCAGCCATCATCGGGATTGACCTGTACTGCTATGTAATAGTCAGCAACCCACTCTGGAATATCTACCCATTCTTGGGGTACGCGTAACTCATCGTCATCCATCGCCAGGGTGGGAATTAATACCAGGCGATCGCAATCAAAAGTAATGGCTGTGCCATTGACTACTTCCCAAAAACTCGGCAATGCCGCACTGTTAGGATAAACCCTGGCGGTGGGAGCAATTTCCTCCTTGAACCAAGGCAAAAATGCTTGCAAGCATTTTTGATTTATCCACCCACGTTGACAAGCACCAGCTGTTGAGTATGCTTGTTCTTGCGCCTCTGGAGATTGAGTAATTTCCAGGTATAAATGCTGTGAGTCAATAGTGAATGGGGGAGGTGAGTTCAACATAAATAATTTTAGAATGGCTTCATATAAAGACCATGTTAGGGAGAGGGAAGAGACAAAATTATTTCTTCTACTGATTGAATTTAGGTATGGCTATATTGGACTTTGAGCCATTCCTCTAAACTTGTGTTTATGGCATCTACTACGTCGGATTTAGGGGAAATATGCAAGGTGTTTTGACTCCACTGTGTTAAAGTCAGCAGCAATGACTTTTTAATGCTGCTAAGGCGGCGGGAAACAGTATATTGCTTAATTTCTAACTGTGCTGCAATTTCTGTTTGAGTCAGTTGTTGAGCGTAGTAAGCTTGTAGTACTTTTTGTGACTCAATATCGAGTGCAGCGATCGCTTGGTACAAAACTTGGTTTAACTGAGCTTGCTGATTTCGTGTATTGGCAGCTTCTTCCTGCTCAATAATTTCCGTTAGTAAAGATGTTTGTAAATTTGCAGGCAATATATCTAATAAATTGCCATCATCTTCTTCTTTGAGGGGAGCGTCTGCGGAAACAATCTTAGGATAGAGGAAAGTACGGGCAGCTTTAGCAGAAGATAATAGCCAGGTTTCTATGGTTTGTTGGTTGACTACGGGAGTGGGCGAACTCAATCGGCTTAAACGTTCTGCATTATAAAGATTAGTAATCGCCTCCCAAGCCAGAGCATCTGGTTTGGTAAGCTGGCGAATTTTTGTGTTGTCACCTGTGTAGAGTTCCTTAAAGCATTCCCAGGCTAAAAGATAACTCTCAATGCTTTGAGCGTTAAATCCTACATTTTGTAATGACTGCACTAGTCGTTTGCGGCTCAGTTTATGTAATAATGCCCAGTCTGAGCAAATATCTGCTTCTCGACGCGATCGCAGCACGTCCTTGATGATGCTTTCAAAGGCAAGTTCAGCGTAGCCCTTCAAATTCGAGCTATATTGAGGATTGAAAGTTTTAAGTATTTTCTGCACACGAGCGATCGCAATCTGAAAACAGTCTGCTACAGAGGATTGAGTGGAAAAGTTTCGGGCAAATTTTCTTGCAGCCCAATAGCACACCTCTTGTAAGTAAGCAGAAATATGTGCCAGTGTCACAGCACTGGATTCATTTTGCCAAACTTGATACCAGTAAAGTGCCCAAAAGGTATCTGACTTCTCAGTTGACGACCCTTCCAGGCAAAGTTTCATACTGCGTCGCAGTTTGGCATCTGTTGCCCAACCACTAAATTGGTTTACATCAAATTGTACAAAGGTGGAAAAGATTTCCACAATGCCCTGTCGGGGTTGCATGGAATACTTGCCGCTGTTTGAACCATAGCTGATTTCAATTATACAGCCATATAGCCAAAAGCTAATTCCTTACACAGCAAGGAATTTACAAATTTTTCAAAAAACTTTCTGATCTAAGTGCATAAAAACTAAAAGTCGTCGTAAAGAGTGATATGCAGAGAGATTCACCTAGCAAGTACTACAAAAAAGTGCAAATAAGGTGAATTAAAATTTATCCAATTATCTCTGCATGGGGCATTTGATTACTGCCTCATTACTTATTCCTCTACCTGGGGAAAAACTTCTTTTTAGGAAACTTAAGTCAATTTTAATCAAGGAGAAAAACATGAAAGACAATCAGCATGAACAATTGTTCACTGAATTAATCCCTGAAGAAGCAGCTGCTATTAATGGCGGTTGGAACCCCTTTAAGAAATTAAAAAAGATAGCTACTGGCGTAGTAGAGATAGCTACTGACGTAGTAGAGACAGCTACTGACGTAGTAGAGACAGCTACTGACGTAGTAGAAGTTGTTGCCGGCGCTGGTGTGGCAGTTGTCGGAGGCACTGTTGGGGCAGTTGTCGGAGGCGTTGGTGATCTTGCCGGTTACGACACTGACATCTGGGAGGGTATCAAGTATGGAGGCAAGCTTGGATATAAGGTTGGACGCGAAGTTGGACCCGTGGCCTTATACGCGGCCTTATAAGGCACTTGTCTTATAAAAATAGTGCAGTTGAAGCTAAAGCTTTTCGCCTAAGCTTCAACTGCATCCCTGGCCTATCAGGGCGAAAGCCTCGATATCTCTTTCTCCCTTGCCATTAGTAAGGTACGAGAAGCTGTAGGCACGGGGTCGCGGGGTACTACCCTGCTAGGTTTGAACCGGGGAGCAGAAGCTTTAGGATTCAATGCTCGCCAAGTCAAAGCTTCTCCTCAGCTAATTCTGCATAGCTTTTAAATGGGAATTGCATTGAGGATTGAAAGTTTTGAGGATTTTGGAGACATGAGCGATCGCTATCTGAAAACAGTCTGCTACAGAGGATTGAGTGGAAAAGTTTCGGGCGAATTTTCTTGCAGTCCAATAGCACACCTCTTGTAAGTAAGCAGAAATATGTGCCAGTGTCACAGCACTGGATTCATTCTGCCAAACTCTATACCAGTAAACTGCCCAAAAGGTATCTGATTTCTCAGTTGATGACCGTTCCAGGCAAACTTTCATACTGCGTCGTAGTTTAGGGTCAGTTACCCAACCACTAAATTGGTCTACATCAAATTGTACAAAGGTGGAAAAGATTTCCACAATGCCCTGTCGGGGTTGCATGGAATACTCGCCGTTGTTTAAACCATAGCTGATTTCAATTATACAGCCATATAGCCAAAAGCTAATTCCTTGCTGCATAAGGATTTTACAGATTTTTCAAAAACTTTCTAATCTAAGTGCATAAAAACTAAAAGTCGTCGTAAAGAGTGATATGCAGAGAGATTCATTTAGTAAGTATCACAAAAAAGATGCAAGGACTTGCTGAATCATTGGATGATTTCGTCAAATACAGAACACAATTTCGATGGCTATAGCCCCAAATTCATCCCGCAAATATGCAATACCTTAAAACTTACCTAATTATCTTTGCATGACCTAATTAAAAAAGGAGAAAAACCATGTTAAACAATCAAAGCTACTTACAAGATTTTGGTTTGCTCACTGAATTAACCTCCGAAGAATCTGCTGCTGTCAGTGGAGGTTTAAGTAAGGTGGAAAAGGTCAGCGAAACCATTGGAGGCGGTGTTGGAGTTGCAATTGGAACAATTTTTGGAGGAGCCATAGGAGGAGGCATAGGAGGCGCAATTGGAACATCTGTTGGAGGAGCCATTGGAGACGCAATTGAAGCTGTTGGAGGAGCCATAGGAGACGCAGCTGAAACTGTTGGAGGCTGGTTTTCTTGATATTTTGAACTCGTTCCAGGTTGGGCATTTAATTAGTGCCTAATTGGTGAATTTCCTAAGTCTAAACAATTAGCAATTAACAATTTAAAATGGAGAAAATAATGGCTACCAAAGAACAATTATTTACTATAATAACTCCTGAAGAAGGAGCAAACATCAGTGGCGGCAAGGCTTACGAACTTGTGATCAAACGGCTGTATTGCGTAAAGGCAGGTGCAGATATATTAGGTGACGACGAAACCAAGCTCCTGGTTAACGGCAGTAAGCTCTGGGGCGCTGACATGGGAGCAGGGAGCAATAAGGAATTCGATCCCCTACTCAGGGTTTCGGTCGATAACGGCGAATTCGTTGGTCTTTACGATGGCGATGGCATTTGGAGCCGTGACGACTCCATGGGTGGCTTTACAATCAACGGACTTCAAGAGGCAACAACCATAAACTTATCCGGAAGTGGTTCCCAATACACACTGACTTACAAAGTCATAGAATCTAGTATTTTTTGATACTCTTGGGTAATGCACTTGTCATAAAAATAGCGCAGTTGAAGCTAAAGCTTTTCGCATAAGCTTCAACTGCATTCCTGGTCTATCTGGGCTTTCGCCCCGATATCTCTTTCTGCCTTGCTATTCGTCTTGAAAATGAAATACCAGATAATTCTACAACACAGCGAAGAAGACTGCGGCGCAGCGTGCCTAGCCACGATCGCCAAATACCACGGACGCACCTTTACCCTCAACCGCATCCGAGAAGCCGTAGGCACAGGTTCCAGAGGAACCTCCCTCTTGGGATTAAGCCGGGGTGCAGAAGTACTAGGATTCAACGCCCGTCAAGTAAAAGCCAGCCCCAAATTAATCGACCAATTAGATCAAGCTCCCCTACCAGCAATTATTCACTGGAAGGGCTACCACTGGGTCGTATTATATGGTCAAAAAGGCAAAAAATACGTCATAGCTGACCCTGGTGTTGGTATCCGTTATCTTACGCGTGAGGAGTTAGTTGCAGGTTGGGGGAATGGGGTGATGTTACTACTGACTCCAGATGACAGCCGCTTTGCTCAACAAGAATCAGATAAAATCGGCGGTCTGGGACGTTATATCCAACGGGTTTGGCCTTATCGCTCTATTCTCGCTCAAGCGATCGCTATTAACATCGCCATTGGACTGCTTTCTCTGACATCTCCCTTCATGATGCAACTCCTCACCGATGATGTCCTAGTGCGGGGAGATACCCAACTGCTAACAACCGTTGCTATTGGCGTTATCGCCATGAACTTAATTAGAAGCGCCATTAGCTTAGTACAATCTCATCTCATTGGTCATTTCGGTCAAAGATTGCAATTAGGACTAATTCTAGAATACGGACGCAAACTCTTACATTTACCTCTATCCTACTTTGAAGGGCGACGCAGTGGAGAAGTCGTCAGCCGCATTGCTGATGTCAACGCCATCAATAACTTAGTTTCCCAAATCGTCCTGGGATTACCCAGCCAATTTTTTATTGCTGTAATCTCCTTGGGCTTTATGCTCTTTTACAGTTGGGAATTAACTGTAGCTTCCATAGTTGCATTTATTATTGTTACGGCTGTTAGCTTGCTTTTCCTACCCGCGATGCGCCAGAAAACCCGCAATATGATTGTTTCTGGTACAGAAAACCAAGGCTTTTTGGTAGAAACATTTCGTGGCGTCCAAGTCTTAAAAACTACCCAAGCCACTCCCCAAGCCTGGGAAGAATACCAAGGCAATTATGGTCGCCTCGCCAACCTGGGCTGGAGTATGATGAAACTGGGGCTTTATAGCAGTACAATTACTGGCATTCTTTCCACTTTCATTAGTATTGGCATCCTTTGGATGGGTAGCTATTTAGTCATTAATCGCACCTTAACAATCGGTCAGTTGATGGCATATAACGGCATGAGTGGCAATTTTCTGGGCTTCTTAGGTGCTGCGATCGGCTTAGTAGATGAGTTTATCACTGCCCAGATAGTCATTCAACGCCTGACAGAAGTTATTGATGCTACCCCAGAAGACGAAAATGATTTTAAAAAGCCTTGGGCACAACTTCCTGGTAATGCAGATATTACCTGCACTGAACTGAACTTCCATCACGCAGGTAGGGTTGAGCTACTAAAAGATTTTTCCTTAACTATTCCTGGCGGTCAAGTCATTGCTTTAATTGGCAAATCTGGCTGTGGTAAAAGTACCCTTGCTAAACTAATGACTGGTTTATATAAAGTTCAGTCAGGCAATATTCGTTATGGTTTCTATAACCAGCAAGACTTGTCATTAGAATGTCTGCGACAACAGGTGGTATTAGTTCCCCAAGAACCCCACTTCTGGAGTCGTTCTATTATTGATAACTTCCACTTTAGCTATCCTCATATTAGTTTTGAAGAAATTGTGAGAGCTTGTCAAATTGCTGGTGCAGATGAATTTATCAGCAAACTACCCGATAAATATCAAACTGTCTTAGGAGAATTTGGTGCAAATCTTTCCGGTGGACAACGCCAAAGATTAGCTATAGCTAGAGCAATAGTTACTGAGCCACCTGTCTTAATTTTAGATGAATCTACAGGCGCACTTGACCCAGTAAGCGAAAGACAAGTACTAGATAGACTTTTATCCCATCGTCATGATAAAACGACTATTCTGATTAGTCACCGTCCCAAGGTAATACAGAGAGCAGATTTAATTGTATTTTTAGAACAAGGACGCTTAAAAATCCAAGGTACACCAGAAGAATTGCGTTCTTTACCCGGTGAACATTTAGATTTCCTAGATGATATTTTCCCCTCTCAGGATGCGTTGGCGCTAACATCTTCCCCGGCTCACCGTAACGGCAAGTCTGCTGCCATCAATTAAGGTATGAGGCAATGCGTTACCCAACAAACCCCGCAAAATGTTAGGTTGAGGAACAAAACCCAACCTACACATTTTTATTTTTTAGGCTTAACCAAGCAGTATTGGATCGAGTCTTGTCCGAACCGGATTGTAACGCTTCCTACAAGCTTAAGATTTTTTTCTAAATACCCTTTGCTGAAAGTGCATAAAAAACAAAACCAGTCGTATACAAATATAACAGAGATAATTAAATTTGCATTTTAACAAAGCTATCTACTTATTTAAATATCTCTGTGTATAAGTCAAATAAATTATGAATGCATCAGCATCAAAGGAAAAACCAATGTCTGACCAAATAACCACTATTGAAAACAATGACCTCTTTACTGAACTTTCTTTGGATGAGGAAGAAAACTTATGTGGTGGAGGTTTATTGGGTGATGCTTGGAAAAAGGTTAAAAAAGTAGTCAAAAAATCATGGCCAGCGATATTAACAGCTGGTGCAATTGCTGGTCTTTCTCTCTTGACTGGAGGCAAACCTACTGGAGGTAGTAAGCCTGGACCTTGGGGCGGAGGAAAGTGGGAGTATTAAAGGCTAATTATTAAGCCACAACTCTGCGATATTTCCTTCTTAAGCAGGGTCTATCCCTGCTTTTATTGTCAGAAAAACTTTAACAGATGCAAATGCAAAATTTAAACTAACTATAGTGAGCAATACAAATTTTTTACCCCCAATTCAAACTAACGAATTTCTCCCACCAATTAGTCGTTGGACAACATGGGGTGGAATGTTTATTCTCTGCGTTCTAGGACTAGCTGTTCCAGTCGCTGCTATTACTAAGTATAAGGTTACAGTCCAAGGACAGGCGGTTGTGCGTCCGGCGGGTGAATTGCGAATTGTGCAAGCGGCAACTGAAGGTAAGGTAATGCACATTTATGTCAAAGAAAATCAAGTTGTCAAAAAAGGAGATGCGATCGCAACTATCGACGACTCCCGTCTGCAAACCAAAAAGAGCCAATTGCAAACTAGTATTCAACAATCTAAGTTACAACTAGTGCAAATCAATGCTCAGATTAATTCCCTTAACAGCCAAATTCGAGCCGAAACCGACCGCATCAGCAGGATTGTTAGTGGCGCTCAAGCCGAATTGAGCGGTCGCTATCGGGAATATCGAGATAAAAATATTACCACTGTTTCCGAACTTCAAGAAGCTGATGCCAACGTCAGAATTGCTCAGGAGGAATTGCAGGCTGGGGAAGCACAGTTAAAAACAGCACAAGCGAATCTCCATGCTACTGAAGCTGCCTTAGGTGTAGCCCAGTCAAAACAGAACCGATATGAGAGTGTAGCCACCCAAGGGGCACTATCTAAGGATCAATTGGAAGAATCACAATTAGCTGCCAAACAGCAAGAGCAAGCGGTAAAGGCGCAAGAAGCAGCAGTGGAGGCACAAAAACAGACAATTGAACGATTACAACAAGCAGTATCTGCTGTCATTGCTAGAAGACAACGCGCCCAAGTTGCTGTAAATCCAAGTAATACAGAAGTAACTGTTGCTACTGAGCGGATCGCTCAAGAAAAAGCCGCAGGGGAAAGCAACAAGGCGACTTCAGAAAAGGAACGTCAAGGGCTGATCAAGCAACGAATTGAAGTTGAAAAGCAGTTAGAGCGTGATACTAGCGAACTCAAACAAGTGGAAATTGACCTGAATCAAACCACAATTGCAGCTACTGCTGATGGGATCATCTCCCAACTCAATTTGCGAAACCCAGGTCAAACTGTGCGTGCTGGCGAGGAAGTATTGCAAATTGTTCCTAGTCATGCAGTTCAGGTTGTCAAAGCAGGCGTTGCATCTGAAGATAAGAGTAAGTTAAAAATTGGTCAAAAAGTCCAAATGCGGGTGAGCGCTTGCCCTTACCCAGATTATGGTACTCTCAATGGTAAAGTGCAAGCGATTTCTCCAGATGCGATCGCTCCTCAAAAAAATGGCACAAATGCATCTATGTCTAATGCGACTACTAGTCCAAAAGCTGCTGTGCCTGGTGCTTTCTATGAAGTGACTATTGAACCAGAAACTCTGGTTTTAGGTAAAGGTAAAAACCAGTGTCACATTCAATTGGGCATGGAGGGTAGGGCTGATATTATTTCCCGTGAAGAAACGGTACTGCAATTCTTTCTCCGTAAGGCGAGGTTGATGAGTGATTTGTAACTTTTTCTTTTGCGAAGCATTACCTAACTTTAAGTTTTAAAAACTTCACTCTCATTTAATTAAAATATCTGCTGAAATTAATTGTAGAAAAATTTATAAGGACGGCTAGCTGAAAACCCTTGAAGATGTGGCTCGAAGCCCTGGCGGAATTGATTGCGTATTCACAGGTATGAAATGAGCAAGCGAGGCTGGTTCTGATATGGCAATCTGTGGAGATAGGAATTGGCGCTCAGGTTTATTAGGAGTTTTTAGTATTATTGGAGTGCTTGCTCATGTCATATTTTGTTCCGAAAATTACGCCTTAGCCCAGATTACCCCTGATGAAACATTGGGCGATAACTCTTCAACGAGAACCCCCAATGTCAATATTAAAGGACTGACGGCTGACCGGATTGATGGTGGAGTAACTCGCGGTGCAAACCTGTTCCATAGTTTTCGTGAATTCAATGTCGGAGAATCCCAGCGAGTTTATTTTGCCAATCCCACGGGAATCTCCAATATTCTCACACGAGTGACGGGAAGTAATATCTCCAATATTCTTGGCACTTTGGGGGTGGATGGTGGCGCAAATTTGTTTTTGATCAATCCCAATGGGATTTTATTTGGGAAGAATGCACGGCTGGATGTGGCGGGTTCGTTTGTGGCGAGTACGGCGAATTCTTTTGTGTTTGGCAATGGGTTGGAATTTAGTGCAACTAATCCTCAGACTCCTTCCTCACTACTAACAGTTAATCCTTCGGCGTTGTTGTTCAATCAACTTCAGGCTGGCAGAATTGAAAATAGGTCAATTGCACCAGCAGGAACAGACCCAACAGGCTTTTTTAATGTCTTTGGTTTGCGAGTACCAGATGGTAAAAGTTTACTGCTGGTCGGTGGTAATGTCAGCATGGATGGGGGGGAATTAAATGCTTATGGTGGGCAAGTTGAGTTAGGAGGGTTGGCGGAACTTGGTACTGTAGCGTTGGGTGTAAATGGCGATAATCTCAGCTTGAGATTTCCTGAGAATGTTGCGCGAGCTTCGGTATCCCTTACCAATCAAGCTGCAATATACGTAGAAGGCGCTGGTGGCGGTAATATTGCAGTCAATGCCTCTAATCTAGAAATATTGGCAGGAAGTATTTTAAGCGGTGGTATTGGGGATGGTTTGGGGACACCTGAAACTGTTGCGGGAGATATTACGCTGAATGCTACCGGGTCAATCAACGTTGCTGGTGAGAGCATAGTTTTTAATCAAGTGCGTTTCGGTTCACAAGGTAATGGGGGCAATATTACTATCGATTCTGGTTCATTCTCGTTACGTGATCGCGCTCAACTTACTGCCTCAACATTTGGACAAGGGAATGCGGGGAATGTGACAGTGCAGGCACGAGATGCTGTTTCTCTTGCTGGTAATGCTTACATCTTCAGCACGGTATTAGCCGGGAGTGTAGGTAAAGGTGGCAATATCAACATCAATTCTGGTTCTTTCTCATTACAAAATGGCGCTCAACTTAGTGCCTCAACATTTGGACAAGGGAATGCGGGGAATGTGACAGTGCAGGCACGAGATGCTGTTTCTCTTGCTGGTAATGCTTACATCTTCAGCGCAGTGGGAGCAAGGGGTGTAGGTAAAGGTGGCAATATCAACATCAATGCGGCAACACTATCATTAATTGATGGCGCTCAACTTACTGCCGAAACTTCGGGACTTGGGAATGCGGGGAATGTGACAGTGCGGGCACGAGATGCTATTTTTCTTGCAGATAATGCTGCCATCCTCAGTACAGTGTCAGCAGGGGGTGTAGGTAAAGGTGGCAATATCAACATTAATGCGGCAACACTATCATTAATTGATGGTGCTCAACTGCAAACCCTTACTCGTGGTGCATCTGCAACAGCGCCAGCAGGACGGGGGGATGCGGGGAATGTGAATGTTAATGTTACTGGGTCAGTTAATATTGCTGGGGAGAAAAACGGTTTTACCAGTAGGATTTCCAGCCAGGTGGAAACTGGGACAGTTGGCAATGGGGGTAACATTACTATCGATTCTGGTTCCTTCTCGTTAGGCGATCGCGCTCGACTTGTTGCCTCAACATTTGGACAAGGGAATGCGGGGAATGTGACAGTGAGTGCCAAAAATGCTGTTGACCTTGCAAATGCTAAAATCCTCAGTACAGTGTCAGCAAGAGGTGTAGGTAAAGGTGGCAATATCAACATCAATGCGGCAACACTATCATTAATTGATGGCGCTCAACTTACTGCCGAAACTTCGGGACTTGGGAATGCGGGGAATGTGACAGTGCGGGCACGAGATGCTGTTTTTCTTGCAGATAATGCTGCCATCCTCAGTACAGTGTCAGCAGGGGGTGTAGGTAAAGGTGGCAATATCAACATCAATGCGGCAACACTATCACTAATTGATGGCGCTCAACTGCAAACCCTAACTAGTGAAGCATCTGCAACAGCGCCAGCAGGACGGGGGGATGCGGGGAATGTGAATGTTAATGTTACTGGGTCAGTTAATATTGCTGGGGAGAAAAACGGTTTTGTTAGTGCGATTGGCAGCAATGTGTTAACGGGGACAGTTGGCAATGGGGGTAACATTACTATCGATTCTGGTTCCTTCTCGTTAGGCGATCGCGCTCAACTTACTGCCTCAACATTTGGACAAGGGAATGCGGGGAATGTGACAGTGAGTGCCAAAAATGCTGTTGAACTTGCAAACGGTTACATCCTCAGTACAGTGTCAGCCGGGGGTGTGGGTAAAGGTGGCAATATCGATATCTTAGCTGCAACCCTCTCGCTAAAAGATGGCGCTCAACTTACTGCCTTAACTTCGGGACTTGGGAATGCGGGGAATGTGACAGTGCGGGCACAAGATGCTGTTTCTCTTGCTGATAATGCTGCCATCTTCAGCACGGTATCAGCCGGGGGTGTGGGTAAAGGTGGCAATATCGATATCTTAGCTGCAACCCTCTCGCTAAAAGATGGCGCTCAACTGCAAACCCTAACTAGTGAAGCATCTGCAACAGCGCCAGCAGGACGGGGGGATGCGGGGAATGTCAATGTGAAAGTTACTGGTGCTGTTGATATTGCTGGGGAGAAAAATGGTATTTTTACTGGGATTCTCAGCAGTGTGGAAACTGGGACAGTTGGCAATGGGGGTAACATTACTATCGATTCTGGTTCTTTCTCATTACAAGATCGCGCTCAACTTACTGCCTCAACTTCGGGACAAGGAAATGCGGGGAATGTGACAGTGCAGGCACGAGATGCTGTTGACCTCGCAAATGGTAACATCTTTAGCACGGTATCAGCCGGGGGTGTGGGTAAAGGTGGCAATATCGATATCTTAGCTGCAACACTATTACTAAAAGATAGCGCTCAACTGCTAACCGCTACTCGTGAAGCATCTGCAACAGCGCCAGCAGGACGGGGGGATGCGGGGAATGTGAATGTGAATGTTACTGGTGCTGTTAATATTGCTGGGGAGAAAAACGGTTCTGTTAGTGGGATTTCCAGCCAGGTGTCAATGGGGACAGTTGGCAATGGGGGTAACATTACTATCGATTCTGCTTCTTTGTCATTACGCGATCGCGCTGGACTTCAAGCCTCAACTTCGGGACAAGGAAATGCGGGGAATGTGACAGTGCGGGCACGAGATGCTGTTGACCTCGCAAATGGTAACATCTTTAGCACGGTAGAAGCCGGGGGTGTAGGTAAAGGTGGTAATATCGATATCTTAGCTACAACACTATCACTAAAAGATGGCGCTCAACTGCTAACCCTAACTCGTGAAGCATCTGCAACAGCGCCAGCAGGACGGGGGGATGCGGGGAATGTGAATGTTAATGTTACTGGGTCAGTTAATATTGCTGGGGAGAAAAACGGTCTTTTTACTGGGATTCTCAGCCGGGTGTCAACGGGGACAGTTGGCAATGGGGGTAACATTACTATCGATTCTGCTTCCTTCTCGTTACAAAATGGCGCTCAACTTATTGCCTCAACCCGTGGACAAGGGAATGCAGGCACAATTAAAGTTAATGCTGCTGATTTTTTCACCATTTCTGGCAGTAGTTCAAACGTTAACAGTGGCTTGTTCGTTAACTCCCAAAGTATAACGGGTACTGCTGGAGATATTATCGTCTCCTCACCCAAAGTTACCTTAGATAACCAAGGCGTACTCAACGCCCAATCTGCATCTGGTAACGGTGGTAATATTAACGTCAACAGCGATTTACTCTTACTCCGTCGCAACAGTCAAATCTCCACCAACGCAGGTACAGAAAAATTAGGTGGCAATGGCGGTAACATCAATATCAACTCAAAATTTATCGTTGCAGTTCCTAACGAAAATAGCGATATCAGCGCTAACGCCTTTACAGGGATTGGTGGTAGAGTTGACATTACAACAAACGGTATTTTCGGTATTCTTCCGCAAAAAAGCCCAACCGAAAAGAGCGACATTACAGCGAGTTCGGAATTGGGAGTGAGTGGGGAAGTAACTATCAACAGTCCAGATACTGACCCCAGTCGCGGCTTAATTCAACTACCCTCCAACCTGGTGGATGCATCCCAACAAATTGCCCAAGGTTGCACTCCCACAAGAGGACAAAACGCCAGTCGTTTTATCGCTACAGGACGCGGTGGATTACCCCAAAGTCCTAATGAACCGTTGCGGGGACGAGCAGTGATTACAGGTTGGGTAGATTTGCCCCCACAAGCAACAGAGAAAGTAACGGATAAATTAGCTGTGGAAATTACGGATAAAGAACCTACTAATCAGATTGTGGAGGCTCAAGGATGGATTGTCGATGCTAATGGTGATGTCATTCTTGTGGCTCAATATGCACAAAGTTCTTCTATTCCCTCTGCCATTTCCTGTAGTCAATAATTCGTTACCCTAAGAGTAGGGGAGGAATTCCCATGAAACGCAACAGTGATAAAAACAATAAGTGGCAACGGATGGGTAACGTCTGTAATATATCGTACATTCGTTTCTCTAAAATCCATGACTTGCCTGTTTTCATTCTCTTGGTTCTGGTGACAGCTTTTTTGTGTGTTATTGCTTCTCCTGTTGCTGCAACTGTAGAGACACAACATATCGCAACTCTTGGAGTGTCAATCGAAAATCCTGCACAAACACAAGATTTGCTGCAAAAGGGTAAAGTGCTGTATGAGGCAGGACAGTTTGCAGAAGCGGTTAAAGTTTTGCAACAAGCAGTTAAAAGTTATAGCAGCCAAGGCAATGAATTGCGGCAAGCTGTGGCATTAAGTAATTTAGCATTGGCATATCAAAAACTAGGTAATTTGACACAAGCGCAACAGGCAATTACAGCTAGCTTGAAGTTGCTCGAAAAATCCTCTACTGCCCAAAATCTTCAGGTTCTGGCTCCAATTCTGGATATTCAAGGTAGTATTCAACTAGACTTGGGACAAGCCCAACAGGCACTCAATACCTGGCAACGTGCGGAAGTGAGCTATAAGCAATTAGGTGATCAAAATGGCATTACCCGCGATCGCATTAATCAAGCACAAGCATGGCAAGTTTTGGGATTTTACCGTCGGGGTTTGACCATCTTGACTCAATTGCAGGAGGAGTTACAATTAAAACCCAACTCACTGAATAAAGCAGTAGAATTACGGTCTTTTGGGGATGCTTTACAATTAGCCGGAGATTTGGATCAATCCCGTCGGGTATTACAGCAAAGTTTGTCAATTGCCCAAGAATTGGATTCTCCCCAGGATGTGAGCGCTGCTTTGTTCAGTTTAGGCAACACGGCACAAGGACAGCAAGACTTGAAAGGGGCAATAGTGTTCTATCAACAAGCTGCTGCGATCGCTCCTAACTCGATTACCAAAGTCCAGGCTCAAATTAATCAGTTGAACTTGCTAGTAAACACGGGACAAACAGCCGCCGTGCAGACACTATTGCCGCAAATCCAAACTCAACTGGCACAACTACCTGCTTCTGTGACAACTATTTATGCCCAGATTAATTTAGCTCAAAGCTTGATGAAATTTGGGACTACACCCCAAGCGATCGCTCAAATCTGCGCGTTCGCCTTGCAACAAGCTCAAGATTTGGCAGATAAACGAGCCGAGAGCTTTGCCCAAGGGACTCTGGGCAGTGTATACGAGCAAACTAAACAATGGTCAATTGCCCAGAACCTCACCCAACAGGCACTGAACATAGCCCAAACAATCAATGCCCCAGATATCGCTTATCGTTGGCATTGGCAGTTAGGACGCTTGTTAAAACAGCAGGGAGAGATTAAAAACGCTATTGCCGCCTATGATACAGCTGTCAGTGAGTTGCAGATTCTCCGTAGTGACTTAGTGGTTGTGAATCGAGATGTCCAGTTTTCCTTTAAAGAAAGTGTCGAACCTGTATATCGAGAGTCCGTAGAATTATTGTTGCAGTTCCAGCAAACTCATCCGAGCGAACTAACCCTAGACAAAGCTAGACAGAGGATTGAAGCACTGCAACTGGCCGAATTAGACAATTTTTTCCGGGAAGCTTGCATTAATGCCAAAACTGTTTTGCTTGACACAGTGGTAGATAAAGATAATCCTACAGCCGCAATCATTTATCCAATTATTCTGCCTTCTCAACTCCAAGTGATTGTCAAAATTCCTAAACAGCCACTGCGTAATTATACAGTAAACAAGTCACAGAAAGAAGTAGAAGGTATTATAATAAAACTCAGAGAGTATCTTTTAGAACCTGACAGAACTGAAGAAGTGCAAGGGCTGTCACAGGAAGTCTATGGGTGGTTAATCAAAGAAATTGAGTCAGATTTACAAGAAAGTGGAGTTAAAACCCTTGTATTTGTACTGGATGGAATATTGCGAAACGTGCCAATGGCTGTGTTGTATGACGGTCAGCAATATCTGGTAGAAAAATATGCTGTAGCACTCAGTTTGGGACTTCAGTTAATTGCACCCAAACCCTTGACACAAACAAAACTCAACGTACTAGCTGCCGGGTTAGTACAACCACCAAAAGACTTTCAACAGCAATTTCCACCGTTACCAGAAATTAAATCAGAATTCAATTCTATTTCCCAAGCGATCGCGTCTACCACCCAGTTACTAGATCGAGACTTCAACAGCAAAAACCTAGAGAGTAAGGTGAATGCTGTGCCATTTAATGTGTTACATCTGGCAACTCACGGTCAATTTAGCTCCCGTGCTGAAAATACTTTTATACTTGCTGCTGATGGCCCGATCAACGTTACGCAATTTGATAGCCTGCTGCGCCGTCGGGATCAAACTCGCTCAGAAGCCTTGGAAATGCTGGTGTTAAGTGCTTGCCAAACTGCTGTTGGTGACAATCGCGCTACGCTAGGGCTAGCAGGAGCATCCGTGAAAGCTGGCGCCCGTAGTACCTTGGCTTCACTGTGGCATATCAGTGATAAATCTACTGCTATCTTAATTGGTGAATTTTATCGTGAGTTAGTTAAAACTAAGGTGACAAAGGCTGAAGCCTTGCGTCGTGCCCAAGCAAAGTTGTTAAAAGATTATCCCAATTACAGTCGTCCTGGCTACTGGGCACCTTACGTTTTAGTTGGTAACTGGCTTTGACAAAGCCTATGCACTTATTGAAAAGATCACCCCCTTTAACCCGGTTTGGCACGGTGATGCCACTATCAACGAGAGAATGGGGCTTCAAGCGTTGTAGACTGTCCGGTTATGGCGGCTATAAAAGGACACTCCCCATGACCTAGATATATCTGCCCTGCTTTAACCAAATACCATACCGCAGCGGAATTTTACCTGCAAGCGATACCTTCTCTTCTCTTTCAGAGACGCACTCGCGTTCGAGAGGCAATGCCTTTCCTGAGGAACGCACTCGCGTTCGGCACGTCTTCTCTACGAGACGTACTCGCGTTCGACGAACGCCACCGGTTCATGGCGGGTACGCCATCGCAGAGTGGAGATATATGCAATTCTTTTAACTTTATTAAATGACTACCCAGGTAAAACAGGTAAAAAATGGGTAGTTCTCCGCTATCTTTAAGCAAGCGATTCAGGGATGATTATTTCTATAGAAAAGCGCTGGCACAAATTTTCGGCTGGCATTTAATAAACCTCATATAAAGCAAAGCCCTGAACTTTTATCGGGGCTTTTTAAATTTAACCTCATCAATTGCAACAAGTATTGAGTTCTATTCTTTCATTGAAGCGATAAGTCTAACGGCATGGCAACTCTACCAGACGCAGTTCGCGTTCGCTCACCGCTTTCATACAATCAGGTAATTTTTCAATTGTTGCATTAACGATCAAGTTTACTTTGGCTGTCTCCACACAAGGTTGTACTCCCTTTCAACAGCCGCCAGCAGCTTTGCCTGCAAGGATGATAGATACGGTTTGGCTTGCTTACCCAACCCCTGCAACAGCCAATCCACAGCTTCGTCACGGCTGGCCACTTGATGCAACTGCCGTAACCTCACACATAACTGCTGCATGAAAAAGCAATCTTCATCAAGCAATTTTAGTGATTTCATCTGTTCGATTTTTATGGTGTAGTCGCAGTCCCAGGTCTGGACTGTACAATTGTATTCTCCAACGTGGCTGACTACTCCCCAATAACCCGCTTTACCTCTCAAGTCTGGGTTATCTTTGGGCAGAAGAATGCATATTTCCCCAATGTGGTGAGGATTGGGTACTTTCGTGCTTCCGCGTATCCTATCCACAACATCTTTCACTATCCGACCAGATGGAATCTTATTGCCTGCTTGCTCTACTGCTTGTTGCCATACATTCGCTTGTACGGCCGGTTCCAACTCAGCTTTTGCCAAAAACCGCAGTTGTCGTTCGTTGGTCGGCATTGGAATTTGCTGACCATTGGTCGGCAAAAACTTTTGAAGATTCTCGTAAACAGCAGTAGCCGAAATCTTCAAGTACGCTGCATCACGGCTGTAACCAAAGCGTTCGCGGCAGTATTCCTCAAAAGTTCGGTGCGTGGAACGGTATAGCCGTCTGTCTCTCAACTCCATTAACGCCTGACCCGCTTCTAAAAATGCACGTTCTACACGGCGTTCCAATTGCAAGCGTAAGCTTTGTTCTTGGTCGGTCAACTCTTTTACTTCAACAGCCGTAACCGTGATAGTTGCTGAAGCTGGGTTTTCGTGCAAAGAAGTATTTTCCTGAGCAGGGTCGGTTGCTAGCTTTGGTTCCTCAGATGTCCCGGGGGTAATTTTCTTGCGTCTAGATGGTGGTTTGTTCATTGTCGTCTAGGTTGAAACCTGTAGTTTTTACTCATCGGGTTTGAGATGAGTTGTAACCCACACTCGATATTAAGTTTTGTTTAGAAGTAAAAGGCTTATTTAAATTTTTTGAGCAAAGAAAAGAACCGATAAGTAGGGTTTAGTAACATATCCACCGTGAGCATTTAATATCTGTATAATGGCATCAGAGAAATCCTGCTTTTCAGTTTCAGTAAATTTTTGATACGCAGTTTGAGTTTTCAGAAGGTCTAGATATTGCTCTGCATCATAATTAATAGACCAAGGATATTGTTTAACCACTAGGTTGTTGAAACAAAAACTATTTAATATCCAATTTTCTCTTTTTTTGATTAGTGATTCAACTGAGGATGGTTTATCATTAGATATCGTTGTAAGTACATATTTTTGAAATGTTTGTTTGAGCGCTTGAAATATTGAAGTATCTGGTAAAATAGAGAAATTCCAAAAAAACGCAATATAACCTTTTTCTTTTAAAGCTTGTGCAACTTTTGGATACCCTTTCTCACGATTTACCCAATGAAAGGCTTGGGCAGATATTGCTAAATCAAAGGCTTTTGGGCGTAAGTTCCAATCCTCTAAAGTAACTGTCTCAAATGTCACCTTTGGATATAAACGCATATTTTGAGATGCTATTGCAATCAGTCTTTCACCTGGCTCTAAACAGTAGATAGCGTAGCCCTTTTCAGCAAATGGAACAGTTCCCTTACCTGTCCCTGTTCCAATATCTAAAATTGAAGCTGAATCGGGAAGATTAGCCATCTCAATTACATCTTCGATCAATTGAGATGGATAGCTAGGGCGTGCTGCATCATAGATTTCTGCAACTTCATTAAAGGACTCACTACGTTTTCTGTTCATCACTGATAAATCCACAAACGTATTTTACTCCCGATCACTTTCGCTCGGATTTTAGAAAATATTAACAGTTTTAGCCCTAGAGAAAAAGCCTCTGTCTCCAATCCAATTTGACAAGACGCTACCGCTACTATTAATCTGTATCATTGGTAGTCATTCGGGTGCAGGGTGCAAGTCTGTACTAAAAATAATTTAGAAACCAACCGAGAAACTTTTCCCATGATTTATGACAAAAGCTTTATCCTGGCTTATTAAGGGCAGTACTTTGTTTTGTTTATTGCCTTGGGAGCCAATTGCAGCACAAATTGTTCCCGATGCAACCCTGAGAGTCAACTCTAGCGTCACACGAGAGGATAATAATACCAGTGCGATAACGGGAGGAACCCAAGTCGGAAGCAATTTGTTCCATAGCTTTGGACAGTTTTCTGTACCCACAGGAAGCGCAGTCTACTTCAAAAATGCCCCAGACATCCAAAACATTTTGACAAGAGTGACGGGTAGCACAATATCTAATATTGATGGTTTAATTCGAGCTAACGGCATAGCCAACGTATTTCTTATTAATCCCAATGGGATTATTTTTGGGTTGAATGCTTCACTGAACATTGGCGGCTCGTTTTTCGGCACTACTGCCAGTAATATTAAATTTACTGATGGCATTTCCTTCGATGCTAAACCCCTTAGTGGTGCAGAACCTCTGTTGACAGTGAGCGTGCCTGTGGGATTAGGATTTGGGACAAATGCTGGAAATATTCGCGTCTTTGGAGACGGTCAAGGTATAAGAAAAACTTCAGACCTCATAGATACTAGTTCTGGTCTGCGCGTGCAGCCAAATCAAACCTTAGCTTTAGTGGGTGGTGATATAGTACTCTCACGCGGAACGCTTAAAACAACAGGGGGACAGATTGAATTAGGCAGCGTGGCTGGAGCGGGTTTGGTCAATCTGATTCCTACAGATAAAGGCTGGACATTGGGATATTCAGGCATCTCAGCCTTTGGAGAGATCCAGTTGTCTGGAGCAGCAGCAGTTGATGCTAGTGGGAATGGTGGTGGCAATATTCAAATACAAGCCATGAAGCTAATGCTAGACGGTGGTTCTCAGATTGAGTCCAGCACATTAGGAGCAGGAACGGGAGGAACATTAAAAATTAATGCTTCAGATTCAGTGAACCTGGTGGGATTACCAGAAGTTGATTCGTTTTTCAACACTGGTATATCGAGCCTAGTTTACCCAAGAGCTACCGGAGCTGGTGGCAACATCAATATTGAAACTGGGCGGTTAAATGTCCGGGATGGAGCAGGGATCGCTGCTGGTACGTATGGCTTCGGAAATGCTGGTTCCATAGAGGTTTTAGCTCATGATTCAGTAGAAGTGCTGCGAAAACCAACAGCGAATGCAGGCAGTTCCATAACAAGTTTGGCCCAACGAGGATCTACCGGATCTGGCGGTAACATCAAGATTGAAACTGCGCGGTTAAGTCTACGCTCTGGAGGAGTGATATCATCAGGCACATTTGGGCAGGGTTCGGGAGGCAACGTATCCATCACTGCTGACGAAAAAGTGCAAGTAACCGGAAAGTCATTAACTGGTAATTCTCCTAGCAGAATATCAGCTCGAACTGGAGGAACTGGAAAGGCCGGAAATCTGACAATCGAAGCAGAACGATTAACTGTTACTGATGGTGCGAGAGTAAATATTGGTGGTGTAAAAGTTCAAAAAAATCTCAACTTTCAGCCAGGACAAGGGAATGCAGGAACCCTCCGAATCAAAGCAGACAGTATCAGTCTAGACAGAGGTACTATCACAGCTGGCACAGAGGGCGGCACAAATGGCGAAGGAGGCGACATTTTCTTACACTCTGGTGACTTACAATTACGTGACAGTATCATTACTGCAACTGCTGGGGGTAATGGCGACGGCGGCAACATCACTATCAACACAGATATCCTAGTTGCAATAAAAAATAGCAGCATCACCGCAAATGCCTTTGAGGGTAGTGGTGGGAATATCACAATTAATGCTCAAGGACTTTTCTTTTCTCCTGATAGCTTGATTACAGCTAGTTCCAAGTACGGAATTAACGGTACGGTTAAATACAACATCGCTGATACTAACATTTACCCTACTCAATTAAAAACAGAATTAATTCCAATAACTCCTCAAATCACCCCAGTCTGTCAGGCACGAGCAGGCACAGAAGTAAGTAGTTTTCGAGTTAGTAATACTCGCAATATCCAATCTAAGCCTAACAACCTGATGTATAACAATGTTGAGCAAAGTAGCTCTGTTCCAGTTCCAGCTTTTAATAATTCACATAATCCAAAATCATTAATAAGTAACCAAGCTACACAAATCATAGAAGCCAACGTTTTGATTCGGGATTCTCAAGGTAATTTAGTTTTGACGACAGACCAAGCAAATCCAGCATGGGATAATGCTTCACTATCTGCAAGTTCTTGTTTTTCAGGATCTCAGTGGTAAAAAGATATAAAAATGATCTCACCTCAATGTTGCTTTAAATATTTTTTCTCAGGCATTCTAGGGCTGTCTATAATTTTAATTCAATCATCTTCCCCTGCCCAGACTGTAAAAAAAGAAAAAGAATTTCTCAAAAATCAAGCGGCATCCCTGACTTCTTCAGGTCACGAACAATTAGCTCTAGATCAGGCGAATGAAGCTTTAAAAACTTGGCAGGAATCTACAAAAATTTATCGCCGACTAAACGATCAAGAGGGAATTACAGAAAGCCTAATTAATCAAAACCTTGCTTTCCAAGTATTAGGATTACACAAACAAGCTTGCAATACACTTTTAGAAGCTTTAAAGTTGAATGTAAATCTAGGTATTTGCGATACGGCTTTGCAGCAACCATCTCCTGCTCAACAAGAGCAACTGACCGCAGTAATCGGTAAGCAGAAACCAACATCAGTTAACTTGCTTGGATTACAGAATCTAGGAGAAGTATTGCGGATTTTAGGGAAATTAAATGAATCTCAAACAGTTTTACAAGAAACATTAACGCTGGCGAAGCTTGTATCCTCATCAAAGATTAGTGGGATTTATCTGTCTCTGGGTAATATCGAACAATCAATTTATCAGCAATTACAAGAAAAATATTCTTGGATAGAGGAACCATTTTTTCGAGAGCAGATTGCTAATATTATTCCACAAAAGGCGCAAAAGTCACTCTTGTATTACCAAATACTAGAAAATATACCAAATATCTCAAAATCAGCTAAACTCCAATCTTAGTTGAATCACTTAACTTTACTGATAAGTTGGGAAAAATGGCTTAGTCATCAACCAAATCAAGCGAGCCTTCATCAGAAAGTTAATCAACAAATCCGAGTATTGGTAAATCAAATAGATGAAAATTATTCTGCCTTTTTGGAGTTATCACCTGAGCCATCTATTCATGCTCGGTTGAATTTTGCTAATAACCTCAGCCAGATCCCAGATGAACAATTGAAATCAGTAGCGATTCGATATGCTAAATTAGCCTTGAAAATGGCTGAAACTATAAATAGTATCCGATGGTTATCCTATAGTTTTGGTACTTTAGGTAAATTATCAACTCAAACAGAACAAAAACAGGCATATTTTAAGAAGGCTTTAGGATTCGCTCAATCAATTCGGGCTTTGGATATCGCCTACCAATGGCAGCAGCAGTTAGGACTCATTTACCAAAAGCAGGGAAAAACTGAGTTAGCGATTCAGAACTATAATGCTGCGATCACAAACATGACTGAAGTGCGTGATAGTCTTTTGTCAACTAACGGAGATTTGCAGTTCTCTTTTCAGTCAGAAATGGAGCCGACATATCGTAATTATATGCAATTGCTCTTAACATCACCTAATCCTGATTTAAAAAGAGTAATAGAGATAAATGAAGGATTACAGATAGCACGGTTAGAAAACTTTCTCAGATGTGGCAAGCTTGACCTTGTTGCTTTGAATCAACTTCAGAATCTTAAGAGCGCTCCAACAGTAATTCATATTATTGATTTAGGGGATACTATAGAAGTAATTGCTCAGTCAACAAATGGCTCACTTCACCACCATTCTATTGAATCTAAACTAGTTCGATTCCAGATAGATCATCTTTTAGAATCTTTACAAAATGAGAAGTTTTCTGAGGTTAGCGAAAGTAGCATTACTACTTATTCTAAAGAAATTTTTGAAAAGCTAATTGCACCAATTAAAACATATCTACCCACATCAGGAACACTCGTATTCACTTTAGATAAATCTTTCCAAAGCATACCAATGGCATTGTTATATGATGGAAAACATTATTTAATAGAGCGTTACAGTATTGCAGTAACTTTAGGTTCCAGAATTAGACAACCTAGAGCCTTGCATCAAAATCAGATGATAGCTTTAATAGCTGGACTATCAAAACTTAGCCCCAGTTCTACAGATCCAAATGCACCTAAAAACATGGAGAATTTGCTCCCATCTAAACAAGAAATAGAAAATGTAGAAAAACAAACTAAATCGTCAGTTGCCTTGTTAGACAATAAATTTACCCTTAAAAGATTCAAAGAAGAACTAACTCAAAATAATTTTCCTATTGTACATATTTCTACCCACGGTCAATTTAGTTCTGACCCACTCAAAACAGTACTGGTTGCCTATGACAAGCTAATTAATATTAGAGACTTTGACAGCTTAATCAGAGGTAAAACTGAAAATAGTCAAGATGCAATTGAGTTAGGGACTTCCAGAAAATAAAATATACAGTTACTAAGAATGATAATCATTGTTAGGGGGGTGGGATAGGCTGCCAACGGCAGCCTATCCCACCCCAATTTGTAGTAAATTCAATGATGATTCGATTTTG
>NZ_JAIVFX010000043.1 GCF_020829625.1 Nostoc sp. XA010 | reverse complement strand
AGAAATTCTCTACGATTCCTTCCTTCAAGATATGTTCATCAATTACTCATCAGTGGGCAATCTGACAAAAATCAAAAATGTTTGTCAGGAAATAACTGTAGGAATCGTAGTAAATCCATCTAAATATTATGCAGAATCTGGTGTGCCTGGAATTAGACACAGCAATGTTATGAAAGGGGAAATTGATATTTCTGAAGTTGTATACATAGATCCTATTGAACACAGAAAACTTCAGAAAACTCACCTGAACGCTGGTGATGTGGTTCTGCCACGAGTGAGTACCGTTGCAGGAAAACCTTACTATGCGGCTGTAGTTCCAAAAGAGTTAGATGGAGTTAATTCAATTGGTATTGTTATCCTTAGACCTGACAAAAGTAAAGTATTACCTGAATTTTTAGAAGCCTGTATAAATGCTCCTTCCACGGTAAGACGTTTGGTTGGAGTTGCAGTCGGTTCTATTCAAAGACAGCTTAATGTGGGAATTATTAAAGAAGAGAAGATTCCTTTGCCTAGTATCACTGATCAATCAGAGATAGCACAAAGGTCATTAGAAATGAAGGAGTGTACTTATTATCTCAGAAAACGAGTTAGAGATTCAGAAAAAATTAAACAGTATCTTTATACACGAGTTTTTCAAGAGATATAATAAATGTCTAATTTCAACGAATCTAACACCGTCGAAGCCTTTGTCCATCATATTCTCTGCGGTAAGATTACTCAAACCGCACCACCTCAACCTGGCTTATCACGCACAAACAGAAAAATCAACTATGTCGGCTGGCATTACCTCCCCTCACAAAATATCCCCCGCCAACCGCAAGAAGTCTTTGTTGAAACCTTTGTCCGCGATGCCCTAATCCGCCTCAACCCAGAAATCGCCGCTAACCCTAACCGAGCAGAAGAAGTCCTCTACCGCTTACGAGCAATTGTACTGTCAGTCCGCAGTGATGGACTAATCCGCGCTAACGAAGAATTTACCGCCTGGTTACGTGCAGATCGCACCATGCCCTTTGGCCCCAACCACGAACACACAACCGTCCGCCTTATCGACTTTGACAACCTAGAAAATAATCAATACATCCTCACCACCCAATACACCTACCGCGCCGGGGCTGAAGAACGCCGTGCCGATTTAGTCCTGCTAGTTAACGGCTTTCCCATTGTCCTGATAGAAGCCAAAACCCCCGTGCGGAAAGCAGTAAGCTGGGTAGATGGCGCATTGCAGGTGCATGATGATTACGAAAAAAATGTCCCAGAATTATTTGCCTGTAACGTCTTCAGTGTAGCTACAGAAGGCAAAGAATTACGCTACGGTTCCATCCGTATGCCTATAGAATTGTGGGGCCCTTGGCGGCTGGATGATGACGCACCCCCCGCCAGCCTCGCCGCCCTCAAACATACCATTGCTTCTCTACTTAATCCCGCCATTATTCTTGATATCCTCAATCACTTCACATTATTTGCTACCGATAAGAAAAAGCGTCGCATCAAAATCATCTGCCGCTATCAACAATACGAAGCTGTTAACCTGATTGTTAACCGTGTGCTGGCGGGTAGACCCAAGAAAGGCTTAATCTGGCATTTCCAAGGCTCAGGTAAATCATTATTAATGGTATTTGCGGCTCAAAAAATGCGACTGCGATCGCAACTGCGTAACCCGACAGTGATCATCGTCGTAGATCGCATTGATTTAGATGCCCAAATTAGTGCCACCTTTCACGCCTCAGATATTCCCAACCTAATTAAAGCAGAAACTCGCACAGAGTTAGAACGGTTGCTGAGACAGGACACACGCAAAATTATCATCACCACTATTTTTAAGTTTGGGGAAGCGGATGGAGTTCTCAACGAGCGTGAGAATATCATTGTGCTTGTGGATGAAGCCCACCGTACCCAAGAAGGCGGCCTTGGCATTAAAATGCGGGCAGCATTACCAAATGCTTTTCTATTTGGCTTTACAGGTACACCAATTAACCAAAGAGATCGCAACACCTTTTATGCCTTTGGTGCAGAAGAAGATGAGCGCGGTTATATGAGCCGCTACGGTTTTGAAGAATCTATCCGCGACGGGGCTACGCTCCCTCTACATTTTGAGACACGTTTGGTAGAACTGCATATTGACAAAGATGCAATTGACCAAGCTTATACAGAATTAACGGGTGGGTTATCAGATTTAGATAGAGAAACCCTAGCCAAAGCCGTTTCTAAAATGGCAGTGCTGGTGAAAGTCCCAGACCGGATTACCAAAATTTGTGCAGACATTGCCCAACATTACCAACAGAAAGTTGTCCCCAATGGCTTTAAAGGCATGGTTGTTACCTATGACCAAGAATGCTGCCTCCTATATAAAGCAGAACTGGACAAACATCTGCCCCCAGAAACCAGTGAAATCGTCATTTCCGCCACAGGTAAAGATGAGCGATTTAAGCCGTATCAGCGTAGCCGCGACCAAGAAGAAAAAGTTTTAGATCGGTTCCGTGATGCCAATGATCCACTGAAAATTCTGGTTGTCACCGCCAAGTTACTGACAGGATTCGATGCGCCTATCCTCCAGGCGATGTATTTGGACAAGCCCCTCAAAGCACACACTCTACTCCAAGCCATCTGCCGCACTAACCGCACCTACGGCAATAAAAAAACACACGGTTTGGTAGTGGATTATCTGGGCGTATTTGATGATGTTGCCCAAGCTTTGGATTTTGACGAGCAAGGCTTCCAGCAGGTTGTTTCTGGGATTACTGCCTTAAAGAACGAATTCCCTGGTGCAGTGCAAAAATGTCTAGCCTATTTCCCAGGAGTAGACCGTACCTTAAGTGGTTATGAAGGTTTGATTGCGGCTCAGGATTGTTTACCCAACAACAATGTACGTGATAACTTCGCTGCTGATTACAGCTATCTGGCTAATTTGTGGGAAGCATTATCACCAGACCCCATGCTTATCAACTACGAAACCGATTACAAATGGCTGTCCCAGGTTTATATTTCCGTTCAACCGACAACTGGCATGGGTAAATTGCTCTGGCACGCACTCGGAGCTAAAACCATTGAGCTAATCCACCAAAACGTCCGTGTAGAAGCGGTGCGTGATGACTTGGAAGAAATTGTACTTGATGCCGAATTATTAGAAGTGGTGCTAAATTCCCCAGACCCCAGGAAGAAAGGCAAGGAAATTGAGATTCAAATTGCTCGTCGGCTTCGCAACCATATCAGCAATCCTCGCTTCCGTGCTTTATCAGAGCGTCTAGAAGCCCTGAAAGAGCGCCATGAGCAAGGACAGATTCATAGTGTAGCTTTCCTCAAGGATTTGCTTGATTTAGCCCATGACTTGGTGCAAACAGAAAAAGAGATACCACCCCAGGAAGACGAAGGCCGGGGTAAGGCAGCTTTGACTGAGTTATTTTTGGAAGTTCGTAATGAGCAAACACCCAAAATGGTGGAGCGAATTGTTAATGATATTGACGAAATAGTACGAGTACTACGCTTCCCTGGTTGGCAGAAAACCAGTGCTGGTGAACGAGAAGTACGGCAGGCGCTGCGGAAAACCCTGTTTAAATACGCCCTTCACCAGGATAAAGAGCTTTTTGAAAAAGCTTATGGTTACATCAAACAGTATTACTGATAAAACTGCATCTGTTTAGGTTATGCTGTCAATCAAACTAGATGCAGAATACCAGTAAATACATGAGCCGGGTAATCGCACTATTTAATCAAGCCGGTGGGGTTGGCAAAACGACCCTAACTATGAACCTCGGCTATCAACTGCAATTACATGGTTACAAAGTTCTTCTCATTGACCTCGATCCCCAGGCTTCCTTAACTTGCTTTATGGGCATTGAGACAGAAAGCTTAGAAAAAACTCCTTTTGACGCACTCATCAATGAGGAACCACTATTCATCCTGAAAAACCAACATGGGATGGATATTGCTCCCACTAATATCAACCTTAGCTTTGCAGAAATTCAACTGGTCAACATGGACTTTCGTGAAGTCCGGTTAAAAGAAACGATTGACCCAATTCGTGGCAACTATGACTTCATCCTCATTGACTGCCCACCCAGTCTGGGGCTATTAAGCTATAGCAGCCTTGTTGCTGCCACTCACTTGCTCATACCCATTGAAACCCACTACAAAGCTTTTCAAGGAACTAATCTACTGCTGCAAACCATAGGTAAAGTTAAAAAAAGAGGAAACCGTAACTTAAAAATCGCCGGGTTTGTGCCTTCTCGCTACGCCGCATCCAACTCCCAAGACCAACGCACTTTTAAAGCCATCTCTGAGCAATTCTCTCCCGTCGCCCCAGTTTACGACCCAATTCCTAGAGCAACAGCTTTTGTAGATGCTTCAGAACAACAACTTCCCTTAGCTCTCTACGACCCTAAGCATCCAGTTCTTAAAGTGCTAGAGCAACTAGCAAAAAAAATGGAGCAATTATAATGGTTCGACCCCGTAAAACAGAACAACCTTACAAAGCTAAAGCCGATATCAGCGTATTGATGGGAGATGAGCAGCCATCAACAGACCCACTACTATTGCCCATCGATTCTATTTCTCTGCCTAAAAAGCAACCCCGCCGCTACTTCGATCCCGTTAAGCATAAGCAGCTAGTTCAATCCATCAAAACTCACGGGATTTTGGAAAACCTGCTTGTCCGCCCCCTCCCCGATCTAGAAAATCAGTATGAGTTGGTTGCCGGAGAAAGACGCTATCGAGCAGCTATAGCGGCTAAACTCAAGGAAGTTCCTGTTACCATTCGTGAACTTACTCCGGATCAAGCACTGCAACTGGCGCTTGTAGAAAACCTGCTCCGAGAAGACCTTAACCCTGTAGAGGAGACAGAAGGAATACTGCAACTCCTGTCTATTCAGTTGAATATGCCAGTAGGAGAGGTTCCTAACCTACTTTACCGAATGCAACACGAAGCTAAAGGAAAAGTTGCCCAAAACGTTTTGGGCAATGAACAAGGTCAAGCAATAATGGCGGTTTTCGAGGAATTAGGTAAGCTAAGTTGGGAATCTTTTGTTTCCAGCCGCTTGCCATTGCTGAAGTTGCCAGCAGATATTTTATCAGCACTCCGTTCCGGTAAAATTGCTTACACCAAAGCTCAACTGATTGCCAGAGTCAAAGATAAAGAACAGAGACAATTATTGTTAAAAGAAGCTATTGCAGCCGATTTGTCTCTTAGTGAAATTCGAGAGCGAGTTAAAATACTGCAACCTTCACTAGATCCTGAGTCGCCGCAAGCCGTAATTAAAACTATTACCCGTCAGATCACTCAATCAAAAATTTGGGAGAATCCCAAAAAATGGAAACAAGTGCAGACACTCTTGAAAAGGCTGGAAGCCTTAGTTACAGATGAAAAAGATTTTGACCAGACAAATTCGTAAGTCACAGTGATTATTGAGAAGCTTGATGTGAGCCTTTTATTATATTAAGTCTCTAATCTCGTGAACGGGATAGTAACCACTGTCACTTCACCACGCTTAGGCAGCAAGGATACCTTCGGTGAGACTGGTAGCAAGGGATACCGCACTAATCAATTTCACGACGCTGACGGGGCAACTTACTAATCAAGGCGATCGCTAATTGTTGAGTGTAGCGCGATCGCATTCATGACACTACCTTTATCTATATGCTATGTTGAAGGCTTTTAAAACTATGGAGAATAGAGGCTTGTCAGATAGCTTGTTTAGCGCACTACGTAAATATCCCAAAAGCCAAGAGCTTGATCCAATTGAGAATTTTCTGACTGAAGGTTTTGCTTGGCTGCTGAGAAATAAAGAGATGCTTGCCCGTGAATTTGTAGATTATCTCAGTTTAAAATTACCAGAACCTCTTCCTTTAACTCATATACTACCAGAGTGGAAAACACAATATACCTTCCCTGGTGGACAAATAGATATGTTGGCAGATTGGGGACAATTTGCCCTGATATTTGAACACAAGGTATGGTCAAATCTCAGTCCAGGGCAACTAGATAGATATCGTAACTATGCAAACTTAAAGTGGTCACAAGGACGATATAAATTAATTCTTATTACTGGATTAACTCGACAACATCAACAAAATCCTGACTTAGCTCTGACTTGGAGTGATATATATAAATTTTTGAAGCATTGGTTAGAAACAAAATCAGATGATAGTCTGGTTCGTGATTTTATAGATATGCTTGCTGAGGAAAATTTAGGCCCAGCAGCACCAGTTTCTTATGAAAGTATAGTTTCTTATTTCCCTGCTAAATCACTACAGTCTAACCTGAAGAACATAACCTTACGTGCTGCTGAAGTAGATTGGCGTTGGGTATTAGAAAGAATTGGATTTAACAAAGATGCACCTATTCACTCTATGCCAGCGAAATATCAACATCAGTTTGGGCGATTAGGGCTAGAAATTTTAGATGTTTCCTTTCCGAGTATATTCGTTGGTACTCTTCTAGATGGCTCCGATTTTAAAGTGCAACCTTCAAATTTACATCTCGGGCCAGATTTTTGTTTAATTTTAGGTTTTGATATAAGGAAATGGAAGTCATTTGAAGGCGAATTTTTTCATTCTGATGAATATACTAAATTGCGCTCAAGATTAAAAGAGAATTCAAGGGCATGGGATTTTCACGATCACAGATTTGACGTAGCGAGATCAAATCCTTGGCATCCTCTTCATTTAAGAAAACCTTTAGCAGAGGTCTTACGAGGTACTATAACGTTTGAAGAGCAAGTTGACAGATTTATTCTGCATGGCCGTGAAGTTATTGAATTGCTGCTTGCTGGCGGCGAGTTAGAAGCTTTAACAAACCGCCTTCATCCTATTGCCAAAAATAGTATTTCTCCTGTTGAATGAGTTGTTTTGAGGTGACGCATATCTTATAGAGTACTTTAGTTGTGGGGAACTGCAATCGCACCTCGCCATTAATGGTTATCCACCAGAGAAGCAGGAGAAGGCGACGGTGACAGCGCTGCAACAGGCAGAGTTACTGTTCAAAGATTGGGCTGTATGAGCTTTGATAGCGATCGCGCTTTCTGGTACTGGTTCAGCTTAAAGAGTAGATTAATTTTATCGGTTTAATTGGGCATTTTAACTATAGGGATTATCTGTAACTCCTATCACTGCTCCAATTTCAACGTAATTTTATGCCTAAATATTGTCGTGACCAAGCCAGAGACGAACTTTGGTTAATGATGGGTGGTGGAGCCGCAGTAGGAGTTGCTGGTGGTGTTCCTGTTATTGGTGCGTTCACCTTTAATGCTGGTTTAATTGCTGTACAGGCATCTGTAGTAACTCGGATTGCCCAAGTTTATAATGTTGATTTAATCCCCGCCGGTGGTGCAGGAGCAGTTGCTGGTGCGATTATAGCGATGGGTGGAGGGCAGTTACTTTTCAGAATGGGCGGTACTATAGCAGGATTTATTCCCGGTATCGGGCAAGTTGTTCAACCAGCGATTGGGGCTGGTGCAGTTAAAGCATTTGGAGAAGCTGCTATTGCCTATTTTGAAAATATGTATCCTGACAAAATTTACAGATCGGACTAGTTAAAAAATGCCGCTTAGAGCTTTCATTGATGAACAAGAAGTGCTAGCACCTTTAATATCAGATGGTGACTGGGAAGCTTTGAAACTTCAGCGTAATAAACAGGTCTGTTTACCCTGCTGCGGGGCAGATGGATATCTACGCACTTCTAAGCAAAGCACTAAGCATTTTGTCCACAAACACAAAACGGGTTGTGATTGGAAACCAGAAACTTGGCAGCATCTTTTAGCTAAAACTGAAATTCTTCGCGTATGCCAACGTTTAGGATACGATGCAAAAACAGAAGTTGCTGGTTCCGATTGGCGTGCTGATGTTTTAGCCACTAAGCCGGGTAAACAAGGTTTAATCCAGATTGCCTTTGAAGTACAGTGGAGTCCTCAAACAAAAGAAGTTACGCAGGATAGACAAGCCAAGTACAAGCGAGATGGAATCCGAGGCTGCTGGTTTTTTCAAAGACCCCCTGAATCTGACGTGAGCCATGATTTACCAATTTTCAAACTCATTTTGAGATGGATTGGTAGTTGAATATCGAAATCGCATAAAATTAGGAAGGTTCTACAGGCTGTATTGCTTCCATCAAGATTGCACCAGCCCCAAAAGTATCATAAGGTGTTGGTAAATCATAGGTCTTAAACGGCTGTAGCGGTGTAATATCCTCGCTGGTATCTAAATCTTCTGCCAAAATGCGAATTAGCTTCAGTTTCTCAACTTGAGAAAGCTGCCGGACAGCAGGTAATAATTCAGCTAGTGTCATACTTTCACCCTATTATTTGCAATTAATTTATTTTACCAATCTAAGCCACCCCATAATCTGTATACTGCCGTTTATAAGCAGGTTGCTGTCTTTTAAGAATCGTAAATCTAGAGATTGGCTCCTCTCTGTAGTGGTAATCTCATTTGTTTTTGGATTACTTGGACTGGCTTTTATAGATAAAGCTAGTCGTAATACTTTCTTGGATTTAGCCAAGGTTGTTGTTGGTGCTTATGTAGGTTATTGGATTCCTTCTTCAAACCATCCGCAGCAATGACAAGCAGGAGAAAACGACGGCGACGGTGCTTGCAACAGGCAGAGTTATTGTACAAGGATTCGGCGGCGTGAGGACAAGAAGGGTAGCCATCAAGATACCCGGCTCAATTGTAGATGGGAAAAATTTATATGGGAAAGCCTGTATCGAATTATAAATTTTCATATTAGATTTGCTCGCGCCGCTTCCATTAATTGATAAATTAGAGGCTCTATTGCGTCTCGCTTTATCCCTTGACCTATCAGTAATCGACGCAAATGCTTACGCATTTCACGTTGTACATCTTCTTTGTTTACCCAATCTACAACAATCAAACTTTGTAAAGTTGATTCAATTTCTTTGGCTACATCAATAGTGAGCGCTTGTTCTATCCCATTTTGTTCTAGTAATAGATAAAAAGCATAAGTAGTTTCATATAAACCCAATTGCTTGCTAGCATTGCTAATACCACTATATAACTCTTCCTTTAAATCTATGATCTGACGTAATTGCTCGCTGTAAAATAAGCTATTTTGCTGCGAATCCTGGAGAATTTTCTCTAAGCGTTCTTTGATAGAATTATAAAAAACTGGATTTTCTGAGGCATGGATCTGAATGAAGTAATTGATTGCGTGAGCAATTTTGCTAATTTTGACCTCATCAGAGCGCAGACACTCTAATTCTTTGTTAAACTCCGCAGAAAAGATAGATATGGGTGCGATAATCGGTTTAACATCTTCTATCAAGCAGCGCACTTTAAAGGGTATATCATTCCAATCCAAACTATAGTCCTGAAAATGACTGCGAGCAAGTTCACGAATCTTTCCTAACTGTTTAAAATCATCTACAAAAGGTAAAACACTAGAGTCAGGATACATTAAATCCAAACTTTGAGCGAAGGCTTTAAAAGCTTGGTCAAATTTTGCTCGCTCATCTTCTGCCTGAATTACTTGCAATAATACATCATAGTCATCAAGAGAGATGTTATCAAATAAACGCATAACTGAGCGGTGATGAACTTTTAAAATGGATAACTCGCTATCTTTTTCTTGAATCATTTCGTTCAGTTCTTGTGTGTCAAACATTATTAGTGCATCATGAAGGTGTTGATACACTCCCCAATAATCAACAATTAATCCTGAATTTTTACCTGGGTAAGGGCGGTTAACACGAGCAATTGCTTGCAGTAAAGTATGCCCTTTAAGTGGAGCGTCTAAATAAATAACTTGTTCAATAGGTGCATCAAATCCAGCTAACAGCATATCAACAACAATCAAAAGTCTAAGGGGATCTTCAGGATTTTGAAAGCGAGTAATTAATTTTTTACGTTCTGCTGAGGTGGTATAGTAGGCAGCTATTTCCTCATTATCATTCCTAGATGAAGTAAATATAACTGCTGATTCAGGCGCATTCAGTTTGTCAAGCTCTGCTTTGTAACGTACAGCAGCTAAACGATTATAAGTGACAATCTGCCCTTTAAAGCCATTTGGTCTAATTGTCTGTTCAAAATGTTGTACTAAGTCTAAAGCGATTTTAGAAATTCTTTCAATTCCAGTAGCAATGCTTTCTAACGTAATACTTTTATGCTGAACTAATTCCTCTTCTCTAAAATCATATTCACGAAAACCAAATTGTTCTGTATTTCTATGCTCGTAAAAAATAGGAACAGTAACTTTATCTTGCACTGATTCTTGAATACTATATTTATGTATATAATTCCCAAATAATAGCAAAGTGCTGCGATCTCTTATATCTATAGGTGTGCCAGTAAAGGCAATAAAAATTGCTTGAGGTAATGCTTCTCGCATACTGGCTGCCATTGCACCATATTGATTACGATGAGCTTCATCAACAATAACAATTACATTTGAGCTAGGATTAATACTTTTGCTGATACGTCCACCGTCATAAAACTTTTGTAAAGTGGTAAGTATAGTAATACCCTGACCTTTATTTAACAATTCACCTAGATGCTGAATGCTCTCAGCTCTTCGGAAATTGGATAAGTTTACTCTTCTGAAAAAATCTGCAATCTGATTATCAAGGTCGATACGGTCAGTAACTATAACTATAGTGGGATTATTTAGTTTTAGAGATTCCTGACGCAATTTTTGGACAAGCAAAGCAATTGTTAAGGTTTTACCAGATCCTTGAGAATGACAAATAATACCTCCACGCTCAGTAGGAGTATTGTTCGATAGAATACGCTGAACAGCTTGATCTACAGCAATACGCTGGTGGTAACGAGCAAGTATTTTAAGCTTATGTCCTGTATTTACTTCAAAAACAATAAAATTACGAATATATTCTAATAAGTTGCTCGGTTCTAATAAGCTATAAATTAAGATATCTTGGGCATTTGGCTGACGATTTAGAAACCGAGTGAAGCGAGCCGAAGTCATTGGATATGGTACAGGAAAAGTAGCGTAGCGATAGCTAGGGTTACTTATTGAGCCAAAGACAGCTTGTTCAGAGCAACTAGCAATTAATATCTGTGCAATACTAAAAACAGAAGATATACTTCCTACTTGCCCTTTTTCTTCTATTTTTTGATACCTTAAAAGTTGCTCCACACATTCAGTAATAGAATTATTAATAGAAGGGCTTTTACATTCAAAAATAGCAAGGGGTAAACCATTAATAAAAACTACAATGTCAAGAATAAAATATTCCTGGGCTACCTGAATTTTAAATTGCCGAGTGACAACATAATCGTTATTATTTGGATTATCAAAATCAATGTATTTAATGCTTTGATTAACTGTGCCACTATTTAATTTCTGTAAAACTGTTGTGCCATGAGTAATAGTGTAATAAATCAGTTCATTCGCTTCTATTAGATTGGTAGCGTTAATTCTAGTGATGGCACTAATGGCTTGGTTGAGGCTGTCATCAGAAAGCCAAGGGTTCAAACGCAGTAAAGATTTTTGTAGAAGTTTTATGAGAATGCAACTATGCTGAGTTACTCGTAATGATTCTACAGTAGAAGTTTCTAAATAACGATAACCTAAAACTTTTAGAAATTCAATAATTTGCTCTTCTATAGAATTTTCTTTTTTCATGCTGTCTCTTGATTAAAATTAATAATCTATCAAACTTTCACTAATCTACATTGCCTGAAGCTGTTTTCTTAACTTTTTTGGTGTAAGTGTTGTCTAAGTTTTTAATATTAACTATATCTAGATGACATCATTTGCAAATTCAACGATTTAAAATTAAAAACCTAATTTTTTCAACAAATAATCCATTGCCTTTTCTGCTTCAGCCCGCTTATTCTCTAGCTCTTGCACATTTCTCATCTCAGCCTCAACATCAATTAGTTTCTCAGGCTCACTTGTATTTACATAACGGCTAAAATTGAGATTATAGTCATTAGTTATGACATCTTCTATTGACACCACAGTAGCATATTTATCCTCATTTATAAAATTTTTATATACATTAACTATATGAGCAATATCTTTATCTCGCAACTGATTAATTGGTTTTCCTTGCTGGTATTCGCAACTGGCATCAATAAACAGGAGTTTGCCTTTAATGTCTTTATGCTTATGACGGTTAAAAATTAAAATTATTACAGGAATGCGAGAGCTATATAACAAGTTAGGTGGCAGACCAATTACCGTCTCAATCAAGTCTTCGTGAACTAATGCTTTACGAATTTTTTTCTCATTTCCACCTCGAAAGAGAACTCCTTGCGACACCAATAATCCAGCTCGTCCAGTTTTCTTTAATGTGGCTATTATATGCTCAATAAAAGCAAAATCACTTTGGCTTTGTGGAGGAATGCCATACTCAAAACGATGATAACTATCATATTGCACCTCTTCGTAGCCCCAGTTTCTAAGACCTAATGGAGGATGAGCAACTACAAGGTCAAATAGCATCAAATTATCATTTTCCAATAACGCGGGTTGACGAATTACATCTCCCTTACGGATATCGAAATCAAAAATGTTATGTAAGAACATATTTATCTGAGCAATATTCCAGGTTGCCAGATTTATTTCTTGCCCATAAAGCGAAATATTGCGCGAGTTACCTCCTTGTGATCTAATATTTTTAGCGCATTCAATTAACATACTCCCGGTTCCACACGTAGGATCGCAAATTCGCATTCCTTCTTGTGGATTTAGCAACTGTACTATTAATTCTACTATTTTATGCGGTGTGTAAAATTCACCTCCTTTCTTGCCAGTTTTTTCTGCAAACATCTTGAGTAGAAATTTATAAACTTGTCCTAATACATCAGGTTCCGATAAATTACTATTACGTAAGTTCAAATCGGAAAAATGTATAATTAAGTTACTAAGAATATTGTCTTGTTGTATGCGGCTACCCATTTTTCTCTCGTCGTTAAAGTCAATATTCGACAGTATTCCTTGTAACTTACGGTTATGATATTCAATTGTTCTAACTACTTCATTGAGTTGCGCTCCAATGTTTTCCGTAAACAACTGCAAATTTCCCCATCTGGCTTCTTTAGGCACAAAAAAAGTGTGTTCATCTGGCTCATTCCAAGCCAACTCGTAATCACCTGTTTCCGCCTCAATGTTTTCAGCTTCCTCCTCAAATACGTCTGACAAGCGCTTGAGAAATAAAAAGCTGGAAATGTAATTTATACAGTCACTAGGAGCAATAGTATTGTGTAGGATAGCAGTAGCATACCGGAGTTTAGACTCCAAATATTTTTGAGTAATCATAATTTTCCTTCTATTACATTTATAAAAGCTGATTCTGCTAGTTGCTGTCTTGCAACAATCATCTCTTGAGCAATTTGCGTTACCTTTTCTGTAGCACAAAAGAGTTCAATAATTTGTTGTTGTGTCACTAAACTAGGTAAAGGAATGTCTAATTTTCGTATTTGAGACAAGGACAGTGATTGTGTTCCTGTAGATTGCATATACAATGGTGCTATCTTTTTTTGTAACCACTGCGAGCGCATCACAACAGCTAAATAGCCTGGCTCGATTAATTCAGGATTTACACGTAAAACAGCTAAATTCTGCCCAGCTAGGCTGCCCTGTATCTTTGAAGGAACTACCGAACCTTTAAGAGATGTGCCTCTTAAAGAGACAATAACATCACCACAAATAACCTGATGTTGTAAGTTAAAGACTTTGATTGGAACTCTACTAAGTTCACCACTAACATCTATGTACTCTAGGTTCCGAACATTAATAATGGAGTATAGCTCTCCCTGATGATCCTGGTAGCGATTAAGCAAAATTCCTTGAAATGAATTATGCAGTAACTTGTGCAGTGGTACAGTCGGAACATTCATAAATAAATGATATACCTGATTTGTATTCTTGGCAATACTTCTATGAAACAATAACACACTATAATGTATTCTTGTAAATACTTCTTTGAGAAGAAGGAAGCTGGCATTGATTATTTAACCTAGAAACTTTGTATACGTTTATAGTCTGTGTAAAAAATTACATAATTTACTGACTTACGCTACCCTCATGTCTTCTACAGAGTAAAGGTTATCAATTGTATAAAGAAAATAGCTAGGCTTATTTAATAACACACTACTTTAAGAGATACTGAGTTTAATACGTTCTACTCTGTGATTACCAATACTTCTAGACATCAACCCAGCGCTATTTATCTTTCAGGCATCACTACAATATAATCCTGCTGACTCAGAAGAGAAAAATCTTAAAGCGTATTCTTGACGATACTTATAAAAGATGGTTTGATAATAAAAGGCGCACTTAAAGCGCCAAAGTCTAAATATTTTACATAGGATGATCTTAACATGGCAAACTGCCAAACTCCCTCCTCTGCTGAATACAGGTTCAGCAGTGATTACAATCGTCTTATCCCTATTGACAGTTCTCAGGATTTGCCGATTCTCGTTAAAGTCCCCAACTCGAAACCAGCGTGCTATAAGGCTATTAACAATGCAGATTTAACTAATTTGACATTCTTTAGTTACGGTAGCATCGATGCAATATATGAAAGCGTTTACCCAAAAGACAATACTCACTTGCTGAAATGGGTGAAAAAAGTTGGTGGGGAATCAGAAAGTAGACGTTTAGTCAGCGAGGTATGCAGTGTTGGGAAATTAATCGATGAAATTGTAATTAAGCACGATTTAGGACAGCCTATAGCTCCAATTAGCTTTCGTTATCATGACTATTGGCAGGGAATTCAGCAAATCCTACCACACTTAAAGAAGCCAGTGTACTTAAACCAAGGAATAATTGTAAACTTTCAACTTGGCGTATTCGGAGTTATTGATCGTATTGGTGCTTATCGTAACTGGGAAAGCACTTTAATTGATACTAAGGCTGCTTTAAATCCCAAAACAAATCTGCATTGGATAGAAGATAAAATTCGTCAAATTGCAGCGTATCTTTTGCTCAATGATGAGTTATACCCAGTTGAAGTTGCAGGTTTAATTTTTTGCATCAAAGATGGTACGGTAGACGAGTATTTTTTTGATGCAAACCAAATTCAACCTTATCAAGAAGCTTGGCTAAATCGTCTTGAAGAAGTACGTTATATTTGCAAAGCTCAATCCGTAGCTTAATTTACGCATCATTGATGAACATCAAAGGGACACCGATATTGGTGTCCTTTTTGAAGGAGCGAGGTTGACGGGGCATGATAGATCCATTTCAATCCAAATTAATTGCAATTGAGAGACAATAGCTGATATCATCCACTTTACAATTATCTCTACGCTAATAACCTGCTCATCCAGTGCAAACAAGCAGCAGTGCGAGTGTCCCCCAAAACCTGGGAAGAGATTGAGGCGCGAATGTTGTTGGTTCCGAGTAATTGAATAGTTTACTCTCAACTCTAATACCCTACCTGCCAATAATATTAGTGGATAAAAACCCATTCAAAAAGGCTGCTCCCACTGCCAATCAAAATGCTCAAACCGCCTGGGGTTCTCCGCCGTATAGCGAACAGTATTTTGAATCTGTTTATGCCCCAAGTAACTCTGAATATCCCTAGTTGAACGATTCTGTTCTGCCAAAAAATAACCGCAACTGTGCCTAAACATGTGCGGATGCACCTTAATCTGCAATCCGGCTTTTTCGGCGGCACGTTTCACAATTTTCTCAATCCCATCCACCGACAGTGACTTCCCCCTCTCATTTGGGAAAACAAAATAACTATTGGAATAAATCTGCTTTAGCTGGGTCAACAAATCCACTTCATCCGGTTGCATCGGGTGATTCCCACTTTGACTCCCCTTGAGCCGCTTGATATAGATCACCTTTCGCTCTAACATGACTGCATCCCATTTCATCGTCGCTGCCTCCCCCGGTCGCAGCCCATGCCGAAATGACAGCAGTAGCAATGCCGGATCTCTAACCCTATGCCGACCCCGCTCCCCCGCCGCCTTAATCAATATTTTCATTTCCTCCCAAGTCAGATACTCCCGGCTCCGATATTCATCATTATTCAAGCGCCGAAACTTTGGGTTCATTCTCTCACTGTCCGATAAATAGGCGGAAATCCGACAGTATTCATTCTCCCAAACACCTGCTACTTCGTGAACCCCCTACGCTTTTTTACTTCAATTAAGCCACGCTTATCATTTCAGCCCCGAAAAATTCTCTACAGAGAGCGATTGATAAAGCTGGCTTATATAATGAGGTGAGCAGCTTGCTTAATTGTCTATCCTTGCTTCTATACCCCTGGTTGATAAATCGTTGCTATCAATGCGTGATATCAACTGTAGACTACAGCTTCTACCTCACTTGCTTGACACAGATGCACAGGTCGGGAGTACTGCTGAAGGTGATTCAGAAAAATAATGCTCAAGTCAATGAAGAATTATTTCAATAAAGAGCTACTTACTTCTACCTTGGGAATTTTGTGAATAGTGTCAAAGTTTTTGAAAATATGAAATTTAGAGTACGGAATCTTGTAGCTTTATTTGTGATAGTATTTACGTTGTTTTTTGTAATACCTACGAATTACAATAGTTTAAATAGTGTGGCCCATGCTGCAACTATTGAAGAAAAGTTATCGATTATTGATCAGGCAACCTATAGTTCATACCATTCTTCAAGTTTATATGAAAAACCACTAAATATTCTCAGTCCGAGGTGTGGGGAAACTAAAGAGAAGATTGGGGACTGGGCATTCATAGGAACTAAAATTCTGAACGAGCATGGTGGGAACGTGGACAATTATAGGATGCTGAACTCCATAGTTATTCAAACAGAAGGACGTTCTAATCTGTCTTGTAAAGATGAGTTTCAGACACTTACTACTCTGTTATTAGTTGGGCTGATGTAAGCTTGAATCGTATCCCCTCAATAATTCGGGGTAGGCAATGATTCTGCTTGCCACGACCAACCGAAGGAATGAAGAGAAGCTTTCTCTGGCATTCAGCATTTTTGTCATTGGGTAAATCATTGTTTGATGTGCTGTTTGGTTAATCTTCAAAACTCAGTGGTTTGCCGTTGAAGTGCTGGTAGATTTTCTCTGGGTGAAACCAATTGGGCAAGGTCTTCTCAACATCATCAAGATTGTTACCCTGCTCATCCACCAGCCCATAGCGCACAACGACTCTTTTTAAAGGTGTTTCACCATTAGCTGAGAACTTCTCAAGCAATACAGTACCCGATTTTCGAGCGCTTGCTGTACCGTCTGGGAATGATTCATTAGTGGCATTGTGGGTTATACCCAATAGGTATTCCTTAGCCTTGCGAGTATCAGTTAAGCTCATCTTGAAAAATGCGATCGCACTTTCACCACACAAAGATTTCAAATTTGTGAATTCATCACAAATTACCTGCTGTTTAGTGGTCGGTTTCTGCTTAATCCTGGTCAACCAACGTTCGCAACAATCTTCAAAAGCAAGGCTGATTTCATCCTCCGACTCTGCCTTACTAGCAGCGTCTAGCAGTTTCCAGACATCGGCATTATCTCCAGTGGCATGTCTATCAATCAGTTGATGAATTGGTGCATCAAGGCAGTATTTTCTAATCAATGCAATGGCTGTAGCAGTGTAAGTTTTACCGCTTCCTTGATTGCCTATCAGCCATAATGGTTTTAGTGAATTGATTATCTTCCACAAATAACCGTCTTCATGGTTTTTAAGGGCATCTATGAGGGTATTTTTAAGCTGTTCATCTGGTGATACCTGAGTAGAAGTTTGAGAATCCTGCTTGCTGTCTTGGAGCTTGTTCAATTCCTTTGTCGCTTTGGCTGCTGCCAGCCGATTATCTATGATTTGTTTATCTAACTCGGATAAATTTAACTCGTGACTTTTAAGTGCAGTTTCACCTTGCATTCTTCCATTAATCTCATCAAGTGCTGATTCATTGAGTGATTTCATCGCTTCTATCGTCTCTGTCGCATTACGGGCGATGGCCTGCTTAGTCACTGCGCTTTGTTGCTGTTTTGAAAATTGGGTAAGCTCTAAATGATTTTGCACTATTAAGTCATTCTCAAGTGCTTTAACTTTGAGTAGCGATAACTGACTATGAATAGCTTTCTCCTGGCTATCTGTAAGTGTTTTAGACCCAGCGTAAGCACTCAACAGTGCGACTGTACCAGCTAAACCATATAGAGGTGCAGCAGGTGATTCAGCAGGCAATATACGTAATGTTTTCACATGAGCGTCAAAAGTAAAGTTCCTGCGCTCCTGTTCAATCATCCAGCTAATACCGCGCTTGATTTGTTCACCTTTACAAGGTTGATTATTGCCTGTGAAACAAAATAATGTTTCACTATACTTGGTAGCATCGTTCCAGAGTGGTAACGTTAAACTTAGTCCCCCAATGAGCAAAGTGCCTATAGCAAATGTGGCAATCTGGCGCTCTGCTTTTAGTCGTTGGTTAAACTGCTCTATCTCTTCCATAAAATTAAAAATATCAACCCAAAAAATATAATCAGGGGAAAGTAAGCATTAAGCAGAAGTAGCAGGTACCGAACGAATAAAAGTATTTGAGCATCTAACCCAGACTGTTTACCCCAAGAAGTAAGGTGTTTAAGGTTTTCAGCAGTGTTTACGGCATCCATAAACAGGTTGTTTACAGCAAAAATGAAAAGCAGAGTTCCGCCTATTACTGTTAAAAAGTTTCTTTGTCTATACATTTGGTTTTCTTCTTAATGGGATTGTTAATACCCAAGTTGCAACTAGTCCTAAGATAAACATTGTTGGCGTTAATACCCCTTCTGGGAGTGTGAAAGCATTAGTATTCTGTGCTAATTTAATTTCTGTGTAAGTCTGTTGGATCTGACTCTCAGTTGACCTAACTTCTGTGACTATTTTTTGTGTAGAGTTCCACCCAATTACCCCACCGATTGCAAGTTTACTCATTGCTACCAATGGTTTGGCATGACTTAATGACCAACGCTCACTAGATAATTCAAAGTGAAAACTTTCACCACAATCAATCAGTCCTGGCAGTAGTGCTAATATCATCGACATTGCCAGAATAATGCTAATTGATATTTGCATTGAGAATAGAAGCCAAGCCAATGATGCCGAACCAACTTGGCATGATAGAAACAGTAACCCACTATCTATACGTTTCCGAGCCTGAATATCAGCGTACAGTTTTGATTCAATATGCTGTAAATACCGTGCTGTATCTTGGTTAATCCCTGCACTGTTATCGTCATCCAGTAGGTTATCTAATTCGTCATTGTTGTGTGGTAGCATTTGGGTTTACTAAACTTGATTGTTGAGAATACCTGAGCAATTCGCAGTTACTCAGATATTTGTTTTGAAATTAGAATCCTAATGCCGATTTAATTGCTGTGAACTTCTCAGCAAGTAACCCACGCACTGTATTGGGTTGATAGTTTTTTTGAGTGATTAAATCAAATCGAGCATCATCACCACGGTTTAAAGCTTCGTTAACTATTTTAGTTTTGTAAGTTTCATCAGCCGATAATTGCTTAATCCCTGGTCTGTTCGATTGGTCGATTAGATTAGCTTGATTGTCAACTCCCACTAGGTAAGCATCGATATAACCTTTAATTTGGGTGTAATTCATCTGGTAATTATGACGCTGGTTTTCAGTGTGACGAGCGTTTATCAATTCAGCCGCAAGCTCACTTCTTTTGTGACCATATTGAGTATTTGCAAGAGTAGCGTTCATTACTGCTTTATCAATCTCGATTGCACTTTTCCCAGCATTCACCAATATTTCAGAGATGGCTTTGTTATAAGCTGTACTACCATTGATTATTTCTTGATATGCTTGGGCAAGCTTAGGAGCAAACTCTGCTGAAAGCCTACCTTGTCGCGCTAATTCCCCAATCTTCTGAGCGCTGCTAACGTCGCCCATCATTGCATTTGTAAAGTCATCCAGACTTACACCAAATTTAGTCTTGAGAACTCGGTTAATCTTCCCTGCTTTGGGCGTTACGTGGTTTTTGAGTGTAAGCTTGCCAGGATTTGAACTTTTCACCATTTTGGTAGTTCCTTGGGTATTTCCAAATATCGATTAGGATCAACAAAATCTCTATGCTGTATTTGCTTAACCCTGCCTTGTGATAACCGACAATTGTCGTAAGCTTGTAGGCTAAAGAGCAGGCTTGCAATGGCTAAGATGATGAATCCTACTTTCTTAGGATTAAACGAGATTGTGTAACCTTCACCCAGCTTTACTGGGTAATGCGAATCTGGATAAAATATTGGCTTTTGAACTTTTGATATTTTGGCGGATACCTCCTATATCCGCTTTGACATTAGTTGAGAAATTTTCTACTTTCTGATTTAACCTAGCCGCCCTATCCGCTATGTGCGATCGCACAGCATCAGTATTGGTGTCTAACGCGCTCTCCACCTCATCAAAACGATGGTCAACATAACCTCTAATTGCACTGGTTACACTGGTTAAAAAACTTGCATAATCATTGAAAATACCATCGACACTATCAGCAACCACTAGACACTCTTGTTCACTCAGTTCAAAACCCAGTGCCAAAGATTGAGTAGATACCAACGCCTGTTTATCAGCATTGGTAACAGCCAGGGATTGACTATTATTAGCTTCTGGAGGTGCGTAGTTTACCGCTATAGGCATCGTGTTTACTTCCTCATCCTCTGTTTCTTCCTGTGCAAAGATTTCAGACTCTTGCTGCTGGGTGAGGGGTTCTTGGACGGGGGATGCATAGTTCACTGGCGCAGGCATTGCGCTTACTATCTCAGTTAATTGGTGGTTTTGGGTGATAGCCTTAATCACTTTTGCACGAACATCACTACTCCAATCAGTTTCGTAGTTTGGGTACAGCTCTAAAATTTTTAATTCAATAACTGTTCCTGAGACTTCTAAAGCATTATTCTTGAGAGTGCGGCGGATAGAGTCTACTTTGTTCTTTAGGTCTTTACCCATGCTATTTATTCCTTGAAATTGCGGTAAAAAATACAACTTTTGAAGCTTGATTTAAGGTATATACACTCTGTTTGCTAAACTGGATATGGGCTTTGTAGAAAGCATTTAGCAGCATTCTGTCTGTTACGTGTGGTTTTATTTCTCTTAAAATATTTAGTAATTCTTCCCCAGTAAATTTGTGTGTTGGGTGACAATTGCTTTGAAAGTCCTCAACTATTTGGATTGCCTTTTTAGTCAGTACTGTTCTGGGGTACTGGGTTTTCAATCTGGCATAGGATTGCACAGATTTTTGGGTAACAACGACTCCTGAACGCTCTAACTCATTTCGGATCTGTCGCCAACGCCTATTGCTAATCTCCCCTGAAATTAATTCAAAAACCTTGCGGTAATAGTCTGCTGATTGCTTCATAAGCGCTCGACAGTAAATTTTGCAATGCAACTGCAAATATCATACTGTAAAATGGCTATGATGGCTATAGTGGCTATGAAGCCATATATAACCAAGGTGGCTAAAGAGGAATAAGATCCTATTTAGCCACTATGTTTATGGAGAATGTCTGACAAAGATAAGGAGCTAGTTCAGGTGCGAATTTCGATTCCAGAACACTACAGGCGATTGTTCAAAGCCCTTTGCACAGAACAGGACACTGATATGAGCAAAAAAATCGCTGAGTATATCCGGGAGGAGTTAGTCAAAGCTGGCAAAATTACTGGTTGAAACGTATGTGCAAGAATTCCATGAATCCTAAGTTGCACTACTGCGACCGCGACAACGAAAAACCAGTACTTCCAGAAGTGCGATCGCGCTTGTCGCCTTGTTTTGGCTGTCGCCTGTATCAATTTTTATGAAGCGTAACTGTCCGGCGACAACTGCGACCCTTATTATGCTTGCATTCCAGGCTGTGAAATATATCTGCAAGGCTATTTTTCAATTAAAAATCTGGGAATTTCCGTAGTTTTGGATCAAAAGTGATCTAATAAGCCATAAACCTAGTAAAGTGTTTATACGTATACTTAAAGTTAAGGAATTAGATGACCGAACGTAAGAAACCTAAACCAGCTACGCGAAGTATAAGGAGCGAGAATAAGGTCAAGAAAAACCTGATGCTGACTCCAACTGCGATCGCAAATATGGAATCGTGGGCTTTTGCGTTAAATCTTAGCCTTAGTGAATATCTTGAAAGGTTCGGACGACAAGAACTTCCCAACGTGATTAGAGTTTCTAATGAGGAGGAAAGCAAATTGCTGGCGGAGTCCTTGGCGGTGCGATCGCTGCAAGACAGGAGTTAATTGCAAATGAGGAGGAGCGCTCAGTAAAAACCGACGTTAAGGAAACAACTTAAATTATTGGAGATGTTTGCAAAAATTTTAGTTGTCAACCAAATTTAACCATTTTAGATTTCAATCAAAAAAAACTGCTTGACAAGTTATTTTTCAGGAATGAGAGACAAAAACACGTTTGCTAATGCTAACAATGCTTTTCACCCAAACCAAAACTTATCAAACAGAAATAAAATACTAGGCTAATTGTAGCACTTGGGTGAATTAGTGTAAGACTTGTATACCAGTCTCTCACTCAGAAAATCTAATTTGTTGGGCAGAAGTCCATCTCACCAAGACTTCTACCAATGTTGAAACAAATTACAAACGAACCTCAAACAGCCAAACAGCAAGCAAAAAACTGGAAATTAATTTACACGCCTGCCTTATCAAAAGTAATGAGGGAACTGGATGTTCACTATCCGGGTGAGGCCACGGTTTTTATAAATCAGCTTGCCTTTTGGATGCAGACTAATTCTGGCCACGTTACTGAAGATGGTAAAAAGTGGATCTACAATTCTTATGCCCAGTGGACTCAAGACCAGATTGAGTCTCTTAGCCCGTGGCAGTTTGGTCAAATGATTAGAGATTTGCAAAGCTTAGGAATTATTGAGAAAGCTTGTTATGCCCATCTAAAAAACCAACTTGTAAATAAACCTTCAAAGCTTTGGCATCCTTACCAAACTCACTCATGGATGACACTTGACCTAGAACGGCTGATGGAGCTAACTGGGTATAATCCAATTGAAGGAAGCTGGAAATCCTTGCCCAGTACCGAAATTGCAAATGCAACAACGGGGGATTGTGAACACAACGACGGGAAATTGCGATCGCAACAACCATCTATATACATAAAAAACTCTATCTCTACTCAAAACGGGAAATTTGAGAAAGAGAAAGAGGAAGATATAAACCAAGAAAACCAAAAGATTGACCTGTCAGCTGAATATGACCCGTGGAGTGATGAACTACCCATAGATATGCACTACGTTGAAAACTTTGAAGAAAAGCCACTCATTGACCACACAGACACTTTTCAGGGCGAATGTTCCGCCGCGCCGCCGGACTTGGAAAATTTAGTTACTGAGCCTAAATATGACTCCGTGCCGGGAGTGGGTTTTAAAAAGAAATCTGATTCACCACCAAAAGCAAAAGACCAAGCGCAGCAAGTTTGGGAGATTGCTCCTAAGCGCCCTTACCCAGTGTTTTTGAATTGGTGGGCAGATAAGAAATACAAGCCTCAAGGTGGTAAATGGGAGAGTGCTGCTGTGTCAAATGCTTACTCAGAATTTTACAAAAACTGCGATCGCACAACTGTAGCAATATTTCCAGAGTTTTTGGAATATATGCAGCAAGTAGCCCAAAACTGTAATCAGCAAATTGCTAATGGGATTAAAGCAATACTCCCCAGTTGCTTTGTAACGATGCCAGAAGCTAATCATCAGAACGTCCGGCAGGTAATGGTTAATATCCAAGAGCTAGTAGATAAGGGTGCAACTGTTGCATTGCCGACGAATTCTGTAACTCCAGCTTGCACCCAGAGCATGAGTTTTGATGCAGCTGCCAATGCCGGAATTATCCAGCCATTGCAAGAATTTATTGCTATTGCCCCGACTCCCGAACCGGAGGTGAGTGCTGATGAGGAACTGCTCAGGATATTGCAAATTAAACAAACTAGCTGGAGGAATGCCCCGGCGCTGCGCGATGGTATTAAACGCTGGGTCGAAAGAACCGCTTGCGTTGTGATGGGTGAGAATGGGCCAGAGTTGCAGTTAGAGTAGTGACTTTTCCCAGTACTGGGAATGGAATTAAATAGCTTTGGAATTACTGCGACATGATTAGTTACATGGCGTGGATCTAGCGAGGCTGTCACTAAGTGCAATCTAGTTGTAAAAAGCTTGTGTACTAAGCCGTAATTTTGTATCGAAGTTAGTGCCTTTCTACTTATCGATGCTATTAGTGTTTTAGCGAATGATATTTAATTAATCATATATATCACCACGACTTGCAAAATTCATGAGGGTAATTTTTCTGCTTTTAATGTCAGGATGATAAATCAATCGATAATCACCTATCCTATAACGCCATAATCCCTTTTTATCAGATGTCAGAGGTTTGATAGTGTCTCCTTTAATAGGCGTATCCCGGCTGTACCCCTAATTAAGTGTACTTTTACCTCTGCTTATTTCTCATTGCAAGACCATCTTGCTTAAAATTACACATATTTCGGCTGTACCCCCTATATCTATCCCAAATTATGATTCAAAGCATATTCAAAACCCTGGATGAAATTTTTCAAGATTAATTTTCTTGGGTTGAATTTGCCAACCTAGGACTTTGATTAAGTCATGTTCACCCAGCTCATTAATTGCAGATATGATCTGCCCTGTCTGTATCCGTTCTCCAATCTCACTTTCAAACCATTGCTTAAACGCATCAATATTTAGCTGTACGCTATTTTCATTACTATATAGGCACAGCCAGCTGTGCAAAAGGCTTGCTTCTTTGCTAAGACGAATTTTTTTTTGACGGCTCATTCCCACCAGTTATCCACAACGCACTCAATCAAATCATAATCACTAGTAACTACATCAGCATAATCATTATCAATTTCGACGCTGTGGCCAAGTAAAGCACTAAATGCATCTTTCTCATCGTGTTTACCTAATTGTCTTAGATGTTTAGCTGCAATATTACGGAATCCATGAGGATTTAAGAATTTGGCTTCTCCAAACAGTGCAAATGTTGTATTTCCCATCACTTGTGAAATTCTTTCACTTACATTACCGTAATGAATATTTTCAAAAGAACAAGCAAATTTTTCGGGATTTGAATGTCCTGTAGAAAAAAATAAGTGATTACAGTTTCTAGCATTTTCTTTAGCTATATTTCTGGCATTTGAACGATTTTGCTTAGCTCTTAATCGAACTTGTAGCGATTTGTAATACTTATCGTCAGGAATACCTTTCATCTCATTTTCTTGAATTTTTCTTTCTAAAGTGGATATAGTTTTTAAACTATATCCCCAGAAAGAAACCCAACTCTCTACGGTTTCAGGTGCTTGAAGAGCAAGAGGACGAATTTCTTCAATCCAAGTTGTTATATCTGCTGTCAAAATATGAGGTAAAGGATAATATCTTGGTTTAAGTTTCTTAGAGGAATTTTTATAGTATTTAATTTTGACTGCATAACGCTCATTACCTTGAGAATCTACAATTAATTTAAGAGTTGTCCCAATTACCAATTTTCTAAGTTCTTCCTGACGAACTGGTACATAAACTAAAAATTTTATCATTAGATAATTTTGCCAACTATTCACAACACTTGACAAATTTCTTATTGATGTCTTCAATGTATCTCTATCTCTATAATATCTTTTAAAAGAGCAGTTATTGTGATAGATGTATTCAACAACCTCCTGAGCTTGCACATGAGATATGTATTTTAAATCCCATTTTTTTTCTTGTATTTTAGGATAATCTTTTTGATAAATATTTGCATACATATTTCTTTGCTCTCTGAGAGAGGTTACTAAAGGGATATCAGACCAATCAATTGTTTGAGATTTTTTAAATGTTTTATATTTAGCTACTGAAACACTTACACCTAAAACTTTTAAAGCTACACTCGTTTCACAAGAGCGATGTTGTATAAGCCAAGCAATATAAGTTTGATAAAAGGATTTTATAGTTATCAAATCAAGATATAAATCTTCTATATCATAGCCTTCAATATTGACACACCAACCAAGAAACCTTAATATATATTCTTTATATTGCAACAAAGTTTTTGTTTCTAATTTTCTAAAAGATGGTGTAAGAGAAGAAGTATTTTTACCAGCTTCTTGTTCTGCTTGCTTTAATCTTTGAATTCTACGTTCTGCTTGACTTTCTACTTTTTCAAAATATATATCTGACAAGTATTGACTATGGCTATTTTGGCTCCAAAACTTTTCATATTCTTTTAAATCTAAGTAGATTTTGGGTGATAAATTTTCTTCTTTAAGTCCATATTCTCTGTTACCATTGTAAGTTTTTGATGGTGTTTTATGAGCATATATTTTAGGAAAAATTTCTAGAAGGGTAATTGTACTTTGCTCTCTATACCAATCTTGAGTTTGCAACCATTTAAAAAATTTAATAATAGCAGAGCGGTAATTTTCTTTTGTGTTTATATTAATGCTGTTATTTTTTAAATGGTTATCACAAGCTTGCTCAAAGGTGTTTAATACTCTTTCTAAAGTAAATTCTGAGAGATTTATATCACAACAAACTTTGTCAAAATTTTCTGTAAAAATTAATGAATTCACTTCATGATTTAAGGTAGGTAATATATAAGACTTTAATGCTATTTTCAAATTATTTATCAATGGGGTATTTTGTATAGATTTTGTATTAGCCCAAATTTTTATTGCTTGTTCTAACGTTTTTATTGACATAAGTAAATCTGGTACAATATTTGTATTTATTAAATTTGTTGAACAATTGGCATTTTTTAGTGGCTTACTCTTCCCACCAGTTATCTATAAAACCTTCAATTAATTCATAATCATCTGTAATAATTTCAGCATAACTATCATCAATTTCAATAGAATGCCCTAAAAAAGCACTAAATGCTTCTATATCTGAATTTTTTCCTAACATTCTCAAATGCTTAGCTGCGATATTTCGGAATCCATGAGGATTTAAGAATTTGGCTTCTCCAAACAAAGCTAATGTTGAATTTGCCATAGCTTGTGATATTTTAACTGAGACAACCGAATGATTTCCCTCTTCAAAAGAAGTGCAAAACTTTTCAGGATAGCTGCGTCCTAGGCGAAAAAAAAGATCATCGCAATTTTTAGCATTATCTTTAGCTACTGGCCACGCCTGAAGTCGGTTTTTTATACCTTTAAATAAGACTTTAAGGTTTTTTAGATAGTCTTGATTAGATACTTTATCACATTCAGCTTTATCTATTCTGCTTTCTAAACGTGACATTTTCTCTAAGCTGTGGCCCCAAAATACTAACCAACTTTCTATAGTTTCAGGAGCTTGGATAGCAAGAGGACGAATTTCCTGAATCCAAGTTGTTATATCGTTAGTTAAGTTATTTGGTAGGGGATAATATCTAGCTTTTCCGGTTATATTAGCATTTTTATGATTTTTTATTTTTACTGCATATCGCGATATGCCTTGATTATCTTGTACCATTTTAATAGTTTTACCGATTTGTAAGTTTCTAAGTTCTTCTTGACGAACTGGTGCATAAACTAATATTTTTATCATTAAATAAATCTGCCATTGATTAACCAAACTTGATAAGGCTCTTTCTTTATATCGAAAATCAAGCGGACTACATTTTTGATATAAATAATCAAGTACTTGCCTAGCCTGTTGATGATTAATTTCTTTAGTTCCCCATTTTTGTTCTTGTATTTTTGGATATTCTTCTTTAGCTAAACTTTCATATAAGCTTATTTGGCTCCTCAAGAATTTTATTAAAGGGATATCAGACCAATCATGTTTTTGTGACTCATTAAATGTTCGATATTTAGCTACTGAAAGACTCACAGCTAATATGTGAGTTGCAATGCTCCAACCACAGTTTCTTTCCTTTACAAGCCAGACAATATAATCGTGATAGAAAGCTTTTCGAGTTATACAATCAAAATACAAATCATTAATATTGTGACCCTCAATATTGACACACCACCCGAAAAACCTTAAAATATGCGCTTCGTTTTCTGATAAATATGATGCAGACAGCTTACTAAAAACAGGCTTAGTACCATAGTTACTTTCTTTGAGTTCCTCTTCTGCTTGTTTTAATCTTTTAGCTTTAACTTCAGATAGAGTGGTGTTTAATTGTTTATGATTTATGGAAATTAAATCCAATTTATAGCTATCTTGGCTCCAAAAATCTTTATAATTTTTCAAATCAAAACGAATTTCTGAAGTTAAATCTGTTTCTTTTATGGCATAGTATCTAGCTCCACTGTATTTTCTTGGTGGTAATGATTTGGCACTAATTCTTGGTGGGCTAATAACTGCCTTAAGAGCATTAGCTTTCTCAATATACCAACTTTGGCTTTCTACCCATTTGCAAAACTTATTGATAGCAGAACGATAATTTCCTTTAGTTCGTGCAGATACTTTCCCTGTTTTAAGGGAAATAGTAAAAGCTTGCTCAAAAGTTTCTAATAATTTTCCTAATTCCAAATCATAAATATTAATTTCATAGCAGAAAGTAGAAAATTCTTTTGCTGAAAGCTGAGCAACATAATCAAAGCCTAAATTAGGCAAAATATAAAGTTTAAATGCACTTTTAAGGAGACTAACTAATCGAGTATTTTGTACATTTTTTCCCTGTCCCCAAACTGCTATGGCTTGCCCTAAACTTTTATTGGACATTTTATACCTAGTTTTATTACTATAATTTATATATCATATTAGTACGAAAAATGGAAGAAGATTCTTACGGTTTAAAGGCTCAGTTGACAGTTAAATTTAAATAAATAATTTGCTAAAACTCTTATATAACAAGCATTTTAATGATTTATTTATGAAGAGAATTTCGTACTAAAAAGAGTACGAAACTGTGTAAGTTTGAAATCCTTATACTGTCGTCTTTATAGGGATTTATTGAATTTTTTAATTTTTGGGCATCGCCAAAATTTTGTACGATAATATCTTTTAAAACCTTTATTTTTATAAGAAAAACTTATTTATTACTGATATCTAGTGCTTTTGTATGGCAAAATTTAAATAAAAAGAAATTTGTCAACTAGTAGAACTACTTAAAAATTTTTTAATAAAAATGTAGAGCGACCCCAAGAACAACCTGACTTTTCCCGTTAAGTCGTGAAACAACGAGATAGCAAGGGTTTCAGGCTATAATTTATTCTCAATAGCTTAATATTAATGACAATAAAGAACGAGATAATGCGGCTTTGGGCTAAAGGTTTAGTTAGCGATCGCTCAATTAATGAGATAACGGGAAAAGTCAGAAGAACAACTTGTGTGTTGGCGAAAATAGAAGGTTCGTGTCACTAGGTGCAGCCTATGGCTATAAACCTTATACAACAACAATTACAGAGATTGGTACGAGATTTAAACGCGATCGCAAAAAGATAAGTTGCACAAATAATTTTTCTAGGGCAGAGACAGTAAAATAACTTTGCCTAAAACGGAGCTTGGAGTATCTGGAAGTGTTTGTTTCAAAGTATTATTGCTCCGTCTTAAAACTAAAAAACATTGCTTAAAAGGAGACAAACTAGGGTTTAAAAACGGTCACATTATCCTTTAAGTGACAGAGTTGCCATTGCGTCTACCACATTTTAATGTCATAACGAAAATGGCTACGGCTATACCAGGGTTAGCGCATCTCAAACCCTATTGACAGGGGGGTTATGGCAGAGGTACTGAGTTTGAGAGAGCCGCAGCCAACACAGAAAGCATATAGCGATCGTTCATAGCTGCTCGTCGTGATTTTTGGCGAATACTGCGACGAAAAGATGATTCTCGCTCTAATGCATTAAGTGTAGCGACCTGCAATTATAAATGCCCAAACCTGCAATCAAGACTTTTTCAAACCAGGATTATTTGCAACTATAATTTCAGTTGAGCCAGGATTAACTGCAACTGAGCCAGGATTATTTGCAACCAACCTGCAATCATCCGTTTCGACCAGGATTAATTGTAAATAAGCCTCAACACTTTACTATGACTAAGTTTTCAATTCTGGCAGGAGTTGGTCAAAAAAATCATTTCAGAATTTGATAAATTAACAATGAAATCTTTACCGAGTTTTTTTACTTGAAAACCAACGGTTTAACGTTCCGAAAGCCTTACCAGTAAAACAGTTAAGAAACCGTTCGTTTTTTTTACTTTTATAGTTGCAGATAATCCTGGCTCAAACCGATGATTGCAGGTTGGTTGCAGATAATGCTGGCTCAGTTGCAATTAATCCTGGCTGAAGCACAATTATAGTTGCAAATAATCCTGGTTTGTAAATGTCTTGATTGCAGGTTTGAGCGATTAGTATTGCAGGTCGTTACAAGTACTTATGCACGATGCGTAAGTCCTAGTTATATTTCAACTCAATATCATTATTCAAATTTATAATTAAATAATTTTTGACCAGAAATCAACATCGCTAATAGGGTGAAACCTTCGAGGTTTCTAGTTTGACTCCTTGGCCTTTACGTGTATGTTTAAGGCAGGAAGTCAATCTCATCCGCTTTCTCTTCTTCAATTTCATATCGGTCATTTCGGGCTAAGTCGTGCTGATACTTAGCAATTTGCTCCTCTTGCTGATTGCGATCGCTACAATCTAGCTACAAGAGAATTAAATAATTTTGCTTTTCTCAGACAAGCACAATACAGCAAACACTTATTGTAATATTGAGTTTCGCTGCTATCGACGACTCTACGCTATCTGCATAACATGATTCAGGGAACGCTTTTTGACTCTTCTATCACCTTAACTGAGTTGTCATCCCATTTATGGGAAGCAGCAAATATCTTGCGTGGAAGTCCTGTGGATCGCACCGACTGGAAGAGTTACATTCTGCCACTGCTGTTCTTCAAACGCATTTGTGATGTTTGGGACGAAGAACGTCAAAAAATGATTGAAGAATACGGAGAAGATTTTCCCGACGAACACCGCTTCCAAATTCCAAAAGATAGTCACTGGCAAGATGTACGTGATGCATCAAGTAATGTGGGTATTGTCTTACAAGATGCCCTGCGTAACATTGAAGTTGCCAACCAGAAACATTTATACGGTGTATTCGGGGATGCCCAGTGGACAAACAAAGAAAAGCTGTCTGATGAACTGTTAAAAGACCTAATTGAACATTTCTCTGCGCTTAACCTCAGTAACAAGCGCGTCCACAACGATGTCATGGGCGATGCTTACGAATACCTGATTAAAAAATTTGCTGATACTACCAAGAATAAAGCTGGGGAATTTTACACACCGCGTAGTGTGGTACAGCTGATGGTAGATATGCTAGACCCCCAAGAAGGGGAAACAGTTTATGATCCAGCTTGTGGTACAGGAGGAATGTTACTGGCTGCTGTTGCCCATGTACGTGATAAAGGGGGAGATGCACGAACATTTTTTGGCAAGTTACACGGGCAAGAGAAGAATTTAACCACTGCGTCAACTGCCCGCATGAATTTATTCCTACACGAAGTCGAAGATTTTGTCATCGAACGCGGTGATACTCTACGTAACCCTGTTTTTACTAACCCCGACACAGGCAGTTTAGCTCAGTTTGATGTGGTAATTGCTAATCCTCCCTTCTCCCTAGAAAAATGGGGACGGGAAGTTTGGGAAACTGACCCTTGGGGACGCGCTTTTGCTGGTCTGCCTACAGATAGTAGTGGTGATTTTGCCTGGGTACAACACATGATCAAGTCAATGGCCAATCCACATGGGCGGATGGCAGTTGTGTTACCTCAAGGTACATTATTTCGTGGTGGGGTGGAAGGACAGATTAGACGCACCTTGCTGGAAATGGACATGATTGAAGCGGTGATTGGACTAGCGCCAAACTTGTTTTACGGCACTGGTTTGGCTGCTTGTATACTGGTACTGCGTCAACGAAAAACTCAAGAACGAGCAGGCAAGGTGTTAATTGTTGATGCCTCAACACTGTTCCGCAAAGGACGTGCCCAAAACTTTTTAGAACCAGAACACGTCGCCGAAATTCTGCGTTGGTATCAAGAATCTACAGATGTAGAAGACCGGGCGCGCCTGGTTTCCCTGGAGGAAATAGAAAAAGAAGGATGGACACTGAACATCTCGCGTTATGTTCTGCCACCAATAGGCGCAGATATTCCACCCTTAGAAGAAGCGATCGCGTCCTTTAAAGATGCTTTGGTACAATGCCGGGAAGCTGAGGAACGTCTACACCAGGTAATGCTGGAAGGGAAGTGGCTGGAGTGAGCGAACATATTACCCAACAAGCCCTAGAGAGTTATCTTTGGGGAGCAGCTACCATCTTGCGCGGGTTAGTTGATGCTGGTGATTACAAACAATACGTCTTTCCCTTGCTGTTTTACAAGCGGCTATCTGATGTTTGGGATGAGGAATTTACCAAAGCACTAGCTGATACAGGTGATGCTAATTATGCCCGTGAAACTGCCAACGATCGCTTTATTATCCCTGATGATGCTCACTGGAAAGATATTCGCATTGTTGCCAAGGATGTTGGTAAAGCTTTACAAACTGCCATGCGGGCCATTGAAACCGCTAACCCTGGTCGCTTAGATGGGATTTTCGGTGATGCCCCTTGGACAAATAAAGAACGTCTCTCCGATTTTGATATTAAAGAACTGGTTGAACATTTATCCACTGTAGTATTGTCACTAGCAAATGTTCCTGAAGATGAACTAGGTAATGCTTATGAATATCTGATTAAACAATTTGCTGATGACAGTGGACATACAGCCCAGGAATTTTACACCAACCGTACAGTTGTACATTTAATGGTGCAAATGCTTGCACCTAAATCAGGCGATCGCATTTATGATCCTACCTGCGGTACAGGGGGAATGTTGATTTCGGCATTAACTGAGGTGAAGCGCACAGGTGGAGAACACCGTACCCTCAAACTTTACGGGCAGGAACGAAACCACATGACCGCTTCCATTGCCCGCATGAACTTGGTACTACACGGTGTAGATGATTACCAAATTATGCGCGGTGATACCTTGGAACATCCTGCTTTTACTGAAGATGACCAACTGCGAACTTTTGATGTAGTTCTCGCCAATCCGCCCTACTCCATTAAACAGTGGAACCGGGAAGCGTTTCAAAGTGACCCTTGGCAGCGTAACTTTTTAGGGACACCACCTCAAGGAAGGGCTGACTATACGTTTTTTCAGCACATTTTAAAAAGTCTTGACCTTACAACGGGACGCTGTGCAATTCTCTTCCCGCATGGGGTGCTGTTCCGCAAAGAAGAAGCCCAGATGAGGCAAAAGCTGGTTGAGGCTGATTTGGTGGAATGTGTCCTTGGCTTAGGGCCAAACCTGTTTTACAACTCTCCAATGGAAGCTTGTATTATTATTTGCCGTACCCGTAAGCCTCCAGAGCGGCAAGGACGGATTTTATTTATTGATGCAGTGCATGAAGTAGCCCGTATGCAGGGGCAAAGTTTCCTAAAACCAGAGCATCAGTCACGTATTCTCAGCACATATCAAAGTTACAATTATGACCCTGGTTTTGCTACAATTGCTACCTTAGAGGAAATCGCTACCCAGGATTACAGCTTGTCCATCCCGCTTTATGTGCGGCGAACAACAGCCAATAATCAAACCGAGGAAGTAAAGACGCTGGCTGAAGTTTGGGCAGACTGGGAACAGGGCAGTAGAGCCTTTTGGCTAGAGATGGATGCCTTAGTTGATATGCTGGATTCATTGTAAAGTAATTTGTTTACCATTTTGGTAAAGTATTGGCTAACATAACTAATTTAACTAGACTAGAAAAAATTTATTTACCAAAACGGTAAAGCATTAATTGATATGATATGTTCTCTGAACATAACAAATTTGTTTACCAAAATGGTAAACTTGTACTAGTGTACGTAACGCATGGAAATCACTTTCGCAGATAGCAAACTGCAAAACCTATGCGAGCAACAAAACGTAGCGCAAAGAAAATTGGGTGCAAAGTGTGCCAAAAAATTGACAACCCGATTGGCCGACCTTGGTGCTGCTAGTTGTGTCATAGAATTAGTTACAGGTCGTCCTCATCCCTTAAAAGGAGATAGAGCAGGTGAATTTGCAGTAGACCTAGAAGGTGGTAAACGACTTGTATTTAAGCCTGATAACGACCCCATTCCCCTTAGCGAGGATGGAAGTATTGATTGGTCAAAAGTTACTGCTGTTTGTATTGTTTTCATTGGGAATTACCATGACTGAGACAACCCGAACATTCACTCCAGATTGGGTATCTCCTCCCGGTGATACCATCGCTGATTTATTAGAAGAGCGTGATTGGACGCAAGTACAGTTAGCAGAGCGATTAGGCTACACCACGAAACATATTAGCCAGTTGATTAATGGCAAAGCACCTATTAATGAAGAAACAGCCCTGAAGCTAGAACGGGTTTTAGGAAGTACAACAGCATTTTGGCTCAGTCGTGAGGCCCAATATCGCGCTGGTTTAGCACGAATAGAAGAGGAAAACCGCTTAAAGGGGTGGACATCTTGGTTAGATGAGTTACCAGTCAAAGAATTGATGAACCAAGGTGTAATTCCCAAGTGCCATTTAACTGCCAAGAATAAACCAGCTTTGGTAAAAAAGTTATTGCAATTTTTCGGTGTTGCCTCGCCGGAAGATTGGCAGAATTACTATGTAGGTATGGAAGTTGCCTTTCGTCGTACTCGCCAAGAACAAAGTGATATTGGTGCTATTTCTGCTTGGTTGCGTTTGGGTGAAATAGAAGCAGAAAAACGAGACTGCTCCAAGTACAGTAAACCAAAGTTTGAAAAAGCAGTGCAGGAAATTCGTTCTTTGACGGTGTTACCACAAGAGGAATTTGAACCACAGATACAACAGTTGTGCCAAGAAGCTGGGGTTGTGCTTGTTTTAGTACCATCAATTAAGCGATCGCACGTTAGTGGTGTAGCAAGGTGGTTAAATCCCCATAAGGCACTGATTCAACTTTCGCTTTACGGTAAAACCAATGACCGCTTCTGGTTTAATTTCTTCCATGAGGCAGCACACATCCTACTACATGATAAAGAAAATATTTTTCTCGATGAATGGGATAGTGGGGAAAGTTTGGAATCGGAGCCAGAACATGAAGCAAATCAATGGTCGCGGGAATTTTTAATACCACCTGAGTACGAAGGAGAATTAACGCAACTTAAATCTAAAAATGATGTGATTGATTTTGCAGAGCGTATCGGCATCCATCGCGCTATTGTTGTAGGTCGGCTGCAACATGATAATTTAATTCCTCTTTCTTGGATGAATAGTTTCAAGGAGAGTTTTTGTTTTTAAATGGGTAGACTAAGTACAAGATGATACAAGCTGATACGTTAAAACCAGGGTGGCAGATTTGGCGGTTTGATGAAATGGCAACCAATGTTAATGACCGCATTAATGATCCAAGTAAATCTGAAACTGAATATTATGTTGGTTTGGAACACCTTGACTCTGATTCCTTAAAAATTCGACGTTGGGGTTCTCCATCTGATGTTGAAGCAACTAAATTATGTTTCCGTAAAGGAGATATTATTTTTGGTCGTCGTCGTGTTTATCAGCGTAAAGTTGCAGTAGCAGATTTTGATGGAATTTGTTCTGCTCATGCTTTAGTTCTTCGTGCCAAGCCAGAAGTTATTCTTCCAGAGTTTTTGCCGTTCTTTATGCAAAGTGACCTTTTTATGGAACGTGCAAAAGCCATTTCAGTTGGCTCTTTATCTCCTACTATTAATTGGAAAACACTCGCTAAGGAAAAATTTGTCCTACCACCGCTAGAGGAACAGAACAAGATTGCTAACTTGTTAGCTACAGCTAATGAAACGTTATATGCCCAACAGAAAGCTTTAACTCAAATAGAAATTCTCTACGATTCCTTCCTTCAAGATATGTTCATCAATTACTCATCAGTGGGCAATCTGACAAAAATCAAAAATGTTTGTCAGGAAATAACTGTAGGAATCGTAGTAAATCCATCTAAATAT
>NZ_JAIVFX010000042.1 GCF_020829625.1 Nostoc sp. XA010 | reverse complement strand
ACGGTGCAAACAGTGCGAGAAGTTTTGCATAGATGGGAAAAGCTCGGTTTAGAGGGGCTTTGGGAAAAACCAGGACGGGGAGGAAAATCAAGGTGGGCAGAAGCAGATATGGTTTTTTTAGAAGAATGTTTAGAGCAAGAACCACGTACATATAACAGCGTTCAGTTAGCCCAAAAATTAGAAAAAGAACGTTCAGTAAAGTTAAGTCCTGACTGGTTAAGGCAGGTACTAAAAAAAAGGGGATTATTTGGAAACGAACTTTGAATTTGCCATAAGGGAAAACAAGACCCGGTAGTACAGCAAATCAAACAAGCTGACTTAGAAATGCTGGAATTATCTGCGGCGGCTGGAGAAATCGATTTAAAGTATGTGGATGAATCAGGGTTTTGTGCGTGGAGTGAGCCAAGTTATAGCTATTACTTTCGAGGTCAGCAAAAACGCTTGGAGCAGAGTAAACGCCGAGGTCGAAGGTTGAGTATTATTGGGTTTCTTCAACCCTTAATTAGTTTTGTATACGGTCTGGTGATTGGCGGCGTTTCACGCAAATCTTATATACACATGATGGAACGGGAAGCAGCCGAAGCTCAAACAACAGGACGCGTCAGAGTAATCGTGCAGGATAACGGTCCAATACATCGTTGTAAAGAAGTACAGCAATTATGGTCAAAATGGGAAGACATGGGGAAAGTACATCTTCTTTTTACCTAAATATTGTTCTGAGATGAACCCAATTGAATTGGAATGGCAACACCTTAAAAAAGATGAATTAGCCGCGAAAACTTTTGAGGATGAGTTAGACCTTGCTTATGCTGTCATTGATGGAATTCAAACAAGAGGAGAAAAGGGGAACTACAGTATACAGCGTGTTAGATTTAACTCTAACTCTTCTGCTTAATTGTTTGTTACATACTTATAAATTTTCTCCACGACTTACTTAATTCTGTGGTGTATCGTGGCATCAAGTTGTCAGATCGCACGCCTGTTATTCTCAAAGTTCTCAAACAGGACTATCCTACGGCATCGGAACTCACCCGCTACAGGCAGGAGAAATTACGCGATCGCTTAACTTAGAAGGCGCGATCAAGGCATATAGTCAGCAGGAATATCAGCGCACACTGATTATTCTTTTAGAAGATTTCGGTGGAGAGTCTCTGGAACGATGGATACAGCAGCGTCCAGATTTCTGCCCTATGCCCTTATCAGCTTTTCTATCCCTAGCCATTAAAATCACAGGTATTCTGGGCAGAATTCATGCTGCTGGTGTCATTCATAAAGATATCAACCCTAGCAATATTGTCTTCAATCTAGATACTGGGGTCGTTAAATTTATTGATTTCGGAATTGCTACTCGATTTAACCGCACCAATCCAACCTTCAAAAACCCTCATGTTCTAGAAGGCACTCTTGCATATTTATCTCCAGAACAAACCGGACCCATGAACCGTTTGCTTGATTATCGTACTGATTTTTACTCCCTTGGCGTAACGTTCTACGAACTGCTCACTGGACAGTTACCGTTTACCACAAGAGACATTCTTGAACTTGTCCATTGTCATCTTGCCAAATCACCTGTTCCGCCTCATGAACTGAAGACAACGATTCCCAAAGCAGTTTCAGATATCGTTTTGAAACTAATGGCAAAGAATGCGGAGGATCGCTATCAGAGTGCTTGGGGTACAGGGCGAACGCACGGCATTTCTGAAACCCCTGCTGGATAAGGATCTTGACGAAAAAATAGGCTAAATTTAAAAACGTTGAAACCCTTGCTATTAAAGGATTCTTATACTTTAGATGCGTTTGCCCTGGCTTGGGGTATTAAGGCAGATTTAGAATGGTGCGCTCAACAACTTACAGACATAAGACAAATTGATGAGATTCAATTAGGTACTCAAGACGTTCGAGATCAATTTCAAATTCCGCAAAAACTGTATGGACGCGAAGCAGAGATTGCCACATTATTGACGGCATTTGAGAGAGTAGCCGGAATGGGCAATGTTAGTGAAGCCTCCTGCCAAGGAGAGAAAAGCAGAGAAAATTCTCAATTTAATGTCGAAATGATGTTGATATGTGGCTATGCTGGAGTAGGGAAATCTGCGTTAGTGCAGGAACTCTACAAGCCCATCACAGCAAAGCGTGGGTACTTCATTTCGGGCAAATTTGATCAATTTGGCAGCAACATTCCCTACAGCGCGATCGCCCATGCCCTACGAAAATTGGTGCAACAACTGCTGGGTGAACCCGATGAGCAGTTGAAACAGTGGCGAAATCGACTTCTAACGGCGTTGGGAAGCAATGGGCAAATCATCATTGATGTCATCCCAGAAGTTGAATTGATTATTGGCAAGCAACTGCCTGTACCGGAAGTTGAGGCAACGGAAACTCAAAACCGCTTCAATCGAGTCTTTGGGCAGTTCATCCGGGTATTTAGTTCAGCAGAACATCCCTTAGTGATCTTTCTGGACGATCTTCAATGGGCAGACTCAGCAACACTTAAGTTGATCGAGTTGATGATGACGAATGCCCAGACGCAATATCTGTTTTTGATTGGAGCCTATCGAGATAATGAGGTGAATTACTCACATCCACTAACGATAATGCTGGAGGGACTCAGACAAAAGGGAGCAACTACCAGCCAAATAACGTTAGCACCGTTGGGACTAAACGCGATCGCACAACTGATTGCAGAGACATTACACAGTGACATCAGTACAATCATCTCATTGGCAGAATTAGTATTGCAGAAAACTGACGGAAATCCCTTTTTTGTCAATGAGTTTTTGAAAACACTCTATGCAGAAAACTTGTTAAGCTTCGACCTTGAAAATCTCAGTTGGCGATGGGATATCACTCACATTGAAGGCAAGAACATCACCGATAATGTGGTCGATTTGATGCTTGGCAAACTGAAAAAACTGCCTCCAGCAACCCAGCAAGTTTTACAATTCGCCGCTTGTATTGGTGCTGATTTTGATTTAAGCACCCTCTCTATCATTTGTGAAAGCTCATCTGAGGAAATTTTCCCGCAACTGATAGCAGCGGCTCAATCAGGTTTAATTGTGCCGACATCTGAGTTAGATGAACAACTCTTAGTTCAGGATTACAAATTCTTGCACGATCGGGTGCAGCAAGCAGCTTATGCCTTAATCGATGAGTCGCACAAACAAGTTGTTCATCTCCAAATTGGTCGCAATTTACTCGAAAAGACTTTGCCGGAGCGAATATCAGAGCGGCTATTTGAAATTGTCGATCATCTTAATTATGGGATTGAGCTTGTCTCCGAGCGAGCAGAACGAGATGAAATTGCCAGATTAAATTTAATCGCAGGTCAGAAAGCAAAAGCAGCGATCGCTTATGGTGTGTCAAAAAAATATTTAGCTACAGCAAGAGTTTGGCTGGCAGCATCTAGCTGGCAAACAGATTATGACCTGAGCTTAGAATTATACACAGAAACAACAGAAGTTGCTTATTTGTGTGGCAATTTTGAGCAGGTGGAGTACTGGGCAGCGATTGTTCTGCAACAGGCTAAAACGGTTCTTGATAGCGTGAAAGTATACGAAGTCAAAATTCAAGCTGGCATGGCACAAAATCAACCGTTAGAAGCAATCAACACTGGATTACAAGTGTTGCACCAACTGGAAATTTGTTTTCCCAAACAGCCAAGTCAGTCAGATATTCAGCTTGAACTAGATGCAATCTCATACCTTCTGAGTGAAAAGTCGATTGAGGACTTGATTCATTTGCCCCAAATGTGCAAGCCGGATAAGTTAGCAGCAATGAGAATACTATCCAGAATTACGATTGCGGCCTGGATAGCTATTCCTAATTTAATGCCGCTACTGGTATCTAAACAAGTCAGCTTATCATTTGAATATGGAAATGCCTTTGCGTCTCCCTTTGCTTATGCCAATTTTGGATTAGTTCTGTGTGGGAATGTGGGAGACATCGAGACTGGCTACGAGTTTGGACAGTTAGCGTTAAGGCTATTGTCTCCACCTAAGCCCCATTCACTCAGAGCTAGAACATTGCTCATTGTGAATACCTTCGTCATTCATTGGAAAGAGCATGTAAGAGAAACATTACAGCCTCTTTTAGAAGCCTACCGAAGTGGCCTAGAAACCGGAGATTTAGAGTTTGCCGCCTATGCTGCTCACACTTATTGCTTTAACTCCTATGTTGTCGGAAATGAACTGGTGGAAGTTGACCACTATATGACAATATACAACGCAGCAATCCATCAAATCAAACAGGAAACAGCATTAACCTGGAATCTGATATTTCAGCAGGCGATCGCGAATTTGATGGGATACTCTGTTGATCCAACCCGTCTAATGGGCAAATTCTACAATGAGGAGGACGAATTACCAAAACATGAAGCAGCAAATGATGGAAGTGCAATTTTTAATGTCTATTTCAATAAAATTCTGCTGTACTACTTATTTTCGGAGTATGCTCAGGCTGTTGATATCTCAAACATAGCAGAACGTTATTTTATCTTAATAACAAGCTCCCCTATTGGCCCTTTCTACTGCCTCTATGATGCTCTGGCAAGACTTGCAATTTACCCTGAAAGTAGCACGCAAGTACAGGAACAAATTCTCAAAAGAATTGCGGTTAGTCAGGATAAAATGAAGCAGTGGGCACATTACGCGCCCATGAATTATTTGCATAAATATCATTTAGTACAAGCCGAGACTGCACGGGTTTTAGGTCAGTTGTTTGAGGCAGAAGAGTTCTACGAACAAGCAATTCTTGGAGCGAAAGAAAATGGCTATCTTCGAGAAGAAGCCTTATCCTATGAATTAGCTGCCAAGTTTTATCTATCTCGTGGCCGAGAAAAGTTTGCCCAAACCTATATGAAAGAAGCTCACTACTGCTATGAACGGTGGGGAGCAACTGCGAAAGTAAGAGATTTAGAAACTCGCTATCCGCAACTATTGCCTCAGCCGTCGCGCATGGCTGACATATCAAACCGCACAAATTCTAAAACCACCTCTAATAGTCCAGGCATCGCTTTCGATTTAGCAGCGGTGATAAAAGCATCGCAAGCGATCGCTTGTGAAATTGAACTGGAGCAGTTACTCAATTCCTTGATAAAGATTTTAATAAAAAATGCTGGTGCACAAAGCGGATTCCTGATTTTGGAAAACGCCAAACAATGGGTGATTGAAGCTTGTGGTGAACTAAATGATGGTGATGGTGAAAATGTCTATGCTACGCAAGTACTGCAATCGATCCCAACTGCAAATCACCTTCCTGAGTCAATTATTAATTATGTTATTCGTACCCAAGAATCTATTATTTTAAATAATGCAGCTCATCAAGGTAATTTTATCAATGAGCCATACATTCAGCACAATAAAATTCAATCAATCTTATGTTTGCCCCTTCTGAATCAAAGTAAGCTAGTTGGTGTGTTGTATCTTGAAAATCAATTAGCTGCTGGGGCATTTACACCAGAGCGAGCGCAAGTTTTACATTTACTATCAACTCAAGCAGCCATTGCCATCGAAAATGCTAGGCTCTACTCAAAGCTACGTGAGAGCGAAAGTAAAATGACTCAATTTCTGGAAGCAATTCCAGTCGGTGTTGCAATTTTAGATACATCGGGTCGCCTTTATTACTTCAACCAGCGAGCAACTCAGCTATTGGCCAAAGATATCGATCCTTCTCTGACACCCAATCAACTTGCACAGGAGTATCAAATTTATCTAGCTGGAACGGAGCAAAAATATCTAACTGAGAGAATGCCAATTATCCGAGCGCTAAGAGGTGAACGCACTAAAGTTGATGATATAGAAATTCACCGCAACAACGCTACAATTCCCGTTGAGGTATGGGGAACTCCTGTCTTTGACGAGCAGGGCAATGTGACTTATGCGATCGCCCTCTTTGGCGAACATCAACCGGATGTGACTTTGATGGATTTGCGAATGCCGCAGATGGGAGGAGTGGAAGCCATTACTGCGATTTGTGCCCAATTTAAACCTGCCCGAATTATTGTGCTAACCACTTATGATGGCGATGAAGATATCTATCGCGGATTGCAGGCAGGTGCAAAAGGCTATTTGCTCAAGGATGCAAAAGCCAACGAACTTCTTAATGCCATTCGCATGGTTAATCGCGGTCAGCAGTACATTCCACCTGAGGTGGGGGCAAAGCTGGTGCAGCGCATGAGTAACCCAGAACTGAGCGAACGAGAGCTAGAGGTACTGCGTTCGATGGCGCAAGGAATGAGTAATTCAGATATTGCAACTGCTCTAACTATTGGTGAAAGTACTGTTAAATCTCATGTTAATCGCATTTTCAGTAAATTGGGAGTCAGCGATCGCACTCAAGCCGTAATTATTGCGGTTAAACGAGGGATTGTCAGTTTGTAAGCTGTTCTTTTGGTTAACTTTCGATTCCAACTTTAGTTGGAGTTAATCTTCCATTGTGAGATGGGTTAAAAGATCGTCCATGCGACTAAATAAAAGTGCCAACTGTGAGTGGACGACAACCCAGAATCAATTGCATATATTAAATTTATCCAAACACACATAGCAATCTAATTGCAAGATTCAAGTTTGCTGAATACAGATGGCACACAGAGGAATGTAGGTGTAGTCCAACCCAGGTATCATACCTCGCAATTCGCAATTCGCAATGGGCTAACGCAATTAAAAAATTTAGATGCAGCAAAGCTTTCAGGGTTTACATCTGTATCAGATTTTTCGTGAAATGGTATCACTTGCGGTAAACATACTTCTCCTCAGAAACACTGTTAATTATTTGTCTCACCTTCAACCCAGGATCGCCAGCAGAGTTGATGGCAGCAATTATCGCTGCAAGTAATGAGGTGCTTTGATCCTCAATCTCACAATTATTAAGACGTAAAATGATGAATACCGAATTGAGTAAAAATAAAGTTGCAATTGTCAGCCGGGGTGAAGACCTCAATTGGTTCGATACAATGCCTGGTGAGCAAATGGCTATCCGCGTACCCAGCACAGATGTTGGCGGGGCTTTCACAATCCTCGAAGTGCGTGTCCCTCCGTTCTCAGGCCCGCCACTTCACTATCACGAACACAGGGAGGAGATATTTGAAATACTTGAAGGCAGATTTCGCTTTCACTGCGCGGGTGAAGAGTTCGAGGTCGGGTCTGGAACAACGGTTGTTGTACCCCGTAACAGTGTGCATGGATTCGTGAAGTTGGGGCCGGGAGTCGCTCGGATGCTTTTCATCTTCGTACCGGGTGATATTGACGAATTCTTCCCCCAAATAGGCCAAACGCCGCCTGAAGGTTGGACTGATCTTGCATCTCAGCACGACACTTGGATCGTCGGAGCTCCTCTGTCCGCCAGCTAAAGAGGCTGCAAACGATTAAAGTGCGTTGTAACTCAAAAAGCTTGAGTGTTCGCCATTGAGCGATCGCTCAATGGCGAAATGGAGCCATAAGAGCTAAAGCCAGCACACCAGATAACACCTAAAACCAACACAGGAGATGAAAACCCCTTGGGAAGGATGCGATCGCCTCCAGAACAATGCCGCGAAAATAACAAAGCAAATTGAAGCATGGTTGCCAGTATCCACTAGTAGTTCGCCAAGGGAACTTGGCGGGGTAAAGGGACTCATGTTTTAAACCCCTTCCCCTTTAACGTGAACCCCTTTTCCCAGTCCTCACCTAACAATTTTGGGTTGGTCAGATCACTAGTACCGACTACGATTTAGCGTTATCCAGCTATTCTGCCTAAAAATCCCCCAGCTGATTGAAGATAAAATTGAGGCATTTTGTTAAATTCCAACTTTAGTTGGAGTTAGTCTTCCATTGTGAGATGGGTTAAAAGATCGTCCACTCGACTAAATAAAAGTGCCAACTATGAGTGGACGACAAATCGCAGCCGATTGCATATATTAAATTTATGCAAACACAGATAGCACAGAAAGAGATGTAGGCATAGCCCACCGCAGGTATCACTTGTGGTAAACATACTTCCCCTTGGAGGTACCAGTGAACAATGATTGTAAACAGCGTTTATTATTTGTCCCACCTTCAACCCAGGATCGTAAACAGGGGATGTTAAGTGCCACTGTGGTACTGGTGATGTATGGAGATTATCAATGTCAAAAGAGTGCGGATGTTTATCGGTTGCTGAAAGTCATTGGGCGACAACTGAGTATTTCGTTGGGAGAGGATTATTTGTGCTTTATTTTCCGCCATTTTCCGCAGATACAAATTCATTCTCAAGCTCTACATGCGGCGGAAGCGGCCCAAGCGGCGGCTGTTCAAGGTCAGTTTTGGCAAATACATGACATTTTGTTTATCCATCAACAACAGTTAGCAGATGGTTATTTAGTAGAGTATGCCAACGATCTAGGGCTTGATATCTCCCAATTTCTGCAAGATATGTGTAAGCATGTGCATCTTGAGCGCATCAATCAAGATATCGAAAGTGGCACCCGCAGTGGAGTAACGGCTACCCCAGCTTTGTTTGTTAATGGGATTCGATATAGCGATCGCTGGAATATTGAGCAGTTGATGGCAGCCATTATGACTGCAAGTAATTAACGCTAAGACGATCACTCGAATCGTGAGTGAGCCAGAATACGGGCAAATCATTATGGAAAACAAATAAATTTTAGTTCGTTACGTCCGAAGCTATTCCAAAAATGAGAAAGTAAGAAGTTATGCAAAGAAGAACCAGTTTTGAAAGTAAAGGTCTAAATTGTTCTGTCACGTTTTACACTCCAGATAAAGCAGTATCGGGCGTTAGCTGCGCTCGCCGTTCGCGTAGCGTTCCGCAGGAAAGGCATCGCCTTCCCTCCCTTGTTATGGCTCATGGAATTGGCTTGACGAAAGAAATGGGACTACCGCAGTTTGCCGAGAAATTCACTCAAGCTGGGTTTGTCGTTTCGCTGTTCGATTATCGCTACCTTGGGGCTAGTGAGGGAGAACCTCGTGGGCAAATTATTCCTACCGAGCAGCATGAAGACTACCGCAATGCCATCACTTGGACTCAACTACAAAGTGAAGTTGACCCTGACCGCATAGGTCTGTGGGGCTTCTCCTATAGCGGTGGTCATGTACTGCATCTGGCCGCATTCGATCGGCGTGTGAAAGCGGTTGTGGCACAGATGCCTACAGTGAATGGATTTCTCAACTCCCGCCGCCTGACTTCTCCACTTGAACTCGAAGAACTCACGAAGTTGCTTTCACAGGAGCGGATAAAACGGTATCAAACCAAAGAGGTGAGCTACTTCCCGTTAGTTGCTCCACCCGGTCAACCCAGCGTGCTATCGACACCCGACGCTTTCAATTGGGTTGAATCGGCTAAGAGTGCCAGCGAAGCGAGATGGGAGAATCGACTCACCTTTGAATCGGTTGAACACTGTCTTTATTACGAACCGATTCCTCACATAGAGGCAATCTTTCCCACCCCCCTATGCCTGATTGTGGGCGAGAAGGACTTTCTTGCACCTGCCGATTTAGCCGCCGCTGTCTATGCGCGGGCGATGGAGCCAAAGTCTCTCACAATCTTGAAAGGCGGACACTTTGATGCCTTCGAGGGAGAGGGCTTCGACATTGCAAGTACAACTGCCTTGAGATGGTTTGAGAAATATTTGAAATAAACCTGAAGCACCTGTTTTGTAACTAAGTTGTACCTTCGGTTGAATTTAGATTCCAACTTAAGTTGGAATCAGCCTACCATCTTTAGATTGACTAATTCATCAATCATACTATTGTGTAAAACAGTCAACCCAGGGTTGACTACAAGTTCGAGTCAATTTTTTATATTGAATTCATGCAAACACCAATAGCAAATCAGTTACAAAATTCAAATTTGCTGGATACGAGATATTGCATATCGAAGCTTTGCTACTAACCCTAATAATTTTAAGGAGATAAATCATGACTCAGAGAACATGGCTGATTACTGGTGCTTCACGGGGCTTGGGTGCTGAGATTGCGAAAGCAGTTTTGGCAGCAGGTGACAGATTAATTGCCACCGCCCGCAATCAAAACGATTTGCAACAATTCGCAACCAGTAAAGATGCATTAGTACTGAGCATGGATGTCACCGATGAGGCTCAGGTAAAAGCAGCGATCGCCACAAGTCTAGAAAAATTTGGACAAATCGATGTGTTGGTCAACAATGCGGGATTCGGCTTGCTAGGAGCTGTCGAAGAGTGCAGTGCCGAAGAGGTTGAGAGCGTTTATCGCACCAATGTCTTCGGGCTACTAAATGTCACCCGTGCTGTGCTACCCAGTATGCGTCAGCACCGCTCTGGACACATCATTAATTTATCGTCGATCGGTGGCTATCGCTCCTCCCCAGGATGGGGCATCTATGGCTCAACCAAGTTTGCCGTCGAAGGCATTACCGAAGCCCTGCATGGGGAGTTAGCCCCGTTGGGGATTCACGCGACGGTGGTTGAGCCGGGATACTTCCGCACTGGTTTTCTCGATAACAGTTCGCTACGTCCGAGTGCAGTGCAAATCCCTGATTATGCCCAGACGGTCGGGAAAATCCGTGACGTAGCGGCTGGACTTAACTACCAACAGCCAGGAGATCCCACTAAGCTCGCCCCAGCCATTTTTGAGATTGTCAACACAGACGAACCACCTCTGCGGTTACCTCTAGGCACAGATACACTTCAGACAATAGCCGAGAAGAACGCTTACGTCGAGCAAGAGACGGCAAAATGGCGAACTCTAGCTGAGTCTACCGATTTCAGATAACGAGTGGAAAACTCAGCCATGAAAAGACAGCCTCATCTCTGCTGTTTTTGATTGCATGGGAAATACTCATAGAGCAGGCAGCCTGACGTTTCGATTCGATAACAAAGACAAAATAGCGTTTTCTACACAGACTTAATCCAGAAACAGGTTTTATGAAAAAATACACCACCGCCCCCCACCGTAAATTACTAATTAGCTTTGGATTAATTGGCTTTGGTTTGATGATAGCCACCGCAGTACCTGTGGCCAGTGCTACAGCCGAGCCAAAGCAAGCAGAGATTCGCAAGATTGTCCAATCTAATCAGAGCCAGAATAAAGAAATAGTACGCGTTGGCTTTGCTAAATGGGCAAATAACACTGGTAGTATCTTCGATCTGCTGGCTGATGATGCGGAATGGACGATTACAGGCAGAAGTCCAATTTCCAAAACCTACACCAGCCGCAAGCAGTTTTTGGAGGAAGCCATAGTACCAATTAACGAGCGATTGAGCGCCAGAATAGTACCCAGTGTCCGAGGTATTTATGCCGAGGGCGACACGGTAATTGCCTTATGGGATGGAACAGCAACAGCCAAAGACGGCAAACCCTATACCAACACCTATTCCTGGTATATGACCATGAAAAATGGGCGTATTGTCAAGGTAGTAGCATTCTTCGATACCATTGAGCTTACCGATCTGTGGCAACGCATTCCTGTAAGTAAAAAGAATTGACAAACTATTGAAGTTCAAGGCGATCGCTAACATTTTGAAAACGAAGCAATGATGAGCTTGAAATCGCACCCACGATACCTTTCGGACGTTCCAGATTAAATTTGTACAACTTATTTTTACATGACGCCTATTAATGACGCACCAGAATAATCAAATTAATTGCGTCTACCAAAAATTCTTTTCAATAGGATCTGAACCAATCAGAAAATCAAAATTACCTTCCCCCCTACTTCTCTTCAATGTTTCCATGATTTTTTTAGGGTTATCGTGGGGACCATTCACATAAAATGGTTTCCCGTCACGATCACATTCAATACGTATACTCCCATCCCATTCTCCGATATGCGAACGCGATTTTTCAAAGTCTTTGTGTGGTTGAAACCCTAAGCTTTTTGCATATTCGCAAGCACTAAATATCATCCCTTGGGCAACTTCAAGGGGAACCTCTTGCGGTTTTCCGGGAAATGGCTCGAATAGTGATTCTGTAAATTCTTTAAATTTTATCCTGTCTACTGTGCGTGGTGGTATGGTATCTTTAACGCCCAAGCACCATATATCTAAAAGGTAACTACAGAACGTGATTTGATTGTATCGAGCAACTCTTGCAATAACTACCAATCCTAAACCGCGATCAATATCGTCATTGTTTTTTACAGGTAGGATTTTTGTCAGCAGATTTTTGATGCTGTTTTGTGGTGGAATTTTCGGTAACAATTGGATAAGACTCTCACTTGCTAAACACTGATATACTGGGTCTAGTTCTCCTTTTGTCAATCTATCTAATGTGGTTTGCTCTGCTTGATTTTGAATCGCTGCATTAACGGATGATACTTTGATACCCAGTTTTCGGGCTATTTGTTTGGGTGTTAAATTCAATTCCCGTAAATCCATGATTTCTTGTTGTTGTATTCCTGTCATAAATTACTACTTTCTACAAACAACCGGGAGCAGAAGTATTAAACCAAAACAAGATGTTATTAATTTAATACCACAACGAATCACAGAAAGCATTGCTTCTTTGTTGCATTAATCCCTAATTTCCGACTCCAAAACCTTCAACAATTTCTCTTCTAAAGCCGTCAAATAGGTACGATTCAGCTTCAACAACGATTCCAAAAACCTCTGCACCGATTCTTCTAACGAACTAGAATACACTCGATTGATGCGATCGCTGATTTCTTTGATCTGCTCACATTCAGCAGGCAAGTAATCGTAAGACTTCAGGTGTTGCAACCCAACGGCATACTCGCCATCCCAGGTTTTGACAGTACAACTGAATTCGCCCACATGGGTAACTTACAACCGAACACCAAAGAAAAACTTGTGTTTCGACTTGGTGAGTTAGTTGAGTTTCGGTTTCATGGCGATGACCCACCAATTCAGATTATCCAGGGCATTTTTAAGCTATGTAGGCAATAACTAAGGCTCTATTCCTTCATCAATCCAAGCATCAATTGCTGTTTTTACGTTTAATTCAGTCACGGCAGACCATTCTTTTTCGTTGATAGTTGTTTTAAATACCGCTCTTTTACCGTGACCAACTTTTTCCATTGAGTGTCCGCGATACAAATTTTTAGGCTTAATCATTTTTCTTAATCATTAATCATCTTTATAGAATATTATAAACTGTCGCTCAATAAGAAGAGTAGTTTGATTTTCTATGATGGCTGCTGATTTAGGGGATTATCATAACTGTAGTGTTAAGTTTGTAGTGATGAGGACATGGGATCAGTTAAATTAACTTTGTTTTCGCATTTAAGAACTTATTCCTTATTTCAAGCACCATCGTCATAGTTTTGGGGTAGTAATTACGAGTTACGAATTATCAATTACGAATTATCCTGATGAGGTTTTTACTTCAGCAGATTCTATTGCGCGGGTGAGTGATTACGATTTGGAGCGCGTGCGGTTATGACCGAAGAGGCGGAGGGGCAGTTCTCGCTCTTAGCAGGGGGAGCAATGCCTGTCCCGTTCGCGCAGCGTCTCTTAGAGTTGCCGTGAAGCGGAGCGGAACATGGGTATTAAGCCCCGCCATAAAGGGCGTTCTCGATTGGTCGGAGTACAAGATCCGTTACTACCTCCCCCCTGCTCCCCGCTCCCTGCTCTCCTGCCTCTTTTGACAATCTACACATTATATTATCGTGGCGCAATCCGAAGCGAGGGCATTTCAATCTCTTTATACCCCAATACGCTTGGGATAAGGTTTTTTCTCCTCCCCTGCTTCCCCTGCATCCTCTGCTCCCCCTGCCTGCCTCAACGAATAAATTTCTTAACCCAAGCGTATTAGTTTATACCCTCCCAAAAACTGGCTGACTTTTCACGGGATGTGGAAAAGTCAGCAAAAACTGGAAAGGTAAACACCTTCCACTGTTAGCGCCAACTCTACAACTGCTCAAATGGTGGAAGTCTTTAGCCCATACCGAAGCTGAAAAAAGAGTATGAGCGTCAGTTTCTGCTGGTTCTTCATTCTTCGGCAACAGTTAATTGACCTTTGGGTGCAAAGACAGCAACAGTCCAGTGCAAATATGACAGTCTTACTGAGTCAATTACACTGCAATTTTCCAGCAGAATTTTAATTTTGAAGCAAAACATGGGACTGGCTATTAGTTACCAAATTATCACACAAAAACATGGCGGTTCTTTAGAATGCATTTCCCAACCAGGAGTTGGTGCTGAGTTTATTATTCGTATTCCCCTTCAGCAATTTGTGTAAAATTAATACATTAAAAGCGACAGCAATGTTTAAATTTTCATCTTTATGGCTTTGGTTTTTGTTTAAACACCCAAAAGACAGTTGAGCAACCGTAATGTAGCTGCTGCGGCATAATTACGCCGTGTCCCAAGATTAGGAGAAAAGGCATTTCCAGTTTCGTTGAGGGGAGTTGCAACACCGCAGTAGACAGACATCTCTGTAATTGGTTTTTTCGCCCAATGGGTTAAAGGCATACAGATGTACGCCTTTACCTCGTCCAAAAGCTTACCCCTTGATGACAAAACCCCGGCATAAATTACCTAAGTAATTGCGAACTGCTTAAACCAGAAGTGTTTCGGCTTTTCAAGTGTGCCATTCCAATATGTACTGTTGTTTCCTGCTGATAGACACTTGAAATTGAGAACTGCCCACCACAACGTTCGACAATTTTTTGGACAAGCTTTAAGCCCATGCCTGTGCCCTGCTGTTCGTAGGTTTTGCGTTCAAACTGCATGAAAGCACCGATTTTAGATATCTGTTCTTCTGTCATGCCGCATCCGAAATCATGGACGGAGACATTTAGCATTCCTGCCACAACCTGACTACTGATCTTAATAGCTGTCCCACTCTGGGAGAATTTGAGCGCATTACCAACTAATTCATGGAGGATAATCGCTAGATATCGATCTGATATTGACACCTCAGCCTCTTCAATTGCAAAGATGAAATCGTTGCTGCGATTAAGACTTTGAGGATGAGATTGCAAAGCTATTTCAATCGCTGCCATTGAAAAGTGAGTTGACTGAGGTTTGCTGTTTGGCTGCTGGTGTGTTGATAACTCTAGTTCTAAATAGATCAAAAATTGTTTGGTTAATTTTTCTAGGCGACGGACGGATTGATCTGCCATGCCTAAAAGTTCACGAATTTCGGCACTATCCATGTGGTCAATATCTTCGATAAGTAGGCTGATGGTTCCGACAATGCCATTTAGTGGGGTATTGAGTTCATGGGGTAAAGTAGAAACCAAATTGCCGCGCAGTTCATTCAGTGTGCTTTCTAAGACTTTAATGGTACTTGCTTGGATATTCGATAAAGTTTGGATGTTGTCGTACTGTTGCTTAATCCTGAGCATTGAATGAATGCGTGCCCGCAATTCGACAGCATTGACGGGTTTACTAATGAAGTCGTCTGCACCTGATTTTAGGCAGCGAGCGAGGTCTTCTTTGGCGGTGAGAGCCGTTACCATGATGATCGGAACTGGCTGCCATTGCGGCATGGCTTTAATTCGCTGGCACACTTCTATCCCATCCATTCCCGGCATCATCAGGTCTAGCAAAATCACATCTGGCTGAAATAGGTTGAGGGATGCGATCGCCTCTTGACCACTGGCAGCATAGTGCAGCAGATAATTTTGCTTACTTAAGAGGGTTTCAATGACATCAAAGTTATCGGGTTGATCGTCAATTACTAAAATAGAGGGCATATTCATTTGTTAGCCTTTATTTCAATTAAAAGCTGTTGAATCGTGGTCGCCAGTTGCTTGAGTTTCACGGGTTTAGTTAGGTACTCGTTGGCTCCTGCTTCCAAACAGCGATCGCGATCGCCCGTCATGGCTAACGCCGTCAAGGCAACGATGGGAATATCAATCAAGTTAGGATCGAGGCGAATCTGTCTCATTGCCTCTAGACCGTCCATTCCCGACATTTGGATATCCATCAAAATTAAGTCAGGCTGGTGAGTTGTCGCCAGGTCGATTGCTTCTTGACCATTTGTTGCTAACAGAATGCGATAGCCCTTGGCACCGAGATAGCTAGAAACTGTACTGATATTGGCTTCGTTATCTTCTGCTAGCAAGATCAGGGGGGCAGGGTGCGAATTGTTGGCAGGAGGGAAATCCAGTTTGAGAGTAGCAGGGGGTTGATTACCTGCTGTCAATTCCGGCGAGAAGGGAGAACCGGGAATACAGGGTAACTCAATCGTGAAGCAACTGCCTACATCCAGTTCACTGGTTAGCCCCACCCTACCGCCGTGGAGTTCGACAATTCGCTTCACTAATGCCAGCCCCAAGCCTGTACCCGGATATTGACGGTTTAGGGTGCTATCGATTTGGACGAAGGACTGAAACAGTTGTTTGATATTCTCTGGCGAGATGCCGATGCCTGTATCGTTCACGGCAATTCCCAGGAAGTGTTGCAAGGAGGAATCGTTAATGGCGATGTTGGGGGAAAGTTGAACAACTTCTAGGGTAATGCGTCCCCCCTCTGGGGTGAATTTCACCGCATTGTTAAGCAGGTTAATTAACACTTGCCGAATGCGGCGTTGATCCACGAGCAGGTCAGGTAGATTCAGCTGAAGTTTGATTTCAACCTTAATCCGTTTTTGGAATGCCTGCTGTTTGATAAACGCCAGACTGGATTGGCACAGCTCAGCGATTGAAGTTGAGGTGCATTCCAGTTTGATCTGTCCGGCTTCAATTGTTGCCAGATCAAGGATGTCGTTGATCAACTCCAGCAAATGAGAGCCGCTCCCCTCAATGATTTGCAAGGCTTTGAGTTGTTGCTCGTTGACGATGCCAAAGACTTCCTCTTCTAGCCCTTCGGTCATGCCCAAAATGGCGTTGAGGGGGGTGCGAAGTTCGTGGCTCATGTTCGCCAGGAATTCGTTCTTAAGGCGGGTGGCGCGGGCGAGTTCTTGGTTAGAAACTGCCAGTTGTTGATTGCTCTCGGTTAGCTTTGCCTCTGCCTGCTGTCCTTTTGCGAGTTCTTGCTGTAATTGCTCAAACAGACTCGCTTGCTGAATGGCGATCGCTAACTGGTTGGCAATTTGTTGCAGGAGTTGCGCTTCTGAGTCTTTCCACACTCGTTTTTCTTGGCAGGCATGGACAACCAAAACCCCCCACAGCTTGTGAGTTTCCCACGGGGCAACCCAGCGATGGGTTTCGCTGCTTCGCACGTCTTGTAAAATCGGTGCGATAATTTTCGACTGGATTTGACCTTCAATTGCGTATTCCACTAGGCAATCCGTCCAAATATCGTTCATCACATCGGGGACAATGCGCGGCTTGCCCTGCCAGTAGCAATCGAGGATTTCTGGAGACCAGGTTTCGTCGTCCCAGTGGCGGTCTTTGAGGGAGGGGAACTCACCTGATAAGGCTTCTTCAACAATTTGACTTCTACCGTCAGCAAAGAGCCGGAAGACGATGACGCGATCGCTGTGCATCACGTCTTTGACCTGCTGAGTCACTGTTGCCAGGATCTCGTTGATATCTAGGGACTGGCGAATTTTTTGGATAATCGCCCCCAAGGCGTGTTGTCGTCGCAGTTCCAGGGCAATTCTCGCTTCGGCTTGCTGCCGCACCAAGAGTTCCGACTGGATTTGCTCGTAGAGATTCGCTTGTTGAATGGCGATCGCTAACTGGTTGGCGAGTTGTAGGGTAAAGTCAATTTCAGACTGCTGCCAATGGCGGGTTGTCGCACATTGATGGATGCACAGTAAGCCCCACAATTTATTACCGCAGAGAAAGGGCATAATCAGATTGGCACGCACCTGAAACTCAGCCAGCATATCAGTGTGGCAGCTTGTCATCTCACCGTTATAAATATCATCGACAACATAAGACCTACCCAAGGCATAGAGAGATGAATAGTTTTTGCCAAAGCAGTGGTCGTGTACCCGAATCGCCACCACTGAGGAAAACCCTTTTACAGCTGATTCAGCCACAAATTCGCCGTCATTAAAGTTAGATTCGGGATAAAACTTGAAAATGCACACCCGATCGGCCTGAATCACTGAGCGGATTTCCTGGCAAGCGGTGTCAAAAATGGTCTGGAGGTCTAGGGATTGACGAATTCTCTGAGTGATTTCTCGCAGCAGTTGTTCTCGTTCGACCTGTTGGCGAATGGTTTTTTCGGCTTGTTTGCGGTCGTTAATATTAAAGTTAACCCCAATCATGCTCTGGGCAATCCCCTGAGCATCTCGCACCACCACCCCATAGGCTTTAATAAAGTGAATACTTCCATCGGGATGCACCACCCGAAACTCGGTATCGTATTCTGCCTGTCCTAAAACGGCTTGCTGGATTAATGTTTCGCCGGGGGTGCGGTCATCGGGATGTAGCCTGTTTGCCCAAATGTTGTAGACCACATGGGAATCAGATTGTTTCGTCATACCATACAATTCGTACATCCGCTCATCCCAAAGCATGGTGTTTTGTACAATGTCCCAATCCCAACAGCCGATCGCTCCAGATTTGAAGGACAAGGCGAGGCGCTGCGATAGTTTATCGAGTTGGGCTTCAGCTTGTTTGCGCTGGGTAATGTCCCGAAAGATGCCCCGTGTGGCGATCACCTGTTCATCTTCAAATTGACAATTGATATTCCCCTCGACGCTGATTTCTCTGCCATCTTTGGTCAGGAATCTGATTTCGATATTTAAACTGAGTGCGCCAGTAAATAGGCTTTGGATCGCTGTCTGGAAATGCTCAAGATCATTGGGATGGATAACCTGCAAAATGGACAACTGCTCCAGATCGGCATCGTTGTATCCCAAGGTTTCTTTCCATGCCCGATTCACAAATAAAATCCGACCGGCGGGCGAAACGCTTTGGATCAAATCGCTCACGTTGTCGAAGAGATCCCGCAGTTGAGCCTTTCGCGCTTGTAGTTCTTGAGTCTGCTGTTTTAGCTTCACTTCCAAGTCCTGATTCAAGCGATGTACTGGATTATTTGCTACCTGAGACTGCAATTCTGCGGCTGCCCCGACTGCAAATACCTGGAGGATGGCGTGCGTAATGATGCCCAATAATTCACCCTGTTCTCCGGTCACCGCGAACCTGGAGATGGAGCCTTGTTCCATGAGCTGCTGAACCACCCACAGAGAATCGTTGGGTTTTACGGAGAAAATCGGTGTACTGCTTACCGCGTCTGCCAGAGAGGTTTCTGGGTTCAAACCCAATGCCTGGAACTGCACAATATCTCGCTTGTTAACAATCCCCACCGGAATTTGCAGAGGTTGAGATTCGCTGCCAGTTTGCACAATCATCACCGAACTAACGCTGTATCTTACCATGAGTTGGGCGATCGCCAACTTCAGTTCTGATGGGGTGAGAGTTGTTACGCGGTTAAACATTGATCTAAAAGCATTTATTCTTTATTGTTCCCATTAGCACTACACAAGTTGTTTAAACCGCAAAATTTTTAAACGTTGAGAGCGTTGGGGTTTTGGGCAGATCAGAATAATCCGCTCAGAAAATTAAGATTTAGGTATTAGACTTGTCGCTTAATAAGGTAGAGTAACGATTAGCAATTGGAATAAGACAGAAAAATGCTAGACATCAATCGGGTGTTGAAAGAAGACCGCCTGCTGAGGGCATTTACTGGACTAAACCGTAAGGCATTTGATGAATTGTCGCAAGGCCTTGAAATTGTACTCAACCAAGAAGCGATGCCTGCGGCGGGCTACGCCTACGCTAAAAAACAAAAACCCAGGAAGCGGCGTGTGGGTGGGGGCAGAAAAGCAAGATTACAACGAGTAGAAGACAAGCTATTTTTTATATTGTTCTATTCTACTTCAAGTGTTATCCGACCTTTGATGTAGCAGGAGTATTGTTTGACCTACACCGCAGTCGGGCACACCGTTGGATGTTAAGACTGCAACCATTACTGGAAAAAGTCTTGGGACAGAAAATGGCCCTACCACAACGGAAATTGGAAAGTGTTGAGGAGTTTATGGTAAGGTTTCCAGGTGCCAAAGAGGTAATGATTGATGGTACAGAGCGTGCCAATATCACAAGATAGCGGCAGTGATGAGAGCGGATTATAGCAGGAGTGATTGCCCTTATGCAGCGTTTCATGCGATTGCTGTAAGCAAAATTTACACTATTTATACAGAGATATGAACGTCTATAAAAGTATAAATTAAATGTGCTAAAAGATGATTATAGTAAATTTATATACTCTATTGAGGTGAATAACCCGGTAGAGTATTTTTGTGAAAGTGCGCCTAATCGTAGAACCAATAGCAATCACCATTCACCCCTTCAAAATTAATTACATCTGGGCCGTAGATAGGCATAGTATGGTAGATAAATATTACAAGAGTTAGTGAAGTTAATTATAAAAAATTAGTATCTTTTATAACTCAGCATAAACTTGGTTAAACACATTTACGGTAAATTAACTCACACCTGTACCAAACTTCCCTGCGATGCGGATTTTCAATCGCTCTTTGACGGCTGATCGACAACAAAATCACTACACTCGATTTAGCCTACAACTTTAGTCAAGGCAGATTTAGTTCTATTTAGATTTTCTTTACGAATCAGCTCTTAGAAAACATTTGAACATCATGATGATCGAACTGCTGCTAAAAAATAGTTTTTGGTTATCACAGCTACAATCCTCAGATGCGATCGCCTATGTTGAGCATCTCAACGATCCGACAATTCACCAGACAACTGAAAATATTCCCTACCCTTACACCAAAGAACACGCACTACATTGGATTCAACGCCATACAGACATCACTAATCAATACGGAAAACCACATCTATTAGCAATCCGCAATCCACAAGGGCAACTGATTGGCTCAATCGGTATTGGTGAAATTGATGAGAGACATCCTCATGTTGCCGAGCTTGGTTACTGGCTTGCCTCCTCGTATTGGGGACAGGGAATCATGACACAAACCGTTCAGGTTTTTCTCCACTATACTTTCATAGAACTCGGTTTACTTCGTCTTTGGACACGAGTATTTGAGTTTAATTGGGGATCGCGTCGAGTTCTAGAGAAGAATGGCTTTAAGCTAGAAGGCATTCAACGCCAGCACTTATACCGTGATGGCAAGTTGATTGATGATTATTTATATGGATTACTGAAAACAGATTTAAGCTGATCAGCATAAGTGCCACCTTATCAATATCTCGCAAGGGCGATATGTCATTGGGCAGGAATCCCCGGTCTTCAAGGGAACACAGTAATGTAATATCTGTGCGGGGAAAGGGTAAGGGATTTAAAATCTTTTCCCCTGCCCCAAATCCTTTACTTCGTGGGGCCCCCACCTTCCCCCTTGTCCTTAAAAGAGCCAAGTCACGAAAGCGAACTACTAGCTGATTCACGTATTTCTTGAACAAGAAACTTCTTGCAGAAGTCGGGGTGCATAGTAAAGGGGAAAGGGGAAATAAATGGAATTTTCCCTTCAACATGCACCCCAAATCAAATTCCAGTTTAAAATCCAAAAATCAGTATTGATACTATTCGGGCGATCGCCCAATCATCTGTTGCCCGACGGCAGCAATACCGAAATCTCACGTATAACTAATAACTTTAAGAAACCTGACTAAAGAGAGCAACGTCTACAAAGGTAAGCATTCAATTCATTATGAAACCTTTGCTCAAATCAACTTTTAATTTTTTGGGTTCACTAACTGCCAAAACGCTCACAGGTACTACTGTGATTATGTTGTTATGCGCTTTCATGACTAAACCAGTAGTTGCTCAAGTGCCGAGCTTTACCGATGTTGAGGCTGATGTTTATGGCAAAGAGATCCAAGAGGCTGTTCAGAAAGGACTTATTGCAGGCTTCACTTCTAATAATACCTTTCGTCCCACGTTAGAATTAACGCGCGAACAGATGATATCGATGGTAATAAACGCGCTCAGTAAGCTACCCGTAAGTAGTGCGACTGTGCCACACGACCCACCGCCAGCAGCAGGAAACTTATTGAAAGTCACCAGCAAGCCTTTTCGGGATGTAAAGCCAACCCGTTGGAGTGCAGCAATGATTGAGTGGGCAAAATTTAACGGGATTATGCAAGGCTATTCTGATGGCACTTTTCGGCCTACCCAAACAGTAACCCGTGCTGAGTTGATGGCGGTATTGCGTAAAGCCATTCAGTATGCTTTGGAAGGTGGGGGAATTTCAGGTATGAGAAACTTGCAGCAGCCAACAGCCTTCAGTGATATATCTAATCATTGGGCGCAAAAACAAATTATAGAGATGTCTGCTTACTGCGGTGTTGCAACTCCCCTCAACGAAACTGGAAATGCCTTTTCTCCTAATCTTGGGACACGGCGTAATTATGCCGCAGCAGCTACATTACGGTTGCTCAACTGTCTTTTGGGTGTTTAAACAAAAACCAAAGCCATAAAGATGAAAATTTAAACATTGTTGTAGCTTTTAATAGACTTGTCGCTAAATAAGAGTTAAAAAATGATGAAATGAAATTCTAGACTTCGCTTATCAAAATTATGCAGCCATTAAGTAGAAATTCTAAAGTCCAGCTGCAATCAGCATGAAGCGATCATCTAAATCCTCAATACGATTCCTGTATAAACCTGTAGCACCATTGTATCTCTTGATACCTGCGATTGTGTGTTCACATTTAACGCGATCGCAACTTTTTTCTCGGTTGGACTGTTTTTGTTCTTCGCTCAGTTCTTTACCTCTGGGCTTTTTATCTGGAATTTTGATATTAACAAATTCTCTTTGTAAACCCTGAAAGCCTAAATCCACATGAATTGGAACTTCATCTGGAACAAAATCAACCAATTCTTCCTCATCCAACTGTTTTTTATCATGAACCTTACCAACTCTTGCTTTTGTTAGTACCAGCACCCTTTTATCTTGGTCTGTCATCACCAAGTGTTTGCGAGTATAACGCTTTTTTTTACCCGAATAATAGACTTGTCGCGTTATAAAAAATTAGTGTCTGAAACCCTTGCTTTGCCTGGCTCAAAAAATTCAAAACCTTTATTAGGCGGCAAGTCTAATGACTTTTCTGTTTCTTCTGGTCTTTGGGACGTTGAATGGGACGCTCTGTACCATCAATCATCACTTCTTTGGCGTATGGAAAACGAACAATAAACTCCTCAAAACTTTCCAATTTGCGTTCTGGTAAAACCATTTTCTTCCCCAAAACCTTTTCCAGTAATGGTTGCAGTCTTAACATCCAACGGTGTGCCCGACTGCGGTGTAAGTCAAACAGCACTCCCGCTACATCAAAGGTGGGATAACACTTCAAGTAGAACAATATGAAAAACAGCTTGTCTTCTACTCGCTGCAATCGAGCCTTTCTGCCTCCACCCACTGACCGTTTCCGCTGCTTTTGGCTTTTGGCGTAGGCGTAGCCCGCCGCAGGCATCGCATCCTGCTTGACTACGATTTCAAAGTCTTGCGACAATTCATCAAATGCCTGACGGTTTAGCCCGGTAAATGCCCTCAGCAGGCGGTCTTCTTTCAGCACCCGATTCACGTCTAGCATTTCGTTACTTTACCTTATTAAGCGACAAGTCTAATACCTGGGAATTAAATCTTTACAGCTAGTAATTGGCGGTTCACTCGGTGGGATGCAGGTACTAGAATGGGCGTTGTTATATCCACAAATCGTGCAAGCGATCGCACCTATTGCCACTTCCGGTAGACATTCAGCATGGTGTATTGGATTGAGTGAAGCTCAAAGACAAGCTATCTATGCTGATCCCAATTGGCTTGGGGGTGACTACACATCAGAACAGCCACCAAACCAAGGATTAGCTGTAGCGCGAATGATGGCGATGAGTGCTTACCGTTCTTGGCAGACCTTTACAGATCGTTTTGGACGACAGTATGATGCTTGTGCTGACCAATTTGCGATCGCTAGCTACTTACAACATCATGGTCAAAAGCTAGTACAGAGATTTGATGCCAATACTTACATCACCCTCACCCAAGCGATGGATAGTCATGATATTGCTCAAGGTCAAGACTATAAATCTGTTCTGCAAAGCATTGAACAACCTGCTTTAGTTGTTGCTATTGATTCTGACATTCTTTATCCACCGATAGAACAACAAGAACTAGCAGATTTAATTCCTAATGCTCAACTAGGTTTGCCAAGTTTTGATTGGGACTGGTCTGCTTGAGTGAGCTTGGCAGCTTTGTGGGCTTCGATAAGTAGCTGGCGAAACCGATTGTACTCTTCGCTGTAAACTGATTTAGGCACTTTAGCTTGCCTTTTTTCTGGCGATGGTTTATTCGATCTCGATAAGAGTTAGTACATATTGGTGAACTCAGTTAAATTTTAAAATCTAATATAGGATAAACCCAAAATAGGTTTTTGAAAACTACTACGAATACAGGACATGTGTAGGCATAGCCTGTCGTAGACATCGCACTCTGAAATCCCCCAAACTCCTAAACGGGAAGTAGCTGTGTGTCTAAATCTGTGGTTTCATTTGAAGGATATCAGATTTTGCAAGATATCTACTTATGATGAACGTTGCACCCGCCATTGTAATACTAGGTCAAAATAGCGTCACAGTAGCACGCAAAATACTCACTGTCCTACCAGGGGCGACACTATACGGTCTAGCGGGCCGCACTTCTGGAGTTGATGTCAGCTTTACTAACTTTGGCGAGACGTTACGCGAGTTATTTGCCCAAGGAACACCGCTAATTGGCATTTGTGCCGCCGGCATTTTGATTAGAACGCTAGCCCCCGTACTCTCAGATAAACAACAGGAACCACCAGTGCTAGCTGTGGCTGAAGATGGTAGTGCTGTTGTCCCCCTCTTGGGCGGGCTTGGTGGGGTAAACGATTTGGCGCGTCGCATTGCCGAAGTGCTTGATGTCAAACCTGCAATTACGACCACAGGCGATTTACGTTTGGGCACAACCCTGTTATCTCCTCCCCCCGGATACCATTTAGCAAACCCAGAGGATGCTAAGAAATTTATCTCAGATTTGCTAGCTGGGGCACAAGTCAAGTTAGAAGGAGTAGCGCCTTGGTTGAGCGATCGCAAACTGCCCATACATCCACAGGGAGATTTGACCATTCAAGTTACGGAACGTTTGGTGGCTCCTACAGCCAACTGCCTTGTCTACCACCCAGCAACGATCGCGATCGCAATTAGTGACATCATTGATGATGCAGTAGCTTTAGTACAGCAGCTACTAGCTGATGCCAAACTAGAAAAAGCATCAGTCGCCGGAATATTTGCACCCATCACCACCGCAGCTGATCCCGCAATCCACGCCGTAGCTAGCGCCTTGGGAGCGCCTGCCCGCTTTTTTACCCCAAATCAGCTAGAAAGTTTGTTATCGCAAGGTTATAGCTGCGCCCAAGCAGTAGCAATCGCAGCTACAGGTACGTCTCCCTTATCTTCCTCATCTCCCCACATAGCGATCGCCATTGCCCCTCAACCAATTGACCCCAACACCATCGGTCAACCACGCGGACGGTTAGCGATTATTGGCACGGGTCCTGGTGGATCGCAATGGATGTCTCCAGAAGTGAGGGAAATACTCAAGTCGGCAACTGACCTAGTGGGTTATAAAACTTATTTAGATTTAGTTGGTTCTCTAGCTGATGGCAAGCAACGGCATGAGTCCGACAACCGCGAAGAAGAAGCACGGGCAAAAATGGCCCTTGATTTGGCCGCAACTGGGCGATATGTAGCTGTAGTTTCATCTGGTGATCCCGGTATCTATGCAATGGCAGCAGCAGTTTTTGAAGTATGCGATCGCTATGCCAAATCTGAATGGGACACTATCGACATTCATGTAGCACCAGGCATCTCAGCTATGCAGGCAGCAGCAGCAGCCATTGGTGCGCCCCTTGGACATGACTTTTGTGCTATTTCCCTGTCTGACATCTTGAAACCTTGGTCTGCGATCGAACAACGAATTGCTGCTGCTGCTGAGGCTGATTTTGTAATTGCTTTCTACAATCCTGTTTCCAAAGAGCGTACCTGGCAACTGCCAGAAGCGAGAAATATTTTGCTGCGACATAGAACACCGGATACCCCAGTAGTGTTGGCGCGGAATCTCGGTAGACCAGGACAAAAGGTGAAAGTGATTACACTTGACCAGTTAGCACCAACAAGCGCTGATATGCGGACAATTATTCTCGTTGGTTCCACAAAAACCCGAACCATCAAGCGCAGCGATGGTAATATCTGGGTTTATACGCCGCGTCGCTATACCGAACAGTAGGCAGATAAACGCTGCCAGCGAATAGAGCAGGGGAAAAATCCGGGCTTAAATGAACCGTATTGGGAATTATTCTGGTAACTTTTTCCGCCTTCTTGGGTATTTCCTTGCTGGGAAAAAGTCTTACTATCAGCAGAGATAATTTTTATAAATGATCAGGAGAATAAGAATAGAAATTGAACTGACAACATCAGAGATTCGGGCGATTCTACAAAAATGTACCCTACGGCTTATTTAAAGTAGTCACAATTATCGACGAATTCAATCCTCTCTTTATTTCTCAACTACGAATTATCTCTACATTGGAGATGCTTTTCATGTTTTGGGAGAATTGATTGAAGCGATTGATGAAGTAAAACAAATCACTCAACAAAAGGAAGGCACTATACATGGTTGAGCCAAAAAGACTCATCAGAGGAAAGCTTTACGAGTTTCGTGGGGTGCAACTGCGCTACAGTCACCCTTGCCAATATGCAGCGCAGGCTCGGTTTGCGTTCATTGACTCAAAGGGCCGACGCAAAGAATTAGGGACGCTGCTTTTAAAGCGAGAACTACTTGAGGTTAGGGAGTTAGCTAAGAACTAAGAACGCGTCCCGCCCTTTTGTTTCAATACTTTTGGCTTTGGCGTTGCATAAATGCACGATGAATTTGAGGTTGCAAGCATTGAAATTTCCTTTCAAATAGATCATAATCATTCCCTGATTCAGCAACGCTTTGGTTTTGTATATTTTCAACTCCCAATTAGGTTTGGGATTCGTTCATTGGAGAAGATTGATAGCGCCTAAATGCTAAAGGCGCAACGCATTTATGAGCCAATACGCTTGGGTTCATGCTAAAAACTAAAACTGGCGTAGGTTGGGTTGAGGAACGTAGCAAGATCCCCCAGGGTAACCCAACATTATCAAGGCTTTGTTGGGTTTCGCTTACGGTCAACCCAACCTACTATTCTTCTTATACCAATTTAATATGAAGCTGCATAGAAAAGAGCTTCTAAAATAAAGTTATAAGAGGAGATAGAGATTACCTGCTCAAATGTAGACGGATAGCTTGCCCCAGGTTACAAGGCTCAAATACTTTTGGGTCAATCCGTTCAAATACTCGCCGAAATCTATCTGCACTTGGAATACCTTCTGGTAAAGCTGAAAACTGCTGCAACCATTCATATTTACTCATACTGCACTTCAAGCTTTATTAGATACGGCTGTTCAAGGTTCTGTAAGTAAATTGCAATTAGAAATAGCAAGACAAGCTCATAGTCCTCTATTAAAATTAGCTAATTCAATACGTTCTTTATTATCTAAACAAGTTTCTAAAGATAGTCTATTACGAGATTATATTTTTCTAGGTTTTATGACAAGACAATCTGTACTGGCAATGAAAGTGTCAGATGAGTTTAGTCGCTCACTCCAAAGGCAGAAAAAACATTATTGGTGGCTGAAGGATTATAAAAGCTCGGAATAGTGATTCAACCACCAATTCATCAGCCAAGTTTTGTTGAATTAAATAACTCTACTCCCTTGATAATCAGCCGCAGGAAATTTTTGAAATGGCTTGGTTAGGGAGGAGTGGACGAGCGTAATCAACTGGTTGCAGACATCCAATAACAATGATTATTATTAGCGACTGTATATTTTATTTTATGGAAGTCCCTTATTCCTGTACTAATTTTGTACAATTACCCCCAAAATCCCTTTGACGGCACGTAAATAATCAGATGGGGATAGCAGAAGCAGCATACCTCGCATTCCACCAGAAACAGTGATCAGCTCAAATAAAGTTGCCGTTTCATCAAGGTAAACTGGATAGTCTTTTTTGCTGGCTAAAGCTGTCACACCGCCACGGATGTATCCTGTTAGTGGCTGAACTTCTTTCAGAGCAACTGTCTCAACCTTGCGGTTTCCTGAAATCCGCGCCAAGGCTTTTAAGTCTAACTGAGCATTTCCCGGCACAACAGCAAAACAGATACCTGTTGTGTCACCTCTGACTACTAAAGTTTTAAAAACTTGCTCTGGAGGAAGACCAACTTTGTGTGCTGTACTTTCAGCAGCCAAATCATCAGGATCTACTTCATAGCTAAGAATTTTGTAGGGAATACTTAGTTTATCAAGTAATCGAGCAGCATTTGTTTTCATGAACTTTTCGTTATTCTAAGTTTCTGACCGTCCTGACAGAAGTTAAGCACAAGTCCAAATTATACAAATTAAAATCCCTTGAATCCCACAATTAATCACTTACAGCATTGTTGCATTATGGTACGATTTCCAAATCCAGAAGACTTAGCATTTTTTCTTCCAAAGCTGTCAAATAAGCACGCTTGGGCTTCCCCAGCATCTCTAAAAACTTCTGCACCGATTCTTCTAGCAAACTGGAATACACTCGTGTAATGCGTAGGCGCAGCCCGCCGCAGGCATCGCAGATTTCTTGCATCTGTTGACATTACCATAGCAAGTAGTTGAAATTCAGATAATCGCCAACCTGAACCAGCATCACAATTCATTAGAATGAGTAGCTTTTCGTTTCGGTGTTTCAACCAGCACAGAAATTACAAGTAAACTGAACCCAATTATTTTGATAAAAGCATTTACTGCGTGTGTATATTCCCATTGGTTACGATATCTTGTCCAGTTTGGTGGCACAGGATTAGTCAGCCACGTTGCAAATTCAGCATTCATGGGGGCAACAAACATAATCCAACTAACAAGAGCCAGCACCAAAGCAATCGTTGCGCTCAACGTCCAATAAAATGTTGCACCACGTTTACGGACGAAGAACGCTAACACAATCGCTGCACCAACAGAGCCTATTTCAAAGGCTGCACCAACTGAGCCAAAATAACGATAAATATTTTCAAATACTGTGACTCTCACCCAGAGTTGTTGATCAAATTGTATTCTGCGTGGTAATTCCAGCAAATGCGCCATAGACAAGCTTAGGCTCAATGAAGCCAGCATAATTGTGATGAATCGCCACAATCGTATAATTGTCATTTGGCTGTACCTCACAGTGGTTGCTATCAAACTTCACCGTAAATAAAGATAAAACTTTATGTACCTATCAAGTGATATAACTAGCAAATCCTCCAAGTCAACCTTGTTCAGCTTCCCCAACATCTCCAGAAAGTTCTGCACGACTCCTCCAACGCACCCGAATACACTTGTTTAATGCGAAAACAATTCTTTTAAGTTTCCTTCTCAGGATTGTAGGCGATCGCTAAAAATGCGGGTTATGCTGCATACATAACATTTAAATAAGGAAGATACAGTAAATCTATGGTACACGCCACATTTTAATAGTATTATCCTTACTGCCACTTACCAGAGTCTGTCCATCTGGACTAATAGCAACGGCATAAACTAAATCTGCATGTCCAGCAAAAGATTGTGGCAAGAGGAATTGGGGCAAGATATCATACAGAGTGCATCTATCTACAGATGGACTTATTATTACCTAGTAAACAGCTACTGTCAGCCTTCAGTATTGCGCTGATGCTGAGTGCTAGATATAATTCCACGGGTAAATGCAGAGCGATCGCTAGTTTAAAAATAGATGTTGCGCGATAGTCATTCACGCTTTTAGTAAATAGGCCACGCTCTAAGGGTGCAGCGATGCTGTGGATATGTGGGTAAAGTTTTGATTACTCTTGGGCGGGCTAGACGCCCACCCTTAATTGTTATTGCAATGCCTCAGCAGTCTTCTTCTTATCCAACTTGAGAATCAACACACCTAAAGGTGGTAAACACAAATCCAGCGAATAAGGACGACTGTGCAAAGACCAATCATCCGTCCACTTACCGCCTAAGTTTCCCATATTGCTGCCGCCATACTGACGCGCATCGCTATTGAACAACTCAGTATAAAATCCCTTTTGCGGTACACCGATACGGTAGTGAGAATGAGGTTGCGGTGTAAAATTGCAAACCACGATCGCAAAATCATCAGAATCGCGATCGCGACGAATGAAGGAAACTACACTATGGCGGTTATCGCTACAGTCAATCCACTCAAACCCAGGTTCAGCAAAATCCTGGGTGTACAAAACTGGCTCAGAACGGTAGAGATGGTTCAATTCCCGGAAAAACGTTTTTAATTGTTGGTGGGCTTCATCTTGCAATAAATGCCACTCCAAATCTGCCCAAGCATTCCACTCACTCCACTGCCCAAACTCCATGCTCATAAACATGGTTTTTTTACCTGGGTGAGCAAACATATAGCTAAATAAACAACGGATATTAGCTAACTTCTGCCATGTATCCCCCGGCATTTTGCCGATGATATTGCTCTTGCCATGTACCACTTCATCGTGGGACAGAGCCAGCATGAAGTTCTCGCTGTGGTTGTACCACATACTAAAGGTGATATTGTTTTGGTGGAACTGGCGGAACCAAGGGTCCATGCTGAAGTAATCCAGCATATCGTGCATCCAGCCCATATCCCACTTCAAGTTAAAGCCTAGTCCGCCTGTGTAGGTGGGCCAAGATACCATTGGCCAGGAAGTAGATTCTTCCGCAATTGAGAGAATGCCGGGGAAATAGCTAAAGATGGTGTGATTTACCTGACGCAGAAAATCTGCGGCTTCTAAGTTTTCTCTGCCGCCGTACTGGTTGGGCAGCCATTCTCCTGGTTCGCGGCAATAGTCGTTATAGAGCATTGAGGCAACAGCATCAACACGAATCCCGTCAATGTGGTACTTGTCAAACCAGAAGAGGGCATTTGCTGCTAGGAAATTACTAACTTCATGGCGACCATAGTTGAACACCAAAGTACCCCATTCTTTGTGTTCGCCTTTGCGGGGGTCAGCGTGTTCGTACAGGTGACTACCATCAAAGAAAGCTAAACCATGTCCATCTTTGGGAAAGTGACCAGGAACCCAATCCACAATTACCCCTATATCATTTTGGTGACATTTGTCAACAAAATACATGAAATCTTCGGGGGTGCCAAAACGGGAGGTGGGGGCATAGTACCCAGTTACTTGATAACCCCAAGAGCCATCAAAGGGATGCTCCGCAATGGGTAGTAATTCTAGATGGGTGTATCCTAATTCTTTAACATAAGGAATGAGTCGGTCAGCTAGTTCCCGGTAAGTAAGGAAGCGTGCGCCGGGCTTCAGTTCGGAAACGACAACTACGCGTTCAGTTTCACCATTAGGCAGTTTAGCCGGTTCGGCACTCGAAGCGTGTAACCAAGAGCCTAAATGCACTTCATAGACTGAGACGGGCTGGGTGAGGGGGTCAGTGTGACGCCGCTTTTCCATCCAGCTTTTGTCATCCCAACTGTAAGAATCTAAATCAGTGACAATGGATGCGGTTTTCGGGCGGGGTTCTTGCTGGAAACCGTAGGGATCGGATTTTTCGTAAATGTGTCCTTCAAAATTTTTGATTTCATATTTGTAATGCTCTCCCACACCGATTTCAGGAATAAACAATTCCCAAATTCCAGTGCGACCTTTACGCATTTGGTGTTTACGCCCATCCCAGAGGTTGAAGTCTCCCAACAATGAAACGTTGCGAGCGTTAGGTGCCCAAACTGCAAAATAAACGCCTTTAACGCCGCCTATTTGCGTGGGGTGCGCTCCCAGTTTTTCGTATATCCGATGATGGTTGCCTTCACTAAACAAATGCAAGTCAAAGTCTGTCAAGTTGGGAGAAGGGAAGGCGTAAGGGTCATAAGTGACACGCTCATGTTCCCCTTCTTTAATCCGTAACTGGTAGTTTGCCAGTTCTGGAGTGTCAATCGTGCATTCAAAAAAGTGGGGATGATGCACTGTTTGCATTGGGTATTCCTTCCGTTGTTCAGGAAGAACTACCCATGCTGCACTTGCATTTGGTAGGTAGGCCCGCACAGCCCAGACAGTTTTGCCGTCTTGTTCTATGGCATGAGAACCTAGTATTTCAAACGGATCGTTATGCTGATTCCAAACGATGCTGTTAACCTGTTCAGGGGCGATCGTGGTCATGGACATGAAGCTACCTAAGTGATATAACGTGATTGACTAAATCTACTTTTTTAATATCTATATATATTCTTTACATTTATTTGCAATTTTGCCGCCACCGTTATCCTACATCAGAATGGGGAATGGGGAATGGGGAATGGGGAATGGGGAATGGGGAATGGGGAATGGGGAATGGGGAATGGGGAATGGGGAATGGGGAATGGGGAATGGGGATGTATGACTAATGACGAATGTATCAAAAGTTTAAAAATGGGAAAAACTGAAGTAAGGTTTTACGTATACGCAGCAAGAAAATCTGTTCGCGAATTTTGGGGTCTAGTTTTGGGGGCGGGGCAAGTTGGAGCTGCGCTTGTAATTGAATATATTCGGCAGCCGTTAGTGATTTTCCATCAATAGGCGATCGCGCCTCTATGATAATTTTAGTGCGTAATATTTCTTCTGGTGTATCCTCTGGTGGTGGTAATGCTATTACTGCTGAACGCCAAGAGCTACTCAACACAAAAAAGGTTCCACTAATCACAATTAAGGTCAATAATTTTATTGTCTTTATCGCTTTAAATTTCCCCATCTCCTGAACTGCGTTCACAACGCAGGATGAAAATCTATTTTTTCCATTGTTCATTCCCATTAAAATTTTCCCAATAAAAATCTGGCAATACCAAGGGACATCACCAGGTCTTTTCTGATACAGAATAGACTACAGGTAATGCTCAAGAGCAATTGCCAGCGATCGCAATAAATTGTTTTGACCTCTGAAAAGTCAGGAGTCTAAGCCATTCCAAACACCAAGCCAGAGAAATACTTTGCCCACAAAATGGCTTAGATTTACAGAAATCAACTCCCTTCGACTCGGAATAAGGTTCAGTCACAGAAGAGGAAAGGGAACAAGGGTCACAAAGTTTGGGGGAGAACCCCATAAATAAATTTAGGGTTGCTAAAACAATGACGCATTATTTCTTGTGGCACTTGACGCGACGCTCGTAAGGGTTGCGTTAGCGTTAGCGTAGCGGTAGAGAGGAACGAGCGTCCGTAGGATCGTCTGACTCGCGAACGCTGCGCTATCGAAATAAATATTTAACATTGAGCGTAAATAAATTTAGGTGCTTGAAACCCTATATTACTGAGCAATTCCAGCATCTTTCTCCCCTGCTCCCTGCTCCCCTGCTTCTATGACCAGGCGAGGATTTCAGGAGGACACATGGTTGAAGAGGTAATCCTCATCACCAGTGTCCTTTATTTGCTGCCCTACTTAGCTGATATTCAAGCAAACTTTAGGCTCTGATACACCAACAGAAAAATATAGCTTTTTACTTAGCCTAATTAATTCAAGCTATGTGGTGACGAGCGTTGTTAATAAGCTGTTTTGGGCATGATTTCAACTAAAGTTTAGGATGCCCTATTTAGGAGTAGCAGTGGGACTAGCTGCAGGAGTAGTTGCGGGAGTAGTTGTGGGAGTAGCAGCAGGTGCATCAGTTGGTTCACCTGTAGCAGCTGGACTACTAGTAGTACCACCACCAGCACCACCACCAGCATCACCACCGCCGCCTTCACAAGCTCCGAGAATTGTAGCCAAACTTAAGATTACAGCCAAACCAAAGATTTTTGTTTTCATAACTCCTCTTTCACCAATTGTGGCTAGAACAATTTTTCGCCTGTTGAATACGATACCGTATTTATTGCTTTTTTTTAAATGCTACGAGATTACATATTAAAAAAAACAATCCTTTGGGGTATTCTTTTTTTTGATTAGGTGTCATACAGCCATCTGATTAGTTTCTCTTAACTCAGGAGCAAAAGGGAAATTACCAAATTTTCTAGCAAACCGAGCTATCATAGCAAAAAAATTATTTTTTCTTGGAGTATTGCACCTTGCTGCCCTGCGTTGCCATACTTTAGGTGCGATATCTGAAGGGCAAGCTGTCCAATTGCTAATCGCTGATTGCAAAATTGCAATATCTAGAGAATGCAATTGGTATGGCTATCTATCAGAACAGTTAAAAGGGTGTAGTCTGTTATGTGTGGTTGTTGCACAGAAGGCGATTTTAACTAAGCAAAAAGAGACAATTAAGACAATCAATCTAAAGTACAGTATTTTTCATCTAAAAAATTTATGGTAGTTGCTCGTAAATCTGCTGTTTCTACAAGGGGTACTTGGTTCGGGCGAGATTCTATCCTTTCTTTAGGGAGGCGACGTTCTGCACCTATACAATCAGCAGCACAAAACCCTTCTACACCACCTGCTGCCCAAGAAGCTGTAGTATCCTCTCAAAGACAACAGCGTTCCCAGAAAAAGGTAGCGGTTTCTCCCACAAATGGAGCAGTTATGCCCAAATCGGGGAAACAGTTGGGTAGACAACAAGTGGTAAATCTCAATGAGCAGTTGAGTGCAAACCAGAAAACTCCAGGGGTAGGTTTTCTTCGCCTTCCCATAATGCCTAATTCTGGAGCGGTACCTTTGTGGTTGCTGCGCTTGTACACCTTTCACCGTTATTCGACAGTTTTGACGTTCTTATTAGTAGCATCGACACTTGCTGTTTATGGCTGGACGGTATATTCCCAAGAGCTTTGGAGTAAGTCATATCGTAGGCTGCAAAACCTCCAACGTCATGAGCGGCTACTAACAACAACCAACGCGACGCTGACAAATAAAATTGCCCAGGAAGCAGAACAACCAACAGCAGGGCTGGTATCGCCGGCTCCTCAAGGGATGATTTTCTTATCTCCAGCATCTCGTAGTCCTAAGCCAGCATCGTCTAACACAACGCCAAATCCCCAAACGCAACAGCAAACACTCTCGCCACTGGGGTATTAAGGTTAACAGTCATTGGTCGTCATTGGTTATTGGTCATTAGTTTCAGACAAACAAAGAGGTCTGGTCGGTTTTAGGTAATAGTGCCAGCTTCAAGGAGGAACAGAACTTAAAAGACGAGGGATGAAGGACAAAGGACAAATGACTAATGACTAATGACAAAGGACAACCTAATGCAAAAATCACCAAGCAGAACAAACAGAAAGTTTCGGAATCCAGCATTTAAAAGGCGACACAAAGATTCTAAAGGAGGATTGTTAGGGACACTTGCCTCTAATATCCAAAATCAAACATCTAACACCAAGTCCCGACTGTTTATAGTATGGGGCGTATTAATGGCAGTAGGGTTGGGGTTGGGTCTTAAATTATATAATTTACAAATTGTCAAGGGGCCAAAGTTAACAGAGCAAGCGCGAAACCAGCAAATGGTGAATTTGCGACCTTTTATGCCCCGTCGCCCGGTGGTAGATCGCAATAGTAATCTGTTAGCAATTGACCGTCCTGTATATATTTTGTACGCTCATCCCAAGCTGTTTAATAAGTCTAATGAAGAAATAGCAGGGCGACTTGCCCCAATATTGGCAAAAGATACTGCTGAATTGATAAAAACTTTTCAAAGTAAAAGAAGCGGAATTATACTTGCCCCAGCCCTCGCGGAGGAAACTATTGATCGCATCAGCTCTTTGCGCTTAAATGGCTTGGAGTGGGCTGAAAAATACTCCCGATATTATCCGCCAGACGATTTGGTTTCTGATGTGGTGGGCTACGTGAATCTTGACCGCCGTGGTCAAGCAGGTGTGGAATACTCTCAAGAGAAGTTGCTAGAACGTCCTGTGCAAACGGTGCGCCTCAGTCGGTCGGGTAATGGGGCCTTGATGCCGGATCATGCCCCCGAAGGTTTTTTGCATTTTGATGATTTGCGACTGCAACTCACTATTGATAGCCGTCTGCAACGAATTGCCCGCGTTGCACTCAAACAACAAATGGATAAGTTTGAGGCTAAACGTGGGGCGGTAATTGTCATGGATGCCTTAGATGGTTCCTTACTTGCCCTCGTTTCTCAGCCTACTTATAACCCTAATGAATACGCTAAAGCTAATATCTCACTATTTAAAAACTGGACGGTGGCAGATCTTTATGAACCGGGATCGACTTTTAAACCTTTGAATGTAGCGATCGCTCTGGAAAATGGCGTCATCAAACCAGATGATATATTTAATGACTCCGGTTCTATTCAAGTAGCTAATTACACCATCAAAAATGCGATGAATAATGGGAATGGGCGAATCAGCATCGCTCAGATTTTGCAATATTCCAGCAACATTGGCATGGTGCAAATTATCCAACGCTTAAAGCCTTCAATCTATTACAACTGGCTAGAACGCTTAGGGCTAGGACAAAAAGTTGATACAGATTTACCTTTTGAAGTTGGTGGTCGGCTTAAAAGTCAAGAAGAATTTATCGCTTCGCCAATTGAACCAGCTACTACTTCCTTTGGACAAGGCTTTTCCATGACACCGTTACAGCTAGTGCAAATGCACGGTGCTTTAGCCAATGGCGGTAAATTGGTCACACCTCATGTAGTTCGGGGGCTGATTGATAGCAAAGGGCAAATGCATGATTCACCTACTCAGACCGTCCCCCGTCAAATTTTCTCAACTGCAACAACCCAAAAGGTTGTGGAAATGATGGAAACTGTTGTTAATGAAGGCAGCGGGAAGGCGTCACAAATTCCGGGATATCGCATTGCTGGTAAAACTGGTACAGCCCAAAAAGCTAGTCCTAATGGTGGTTATATCAAGGGTGCTAGAATGACCAGCTTCGTGGCTATTTTGCCAGTGGAATCTCCTCGGTATGTAGTGTTTGCACTAGTGGATGAACCAAAAGGAGAAAGTGCTTATGGTTCTACTGTCGCCGCCCCAATTGTCAAGTCGGTAATCGAAGCACTCATTCCTCTTGAGGAGATTCCCCCAAGTAAGGCGATTGAGCAGAAGGAAGTGCCGTAGGAGGCAGGGGCAGAGGACAGGGGGCAGTGAGCAAGGGAGAAGAATTTTCCCCTCTGCCTCTTATGCCCAATTAATTCCCAATTCCCAATCCAGGGCGAACGCACGGCATTTCTGAAACCCCTGCTGGATAAGGATCTTGACGAAAAAATAGGCTAAATTTAAAAACGCTGAAACCCTTGCTATTAAAGGATTCTTATACTTTAGATGCGTTTGCCCTGATTCCCAATCCTTTTGTTCCCCTAGACTTAATTTTTCTTTATAACCAAGGAAAGAGGTAGAGAAAGCTACTTGTGTGGGAAGTTAAGTATTAGAGGTGAAAATCATTTCTCACTTTTCCAATGCTACCGAAGATTCCATGCAAAGCAATTTAGTTATATTTCCTAACGCTGGGACTGCAAAAAAGAGTAAGCAAATAGAAGAAGGAACAATTACCAACTACGACCGGGCTGAGGAACAATTTATAGAACTTCTAGCAATAGAGGATTTGGATCATAAATTAGATGTAAAACCTGCAATAGCTAGTGAGTTTGAACAGGCACTTTCAAGGGCGATTCGCGCTGCCTATAAAAACGATCACTCTGATGAACAGGCTCACCGTTTTCTACAACGGATACTTTATCGAATTAATCGCCTGAAGCTGTTCTGGTATGACGATTTGCGGCACTATACTAATGAGCGATCGCTTTACTTGTCTTCATGTCGTGACCTAATTGAAGCTGCTTGGCAAAAGTGGGAACTGGCACAATTCGATGTGCCTGCACTGCAACAATTAAATGTAAAACAAGCTCTAATTGAGCGCACATCTGCCGATTTAGATCCGATTTTGTCGGAGAGTAGCCGCTACATTCGGGAAGAAATGACTGAATCTGGCTATCGTCACCTGTTAGCGATCGGCTCCTTTGATGGCTTGGTTGAAGCTAGTCATCTTTCCCGCATTTTGGGTGGTGTTGCTAATGAAGTGCAGTGTACGCTGATGCGAGTACTAATCGAAGAATACGGCAATGGTCGTTTATCTCGCAAGCACTCTACATTTTTTGCCCAAATGCTTGCTGAGTTTGGAATGAACACTGAACCAGAGGCATATTTCGATTTAGTACCTTGGGAAGTTTTGGCTTCTACCAATCATAATTTTCTGATGACTGAGCGCAAACGCTATTTCCTGCGTTATAGCGGCGGTTTGACCTATTTTGAGGTAGCTGGCCCTGCGGTTTACAAAAATTATATGGTGGCAGCGCAACGGCTGAGACTCTCAGAAGTAGCGGTGGGTTATTGGGAACTACACATCAGGGAAGATGAACGCCACGGACGTTGGATGTTAGATGATGTGGCTTTGCCATTAGCAGAACGATATCCCAATGATGCATGGGAATTAGTGCTTGGGTACGAGCAGCAGAAACTTATGAGCGATCGCGCCGGTATTGCTGTTGTGGGATCAATACGTGAAGCAACACAATCCGTCTGACTCATCTAAAAATCTAAAAAATTAGAAATTAAAAATGGTAAATCTTTCTGGCGTTTATAATTTCACGTTTCTAAACCGTTCTATTGCTAATCTTTCTAGAATCCAATTTCTTTAGTGAGGGCTTTTTTACTAAAGAAACGGTTATTTATTCCCTTGAGATAAAGGTGCAAAATAACCTTCTATTACATTGATTATACCTTACACATAGAAGTGCAGTCAAATGAAAGATATCTTTTTTTGTCCTGAAGAATCTAATTTTTACTCAAACTGTTTAGAAAATTTTGTTCTCAGAAATTGTAAAAATTATGAATCTATTGTGGAATTTGGTTCAGGAGATGGCAGTCCTGTAATTAATTCCTTATTAAGAAACAACTTTGATGGCATCATCCAGGGATTTGAATTAAATACTTCTGCATGGAAAGTTGCAAATTCAACTATCGATGAATATGAGCTCACTAATAAATATATAATCCATAATTCATCTTTGTTTAATTCTTCTCAACCCGATGCCGAGTATCTTGTAGCCAATCCGCCCTATCTCCCGGCCCCAGATAATGATATTTATATGCCACTCTTATTTGGGGGCGTAGATGGAGCCACAGTTACCAACGATCTTTTATCATTAGGTTATGAAAATGTGTTGGTTTTAATATCTAGTTTTTCTAATCCAACAAGTACACTAAACCTAGCCAAAAAAAATGGTTATTGTGTTCAAAATTTCATGGTGTTACCTTTACAGTTCGGCTACTATAGCTCCGATCCCAAGGTAAAGAACCATATAGAAGAACTCCGAAAAAACAAGATGGCATTTTATTCTGGCGATTATTATTTTCTAGCTGGGGTTTTATTTAATAAATGCCAGGATTCTGTAATTGATTTATCTAATCAATTGGCTCAGGTTATGACTAGTTTGTGAAAATTGAGAACAACTTATCGATGCTGTCTCTAGGAACCAGCAAATTTTTATAAATGTCAACTGCCTATGTATATATTTAGCAATATCTCTTAAACATGATGAAGTCACTAAATCTGCATAGGTGCACTTGCTTCTCCAAAAAGAAACTCCAGAGTATCTAGAGGTTTCTGTAGTCTGAATAAGCAAGCGTTCAAAAAACACTAAATAACGGAACTTTAATTTCGTAGGGTGCGTTAGTAATAGCGTACTAACGTACCCTAAATTAGTAAATACAGATTAAATCAAACCGTATTCTCTGAAGAACCAAAAGATAAAGGTGCTATTCACATGGTGAGTGCATTGGCTACTAATAACAGATTAGTATTAACCCTGGCTCATCCCGGATTCATTGCATCGCACTTCTTAAACACCTCTATGAGCTTTCCAGCGCTTATTGAGAAGTTACCAATTATCCAATACTAAATTCAGCATAAACTAAAACCCCCTAGCTATTATGAAAGCTAGGGGGTTTTAGTTTTAAAAAATGAATCCTGGCATCGAGCTATTTTTGCGTAGGGCTACCCCTAAACTATCGTGGCCGCAGCAGCGTTTCACCTCTGAGTTCGGGAAGGGTTCAGTGTGGTTCCACCGCGCAATAGACACCAGGAAAA
>NZ_JAIVFX010000041.1 GCF_020829625.1 Nostoc sp. XA010 | reverse complement strand
TCCGTGGCTAGAAGAACCCAAATCGATCACTTAACTGAGTGCATCGACTCTCTTCGTCAAAATTGGGTGGACTTGTACGATAGCCTCAAAGAGAAAAAGTAAGTCCAATCATCTTGTTCGCGTAAACCATTCGCGAACACTATTTTCTTTGTTTTACCCTCTATTTCTCCTTACACCGAGCAGTATTGGGGCCAGAGTTGATAATCCCCAAATGCCAATGCTGATCATGCGGTTACAGCAAGCTGGCATTAGTGTAAGAACAGGTTTCACTAGAAATGGTAAGTCTAAAGGCATTTCTTATGAGAAAGATGGGCAGGCTTTCAGTGGTACACAGTTAGGTGCAGCTTATACCTTCCCCGGTTTGCAAAAACATCTTGGCGTTGACTACCAAACAGAACGTGATGATGAACCTATTAATGAATTGCTGCTCAAACCTGTTAAACCACTCCCAGTTGAACAGTTAGAAAAACTCTTTCAAGATATTGAACGCAAACAGCAACAGCCTCAGTTCACTCCACCACAAGAGGATATAGCTCTGTGGCCAAAATTGTATAAATACTTGAGTGAGAAACGCGGTATACCAGATTCTTTTATTGAAAGATTACACAACCACAATTTGCTTTACATTGATGAGCAAAAGCAGATTTTATTTATCAAACGTAATCTGGATGGCGAAAAAACAGGTGCATTAGTTTGGTCAAACCCTGGACATAATCATCACACTGTTGAGTATGACCAAAACGCCTCTACACCAAATGGTTGGTTTCATATAAATTTGGGGCAGAATCCAAAACAAGAAATTAAAAACGTCTTCTTATGTTCTTCACCAATTGATGCGGTGTCAGTAGGCGTGTATGTCCTAGCCAAAACAGGAGCGTTACCATCAATGAGAACAATGTTTATGGTAGCTGATGACCCGAACAATTTACCTTTGGAATTTCTCAAAAATTGCCATAGGGTAGTTCTGGCATTCAATAACGATGAGCAGGGGGATAAAACTGCTAGTGCAGTATTAGAATTATTGCCGAATGGTCAAAGATTTAAACCGACTTATCCTGATTGGAATCAGGAATTAAAAGCTCATTTTTATGAAGCGGAACTTGAGCGCAAGCAGCAAGAGCGTAGCCGTGGTTTTAGCTTGTGATCCGCGCCCTTTGTACTGGCTTACACATAGACTTGGAGGTTGATGAGCCTATCTCATTTGCGACTGGCAAGCCCACTCACTGTATCGGCGATGATGACTATAGAAACAAGTGTTTTTTCGATGCGAACTGGCTGGTTATCCGATTTGCAGAAGAACAAGTCTCATCTCAGCCAGAACGCTGCGCTCGATTTATTGCTGGCGCGATCACCCAACTGACAGATAATAATACTTATCGCCAGAAGCTACTTCATGTAGAGAAAGTTACTCCCATGCGTCAGTGGTCTGCACGTCAAGCTTCCAAATTAAACAAAAGTGATTACCAGCAAGGCTATCTTGGCCAGAGAAGAAACTAAGGATATAAAAAAATATTTAACGGTAAAGTTGAGCGGCAGCCAGTAACCTCAAATTTACATCTAAATCTCCCGGCTGTCCGCTCCAACGTAGTGTTAGCCTGCGCTCATTAACTAAATAAACTAATACCCGGAAAAGGATCTTCGATAGGCGGAATTGCAAAAAAACCTCCTGCCAAAATTGACATCAATGGCACAGGAGGAGGCTCGCCTATGGCTAAATCTGGGTTGGTGACTCCTCCAAAATTAACACCTCCCATCCAGTCCGGTCTTGACAAGATTTCTCGTATTGCTGAAACATCCTTACGAAAACTAACAAAGTTTAGCCCCAAACTAATTCCACCACCTGGGATAGCATCAAGAAACTCATAACCTTGTCGAAACACTCGGTTATTCGATGCTTGGTCATCATCTCCACGATTAAAATTGGCTCGGTGAATATGACTAGCTACTACCAATCGGTTACTTGCTTTAGCTGGATCAATAAAACGGTCGGTTGGATTATTTGGAATTGTTCCACTGAAAGGACAACCAGAGATGAATTGAGGCTGCACTTGCCCACCGACAATCTGAGGTAGATCGTCCAATATTGGGCAACCAGTAAGTTTATGCCGACCTACAACTAATTCTTGCTGTGAACGACTGAGTTGTCTCCATACCTGCAAATCTACAGCAATCTTTAGAAATGTCATGAATGTGCCACCAATCAACCAAGGTGCATCACCAGGTTCAGTTACCTCAATTACTAGCTTACGTAAAGGAGATCTCAAGGTGTTAATTCCATCATGAAAATCGATCCAACTACGTCTGTCTTCTCGTTGAAATCCAGTAAATAGAGCTTCCAACCGTAAGGGAAGTCCTCGAAGTATAAGCTTATGAATTTCTACTACTGCCCGATTGACTGCTAATTCTGTATCAGCAATGAACTGAATTGCTAAATCTGGTGAAACTCTATTTACGGTTGGAGTTGTTGCCCACGGTAAACTACGGAAACCTCTAACTGGCAAAGATACCAGGGTGGGAGGACGTAAATCGGCATTCACTATGGGGGGAACGTGGACTGTTTCATCAAACAAACGAGAACCAAAACCTAGTAAACAAGTCAAATTCTCTGATGAAACTTTCATCTCTGAAGCTGGTGGGTCATCTACTTTAGTTGGTTGTAAATCTTGAACAATACCCTGCCTTAGATTAGTAAGCATCAGCCACACTTCTGCTAAAGCTGATTTGGCTTCAGATGTGGTAATACCCTCCTGAAAATTGACATATAGCAATCGATAACAGCGTCCTGGTTTCGCCCCACTTTGCCAATAAATTCCTTCTTGTAGAACCATAATTAACTGTCTATCCGTCTTGAACCTGACATTACAGTCGAAACTGGAGTAAGAAAATTCTGAATGCTCTCAAAATTACTGTAGGCAGCTTTAATGGAATCACAGGCACAGCGATTAGTAGGTAGGTCACTTACTTTAACGGTTGTAGGTGTAACAGAAGCGGCTCCAGGTGAACTGACTCGGACATATAATCCTACTAATATCTTCTTAGCAATTTGTCCTCCGAAAGCAATTGGATCATCTATTTCTTCGTCAACCAAGTCGCTAATTGTAAACCCTTGAGAAGGTGGAACCTCAAACACTAATCTTTGTGAACGCTCACCTTCAGTACGGGAACCCCGTTGAAATTCAAACCAGTCACTGGGAATAGAACTTGATCGATCTGGCAACAAGATTTTTTCATGTTGAACATCTAGAATGTAAACTCCAGGCGGATCATCCAATGTAAGATACTGTCCTGACACAGCTAGATCAATTACACTGGAAACAATTGTTGGATCACTGTTGCGACAATCTAGTGCATTCTGCGTTGTAAAAGCAATTGCTTCAGAACCAGTAATTGAGCGTATAGTTCCATCTGCTTCTTCTGCTTGGTAAGGAAAAGCAGCAAAGCTAGCTAATTGGATTGCTGCTCTCAAAGTATTTACACCTTTACACATAAAGGCAATAGCCTTACGCCCATTGTTGTAAGGGCTTTTTGGCGCACTATCTCTGTGAGCAAACATATTATCTTGAAAAGATTTTAATCTTTCCTCTGGTGTCATCTGTTCTGGATCAAGACCATAAACATCTTCAAAGGCAGCTATGCGCTCTCCTGCAAATCGCCCTAATAATCGCAAACACTTAGTGGGATGATATTTTGCGAGAATTTCCCAATACTCCCTTACTTCAGTTGTAAACTCCATGCGGATGATTTTGCCTGCCCCATTACGTACTACCCGCCATTCTAAGTATTCTTCATGACCAATTGGTCTTCCTGCATCAACATCGCCAAGCTGCCAGTCCAGGAAACGTAATGTTTTCCGAAAACTACCATCAAGACAAGTTTGTAGGCGAATTGGAAAACCGCTCCAATCAACAGCAACTGGAGGACTGATAATACGTCCATCTGCATTAGGTAAAAATTGGCTTGTTTTACTGTCTTCTATTGCTTCTTTGATTTGCTCTGAGACGTATCTATCCCATTCATCCTTACCTAGTCCTTCCAGATCTGATAAATTGCCTGGTTCCTTAACCATAAATCCTCCTTACATCTAAAGAAAACTTCAGAGCATGTTTTGTGAATAACTTGAGAAAAACCCCATGCTGGGTAAGGTACAGAGTGATTGGCACAACACCTGAGACTGGGGACCAGCCGAGATACATGGATTTTGGGACATGTTGTAAACAAATATTGCGATAGCTACTTTATTGATTTACTAACTTGTCCAAAAAAGGTAATGGGACATCCAAATTTTTGTACGCTAAAATCACCTTTCACAGTATTCAGCCTTTCAAACTTGACCAAAAATAACCTTTATAATCTCTAAAACTGTGATTTGAAACATATCTTGACCAAACGGTCACGACATACTTCATAACCCCATAAGACAACATATAGTTCAAAGCTATAAATGGAGTTGAAAAAACTCAAAATTTAAGTACAGCAAGCAACGGGGCTTTTGTGGTTCATTTGTATGCAATGCAGCGAACAGAGCTTTTAAAACTGAGCAGAGATGCGATCGCTTTATCACTTAATTTGCGGCTAAAACTGTTTTTGAACCATATTGTTAGCGTTTTAAACCATATTTTGACCGAATGTTGAAAATTTTAGCTCGAATTCATGTGTCTCAATCTGGTTTTTTTACAAAATGCATAAATAAAACTTTTGGTCACATTATGGTTCACATTTAAAACACACGGTCATGATTTGATTCATAGTATGAGGTGATGGATTGGCTCTTAACCTTAAAATTCCGTTAACCTTTGGTCACGCTATGGTTCAAAATTTGGTCACGCGGGGGGTAAAATCACAAAAACTAAAATAACATTATGCTAAAACTCAAAAAATTAATTAATTTTTTATTTTATTTTTATTCCTTCAGAAAAAGCTAAATTAAATTAAATTTAATTTTACTTATGTAAAAAAAATAATCGAAATAAATCTAAAAAATTTTATGTCTCGGCTTTTCCTAAATTTTGTTACTCTGTTTCTATTCCTATAAATCTATAATGATTGCAATCATCGCATCTCGCCAAATTCCCTATTCCCTAATATATTCCACCAACTCTCCAGTATGCCCCCCTGAAGAAATTCGCCCTAAATTTCCCACCAGAATAAACAGTTCTCGCGCCCTACTCACAGCCACATTTAGTAAATTAGGCCGCCGATTAATAAACCAGAGACTATCAGTTGGTTGACATTGGCGATTCGAAAAAATTATCACTGACTTTTGACCACCTTGTAACGTGTGAACTGTGCCAATGCTCTGCTGCGGATGAATTATATATTAGTGGTGAGATTTACCCAAAACAAAAATAAATATTGCTTTTTGACGTATCACCGTTATCTTTAATTGTAACGGGGCAGGTAAACCAACTCACTTATGAGCCGAATCATCGCAGTTTTTAATCAGGCGGGAGGTGTTGCCAAAACCACCCTTACCCAAAACCTGGGCTACCAAATAGCGCAATTGGGTCATCGCGTCCTGCTCATCGACATAGATCCCCAAGCCAGCTTAACCATTTTTATGGGCTTGGTTCCAAGAGAGATAGAGCAAACCGTCAACAATGCCATTGTGGATGAACAACCCCTGCCAATACATGAGGGGATTCATGGCATGGATTTAGCACCTGCTAACATCTCTCTTTCTACGGCAGAAATGCAATTGGTTAGTGCTTCCATGCGCGATTTCCGCCTGAAAGAAGCCATAGAACCAATTGAATCCGATTACGATTTTATATTAATAGATTGCCCTCCCAGCTTAGGGCTACTCTCTTACATCTCCCTTGTAGCTGCCACTCATGTTCTTGTGCCTCTGGAAACCCATTTCAAAGCCTTTGAGGGAACAGGCGAACTCTTAAAAACGGTCGCTACAGTACGCAATAAACCAAACCGCAAATTGCAAATTGCCGGATTTGTGCCTACAAAATACGATGCCCGGAACTCCCAGGACACTCGTACCTTAGCAGCCATCACCGAACAACTAGCAAGTGCCGGAACAGTCTTCCCCGCAATTCCTCGCTCTACTGCTTTTGTTGATGCTTCAGAGGAACGAATGCCCCTTGCGGTTTACGATCCAAAGCACCCATCTGTCCAAATCTTGAAAAAAATAGCCGTTAGTTTAGAATCCTTAAAATGAGACGCACTACTAAAGCCAGCCAACCCCTTAAAAGCAAAATTGAAGTACCTTGGGATACCACAGGCGTAGCGAATGCTGGTTCTCCTCAATCCATGCCGTTAGACCAGATTGTTCTGCCGCCGAATCAACCGCGCCGTTACTTTGATTCTGAAGCATTAAAGCAGCTAACTGAATCCATCAAACAGCATGGCATCCTGCAACCCATTTTAGTACGCCCCCTTGATGGAGAGAAACACGAATTAGTCGCAGGAGAACGCCGCTATCGTGCTGCCTTAAGTATTGGGCTAAAAGTTGTCCCTGTCGTCATTAGAGAGTTAGACGACAACGCAGCTTTTCAATTTGCACTTATAGAAAACTTACTTCGAGAAGACCTGAATCCAGTTGAAGAAACTGAAGGTATCCTGCAACTGCTGTCTCTCAAACTAGGTCGAAGTTTTGAGGATATCCCCCCATTACTGTATCGTCTACAACGCTTACAAAACAAAGCATCTACAGTTACCCATAACGTTATGGGCGAACCTGTTGTTGATAGTGTTGAACCTACCCATAACGTTATGGGCGGAGTTGAAACTGAGTCCACTAATAATGCTATCAGCGACGATGAAGGTGATACTGAATTATCTACCCATAACGTTATGGGCGAAACCGAAACAGATAATTCCGACCTCAACCAGGAGCAGCCATTAAACCCAGATATCAAAATCGTTGAATCTGTGTTTGATGGCTTAGGGTTAATGACCTGGGAATCTTTCGTTAAGAACCGTCTACCCTTGCTCAACCTCCCAGAAGACATCCTTGACGCGCTAAGGGAAGGCTCACTTGAGTACACCAAAGCCAAAGCCATCGCCCAGATTCAGAAATTAGATGATCGCGTTGAATTTTTAGAACAAGCTATTGCTCAAAACTGGTCTTTAAGCGAAATCAGACAGCGCATTAGTGAAAAGAAAGCCGCAGCCTCTACCCCAAACACCGAGTCGAACGATTACAAAGAGCGCTTTACTGCTGCAACTACCAAACTAAGAAAGTCCCGTATTTGGTCAGACCCTAAAAAACGCAAGCAAATAGAAAAACTACTTGCACAACTGGAGACGCTGACAAATGTTGAGTAACCTGACATACCAAAACCAGGACGTAGAAGGCAAAAGGCTCAAATATTTTTTATACTTAGCTTGTGTTCATTTTTAAGTTTAAGTCTCCATGCAAGAGTCAGAAAAACTTATCCAGATAGTACAAGCTTGGTTAGGCTACATCAGGTTAGAAGAACTGACTCAAGCTGAAGTCGAGCGTTCTTCAGATATCTATTCAAAAGTAGTAGATAAGGGAGTGCAGCTTGTTGCCAACAAGCTACTGTTAGATAGCGAAGTATTTACGCAATTCCAGCAACAGCAACTTGCTGCCAAAAGAGGGAACAAAAATGATGTTCAGATGGCTGTTGCTTTCCCACAAATCTATATAATCAACGGCAAGGGCAAAGACCAAAAGCTGAAATATCTGCCTCTGTTCACAGTTGATATTTCACCCATATTCAAAGGTAATTACCGCAAAACTGGCTGGGACTTGACCGAGTACGAGTTTCAGCCAGTGGTTGTTAATTTAATGCGGCTGTACGGGCTAGAGGAGGAGCAAGCCGAATCACTTATTGTTGCTTCAGGAATTGGAAAATTTTTAGAAGATACATTTAAAGGAAGATTCCCAACGCTTCGAGACTTTCTTGAACTGGTAGATTTACCCGAAGTCAAGTACAAAACCTCTCGACAACCTTATTTGCTTCGCTGCGACTTTACACCCTATAACGCCCTTCTCAAGCAAGACATACAAGAAATCCTTAAGGAACTTCAACAACCTGACTGTAATAGCGAATGGCTAACTGAAACTCACCCAGCGATGCAGTACCTCTGGGGTCAGCCACAATCACCCAGACATGAGGTAATGTTCTGGGGGGCTTTCCCGGATCATGCGCCTGATGAATTTCAAGCATCCGTTCTCAAACACGCCCAAGAGAACTTACTAACTGCTGTTTGTGGGCCACCCGGAACTGGAAAAACAGAAGTGTTTCTGCACCTTGTAGCACAGCAAGTAGTGGATCGGGCGTTACGACTTGTTCGCGGTGAAGAGGATGCAAATAATTTAATACTTTTTGTCGGCACTAATAACAGCACCGTTAAAAAATTCCAACAACGACTGACTAGAAATTCTTCTGCTCAACAGTTTTATCTTCCAGGCGGCAACCAAACTAATATCCGTAAGGAAACTCTACCCAAACTACAATCAACCCAAGATTGGCTGCGTCAGACTGAATTTAATCAATCTGCTTGGGAAAAAGCCAAACTCGAATTATTGCAAGCAGAAAGTCAAATTCAGCAACTTATAGAGCAAGATCGCTTTAATAATGCTCAAAAAGTTATTGACATTGAACGGCGATCGCAATTGGATGTAGAGATCCAATCACTCAATAACGATATTGCTGCCAAGTCTTCCGAGTTACAAGCCCTAACTGAACAGCTATCAAGTTTGGCAGATTACGAAAATTTTCCCCTTGATGCCTACCACCAAATACAAGAAGCATTATCCCAGGCAGAACGCGAACTACCAAAAGAGTCTGACTCTATCACCAAACGCGCCTTGAACTGGCTTAATGCTACTACCGATCAACGAATTTTTCGCCGCTTGGCTTTGCGGATCAACGCAGCTGTGTTAAACACCTTGGCGACAGGGCATCCTTTTCAGACCCCCCTTGACCACCCTAGTTTAACCGCAGCCCAGGCTTCTGTTAACCAAAAACTAGATTTTTCACAGCAATGGCAGAATCTTAACCGGGGAGTAACTGAAATTCAAACCCAGCTAACAGCTTTTAATAAGAAAAGAGAGTTAAAACAAGCAGAACATCAACAAATCCAAAAACAAATCGATAGTTACCCACAAGGGGATTTCTACAATCTTTTTTACCGCGACCACCACCAATTACAGCTAGAACTGTTTCAACGTGCCTGGGCGTTTCTATTGCAAGAAGTTCTCCAACGCAAGGAGAGCGTTATGAGGGCATTGTCAACTTATGGCAGCGTCTTGACGGGGGATGGAGAGGCATTGCTCAAACTGGAAAGTGATAGTGATGCTATCTTCCGTGACTTGAGTTTGATTTTCCCCGTCATTAGCTCCAGCCTGCAATCAATACGCAATATGCTGCCAATTCTCCAACCCAATAGCGTTAAGCTGGCATTGGTAGATGAAGCGGGGACAACTCTTATACATCAATTATTTCCCTTGCTGGTGCGATCGCAAAGGGCAGTAGTGGCTGGCGACCCCCAACAAATTGAGCCAATCGTTAACCTTTGCGACGATACCATCAAACAATATCTGAAAACTGCCTTTCTGGATCGGGGCATGGGGAATGAAGACTATTATCGCTATGCGCCCACTGCCAAATACACAGCTACCGCTTATCATCGCGCTGCTGGCTCTAGTGGCGCAGAAGGCGACTTAGGCAACGGCATTATTCTCTCTAATCACTACCGTTGCACCCCACCTATTATTCAGTTTTGCAGCCCCAACTATCCTGGTGGTCTGCAAATCCTTTCAGGTGATCAGCAGACTGCAACAGTCAAGCATTTGCTGGCTTACCACGTTGAGGGAAGCCACTTAAATCACACCAATCCCGAAGAAATCGATGCTGTAGAAACTGCGATCGCGTCCTTGCTGAAGCATGGCTATTCTATTGGCTCCTCTGACAACTCTAAGACAATTGGGGTGATGTCTCCTTTCTCACAGCAAGCCAACGCGTTAAGGTATCGACTCTCTAATCGGTGGCGAAACTTTTCGTGGGATGATATTGGCACAGTTCACACCTTCCAGGGAGGAGAGAAAGCAGCTATTATCTTCTCTCCTTACCAGTGCCACCAGGAGCATAGTTTTTGGTTCCTCAACCGTAAACCCAATTTACTGAATACAGCCGTTAGTAGGGCAAGGGAATTGTTTATTTTGGTGGGCAATGTTAGGGAACTAGAATTAGCAGGTGGTGAAACCAAGCGGTTAGTTGAACATATTCGGCAACATGGAGAAATTCGCTCTGAGTGAGGCTTGAATGAACTTGTTTCATGGGTGAATCATGCCATAATTGTTTGGTTTACCCTACCCTTGAAGATAACCTAGCCCTTGCGGAACGATTGGCGGGGTTGTTGGCGAAGCGATAGCGCAAGCGCTGACTTGTCAGTTCGCACATCGTATGGCAATCAAGGTGAAAAGTAAGCAATCGATAAGCAATGGAGCCAGCTTTGAATAAAGAAAGCTTGGAACGGCATTACTTTTCAGGCCCAGTGCTGTTTCCTCTTCTTGCGAAGTAATGGCTTTATCATTCTTTGGGGTAACATTATGGTATTGAGCCGAGATACCAAATAGTTAAAAAATTCTAACGATGTATGTAAATCTCACACTTCCCTAAACTAAACTGGTGCAGTCTTTGGCAACTGGGGAGGCTTAGTGTTAAACCACTTCTTGTAAATCTGAGCATAAGTGCCGTCTTTAATAATTGTGTCCAAACCTTTATTAATGAGATTTAGATTAGGTGAATTCTTACGTACTGGAATGCCATAGTATTCTTGTGTAAGCAACTCGCCAGCAATTTTGATTCCTCTGAGACTCCCTGTTTTGAGAGCATATAAAATAACAGGTACATCGTTAATCACAGCGTCTACATTACCATTGATTAAATCTAGGAAGGCTTGGTCTGTACTCTCCAAAGTGATTATTGTAGCTCCAGGAACTTTTTTTGCTTCGTTGGCACCTGTTGTACCAAGTAACACAGCAATTCTCTTATTCCTGAGACTGTCGAAATTAGTGATGTTTTGATTGTTATCCCTCACTGTAATCGCTAGCCCTGACCGAAAATAAGGATTGGAGAAAGAAACAGTATTTAAACGTTCTTTTGTAATTGACATGGCAGCAACAGCAGCATCCACAGTACCAGCTTGCAAAGCGCCCAGCATCCCTTCAAAGCGTAGATTTTCAAACTCTACTTGGAAACCCACTGACTTACCAATACCTTTTACAATATCAATATCAAATCCCTGAAGTTGCCCATTTTTCATAAATTGAAAAGGCGCAAAAGTAGGCTGAATTGCTACTTTCAAAGTTTGCTTCGCTGTTAAATTTGAACCATGATTGCTACACGCAATAATCAACAGAAAGCAGATGAAGGCGAGAATAAACTGATTCCACCAACGTACACCTACGAATCTAGCCATATCTTTTATTTGCTCTGGGTGCATTTAATGTTTGCGGAGATGTATTTATCTACCTGATTAATTTGCTGAATTCCAGATTATTTGTTAGAGAAATTTGTACCGAATGGAGCTAGCCCATTAAAAGCTCAATTGCTCCTAAAGCTTTGAGTGTAGCTTTTTGAGCTTCGGTTAAGCCTGTTGTATTAGTGATATTCATACCTTCGTAGGGTCTGGGACTAATGAACGAAGTTATATACTGACCTGTTTCAACATCCCAAAGTTTAGTAGTTTCATCCTCACTTCCACTGATCAGAATTCGATCGTTGGCACTAAAAGACACAGCTCTAACCCAGTTGGTATGTCCTTGTAAAACCTTTAGGCATTGACCAGTTCTTACATCCCACAGCCTAATAGTTTGGTCATTACTGCTAGTTGCTAAAATTGTTCCATCCGTATTGAAATCAACAGACCATACCCAATCAGTATGTCCCTGCAAGACTTTAACGCACTTACCATTACTGGCATCCCAAATTTTTACTGTATGGTCTTCACTGCCGCTAGCTAGGGTCTGACCATCAGGGCTAAATTTAACTGCTCGAATACCATTAGTGTGACCCTGTAACACTTTCAGGCATTGACCAGTTTGAACATCCCACAACCGAACAGTTTGGTCATTACTGCTACTTGCTAAAATTGACCCATCCATATTGAAATCGACAGACCATACCCAGTTTGTATGTCCTTCTAAAGTCTTTAAACAGTGACTAGTACTAAGGCTCCATAACTTAACAGTGTAATCATCGCTAGCAGTGGCTAAGGTTTGACCATTAGGACTGAAAGTAACAGACCATACCCAATTGGTATGTCCTTCTAAAACCTTGATACATTCACTAGTATTAACATTCCACAGCCTTACTGTATGATCTTCGCTGCCACTGGCTAAGGTTTGACCATCAGGGCTAAAAGCTACCGACCAAACCTGACTCGTATGTCCTCGCAAAGTTCTTAAGCATCGACCAGTATTGACATTCCATAGTCTCACTGCATTATCAGCACTACTGACAGCTATAGTTTGACTGTCTGGGCTGCATCCAATAGAGCGAACTCCGTTGGTATAACCTTGTAAAGTTCTTAGGCATTGACCAGTATTAACATCCCAAAATTTGATAGTTTGGTCATTACTGCCACTAGCTAAAATTTGCCCATCTGAACTAAAGCTAACTGACCATACTTCTTTGGTATGTCCCTGTAAAGTTCTTAAGCATTGACCAGTATTAACATCCCAAAATTTGATAGTTTGGTCATTACTGCCACTAGCTAAAATTTGCCCATCTGAACTAAAGCTAACTGACCACACTTCACTAATATGTCCTTTTAAACTTGTCAGACATTGCCCTGTGTTTATATTCCAAAGTTTCACTGTATAGTCAGCACTAGCGCTTGCTAAAGTTTGAGCGTCTGGGCTTAGCGCAACAGTTGTAACTCCACTGGTATGTCCGTGCAGTATATTTAAACACTGACCAGTTTTTGCATCCCATAGTCTAATCGTCTTATCATCACCGCCACTAACTAGGGCTTGACCATCTGGGCTAAAAATTACAGACCGAATTCGACCAGTATGTCCCTGTAGAACCTTTAAGCACTCACCGCTTTCTAAATTCCAAAGACGTATTGTCTGGTCATCGCTACTGCTAGCTAGGATACAACCTTCTCCTTCCAAGAAGGCTTCGCCTACAGGACTAAAAGCAACTGACCACACACGGCTAGTGTGTCCTTGAAAAGTTTGCAAACATTGACAAGTTATAACATCCCAAAGTTTCACTGTACAGTCAGCACTACCAGTCGCTAGGGTATGCCCATCTGGGCTAAAAGCAACTGAGCGTATCCAGTTAGTATGTGCTTTCCATCGGAAAACCTGCTGACAAGAAGCAACCTGCCATAATCGAATCTCGCCATCTATACCCCCACTGGCGATCTGACTGCCATCAGGACTAAATACTACCCACAAAGCCGCACCAAACGTTTCTGTAAAAACAGATTTGGCTAAATTGGAATAGGCAAAATTAACATGCTGTAAACTTTTACCTTTTAGGTATGCTTGCCAAATTGTCAGGTACGAACAATCAAGATTACTGATGTCTGTGTTGATTTCACACAAGATATTAAGAATATTACCTGCTGTATATCCTGGCTTTAAAGGTGTTTCTTGTCGTATTTTGGTAAGGATATGTTTGAGTTGGCGTTCAACATTGCCGACACAGCCTAACATCTCGACTAATTTATCAATAACTGGTTGTAGGATTAAACGTATTTGGGAAAGTCGAATATACTCTTTACTTTGAGCTTTAATTAAAGTGTAATCGTTGATAAATTCTTGCCGTTCGCTGGTAATATCCTCACACACTCGGTCAATTAGCCGATGCGTGACATATTCCAGCACTACGGGTTGCAATACAAATTGCTTTGCATTTTGTTCGATAAATGCGCGACGGGCAAGTGACTGTAACGCATTTAGCAAGTGTCCCGTGACTGTTTTAAAGACAAAATCTGCTTCTAACTCTTGCAGAGAAACAGGTTCCCGGTTTACTGCCAACCAGTACATTACTTGCTGTTCTATTGACGATAACCGATTAAATTGTTGCTCCAGCAAGTCGTTGATGTCGTCAAATTGTAACTTTCCTTGTCGCAGTAAGGGAATTAGCTGCCCTAAGCTACCCCCGCAGACTTCTTGCACTGCTGCTGCTGCGATTTTTAATGCCAGTGGATTACCTGCATAATGCCTGCAAACTTCTTGTAGTTCTTGTTCGTTGGTTGCAAAACAACTTCTAGCAGCAAAAATTTCATACCCATCAGTTAATAATAATCCGGGTAGTAGCAACGAGCGTACTCTTAGGTTTGCTCCTTCGAGTAATGCTACTTCTTTTGGTTTTTCCCGACTTGTAAGAATTAAACAACTTTGATGGTTAACTTCTCCTATATGCTTAAGTAAATAGCCGTAACCTTCATATCCTTGGCTGTATTGTCCGGTACTAATGCCACCTTGCAGTACAGATTCTAAATTGTCGAGTAGTACCAAGCAACGAAAAGAACGCAAGTAATGCAGCAAGCGAGAGACTTTGCCTTCTACCGTATCTGGGAGATTGATTTCCTGTTGATTGGAGAAAAAATGGATTAACTCTGCCAAAATTTCTTCAACAGGGGGTGCATTTTGGAGCGTTCGCCAAATTACATATTCAAAATTATCCTTGATTTGATGGGCTAGTTTGACAGACAGCGTGGTTTTACCAATTCCTCCCACTCCTAGTAGTGCAACCAACCTGCACTTTTCGTGGAGAATCCACTGTTCTAATCTGGCTAGCTCTTGCATTCTGCCATAAAATGTTGCGACATCAGGAGCTTCAGCCAAACCCAGACGATTTGTTGCTACCTCTACTGTCGAATTTATAACAGAAGAACACAAAGGTTCAAGCTCTGCAATATCTGTGCAATCCAGCGATAGCTTTTCACAAATTTCCTCAAAAATCGCACGGTCTACAGATTTACCCGTCAAAAAGTTAACAACGGTAGAACGGGCAAGTCCAAGCTCTTCAGCTAGAGCCTGTTGGCTGAGAAAGCCATTTCGCCTAACTGCCAGTTTTACTTTCCCTATATAATCTTGCCGAACTTTGAGCGACCTTGACATTGAGTATTTTAAGTAGGTAGGTGAGAAAATTTATCCCTATTCTGTCACTTTCGGAAAACAATAATTGTAGCGAAACATTGGAACCTTTATCTAATAAAGCTCAAAACTTTATTAAATCAAAGTTTCAGAGTTTCGTTCCGATTATTGTTTTCCGCAAGTGACACAAGAGGGTTATATTCCTCAAAAACAGATTAAAAATCAAACTCAGCCATACTCAGCCTTGAAGTCGGTCAACAAGGATTTTTAATAAAAGTATCTAACTCACGGGAAGTGAGATCACACACAACGATGGAGATTTCTTCAATGGCTAATCACAAAGACAATCTGTCGAATCTACCTAGCAACTTTGGTTTGGAATCAGCAGATATGCAACCGAACTTGAAAATTAATGAAGAATTGCTGGGGGTTCCCTTTTATCATATCCGTTGTCTAAGTTCGGTACCTGTTGATTTGGAAAGCTTACTTCTTCAAATTGAACAGGAAGAAGAAGTTTTAACTAGCGAAGAGGCTCAATAGTTTAATCTTCACTGCTAGTTCACCACAATTGTTTGACAGCAGGAGGTTTAATAACCCCTGCTCTACTTAAAAATCTAAAGGCAAAACTATGCGTTTAGCGGTCATTGGCTTAGGAATTTGTGGAACACAGCAACTTTCTTTGGAGGGACGAAATCGTTTGCTTCAGTCTAAAAAAATAGGGTGTTTACCTATCGTCCCTTCAACTCTTTGTGAGTCTTTAGGAGAGTTGGGCATCCCACCAATTGAAGACCTTGGTACTTTGTATCAAGACGGAGACGTGGATGAGGTTAATTACCAGCGTTTGTTTGATAAAGTTATTGCTGATTGCTGCAAATATGAAAATGTTGCTCTACTTGTTCCTGGACATCCTCGGATTGGCGTAACACTCGTGCAATGGTTAGAAGCTAGAAAACAGGAATTACAGATTGAACTAGAAGTGTTTCCTGGCATTTCCAGCTTTGACACAATGATTAATGATTTGAGCCGTGACCCTTTAGAGCGAGGTTCGGTACTTGTTGATGCCAATCGCTTGTTGTTGTTTGAGTACCAAATTGAGCCATTACTCGATTATTACATTTACCATGTGTGTTCAATTGGTACGCCGCGTGTCTATTTTAAAAATGCCTCGACTGAAAATCGGCTCCATATCCTGAAAAAATATCTACTGCGTTTTTATCAACCTTCAAAGCAAGTATTTTTAGTAACCTCCCCATGTGAACCTCAAAGTAATGCTCAATTTTTTGAAGCAAGGTTGGAACAGATGGAGACTTTGCTTGATTACGTTCATTTTGGGACTACGCTTTATATTCCCTCTATCACACCTAAGCAACTGAACAAGGAATACCTTAGTATCCTGAGAGGCATATCATGATTCGTGACATCATTTTTATTTTGAAGACTCACGTAACCTATCGCAATCTCTCGCTAGCCTTATTACTAAGTAACGTTGGAACTGCTTTTACTAGCATTGCTGTTTATGCTGAACTTACACGACATGGTGCCAGTGCATTTAGTTATTCAGTTGCCTTTGTTTTAGGAATTTTACCAGGTTTGTTTACTAGCCATTTCTCAGGCTGGCTAGCACCTCGTTTGAAATTAGGTTGGTTTTTTATTATTCTTCAATTACTAGGAGCTGTTTCGTTAATTTTTCCAGTTTTCGGGTTGCAAAATAATAATTGGTCGTTTTTACTGTTAGCAGAATTCTCAGGCTCGTGTTTGAGTGGATTTCTTGCTCCCATTTATCAAATTTATGTACGACGAACATTTAACGATAGCGAACTTCCTGCGGTCAGCAGCTATGACTCCTATGTCTTCACGGCTCAATTTGTTCTAGGTCAAGTAGTAGGAACTTTACTATACGGAGTGGTAGGCACAATCCCCTATCTTTTTTTTGATTGTTTAAGTTATCTAGTTACTGCGGCTTGGATTGTATCTATTTTGCGTAAAGATGCCGTTGGACTTGTTGAATTAGAATCTAAGACTGCGTTACCTAGACTAAACTGGGGGTTACTAACACCGACGCAGCAGCGAGTACTGTTGATGATTCCTCTGCTCTCGCTTGTTTGTGCCCCGTCGATGTCGCTGCTGCCATCTCACGGACAGAACTTTGAATTTCAGATTCATTGGATAGGATTAAATCTAACACCCGTATTACTACTATTGCTTTTTCGTTCTTTAGGACAGATGCTTGGACCCCTTGTCATCAAACCTAAAGATTTTGAGCGATGGTTAGAGCGACGTTGGTTACTGGTTGGGTGCTTAAGTTTCTATCTATCACTATATAGTGTTACTTTTTCGACTCATTCGCTAATGCTATCGCTTGTGTGCGTGCTTATCGCTCACATTGCTTCAAATATCGTTTTTATTCTTTCAAGTTATGGGTTACAACGGTATTTTTCAGCAGTGGAAATTGGCAAAGTTGCAGCAGTCAGCTTTCAACTCAGTATCTTAGCCACAAGCGTATCAAGTTTAGTGGCAGGCTACTTACTACAGATATTGTCCAAGCAGCAAATCGTGACCCTCAGCTTTATACCACTGATAATATTTGCGATTCACTTAACCTGTCAAAAATCCCCCAAAATTGTTCAATAGGAGAATTAAAAATGCCCTTTGAACTGCATCACCACGCGACGATGCTAGAAGATATAGTTCGTTTATCAGCGTTTCGGAAGGCGATAAACGAATCCATTAAACCTACGGACTGTGTTGTCGATGTTGGAACAGGCACAGGAATTCTTGCTAGCTATGCTGCATCAATCACACAAGGACCAATTTACGGCATCGAATACTTCCCAGAAGCGGCTCAATTAGCGCAGTGTTTAATGGAAAATGCGGGCTATCAAAATGTGAAAATTTTAAATGATAGTTCGTATAAATGTAAGCTCGAAGCCTCACCCAATTTACTAATTACCGAAACAATAGGTCCTCTTGGCCCTGAAGAAAATATTGTTGAACTTACCTACGCATTCTGTCGTCGTTTCCCATCAGTTAGACAGGTGATTCCTGCAAGGTTGAGGCTACTAGCCATACCTATATATTCTGAGTTTGTCGATGCAATGTATGAACGTTTTCTCCGAGCATATGAAAAAAACTCACATGGAACATTTGATTATCGCTGCATATTTAATACTCTAGACTATCATGCTGGTACTCATATTTTCCAGGGGGATTTAAGTAAATGTACTACTTTCGGAGAGGAAACCGTATTGGCAGACTATATCTTAGGAAAAACACAGCGTTCTGATTTTTATACCGTAATAAGTTCACACGATAAAGCTAATGCGCTCCATCTGTTTTTTCGAGCTGATTTAACTCATAAATGCCAACTTAGTTCCTTTGCTAAAGAACCTTTTACTCATTGGTGTCACTCTTTTATAAGAATTCCTCAAGGAAGAAACTTACTTGAAATTAGTTATTTAAGTACTACACGCAAATTTACGTTTGTTTGGAGGAAAATATGAATTATAGTACTATAGCCAGTTCAAATATTTTGAAAGATTGGCTAAGACCTGAATATATTGAGGATTTTGAATGTGGTGTCTTACATAAACGTTGGTGCCATGAAGTTCCATTTAAATACGCAGTTTTACCAAATCTGTTCTTATCATCTATTATACAATCAATTACCGAGTACTGTCACACTATTCCTGTCACTAAAGCTCGCATTGAAGGAATTTCATCTCACACAAACTGGTACTGGGGAGCATTTAATTATCTTGAGGTTGTTAAATTTATTTACTCAAAACACTTTCAGTCGTTTTTGTTTGAACTTTTAGGAGAACGTTTGATAATGAAAGCTAGTTTAATACCTCAGTATAATGTCTTTCAAGCCAGTAGCCAAGGAATCCCTATTCATACCGATTATGGGCGACCAGTAAATTTTGTTTCGCTTTTGCAGCTATCTAAACAACATAAACCGAATTGGGGAGGCGAACTTATTTTTTATCGAGAAGAACAGGGAAAATTAGTTGCTTTTGAGTCAATTATTCCACAATCTAATACCTTTATAATCTTTAAAGTTTGTCCAAATTCCTATCACTCCGTTTCCGATTTACAACAGTATTGGATTCGTGAAAACATAGCCTTTGATTGGTGCGTTACCCCGTGAATACATATACATTTCCTAAATCGCATAGGCAGATAGTTTATCTCTACACTCAAAATTACCATCAAATTATCCGTAGTGCCTTAAAACCAGACTTACTAACTGAAACACTTTTGAACCTCCGAAGGCAAATGGCTTATGATTGGGTTCCTGGTTTAGAGCTAGCATTTTTACAGCGTTTATTCGCTGAAGTTCAAGTTATTAAAAACCGGGAACTAGAACTTTCCTGGTTTCAGCCCTTACAACAACGAATTACTCCTATTCTAAGGCGACCTAAATTCTTACAAAAACCTCTACCTCAACGTGCCCACAAGATATTCCAAGAACAGCTTAATAAGTTCCAACAAGGAGCAATATTACAAGAAGTCCTTGAACGGTCAAATTTTCGAGATTCGGACTTTCGCTACCGAACTGACTTCAAAGATGGGAAAATCTGTATTTTTGGGGCTAGTTTACCAACCTGGGACTCACTTGCATCCCTTACTCACGAACTAGGACACGCATTCGTTGAAACCCTAAGACCTAAAAATGATTTGCGGAGACAAATAATATCTGAGGCTTTCGCTCAGATATTTGAGGAATTATTTATAGAGGCTATCCTAACCCAATCGGAATGGCAGCGAGAATGGAGTGACTTTCAAAAACGTATCGACTATCTCAATTTTCATTTTTTTGAATGGGAGGTTTCGCAAACCAAATGGTTTGGCTCTCCTAAAACTCTACCATTTGACTCAGCTTCTCTCCTACTTCGAGAAACACTTTTTACCACCTTTGGTTACCAAGCTATCTATGCTGCTGCTTCCTTAATTCGATATCGATTACGAGTTAAAGAAAGACTTTGTATTTTTAGTTTAACTTAATGTGTAATATCAAATCTGCTTGATTGCACACAGTTCCCGCAGGAGCTAAACCCTAAATCACAAGGCTAGTGGTATATTTGGACTATCCCTCTTGTGTCACATTCCGGGTATTCTGAATAAAAGAATCAAAAGATAAAACTCTACAAGGTAAGTAGGGCAATGGATGTAGAATTACAAATCCTCAAGCATTTGGCTTTCTTATGCTCACCCAACAGTTGCGATCGTAGATGAATATTGTGCAGAGTATAAAGACTTATTTAAAGAAGTAAGGAATTATGAGTGCTTCAAATATGGTTGTGTTGCAAAAACTAGGGTCGATCTGGTAGAAATGCTGATTAATAGGGAAGCTCTGCCCTAACAAAGTTTTTGCAACACAACCAAAATTTCATAACCCACTAACAGGAATAGCAGCATGAATATACTAGCAGTTCAAAATTTCTCATTAACTCCACCTGGTGTTTTGGGTGAATGCGTGAAAGAGAGAGGGAGCAATCTAGATATTTTACTGCCTGCTGAGGGAGATGAGTTACCTGACAATAGTACAGACTTTGATGGTCTGATTATTTTAGGGGGACCAATGCACGCAAACGATACTACACACCCTCTAATACAAGGAATGATCGGGCTAATTCACCAGTTTTATGCAGATCAAAAACCTATCCTTGGAGTTTGCTTGGGTGCCCAAGTTATAGCTAAAGCTTTTGGCGCAAATGTTTATAAACATCATGAATTTGAAATTGGATTTACGAGAGTTTTTTCTACATATCCCATAACAAAAGAAGACCTTTTACTACGTAGATGTCCTGAGACTATTTACATGATGCAATGGCATTTCGATACATTTGATTTACCACAAGAAGCTACTTTACTGATGTCTGGTGATGTATGCCGACATCAAGCTTACAGAATCGGTAACAATATTTATGGTTTTCAATTTCACCTTGAGGTAACAAAACAGATTTTACAAAACTGGATTGAGACGAAAGATAAGTCTATAGAAAATAATTATCCTAATTTTTCAGAACAGCTTACCCAACAAATTGAAAAATATCTTGAAGCTTCAGTGGCCTTTTGTCGTCAAGTAGGTAATGCTTGGTTAGATTTAGTCGCAACTAGAATTGCTAATTCATAGTCGGGTTGCGGGTCGCTACACATAGTTATCCTCACTTTTCATTCGTTAAGAGTCAACACCTTCAGACAATTTAAAATCAAAAATCCAAAGCAGAGATCGCGTTTTGTTTCTGCTTCTCAGTTACCCCCAAATATCGCTCCAAAGCTGCCAAAGTCCGATGTCCCGATATCTCCTGAATGTGGCGCAACGGTATCCCCGCATCGCTCATCCTGGTTAATGCAGTTCTCCTGAAACTGTGGGTACTAACCCCCTCAATGCCCAGCCGCACACAGGTATCTCTGAGGATTTTATCGGCGCTGACCTTGTGAATATGTAAGAGTCCATGCCTGCCGGGGAACAAGAACTCCTTGCGGCGGTTAGGGTTGTACTCTTCTAAATACTGCCTGAGCTTCGGATGCACTTGGATTTCCCTGGTGTCCCGCTTGCCTTTGGTGTTGACACTGCGTAGTACTAGAACTCCTCTGACACCGTTACTGCCGAACACGTCTTTCACCGCCAACGTGCAAGCTTCGTTGATTCGGCAGGCAGCATAAAGGCACACCCCAAATAGAGCGCGATCGCGTGGGTTGACAAAGCCCTCAGTAAATAGGACATTAATTTGATCGGGGGTGAGGATTTCTGCTCTGCCGAAGCGGTTTATTTTCATTGAAGATTGCAGATTGTAGATTGCAGATTGTTTTTGGAGATTGTAGAAGGAAGATTGAAGCAAGAGATTGATTAATTGGGGTTATAAATTCGAGAATCTTTGGGTTTTGACCGTAAGGTTTTGAGAGAGGACACTCCTCTTTGATACAATTTCATTAGCTTCCTGCATCAAGCTCTGAAGTTTGTTAGAGTCCACTAATTTCGCTTTTACAATTAGTTCCATCCAGTAGAGCGATTCATCGGCTTCCTCTAATGTAATATTGAGCTTGGTGATCAGTTCAGCCGTTGATTTGGCGCGACAAGCTGCCCGATAATTGGCTCCTACTGACGTTCCTGAACGGAGTAATTGTTTGCCTATGACTTGTGAGGTTGTTTGGTCTTTTGGTAAAGCTTCAACTAAATTAATCACCCGTAAGGCAAAAGATTGGGTTCTCTCCTTAAACTGCTCCTTGTCCATTTCTCCCCCAATCTGCAATCTGCAATCTCCCCTCTAAAATCCTACATGGTCTTTGTGCAATAAAACAATGTAAGCGACCAAAAAGCCTATTGTTTCGTCAGCGATTGCACCCGATTAACCCAGACTTATCAATCAGCCGGACAGGACGAACGCTACAACCCGCATTATCTCGTTGGCTGATAAAACCTGCTTATGCTTGCCGCGCTATAACCATCATCAGGTATGATCCGCTCACGGCTTGGGAGTCAATCTATTCCCCTACCAATGCTAATGCGTGATTGATCACGCGGTCAGATAAATACATCCCACACTGGCGCAATTGTTCTAAAACTGGACGTGCAGCCGGAATTACCCCTCGTTGTTTGGCAGTAATAACAATGCCTAATGTCCCCCGTACCGGAATTCCCAAAGTTGCAGCACAACGACGGGCTGCTAAATCATCTAGAATTACTTCTGTACCTGGATTTACATAGCCCCAGGTTAGTACGGCTGACTCACCTAGACCCAAATCCCAGCTTTGAATCACATTTGGGACTGGTGGTGTTTCTTGTATAACCAACCAATCAGTATTATTGAGCGTCACTGCTGTTACGTCTGCTGACCCATACGCCTGAATTTCTGTGGCTACAGCATCGGGAACAATAATTGATGATCCCATTAGGAGCAACAAATCAAGAAAGCCGCCCTTGGTCAAAAAAATTAATGGGGATGTGTTGATAGCAGGCAGTTCAGCCACGGTTAAACTCGCTCTGCAAATCATCAAAGTCAACAGCGAAGACATCCACTTGTTCACGGGCTAGGACAGCTAGAAAGTCTCGGCGGTTTAACCCAGCAACAGAGGCTGCTTTCTCCATCGAGATTTCCTGCTTCTGATACCAGTAGATAGCAGCAGCAAGGCGCATATCGCGCACAAATTCTTCTGGACTCAGGCGACGGGCGCTAAATACTTCTTCTGGCAGGTTAATCGTGACATTAGACATGATTTCTGTCCTAAATTGCTGCATTAATAATATCAACCATTTCTTTTTAAAAGCGATCGCTGCTAAGGCAGTGCGCTTGTTGTGCTACCTGCAAACCCGATTGAGATAACACGCGCTAGTTGTCTGGGTAAGCTAAAAATATACTGTTCTAGATGATGTTCGTATGGGATTCAGATTTAGAAAATCAGTGAAAATAGCGCCAGGAATCAAGCTTAATTTAAGCAAGAGTGGCGGGAGCTTATCAATCGGCGGTCGGGGAGCGACTGTTAACATAAGCAGCAGAGGAGTTCGCTCTACATATAGCATTCCTGGTACAGGGCTGAGTTATGTTACTCAAACCTCATCAAATAGAAGTCAAAAATATAACCATCACAATCTAAGTAACAGATCGGCATACAAAGAATTGCTGAGGCAACAAAAAGAGCAAGAGAAACAAAAGTTACTCCAAGAAGCAGAGGAAAGTTACTCTGCTTTTCAAGCTAAAATCGAATCATTAGCAAATATTTTAAGAGAGCGAGAAAAACAAACTTTTAATTGGGAAGAATTAACTGCTCGAAGAGAAGAATATGAACCTGTAATTTATACTTATCCAAAATTTATAGAACCCGATAAAAATTTCTATGAAGTGACAATCAAACGAGAAATAAAGAGTAAAAATTCTAGATTATACATCACGTATTTTATTTCTGGCTTAGGCTTTGTTATTTTTTTTCAAAACGTTTGGATTTCATTTTTATTATTTGCTTTGGCAGTAGCAAGCTATATTATTGAACGAAATCGTTTAGTGAAATTATACAATCAAAGCTTACCAATTAGAATTCAAGAAGAAACTGAAAAATATAATCAGAGCAAGCATAAAGCTCATGAAGAGTATTTGAAGAGGGTTGGCTTAGAGGAAGCAGAACATATAAAGATCGAAGAAGAGAATAAAAAGACGTGGGATGAAGAAGAACGAGGTCGAGAGCGATTGAAAAATGCTGTGAAATTGGAAGATCCAGAGCCGTTAGCTGAATTACTTGAAATTGAGCTTTCTAACGAAGAATTGCCAGTTCCTCTCGTTTTCGATATCGAATTCATTGATGTGAACACAGTCAACATTTTCATGGAACTTCCAGATTTAGATGTGGTTCCAGAAGAAAAGATGAGTTTAACTAAGACTGGTAAGTTGTCTACTAGGAAAATGGCTCAGAAGGATAGATTTAAGCTCTACTCAGATATTTGTACTGGTTTAACTTTACGTCTTATTTATGAAACATTTAGGGTAATTTATTCTGTCAATACTGTTGAATTTTATGGTTTAACTGAGAAGGTAAACCCAGCCAATGGAACTGCTGAAAATATCACATCTCTATATATAAAAATTTCCAGGATAGATTTTGAAAAGCTAAATTTAGATGCCTTAGATCCAACGTTAGCTTTCACAAGTTTGAATGGAGAATTCGCTTGTAGTAAGAAAGGTGAATTATTTCCTATTAAAGGTTCATAGTCCATAGTACTTATAGGCTACTTTACCCCTGGTGACAGCTTCCGTAACTAAATAAGTAGTAAATTATCAAATACGAGTACAGGACAATCGTTTTCATCCTTAATTTCCCGATGTGTAGGCATATTGGCTCAATCCGTACCTTCGCTAGGTATATACGCACCTTATTTTATTCTCTTCTTGGTACAAAATACCATTTCCCTTGCCACTGAAAATATGCTTCTGCTTCTATGTCATTTTGTTCTGAAGGACTAGCATTCTGAATTTGATTTATAATAACTGGTTCAAAGGAGAAATTAATCATATTTACAGCCATGAGCCACTCTCGTCCCGATTCATTTTCATCAGGAACATACTCTGTATCTTCATATTCGTAACCCAGTGAACTAATTACTTCATACAGCCTGTAGCGGATCTTTCTGTATAACAGCATATCGCCGTCTGATAGTACAATGTTAGCGGCTGTCTCTAAGTCATTTATACCTTTTTCGTATTCTTTGATATGTAAATATGCTTCTCCTCGATTGTAGTAAGCAATGTAGTCTTCTGGACAAATTTCTAAAGCTTTCTCATAATTTTCTATAGCTTCTTCCCATTGCTCAAACTGAGTATAAGTTAATCCTCTTTCTACATAGGCTGGAAAATCGAAAGGATTTATTTCTAAAGTTTTAGTGAAATCTTCTAAAGCACCTTTGAAATCCTGATTAAAAAACCTACTTTTTCCTCTATCAAAATATATTCTGTCATCTTTAGGATTTAGTTCTATAGCCTGAGTATATAGTTGAATTGCCTTAGCATAATCTTCTGCTTCAGCACTTGAATGAGCGGCATCATAGTATTTTTGGGCATCATCCATTGCTTTTACCAACTTTCTTGCTTAACTACACATTTAGGATTCCCCTTTTAACTTACTTATTAACCAACACTTGTAAAGAACTGCCTACGTTGTGATTGCTTGTGGTAGATCCAGTTGGGATATCAGCATACTATTGTAGGAATTTTGCACTTGAAGACTTCCGTAATTTCACCAAAAAACACGAAATCTAAGCGTTTTAGTTTCTGGCGTATGAAAAGAGATTAAATTTATCACTTTTAATTTTAGCGAAGGGAAAACACGCCCAATTTTGGGAGATGAGCGTGTTTTATAATCAGGGTTATTTATTTTGGTTTAGTCAAGATTTGGTGGTAATGTCCCTCCCCAAGCTCTTTCCGTTACCCGTCCTAAGACTTTAGTAGAAACAGTTAATGGATCTATAGCTTCACTTGGGCATCCTTGCTTGTAAGCTCCATCTGGTTTATAAAAACGATCTTCTTTTGAAAGCCAAAATATTCTTCTGGAATATTTTCCTGGGTATGTTTTAGGAGCATTTTTTTCTAGCTCTGCATAGCCTACAATCTCATGTCCTTGATATTTAACCAATCCTTCACGCTTATTACATTCTGTATCGAAATGTTCTCTTACATAAGGAATATCCTTAATGTCCCGTAACCATTTGATATTCGACTCAAACTCAATATCCGAACGAACTGTGGCTTTTCGGCTCATACAGGCTTTTTTTTATGCCAAAAACATCTATTCGATTATAGTAAAATTAATTACAAACAGCCATAAGTACTCAACCAAACTGCGTCCAGGTTACTTAGGTGTATCCTTAGCACGTTTACAGCGTCTACAGATGTATACATTAGGGAGATGGAGATGAGTTAGATACCAGCGATGCCCACAACTTTTGCGCCTGGGGTGATAGTATGCAGCAACATTAGGTGAGGAAATTTTCATATTTACACATCATCTGAATCTTGAACGCTTCCAAAAATTATTTGATTTCACTTCTGTTAGCAACAGAAGTAAATAAGAATTAAACCCCACCACTCCCCGACTTAATCCTTTTGCTCTCCTCACCAATACATCATTCATTCACAATCAAGTTATAGTCGATATAACCAAGCATCGCCCCTCTTTTTATCGCCTCATAACTGTTCTTGACGTGCCATTTACTGTACAAATCACTGGCATAACGTTTGACTGTACTAACAGAGAGAAACATTTATTTGGCAATCTGTTCAAAAGCTAAACCCTGAGCCAGTAAACGCAGGACTTGTATTTGTCGTTCGGTGGGAGAATCAAGCAAGTTTTTGTCAGCAAAACTAGGGTCAATATATCTATTTTTATCAAGGCTTTTTAACAGTTTTTTAGCCAGCTTCGGGTCAAGCAGGCATTCATCAAAATAAGCTCTCTTGATGGCTAATTCAATCAATTCTACATCAGCAGTTTTGAGCATATAAGAATCAGCCCCATGATGGAAAGCTGACTTAATAAAGTCGGAATGAGTCTGATTCGTAAAAATTACCACTTTACTATTAGTCTTTCTTTTGATTGAGCGAGTCAGTTCTAAACCACTCATGTCGGGTAAGAGTAAATCAACTAACACAACATCAGGGTTGGTCTGTTCAATTAACTGAAACCCTAGCTTTCCACTGGAGGCATCACCAGTTACTTCTATATCTGGAGATTGTGAAATAGCGCCTTTGATGCCTAAGAGCGTGAATGTTTCTGGTTCAACAATTACTATTTTCAGCATGATGTTGATAATCCTCTAATAATAAATAGCTGTTTATTGGCGGACTTATTATTGATGCTTCTGCCGTGGGTGTCCGTGCTGCCGTAGCAGTGCCGTAGGCTACGACCTATACAGGGTATGGATTGCCGTGATTGCTGCCGTATGCCGTGGACACCCATTAAAGCCTGTAAAACATCCCTTGTTATGACCACGGCATCACGGCATTACCTTCACCAATCAGGCAGGGAGTAGCTATCATTACCATCAGAATTTACCTGATCAGTCTTAACTAATTCAGCTAACCCATCAATTAACTCTGGCTCTGAATAACCAGATAACCTGTCTGCTTTCTTCAAATCGCGTAATATTTTTGGGGTTTTAGTCTTGACATTCTGGAAGTATTCATAAATCTTTTTCGCTACTTCAGATAATGGCTTGGGGTGGTGAGGATGAGTAGCAGTTAAATTAAATTCCAGGTCAAATACTCTATCTAAATATTCCTGCTCCGAAGCAATTGAATTGACTTGATTAGAGAATTTAGGCATCAATGCCACAACAAAACCACCAACGGAAGCAATCATAACTGGACGGAGGTTTTGATAAGAGACTGCTTTAATATCCAAGTATTTAGATTTAATTTGCTCCCGCTCTTGCTTACCTGGAATAATGTCACCTCTATTTAAAATCAACTCCAGTACCCCATAAGATTCTTGTTCCCTTCCGTTCTTGATATACCTGTTACCTAACAGCAGTAAATTGAGACACAGCCTCGTTTGAGCATCCATCTTTTCAATGCCCAAAGCCGCCAAATTAAAAGACTGTAGGGAAGCAATAAACTTAGTATTAAACTCTCTACCAATCAGTAAAACATCAAGTAATTTCCCCCCATAATTCCAGTCGGAGTAAAGCTTGCTTAATGAGTCAGCAATCACCAACCAATCATCCAAAATTAGAATTAATGGTGGTAACGATTCGCGCTTTGATTCTGGTAGCTGTTTACGCTTTTTGTAGCTCAGGTAAAAGTTGTCAATTACCTCTTTGGCTAAGTCTGGGTTTTCCTGATCAAAGACAATTACCCGCCCCTTCTCTCGTAAACCGCAGAAACTATCATTCTTAGCACTAATTACCCAAATATCAGCATTCTTGTAATCCGCCAAAATCTTCTGAATTAAGTAATTGAGGGTAACTGATTTACCGCTTCCCGGTGCGGCAACTAAAGCAGTGGAACTATCTGCTCTGGCTAGGGCTTGCAAAGTATTCAGGGCGAGAGCTTCTGATGGGTCAAGGCTACCATTCGTATTTTGTTGTAATGTCTGCTGTTCAGAGGCAGTCACTTTATCGTCACCCCTGGCGATATCCTGCATTGACTGCCCCGGTAATGCGCCGACTGGTTGTCCAGTTGCCTGTTGCAGTTGCACCCGTGCTTCGGCTTCTGCCTTTAACCTGACTTGCTCTTGAAATATGGCTAATTCTTCCGGTGTCATCTTTGATAATTGTGCTGCTCTTAGCCGTCGATTCTCTGACCATTGGTGAAACTCGTAGTCTAGCTGTGCGGTGTAACTTTCCTTGTGGATTCTTAAACCTTCACGAAGCTTGCTGATTAACCAGTTGGCTTTTAGCTCATTCCTCAGTTCGGGTAACATCTGCATCAATCGCCATTCCCTAGCCTTAGACAATGCGAAAGCACCACCTGTGACCACTACTGCGGCTAGACCCCAAAGCGGCTTATCTGGGTTACTTGGTGGAATAATTCTTAATCTCGTTGCTTTGGTAGGCAGGAAGTTATCACGTTGAAACTCTGGGTTAGCTGGTGCATAAGAAGAGGCATAAAACTCCGACTCTGGCATTATGTAACGCTTGTTGGGAGTGCAGTACCTTTGACGGTTAACCGGCTTGGTGAGCTTTTCGGGGATGAAGCAATACTCAACCAAACTAATTTGAGTGCCAGTAAATGACTTTGCCCCGCAAATTAACCCGATGGTTGCCAGCAGCCCTACAGTAATATTGTTCGCTCTTCCTGAACGCAAGTATGACTCGAATTCCTTACGTTTCATTGGTTTGTCCCCCTGACGATTGCTGCAATCACCAACAACACAAAAGCACCTACCCCAATCAAGCCCCAAGGTATTTCACTCTTGGGAGTTGGCTTAACTTCGTAGGTTTTAACCTCCTGATAGAACCGTGTCTTACCTGTATTAGTTGCTTCTGACACTGCCCTATATTCATCAAAGGCAATCCACAACGAAGCCCCTACACTCACCGTCTGAGCAGTGGCTACCATGAAGTCTTTACCAATGTGGATTCTGCCGTCATAGTGAATTTTAGTAAGGGTATCAGCGAAAAATAGCCCTAGTACAATGCTGCTTAAAGTGCCAGAAGCGATCGCCCCAATTCCCAAACTTGTTAGTAGGCTGACTCCAGTGTTAGCGGTGAATACGCCCAAAAATGTAAAGAGTGCTTTGTTGAGGAGTTGTTTGTTACTGAAAACATCTCTAATTGACTGTTCTAGCCGTTCGCCGTCTTCGCTCTCTGGGGTCGGTTTTTCTGAAGTAGTTTCACCCCACATTAACGGTGTGGACTGTTCACTGGTGTTTTGGAACTGCGATAATAGGGAATCAATTTCATTCATGTTTACCTCGCGTGGGTGAAACAGAAAAAGCCAGAGGTATCTTCACCCCTAGCTTTCGACTTACTTATGGCTTAGATGCCCATGAAGTTGCGGAACCACTGCCCTACTCGGCTAATCCCAGCAGTGCGCGAGTAATTAGGCTTTGGTATGCGGTCGGTTTTCGCTTCACTACCGTTTGTCCACAGTGCGCTAGTAACTGCGGTTTCGTATGCCCTATCCGCCGCGTCTTGGGCTTCTGGGACTTTGTTAGAAGCTTTGATTAAATCAGCCTCATATTTTGCGATCGCCATGAGGTCGGCTGTAGCCCCAGATATCTGAATCAAGGATGAGCGTTGCGCGTGACGGGTGGCCTCGGCAGTGGTGGCGTTGACGTGTTCTGCCTGCATCTCGGACATCTCATTTTTGAAACGCTGCTCTCCTGTCTTACTGGTGTTGATAGCTTTCAGGGTTTGCGTACCGTGTTTTTGGGTCAATTGCACCAGTTCGGCATAGGCTTGGTTTACATCGCCTGTGGTTTCAATAATCTTCCGATATGCCTCCAAAGCTTTAGGCAGATTAGCCTTAGCTGTGTCAGACAGTCGCGCCATGTCTGCAATTTTGGTGATTACCGTTTGGTCGCCAAGGAGGGCTTTGTTGAAGTCCGATTCTGAGACATCAAACAGTCTGCCCATTGCTCCTAACGTACCGGGGGCATTATTGGGAATATGGTTTTTGAGTTTTGCTGCTCCAAAATTACGTGCCATTTTATCTCCTAATAAGGGATGTAGTCATAGTCGATATTGCTGGATGATTGGGGCAACTTATCCCAGTAACCCATCTCTTCAAATCGGCTATAAATTCTCGTTGCTAGTTGCCGTATTGGATCATCAAAATCATCAGAGATTAAATCAAATCGCTTAGAGCCAAACGCTAAGATATTTGCAATGTCCGCGTCAATACCATTACCCAAGAATTGACCAAATGCAGCAGAGTATGGATGATCATCAATGGTTTCATGAGTCGCTAGAAATTCAGTCCCGGTAAAGGGTGGGTAATCTTCACTCTCGAATATTGGTGTGGAGAGTGCCTCAATATCCGCCTCAATCATTGCTGCCCATTGTTCAGGATTTTCTGCTTTGAATTGCTGCTTTCTCAGGGCGGAGTCGGTCAGAGGCGATTTGCCCCAATCGTGGGGATTTTTGTAGTGAAGTGTCATGTTAAAATCCTTCTGTACTTTTCGTTTTTTGCGGCGAGAGATACATACCAGAGTGGGGCGATTGCAATGATTGGTCGTCGGTGCAATCGCTTCATCATCAGTTCTCACAAAACTTAACAAGTTCAAAAACCTCCCTCTGCACTTGGTTTTGGTTTAATTCTTTGCGTCTGCCTTTGGAGTCATTGAAAATGAAAGGTGCATTGACTCTAGAGTTAGAAAGGTGGCTATAGCGCAGTTGTTGACCACGGAATTGGTACAAATGATTACGCTGTAAGGCTGTCGTTGAAAGCATAAGTTTGTCCCTCGACTTGGGAGTAGAACTCGATATTTAGAATCGCTTCGTGAATCTCCATCAAGGCTTGAACGGCATCGCCCAGACGCAGGTCATTCGATGTACTGAACCTTTCGGAGGCTTCGATTTGTTTGTAATTGGGAGATGCTTGCACAAACCTTAGAGTCTGTTCACAACCGAGGATGATAGTCATGATTTCGGTTGTTGTTAGCGATGGTTGTGTCTGCATGGTGTCTTGGTCGCTCATGACTTTTTCCCTTTCCTTTGAGCTTTTATCGGTGCGGTTGGGGCTTCTGGTTGAGCAGGTTTTTGAAGTACATAGCTGATTGCCCCTGCACCACCCACGGCTGCGGCGATGGTAAACATATTGTTTCTGCCAAGCTGCTGGACTCCGAAATAGCCAAGGGCTAACGCTGCTGCTGTTGCACCAATGCCTAAAACCGTGTTTCTAAATCTGGATTTGGTCATGCTGCCCCCTTGAAATTAGTGACCATTGCGCTAAGTGCCGATTTATTGGGCTGCGTAGATTGCGGTGTTTCAACTTTGGATGATGCTTGCACACTGCCATGTTGAAAAATCAGCTTCTCTACACCTGCTGATAATGCTTGTGTCGGTGCATCTTGAGGTAAATCAAAAATCTTGCACAATTCAATTACTGCTAAGTAGGAGATGGTTATACGCCGAGATTCGTAATTCATTAATTAAGCTCCTAGAGATATTTGAGTTAATAGTTTCAACCCCAAAGCATTGATGAATTGGGGATTATTCAAGACCACAAAGCCTAAATCGGCTAGGTTCTGATCCACTACTGGCAGAGAAACACCCCCACCCCAGGCGACAAGGTATTTAGCGCGGTCTAGATAATTGCCAGCAGTTACAAAGTTGGCGAATTTCTCAATCCTGTTACTCCACCATTCATCTAGACTTTGGCTGTACTCGGTTTCAAACTTCTTGCCTGTAAGGTGGTTGCCGCCATAAGTAAAAGTTCCTTCGATAATCCCTTGGTTAACGAGATTGGGCGAGTGCTTCACATCCTTGGACAGCAAGCTCACTCGGTCGTTCCGCTTGTCTAGTGCCTCTGCAATCATGCTGTGCAGTTCACCCGCTCCACCTTCAATCAAGTGACGGTCAATTACTGCACCACTGCCGTTAAAGACAGTTACAAGCCACGTTGATGAACCGATATCGAGTGCGATCGCTAATTCTGAGGGGTCAAGTACCAGGGATGCTTCACCGAATAAACAATGGGCAATGCTTCCGAATCCTTCGGGATAAATGCCTGTAACAACAATCTCAACTGTCTTGGTGACAATGGAACGAGTGACAGGGTGCAGATGCTCAAAGGTGTGAGTCCCTTCAACTCTGCGCTTAATCTCAGTTGCCCAGCGTTCTGGGTTGTGGTTGCTCAAACTAATTGAAAGTTTGACCCCATCGAGAATATTCAGAACTGATAAGTCTGCAAGGATGCTTTCTAGTGCCAGTTCTGCTTTTTTCGCTTTATCCTCGTGTAGCAGGGTGTGGTCACTTTGTGCTAGAGCCGCACTGCCCCAGAAAAATTGAACATCTTTTAAGTCCAGGCGTGAACCTTCTACATATCGCACCCATGCCCCATCTTTTGAGATGGTTTCGTGGTGCATGATGTTTCGGTTGCGAACAAGTGAGTATACGGCTGGCATCATGATCGAAAAATCACCGATGATTGCTTTGCCATACCCTGCACCTGAGTCTTTTCCGGCGATAAGGTCAGTTAGCCCTGATTTGGCTAACAAGTCTGCTTGGACGAGCCAATTTTTGGCATTGGAATATATAGCTGTCATGGTTCAGATGATTGGTAAATTCTTGATTTTCCTGGCTTTGCAGAATTTAGAGGCGCTTATCACCTTAAATCCACATATCCAGTTAAGGGCTTGCCATCACTTCGCTTTCCGGCTTCTGTCACCTATGTTATGCGTCGTTTTTTGGCTTGCTAGTGTTATGATAGCATTACTTCATGAAGTAATGAAGTAATGTTTTACTAATTTTCTTGAGGTAATGTCAAAATGTTTTCAGAACAAATAGAAAACAGTGATGTGGTAACAAGACGAGACGATCCAAATTTCACTCAAGTTAGCGGGTACATACCAAAGGAGAAAGCTTTAAACTTTAAAATTGCTTGCACTGCTTTGCAAATAACCCAAAGCGATGCACTAGATGAAGCAATTAGCCTTTGGCTAGCAAATCATGAGCAACCTTCCTCCACACCCAAGGGCAAAAAAGGTAAGGGTACAGCATGACCAAAGAAAGCCAATCAGAAAAAAACGCTCTAAGGGAAATTCTGGCCTATTTACAGAAAGTAGGGCTATTTGCTCAAAATCCAGTGTCAAACATTACTATCAGTAAAGTTCGTATAATTTCACATCATTAATTTTGTTGTCTCCAATGACTACAGTGAAAGACCCACCAACCGATTTTCAACTCCCGCCGCACAACGAACCGGCATTAGAGATGCTTAGGGAGGCGAAAGACTATGCGTCCACTCAAGCTCTAGCGGCTGGTGCTGCTGCGCTGGCTACAGGAGGCATAATTCATCCATTTGGATGGGTTCTTTTTGGATTGGCTTACAAGCCGTTGATACGAATTCAAAAACTTGCGCGGCTGGAAAAATTAACAGCCCTACTTTTGAATGAGTTTAAAAGCCAGGGTATACAAGTCTTTCCAGTGCTAAAGCCCGAAGACAAGAACCCCATCGACTTGTTTATTAGGTTTCCGAGAAAGACACATCTGTTTATTTCCATTCGTTCACGGGGAGATAGTCAGGTGGTCTACAACGAAAAAAGGGAAATTCTACAGGTGAAAAAGAAAGATAAAAATGGTTTAACCACCTGGAAACCCTGCCCATTAGTTGAGCTATCGGATTACGAGAGATGGCTGACTAAAAATAGAGATTTGTTTGGAATGTCCTCGAAAGAGGTAACAAAAACACCGACAGCAAAAGTTTTGGTCTTATGGAGTCCAACTCAGGCAGCATCTGACCACAACCCACATCTTTATTCTGAGATGGGCAGTATGAAAATTCTGGCTCTCAGGAGAAAAGGTACTACGTTTGTAATTCAAGAGGAGGAAGTAACCGAGTTCATCAAGGCTTGGTTAGCCAAGTACGAATAGGCTAAAAGCTGAAAACCCTAAGTCTCGATGAGACAAACGGGCTTTCAATTGGAATTGGGGTATAGGTTTCGCCGCCTAATTAATATCCCTAATAGTAATCTTATCAAACCTTTTTGAGTGTTAAGCAATTGTAACACTGGCTACACAAAAAACGGCAACTCAGGAATTTTATCAAATTCGATTTCTGAACGTTTGTATTAGAAGATTACTTTCGGGATAGCTCCAATTCCTCCAACACACTTCAGGAGGAATAGCTCTCATGTCACCATTACAACAATCTCATAACTCAGTATCGCCGCAATCAGCAGATGCTCAAGGGGCAAATTCTGCTGCTTTGACAAAACTTGAGTTGATTGAGAGTCGCATAATCAAGTTTGCGTTTAACGCTACTGGCACAAACAAAGACTGGGACTTTAAGAAGCTGGCCGGTAACTTCATTGATGTAGAAGGCACTCTAGCCGATGTCCAGCAACACATAAAAGCAGGTCACGCCATCTGTGCCGGACTGCTAGGGGGAAAATGGCGCAGTAAGGCCAATGTCATCGGTTCTCAGTGGCTACTACTCGACATTGATAATTCCGATGTCGCCCGTGATGCTTATGACAAGCCGATTAAAGACGAAAACGGGAATTACATCAAAGTTTACGATCACCAATTAACGATCTCAGAAGCCCTAGCCCATCCCTTCATTAAAAAACACTGTGCTTTAATTTACACTACTGCCAGTCACAGACCAGAGTGGCATAAATTCCGGTTGGTTTTTCTTCTCCCCGAATATGTTCAGGGTGCTGATACTGTAGAAGCTTGTACGCGCTTCCTCATGCAGCAGTTGCCCCATGACCCAGCTTGTAAAGATGCAAGTCGTGTTTTCTACGGTAGTACAGAAGCCGAATTCCCGCTAGTCAACCCTGAAGCCACTTTACCAGCAGAATGGATAAGTGAGGCGATCGCGATCGCGCTGCATGAACGGGAGGAGTATCAGCTAAGAATTCAAGAAATTGAGTCACGGCGTAAAGAGTGGCGTGAGATTTCCCTCACTGAAGGCTGGGACATTGACCAGCTAATCCAGAACGCACTTTCATTCATCCCACCACGTACCCCAGGAAGCGGTAACTATGACGAATGCCGTCAGGTGTTGATGGCGCTGGTTAATCATTATGGGGCAACAGATGCGGAAATCATAGCCGAACAGTGGTCGCCCAGCATCAAGGGTTCAACTTGGAACATCCACGCTAAGATTCGCAGTTTTCGGCGTGGGGGAATCTCAATCGGTACACTGTTTCACATTGCCAAACAGTATGGCTTTCGGTTCCCTAAACGGCAGTATGAATATAACCTCGGCGACCAAGGAGTAATTAGCCGTGAACAGTGGGAACTTGGGCGAGTTAGAGAGGACTTGAGCAGCTTCCAAAATTTATTAAAGCAAGCGATCGCTCCATTTGCTTCGATATTTAAAGGATTTAAAGCCCCACCAACACGCAAGCCCTTACCCGAAATTGACACGCCTTCGCCCAATGTAATTATTTACAAGCCCGGCAATATCCCGTACATAACTGAAGTTAAAGGCAATATCTCTATCTCCTGCCAGCCAGAAGAACATATTACCGCTTGGGTGGAAGCTGTTTCTAAGGGCTGGACACAAATCTTAGATAATTCTCACCCAGGACTAGGTAAGTCTTACAACGCGGGGCAACTGACAGCAAATTTATTTGGCGTTGATAAATTAATTTACCAAGATGCCAACCACAGAAACCCATCTACTCTACCGATTGAGACGAATTTTATTGACTTACCAGTGCGTCACAACGGCTTTAAACTAGATCCCACCCGCAAAACTCCTACTGGTGAGGATTTTAAACTGTGGACTAAAGCGGGTGAGACTGCCGACACTGATGGCAATTGTCACAGAACTTACTTATTTAACGCATTTCGTAACAAGAATTTTAGCAGTTTAGATTTTGAAGAGAGCGGTATTAGTCCCATCTGTGGCGGTTGTTCCCTTAAAAATCAGTGCCGTTTTGCCAGTGGTGACGGTTTTGGATTCCGCTTTCAAAAGCGCACAGCTATTCAAAATTATTCCGAACTCAGAGCGCACCCAGACTCTACACCAGTCACCTTAACTAATGCTGCTGACCAAACTTTCACCGTTGGGCGGTTATGGGAAGAAGCAGGCACACTCATCAAGCCCGTGCGTTCGGTTGATGTGAACCGAGGCGATTTTGAAACTACTGTCGGCAAACTGCTACTGTTAGAACCAAATCTTCTATCACAGCTGCAACCTGCCCTCTTAGTTTTACACCAACTGCTTACTCAGCAAATTAAACCCACTGACCGCTACGGCTTTGATGATGCCAGCATCCGTGGGCTGCTGCCCCCTTTCCCCACAGGCTTAGATATCGAAGCCATTCGCCAAGCCTCAGAACCTGATTTAACTTTCTTAGAAGACTTGGACTCAATTGATATTACCCAAGATAAACAACTCAAAAAAAGTTCTGCGGCTCGTTATGCTGCCAAAAAGGTAGTTAAAGACAGCGCACGAACGGCAGGCAGGGAGTTTCTTGACTTGCCTAATTACTGGTTGCCTGACTTTCTGGAAGCTTGGAAAGGTGATGGTAGTTTTCAATCTCAATGGGGTGTACTCAGCATTTACCGCCGAAATCCCAAACATACTGAATTGGCCAAATCTGCCAAATTTAATATTTACCTTGATGCCACTTTCAAATCTCACAAGTTGAAATTGAAACTGGGCATCAATGATCCTGTGTTAACCATTGAGCAACAACGCCCTGACTACGACAATTTAAAAGTGGTCAACGTTACTGGGCTGGGTAAACTGCCCAAAAATCGCTCTCTGACACTTAGCGCTCGTGTTAATGCCCTCAAAGAAACCTTGAAAAAACTCTGCCCCAACCTTGGCATTATCGATTGGAAACAGATTGCAACCCAAGCCGAAGGCCGCACAGAATACGGTCACTTTGTCGATGGTCGTGGTGTTAATCGGTTTAGTGAGTGTGATGCGATCGCAAGTTTCGGCATTCCCTACCAGAACATCGGTGTTTTAGCCGCACAATATCAGGTGATGACTGGGGAACCAGTCAACCTGGAAGATAAAAACAGCGCTTTCCAAAAGTATCTCACAGACCTGATCCATGCAGAAATCATCCAAGAGATTGGGCGATTACGCGCTCATCGTCGCTCCAATGTGGAGCTAACATTCTACTTCTGCGCTGACTATGATTTGGGTTTCCTTGATCGTGAATTACCAGGAGTTAAATTAGAGAGTGTTGATGCCTGCGACTTCTGCATTGAAGCTGGTAGCCGCGACCAGCAGACCGGACACGCTATAGTCAACGCTTTCACGCACCTTTGGCAGTCACAGCAGAAAATTGGACAAAAGGCGATCGCTAAAATTGCTGAAATCTCCCAAGCTTGGGTGAGCCGATTTACCCAGAGATGGGGTGGCTGGCAGCACTTTAAAAAATTATTACTCTTGCTATTAGATAGTCTTAATAGCGGTAGTAATAAAAATTTGGCTGACTTAGACGACGATGAAAAGTGGTTAGCCCGTACATACTTCCCGATGTTGATTGATGAATCGGAGTCATTACCAGATCACCTGTTAGAGTCAATGGCAGAAGTTGCCCAAGTTTTTGGTACTAGGGCGATGCGGCGAGTTTTACACTTCTGCACGCCCCAAGTTAGGGCTTCACTGCTGATGATTGTACTGAGTTGTCTGCCCACTGAAGTTTACTCAATTTCAGTTTCTTCAATCTCTGGGTCACTCGCAGAACCTGCGCTATCACCTTGAACAGTCATAAGAACTGATTCCAGACGATAACCAGCTTCCCGGATGTAATATCCAGCTGCACCCACGTCTTCAAACACGTTGTCAAATTGGGGATGAGTTGACGGAAAAATCTTTCTCAGGCGTGAGCTGATTCCTGAGAGTTCTTGCTGAATTGCGATTAGTTCTTGAGTATCATCATCCATACTTATTTACCACAAAGATAGCTGTCCCGGTGAAACATTTGATTTTCCACCTCTGTGGTATAAAAGGTGACAAGCACTACAAAGAGCTATAAGGTTGCTTCTGTGGTTATTTGCTGGGTTTCTGTCCCAATGATGAACCTGTAGCGTATACACTCTGCGTTTTGAGCGTGTTAAATGTGATGTTTTTTCACCAGGGGCTATACAGTGTAACCCGCACTTTTGACAACGCCACTGGGCTTGTTGCTTAACGTCCGTGGCAATTTCTGACCAATTATCTGGGTATAGAGAATAGGTGAATGTCATCAGTCTAATTAAACTAAAGCTTTGAGAATTGTAATGCTTCTAGGGCTAGGCTACGTTTGAAAAAATTATTACTTCTGCTATTAGATAGTCTTAATAGCGGTAGTAATAAAAATTTGGCTGACTTAGACGAGGATGAAAAGTGGTTAGCCCGTACATACTTCCCGATGTTGATTGCTGAATCAGAATCATCACCAGTACCCAACTGCTAATTTATTCAGTCAGATTCAAAGTCGATCAGAACAGCATCGGCCTGAAACATTTCGTCTCTAGCTTTTAAACCAATATCTCGACGGATCAGGTCTAGAATTTCTAGACCTGTGCGTTGGCTGTTGGGGTAGGGAGTCCAGATGGCGTTGACTGTAATTTGAGTACCGACTAAGAATGTGTTGACTGCGCCGATAAAATACTCACCATCGGCATAATCTAAGCGAACAAGGTAAACACGAGTTTTGCCAGCATAGTGAGCATTTTTAATGTCAGAGGCGGTTTGATAATCGGGATGTGATTCAGTCAAGTAGGTGATTTTAGGTTTGTTGGGATGATTAAATCCTTCGGATTTACCCAAATTGGGGTCTGACTTTTTAAATCCTTCGGATTTACCCCAATTGGGGTCTGAATTCTTGCGCCTTTTAGCTTCTCCCATATTGATTCCTATTATGTGGCTAACTTGACCCGTTCAAAGACTAAAACTAGGATGCCATTGTTTCTATGTTGTTGCTGCCTCTACTGTAAGTAGTTGTTTTTTGCTCTTGCCCAGAGTACTCTTTCCATCCGATTCTGATGCCTCACTGCTGGCAATAACTGCTTGCTGATTTTCAGTAACAGGACTTGATGATGTACTATTATCCTCGCTTGGTTCTGCCTTGTGACGGCGACGACTGCTTTTCTTCAACTCACCGATTAAATATTTGATTCTGCTGCCAGCCAAATTAATACCCAGACCCTTCAGCATTTCTGAAACTTCGTCGTAAGTGTAGCCGTACTTATCAGAGGTCAGCTTCTCAATGTACTGTCTCATTTTCCTAATGGCCTCTCTGTCCGATACATCTTCTCGCTCTTTCGGCTTCTGTTCTTTCAGCAGATTGATGGCCTTATCAATCTTCTGTTTCGTAATTATTTCTGAATTCTGATGTTCACTCATGGTTATCTCGTGAATCCCGATTAACTGATAATTATCGGCTATTTGAAATAATTTGTACCAATTTATTTTCAAAATGCTAAAAAAAATTGACGATTGCGGCGTAGCCGAATTACCTTTTCGTATTACAGCTACGCCGAACTATTTTTTCATGTGGTAGCTTCGCTGGTAGTCTTATTCAAGCTAATGCTAAAAAATCGGGCTATTACAGCTACGCTGAATTTAAAATCTTACTTAAAACAGCTACGCTGAATTATCGTTTCGCATTACAGCTACGCTGAACTATTATTTTGTGTGCCAGCTACGCTGAATCAGAGAATTTTCATATAGCGGCTACGCCATTTGTACCGACTCTGTAGCGGCTACACCGAACCAGAATTTATCTCCTGCTTGATTTGATTCAAATTCCGGCTACGCCGTTGCTATCCTCCCCTGTAAGTTGTAGGATGATCAGCAGCACGGCTACGCCTTTATACTCCTGCCTTTAGCCCCCTGCTTTATCCTCCGTACAGCCGTAGCATTTGACACCTCGCCTACCCCGAAAATGGGCTAGAAGCCAGCCATGCCTTAAAGCTTACGCTTTACCTCGCTCCGCTCGGACGGCAAAGCTGGTTTAGGGGGGTAAAACCCCCCTAAAAACCCCCCTCGCAATGTCCCTCAATCTCTCGATTTATGGCCAACCGCAAGCAGTCTAAAGCTCTAGTCCGAAAGCATATTTTTCCAGTGAGATTAAGTGATATCGAATTGGATCTGCTGCGAATAAAATCACTTGACGCGGGGATGTCAGCAAGTGAACTAATGAGGCGTAATGCATTGATGCGACCACTGCCTAAACGACTGAGTAAAATTAGCTTGCAAACATATTGGGAATTAGGACAAATCGGGAACAACCTCAACCAGCTTGTAAAGGCAACTAACACAGCCCTAAAAATTGGGCGAACTTTACCTGCTGATCCAAAACTACTAAGAGAACTTTTAGAACTGCTGCATCGGTGCAGACGGGACATTGCCTCGGATGATATTGAAGACGAAGATTCGGAAGAGGAAGAGGATGATTGGGAAGCAGACTAAAGGCAGAGGTTTTCGTAAGCTGTTGGATTATTTAGAATCCCGTGAAGATGCCAAACTCATCGGCGGCAATATGAGCGGGAGAAATGCCCGTGAATTGGCGCGGGAGTTTAAACTGTCTCGACAACTAAATTCAGATGCAGACCGAGTTGTTTACCATGTCTCGCTGTCAGCAGCTAAAGACGATAAATTAGATGATGAAAAGTGGAGTGAGATTGGCGATCGCTACATGAAGGAGATGGGTTTTGATGCCAATCAGTTTGTCATCTTCCGCCACCATAACACCGACGACGACCACATCCACATTGCAGCCAGCAGAATCAGGATGGATACAGGGCTAGTAGTCCATGATTCCTGGGATTATGTGCGCTCGGAGAAAGTGCTGCGACAGATTGAAATTGACTATAATTTGGTGCAAGTCCAGGGCAGTAGAGAGAAACTACAACGCACACCCAGCACCGGACAAATCAGGCGCATAAGGCGAGAGCAAGAAGAATATGAACTAGGTAAACTTGAGCGGCCACCAGGACGCACTATTAAAGAGGAACTTCAGCAGACAATTGATAGGGCCAGAGTCAATACTGCTCGGTTAAGGGAAAATAGATAACGGAATAAATCATAATTTGTTCGCGTGTAATCTACGAGAACAAAAACAACTAAAAAGGTTGCTTGTACCTGAAGGCACTCTCGAAAAATTTAATTG
>NZ_JAIVFX010000040.1 GCF_020829625.1 Nostoc sp. XA010 | reverse complement strand
AAGCTAATTCACAGATTGCGAAAATAATTGATTTACTTTGTTTATTATTTACTTAATTTCTACAATTATTTATGTCATTTTGAAATCTTTCTTAGTTTTTATTAGTAAATAAGATGCGTTTGCCCTGAGTAAGGGATACCTCAGATCGTGCAACATTCTCAGGAAATCTCAAGCTGAGATTATCGCCATCTACACCTAGCGCTACACTACCAGGTTGGGTCAATCCTCCTAACTCAACTCGTCCACCGAAAGCATTTAACCGCCCACCATTCATGCTGAGATTACCACCCACCAGCAGCAAACTTTTACCATCTGGTACTTGTAAACCTAATGCATTAAAACCTGCTGGATGTTTTCCTGCGGCTGCAATTGAATTATTTTGAATCGCTGCGTTTTGATTTATCTGATTAAACAGCAAAGCTGAAGGATTAATAGTCAACAACGGTGAAGGGATATTTTTCTCAGTAGCGCTAAAAAATCCTCGATTTCCAAATTGCAGAGCATTCGCTGTAGTCCCAACAAAAGAACCACCAATGTTCAATTGGGCACCCTGACCAAAAATAATGCCGTTAGCATTTATTAAAAACAGGTTAGCTGTGCCGTTAGCGCGAATTATCCCATCAATACTAGAAGCTGACCCACCTGTTACTCTACCGATGATATTCTGAATATCCAGAGCATTATTAAAAGAAGCAGTGCCACCAGTATTCACAGAAAACTCACCAAAACTGTGAAACAAATTACCACCAGCTTGAGTTCCTCCACTAATGTTAAACGTGTTACCTTCTCTTGTGACGGTAGTGTTATTAGGTAAAGTGCCATCTGAAGTAATTTGAGCGCTTGCATGATCAATGGTACAAAAGCTGACACCGAAAGCGATAGTAATTGAAGCACCCCAATGAGTAAAACCCAAACCTGACATTACTTGCCTCCACTAATAGTAGCAGCCAACTTTAGTTAAGCATAAATCAAGTTACTAGCTGTTAATTAGCGCAACTTTCACGTCACGCGTCTCGGCTTAATACCAAATATGAGTATCGATAGTGGCTAGACCCCCATCATTGAAGACGTTGACTAAATTATCTTTCCCATCTGCGTTAAAATCACCGACTAGCCATTTTTGAGTATCCCCAAACCCGCCTTGACCAGTTGCCCATCGCTGAATAGCAAAACTCTCACCATTAGATAAGTGAGTATCGATAGTGGCTAGACCCCCATCATTGAAGACGTTGACTAAATCATCTTTCCCATCTGCGTTAAAATCACCGACTAGCCATTTTTGAGTATCCCCAAACCCGCCTTGACCAGTTGCCCATCGCTGAATAGCAAAACTCTCACCATTAGATAAGTGAGTATCGATAGTGGCTAGACCCCCATCATTGAAGACGTTGACTAAATCATCTTTCCCATCTGCGTTAAAATCGCCAACTAGCCATTTTTGAGTATCTCCAAACCCGCCTTGACCAGTTGCCCATCGCTGAATAGCAAAACTCTCACCATTAGATAAGTGAGTATCGATAGTGGCTAGACCCCCATCATTGAAGACGTTGACTAAATCATCTTTCCCATCTGCGTTAAAATCGCCAACTAGCCATTTTTGAGTATCCCAAAAGCCACCTTGCCCAGTTGCCCATCGCTGGATAGCAAAACTCTCACCATTAGATAAGTGAGTATCGATACTAGCTAGACCCCCATCATTGAAGACGTTGACTAAATCATCTTTCCCATCTGCGTTAAAATCGCCAACTAGCCATTTTTGAGTATCCCAAAAGCCACCTTGTCCAGTTGCCCATCGCTGGATAGCAAAACTCTCACCATTAGATAAGTGAGTATCGATACTAGCTAGACCCCCATCATTGAAGACGTTGACTAAATCATCTTTCCCATCTGCGTTAAAATCGCCGACTAACCATTTTTGAGTATCCCAAAACCCGCCTTGACCAGTTGCCCATCGCTGGATATTAGGAAAGGTTACAGTACCATCGATAAAGTACTGCCCCAAACTGCCGTAATCCGTGTAGCCATTTGAAAGAGGATTTTCTTTTCCTATACCATTAATTTTGAGGTAATAATTTCCAGCAACGACATTTGTTGTAATACTTGCAGATAGTAAATCTGTTGGATTGGACGATGCAATTAAGGTACCAGTAGAATTGTATAGCTCTGCCAAAATGTCTAAGTTTGGCCCTCGATTAAAAGGATTCACTATCAAGCTAATCAGACCAGTACCTGTGACAAAACTATAAAAATCTAGATCTGTATTGCGCTCAATGATGCCACTACCACTGATAGATGTACTAGAAATAGTTAGTGGTTTTGCTGTCGCAATTGTATCACCAGAATCATCATCTCGGTAGGTGAACCCATTTTGGGTCGTAATAATTTGCAAATCATCCTCAGTATTGTTAGCAGAAGCATACTCGCCTTTACTCCACTGGGCTAGGCTCTGGTAATACGCTGTTCCCACAATCGATGCCCAGCCAGTCTCTCCACTGCCATGTCCTTGGTAGTATTCTTCAGCGGGGGTTATTCGTCCATCATGCTCGAGTCCCAGCGTATGACCTACTTCATGAGAGATAAGATCAGCCGTATACTTCTCATTACCTATCGTATCTTTAGCAAAAACAAAGGCAGGAGTATCACTATTCCAGTTGAAAGAACCAAATAAGGCGGTTCCTCCGGCTTCTTTACCATACCAATCGTCATAGCTACCGCCGATCACAACACGCACTCCCCAGCGAGTATCATCACTGGCGCTTTTAATCAGATCGTTAATATCTGCTGGAGCCTGCGTTGTGACGTTAACATTAAATGGGCTAAAATCCTCAACGACGCGCTGCCAGATATACTGAATTGTTTCGAGTTCAGCCGAGCTAAAGGATGCTGTATCGCCATCGATGTCGAAGGCAGGGGTAATAATGTTAGCCGGACGTTCACTTGTGTTCCAGGAAGTACCAGAGGTGATATTGCCGTCGAAATCTAAATAAATTGTCTGATTAGCTCCTAGTAAGCTGTTGAGGAAAAAAGTTTTAGACAGGTCTAAAGAAGCCAATATTGACATATAATTTTATCCTTAGGGACTTCCAAATAAAAAATTATTCGTATCTCTCCAATACTTCGGGGTAGTCAATGATCGTGGTTCCCACGACTAACCGAAGGGATTAAGAGAAGATTTATCGCCAATAATAGTTGCAAGAGAGAGAATGATGAATGATTCCAGTCTCAGAAATCGGTCACGCACATATTCAAAAAAGCTGATTACCAACTTACGGGTAGTTGTAACTAGAGACATAAAAGTATCCCAAGCTTTAATGCCCTCAGTAGTCTGAGTGGCATAGCATAACTGATATTACGTCGTTGTACCCATAGTCCTGGCTGCTAACTCAACAGGATTATTATGAAATGGTAATTCAGGATGTTCTAAAACCTTGAGTAACTCCGATATTTTGCAGCAGTTAGTTGCCATCAAGCTGCTAAGGCATCATGTAAGAATAAGTTGTACGAATTTAATCTGGAATAGTCTGTTAGCTTTACTTCCCAGTAAAAAGTGTTCAAGTTATTTTTGCAAGACTCCTAATCGCATTAACCAAACCGTTTTTCTCTCCAGCAATATCAACAGCACCAGTAACATTAACATTGACATTCCCTGCATTCCCCCGTCCTACCGTCTGAGTGTTGACAAATTGCTGTTATCAATTGGCGTAGGCGCTCATCGGGGTCATCCATAAAAGCTTTTACCAAAGAGTAATACAGTAGACACAACATAGCAGTACAGTTATAAGCTCTGCTTTATAAGACCTTACTCTTATATCAGGTAAGAATTAAAAAACTATGAAAACATTAGAATGGTACTGAGTATTCCTTTATATCTGGATAGGAGTAGATAAGAGAAATTATTTAAGACAAGTTGGTTAAAATATTGCAATTTTCATAGTTCTTCAATTTTTTACTGATATAGGATTAGAGGCTTGAACTTAAAAGAGATTTTGAAAACTTGCTACCAAATAGGCTTGAGCGACAGTTTTCATAACTTTTTAATTTTGTCCTGATTTAGAAGTAAGAGGTTGATTAAAGCGATAGTACAAATTAGGTTGAGCCATGTGCGGGTATTCTTACACTGTTAAAGCTAGTTGTTGAAGCAAAACATCTATTTCCTCAAATGAGGTTTGATTCATTTAGCACTCCAAAAGTTTGCTTTCCCTCTCTATTTATTTCTGGCAACAGAGGGCGAATTTTATGCAAAAGAGCTTTTACTGTTACAAAAGTTTACGTTTGGCTAGCTTGAAGTTTTGCCACAAAATCCAAATTTTGCATAAAAACCCACTTAAAAAAGCTGATAGATAAGTAGAAGTACTTTAATACTTGTCTAGTACTTCACGATACTCAAAACGGCTTGGATGTGGACTTCTCAATAATTGCTAAAACCTTTATCAGGTAACGTTCACAGATGTTAATACAAAAGTCCAGCTATTATCCGTTCGGAGTAGAACTACTTTGCTGCTGCCTTTCCTTCCCTATGGGACGCTCCGCTCCCGGGTAAGCTTTACTTCCCCTAGCAATCTAACCCGTGCCCAATATAAATCTCTCAGTAACATGATTCCAGAACCAAAACCCGGTGGTCGGAAGCTTGAAGTCGATATGTGGCAAGTTCTCAACGCGATCTTCTTTTATGTTCTTGTAGAGGGAGTGCGATGGCGAGCTTTACCCGGTGACTTTCCCGTATAGCAGACGGTATACACCTATTTTCTACTGCAAACGGCTAATAGCTAGACTTTTATTAAAGCGGCTGGAAGCTTTGCTTAATAATACTTTTAACGATTCTTGAAAAGTCAAGTTTCAAGCCATTTTTAGTATCGTAACTGGCGCAAAGACGGAACATGGGTGAAAATTATTGATGCCTTTTGAAATCAATTCCTAAAAGTTGAAAGGAAAAAACACATGGATATTATTGGTACAAATGAGGACGATTTTCTTGCTGGCACTATTGGCAATGATCGCATAGATGCTTTTGATGATAACGATACGATTGTAGCCTTAACCGGTGACGACGTAATTTTTGGTAACGATGATGAAGACTTGATCGTTGCTGGAGCAGGAAACGACACAATTGATGGTGGGGATGGCGACGATTTAGTATTTGGAGATGCTGGGAACGACTCTATTGATGGCGACAATGGGGTTGACGTGCTCAATGGAGGGGACGGCAATGACCGCATCATTGGTAACAATGACAATGACCGCATCTTCGGTGATGCAGGGAATGACACCATTAATGGGAATGATGGAGATGACATTCTCAATGGCTCTGATGGTGCCGACGTAATTTCTGGCGACGCTGGAAATGATCGAGTTTTTGCGGGTACTGGCAATGACACGGTATCAGGTGGCGGGAGTTTTGACCAACTCAATGGTGATGCAGGCAATGATCTTGTTCAGGGTGAGGCTGGTAACGACACCGTATTTGGTGGGACTGGAGTTGGAAATGACACCCTTACTGGTGAAACTGGCACAGACTTATTGATTGGTGGAGCTGGAAACGACTCTTTATCGGGTGGTGATGGGAGCGATCGCCTGATCGGCGTTGAACCTTTTGCCCCAGGATTTGCATCAATTGTTAACGAGATTGATATTTTAACTGGCGGGGCTAATGGCGATACCTTTGTTTTGGGAGCAGGTAATGAAATTTTCTATGATAATGGCAATAATAGTGACTACGCCTTGATTACTGACTTCAATATCAGCCAGGACTCTATTGAACTACCTGAATCTATTTTTAGCTTGGGTATTATCTCTATTAATAATGCCGTAGGGACAGGAATATCTTTTAACAACGACTTAATTGCAGTTGTTGAAGGAGTTTCAATTTCAGATTTTAGCAGTGGCTTTGATTTCGTCTAAACACATTATCACTATAGGACTAGTATTTGATTTCTGAAAAAACTCTTTACATCTAAAGAGACAAAAAATCAAACGTGATGTCCTACTGAGAGTAAAGTCTTCTTGTTGACATTATGCGTTTGCCCTGGACTTCAGCGTAGTCAAGAAAATACCACTATTGACTTGCTTTATCACGCAAAGAACATAAAAAGTGGGCGGCTTTTGCTCCTGGAAGATTAAGCCATTGAGCAACACTTGATATTCCCGCATTTCTCACAAGCTTCCCTGCTTTGATGGAGCAGAGGGGCGAAGGGTCAGAGGGGAAAGAACCTAGTATTTGAACTCTCCCCTGCTCCCTTACTCAAGAGCACAAGCACAGGCACAGGCTTTGAGAGGTGGGTGAGAAATCCGGGATATTGCATCCATTGATTTAAAAATAGAAATAAGCCATGTTAACAAACTTTTGGTATGCCTGTGAATTCAGTTCAACTATTACAAACAAGCCTAAGCAGTTAACTATGCTTAACCTTGAGTTTGTCCTATACCGCAACTCTCAAGGAAAAGTGTTTGCTTTGTTAGATAGATGTCCTCATCGTGGGGCATCTCTATCTAATGGCTGGGTGGAAGGTGACTGTATTCGTTGTCCGTATCATGGGTGGAAATATCAAGCAGACGGTACTTGTATTGAAATTCCTGCTAATCAACCAAGTGTGCCTATTCCTAAGAAAGCACGTTTAAATACTTATCCAGTTCAAGAGAAATACGGTTTTATCTGGTTGTTCTGGGGAGACCTTCCTGAAAAAGAACGTCCCCCAATTCCATCACTTCCTGAATTTGATACTCTTGGTTGGCGTAGTGTTTATGGCGAATTGCAATGGAACGCTCACTATACTCGTGTATTAGAAAACGCGATTGATATCTCTCATGTGCCTTTTATTCATCATAATTCTATCGGCAGTGGTATCACTCAGCAGCCGAGTATTGAAGAGTATGATGTGCGCCTAGGAGAGTGGAGTGCAAGTGCTACTATCACAGCAAATCAGCCCAAAAAAATTAGAGGTTTTTGGAAAACTATACTCAACAAACAAAACTCACGCCCTCTGAAAGTAACGCTCTCCTTGTTTATGCCTAGTATTAGCCGATTGGAATTTGACTTTCCTATTGGTGATTTCAGAATAATTCTCTTTATTGCTCATATCCCGATTGACGATAACACAACGCTCACTAAGTGGATCGTTCTTCGTAATTTTATAACATTACCGTTTGCGGATCAGGATGCGCGAAAGCGGGCTTTGAAAACCATGTTAGAAGATAAGCCAATTATTGAGTCTCAAATTCCCAAAGTTGTGCCTAATCATTTAGCTGATGAACTCCATGTTCCCTCAGATAACTTATCCATAGCCTATCGCAAGCTTCGGAAGAAATGTCTAGATATGGGCTGGGGTAAGGAATCTGATGTTCCTACACAAGATTATGCAGATGGTCAAACATCAACAGATTTTCTATATCAGCAAATTCATGAGATTGCTACGTTAGGGAACAGCTAATGTTTTTTAGCAAAAAATACTATTAGCTAAATTCACAAAGAAGGCTAAAAATATTTGCTGCCATACCTGATTTTCAAGATATATAGACATTGTGATAATAATATGAAAAATGCAGAGATGGCGGCTTTTTTGCATCCAGCTTATACATTTGCTAATTTTGGGTTAGCAATTTGGAGCTTTAGCTTATTTAGACACCCGTACAACATTAATACAACATTGTTAGCTCTGGTGTTAACTGGAATGACTTATGACAATTTTATAATTTCTATCGGTCGTTTCATTGAGCAAGGTGCTTTGTTGGAATCGCTTAATCGCTTGCGCTTTCTGTTACATAATTTATTTGTACCGCTATTAGTGGTAGTCGCTGTCAAGCTAGCAAGCAATGCTGGTGTTGTATGGGTAAATAACCCAACTGTGTACTATGGATGCTGGGTGATCGCTCTGGGACTGATTACGTTTGGGTTGGTAAACGACTTTGTTAGTTTAGAACTAGTACCGATAACTTTTGCAGGTAGCTTGCGTTATAAACCTAAAAGCTGTGGCTTACCGATGCTACCAATCTTGACTGCCTTATTGGTAGCTGTGATGGGATTCTTTATCTGGCGTGAAATTAATTGGCCGTGGATGTTAGTGGGAACACTTGTTATGTTTTCTGGAAATGCTTTGCCTACACGCATTTTTGGTACCCTAGTTAGTTCAGCAGTTGATTTCGTATTTATTTCGGCTCTGTTAGCAACACAGCTAATAATATACTGATTTCAATTTCATCAACCATTTGCTAATAATATCAATACTTTATCCGGTGCTGACCTTTATTCCAGTAGTAGTCTGCCAACCTAAAATTGTTGGCACAGGGTTGGGTAAATTGATAATGCGTGAATTTTAAATTGTTTTGACGTACTAGTAGTAGCTAACACCAATATTAATGGGTAATTTTCTAAATGAGCTGTTATTAAGAAAGAATGATTCTAATAAACAGTCAAGCGATGCCGTAGTGTGGGCATATCGGCATTTAGTTATGTTGATGTTTATGTAACTTATTGAAATGGAAACCACCTTGTCAGTGGTTGGTGACGATATGTCAGATAAACAATTTTCATTGTGATTTGATTGCGTTCTCTGAATGCAGAAGCGGGAGGTAAATGTGTTAAAAAACTTTTGGTATGCATGTGAGTTCAGTTCAGTTATTACCGACAAGCCTAAGCGAGTTCCTCTTTTAAGCCAGCAGTTTGTTCTGTACCGTAACTCACAAAAACAGGTAGTGGCTTTCTTAGATCAGTGTCCCCATCGTGGTGCTGCTTTATCCAATGGCTGGTTAGAAAATGATTGTATTCGTTGTCCCTATCATGGGTGGAAATATCAAGCAGACGGTACTTGTATTGAAATTCCTGCTAATCAACCAGGGGTGCCTATATCTAAGAAAGCGCGTTTAATTACTTACCCAGTTCAAGAAAAATATGGTTTTGTCTGGCTATTCTGGGGAGACCTGCCTCAAAGAGAATGTCCCCCGCTGCCATCTTTTCCTGAAGTAAAAGACCCAACTTTACGATCTGTGCAATTCGAGTTTAAGTGGAATGCTCACTATACCCGCTTAGTTGAAAACTCTATTGATCCGGCTCACTCAGCTTTTGTTCATGCTAATTCTTTTGGTAGTGGCATGACCCAACAACCCCAGCTTCCAGAATATGAAGCTAATCTAGAAGATTGGGGTGGGAGTAGCTTGATTCATCTCAAACAGCACATCCCTAAAGGTATTTTTTGGAAATACACTCATCGTAAAAATCACTCAGAAATTAAGACAATACGTTCTTTCTATATGCCCAACATCATTTACAGTAATTTTGAAAGGTTTATAACTTTTGTTGTTCATGTTCCCATTGATGAACACACTACTATTTCTAAGTTCATTCAATTTCGTAGTTTTTTAACTCAGCCTTCAGGGCGAACGCACGGCATTTCTGAAACCCCTGCTGGATAAGGATCTTGACGAAAAAATAGGCTAAATTTAAAAACGTTGAAACCCTTGCTATTAAAGGATTCTTATACTTTAGATGCGTTTGCCCTGACTCAGCCTTGGGCAGATGCCATTTTTAAAAAGTATAGTTTAAAAATTAACCAGGAAGATAAACTAGTGGTTGAGTCTCAACGCCCTAAAATAATTCCTTACAATTTAACAGATGAAATTCATACTTCCTCTGATGCCTTATCACTTGCCTATCGCAAACTACGCAAAAAATGCCTAGACATGGGCTGGGCGACTGCGCCATGTTGAGCCTTTTAATTCATGAAGGACGCATCCTTTTCTTTAACCAAGTGGCGGTTGCTTTACTCAACCATTTTCCAGACTCTGACATGGGTGCAGTAAAACCTTTATCTCAATACTTGTCGGTTAAGGGGAAAAGGGGAAGGGGAAAGAAAAAACCTTTAACCTTTTCCCCAAACCCAATGCCGAGTTAAAAATGGTTAACCGAGCAGTATTGACCTTTATCGCAGCTTTGAGCGCCTGGGTCTGTTCATAGTGCTGGCGTGATTCTTCAGTGTCACGCTCATAAATCGCAGGCATTCTTGGGCATTTTCTTTGGGAGAAGAGCTAGTGATGGCTACGCCCGCCGCAGGCATCGCAGGTCAATTGCTGTTTCCAGTCAAAACTTACGCATTGACAAAAAAGATAATAAATGCAGTATGGGAAATCGGAAAAGAATAGGCGATAAGCCTGACGGCATGGCTTCGCTTACCGCTAGTCAGCAGGGGACTGGAAAGACGGATAATTTACACTGTCTCTATTAAGGATATGGGCAATCAGAGCGACAACCAAGACATCGACCGCCAAGTGTGATCTGAAAACTCCGATTCTCTCGTAGCAGTTTTTCGGTGGACAGGGTAGTGAAACACACGTTGGAGGACTTTTCAAACACCCTCTTAAACTCTACATTGTTTATTGTTAAATAATTACAACCAATTACCTAGAAGAACATAAGGTGCCCAAAAATATGGACGATTTTCTTTCGCTAGAATTGCAAGTTGAGCGCGTTGTAATGCTTGGGACTTAGTTACCCCGGCATCTAACTGTCGATATAATTCACCCATAAAGTCGCTAGTAGACTCATCATCTACTGTCCACAAAGTAGCTAATGTACTACGTGCGCCTGCTCGTACAGCCACTCCAGCTAATCCTAAAGCAGCTCGTTTATCTCCTGTGGCAGTTTTACAGGCACTAAGAACGAGTAATTCAATTGTTTCTGGTCGGCTTTCACCTCTGGCTCGAAGTAAACTATCTAATTCCCTAACCTTTAGTAGGCTATCCCAGGTAAGAATATAGGTTTGTTCAATATCTGAGCTAAATTGCCCATGAGTAGCCAAGTGTACTACTGAAAAAGGAGTAGATTGAACTTTGTTTTGCAGATTAGTTTTAGTGAACTCTTGATTTAAGAGTTGTTTGCTTGATTTAACTGAAGATTGAATTTGTTTTAATTCCTGTGTAACATTTGAAAGTTCCGAAAAAGATTTACCTTCAATCAAGCGTTCTTGCTCAACCCCAGCAATTAAAACGTTTAGCTGCACGTTATTTAAAGATTTAGGAGCAAGGAGTTGTAGTCCAGGCATCAAAGAGATAGCATACTTTTCTATCAGATATTTCTGCTGTTGTTGATCATAAAGAATCGTCATTGGGATATTCCGCAAAGAACCATCCAGCACAAACACTAGGGAAGTTATACCTTTGTTTGCAAAATCTGATTCAATAGGTTTAATTAACCAGTCATATAACTGTTTTGATATCTGCTTAACATCAGGCTCTCGGCTAGCAACGGGTAAATCTTTCTGTAGTTGTTCTACAGCTTTTTCTAATACATCTTTAGGGACTTTAGTTGTTTTACGGTAGATTGTATCTTGCCCTGGTAAGCGAGTAATAATTTCTAGTCGGTTATCTAAAATAATTGGATAGATAACAGCTGTGGATATTTCTTTTTCCACTAATTGATCAAGGTCAATTCTTGGTACCAAACAGGGTGAACGAAAAAAGTTATCTAATTCTGCTAATTGGAGAGATTCAATTACCTGACGAGCTTGAACGAGATTATCTGGCTTTTGAATTGGATTTTCTTGAAGTTGCAACAGTAAATCAACGTACTGTCGATATACAGGTTCTATACTTTCGCGGAAAGAAAATTGTACGTCAGGATTAATTGCAACTAAATCGTTACGAAGGGATTTGAGAGCGTTGTAAGCTCGACTATAAGCATCTGTTGCTGCCGGGATATTGGATTGCTTTTGCAGTATCCGTCCCATCTGCCAATGCCATTGATAAGCAATGTCTTGGGCATCAATGGACTCAGCTTCTACCAAGGCTTGCTGTGTAAGACTTTTGGCATCAGATAACTGTCCAGTTTGTTCGTACAGTTCGCCAAGAATACCAAGAGCATAAGATTCGGTTCGTTGATCTTTTAAGCTCTTAGCCATTTGTACAGCTTGCGCTAGCATTTTAGCAACATTTTTTGGCTCAACTGAGTTTTGTCTCATTTTGCTCAAACTTTGGGCAAAATTTATCCGGTAGTTAACAGCCGTGCGACTTGGAGGCAAATTGTCTATCTGAGACTGAATTTGCGGCAATAAAGCTTTTGCTGTACTAACTTCCTCTTGCTCTACCAATAGTCTTAATAAATTCAGTTGAGCCTGGAGCCGCACAGTGGGTATTGCAACTCCAATCTGCACTGCTTGTTGATAGTATTGGATTGCCGTTTGAGCATAATCCTTCGCACTGCCTGAGTTCCCTAAACTCAGTTGAGCGTAGATTTGAGCACGGGCTGTATTACCTAAACTAAGTAAAGTATTACTTTGATCGATCGCACTTCCCACTTGGACAGCCATAGAATAACTTTCTTCTAGGATTTTGTGCGAATCACTTAAATAGCCCAAACTTCGCAATACATTCCCCAAACTATACAATCCTCTAGCTTTAACAGGAGAATCTGCTTGTTTTTGCAGATTCTCTCGTAGTGAGGTTAAAGTGTGATCTGCTTGGAGATAATTCCCAAAAGCTTGCATTGCTTGAGCTTGATTAATGTGATTGCGAATTAACGCTGATATATCATCTAAATCCTGATAAATTTTAGCTGCTGATTGCCAAGTACTTAGGGCTACTTCAGTTTGTCCTTGTGCTAACTCCAGCCCACCTCGAACATCTAAAGCTTGGGCAAAGACTTGCGATCGCTCTTGTGAAGAATCTGAATCTTCTAGACTTTGTAATAATTTAATAGTTTGTGAAATGACTTCATTCGCTTGCTGCCATTGTCCTAACTGCTGATACGCTAAGGAAAGGTTAGTCAAAGCTATAGCTTCATTCAATACATTATTAGTAGCTTTAAATTCGTCTGCTGCTTTTTTTAGAACTTGTACTGCTTCTGTAAACACTCCCCTTTCATAAAGTGCTTGACTTTGCTGCATCAAACTAAAAATTTGGGTTTGGTTGAAAGCAGGTTTTGTTCCTACAGCAGGAAAGTATAAAACTTTAGATTTGGCAAAGGCTGCTGTTAAAAAAATAGAAGAATCGAAAATAACAGATGAAAATACACAGAAAAATATAGTCAACAATGATAATAGCAAGTATTTAAAAAACTTCATATAACTTACAAAATTTATTTTGTATTTGTTCATGAGAATTAATTATAAACATCATGTAGTACTAAAGCCCATTGCGAATTGCAAATTAGTATTAGCTCCTTTGTGTAAGTTTAAAACGGATTATATTGTACAAAAAAATACAGCCCATTCTCTTGCAATGTATTACCTTGAGTATCAACAGAAACTAAAGGAATACCCCACTCAATACCAGCAGTAAAGTTATTGCCCTGTAACCAACGCAAACCCAAACCAACAGAAGCTAGAGTGTTAGTGTTAGTATTATTTTCATCTATACTCGACGAATTATTCCAAGCAGTGCCAACGTCAACAAACGGGGTAACTTGCATAACTCCATCCCATTGTGGTATACGCACAATTGGTAGTCGTAACTCAACAGAAGCAAGAGCGCCATTATTTGCTAGCAGTAAATCTTGACGATAGCCCCGTACACTACTTATACCACCTAGACCAAATTGTTCTGAAGCTAAAAGTGTTGTAGAAGCTAGTTGTACATCGCCACGAATTAACAACAAAGTATCAGGAGCTAACAGACGTACCCATTGTGCTTGTCCTCGCCAAGCGAAAAAGCGGCTGTCAGGTTCGGTATTGTTGATTGTGGCATTAAATACACCAATTCCCAGACTAAATTGAGAACGAGCCGCAATTACTTCTTGGCTATTACGAAGAGTCCATTCTTGAAAAAATCGCAACGCAGAAACACGAGTGTTTCCTTCTGCATCAGCCCCCGGTGAAAGTAGAGAAAGGGGAGCATCCTCCTGTTCAAACACAGAGGAGGAAATATCAGTCTCTCTGCGAGAAGCCGTGACTCCTAGAGCGAATTCTTGATTGGGAGTTTGCACTAGCGGCTGGCGCAATGTGAGTTCGTAATATTGGGAAGCTGATTCAATATCTAGTGCATTAAAAGGACGTTCAATAATATCGGCTGATGTATTGCCATAGCTGAAGGTGAGAGTGCCATTGCGGGGATTGAGAGGCAAACTGTAGCTGGCATCTATGGTATTACTACCGTCAGTATTACTGTATGCTAACGAGATACTATCTCCAAATCCTAGTAAGTTGGCTTCGTTAACTTGCAGTTGCCGTCGGAAGCTACCAACACTAGGGGAACGACCATTGTCAAATACTGTTTCTACATTAAATGTATCTGCCTCTGTTACTTTGATAGCCAACAAATTAGAGCCAGGACGTGAGCCAGCAGATAATTCAGCAGATAAGTTTTGAATTAAAGGATTGAGTTGCAATAGTTGCAGGGATTCTAATAGGCGTTTTTGATTTAAAGGAGTGGATGCCGCTAAAGCTATACGGCTGCGGATATAATTTGGGTTGAGTCGCCTAGTTCCAGTTATCTGGATATCCTCTAATTTACCTTCAATTACTTGGATTTGAACAACGCCATCAGTAAGAGTTTGTTCAGTAATATAAGCTCCAGAAGTAACGTACCCCTCTTGAATATAAAGTTCAGTAATTTTAGAGCGAATTTCTAATAAGTCTGTAAATGTAATTGGTCGATTTGTAAAACACTCGGTTTTCTGCCTCAACCTGTATGTCAGATTTTTTTGACTGCATTCTAGTATTTGATTAAATTTTTTTTGGCTGAATACTGTACTGCCAATAACTTCAAATTGTTTAACGGTAAAGGTTTGTGATGTTTCAGGGAGTGGTTCATCTGGTATGGGAACTAGTTGATCAGGTTGAAATAGTTCGAATGGAGGGGGTAGTTGCGGTGGTGGAGAGGGTGTTGTTGGTGTTCTGGGCGAAAGTGGTTGGACATCCTGCGGTGGTGGGAGTTGTGGGAGCGAGGGAGAATTGTTTTGAAGTAGTTGTACGCGATTGACTGTCTGCGCCTTACCAGGTGTAGTTGCCAGGCTACTAAGTAATATAAGCAAGCAGGATGCTGCAAAAGTTGGAGTAATTTTAGCTACCATAACCATTTAATGAAATTCAAAATTCAAAATTCAAAATTCAAAATTAAGAATAAATAAAAAGCCCCCACTGATTTAAAAAATAGTGCTCTACAATCACCTGTAAGGGTTTAGAGCAAACTAGAAGTGCAATTTTGAATTAATAATTTTGAATTTTGAATTGCTTTGACATTGAATTGGGTTCTGTCTGGGAGTATGAGGAGTAGCGGTGGATGAATTAGCACTGAGGACTATTTGTCCTTTGGCGTTTAGCACTGCACCTGTGGCTTCAACAATGCGTTTGGGAGTGGAGGTTGTTGGTTTATTAGTAATAGGTGGTAGGGAACGGTTGTTGTTGCTGAGTTTAAAAGGCACCCAATCTATCTGGGTTGCATCTGGCGTGAGAATGTCTTTGGGACTGGGTGGTAAACCGCCGCGTCCGGTAATCACAAATCGGTTTTGGGCGTAACCTGGACTATAGCAGCCTTGAGCTAGTTGGGTGTCAACTGGTACTGTTGGCAATTCAATTAAGCCACTGTTGGGGTCGATACCAGGTGTACTCAGTTCGACAGAACCACTTAGATCAGAACTGGCTCCCGTGGCAGTAATATCACTTGTGCTATCAGATTCGATATCTCGGAATTGTATACCAAAAATACCACCTTGGGCATTGATTTGCACATTTCCGCCACGGAAGTTAGCAGAATCGGCCCTGATGTCGCTGTTTCCAGAAGCAATAAGGAAATCGGTGTTAATGTTGATGTTGCCGCCAATAACGTCTTTGCCCGTAGCGTTAGTTATGATGTTGCTATTGCGACTCATGATTAAATTTTCTGAGCTAATGTTAATTGTTGCTTGCTCCCTATTCGGGTCAACTTTAGCGCTGCGTGTATTAGCGCTGAGTAAGGCGTTGTTATCTAAACGGATGGAGGGAGAATTTAATGTCATGATACCTGCGATTCCTGTTCCCAAACTCTGCACAGTTATTGCAGCTCCATCTCGTACTAACAAGGTGTTAGTTTTAATAGTCAAATCACCTGCATCCCCTGTTGAGTCTGCTTCCGCAGAACCAGACAAGCCACTGCCAAAGCTACCATCAGCACTTATGCCAATAATTTGCACATCTTGGGCATCAACACTTAAATTTCCTCCCTTGCCTCCACCCCTTGTACCAGCACTTACCTGCGCCCCATCTTTTAGTAGCAGAGTATTAGTTTTAATAGTCAAATCACCCGCATCCCCTGTTGAGTTGAAATCTGTGGAAGCAAACAAGGCAGTGGGAAAGCTACCATCAGCACTTATGCCAATAATTTGCACATCTTGAGCATCAACACTTAAATTTCCTCCCTTGCCTTCACCAAATGTACCAGCACTTACCTGCGCCCCATCTTTGAGTAACAGAGTATTAGTTTTAATGGTTAAATTTCCTCCCTTACCCGCACCATTCGTACCAGCACTTACCTGCGCTTCATCTTTGAGTAACAGAGTATTAGTTTTAATAGTCAAATCACCCGCATCCCCTGTTGAGTTGAAATCTGTGGAAGCAAACAAGCCAGTGGGAAAGCTACCATCAGCACTTATGCCAATAATTTGCACATCTTGGGCATCAACGGTTAAATTTCCTCCCTTGCCTCCACCCCTTGTACCAGTACTTACCAGTGCCCCATCTCGCACTAGCAAGGTATTAGTTTTAATAGTCAAATCACCAGCATCCCCTATTGAATTTGGATCTGTGGAAGCAAACAAGCCACTGGAAAACCGACGATCGGCACTACCAATGAGTTGTATATCTTGGGCATCAACAGTTAAATTTCCACCCTTACCCGCACCATTCGTACCAGTAACCACTTGTGCCCCATCTCGCACTAGTAAGGTGTTAGTTTTAATAGTCAAATTACCCGCATTCCCTGTTGAGTTTGGTTCTGCGGAAGTAAACAAGGCACTGACAGTCTGACCATTTCTACCAATGAGTTGTATATCTTGGGCATCAACGGTTAAATTTCCTCCCTTGCCCGCACCAAATGTAGCAGCATTCACCTGTGCCCCATCTTCAATTAGCAAAGTATTAGTTTTAATAGTCAAATTACCCGCATCCCCTGTTGAATTTGGCCCTGCCGCCTGAGCAGACAAGCTAGTGGGAAACCGACGATCAGCACTACCATTGAGTTGTATATCTTGGGCATCAACGGTTAAATTTCCGCCCTTGCCCGCACCAAATGTAGCATTAAATACCAGTGCCCCATCTTCAATTAGCAAAGTATTAGTTTTAATAGTCAAATCACCCGCATCCCCTGTTGAGCCTGGTTCTGTGGAAGCAAACAAGCCACTGGGAAACCGACGATCGGCACTACCAATGAGTTGTATATCTTGGGCATCAACAGTTAAATTTCCACCCTTACCCGCACCAGTCGTACCAGTAACCACTTGTGCCCCATCTCGCACTAGTAAGGTATTAGTTTTAATAGTCAAATTACCCGCATCCCCTGTGGAGTTTTCAGTAACAGCATATAAAGCACTGGGAAACAGACCATCATTGGTTGTACCGATCAGTTGGATATCTTGGGCATCAACGGTCAAATTTCCACCCTTACCCGCACCAAATGTACCAGTAGCCACTAGTCCTCCACCTTTAACTTGTAAAGTTTTAGCACTGATATTGATATCGCCTGCCTGCCCGTTTGCTTCTCGTCCCACCTCATTAGTAATTTGGCTCCCATTATCAAGACTAATTGCTCCAGTTGCATTAACTTCAACATTTCCCGCTTTACTATTATCAGAACCCAGCTCAGTCGCTATGCCTGTAGACAGTCGACTTTTTCCTGTCATCTCCAAGTTCTGGGCATTAACCGCGATACTTCCACCATCGCTAGCAGTCACATCTACTACAACGCCATTATTGAGGGAAACATTACTTCTTTCTACACTATTGGGAAAACTCATGCTCAGATTATTACCATCCCCATTTAATTCAATTGTTCCTGCACTTGCTAATCCACCTAACTCTACTCGCCCGCCAAAAGCAAACAATCCTCCACCATCCATATTGATATCACCGCCTACCAACAGCAGACTCTTGCTATCTGGTACGCGTAAACCTGTTGCTATAAATTCAGAAGTTGGATTTAAACCGGACGGAGCAATTGAGTTATTTTGAATAGATGCGGTTTTGATTTGATTAAACAGTAAGGCAGAAGGATTGACTGTTAGCAGTTCAGGAGTATTTGGATTAGTAGCATTGAAAAAACCTTGACTGCCAAATCCAATAGCATTAGCTGTAGTCCCTACAAAAGAACCTTTAATATCTAGCCTCGCACCCTGTCCAAAAATAATCCCGGAAGGATTTATCAAAAACAAATTAGCTGTGCCGTTAGCACGAATTATTCCGTCAATAATAGAAGCTGACCCACCTGTAACTCGACTGATAATATTTTGAATATTTACAGCATTATTAAAAGAAGCAACACCACCAGTAGGCACAGAAAATTCGCCAAAGCTGTGGAACAAGTTGCCACCTGCTTGCGTTCCTCCAGTAATATTGAGGGTGCTGCCATCGGGTGTAACGATGGAATTATTAGGCAAAGTGCCATCCGGGGTAATTTGAGCAAAAACATGCTCTTGCGAAGAAGCAATCAAAAGGCTGCCCATCGCCAAACTGCTACACCAACACCGCCAATCTTGAGTTATCCCTACCATTGTACTCACCCGATTACTCGTCTGATTTTGTCAGTTTTATAAGTTGTAATGCTGTACAATTGGCTCTTTAGCAATATCTTGTAAGCCAATGGCATTTAATAGGTCAACCCAATCTTTATTAAGAGTTGCATCCTGCGAATTTGCATGGCGCAGTTGACCTAAATTAGTTAGGGCATCGTACCAAATATTATTAGCGTTATAAGCAATGTACTCCCTTGGCTTTGCTGACTTTAACTGACTATCAAGAGCTTGAGTCAGCACTTGCCTTTGCACAAACCCATCTACATAAAAATTGTCAGATGTTTCTTGAGGATCACCACAATAAATATGAAAGTACCAATGATATTTTTGATTTGCTTTTAAAGCATATTGTGATTGTGATGGCAGAGTAATACTAATAATTCCTGGTTTTCCTAACAGAGCTAGAGGCGTTCGGTAGATATTTTGCACATCTTTATCATTCTGTGATAGATGTAATACGAACTCTGCGGAACGTGCGGTTTCAGGTAATTCAGGAACATAAAACCAAAAAGTTGGATTTCCTACAACTGTTGATGTCAAGACTGATTTACCTTCATCACCAGGAACTAATGCAGTAAGACGTGTAAGAGAAGTAGGACAATCAGGATTACGCCCAGCCCCGGCTCTGCGTCGGCCTGTAGGTGCGCCGCTTCTTGGTAATGCTGGTTGCTGGGAGGATTGCAACTGGGAATTGCTAACAGTTTTTTTTATAAAATTAGAAAGTTGTGCCTGCACTGGTTGCAAGTAACTTACCATACTTACAAGTAATATAGGAACTACACAAGCACGTTGGATTGATTGGATAAACAACTTTTTTTTCATCATAATTAGAAATCTGATTGCCTTTTTTTACCAAGATGGGAACGTCTAAACCAAAAAACTATGGCCACTTGGGTAACTAACAATGCTAATGCTGACGGGATAAGTGGCACCCATCCAGATAGCATAAAAATACTGAAACATAATCCAAAAAGTATTAAAACTATTACTGTAACTGCCAATCCAAGATGTAGTGGTTTTGAAAAATACCAAGCAACAATACCCCCTAGCAATGACCATCCCCATATCCATAATGCTTCCATCCATCCAGACCACCACCACAACAAAGGTCTACTATCTAAAACTGCACTTAAAATTTGACTTAGCATTTGTGCCTGTACGAACACTCCTGGTACTTGCTTTTGAAGATGTTTTGCATTATAACTGAATGGTGTTTTCCAATAATCGTTGGTATTGGTAGGAGCAGAAAGACCAATAAAAACAACTCGGTCTTTCAGCAATTGTATTGATTCTAACGGTATTTTTTCATCTAACACATCTCTCAAACTAACTTGCTCGGCAATTTTTTCAACAGAGGGGAGAGAACGATAATTTAACAATATTTGATAACCAGATGCATCAACTTTTTGATAACCGCTATTGTGTTCGTTTAATTTCTTAAACACAACATTACCAATCTGTAAGTAACCTGATTTTGTAACACTTGATGTTTTGCCTTCCTTGTTTAAATAATCAAGTGCTAGTTGTAAATTAAAAGAATATTCTGCGGTACATAAAGATGTTGGAGGAGGAGTCAAATATAAAAGCTGACGACGAGCAATAACTTCATCATCTGCAACAAAATCACTAAAACTTAAGCGTTCCTTTGGAACTCCATCAGGTGACGGAATACCATCACTATCACCATCATCATCAGTTGTAGCAACCTTGCACACAAAAAATAGACGATTATCCTGGCTAAAACGAGTGGCTAAATTTGGATATTTTGGATCTACAGTCCCATCACGGTAAATATCTAAACCGATAGTTCGCGGTTGGTATTTGTTTAATTTATCTAATAGTTGAGTAAGTGCTTGGTCAGATAACGACCATCGCATTTGCATTCCTTTATTAATTTGGTACTGAATATCTGCTTCATCAATAGTAATAATTAAAATCCGTTCGTCAGGTTTTTCTGTGACGAACTGCGATCGCAATTGCATAAAATGGTCAAACGCCTGTAACTCCGATGTTTGTAGATAACCCCAATACCGCACCCCCATAACCAAACTTGTTACCAAAAAGCTTGCCAGCAATATGGTCAAAACACTCTTGGTAGTGATCATCTTTTGGTGTAACTGCCAAGTCATTGGCGCTTCCAAAGGATTTTGACAAATTACTGGTAACCAAGTTGCACAAGGATATTCATCTTCTATTCCTTCAAGTCTTTTTCTCGCCTCGCGCAGCGCAGAATATAAAGGTCGTCCGCTAGAAAATTCTGTTAAAAAATGTTTTAAAAATTCCTGTGCTACCAAGTCTGGAACTGGTTCGCGCATGACAATGACTTGAGGAATGTGTAAATCCTCTAATGCTTCTGCTAACCCTAAGCCATCACAGGAATTGAAAATTGCCAAACGCAACCCACTCTCGATTGCTTTTGTCAGTCCATGTTTTAATCTATCTAGAGTAATTGTCGTAGTTTGATTAATTTGCAGAACTCCTTTTTCTTGACTATAACTATGTCCGGCAAAAAATAAAATATTCCAACCTTGATCCCAAAGTTCATTACTTAATTCCTTTCGTTGTGGTTCCAGGAGAAACTTGATTTTAGCTTGGTTTGATAATTTTTCTAAAAACCGTTTATCCTGACTAATATCAATCCCTTTACTATTGCCAAAAATCGCTAAAATTCTAACTTTTTTTTCTTTAATATATATTTTATTTTGTCGTTTTGGCTCTAAGGAACTTAGCGCTACTTCGGCATTTGGATAATCTTCAAAGAAATTCCACAAATGCCAAGGAAGCCGCCGCAATAATTTATCACTAGTTGCAATCATAAAACGAATTTCTTCATTTGGATTTAATTGCGTGCGTAACTTTTGCTCTATTTTGCGAAACTGCTCAGAGTTGAGCCAGATATTAATTCTAGATGATAATTCCTCACATAAATCGTTAAATTCAACTTCTGAAAAATTTGTAATATCAGTCTCTTCGATTTCCAGGCGTACAGACCAACCATGATAACGGTAGAGAGCCGAGTATAGTATTTGCCAATTTCGATAAAGTTGAGGAATTTCTGGTGCTGCTGGTAAACTACCACGAAATTCCATCGCCCGATGATCATTTGTCAACCCAAGTTGAACTGTGACATCGGGGAAGCCTTTGTAGAGGTCTCCCTTACCCAAATTTAAAACAACTAACTTACTCATTGCACTCCGACAAAAAAATGTCAGATGACAAAAGCCTCTTTGATTGTGAAAGCACCATTAGACACTTGTATATTAAAGCCTTCTCCAGAATACCCTCTAAATCGTTTTAATTGAATAAAATTATCATTACTTCGTGATACAACTTCTTGGATATTTTCTCCTGATTCTGACATTAAATTCATTCTCAGGTTAGATTGCAAATAAGTTTGTCCGTTTACTGGATGTAATTGTACAAGTATTTCTACTTTATCTTCAGAATAAGGTGCAATCGCTATTAGCAGCACTACAGATTGATTTCCAACTTGGAATCCCAAATCTATTATTTTTGCTCGTGCTACATTACCTTCATGCTTTGATGAAATACTTCTTAAAGCAAACTTTTTATCATTTATACTGCTGAAAACTTCTTCTAAAGGCATCCAACTATTTTCAAACAGATTCTCAAACCATTGGTTTAAATTTACCCGTATTTGGCTAGGACTGAGTGCAGGGTGAGCAACAGCGTCAGGAATACAGTCGAAGAGGAAATTAAGGGGTTTAAGGCTTGCTAGTGGTATTTGCTCCCAATCATCAGGAATATTAACTCTTCTAACAAATCCCAACAACTGCACTTCATTTAACTGTTCGCTAAACTGGACAGCCACATAACCAATTCTATTTCCCATCACTTCAGGTGGTAGGGAAATGACTGTTTCACCAGGTTGAACTGGACGACATTCTAACTTACCAATGTTGGGAAGAACTAGATCGGCAACATCAAATAAAGCTCGTTTGAGAGGATGCCAACTATCACCTTCTTCTAGAGCAGTATCAATCCATAGCCATTTCAGGTAACTGTAAACAGCATAAACTGCTAGTGTATTCAAATATATTTGTTTCCCTTTTTGAGGCGTGGTTTGTTCAACAGCAAACTGGCGGGCAATGGCATGAGCTTCTTGTCCAAGTGTAATTTTTAAGCAAGGTGTTTCTGTGCTACTCATGGCTGTTAATTAGATTGATATCCGAGTTGAATGGCAACTTCTTGCAGGAGCGGTATTGCTTTTAATTTCCAGTGGGATACTAAAGTTTGGTAATTGATTTGACACTCACGCGCAATATCAGCAAGTGTATCTGGTGGGTTCTTAAAGATGAACAGCAACCTCTGGCTGAGTATTTGGCAGTTACATTCGGGGTGTTTACGAGGATAGCAATTCCGTAGCTGCTTGTCTGGGTCTTGCTCAATGTAATCCGCTAGGCTTGCCACTAGGTACTGTTGTGAGTTCTGTTGCAACTGTTCTAAATAAATTTCTAGCCCACTTAGAACATACGGGTTAGATGGTGTCCCTAATAACCTTCCTCCTTCTGATACTCGTTCTAGCCAACTTGTTATCTCTGCATCTGCATCCGAAATATTTTCATCTAAGGAAAGCTGAAGCCTCCTTGTTTGAGGGGCAGATGAGGAATTTAAATCTTTAATACGCCAGGAAAGGTAGCCTTTAAGCCATTTTACTAAGTCAGTTCGTACTGAAGATGTACGTGGCTGAAAGTTTCTGATATTGTGGCTTAACCACTCCAAACTGTGGTTTAAGGCATCTAAAAAGTGGTCGGGGCAGTCCATGCTTGAGTATTTTCTAAATTCCGGTAGTCCCTGAATTAAAATCAGAAGTCGGCTCATAGCTTTTCGCCATTCCCGGCTGCCATCTGGGTGTTGACAAACTGCTGCTATCAATTGGCGTAGGCGCTCATCCTGATCATCCATAAAAGCTTTTACCAAAGAATAATACAGTAGACACAACACAGCAGCACAGTTATAAGCACTGCTTTATTTGACCTTACTCTTATATCAGGCAAGAATCAAAAAAATATGAAAACTTTAGAATTTTGCTTACTAATCCTTGAGATCCAGTCTAGGAGCAGATAAAAGAAATTATTTAAAGCAAGTTGGTCGGGGTGCAATACTTCTCAGGTTTTGCATTTTTAATCCGGAATCGGGTTTTGGGAAAAGGTTACTGGGGTTGGGTTAAAGGTTTTTTCTTTCCCTTTCCCCCTTCCCCTTCCCCTTTAACCGAAAAGTATTGGGTCGGGGTGTTGCATTTTTCATAATTATCCAAATTTTCACTGATATAGGATTAGAGGCTTGACTTGGAAAAAGATTTTGAAATTTTTTTACCAATTTAGCTTCCGAATAGTTTTCATATTTTTTCATTTTTAGTCTGATTTAGAAGTAATAGCTTGCTGAAAGGAGTAGTTAAAATTAAATTAATCTGCGCTTGTTAAATACTCCTAGCCACGCCACTAGCTTCTATGAATTCGTGCCAACGATGGCAATGGCGGCGATCGTAGCTGGTGCAGATTACCTGATGATTGAAGTTCGCCCGAATGGCATCGCTCGTTCAGCGTAAATCCTTGAGATTCATGGCTTTGGGGTGTGGGGAATTAATTCGATTTTGCTCTGTTTGACGCACTAAAATTCAATTGCCTTAAACACACTCAGCTTACACTCTGCCCAAACTAGGTTTCACGTTTATAAGCATGACATTCCGTTCATATGGTAAGACTTGTAAAAAACTTTTTGGTTTACTAGCAATTAGTGGTGACATATAACGTTATGTCAATCAAAGCCACCATTATTAATTGCAATATTTTCGGAGGAGACGGTGAAAAAAATTCTGGTAATTGAAAATACAGCCTCAACCCGAAATCTTTTTCTAGAAGCCATTAAAGCTAAAGGTTTTTATACTATAGGTGCTGAAAACGGCCTTATCGGTGTCCAACGAGCACAGGAAGATTTGCCCGATTTAATAATCAGCGAAATAGCGATGTCAAAACTCGATGGTTACAGCGTCCTAACGAAGCTGCGTCAAAATCCAGATACAGCGATTATCCCCTTGATTTTTGTAACTACTAAAGTCAGTAAGGCTGACATCCGCAAAGGTATGGAGATGGGCGCGGATGACTATCTCACTAAGCCCTGTAGCGTACAGGAATTATTGAGGGCGATCGCAGCCTGCTTGGAAAAACGAGCCTTTCTCCAACAGTGCTACACTGCACAGTCACAGCCAGTCCCAAAACCATCACTAGCTGACACCACAAGACAGTTTGATTTGGAGTCGATTTTTCCATATGATCCTGGTTTAATGGAGGTTTTCCAGTTCATAGAAGCCAATTATCATCGACCAATTACCCTCAGTAATGTAGCTAATGCAGTTGGTTACTCCTCGGCTTACCTCACAAACTGGGTGCGACGGCAAACTGGGCAAACTGTGCAAAACTGGATTATCCAGCGCCGGATGGCAGCAGCACGTTTCTTGCTTTTGAAAACTAATGAGGGAATAGAAGAAATTGCTATGAAGGTGGGCTATCAAAATTTGGTTCATTTCTTTCGCCAGTTTCGTACAAATCATGGGACAACTCCCCAAGCTTGGAGAAAGTTACAACTATCTCAGGAAAAAGAAGAGCTACAAAAGTGTTAGTCCTGTCAACAAATTGTTTATTGTAGAGCATTGCATATTTTGATAAACTTGTTGTTAATTACAGTGCTCTTGATGTTTGAGATACTACTGTTTTGAGGATGGCTACAAATGATTATAGTCAAAGGCTATAAATGCAATAAGTTTCTAATTTAAGAGGATATTTTAAAAGTTGTTTATTGTAATTTTAAGCACTGTTTAATCTCCCCTAACCCCCTTATAAAAAGGGCAACCGGAATCAAAATCCCCTTAAAAAGGGGATCTAGGGGGATCTAAAACGTTTTGCTACTGACTAAACGACTTTTAAAACATCCTCTGAGATCAAAAAATTGTGCAAAAAGCTTTTTACCAATCTTATTTTTGATAATTAAAAAAATAATTTTAAGCTTGGTAGATGTAACAATACACCTTTTTCAAACTTCATTGGCAAGTAGATTGTAAATATTATTTTTTACTTTGCCTGAAAAGGAACCATGTAATTGAGTAATACTTGTAGCATTTTAAGCAAAGTCCAAATGAAACGGATGACATCATGTGAATCTAAATTACCATGATTTGCAATATTTAAGGAGGATTTTAAATCAATGATTATCGTCATTAAATCCTGTAGCCCAGCAGCAGAAATTGAGCGAATCAGCGAAGAAATTCGCCGATGGAACATAACACCAGAAAAATGTGTAGGTCAGGACAAAGTGGTGATCGGTTTGGTAGGTGATACCGCAGAGATTGATCCCCGACAAATCCAAAATTTAAGCCCTTTTATTGAGCAGGTTATACGGGTGAAGAAGCCTTTCAAACGGGCTTCAAGAGAATTTCGCTATAGCGAACCAACTGATGTAGTTGTACCAACACCCAATGGACCTGTAACCTTTGGTCAAAACCATTCTTTAGTCTTAGTAGCTGGGCCCTGTTCCGTAGAAAACGAAGAGATGATTGTAGAAACAGCACAGCGAGTCAAAGCAGCAGGAGCGCAGTTTTTACGAGGAGGAGCCTACAAACCTCGTACCTCACCTTACGCTTTCCAGGGTCATGGTGAGAGTGCCTTAGAGTTGTTAGCTCAAGCTCGCGTTGTCACCGGGCTGGGGATCATCACAGAAGTCATGGATACAGCTGACATCGATAAGGTTGCATCTATTGCAGATGTGATGCAAATCGGTGCCCGCAATATGCAGAATTTCTCGCTCCTCAAGAAAGTAGGAGCAACAGGTAAACCAGTTCTGCTCAAGCGCGGACTTGCAGCCACGATTGAAGATTGGTTGATGTCAGCCGAGTATATTCTGGCAGCAGGTAATCCCAATGTGATTTTATGCGAACGAGGAATTCGCACTTTTGACCGACAATATACTCGCAACACTTTAGATATATCTGCAATTCCAGTATTGCGAACCCTGACTCACTTACCAATTATGATTGATCCTAGCCATGCTACTGGTAAATCAGAGTTTGTTTCAACTATGTCTATGGCCTCTATTGCTGCCGGTGCAGATTCTTTGATGATTGAGGTACACCCCAATCCCGCTAAAGCACTTTCTGATGGACCACAGTCTTTGACATTGGAAGCATTTGAAGAATTAATGCAAGAATTAGCCAGCATCAGCAAATTCTTTGGTCGTTGGTCTAAAAGCAATAGCACAGTTGCAACGCCAAAGTTCACTACACGAGTTTCTAGCTTCGTTTAACTTTAAATCAGTGGTGTTGCTGGCTTTACACAACATTTTTGCATAAAACCTTACCTCTGGTAAGTATAGAAATGTTTCAGTTAAGGTAAGTAAGTCAATCCAACTTCCGACAGCAACGCCGGATCGCACCGATCAAACAATATATTTCTACGACTAGCTGCAATTTTAGAGCCAAACAACTCCGATGAATACAGTATCCTTAAGCACAGACAAGACTTCTAAATATTCAGCTTCTTTCTCAGGAAAGATAGACAAAACAATTATTGTTGGTGAAAAAAACCTGACAATTGATGAAGTTGTTAGCGTCGCCCGTCATGATGCTTTGGTACGTGTGACTGATAATCAGAAGGTATTACAAGGAATCCAAGCTTCTCGTGACTATATTTCTCATGCCGTTGAAACTGGTCAGTCTATTTATGGTGTGACTAGCGGGTTTGGTGGTATGGCTAATGTTGTCATCTCGCCTGAGTGTGCGCCATTATTGCAGAATAACCTCGTTTGGTTTCTCAAATCAGGTGCAGGGCAGAGATTACCACTGGCTGATATCCGTGCTGCTATGTTGTTACGGCTCAATTCACATTTGTATGGTGCATCTGGTATCCGTCTAGAACTGATTCAGCGTTTAGAAAAGTTTTTGAATGCTGGTGTTACACCCCATGTCTATGAATTTGGTTCCATCGGTGCAAGTGGTGATTTAGTGCCACTATCTTACATTACTGGGGCAATGATTGGTCTAGATCCTAGCTACACCGTTGATTTTAACGGTACAGAAATGGATGCTCCCACAGCCTTGAAAAAGCTCGGTTTAGAGCCATTGCAACTACTTCCGAAAGAAGGGTTGGCAATGATGAATGGTACTTCTGTGATGACTGCGATCGCGGCTAACTGCGTTTACGATACCAAAACCTTATTAACCCTAACAATGGGAGCCCATGCCTTAGCTATTCAAGGTTTGAATGGAACTAATCAATCCTTCCATCCATTTATTCATCAGTTAAAACCGCATCCAGGGCAAAAATGGGCTGCTTCCCAAATGCTCAACTTGCTTGCAGGTTCTTCCTTAGTCCGGGAAGAGTTAGATGGTTCCCACGATTATCGAGGTACGCATTTAATTCAAGACCGTTATTCGCTGCGCTGTCTACCCCAATATATGGGCCCAATTGTTGATGGTATTGAGCAGATTAGCAAACAAATTGAAGTAGAGATTAACTCTGCGACAGATAATCCACTGATTGATGTAGAAAACCAAGCTAGTTATCACGGAGGTAACTTCTTAGGACAGTATGTCAGCATTGGTATGGATCAGCTACGTTATTACATTGGGTTGTTGGCTAAACATTTGGATGTACAAATAGCCTGTCTGGTAGCACCGGAATTTAATAACGGATTGCCAGCATCTCTAGTAGGGAACAGCGAACGTAGTGTGAACATGGGGCTAAAGGGTCTGCAAATAGCCGGAAACTCTATCATGCCGTTATTGACCTTCTACGGCAATTCCATAGCCGATAGATTCCCTACCCATGCCGAACAATTTAATCAAAATATCAACAGTCAAGGTTTTGCTTCTGCAAATTTAGCCAGACACTCTGTAGACATTTTCCAACAGTATATGGCGATCGCGCTCATGTTTGGGGTGCAAGCAGTTGACTTACGCACCTATGCAGTCGCTAAACATTATGACGCTCGTGCTTGCCTATCACCTGCTACAAGAGATTTATATATAGCAATTCGGGATGTAGTAGGACAGTCGCCTGCTGCTGACCGTCCTTACATTTGGAATGACCACCAACAAGGCCTAGACTTACATATTGCCCGGATTGCAGCTGATATCGCCTCTGGTGGACAAATTGTTGCTGCTATTAACAATCTTGTGGTCAACTGAAATTGAGTAGTTTGATTGATGATTTTATTGCCTAGAGCATCATATAGAGGCTAATCGTCACCGCATTCAACAATCCTAATTACTTACAATTATGAACATCGCACATTATGTGGAGCGAGGACATCGCTTATTGCCTAATAAGATTGCCCTGATTTTTGAAGATAAATCTTTTACTTACAAACAGCTTGATGAGTTAGCAGGGCGAGTAGCAAACGGTTTAAAAGGACTGGGAATTAAAAAAGGCGATCGCGTGGCTTTGTTTTTGCCAAATATTCCAGAGTTTGTGATTTCTTATCTTGGCATTCTCAAAATTGGTGCTGTTGCTGTTTCCATCAACGTTATGTTGAAAACTGCTGAAGTTAGTTACATTCTCAACGATTGTGCAGTCAAAGCCATCATTACCACAGAATCCCAAAGCGAGCAGATATCAGAGGCAGACTTACCCGAATTACAACATATTTTCATTGCTGAAGGGAAAGCCAATAAGGGAACAACTTTAGCACAACTGATAGCTAATGCTTCTCCAGAGTCACCTGCACTAGAAATGGAACGCCATGCCCCTGCTTGTATTCTCTATACTTCAGGTACGACAGGCTTTCCTAAAGGTGCTACTCTTTCCCACGGCAATGTCATTGCTAACAGCTACGCAGCGAACCGTTGTTATCGTCTTAGTAAGAGTGATCGCTTACTGCTATATTTGCCACTGTTCCATTGTTTTGGTCAAAACGCCATTTTAAATACTGGTTTTAGTGCCTGTGCAACTATTATTCTATACCGTCGTTTTGACCTAGAAAAACTTATTGAAGACCTTCGTAGATATCAAGCTACAATGCTTTTTGGCGTCCCCACAGTATTTATCAAAATGCTGAACAAAGATATCTATGCGAAGCATCTCAAGAGCATACGTTATTACTTTTCAGCCGCTGCACCAATGCCAATTGAAATCGCCCAAAAATGGCATGATAAATATGGAGATTTTATCCATGAAGGTTATGGTTTAACGGAAACATCACCATTTGCGACTTATAACAATGACTTGAATTACAAACTGGGTTCAATTGGTACTCCAATTGATAATGTAGAAATCCAGATTGTTGATAGTTATGGTCATCAGGTACAACCAGGCGAGTTGGGTGAAATTATAGTTCGAGGGCCAAATGTCATGCTTGGCTATTGGAATCGTCCCTTAGAAACTGCGGCAGTAATTAAAAATGGTTGGTTCCATACTGGTGATATTGGCCGTATGGATGAAGATGGATTCTTCTATATTGTTGACCGCTTGAAAGATATGATCAATTTATCAGGATTTAAAGTTTATCCAACTGAAGTTGAAAATATCATTTATCAACATCCAGCAGTTGCCGAAGTTGCTGTATATGGTGTTCCTGACCCCATTAAAGGTGAGATAGTTAAAGCTAACATTGTGCTTAAAGCTGGTCAAATAATTACAGAAACACAAATTAAGGAATTCTGTTCTCCAAAAATAGCAACTTATAAGATTCCCCAAGCTATCGATTTTGTTTCTGGAATTCCCAAGAATCCAACTGGTAAAGTTTTGAAAAGGCTTTTGAGACAAGGAAGAACACCAAACCTTTCTCCAATAAAAATGCTAACAAATAGTTAATTACATACAGGAGTTATTTGTTATTTGTGCCTCATTTTCCTCTATAAAACATGGAATAAATAAAATATGAGTCTTGATTTAATACAGCAAACTAAAGTTGCTAAAAAGCTCACTTGTAAATTCAAAATTGCAAAATCTCATCTTGAAAATCATCAATGCCAGTCTTTAATATCAGACATATATTATAAAAAGCTGAGAATTAAATTCTCGGAATCACACTATGATATTGAAGCTAAGGTCGAACTATATCCTCATCATTATTTAATGGGATTAGTTAATGGTGAATTAGTAGCATGTATGGGATTATATTTACACAGTACAAATCCTGAAAGATACGCTAAAGTAACTGAAGAGGATATTAAACAGATCTTGATTCCAGTTGGAGTAGCCAACAGATACTCAGGAAAAAATATTAGAGAATTGAGCAAATTTGTTGTCAAAGATGAGTGGCGCAATAAAGGAATTGGGAAATTATTGATGGGAGTAGCGCACTCTAAAGACTTCATTCACATGAACGAAGAAAAACCACATCTTTTAGTTGCTTGTGCAAATGTCTCAATCTTCAAGTATTTTTCAGATGCTCTAAATATCCATACTCGCATCATCAAGCCAGTTCCTTTTTATAAAATTCATGAATTTTACCGAGCCGGTAGCGAACCAATGGAAAGCCGCCTCATAATTCCAGACATTGATATTCCGGCTCAATGGTATCAGCATTCTCCAATTCCTGGAGAGTATGAGATAGAAATATAGCTCTGGCTATAGCTATGAAAAAGCATAAATCTAGCTTTCTCATAATCACAAGTCTTACTGATTAACAAAAAAGTTCATCAGTAATGTTTCAATTGTCCATCAAACTTTAATCAAGGATAGATGTTTATGTTGGAAACACAAGTCAAACGAAATCTGTATGCAATTTATGAATCTCAAATTGAAAGTGCACGATTACAATTCAAGCAAAACTCTGGTTTAGAAAAAATTTTCTGTCCAGATATCGATTCTACAGTTTTGGAGCTGTATTTAATCTACTTCAATGCCCACGGTGTAGCCATGACTGATGCAGTAGAAGATTGGATCAATCGGGCTAGCGATCGCTGCTTACAATTAGGATACACAGAACTTGGTAAATTACTGCGTACCCATGCCGAGCAGGAAGCTGGTCATCATTTGATGATGATTGAAGACACTTACTCTTTAGTTGCTAGCTGGAATACTCGCCATACACAGCAATTAAACGCAGAATGGTTCCTCTCACTCCCAATAGCTGAAAGTACCCATCGTTACCGTCAACTCCATGAAGATGTGATTGCTAGTAATACTCCTTTTGCTCAGGTAGCTATTGAATATGAAATCGAAATGCTATCCGTGCGCTACGGTTCGCAGTTGATTCAGCAATCTCAAAAAGTTCTCGGCTCAAAAATTACTGAAGGCTTGACCTTCATGGAAGAGCATGTAAGCGTAGATATCGGTCATACCCAACTTAATGCCAAACTTCTCAAGAACTTTCTCCAAGAGTACCCTGAGAATGTGAACGTATTGGTTGAGATTGGAGGTAAAGCCCTTGATGCTTATGCTGGTTTCCTGAATCATTGCTTACGCAGCGCCCAAGAACATGCTCGTATCTTAGCTGGAATTACGCAAATGTCATAGACATAGTGAATTGTTAATATTTTAGACTCTTGACTCTTGATCTTTGACAAGAAAGCAGAAGGGCAGAAGGGAAAAAAGATTTTCTGTTCATGTCCCGCCTCTTGTAGGCAGTCTTTTTTCCACTATGCTCCCCACGTTTAGTTAAGGAATTTATTCATTGAGGCAGGCTGTTCTTGAGCAGGGGGGAAAGAACTAATTGTCTATCAAATCTTTCCTGCCTCAAGAGGTTATCCGAACCGTATTACTATGCTCCCCATCCCATCTGCTCCCAGGGCAAACGCATCTAAAGTATAAGAATCCTTTAATAGCAAGGGTTTCGGCGTTTTTAAATTTAGCCTATTTTTTCGTCAATATCCTTACCCAGTAAGGGTTTCAGAAATACCGTGCGTTCGCCCTGCATCTGCTCCTTTTTGACTTTTGACTCTAGCTAAAATATCGTATGTCTTCTTTAACTAGTCTGATAACTACTCTAACACTGCTGTTTTATCTGGTTATAACAATTAATGTCAGTCGAGCCAGAACCAAATACAAAGTTTTACCTCCCCAAACAGCAGGAGATCCCAACTTTGAACGAGTACTACGTGTTCAGCAGAATACTTTAGAGCAGATTGTATTCTTTTTACCTAGCTTATGGTTGTTTTCTTTCTACGTCAGCCCTTTGTGGAGTACCATCTTTGATGCAGTCTAGCTGGCAGGTAGAATTGCTTACGCTCTGGGATATTATCAGGCTGCTGAAAAGCGACTAATTGGTTTTGGACTTAGTTCGCTGAGTAGTACTTTGCTAGTTTTAGGTTCGTTTGTTGGCATTATCCTGTCTTTCTCTAAGTTGCCATCATGAACTGCGTACACCAGAGTAAATGAAAAAACTTCTTATTTCCCTCCTTGCTTGTGGGGATAGGAGTAGGGTGTTATGGCTATTTAGATAATCCACCAATCAAAATTTTCTCAATATTATGAATCAAACTGTTTCTGTTACCATTCCTAAAGCCAGCACAGATGAACGGTTATTGTGGAATATTGTCTTCGCCAGTGCAGGAAATCGAGTACTTCTTGTTGCCCACAATCTCAAATTGTTTCCTCTTTTAGCTTCAAAACCACTTACTCTTACAAATATATGTGAAGCGATCGCTATTCAACAGCGTCCAGCAGAAGTCCTTTTAACAGTACTTACATCGATCGGATTGGTGCAAGTACAAAATGGTTTTTATTCTCTCACTTCTCTTGCACAAGACTATCTCTTAGAAAGCAGCCCTACGTATTTTGGAGGCTTTTTAGAGATGTTATTTGCTAACGATCAGCTGTTTTCGGTTGAAAGCTTAAAAAAAGCTGTCCTTACCAATTCTGCCCAAGTTTACGACAATGGACAACTATTTGTTTCTCATGAAGAACAGGCTGAAAAGGCACGCGCTTTCACCTATGCTATGCACGGTCACAGTATGGGATCTGCTTTAGCTTGGCCAGAACTTATTGATTTGTCAGAACACAAATTGCTGGTTGATATTGGCAGGGCAAACGCATCTAAAGTATAAGAATCCTTTAATAGCAAGGGTTTCAACGTTTTTAACTTTAGCCTATTTTTTCGTCAAGATCCTTATCCAGCAGGGGTTTCAGAAATGCCGTGCGTTCGCCCTGTTGATATTGGCGGAGGTTCGGGCGCTCATGCTATTGGTGCAACCTTAAAATGGTCAAATTTACAAGCTATTGTTCTTGATTTACCTCCAGTATGCGAAGTAGCTCAAGAAATAATCACAAACTATGGCTTGCAGAGTCGCATTAAAACACAAACAGTTAACTGGTGGAACGATGATTTTCCAGTGGCTGATCTCCATTTTTATAGTGATATCTACCATGATTGGTCGCCAGAAAAATGTCGTTTTCTCACTCAAAAAAGCTTCGATAGCCTTAAATTCGGAGGTCGGATTCTTCTCCACGAAATGCTCTACGATGATCAGAAAACTGGCCCTTATCCTACTGCTGCCTATAACATGGCTATGCTTTTGTGGACTGAAGGTCAGCAATACTCAGGTCATGAGTTGTCAGTAATGCTAAAGGAAGCAGGTTTTACTGATATAAAAATTCAACCAAGCAGTGGTTACTGGAGCCTAATTAGTGGTAGGAAACTATAAGGTGAAAGCAACTAGAGACTGGGTAATTAACGGAAAAATTATGGAAGGGGCTTTGAAGAATAAACATATTTTAAGTCTCAAGTCTCCAATTTAAGGCTTTTACAAATATTTTAGTTAACAGCTAAATCAGAGCAACTACTATTACCCAAAAAATGCTTTTTTTGAAATTAAAAATTATGTAAATGTAGCATAATTGAAATTGAAGAGGTTACATTTGATTTGGGTAAAATTCTGGAAATCTGTAGCTTGATTTTATCAAATTCTTCTAATCACGCTGACAGCAACTTCTGCATAGTACAGTTTTCTTTTTTACTTTTGAGGAAAAAATCATGGCACAAACTCTAGCTATAATTGAAGGTACTCCTGAAGGTCCAAAAGTTACACCTACTTTTGGGGACGATCTTCTTTTGGGAACTCGAAATAATGACCGATTTATTGGTAGTCCAGGAAATTACATTATTCAGGGCGAAGAAGGCATAGATATTGTTGACTACACCAATTTAGGACAATCTGTATCTGTAGGGATCGCTGGCGATATTCAAAAAGGTACTCTGGGAACCGACAAAGTTACGAACGTTGAAACTATTATTGGTAGTATTGGCCAATCTAACATCATTGATAGTTCCACAGCTCTTCCAGGGATTTCAATTTCTGCTGATTTGTCTCAAGATAGAGTAGTTGTTTCTGGTATTCCCAATTTACAACCATTAACACTCAATGTTGAGAATTTTATTAATGTTATCGGCACATCTGAAAATGACACAATCATCGGTAATGATTTAGATAATTCCTTGCAAGGAAGGGATGGTAACGACATCATAAGTGGTAATGATGGTAGCGATGTCTTGCTTGGAGGTCTAGGAAATGACTTCATCGATGGTGGTGATGGTATTGATGGTGCTCTTGGCGGAGACGGAGATGATACCTTAATCAGTGGTTTTGGCAATGACGTATTCGACGGAGGAGCCGGAAACGATATTTTAACAGGTGGCGGTAATCTAGATGTGCTAATAGGTGGAGCAGGTTTTGACCGATTTCAATATTTTAGTCCAATCGAGGGGGGTGACTTAATCTTAGATTTCACTTCTGGTGAAGATAGGATTGATATCTCAGCTAGTGGCTTTGGTTCAGAATTAAGTATAGGTTCTTTGGCTACTAGTAGTTTTGTCTTAGGAACTTCTTCATTAGATGAAAATGATCGTTTTATCTATAATGACAGAACTGGTCAATTATTCTTTGACCAAGATGGTAGTGGCAGTTCTTCTCAGCAATTACTAGCGACATTGATTACTGTACCTACTTTGAACGCCTTTAGCATCGCTGTTATTTAGCTATTTTGTCATGCGTAAATAATTTATACCAAGCTTTCCTTGTTCATAGTTATTGGTTTGAAAATTAGTCTAGTAGCAATCTTTATTTCAAACAAGATTAGCTTTGATAAATTGGTATAACGCATGAAATAAATAGGAGAAAAAATTAAACTTTTCTTTTCTCCTATTTTTAATAATACAGGTAAGTAAGTCGGCGGAAAAACTTATAGTTATGTAACAAAAAGTTAAGGAGAATGGTTCGAGTAAAATTTCTTGCGGGGGGACAAAATGGTTTAGAATGCTTATATTGCAATGAGTGTAGCAATTTGTGGTAAAAGAAAAAGAGCCTTCATTCGCAACAAGCTCTATTTAATGATAATGTTACCAGAATTCTACGAAACAAACCTCAAGCGAGAATTGGGACATGCAGAATATTTATTACTAAAAATTCTGATTAATTTATTACAATCAATAAAAAATGTTAGCATTGAAGCACTGGCTACTGCTTTACCTATCCCCATATTTTTTGAAAATAGAAGAAAGAAGATTCAAAGATTTTTGTCTTTAAATTACATAAATATTGAAGAAATTTGGTTCCCAATTATTAAAAGCTGGTTAGAGATATATCTTCCCTTAAATGAAGTTATTTATTTAGTAATTGACCGGACTAATTGGGGGTGTATTAATCTGTTAATGATTAGTGTGGTTTGGGATAAAAGGTCTATTCCAATATACTTTAAGCTATTAGACAAATTAGGTTCAAGCAATTTTGATGAACAAGAAGCAGTATTCAAAAAAGCATTGCCGCTTTTTAATAATTATAAAACTGTAGTGTTAGGAGACCGGGAATTTTGTTCAATAAAACTGGCTAACTGGCTGACAGAGCAGAAAGTATATTTCTGTTTACGCTTAAAAAAAGATGCATTTATAGAAATAGAACCGGAAATTTGGCTGCAATTAAGAGATTTAGGTTTAGCACCCGGACTTTCTTTCTTTTATCAAGGTATTAAATATACAAAAAGTACAGGATTTATTAGCTTTAATCTTACTGCTAAATGGAAGCGTAAACGTTTGGGAGTCGCGCCGGAGGAGGGTTGGTTTATCCTTACCAACTTAGATAATTTAGATTCAGTTATTAGAGCTTATAAACAACGTTTTGATATTGAAGAGATGTTTAGAGATTTTAAGAGCGGTGGCTATAACTTGGAAGATACTAATGTATCAGGTCAAAGACTAATTTCCCTAATATTATTAATCTCACTTGCCTATACAGCTGCAACTATATCTGGTCAAAAAATTAAACGCATAGGTGTTCAAAAATATGTTGGGCGAATTAAAGAATCTGGGCGGACAGTTCGCCGTCATAGCAGCTTTTATATTGGATTATATGGATCTAACTGGGTCAATTTTATGGAAAATTCTTATGAATTGGTGGCTGAGTTAATGACACTAACTCCTAATAAGCGGAAGTATTATCAACAAGGGCAGAGAGCTATGAGGCTTATTTTATCTGCATCCTAGCCCTTTTTGTAGCCCCGCAAGGTCTGAACGTCATGCTTGGTTATTGGAATCGCCCTGATGAAACTGCTCAAGTTCTCAAAAATGGTTGGTTTCATACGGGGGACATTGGTCGGATGGACGAAGAGGGCTACTTCTACATCGTTGACCGCCTCAAAGATATGATAAATCTCTCTGGCTTTAAGGTGTATCCTGCCGAAGTAGAAAATGTGATTTATCAACATCCAGCGGTTGCTGAATGTGCTGTTTACGGTGTTCCAGATCAGGTAAAAGGTGAGATAGTTAAGGCGAATATCGTACTAAAGGCTGGTCACGCAATGACAGAAGAACAAATCATTGAATTCTGTTATGAAAGAATGGCAGCCTACAAGATTCCCCGTGCTATTAATTTTGTCGATTCAATTCCAAAGAATCCGATTGGTAAGGTTCTTAAGCGACTACTACGCGAGGCAAAACTTGCGGTTGTGTCCCATAGAAGTGTAAGTTTGCTAGCCCAGTAAAGGTCAATATGGAATGACTTTCTAAGTATAGGAAAACAAGGAGATTCCACAGTGACAAGCACAGAACACATCTATACCCCAGTTTTACCGACTACTGGGCGATCATTAGCACTCGATAGGTTTGGTCGGTTCGGGGGTAAGTATGTACATGAAAAGTTGAAGATAAGTGATGCAATAGTAAAGGTTCTCATTTCCCTAGATGTGCGCTACGTATTTGGTGTCAGCGGCGCGAATATTGAACACCTGCATGATGCGATTCATCGGCTAGGTGAAGGAAAGCTAAAATCGGTAATGGCTAAGAGCGAAGACGGAGCAGCTTTCATGGCGGACTGCCGAGCAAGGGTTCACCGAAGTTTGGGTGTATGCTGCTCAACATCTGGTGGGGGAATGATGAATCTCATTGCTGGTATCGCCGAGTCCTATGCTGATTCAGTACCTGTTCTGGCTTTAGTTGGACAGCCACCCTCAGCGCTTGAGGGAAAAGGAGCTTTTCAAGATTCCTCCGGAATCGGTCGTACAGTAGATAGCATAAAGCTTTGGAGTGCCGTTGCCAAGTATGTAGCGAAGATTTCCAAATCCGAAGACTTCTGGTATCACCTGACTCATGCTATTAAAGCTGCTGTTTCTGGTCGTCCCGGACCGGCTGTTCTTTTGTTTCCTCGCAACATCTTTGAGCAAGAGGTCGAACCTTGCCCAGAAATCTGGGCTGATGAACTTAAAACACTTATCCGTCCTCCACAAGTGACATCAGAGATGATTCGTCCTCTTTTCGAGGAGATTTATCGGGCTAATAATCCCGTACTCATTTTGGGAGATGGGGTAAGACGGTGCAGCAATCCGCAAGCAGTAGTCAACTTTGCTCGTTGTGTTGATTTGCCAGTGATGACGACTCTAGGGGGACGTGGTAACTTTCCCAATGATGATCCTCTGTATTTGGGAATGCTGGGTGTTGCGGGCCATCCTTCTGCTCACGCCTACTTGAAAGAGCAAGCAGATTTGCTGATTGTTGTTGGATGTGATCTCAAGTTCATGACACGACAGCCAATCCAATCTGCACTCCTTGACAAGAAAATTGCGGTAGTGAATGTAGATGTTGATCAGATCAGCCGTACTATTTCTCCAGATCTGGTCGTGGAAGCAGATGCAGGAGTGGTCTTCAAAGGGCTTTTGGAATTGCTCAAGCAAAAGCCTTTCAAGCATAAGCCACCTCAAGGCTATTATTTGAAGATATTCAAGCAGTTTCCTGCCCCACCAATCTCCTCAAACGACCCGATGCCAATAGCTGATAGCCAACTGCTGTTACAAAGTGAGGCTATTGCCATTGTGCAAGAGTTCCTTCCGGAGAATGGACATATCCTCTACGACGCGGGCAATTGCGCTGCCGCCGCACTTCACTTAACAAAAGTACCATTCGGATCTAGTTCTACAATCGCGCTTGGTATGGGAGGGATGGGTTATGCGATCGCAGGAGCAATTGGTGCTCAACTAGGCTCACCAAAAGGTACACGTACAGTAGTTTTTGCAGGTGACGGTGCCTTTTTAATGACCGGATTAGAAATCCATACAGCAGTAGATTTGCAACTCCCGATCCTATTTATTGTGTTCAATAACAATATGCATGGTATGTGCGTAATCCGTCAACAACTCTATTTTGAGTCGCGATTGGAATGCGTGCGTTATGCACCAGTGGATATTGCAATGATTGCTCGGGGTTTTGGTCCTTCCCATCGACTTTGGGCGGGAAGTGCTGGCACTGCTGCCGAATTGCGCCATCAACTTGAGGACTATATGAAGCACACTGACCTTCCGGGAGTTTTGGAACTTCGGCTCTTGCGTGAAGAAATGCCGCCGTTTACACCTTTTCTGAGCGAAGATGCACTGACAATTCCCATGGTTAAAACCAATGACAATGATGTTCAAAGGAGGTAAAACAATGCCTAGCGCACAAATTGTAGACGTTGTTAGTTTTATGCCGGAGCGTATTGTTGATAATACTGAACTCATATTTAGCTCCGAAGATGAATTAGAGAAAAACCCCTTCTTCAAGGGAGTCAAGCAAAGACGCTTCGCCTCACCAGAATATCAGTCCTCCGATTTGGGGACTTATGCTCTAAAAAAACTGCTCGAACAAACCGAGACTAAGCCAGAAGAACTTGACCTGATCTTGTATTCCTGCATATTTAACGATTTTTTCTGCCCTGGTATTGGATCGGCAATTCAATATGGGGTTGGAGCAAATCGAGCAACAGTTTTGAATATCGACACAGGTTGTAGTTCCTATCTGTCGATGCTAAATACTGCCCGTGCCTTCATTGAATCAGGGTTGTACAAAACAATTGCTGTTGTCACTGTCACCAACTACATTTCCCGGCTGCCAGAACTTCAAAATTCCAAGCGGTATTCGGTGCTGGGTGATGGAGCATCAGCAACGTTATTAGTGGATGGTCAATCTAGTTTTGTAGCAAGTTATGAGCGTTCTTATGGAGAACACTACGGGCTTTTAGTTGGACAGCCTGACTTAGTAGATGGTCGCTTTTTAAACTATTGGGAAAGTGGTTCTGGACAGATTACTATCAATTTCTCACAAGAGATGTTAAATACTTTACGATCAAATGCTTTGAGACTTGTTCCCGAAGCGGTCAGTAAGTGCCTTTATCAGGCTGGTCTATCTTCTGATGATATATCGCTACTGATTACTCATCAGCCCAATGTCTTATTTATCAAGGAGTGGCGTGAGCGAATCGGTATCGGTGAGCCACGCGTTCATGACACTATCGAGTGTTACGGAAACCTTTTTCAAGGTTCAATACCTGTAACCCTTGCTGATGCCATAGAGAAGAATAAAGTGCAATCTGGCGATTTGCTGGCACTGGGGACTTTCTCGAATGGAGGAGATTTTGTCAGTTCGACAGTCATACGTTGGCGATAGCACTGTGCTATGCATTCAGTCTTGCACTATAGTTTAGCTTTTTAGATTCGGATAATGTCAGGAGGAACTATGCAATTACGCGACAATTTAGAATTGTGGACTAAGGACAGCCTTCTCCCCAAGGGAATTAAGTCAAAAGAAATTCCAGGCGTGTATGTCTGTGAAGATCATGGTATTCCAGAGGCTATGGCAAAGCTTAACGAGATTACCAAGGAAACTTATTCACACGAGGAGATATATGGTACCTACTGTACTGTCTCCGAGTACATTCAATGTCCGGTAGACATGGCTTTTAAGTATGCTGCCAACATCTATAGTTTGGAAGAGTGGACATTCAGCACACGCGACTTACAACACGTTGGTGGTGGTCTTTATAAAGGTGTAGATTATCTAGCTGAGAATACCTCTATCTACATTCGTGCTGAAGCTTACCCCGATTCTAAAGTGGTTGACTATCCCTGTGCCTGGGATCAGGGAGAAGAACTTTGGATGCGATATCATTTCCGTTTTATTGACGCAATGCCAACGCTTCGTAAGCCTGGAACTGTTATGTTCTGGTCTAACTGCAAACATCCGTATTACGAGCGCAATGTTACTGATGTTCCAGATTATATATCCAAGAATCGCGAACGTAGCGATCGCATCTGGGTAGGCGATTTTTGGCAACATTTTTATGCAGGTCACTTGCTTGAAGCAAGGAACATGAAAGCTATTTTAGAGTATCGCTTTGCTAATGGCTAGCTGTAGCTGCAAGTTCTTGAGAATTGTCAATCTTACACAATCTTATTTAAGAGTTTGTTTCTGTCCTAATCCTCTTCTGTCACTTTTTGTTTTCGGAGAGTGACAGAAGCTGTTCATGAGCGATCGCCCACTATGGATGAAAGAAACCATTCTGTTTTCTTAAGAGAGGGCTAAGAGCCGACACTCGAGCGAACTCGGCATTGTTGAAATGGCACAGTCAAAGCCAGCAGAAGAAGGTTCAGCTAGTTCACAGATTTATTTAGGAGGATAAAGATATGCAAGTACAGAATAAACAGTTTGATGACTACGATTACAACTCGAATGCTGATAAATGGTGGAACGAAGGTGCAAATCTCCACGCCCTATTCTATTTTAATAAGCCCAGATTTGAATTTTTTGACCGTCATGTCCCGAATTGGCAGGGTTTAAAGGCATTGGATGTTGGGTGTGGCGGCGGCTTTACCTGTGAATTTATGGCAAAGAGAGGTGTAATTGTATCAGGCATAGATCCAGTTATAAATTCCATTCAAGTAGCTCAAGAACATGCTAGCAAAAGTGGACTAAAAATTGACTACAGACATGGTTTTGCTGAGAATTTACCCTTTGATGACAATTCATTTGACATCGTTGCATGCGTTGATGTTTTGGAGCATGTAGCCGACTTGAACAAAGTTATTTCAGAAATCAATCGGGTTCTAAAACCAAACGGACTGTTTTTATTTGATACCATAAATAGGAATTTTAAGTCTAAAATTATAATGATTTGGATTTTAGAAAATATTACGAAGGATATTGACCGTGGCGTTCACAACTGGCAAAAGTTTATTAAGCCCAAAGAGCTACTTCATTTATTAAAAGACAATGGCTTTGCTGATACCCTTATTAAAGGCTTTCACTTTAAGGGTAGAGATAAAAAAACGGGAGAAATTAGAGTTATCCTAGACGAGGATACATCTGTGATGTACATCGGTAAAGCGGTTAAAACGCCTCATTATTGATGTATTAGAGCAAAGCTGACACCAATTGTTCGCCTTGCAAAAGTCCTGTACTAAAGCTAGTAAGATTCAGATTTGTCATGACTTTTTAAAAGTCCATTTGTCTATGGCTACTGTAAAAAACTTATCTATGGTTATCACTGGAGTGGTGTTTTCCATTTTAGTGAGTAGCTCTAGAGTAAAAGCTCATGTTGTTGATTTCCCACATACTGATTCCCCACCTATTGGTTCCCCAAAGGTGACATCGTCCTCAACTGGAGAAGCTTTTGATTTCCCCGATGTAATAACGAATCCAAACCCGCCGCAGGTATTGTTTGGCGGGGGCGAAGTCCTTACTTTTCTAAAATCAACTGAAGATACCAACGGACAGTACGTTCTAATCGGTGGTACAGGTCAACCGGGGAACATTACACCGCCGCACATTCACCTTGATTCAGGCGAGTGGTTCTACATCCTTGATGAAGGAGTTAGGCTGTACCTAGGGGATCAGATTTATCCTAAAGGTGTAACCCCTGGAATCAATGCTCCAAAAGGAAACCTCTACGCCATAGATACAAAACCCGGAGATTTGTTCTTTTCTCCGAGGGGGCAGATCCACGCACATCAAATCATTGGAACAAAGCCAGCGAGAGAGTTGATAGTTGCCTCACCCCCTAGAGATCTTGATAAGTGGTTCCAGCTAGGAGGTGTACTAATTACCAGGGCAAACGCATCTAAAGTATAAGAATCCTTTAATAGCAAGGGTTTCGGCGTTTTTAAATTTAGCCTATTTTTTCGTCAATATCCTTACCCAGTAAGGGTTTCAGACAATACTGCTCGGTTAAGGAGAAATAGAGGGTAAAACAAAGAAAATAGTGTTCGCGAATTGTTTACGCGAACAAGATGATTGGACTTACTTTTTCTCTTTGAGGCTATCGTACAAGTCCACCCAATT
>NZ_JAIVFX010000003.1 GCF_020829625.1 Nostoc sp. XA010 | reverse complement strand
TCTGCCGATGTTTTAGTTGTAATCCTTCTACCCTCTTTGTATTGAGCGTGGTATCTGTGGATACTCTCAATCCCGTTGAGTGCGATGTTGGCAAGTAGTGGGCTGACCACTCCCCCTTGAGGTGTACCCTGTTCGGGAAATTCTGGGTTGACTCCTGCCTTGAGGCATCGGAATATACCGAGTTTTAGACCTTTGGGGGCAATGAGTTCGTCCATTATTGCTGAGTGGTTAATCCTATCGAAGCACTTTTCGATATCGAGTTCGATTACTCGTTTTCCTATTCCGTTAGCGTTGGAGCATAGGTTTTGAAAGATGTACTTTTGTGCATCATGGGCAGAGCGCCCAGTTCTGAACCCGTAACTCCTAGCGTGGAAAGTCACTTCGTGAGCTGGTTCAAGTGCATATTTTGCGAGGCATTGCCAAGCTCTATCCGCGATGGTTGGTATTTTAAGCATTCTGGTAGTCCCGTCCTTCTTGGGGATGGGGATTTCCCGTAGTCCTTGATGCTTCCAATTTCCACTGTTCATTTTCAGTAGTTCTTCAAGGTTGAAGCGTTCTTCAAATTTGAGGGATTTCTTACCATCAATACCAGCCGTCTTTTTACCAGCATTTAGCTGAGATACTTGTCTTATTGCAAGAAATCGAGCCGAGGTGGATTTAAGAATAAGCTTTTGGAGTAACCTTGCTTTCCGCTTGTCTCCAACTTGAACAGCTTTGTACACGCGCTTTTGAAGGCGGAAAAGATTTCGGCGGAATTTCTTCCACGGTAGTGCTTTCCAAGATTCACTAGTTTTGTAACTGTGTCTAATCATTTTCTCTTCTCTAGTTAGTGTATTCTGAACACCTCAATCCAATTACGGACTGTCCTACCCGAATTGTGGGGATTCCTCCGCTCGTCTGGGCTACTTGGGGTTCGACCGCCCCTAGACCCACAACTCGTTTTTATTCGTTCCCTCGGAGAGATTGATTGTTCCGTTAGGTGTAGCCAATTCAACCATTGGATTCCCTAGACTCTTACCGCTTCTATTAGAATGGGCGGCGGGAATTAATCCAATAAAGTCGTGGTTTTTGTGTTGCGCCACGCTCCGAAGTAGGTTGCTTTTTAAGGCTCGGTTTCACCGTAGGAACTCCCTGTTAGCACCAGTGTCAACCCGCAACGGTCGTCTGATTGTGCCCTGTTCCCAGCTTCACTCTACAAGAACCGAGCTTGTTCGGTGTGGGCAGATAAGGAGTCAATTCTGAGTCTGAATGGCAAGGCTTTCACTTGCATCTGACCGAGAGTTCAGCCTTTAATGACAGTAATCTGCTGTCGGGCTGGCTTAGTTATTTACGGACTGACTACCGTGATTCACTAATCAACGAATCGCACTCTAATTCTTCATAGCTGCCTTCAAAATCACAATGACCGTAAAGGGGACATTTCTGGCAATAAATGCCTTTGGTGTAGCGTTCTAAGTTCTCACGATTGAAAAAATACGGTTTCTGACTAAAGGTGCTAGCAACCCATTGCCATGACATATTATTACTAGCAGGATCTCCATCTAAAAGGTGTTCGAGAAACCATTTGGCTCCTGCTTGCCAACGAATACGCAGCCAATGGACAATGTAAGCCGCTAGCCACATTCGGGCGTGGTTATGTAGATAGCCAGTTTCTTTCAAGTCACGACTAAAACTGTCGATGCAAACTCTACCTGTGGTTCCTTGTATGATATCTTGCGGCAATTCGGGTGCATATTCGCCCACAGTGTAACCAGTTTTGTATTCTTCCTGGTCTTTCCAGATTCCATCTCCTAACTTGACATATAACCGTTGCCAGTAGTCGCGCCAACCTAATTCGTTAATTAGTTTTGTAGCATCATTTTGGTGCTGTACCCGTTCAAGGACATAATCTCGAATTTCTCGCAAACTCAAAACGCCATAACGAATGTAAGGGGAAAGTCGCGTGACTGCACCTGCGAAAAAATTACGTGTTTGCCCGTAGCTTACTGGGTCTATTTGTTGCAGTGCTTTTTGTGCAGCTTTGCGTCCCCCTACGGTTTCGCTGATGTGGTCATCGCGTTGTGCTGCATCTGGAAATTGTTCGCGCAGGTAGGCTACCAACTCATCGCGGTTGGTAAATTCGCGTTGCATATCTTTAGACATTGTAAGGAAATATAAATGGGTGGGTAAGTATAGCTTGCCGCAGGCGATCGCTCAATATATGTACAATTCTAAAGCGGTCGCAATCTCTTACACCTCCATCATGAGCAACATTCCCCAAGTCGGACAACCAGCGCCAGATTTTTCCACTCCTGACCAAAATGGTAATTCAGTCAGTCTCGACGACCTCAGCAGTCAATGGGTTATTCTCTACTTCTACCCCAAAGATGACACACCCGGTTGTACCACCGAAGCGAAAGATTTCACCGAGTTGTATCAAGACTTCAGCGCACTGGGAGCGAAAATCTTAGGCGTGAGTCCCGATTTGGGTAAGTCCCATTGTAAATTTATCAGCAAACATAACTTGTCAATCACCCTCTTAAGTGACCCAGAACATATTTTGACAGAAGCCTACGGTGCTTGGCGCTTAAAAAAATTTATGGGCAAAGAATATATGGGTGTTGCTCGCTCAACTTTTCTAATTTCACCTGATAAAATGATTGTTTATGCTTGGCCGAATGTGAAAACTAAAGGTCATGCTCTGGCAGTTTTAACTAAATTACGGGAATTAGCAGCCACATAACGCGACTGAATGCAGGTATAGTTACAGCAATGCTATGTGAAATTGCTCTAGAAACTGCCAGCGTGATGATTGAAGCAAGGAATTAGACTTTTCGCAATTTTAAATAAACATGATTCAAGTCATCCAAGCCCAAAATGTCACTCTTGCGTACTTAAAGGAAAAATTTGCTCTACATAAATCTGAAGATGAGCAATTTTTTACAGAGTGTGACTACATACTTAAAATTTCCGAATTAGAAAAGCAATCCTTAGACAGAGTTAAAAATAACTATCTCAATGTGCTTGAAAATGCCCCACTTTTAGAAGAGGCAGTAAAATTGGTAGTATTATCTCCGTTGCTAGATTTAGCTGGTTTTTACCGTCATCCTTTTTACATCACTACAGAGGAAAGTGTAGAAATTAGCGAAGAAGTTATCATTAATAATGAAGTCAACACAGAAGAGACTAAAGAAATTATCAAAGGCAAAAGTGATGTATTAGTTCTTCAAAATAAGCTATGGTTACTAATAATTGAATCTAAAAGGTCTAGGTTTTCATTGGCAAAGGCGATTCCTCAAGCACTGACTTATATGCTGGCAAATCCTCACCCTGAAAATCCTGCCTATTCATTAGTAATGAATGGAGAAGATTTCCAATTTATTAAACTGATAAAACAAGATAAACCAATATATGCTTTATCTGATAGATTCACTTTATATAGACACGAAAATGAATTATATAAAGTTTTGAATATATTAAAAAAAATAGATCAAATTGTAAGTTAATTATTTTTGCTATTCCTATCTAGGTTAAAACTGTAACAGTGTCATAATAGTTATATTGCATCTTTTAAAGAAATTATGGTTCAATTTATCCAAGCACAAAATGTCGGGCTTGCCTACTTGGAGGAAAAATTTAGTCTACAGGTAGCCGAAGATGAGGCATTCTTCACAGAATGGTTTGAAAATTTACCGGAAATTACAGATTTAGAAAAGCAAGATTTAGACAGAATAAAACTCCATTTTCTCCGTTTAGTCAAGCGTCCTCCTTTGTCAGAAGAAACGGTGAAATTAGTAGTTTTATCTCCTTTACTCAATTTAGCTGGATTTTATGATGAGCCTTTTTATATGAGAGGCGAGGAATCAATACAAATTTCTGCGGAAGATGAAGGAGAAATCATTAGAGGTAGAATTGATGTTTTAGTTATTCAAGAACAATTTTGGTTGTTAGTAATTGAATCTAAAAGGTCTAGCTTTTCTCTTTTAGAAGCCGTACCTCAAGCACTTGTTTATATGTTAGCTAATCCTAATCAAGACAAACCTACTTTTGGATTAGTAACAAATGGTAGTCATTTCATTTTTGTAAAACTGACTAAACAAAATATACCAAAGTATGCGTTGTCTGATGAATTTACGCTGTTGAGAAGAAAAAATGAATTGTATCAAGTTCTAAGTGTATTAAAAAATTTGAGTCAAAGCTTGAGTTAATAATTATGTCTATTCGTCCTATATACCTTGATTGCCACGCTACTACAGCCGTAGATGAACTAGTATTAGCAGCAATGCTCCCCTACTTCACAGAAAAATTTGGCAACCCATCTAGTATTGGTCATGTTTACGGTTGGGAAGCAGAAGCTGCTGTTAAGCAAACGCGAGAGATTTTAGCAGCAGCAATTAACGCTACACCAGAAGAAATTGTTTTTACCAGTGGTGCAACAGAAGCGAATAATTTAGCTATTAAAGGTGTTGCTGAAGCTTATTTTAAAAAAGGTCAGCATATTATTACTGTTGCCACTGAACATAATGCAGTTCTTGACCCTTGTAATTATTTAAAAACTCTCGGTTTTGAAATTACTATTCTACCAGTTAAACAAGATGGATTGATTGATTTAAGTGAGTTAAAAAAAGCTTTCCGTCCTGAGACGATTTTGGTGTCGGTAATGGCTGCAAATAACGAAATTGGTGTGTTACAGCCATTAGCAGAAATTGGGGAAATGTGCCATGAACACAACATCATTTTCCACACCGATGCAGCCCAAGCTATTGGCAAAATTCCCCTGGATGTGCAAGCGATGAAAATTGACTTGATGTCGCTAACCGCACACAAAGTATATGGCCCAAAGGGAATTGGGGCGCTGTACGTCCGCAGGCGCGACCCTAGAGTGCAACTAGCTCCCCAGCAGCACGGCGGCGGACATGAACGAGGGATGCGTTCTGGGACATTGTATACACCGCAAATTGTCGGCTTTGGGAAGGCTGTAGAAATCGCTTTGACAGAACAAGCAACAGAAACCCAACGCCTCACCCAGTTAAGGCAAAGCTTGTGGGAACAGCTTTCCCAACTTGAAGGAATTCATCTCAACGGACACCCTCAAGACCGATTGGCGGGAAACTTGAATATCAGCGTTGAGGGAGTGGATGGAGCCGCACTTTTGCTAGGATTGCAGCCAGTAATGGCGATTTCTTCTGGTTCTGCTTGCTCATCGGCAAGTACTGCACCCTCTCATGTTCTGACAGCACTAGGAAACCCCCAACAGCTAGCTTATGCCTCAGTGCGGTTTGGGATTGGACGGTTTAATACCCAAGAAGAAATTGATATTGTGGCGAAACATGCGATCGCTACTATTCAAAGCTTACGCAAAACCTCTTTTATGGATTCTCGCCAAGGAAAGCGCCAATCTGAGCTAGCTCCTGCTGATTGAGGCGAAATTCCCCAGCAGCGATGATTCCTTCCACCTGCTTGGGATTGCGTGCGCCAACGATCGCAGCCGTCACCGCCGGATTGTTTAAAGTCCAAGCGATCGCCACCTCACCGGGAGAGCGATCGTGTTGCTTACCAATATCCTGTAACACCTCCACCAGCTTCAGGTTACGAGATAAACGTGGCTCCTGAAATTCACCGCTATTCCTGCGCCAATCATTATCTGGTAAATTGGCAACCCGCTCAGGTGTCATCTTTCCTGTAAGTAAGCCAGATTGCATAGGTGAATAAACAATCACACCGATGTTATTTTCCTGACAAAAAGGCAGAATTTCCTTTTCGACATCAGGCTTAACCAGTGAATAAGGTGGTTGCAATGAGGTAACTGGTGCAATCTCCTGAATACGTTTCAACTGTTCTACATTGAAGTTTGAAACCCCGATATAACGAACCTTACCCTCGTCCTTGAGCTTGGAGAGAGTCGTCCAGCCTTCTTCAATTTCTGATTCTGGGTTAGGCCAATGGATTTGGTAGAGGTCAATGGTTTCAATATCGAGTCGGCGCAAACTAGCTTCAACTTCCCGCCGCACAGAATCCGCCTTCAAGCTGCGACCAATTTCGCCCTTCTCATCCCAAACCATTGAACATTTAGTGAAAATGTAAGGGCGATTAGCTCGACCCTTGAGCGCCTTAGCAACAACTTCCTCCGAATGTCCCAGACCATAGATAGCTGCGGTGTCAATCCAATTAACGCCGAGGTCGAGAGCGCGAGCGATCGCTTCCATCGATTCCTGGTCATCCTGCGCTCCCCAACCAAAAGCCCATCCACCGCCACCGATCGCCCACGCTCCAAAGCCGATTGGGGTAATGTGAAGCTCCGAATTACCGAGCTGTTTGGTTTGCATATCTATATATCTCCAAATATCTCCAAGAATTTTTGAGTCAATTGCTAGTTTAGGTTGCAAATATTTTCTCAACCGCTATCTGAAGTGTGAATGACTACTAGTGAGAACACAACAGCAAATCACTACTTATGTAGGATTACTAAATCCTGAAGGTTGTCTTGATACATACTACTTATACATTGGTACAACACGGCGTAAATCCAGCTATTATCTCAATTAACAAGACAAGTAGAGGGACATGGCAATACCCATTGGTGTCAACTTAACGTGAAACGCTTGTCAAGACGTGATATTGAGTTCTCTGGCTTCCCATCACCGCGTTACCCCACCCTAACCCTCCCCTTATAAAGGGGAGGGAACTAGATTTCTTTTCTCCCCCCTTTATAAGGGCAGGGCTGTTTCATCCCCCAAAGAGCTTTAAAAATCAAGGGTTCAAGCAATTAAAAATTGGTTATTTTGTTACCAGCGTACTGAGAAAATGAACTATTTTACTGATATTCAAGTGCTTAAATGTTCATCTCATCGTCACCCTTACTTACAATTTTATCGCTAACCATCTTGACAAATCCTGTTTGAAATGGAATGAAACAGCCCTGCTTTATAAGGGGGGATTAAGGGGGGTAAAACGTCTGTGGGATAAGCGTTTGAACTTAGTTGACACCAATGGGCGTTGCGCCATGCCCCTACGAGAAATCTACATGTATCAGGATTTTTGTGAATTGGTATCACTATTTATCAAAATAGAGAAGCAATATGTCAGAAGATTTAAAAGGCAAAGTTGCGCTAATCACTGGTGCAAACAAAGATATTGGGTATGAGATTGCACGCCAACTAGGTTCTAGAGGCGCTACTGTTTTGGTGGGTGCAAGAGATATCAAACGTGGTGAAGAAGCGGCGAATAAACTTCGTTTAAATGAGATCGATGCTCGATCAGTTCAACTTGATGTCACCGACCAAAAAACAATCGATTCTACGGGTAAACAAATCGAGAGCGAATTCGGAAAACTTGACATCCTTGTAAACAATGCTGGGATAATCAGTGATGGCGATGCCTACGGCGGTAAACTACGCCTTCCACCGAGTCAAGTTGATATTGAAACATTGCGACACACTTACGATACAAATGTATTTGGAGTGTTTGCAGTTACAAAAGCGGTGCTGCCACTTTTAAAGAAGTCAACAGCAGGGCGAATAGTAAATTTATCAAGTGGTTTAGGTTCTCTAACTCAGAACTCCGATCCAAATTATGAGTTCGCTGATTTTAAGCTTCTTGCATATAACTCATCAAAGACAGCAGTAAATGCGCTCACAGTTCTGTTGGCTGCTGAACTTAAAGATACCCCAATTAAAATCAATGCTGCTGACCCAGGTTTCACAGCAACAGACATTAATCAATACCAAGGATACCGCACTGTTGAGCAAGGAGCGATCCCTACGGGGGGCTACGCCTACGCAGCAGTGAAACTTGCCACTCTACCTGATGATGGTTCTAGCGGAGGGTTTTTTGATGAGAATGGCGTGGTTCCTTGGTAGCAAGTAGGGGACTTCCAACTAAAAAAATATCCTATCGCATTTAGGGCAGGGGAGCAGGGGGCAGGGAGCAGGGGAGAAAAACAGTAGTGTTGAATCCAGAAATTGGGATAATTTATTTTTTGGAGTTCCCTAAGGGAGCATGGGGCATTGAGCAGGAATTAGAAAACTCGATTCATCCACCTTTTATCTCCGTTAACGAGTCTTTGAACTGGATGAATCCACTTTTTATCTCCGTTAACGAGCCTTTGAACTGGATGAATCCACCTTTTATCTCCGTTAACGAGTCTTTGAACTGGATGAATCCACCTTTTATCTCCGTTAACGAGTCTTTGAACTGGATGAATCCACCTTTTATCTCCGTTAATGAGTCTTTGAACTGGATGAATCCACCTTTTATCTCCGTTAACGAGTCTTTGAACTGGATGAATCCACCTTTTATCTCCGTTAACGAGTCTTTGAACTGGATGAATCCACCTTTTATCTCCGTTAACGAGCCTTTGAACTGGATGAATCCACCTTTTATCTCGGTTCATCCCGCTTGTCTGCTTGTCCTCTTTTCCCCACTCCCCACTCCCCACTCCCCATTTAATATGGATTTGAATCAATCCGTCCCCTTTTGACACTTCTGAGATAGTACCCAGAGGTTGGTCTGTTTTTCAAATTAAAGGTGTCGCCACTGCGAACTTTCCAAATTTTGTAATTGGAAAACGTCAAAGGCGTTCGGGGTTCGCATACTTCCGGTATGTGATTGCCAAGTACAAAGTACGCATCACCCCTACCCATAACTTTCACCAAACCGTTTTTATCCACAAGAACCGATGTACTTTCACAAACCGCTATGCCTAAAACACTGTTAGATACACCGTCCTTAATTTGACGGGCAATGAAAGCCATAATTCGACCCATTCTTTGCCGCCTGTCGAAGTGCGTATCTACAATAGTTCCCTTCAAATTACTCCAATTGAAAAAGTTGTAAGTAAAAGTAATGTCTCGGTAGGGATCATCGAGTGCATCTCTAGTTTCAATGCCTTTTTCAGAAGACGCACAAGCATCATAGACACAATCACTTTGGATCATTGCACCCGCACTGGTGCCACCAATACCACCTCCCTTAAGATAAACTGACTTAACAGCAGCCTCAAGCTTGGTATCTTTCCAGTTGCGGATGTATTGACATTGGTCGCCGCCAGCAAAGAAAATCACGTCAGCATTTCTAACTTTTTCATAAATTTCAGCTTTGTTTGCTTCTTCTCTATTGCGAATTAGAAGAGTTTCCACAAAATTTACGCCCTTCATGGCATAAATTAGCCGATTGTAATCGTGATTACCACTGGTGCGGAGAACTACAACATTAACTCTAGTGCCGGAGTTACTACCTCCCCGAACTTGGTTGATCATCCACTGGATTGCATCATCGACATCGGGGCCACCCCCACCTAAGGTAAGGACTGGGCCTGCTAAGGAGGGTCTAGGATTGTCGAAAGAGGGAGAGCCAGAAGGGGAGGGGGAGGGACGGATATCATCAACAGTGTCACCCAGGAAGTAGCGTTTCCAGCTTTCAATAAAACGGTTTATTAGGAAGGTTCCCATTTTCAACAACTTGATTCCTGTACTTTTCAAGCGCCTTGCTATGCTTGGGAATGCCTTTGTCATACTAAGCTTCTGGAGCAAACTGCAATTATTGCTAGGCTGTTACGCACTTTAATTGGTTATTTTTCCGTGAAATTCGTCCTTTGTCATTAGTCATTTATCAGTTGTCTTTTATGAATAATCAATGACAAATGACAGTTTTAACGAAAAAATCTGCAACTTAAACGCGCACTAGCTTAACTTTGGCACTAGAGAGGGTAGAATTTCCAGCGTACAGGGCTTGTACTGTTTGTTAACTCAAAATAACGCGGAGTAATCATTTATTCTCTGCTCTACTCTGCGAAAATCTCTATATTGCTTATGTCGTTTATAGCGCTTCTGCAAAAAATAAAATTCTAGATCCCCGGCTTCTTCAAGAAGCCGGGGATCTATGCTTACCACGCAATTTGCGATCGCTCTTGTACAACTCGCTGATATACTTCTTGAGTTTGCTTGGCTAATTTTGGCCAGCTAAACCGTCGCTTTAAATCCTCATAAGCGTTATCCACCAGCCATTGCCGATATCCTGGATTTTTCAAAACCTCCAAAATTCCCCAAGCTAAAGAATCGGGATTGTTCACCCAAGTCACAATGCCTGTTTTGGTATGTTGCACTACTTCTGGAAAACCACCAGTATCAGAAACTACTACAGGAACACGAGAAGCAAAGCTTTCTAAAGCCACAATCCCAAAAGGTTCGTAGAGACTAGGAAAAACGGCACAGTCAGCGACAGTTTGAAATCTATCTAAGTATTGATCGGAGAGAAAACCTGTAAAATAGCAATGATGCCAAATTCCCAAATCCCAGGCTTGGCGCTTGAGATGGTCAGTATTGCCGCCACCAACAATTACAAATTTAACGTTACCTGCCATTTGAGAAAGGATCTTAGGTGCGGCATTGAGCAATATAGGTACACCCTTTTCATAGGTCATGCGACCGAGGTAATAAACGATTTGCTCATCGTCTGTGGCGAATTGGCGGCGAAAATTCAGAGCATGAAAATCTACGTTATGCTGTTTCTTTTCGGCTCGGATACCGTTATAAATGACATCGATTTTGTCCCAAGGACTATATAGCGCTCGTTCTACTTCTTGGCGCATATAGTCGCTACAAACAATAATCCGCCAAGCGTTGTAAGCCAGCAAGATTTCTTTGCCATTTATATAACCTTGAATATCTGTGTGAATACCGTTATAGCGTCCGTATTCCGTAGCGTGAATTGTGGCAATTAGTGGTATTTTGAAATTATGCTTGAGAGCGATCGCAGCATCTCCAACTAACCAATCATGGGCATGAATTAAATCAAAAGGCCCTTCCTCTAAAATCAACTTACCACCGTGATCTCCCATACTCAGGTTGAGATTGACTACCCAGTGGAAAAAGTCGTTACCATGTGCCACTGGCACTCGATGCACCTTTACTCCCTCAACCACCTCATACATCGACGCATGGCCAAACTCTGCTGTAATCAAGTGGACTTCATGCCCTAGCTTTACCAGTTCCGGGTACAACTCCGCTACATGCCGCGCAATTCCCCCAATAATCCTTGGCGGAAACTCCCAACTCAGTACCAGTATCTTCATCTGCTAGATTCCCCGACACTTTACAAATATCTAAAAAATTACATTTACCTAAAAATACAAGGGTGGCAAATATAGTGAGTATGTTTACTAAAATTTTGAGATTTTTTAACAGTTATTTTGTTAAAGCTTATCAAAGGTTATCAACCGTGGGATAGGGATAACAAACAAGGTGTAATTCGTAATTAGAACAATTTAGCATCCCCTTCGCAACTCATGTGTCAATAAGGGCTAACAAAACCAACAGCATGAACTCGATTGCACCCTTGCTGTTTGGCTATATAAAGTGCTTTGTCCGCAGCATTAATCAAATCTTGCGGCGAAATTCCGGAATTTGGCACAATGCTGCAACACCTAGACTGGCAGTAACGCAGGGCGGAAGTCAAAAGGAGCCAGTGCGTTGGGGAGGCAGTGCGTTGGGTGGGTTTCCCGACTTGAAGCAACTGCTGTCGGCTCTGCCGACTTCCCTACGGGGAAGCAAGCTACGCTCTTAACGTTCCTGTAGGGTAGCAACTGGCTCTCAAAAGTCAAAAGTATTATGGAATAGGCCAAAAAAACGCCCTGCTTGATAGTTGCAGAGGACTTAAACCCCCAAACTTTGTTAAACATAAAATAAAATCCTAGTTCGTAGTGAGCGATTCATCGCTCGAAACAAGGATTATCAGGACTAAAGTTCTGACGAGACGTGATGGTAAAGCCCCCAAATTCTATTCGGGGGCTATAAGCGAATGAACGAATTTATTCGATCTTTGAGATGTCGCCGCAAGCATTAAGCACTCTTAAATCAGTTTTGATCCAAGCGTAGTACTGCCATAAAGGCTTCTTGCGGTACATCCACAGTACCCACAGATTTCATCCGCTTTTTACCTTTTGCTTGCTTCTGTAATAGTTTCTTCTTCCGGCTGATGTCACCACCGTAGCACTTGGCTAAGACATCTTTTCGCAAAGCGGGGATGTGTTCGCTGGCAATAACTTTACTGCCAATAGATGCCTGAATTGGCACTTTAAATTGATGGCGGGGAATTAGTTCCTTGAGTTTTTCTGCCATTGCCCGCCCGACGTTGTAAGCTTTATCGCGGTGTACAATCATTGCCAAGGAATCCACAGGATCGCCGTTAATCATGATATCCAGCTTCACCAGAGGATTTTCACGGTAGCCGATGATGTGATATTCCATACTAGCGTAACCGCGCGATCGCGATTTCATTTGATCAAAAAAGTCAGTCACAACTTCCGCCAAGGGTAGCTCATAGGTGAGGGTGGTTCGTCCTTGGGCGAGATATTTCATATCTTTAAAGATGCCACGGCGATTTTGTGACAACTCCATCAAAGCGCCGACATAAGTTTCCGGCGTAATCATCTCTACTTGGACGTAGGGTTCTTCAATTCTTTCGCGATCGTTGGGAGAAGGTAAGCGGCTAGGATTATCAATGTACAGTTCCTCACCTTTCAAGGTAATCACCTTATAAACCACCGAGGGGGCTGTAATGATTAAATCTAGGTTATATTCTCGCTCTAGACGTTCTTGAACGATTTCCATGTGCAGCAAGCCCAAAAATCCGCAACGGAAGCCAAACCCCATCGCGCTCGAAGTTTCTGGTTCGTAATGCAGCGCTGCGTCGTTGAGTTCGAGTTTTTCTAAAGCTTCCCGCAAATCTTCAAATTGGTCAGCATCAATGGGGAACATCCCGCAAAAAACCATTGGGTTCGCTTCTGCATAACCTGGTAAGGGTGACTCAGCTTTCGCCTTACTGAGGGTAATCGTGTCTCCTACCCGTGCATCAGCTACAGCTTTAATTGCCGCTCCCAAATAGCCAACTTCCCCAGCGTGGAGTTCATCAACTTGCTTTTGAGTGGGGGAAAGAACGCCTAACTCATCAATTTCAAATTCTTTACCAGATGCCATTAAATGGATGCGATCGCCTTTTTTCAATGTGCCATCCATCACCCGGAAATATACAATTACTCCCCGGTAACTGTCGTAATAGCTATCAAAAATTAACGCCCGTAAGCGCTCATTTATGGTATTCGGCGGTGGCGGTATCCGCTCGACAACTGCTTCTAAAATCTCATTAATACCAATTCCTTCTTTAGCAGAGGCAAGAATCGCACCACTGCAATCTAGACCGATAATTTCTTCAATTTCGCCAATTACCCGTTCTGGTTCTGCCCCAGGCAAATCGATTTTATTCAAAACCGGGATAATTTCCAGATTACTCTCTAACGCTAAATATACATTTGCCAAAGTTTGCGCCTCCACACCTTGGGACGCATCTACTACCAATAGCGCTCCTTCACAAGCAACAAGAGAACGGGAGACTTCATAAGAGAAATCCACATGCCCAGGAGTATCAATTAAATTCAGCACATACTGCTGACCATCCTTAGCTGTGTAGTTCATCCGGGCAGCTTGCAGCTTAATTGTAATGCCGCGCTCCCGTTCCAAATCCATATTGTCGAGAAACTGTTCCTTCATTTGTCGGTCTTCAACAGTGCCAGTAGCTTGTAGCAAGCGATCGGCGAGGGTTGATTTCCCGTGGTCGATGTGAGCAATAATACAAAAATTGCGAATGCGAACTGCGGGAACGTCAGTCATATACTATCTTTGCCTTAGCAGCAACCAAAGTTAAAAGAGCAATTTACTTAATGTATTTTAATGCTTTCTTAGCCAAGACGCTCCGTTTTTAGTGCTGAGTTCCAAGTGCTCAGTTAAGAGTTAAAAGTTAAGAGTTAAAAGTTAGGAGTTATTATTCTTCCCCTGCCTCCTGCCCCCTGCTCCCCTGCCTCCTCCCTGCTCCTCTTCACCCCATCTTTAACTTTTGATCTAAATAGGTGGACTTTTAAGAATATTATGAAAGTCTATTTGTCGTTGCTAGTATTCAACAACTAGGAGCGTACAATAAATATAAATAAGTACATGTAGGGATCATGCATGTAAGGATAATGGATAATTACTACCCGTAATTACCCATAATCACTGATTTATCGGCAAAACTTCTAAAGCCATTGTCTAGTAAGTTATATGAAAAATGCGATTTAAAACTTAAAGCTGTTACTTTGGTGCTATTTCGGGGAACTATGTAAATGTCCCATTGAAGATTTTTCAGTGAATTAGCCCAAATTATGAATATAACTACTTTACAAAGCTTTAGACAAAACCAATTCACAGTATATCAAACCTATGAATATGCAAAAGAAAACTACCGAAGCGGAAAATATACCAACCGATAAGGTAGAAATTGCTGTCCGCTTGGACTCCGAGCTACTAGAGCAAATTCAGCATCTCACTAATGACCCAAGTAAAGTGATCGAGGTGGCGATTCGTCAGTGGTTGCGGGGTGAAATCCTTAGAGATGACGAACTGACGCGTACCCCTGTGCGTACTCCCGTTCCTCCTCGGGGTGAATGGAATGATTGACGCTATTAATCAGCTGTTAATGCAAGTTAAAAAGTGAAGTTTGCCAATTTTGATTTCAGATCGCTAAGAAATACTCAATAAAAAACGAAAAAGCTGTAAGAATTTATGCAAAAATTTGAGCAGCTTTAGTAAAATTACGGTCGGATACCCTTTGTCTATCCAACTCCATTAATGACTATTACTGCCAATTCCCAATTGTCAAATGTATTTTCCCAAAATCTGGAATCTATTCCCAGTAAGACTGATGGCTCATTAGCAACTCTAGGAGCCGAGTTGGTGTATACGCAAGATGGGGCAGGGCGCTATCTGACCTTTTGTTGGCAGCACAGCGAACTCCTGGGGTTAAATACCGAAAAAATAGTTGATGAACTGAACCAGACCCAAACCTTTGTCCCGGTAGATAAAGTTACTTATTTGGAACGATTGCACCGAATTTTGACAAGTTTGGTGCCAGAAAGGTTTCAGTGTTGGTTTAGCTACCATCAGGAATTATTTGAGTTGGAATTGGTGATTAGTCCGATTATGCCGAGTCTGGGAACGACTGCCACTACAGTGTTAGTGATGGGACGGTTAGTGCAAGCGACACTCAACAAAAAACAAGTCCCTGTGCCATCAAAAACGCCCACACAAATAGAGGTGGCAATAAGATCGCAGCAACACCAAAAAGTGGTAAATCGCATTACCAGAAATATCCGCCGAACGTTGGATTTAGATATTATTTGGCAGCAAACAGTTGATAGTTTAGGGAAAGCACTGCGGCTAGAGCGCTGTATTATTTGCCCTTATCAGCCCTCTAGCTCAAAAGTTGAGGTGAAGGCTGAGTATCATCAGGCAGAACTCAAATCAATGCTTGGCTTAGAAATAGATATAGCTTCAGAGTCTGCCTTTGCTCAAGCTTTGGCAACCCTAGAACCAGTTATAATGCAAGTGCCTGGATATGCACAGTCTGGGCAGCAGAAAACTTTGGTGATTGCAACTTGCTATCAAGACCAGGCCAATGGATTGGTTGCCTTGAGTTGGCAGGATGAATGCTACACATTAACAGAATCAGAATTAGAACTGGCAAAAGAAGCAGCAGATCAATTGGGAACTGCGATCGCTCATGCTACTTTATATGAAGAATTAGAAGTAGCGCGTCAAAAAGCCGAAGAAGCTTCCCGTCTCAAAAGCGAGTTTCTGGCTAATGTATCCCATGAAATTCGGACTCCCCTCAACGGCATGATTGGCTTCTTGAAGCTGATTTTAGAAGGGATGGCAGACGATCCAGAAGAACAAAACCAGTTTTTGTCAGAAGCTCACCAATTATCGATACATCTGCTGAATATTATCAACGACATTTTGGACATCGCTAAAATCGAAGCTGGCAAAATGGAGCTAACTTACGCTCCAGTCAAGCTAGATGAGCTATTCCATGATGTCGAAAATTTCATGCGTCCCCAAGCAGAAATGAGAAACCTCAGCTTCCAGATGCAAATGCCTCCTACCTCGGATGAAATTATTGTCCAAAGCAACTATCAACGGTTGCTACAAGTGATGCTCAATTTGGTAGGGAATGCTATCAAATTTACCCATGAAGGTGGTGTCACCGTTAGCGCCGATTTAGTACTCAAAAAGGCAAACTTTCAAGATCAGCAGTTTCCTGGCATGGTGAAAGTACGTGTAGCAGACACTGGGATTGGTGTTTCTTTAGACAAACAAGATAAACTTTTTCAATTATTCTCTCAGGTGGATGGTTCCCGCACTCGCCACTACGGCGGTACAGGTTTAGGATTGGCAATATCCCAAAAGCTAGTGGAAGCAATGGGCGGCGAGGTACATTTTTATAGTCTGGGCGAAGGACTTGGTTCAACAGTCACATTCACCGTGCCACTATATCAACAACCAGTCATGGTTTCATCCAATGATGGCGACTCAACAAGTAGTGCTGAATGATTAGTCATTGGTCATTGGTCATTGGTCATTAGTCATTTGGAAGATTACCAGTACTGGGTTTTGAGTTTTAAAGTTTAAAGTTTTTTAGGAATTATTTTAGGAATTATTATTTAATAAGCATATTGGGCATGGGGTATTGGGAAAAAACTTCCTTGTCCTCACCTTCTGGCGTTCTCTTCAGGACTTTAACCGCTAAAGTAGAGTAGGAGGGCTTGCACGAGAAATTAGTGTGGGTAGTTCACGATCGATTTAACAAAGCTGAAAAATAAAATTTTGGATAATGGTTAATGAGTAACCGCGCATCTGGCACAGAGATCATTATTCAATGCCCCATGCCCTATGCTTCATGACGGCAGTTGCTCCACTTGGGGAGACCCCAAGACCGCACTGCCTCCCCAATCCCCATCATTAACTTAGCAGGTCTAAAACTATGGAACTCACAATTGACAACGTTGAAACAGTCTTAGATGAAATGCGCCCTTATCTCATGTCTGATGGCGGCAACGTGGAACTCGTAGAACTCGAAGGGCCTATTGTAAAATTGCGCCTGCAAGGTGCGTGTGGTTCTTGCCCCAGTTCTGCAATGACTCTGAGAATGGGTATTGAACGCCGCTTAAAGGAAATGATTCCCGAAATTGCAGAAATTGAACAAGTGGTGTAAAAGTTAGGAGTTAGAAGTTAGGAGTTATGAGTTTGAATCAACTCCTAACTCCTTATTCTTAACTCCTAACTATTCCTATGTCCCATCCTCTCTACATCGCTTTTATTTGGCATCAACATCAGCCGCTGTACAAATCTCCTGGCAGCGGCGTTTCGCTATCTTCTAGTCAGCAGTATCGGCTTCCTTGGGTACGTTTGCATGGGACTAAAGATTATTTGGATTTAGTATTGCTCTTAGAGCGGTATCCTAAGTTACACCAAACAGTAAATTTGGTTCCATCGCTGATATTGCAACTCGAAGATTATATTGCTGGCACTGCTTTTGATCCTTACCTCACAGCCAGCTTGACACCGGATGAACAACTCACGCAGCAACAGCGCGAATTTATTATCCAACACTTTTTTGATGCCAATCACCATACTCTGATTGACCCTCATCCCCGTTATTCTGAGTTGTACCAGCAAAGGCAGGAAAAAGGGCAAGCTTGGTGTTTAGCAAATTGGGAATTGCCAGATTATGGCGATTTGTTAGCTTGGCACAACTTAGCTTGGATCGATCCGTTGTTTTGGGATGACCCGGAAATTGCTGCTTGGTTAAAACAGGGTCGGAATTTTACTTTAAGCGATCGCCAGCGCATTTATTCCAAACAGCGAGAAATCCTCAGCCGCATTATCCCCCAACATCGCAAAATGCAGGAGGCGGGGCAGTTAGAAGTTACCACCACGCCTTACACTCACCCAATTTTACCCTTACTCGCTGATACTAACTCCGGTCGGGTAGCTGTGCCTAATATGGCACTACCTAAGCAACGTTTTCAGTGGGCAGAAGATATTCCCCGCCACTTGCGGAAAGCTTGGAACTTATATAAAGACCGCTTTGGACAGATACCTCGTGGTTTGTGGCCTTCGGAACAATCAGTAAGCCCGGCAATCCTTCCAGATATTATTAACCAAGGATTTAAGTGGATATGCTCAGATGAAGCCGTCTTAGGGTGGACGCTGAAACACTTTTTTCATCGGGATGGGGCGGGGAATGTGCAGCAACCAGAACTGTTGTATCGACCCTATCGCCTGCAAACCGCCGAAGGTGACTTGTCAATTGTGTTTCGTGACCACAGATTATCAGATTTGATTGGCTTTACTTATAGCGCAATGCCTGCAAAAAAGGCAGCAGCAGATTTAGTGGGACATTTGCAAGCGATCGCTAAAATGCAAAGAGAAAGTCAAAGTGAAGAACCTTGGCTAGTTACCATCGCTTTGGATGGGGAGAATTGCTGGGAATTTTATCCCCAAGACGGTAAACCCTTTTTAGAAGCTTTATATCAAAGCTTGAGCGATGAACCCCACCTCAAACTCGTCACTGTCTCCGAATTTCTGGAAGAATTTCCAGCCACAGCCACCATCCCCGGAGGACAACTACATAGTGGTTCTTGGGTAGATGGCAGTTTCACCACTTGGATTGGCGATCCTGCCAAAAACCGTGCTTGGGATTACTTGACAGAAGCAAGGGAAATGCTTGCAAGTCATCCCGAAGCGACGGAAGAAAACAACCCAGAAGCATGGGAAGCGTTGTATGCCGCAGAGGGTTCAGACTGGTTTTGGTGGTTTGGTGCAGGACACTCCTCAAACCAGGATGCCATCTTTGATCAGTTGTTTCGAGAACATCTGTTTGGCATTTACAAGGCATTAAATGAACCTGTACCGCCCTACCTCAAGCAACCAGTAGAAATTCACGAAGCGCAGGGAAACCACAGCCCACAAGGGTTTATTCATCCTGTCATCGATGGTAGGGGTGATGAACAAGATTGGGATAAAGCTGGGCGCATAGAAATCGGCGGGGCGCGGGGGACAATGCACAATAGCAGTGTCATCCAGCGACTTTGGTATGGGGTGGATCACCTGAATTTCTATGTGCGGCTGGACTTTAAAAGTGGGGCTGCACCAGGGCGGGATTTTCCAGCAGAGTTGAATTTGCTCTGGTTCTATCCAGAAAAAACAATGGTTAATAGCCCAGTTCCCTTGGCAGATGTACCAGATGCAGCCCCACTTAATTACCATTTCCACCATCTTTTAGAAGTTAACTTGCTGACGCAATCGATTCAGTTTCGGGAAGCTGGAGACAATTATCAATGGCATCCCCGTTTCAGTCGCGCTCAAGTAGCTTTAAATAATTGTTTAGAGTTGGCAGTACCGTGGGCAGATTTGCAAGTTCCGCCAGATTATACTTTGCGCCTGATTTTGGTGCTTGCAGATGAAGGGCGTTTTTGCAACTATTTACCAGAAAATGCTTTGATTTCTATTGAAGTGCCTTAAAATTCAATAGGTTTGGTGTTTAGCCCTTTCAAGGTGACTTGTAAAATCTCTTTTTTCTCTCTGCGCTACGGACACTTTGCTCAAGTCGGGAAACCCGCCCACGCAAGTGTCCTCCTCCGCGTCTCTGCGGTTAAAAAATCTTTTATTTAACCACAGAGGCACAGAGGACACAGAGACAATCCTAAAAGCTTGTTATAGACTGGCTTTCACCTTAAGTTTACACAAATGACAGATGTACGCCCCTATAGCTGATTCATTTGTGGCGAAGTATTTTCTTACATATTTAATATTATTTGTCAATCTGTAATTTCTACAAAAATTTAGTTTTATTTTTTGAAAAAGTTTGATGATTTAGCAAAGTTGCAGTAATTTTACTGAAACCAGGGAATATTTGTCGTAAGATTAGAAACATTTCATAACAGATATTCTACGCTAATGGATCGCTTTTCTCAGAAAATAACGAATTCTCAAGAGAGCATTTCACAGCACACTCAACTTGGCCAGATGTGTGGTTCCAAGAAGCTGTTTCGCGATCGCTATGAAATATTGCAAATTTTGGGTCGAGGTGGATTTGGGATCACCTTTTTAGCCAAAAATGCTGTATTACCTGGGAATCCTTTATGTGTTATTAAACAGCTTTGTCCGAAAGTGGCTAATCCTCAAACCTGGCAAAGGGCATGTAAGCGCTTTGAAAAAGAAGCAAAAACTCTGGGCCAACTCGGTAGTCATTCGCAAATCCCCATGCTATTAGACTACTTTCAGGCAAATGGGGAGTTTTTTTTAATTCAAGAATATGTGCCGGGTTTGACTTTGGCACGAGAAGTGCGACAAACTGGCCCCAAAAGTGAAGCTTCAGTTAAACAGTTTTTGCAAGAATTATTACCTGTATTAAAATATCTTCATAAACATCATGTGATTCATCGGGATATTAAGCCCCAGAATTTATTGCGGTGTGAGTATGACAGACGAATAGTGCTGATTGATTTTGGGGCGGTGAAAGAGCAATTAACTGATGCTTGTGAAAACTCTCGCAATCAAGTTGCAAACACCAACTTTATCGGAACCAGAGGATTTGCACCACCAGAACAGTTTTCTCTACGTCCAGTTTATGCCAGTGATATTTATGCACTGGGTATAACTTGTATTTTTATGTTGACTGCTAAAAGTCCTTTAGAATTTGACTACGACGAAAATACTGGTGAAATATGCTGGCGAAAAGAGGTAAATATTAGCAATAGTTTCGTCCAGATTTTAGGAAAAATGGTAAAAATTTCGTTAACTGATCGCTTTAAAACTGTCGATGAAGTGATGAAAGCTTTAGGTCATGAAAGCTATTTGCCTACTTTAGCTGACTGTTTAACTACCCAAAAATTAAATAATAAAAGTATTGCACAATACGGAAATTCTTACGAAACTCCTGATGTATATTTACCACCTGTTAACAGAACTGCTGACGCTATTCGGAGATTGAGAGCAAAGCTAAAGTAAACAAGGTCACAATTGCCTAAAGTATCAAATTAACAATTAATCATGGGTGATTTAAAATATCAAAAACAAATTTAGTAAGCATTTTAACCACATTTAATAGTCATGATGGTTAATTAATCAGGCTTTATCTTTAATACTTAGTGAGTTATCGCTTGCCAATATACAAGCAAAATTACTAGGTTTAAAAGTTCCGAAAAATTTTTTATTCAAATTATTATATAATCTAGAGAATAATTAATCTTATGACTCTCGTAGTTTTCCACAGATGAGGAAGACTGACACTATTTACAAACGCTAACTATATTAAGTAATTCCCCAATCCCCAGAACAGGGTTTTCTACCACGAGTAAGCGAGAGTCAATTTTCTTAAGGGAAAGTTCGGGGCAAACTTAGCCTAAGTTGTCATGCAGTCGCGCCTGTCAGATCATGATCTGCTGCTTAAATCCCGATTGCTCAAATCCCCTGAATCCCAATGGAAAGAAGTTTTGCCAAAGTTGTAGCACCCCGTTGGTGTCACTTTTAAGAAATCGCTTCCGTGTCATCCGAGTCCTTTCAGATGAGGGGGGATTTGGCAGAACCTATCTATCAGAAGATGTCGATAAACTCAATGAACGTTGTGTTATCAAGCAATTAGCTCCAAAGTTTCAAGGAACTTGGTCGCAAAAAAAGGCGATGGAGTTATTTGCTGAAGAAGCACAGCGACTACAAGACCTTGGGGAACATCCCCAAATTCCAACTTTGCTAGCTTACTTTGAGCAAGACGGCTGTCTATATTTAGTGCAGCAGTTTATTAATGGAGAAAATTTATTAAAGGAGTTGCAACAGCGCAAAGCTTATAGCGCTAGGGAAATTCAATCTATTTTGCTAGATTTACTGCCCATCCTCAAATTTATCCACGATCGCAAAGTAATTCATCGAGATATCAAGCCAGAAAATATTATCCGCAATAAAAGTGATGGGCGATTAAGTCTGATTGATTTTGGTTCCTCAAAGCAATTCACCGCCAAAGTTCAGCAGAAATCTGGCACATCCATTGGTTCACATGGTTATTCACCCCTGGAACAAATTAGAGATGGTAAAGCTTTCCCCGCCAGTGACTTGTTCGGTTTGGGCGCTACCTGCTTTCATCTGCTAACGGGAAATTCCCCTTTTCAGTTGTGGATGGAATCTGGGTATGCCTGGGTGAGTAATTGGCGGGAATATTTGCGGAGTCCATTAAATCCTGAGTTGGATTTTGTCATCGACAAGCTTTTGAAAAAAGATATCCATGAACGTTACCAGTCAGCCGATGAAGTTCTTAGAGATTTGAGTCCAAAACAACTCCTTGCACTACCACCAGCCGGGAAGTCTTCTGGGAAAATACCACCAACGAAAGCACCAGATTTACCAAAAAGTTATCCCTTAGTGAGAATTGTAATCTTGGTAAGTGCTTTTATTCTGTTGTTTGGATTTCAAGAATCTTGGTATAGACATTTTCGCCGGATTCAGACCAGTTTGGTTTCTCGGCTGACTCAGCACAATAATTCTGGCAAAGATGAAGCATTTTTAGGTCAACCACTAAAGATTACTTTGGGTAAGGTTTCCTTAGTTAATACCCTGCAAGGGCATGAAAACTCAGTTTTATCTGTCGCCATCAGCCCCGATGGCAAAACCATTGTCAGCAGTGGGGGCGACCGGAAAATCAAACTTTGGAATCTCGCAACCGGAAAACAAATCTCTTCACTCGACGGGCATTCTCAGCAGGTGAATGTGGTAGCGATCAGCCCAGATGGCAAAACTCTGGTTAGTGGAAGTGATGACAACACCATCAAAATCTGGAATCTAGCAACGCGAAAGCAAATTCGCACTCTTACGGGGCATTCTGATTCAGTTCATGCCTTAGCCATCAGTGCTGATAGCGAGACTCTGGTTAGTGGTAGTGATGACAACACTATCAAAATTTGGAATCTGGCAACAGGAGAGCAAATTCGGACACTCACAGGGCATACATTTTGGGTGCGATCGCTAGCTATTAGTCCTAATGGTGTGATTCTTGCCAGTGGCAGTTTTGACAAGACTATCAAAATCTGGAATCTGACAAAAGGGTACTCAATCCGCACACTGGAGGGAAATTATCAAACGGTAACAGCCGTGGCTATCAGCCCAGATGGTAAAACTTTAGCCAGTGCTAGCCGCAATCGCACCATCAAACTTTGGAATCTAACTACGGGAAAAGAAATTCGCACACTAGCGGGACATGCCAACACAGTTACATCCGTAGCCTTTAGCGCCGATGGTAAAATTGTTGCTAGTGGTAGCCGCGATGTCTACGACGGGCTACGCCTACGCACCATCAAATTGTGGAATTCAGCCACAGGCGAAGAAATTCTGACATTGACGGGGCATAGCAACACCGTGACATCTGTAACCTTCAGCCCTGATGGGAAAACCCTTGTCAGTGGTAGCGAAGATAATACTATTAAAATTTGGCAATTGTCTCAGTGAAGAGGAATTTTGACATTTCCCGATAGTTTGGAGCAGAAAAATACAGGTTCACAATTTTATGCGATCGCTGCCGAAATATTACCTTCAATTATTGACATCTGTCCTACCTGAAGACGTAATTTTTGATTTTATAAAGAAAAATTCTACCTTTTGCAATCGAGATTGTTTTAATGCGATCGCTGACTTCAATATTGCATAATTGGCCATGCTCTGTAATATAATCTATGCCAAAATGCTTATTTACTCAATCATTAATGCATCTTTAAGCGGATTCATATTTGTAGCTAAAGATTGATGCCGTCCGTGTCAGAACTTAATATGCTTTAACTATAACTTGCAGCAATTCAATTGAGGAATGTGATCGTGAAACGCTTTAATGTCTCTAAAATTATCGGAAGTACTGCTCTTGCTCTAAGTTTGGCTACCTTGCCTACAGTTCTTCCTGCTTCTGCTCAGACAACAAGCACTACTGACGGAACTGTTACAAATACTACTACAGACACTTCTACTACCGACAGAAATTATCAGGATGGCGATTGGGGTTTGTTGGGCTTGCTCGGTTTATTTGGTTTATTTGGTCGTAAGAGCCGCAAAGCCAATGATAATGTAGCTTATCGTGACCCTAATGCTGTAGGCACTTCTAGCTCCCGTTCTAACTTTTAATAATGAGTTGCGTTCTAATTTCGCGTAAGTCTTAAAGATAATTATGGTAAAAGCCTGCATCGGCAGGCTTTGTTTGTGTCTATACATGACTTCAAATCTTGGGAGTGAGGGCGTGCCAAGTTTGCACAATTGAATTGTTAAGAAGAAAGAATGCAGGAGTCAGGAGCCAGAATTCAGTATGAATTTTGTGCAACTGGCGGATAGCGCAGGTCTGAATCCTCCACTAATTACATTCTGAATTCTGTTAGCGGTAGCGGGGCGTTTAGCCCATTCTGTTTTCTGACTTCTTTAATAATTAATATTCTTTTAGGGCTATTTCGTTGTAGACATAAACCGCCCATAAAATTCCTCTTTTATACCTAAAGTCCTTTAAAATGGACTATAACTTTTTCTGAATCGTCTTTAGACGACTTTCGCTATTAGACTCAGAATTCATTCTGAGGCGGGCTATGAGTTTACAGTTAACATCTCAGCTAGTTAGTCAACAAATAAATGAATTAAAATTTGTTTTTTAGCTTTTTATATACATTTAATTGGTAAAAAATGGAAGATTCAGTATTTATTATATTCCTTGGCTTTGGGTTTATTTGGATTTTGATGGGAGTTGTAGGTTGGATTGCGTTTTTAAAATCCGAGGGTGAGGAAATTAAGTTTGGTAAGTGGGGACTTATAGTTGCTATTCCAATCTTAATACCAATAATTGTTTCTCTTATTATTGGTATATTTTATAAGCATTGAAGAAGAAGTTAGAAGTCAGGAGCCAGAATCAAGACGATAGTTCCTCGCTAAAAGAACTCCAAAAAATAAATTATTCAATTTTTGGAATTAAAACGATTTTTCCTCCCCCTGCTCCCTGCTCCCTGCTCCCCTGCTTAAAAGCGGTGGGATATTTTTTTATTTGGAAGTTCCTAACGCTGTGCATTAATTGCACCCCTAACCAAAATCACTGTACTTTCTACACCAGAGGCGATCGCTTCTGGAATATTACCTTGAATCGCCTGCTGCAACAATCCCTCTTGCGATGCTCCTAAAACTACAACATCGTAACCTTCGGTTTTAACTAAGTTAATCACACCTTCAGCGACTGAATTAGCCTGGACTGGGAGAGCAACTACAGTACTTGACAACTTTCGCCGCCGCATCAAATGGCGGATAGCTTGTTCTGAAACTGACATATCTGGCTTGAGTTCAGATGGCTTAAATACCTGTGTAAGATGAATTTGCGGATCATTTCCCAATGTAATTAAAGCCGGTAGCAATTTAATCGCCAGTGGAGAATTGGGGCCACCAGCCATCGGGACTAGCCAGCGATTGAAGGATTGCTGAGTAGTGCCTAATTTTACTAACACTACTTCGCATGTGGCTTGGCGAATTACGGTGTCTACAACGTTACCAAAAATCCGACCAGGGGTAGATGTGTTTCCTTTCCATCCCATTAAAATTAGGTCGATGTGTTGTTCATTGATTGTCTCTAAAATTGCCTGCGCTACATCGTGGGTAACTCGTATCTGCGTGTGTAAGGGAATTTTCCACTTTTTTGCTAAGACTTCCGCCTGTCGTAGCAAGCGGCGACTTTTTGCCGTCCTTACCTGTGTTTCTGATGGAGAACTGTGGCGGGGTATCAGCATCACTTGCACACAATCTATTTCATAATGGCGATCGCGGGCAATAGCTGCTGCCATTTGTAATAAAATACCTGCTGTTTCGGGATTTGCTACTGGCACTAATAATCTACCACTGCCGGTGCTGGGCGATCGCGTTTGGTAAACTATATAAGAAGGTTCTGGTCGCAGTTTCGGAGTCCGGTTATCACAATTGAGATGATCTGCTTCCGCCCGAATAATATCTGCACGAGTAATAATCCCGATCAGTCTTCGTCCATCCACCACAGGTAAGCGACTGATTTGATAGCGATCGAGTAAATACAGCACATTGCTCAGAGTGTGGATTGGTGTTACTGTCATCGGGACAGGCGTCATAATTTCTTTTAAGAAAATATCATTGGCTAGGTTGCGATCGCGTATTTTCAGCAAATCTGATTGCGTTACAATCCCTACTAACTTGTTATCTTCTACCACAGGGAAACCGCGATGATGAGAACGAGCAAAGGACTGCATTGCTTCTTCCAAGCTCATCTGTGCATCTAGAGTTTCTACCCGTTCTTGCATCACATCTTTTGCAGTTAACTTAGTTAATGCTCCTTCCATAGGAGCTTCTTTAGTTAGAGTGATGCCTTTCAATTCCAAAAGTTTCTCATAAAGCGAACCAGGCACTACCTTATCCGCAACTAAGTAAGCTGCTACAGAAACAATCATCAAAGGTAGCACCAGATTGAAATCTGTAGTCATCTCAAACACAATCACAATTGCTGTGATTGGCACTTTGGAAACAGCACTAAAAAATCCCCCCATACCCGCTAGTGCGTAAGTAGTAGGAGAACCCGCTCCGGTGATGTAGAACTCAGATACACCGATGATGTGTCCTAAACAAGAACCCAAAATCAGACTGGGAGCGAATAATCCTCCCGGCGCTCCTGAACCAAATGCTATGAGTGTGAGGATGAACTGTGCCACAAAGGCGATCGCTGCTACAGTAGGTTGGGAACCTCCAGTAATTAAAGACTCTCGTAAACCCGTATTATCACGAAAGGGTGCGGGGAGCATGGACACGATAACACCAGAAAGAAATCCAGCCAAAGCTACCCGCAACGGTAAACTGATATGTAATTTTCTATAAAATTTAATACTAAATATTAAGCCGCAATTAAACAATGCACCTAATAAGCCTGCCAAAATACCCAAAAGCACGAAAAAGGGAATTTCTGGGATAGAGAATTGGCTGGAAGATTTTACCAATTGCAGGTTAAGGTCAAGAGAGCCACCGCCTAAAAGTCGGGATATCACCCCACCAATAAAGGAAGCGATAATCGCAGTACCCAAAGTCAATCCTGATAAATCCTGGAGTAACTCTTCAACAATAAACAATACACCTGCGATCGGGGCATTAAAAGCAGCTGCTAAACCCGCACCCGCACCTGCTGCAATCATTTGTCGTCGGTGATCTGGGGAAGTAGGAACCCAGCGACTCATCCCTGCTGCTAAACCTGCCCCTACATGAACAGTGGGGCCTTGTCGTCCCAGAGTCATGCCCGAACCTATGGCGATGATGGCACTGAGTAACTTCACACCTGCCACGCGCCAGGATAATTTCATCGGCACATTGGCTAGAGTTGCTTTTACTTGCGGAATACCGCTACCATAAGCTTCTGGTGCCAATCTATCCACCAACCATCCAGCCACAAATCCCAGTACAAGACCAATTGCTGGTAGTGCTAGCCATACCGGGAAAATGTGGGTACTATGGACTCGCCATGTTCCCAGCCATCCCGATCCTACTTTCAAAAATACCGCAGATAGGGCAGCAACCAGACCGATAACACAAGCTTCGGCGATCGCTAAACCTCTTCTAGGCTGCCACCAGGTGCGAAAGCGCTGATTCAGAACAGGAAGAGACATATTATTTTTTGGGGATTAGGGCATGGGGCATGGGGCATGGAGAAGGGAGCAGGGGGCAGGGTGCAGGGTGCAGGGGGAATAGCGTATGAGGCTTTGAACTCCGTTAATGAGGCTTTGAACTCCGTTAATGAACCTCTGAACTCCATTAGTGAGTCTTTGAACTCCATTCTTCTACCTCAATGCCCAATCCCCAATCCCCAATCCCCAATTTAATTACTTCTCCCCGTCGTGGATAGTCCTTCTACTATTAGAGATGGAGTATAACAAGAACCATTCCAATCAGCATCATTACCTAGTTTAACCAATTGCTTAAGGGCAGTGTAGACATTACCTGCAACCATAGTATCCTTAACGCGCCCAATTATCTGACCATTTTTGACGCGGTAGCCTAAATCAACGTTGATTGAAAAATCTCCAGAAATACTGCCGCCACCGCCCAGCATTTGATCCACAATTATGCCATCATCCAGTTCTTGAATTAAGTCTGGTAAAGATGCCGAACCTGGCTGAATCAGAAAATTAAATAAACCAGGGGTGGGATAGCTACCTAAACCAGGGCGAAAACCATTTGCAGTAGTGTCAGTACCCAGTTGGCGTCCGGTGGTGCGATCGCCATAAAAATGCTGTAAAATTCCGTTTTGGATAAATACTAAAAATTGAGTAGGAGTGCCTTCATCATCAAAAGGGCAACTATAAGGGCCGGCTTCTGGATCTTGGTAGAGGGTGAGACTGGGTGCAACTACAGCCTTACCCAAACGTTCTCCCCAAGGGGAAGCTACTTCTAAAACTCGCTTGCCATTCAAAGCTTCTTGCACAGTACCCCAAAGCATATCAGCAGCTTTAGAAGTAAACAAAACCGGGACGCGACCATTAGGAGATGAGACATTTTCTCTAGCCCAAATTAACCGTTGTAAAATTTGGTTAGCTAATATTTCCGGGTGGAGTTCGCCCCGCTTAGTTTGGCCATCGGCAACACTTAAAAAATCATCACCGCGTACCCATTCAGCTGATATGTAGCAATTGAGGGTAGTATCAGTGTAGTAACAATCTAAACCTTTAGTGTTGACTATTCTGGTAGTTTCAGCATCACATTCCCAGTCACCATTGCAAACGACATCAGGATAGGCATCGCGGATGAGTGCGATCGCTTCTTTGCCCCAGTCTACCAAAACTTCTATCGGCACACTTTCGCCTAAATCTGGGTAAGAGGGCTGAGAGTTAGAGCCTAATTCTACTGTTTCAGGTAGATTCAGTTGACTTAGAGCCAGAGCTTTTTCCACCATTACTTCGGCTAGGACAGAACCATAAGCCACCGTGAGTCCCGGACGCCCGTTTCGCCAAAGTCGTAGTGCTGTGCCTTCAGATTGGTTAGTTTCTAGCTGTTTGAGTCGGTTTGCCTCAAAAAACACTGGACGAGAAAGCGATCGCGACTGATACACTTCAGCAGCTTCTGCTCCAGATTTTATAGCTAGTTCCAGCAGCTGTTCTGCTAGTGTATCTTGTGACAAATTTTCAGAACCCATGACTCTTAGTGCAATTGTGGATTTTGAACCGCATATCAACGCCCTCTCTTGAAAAGTGCGATCGTCAAAAACCGACGATTAAACTTTCTACGTGATGAACGCAGATAACTATCCAAAAATCATCAGCGTTTCTTACAGTTACGATTTGGAACCACAGATCAACACTGATGGACGCAGTTAATTATCCCAAATCATTGCCATGTCTCAACTAGTCATTAGTCATTCGTCATTTGTCATTTGTCATTGGTCATTAGTTAGGAATTATTATTCTCCCCTGCCCCCTGCCCCCTGCCCCCTGCCCCCTGCCCCCTGCCCCCTGCCCCCTGCCCCATTTTCAAAGATTCACCTCTTGCAACAGCCAAAAACCAGCAAAAGCTTCTGCTTTAGGATCGGACTGTACACCAATAAAATGCACTCCGTTAGCTTTTTGCTTGGCTTCTTCAAAACCTTTGGCTTCTGCTAAAAGTTGAGGTTTTTTAATATTTGCCACAATCCAGCTTTCGGTTACACCAGTTTCTAAAAGCAATTTCGCCTCTTGGCTGGTATCAAATCTTAAGAAAGCCAAATCCAAACCAGACATCCAGCCTGCCAAGGGCAACGCTCTCGCTGAGAAAATTAAAATCCCAGGAATACGGGTTTCGGGTGAAACTTTCGCCAACTCTATGGGGAAAGCTTCACCAAAGCCAATTTCCCACTCTGGCATTTCTGCCAAATTCGCAGCATCTAAGGTAACAAATACCCACTGCTGTCCTTCCAAAGCATCTGGTAAACGTTGCGGCAAAGGTTTTTCCAAGCGGACTGAGGGATTAGCCCCTCCTTGATACCCTGCCTCTTGAGGATACACTTCTTCCATGCGCTGTTCTAACCATTGGTTGAGAACCAAAGTACGGCGGCTAGGCTGGGCGGGAATACCCAAGTCTTGGCAGGCTTTAGTAATCATGTTGTTCATTTGGCGGCGGAAAAAGCGGATTTTAATTGGTGCTTTTCCAGCTTGGTTAATAGCTTCTTGTAATGCTGTCCGCAACCAGCCCGAATTTACCTGGGTACTGGGACAATACTGAGCATAGCGAAACAAAGAATCTACTTTTGTACTGATATCCAAGGCGCTTTCGCAGACTAAGACTTCCCAAACTTTTTTCTGATTATCGTCCAAAATCGGACGGGAGTAAAAATCGATTTCCCAAATACTGCCCATGTTTTGCGGTAAAAATCTGGCTGTTATGTTTTCCTGATATGTTGATCATACGAGTGTTGGGGCAACAGGGGAATAAGGGAGTGGGGACAAGGGGGATGAATCAGTCTTTGAGGTGGATAATATAAATACAAAGGATGTCAGAGTTAAAGGTTTTATGTCCCTGACGCTTTAAAACTTGGAAAAAATGCAGCCAGTACCCCAGCGATCGTATGGAATTAGCCAAGGGTAATTAGGATAATACTAAAAGACATTTCAGAGGTAGATGGATGCAACTAGAAGATTATTTTGAGTTTTTAGACCCAGATGCCATCCGTATCAAAGGCCATCGCATTGGTATTGATAATGTGATTCAATATTACTTGCAAGGATATTCACCAGAGGAAATTATAGATGCTTATATGTTACGGCTAGCAAAGTGGCGAGAACAGCGCTATCAAGAATCATTAGCTAATCCTTCACCTTTAATGCAACGTTTAAGAGCATTAAAGGCGCAACGTGAGCAGGAGTTGCTAAACTCTTGATGAAAGTACGTTTTTCTCCTTGATGAAAACTTGTCGCCCAAGCTGAAGACATCTGTTTTGCGCCTCAATCCAGCAATAGATTAGATATTCTGCGCGTAGGCGATGCCGAAGCACCCCCATTAGGTACGCTTGATCCAGATATCCTGCGCTACCTGGAATTATCCCAACGTATATTGGTTACAGTGGGAAGCGACTTAGCCAGAAGAGTGGATTGATGGATTGGATTGGATTCCACTTTAAAAATTTTGCGTTGCTAAATTGAAAGTATCCCCTCATTTTCCACGGTTGATCCAAACGCCCCTGAGTCCAGCTGCTTTAGCTCCGTGGTAATCTTCTACAACGCTATCGCCAATATGCCATGCTGCCTCTGGGGAACATTTATGTTTATCTAAAGCAATGGCAAAAATTTGAGGATCGGGTTTAGCTGCACGTACCTGGGTAGAAATGGTGACGGAGGTAAAAAACTCTCTCAATCCCAAACTTTGCAATACTGAGTAAATCCGAGAATCAAAATTGGACAGCACCCCCAAGGTAACTCCCAAGCGCCGCCAGTTGATTAAAGCTGGTAAAACATCGGGATAGACAAACCACGGTTCAGCAGTGCCAAAGTGGATGTAAAGTTCGCTAAAAAAAGCCGAAAAGTCAGAAAATTGCTTAAGAACTCCAGCACTTTCAAAAGTGTTCAGGGCAATTATCCGCCACCAATCAAACTCGCGCTGGGGAATATCTTGCAGTTCTGCATCTGGAAATATCGGCGGCGGTGCTGCTTTAAAGCTTTTGATGAAAGCTGTATTCAATGTTTCGGCTGAAACTGTAACGCCAAATTCCTGGGCTATCTGACTATAAACTTCGCCCACACTACCTTTGACATCGAAGAGTGTACCCACAGCATCTAAAAAAATAACTTTCGGTTGTTCCATCAAAGTTTGATTGAATTGGGGAGTGGGGAGTAGGAAGTGGGGATTGGGGATTGGGAAGAGTCACTAATGACTAATGACTAATGACTAATTTCCAACCTTGAAAGTTAACGAGAAAGTGTTTCTATGATTGGACGGACTAGCCAATTAAAACCAACTTTGAGTTGGTGGTCTAAAGTTGGCAATCTATATAAATAGGCAATTCGCCGGGCGACGGATGCCAAGGGGCCATCTAGTTTAATTCCCAAACCAGTGAGAGTGGCGTTGTCTATTCCTAGTGCCATCATTTCTCCTAACTGTTGATAACGGAAGGGAAGCAGGGGACGATTCGTTAAACTTGCCCAGATATTCCAAGCAGTATAATCCGCTTGTTGGAAAGCCGCTTGTGCGGTGGCGGGGACTTGCTGTCCTTCAACATCATGACAGTCTGCTAAATCTCCCAAGGCAAAGATTTCTGGATGATCGAGGACTTGCAGATTAGATGTAGTACTGATTTGACCACGCTGGTTTTGCTTGAGGGGAAGAGATTTCACTACGGGAGTAACCCTAGTTCCCACAGTCCAAATTACCAAATCCACGGGAATCGTGTCTAACTGGTTTTTGTACTCTAGGGAGATGGAGTTTTGCTCTATTGATTCGACTTTGGTTTCTAAATCAAGAAACACGCCACGGGCTTCTATTGCTTTTTTTGCTGCTTCCCGATTAAACTCTGGGGAAGTTCGCAAGATTTGGTCAGCAATTTCAATGATCCGAAAGCGTCCTCTTTCACCTAATCTGTCGGCTAACTTACAGGCTAACTCTACACCACTGTAGCCAGCCCCAATAATCGCCACCCGAATTTTATCAGCATCCGATTCTTCTAAAAATCGCAGACGTTCTTCCAAACGATAGACATCAGAGATTGTACGGAATGGGTAGGCGTAGGATGTTGCACCAGGCACTAAATCTAGCGGTGTCTCACCCCCTAGTGCCAACACTAAGCGATCGTAAGGGATTTCTGGCCCTTCATGTACATTTACCAGTTTCTGGTCGATGTCAATTCCAGACACAACCCCTTGATAAAAACGCACCCCTGTGCTTTGTAAAAGTTCTTCAAACGGTGGGGCAATTTCCCAGGTTTGCAGTTCGCCAGTGAGTAATTCGTAAAGCAAGGGAGAGAATAGGAAGCGATCGCTTTGATCTACCAGAACAATTTCGGGTTTTTGCGTAGATTCCCAAGGTAACTGGCTTAAGCGCAAGGCTGTGTAGAGACCACCAAAGCCTCCGCCAAGGATACAAATTCTAGAAGTTTGTTGAGTCATTGTTTCTATCTATGGGACGGTCAATGCTAGCTGGGCAACTAACTTCAGTCTAGTCAGTTAAAGCGGACTTTTCAAAATCCCATTAAGTTTTTCATTAGTCATTTGTCATTAGTTACAGTTATATAACTGGAGATTAGCTATAGTTAGGGGTTAACAGACAACGGCTAAAAGGAGTTAAAGAGATGGAAATTAAGCCAACTGACCCATCGCTAGCACTCATGGAAATTCCCCCTGGCTATCTCAACATTATGGGTTATGTTGATCAGTCAGAAGTTAATGGCCCTGGTTGTCGTGCAGTCATCTGGGTACAAGGTTGTCTGCGTGAGTGTCCTGGCTGCTTTAATACTAACTCCTGGTCTTTTGAAGCTAACCAATTGATTGCTGTTGATACCCTTGCCGAGAATATTCTCAGCAATCCCCACAACACGGGTGTAACGTTCTCTGGTGGAGAACCGTTTTGGCAAGCAACTGCACTAGCGTCTTTAGCTCGTAAGGTAAAAGCTGCTGGATTAAATGTAATGTCTTTTACTGGGTTCACTCTCAAGCAACTACAGTCTCAATCAGCGCCGCCAGGTTCCCAAGCTTTGTTAGAACAACTTGATATTTTGATTGACGGGCCTTTTGTACAATCTCTAGCAATTAATTCTCCTAACTCTCCAGTTTCTTCTAGTAATCAACGGGTTCGGGTGTTAAACCCAGCTTTCCAAGACCAGATTACCTGGGCCAGCGACCAGATAGAAGTCCACATTCTCAAGGATGGTGGCCGCATTGTTACTGGCTACCAAGGTGGGCTGGAATTGACGTAGTGAGCCATTGTGGGCATTGGGAATAGAGAATTAAAGCTCAACTTTGACCTTCTGAGGCTCGACGTTGACCTTCTGAGGCTCGACGTTGACCTTCTGAGGCTCAACTTTGACCTTCTGAGGCTCGATGTTGACCTTCTGAGGCTCAACTTTGACCTTCTGAGGCTCGACGTTGACCTTCTGAGGCTCAACTTTGACCTTCTGAGGCTCAACTTTGACCTTCTGAGGCTCAACTTTGACCTTCTGAGGCTCGACTTTGACCTTCTGAGGCTCGACGTTCAACTTTTAACTCTCCTTGCCTCGTGGTCAATGTCCAATGCATCTGTGTTTGAGACAGATTATATTAAAAAAAATACATATCTAAATTTGACTAAACCATTTCAGACAATTTTTACTGAACACCGGGTACTTTGGGCTGTTTTACTCCTAAGTGCAGCACTGGTGATAACGCTAGCGCTGTCGCTTTCTCAAGGAGCAGTACCTTTAAGTATGTCGGAATTTTGGCAAGCCATACTCCGGGAAGGTGATCCGGTTAAACAGACAATTCTCTGGGATTTGCGCCTCCCACGCATTATCGCTGCTCTCATCGTCGGCGCAGCTTTGGGAATGTCAGGAGCGCTGCTGCAAGGGATGTTACGCAATAGTCTTGCTGATCCATTTATTTTGGGCATTTCAGCAGGTGCAGGATTAATTGTAATTCTGATGATTGTGTGGCAAATATTCCCGATCGCAATTCCTTTAGCTGCGTGGATGGGAGCAATTTTAACTTCTGCGATCGTTATTTTGCTCGGTCGTGCGGGGTCGGGAATTTCTGTTGAGCGGTTGATTTTAGGCGGAGTGGCGGTAAGTTCTTTATTAGGTGCTGTCCAAAGTACATTGCTACTTTTAGCTGAAGATGGTCAAATTCAAATTGCGCTGAGTTGGCTGGTTGGTAGTCTTAACGGACGGGGTTGGCAAGAAATTGCGACGGCTGGGCCTTACATCATCGTTGCATTGTTAGGGGGATGCTTGCTGGCGCGATCGGTAAATGTGCTGGCTTTGGGGGATGATTTGGCTGTGGGTTTGGGAGTTTCGTTGACGCGATCGCGCCTGTTAATTGGTGGTGTCGCCACTTTATTAGCCGCAGGTGCAGTCAGCATCAGTGGCTTAATTGGATTTGTTGGTCTTGTTGTCCCTCACGGTGTCCGCCTCATCGTTGGTACAGATCATCGCTTTGTTTTACCACTTTCCGCCCTTGCGGGTGCATGGTTACTTACTTTTGCAGATTTACTTTCTAGACTAGGAGCAGTGGAACTACCAGTAGGTTCCGTCACTGCGTTGCTAGGTTCACCGCTATTTATCTGGTTACTTTATCGTCGTTCTGCTGGGTTTAATAAATTTTGAGCTAAAGAAGATCTTTGAAAAGTCCTCTTGTCGTTATCAAAAGTTTTAGATCCCGACTTTTAATAGCATTTAGCTAAGTCTGCTCATGTTGCTCTGCTCGCAGAACAATAAAAATTGCTGGTGTATTCGCTACAACAGCAACAAGCAGAATGATCAGTTTTGGTTTATTTACCTCCTTTATTTTAACATGGACGAGGTATTTTTTATTTGAGGCGATGGCTAATATCATTTCTCCTTAAAGACCTAACTTTTCACCTTATCTAGAAAAGAAGAGAGCGAAATCTAACCCCCCAGCTCCCTTTTCTACAAGGTAAGGGGAGAATTCTAAGCCTCTCTACTGCAAGAAGTGAGGTTTTCCATCTGAGAGGTAAAAGTCAGCTTAAAGGCTTATTTTTTCGGCTAACACAAAGAGATTCTAATCATAAGTGATTAGCCGGATACGATAGAACCGCAAGCTCTGGCGTATCTACGCTTTTATTTTTTAATCCAAAGATACTTTTGTAGACTCATACCTATTTCATTTATTGGCTTGCATTTATGCCAATTACCCCCATGATTATTAAGCCGATGGAAATGAGCTTAATAAGTGTGGCAGATTCACGAAACCAAATAATACCAATAATAGCAATTAAGACAGTTCCCAATCCAGCCCAAACAGAATAAGCCACACTCACTTCAAGTTTCTTGAGAGCAAGGGTCAAAAAAGTAAAACAAAGTCCATAAAAGACAGCTATTAATATGGAAGGGCCTATTTTAGTAAATCCTTGCGATAACTTCATGCAAGTTGTGCCTGAAACTTCAAAGAGGATTGCGGCGATAAGGTAAATCCAACTTGTTGACATATATGTTATCAGCAGTTTGTGAGAAATCTCTTATTAGCTTATCTCTGTGAAAGGAAAAAAATACAACATAATTATTATCATTATTCGCGTGAATCTACTAAAATTTTGTAGGATACGCTACGCATTGTAAGCTTTAAGAGGATATTTTAATAGTCCTATTGTCAGTATTAAATTTTTTGGATTACCTAAAGTCACAGCGAAATACTTTTAAAACAACCTTTCATAGCAGGGGTGCGGGTAACAGTTCTAGCAACATTTTAAATAGAATTGTTATATTTTAAGTCTGTTTTTGCCGAATTTACCGAACCCCAATAGTTCAGTTTACCGTATATTGATAGTAAAGAAATTCTTGGTTCGGCAATCATCATTACTCAAGTGATAAAAACCGAATTTACCCCACTCTTATTTTTAAATACTATGAGAACAAAGAAAGGAATCAAATCCTTCAATCTTTAAACAGCAAAGATATTGGTTATCCGAAGTAGAGCTATGACATTAGTACGTTTGAACCCCTGGCAAGAATTTAACGCAATACAACGCCAAATCAATCGCTTATTTGATGAAGATATGCCAACTGCATTTTCGGATAGAGGCTTATCCAGAGTTCCGCCTGCTGAGTTAAAAGAAACCGAAGATGCAATTCTTCTGAAGCTAGAACTTCCAGGAATTGAAGCTAAAGAATTGGATTTGCAAGTTACAGAAAAAGCTGTATACCTGAGCGGTGAGCGGAAGTCTGAAGCAAAATCTGAAGATAAAGGTATGATTAAAAGCGAATTCCACTATGGGAAATTCCAACGTGTAATTCCTTTACCTGCTCGGATTCAAAATACCAATGTTACAGCAGATTATAAAGATGGCATCTTGAACTTGACGCTACCCAAAGCTGAAGAAGAAAAGAATAAAGTTGTCAAAGTTAATCTAGCATCATCTGGATAATTTCAGCTTTATATCTCCTAGCTATCCATTAAACTAAATAAAAAGCGCTCCCCTTTTGGAGAGCGCTTTTTAGTGTGAATTACTCAGCCTATACAGATTTATAGGAAAGTGCAAAGTTTTAAATCTTTTATAGTGTATTATACACCACCACAGATTTTTGGTGCGCTAGGGCGAATATTATAACGCACCCTACAAAAGTTGCTCTTTATTAAATCCACATTTCTTAGTTAACCGTTAAGGGCTTCTTCTTGATGGGTTTCGATAACGCAATCAGAAGTGGGGCGGGCAACGCAGGTGAGGACAAATCCTTCGTCCATTTGATCGTTGTCTAAGAAGTTCTGATCTGATTGGTCAACTGTACCTGAAATTAGCTTCCCGGTACAGGTAGAGCAAGAACCAGCATTACAGGAATAGGGCAAGTCAAGATCATATTCCTCGTTAGCGATCTCTAGAATGTACTCATCATCCGGAACGTCAATTACTTGTTCACCGTCTGGGGTCTTTAATGTGACCTTATAAGTTGCCATGTAACAATCCCTAACTCATATAAACTCCATATTCGATACTAAGGGTTTATGTGCTGCTAGTCTAGAGTTGATTGTGGTTGACTATTTTAGATTCTCAAGCGATTAGTGGGGCTAGTTTACATATAGCAAAAGCTTCAGACGAAAATCACACAGAAAAAAATGTTGCAATCGCTTGAGCAAATCCCTCAAATGAACTATAATCCTTAGCCACGATGGAGACATTTACACCCAATTTTCGCGCATTAGCACTTGTATAAGGGCCGAAACATGCAATTATACAGCGTTCATAATCGCTTTGCGAACTGACCATTGTTAAAAAGCTTTCTACTTCTGCCGTGCTACTAAAGGCAATTACATCGATTATTCCTTGACGAATCAGATTTAATTCAATACTGTAGATACTTGTGTTTAAGGCCTGTGTAATATACGTGGGTACGCGAGTTACTTGTATACCCAATTGCTGCAAATCGGTAATCAAATTGGGTACAATATCAGGCTCAGGCAAACCAACAACTTCTGGAGCCGGGATCAGTACTTTTTTCTCATGAATTTGCGGAAGTTTCGCTAATTCAGCCACAATTCCGGCTGGACTAGATTCTGTGGGAATTAAATCTACTTTTCCACAAAAAGACAATAGGCTTTCTGCATCTTTTCCTAAAGCACATAATTGACATTTTTGCACCACAGATACAGGAATATTTAAATCATTCATCCGGTGAAAAAATGCAGTGATGCCATTTCTACTTGTGAAGATAATCCAATCAAATTCATCTATGTGCTTTAGAGCAGTATCTAACTTAGTGTAGTTTGATAAATAGCAGGTTTCGATAGTAGGCATAAAAACAGGTAAACCACCTTTTTTGATGATTTGTTCAGATAACCTATAAGCATAATTTCTCGGTGCTGTGACTAAAATTCTTTTGCCATATAGAGGTAATTCTCTAGATGCAGTGAGCAAATTTATTTCTCTTGATTGAGCGTGCATTTGTTTATCTGCCATTTCATTGCTATTCAAGCTTAGAATGCAATACACTTGGTGTTCGTGATATTTTGCCCACATTTTTGTAATAGTCAAAGTGTCGTGCTGACCGATATCCCGCCTTGAAATAAATTCCCAGGCTAATAGCTCAAGTCCACTCAAGTGGAGTGAGATTTTCCCTTTCACGAAGGATAGCCACGTACATGGCTTCAAATCTTGTATAGCAATCCGATTTGATTTTTGAATTTCTTTGGGTAGGTACAGACGCGATTAATCGCGTCTGTACTAGAAAGTAGTTTGATTTTTGACTTTTGACTTTTGACTTCCCCAAAGGGCCACTAGCCATTTTTCTAGGATGAATTCTCCCCATTTTTCCGATGCCATCTGGGTTGATAAAACGGGACGATATGAACATCTAAGAACGTTTGCGGAAAATCTTATGTCTTCATTACTGGCTTTATCCAACAGTTTAGCTGATACCGTAGAACAAGCTGGAAGTGCTGTGGTTGCAGTTAATGCGGGTACTCGTGTTTCCCCAAGTGGTATTCACTGGCGTAATGGCATCATTGTTACCTCTGATGAGTCACTCCAGCGCTATGACGACATCACTATCACTCTATCAAATGGTAGTACTGCACCAGTACCACTCGTTGGTCATGACTCTAGCACCGATATCGCTGTTTTTAAGCTAGAAAATGTAGAAATTCCTGTGGCAAAAGTTGGCGATGCCAAAACACTCAAAGTTGGTCATCTAGTGTTAGGACTGGCGAGAGGTAGCGAAGGTGATTTAAGGGCGGCGATGGGTGCGGTGAGTGTGGTTAGCGGTGCTTGGCGCAGTATGAATGGCGGGAATATTGACCAATTCATCCGCCCAGACATCACCCTTTACTCTGGTTTTGCAGGCGGGCCGCTCGTAGATGCTGCTGGTTTTGTTGTAGGCATGAATACATCGGGGCGGCGTGGTACTGCTTTGACTATTCCCACTGCTACAGTCGATCGCGTGGTTGACCAATTAGTAGCAAAAGGACGCATTTCAAAAGGCTACTTGGGTGTGGGAATGCAACCTGTACGCTTACCTAAGAATCTGAAAACCGCTCTCAATTTAACTTCTGCAACTGGGGTAATTGTCGTTAATGTTGAATCTTCTGGGCCTGCTGACAATGCAGGTGTGCTGCTTGGCGATGTTTTGGTAACGTTCGATGGCGTAACTGTGGGCGATACAGGTGATGTACTGGCGCTGCTCAATAGTAGCGATCGCATCGGTAAAACTCTCAATGTACAAGCTGTCCGAGGTGGAGTGTTAATTGAGTTAGCGATCGCAGTTGGCGAACGACCTACCAAGGAAGAATAATCCAATTTGGGATGGGTTTAACTAGCTCTGTCAAGATTTATCTAAATTTTTTATTCATTTGAGCTTCTGAACTCGAAACTTTGACCTCTGAACTCGGAACTTCCACCTTTTTGCTCGAACGTTGAACCTCTGAACTCGGAACTTCTACCTTTTTGCTCGAACGTTGAACCTCTGAACTCGGAACTTCTACCTTTTTACTCGAACGTTGAGCTTCTGAACTCGGAACTTCCATCTTTTTACTCGAATGTTGAGCTTCTGAACTCGGAACTTCTACCTTTTTACTCGAACGTTGAGCTTCTGAACTTGGAACTTCTACCTTTTTACTCAAACGTTCAAGCTTTAAACTCGGAACCGTCAGAATTTGCTTTTTAAAGTTGGGTTGACTGATATCTTGCAGTATTCTCAATTATCCCAACCCGACTAAAAACTATTGTCAGCCAATAGATTCTACTTTGACATGGGGAAAAATTGTATAACATGGCAAACACAACATTAACTAACATCGCTGCTGAATTGACAGAGGTAGCTGCTAAACTACGCGATTGCACTGTTAAAGTGAAAAGCGGCTCTCTGGGAGTCGGTTCCGGTGTAATTTGGCAACCTGACGGACTAATTATTACTAATGCCCATGTCGCAACCAGCAACCGCGCAACTGTGGAATTGGCAGACGGAAGGGTATTTGATGCGGTGCGTACACAATTTGATCCACAGCAGGATTTAGCAGCCCTAAAAATTGTCGCCGCTAATTTAACTACTGCAACTATTGGTAATTCTGAGGCGCTACGAGTGGGTGAATTAGTTTTAGCGGTGGGTAATCCCTTTGCTGACAGTGGTGCTGTGACAACTGGAATTATCTATGCAAATAATCCACGGGCTGTTATGGCTGATTTGCAGCTATATCCTGGAAACTCTGGAGGGCCACTTGCCGATTGTCAAGGCGGAGTCGTAGGAATTAATACGATGATTGTTAATGGTTTGGCTGTGGCAGTTCCCAGCAATACCGTTGAGCGTTTTTTACAGGGAAATAGTCGTCCGCAACTGGGAGTTACACTGCAACCTGTGCTTTTAAGTAGGCGTAGCTTGGGTTTATTGGTGTTATCAATTTTACCTGGCAGTGGGGCAGAAATTGCTGGTGTGCAAATCGGTGATGTTTTAATTGGAGTTTCGGGGCGATTATTCACTAGCATGAATGATTTAACTAAATATCTCCATGACAGTAAAGGTTCTGTGCCGCTACAACTCCTACGCGGTAGACAACAATTTGTGATTTATGTTGAGGTGCAGTCTGGTAAAACTGCTGTGGAGGCGACATGATCCGGGTGATGGTAGTTGCCACTTCCCCTGTAGTGCGGGCAGGGTTATCAGCTGTAGTAACTACCAATCCTCGGCTAACGGTTGTGGGGAGTGCATCCGATTTGGATGTATTGGCGAGTGAAATTGGGCAATTACAACCAGATGTGGTGCTGGTAGATTTGAGTGGCAATCTTCAACAATCGGTGTGGGAAAAATTGCTGGTTATTCAAGAACAGCAATATCCATTAGGAATGATCGTCATTGTTGAGGAACTTGACAGCATCGATTTAGAGACGGGGTTACGTTCTGGTATCCGGGGGATATTGCCCAGCACTAGCACGGAGTCAGAAATTGTTGCTGCTGTGGAAGCGATCGCTTTTGGTTTGGTGGTGTTGCACCCGGATGCTATAGAATTACTGTCTATCCGAGAAAAAGTGGTGGCGAATCCCGTACAAACCTTGACACCACGCGAAATAGAGGTTTTAGGTATGCTTGGTTCTGGGTTGGGGAATAAAGCGATCGCTAAAGGCTTGCACATTTCGGAGCATACTGTCAAATTTCATCTTTCATCCATTTTTCAAAAGCTCAGTGTCTCCAGCCGTACCGAGGCTGTTGCTGTGGGTGTCAGATTGGGTTTGATTATGCTGTAATCTGTAATCAAAGTCAAAAAATATCCCATTATAGGGGCGTACATCTGTCACCTGTGTCAACTTAAGTTACAAATAGCTTAACTGTTGCCTAACTCACCCGCCTTGAACTAAAGTTCTTTGGCTTTTAGCTAAAGTCTACTCAAGTAGACTAAAGATTTTTAGATATATATTTAGTCATCTTCAGATGACTTTCGCTATTAGCAAGGAACTTTAGTTCCTTGCGGGACATAGCTTTCAGGTTAAGATAAATTATTTTTTGGAAGTCCCTAAAATGAGAGAGGTCTATTCATTTGAAAACTGCTGTAAATCAAATAATGACATACAGCCTTCAATGAGGTGATGCTGTATATATCACATTTAATGCATCACTTATATGAACATTTTAATGCTCTCTTCCACCTTTCCCTACCCACCAACGCGCGGGGGAACCCAAGTCAGGACATTTAATTTACTTAAATATCTCAGTCAACGCCATAGTATTACCCTGGCGACTCAACGCGAGGGTGATGTTACAGACGCAGAAGTAGCAGGATTACGCGATTGTGTGGATCATCTAGCCATTTTTGAACGCCCGCCAGATTCTCAAACTACCGGAATATTGAAGAAAATACAGCGATTTGGTAAATTTTTGCAACAGGGAACACCACCAAGCGTACTCAACCGCTACTCAGTTGAGATGCAAACATGGGTTGATAACTGGGTGGAGGCGGGGAAATGTGATGTAATTACCTGCGAACATAGCGTCAATGAAATTTATGTACGTTCGCATTTTCCCAAACAACTAAAAACTATAGTTAATATTCATAGTTCTGTTTACGCTACTTGTCTAAACCAACTAGCAACAGGAATTTCAGAAAATTCATTCAGAGACAAAATTAATCTGCCCCTTTTGCGGCGTTATGAGCAAAACTACTGTGCTAAGTTTTCGGCAATTGTTGCGACAACAGAAGAAGATAAAATTCAACTACAAGAATTTAATCCCAATAGTGAAATTACAGTTATTCCTAATGGTGTAGATTTAGTTTCTTTCCCCAAGCGTACCACCGATCCAGGTGGACACCGTTTAATTTTTATCGGTGCAATGGATAATTTAGCAAACATTGATGCTGTCTGCTTTTTTAGCAACGAAGTTTTGCCAGAAATCCAAAAATTGTATCCTGATGCAACTTTCGATATTGTCGGTTCTCATCCGGTGCCTGAAGTTTTAGCACTTGATCAAAAACTAGGAATTAATGTAATTGGGCGTGTACCTTCGATGGTAGAATACTTACATCAATCTACCATCTGCGTTGTACCGATGCGGACAGGGTTTGGCATTAAAAATAAAACTTTAGAGGCAATGGCAGCTGGTGTACCGATAGTAGCTAGCGATCGCGGTTTAGAAGGATTAGCCGTAGATGGTGCTAGTCATCCATTGCGAGCATTACGAGCAAATAAACCGGCAGAGTACATCACCGCTATTAGTCAACTATTTGAGCATCCACATCTGCGTTCAGAGTTGTCTCACAAAGGCAGACAACTGGTAGAAACAGAATTCACTTGGGATATTGCTGGTAAAAGTTATGAGCAAGTGTGTCTTAAAAGAGAGTAATAACCTAAAAATATTTGATTTAATCAAAATCCCAGCACTATTACAATACGGTGGAAAATAGCACAACCATTTGAAATCAATGAAAAAGCGTTTTGACTTTTGACTTCCGCGCAGAGGTACTAGCTTCTAGATAAACTCTAATTGTGCTTTCTTGTCGGTGTGCGAGAGATGTGTGTAGAGACATTGTATTGCAACGTCTCTACATCGGCTGTACAAATTATCTTATTTAAATCGGATGGGTTCAAGGTTAACTTGTAAAGAAACACATCAATTATTGTCGTATTTAGTTGAAGCACCTAACACAAGTAATTTCTTATGCTTAAGTTTCTTCTTATTTTTGAGAGTAGTCAAATAATTATCAACGTAGCGAAAAGCACCTGCACCATCGTAATCAGCAATGGCTATAGCTTGTAAGAAAACCTTTGAAGGGATTTCAAACCCTAAAAATTTTTCTGTTAAAACTAACAAATCTTTATCTGTGGCAGGAAAAGTAGTTTCTTCTGCCTCTTCTCGATCGGAAAATATATCTTCAATTAATGCTTTATACACTTTGTACCTCCCCAAAAGCATAAGACGCAAAGCCTGTGATAAAGTTTAGTTGCTGATCGCGAGTTTGTAAGTTGAGTGGGAGTTCAGTACCAGCACATCCTATCTGCCGCAAAATCTCCAAACAATAAGCACCGAGTTGAGTGTATGGAGCAAGCTCCAATTCATGAGCTACTTCTAGAGCCATCTCCAGATTGACTTGGATAACCGTCTTTACAGGGTTGGTCATAAACACGCCCTAATAAACTGGATGCTCTAAGTTTTGATCACAAGTTCAAATAGCGTAACGGTGTTTTTGCGGATTTTATGAAGAGGCAAAAATAAAGTATCAGCGCATTTGCGGTAATGCATCCGAAATTATCCAAGTAAGTCGGAGATGCGAGCAGATACACCAGAAGACGTTGGCGTACCCCTTTGAGCGTCTTCCTACGCGCAATGTGTCGTAAATAAGATAAGTGTGTGACTTACGTACTATACAGCATAGTGATGTGCATTAAATTAACGATGCATAGGAAGTTTTCAGGCTTTTCTTAATTATCGTAAATATACCATGCTCTAGGTGTTAAGCAATGCTCTGCCTTTACAAAAGATATGGTTTTTAACCTTTATCCATATTTGGTATTTCTTGTCAATGCGTAAATCCTAAAGTCCTAAAGTATATAATTCCTAATGTTATTACTTCTCCATGTTTTCGATGTAAGAACGCAATTTTGAGAAACCTAAATCATTATGCATCTTTTGTTGATCAGATATATAAAAGAACATTAATTATGTTTAAGATGATTTCATGAAAAATTTATAATTTAAGGGCTTTTATCATGCAAGTATTACAACGGTCAAATACATTTGATATGTAAAAATACAAAGGTATATATTATGCTTACTGTTCTAACTCCTGAAGATACTGTCTCCATCCTTAATGGTAATCTTGTTTTTGGAGGCAATGCTAAAAGCTTGCTTGACCAGGAAAATAACCTAATCCTTGGTGGTAATCTTTTTGATGGAAGCAATGCTACAAGCTTGCTTGAGCAGGAAAACAACGTAATCAATAGTGGTAATATTCTTGATGGGAACACAAATAATGCTGACAGCATTAAGGGCGATAGTCAAAATAATCAATTAACTGGTCTGGCTGGTGATGACCTAATTGATGGTAGAGGTGGCAATGACGTGATTGACGGTGGACTGGGCAATGACACGTTAATAGGTGGTGCAGGCGATGACACCTTCAATGGCAGTCAGGGTGACGACAGCATCGATGGCGGAGATGGTATTGATACCGCCGACTACAGCGAACTAGGTGTAGGCATCACCCTCTCAGGTGTAGGGACAATTACCAAAGCTGATGGATTTGGAACAGACCAAATCTTCAAAATAGAAACAGTTATTGCTGATGCCAGCGTTGCCAACAATACCATAGATGCGTCCGAATCTTTGGCTGGCGTATCTATCACCGCTGACCTAGAAGCCGAAAGTATCTCTGCCAATAACGTTCCCCAACTTGGGACATTGACATTTAATGTACTCAACTTTGTCAATGTCATCGGCACCAATGAAAGTGACATCATTGCTGGCGACGACCAAAATAACCAATTATTCGGTAATGATGGCGATGACATCTTCAAGGGCAGTCAGGGTGACGACAGCATCGATGGCGGAGATGGTATTGATACCGCCGACTACAGCGAACTAGGTGTAGGCATTACCCTCTCAGGTGTAGGGACAATTACCAAAGCTGATGGATTTGGAACAGACCAAATCTTCAAAATAGAAACAGTTATTGCTGATGCCAGCGTTGCCAACAATACCATAGATGCGTCCGAATCTTTGGCTGGCGTATCTATCACCGCTGACCTAGAAGCCGAAAGTATCTCTGCCAATAACGTTCCCCAACTTGGGACATTGACATTTAATGTACTCAACTTTGTCAATGTCATCGGCACCAATGAAAGTGACATCATTGCTGGCGATGACCAAAATAACCAATTATTCGGTAATGATGGCGATGACTCCATTATTGGTGGAGAAGGTAACGATGTTCTTACAGGTGGCATTGGTGCAGATAACTTTACTTTCAACAGTACTAACGAGGGTGTTGACATCATCAAAGATTACAACTTTGTTGAGGGCGACGTGATCCAAGTTTCTAAAGTAGGGTTTGGTACTACTAATAGTAGCGACTTTTCCTACAACGCCTCTACTGGTAACTTGTCTTTCTTAGGAAATCAACTTGCCTTCGTTGAAAATCTCTCACCCAATGTGAATATTCAGTTGGTGTAAAATTCCTAAAAGGCACAACTCCATCACAAGTTAAAACTTTTCGCAATTTGTTTCCAGAGTAAAAGTTATGTTGCAAAAAAAGAGGTTGGGCTGATACAAGTATAAATCTTATCAGTTCTCAGATGCTAGCCCTGAAAAAGTTTTTGCAACATAACTATTGAACATGGCAGTTGCTTTAGCTCTTTCGACTAGAGTAAGGCACTGCCTCATCCTGAGTGTTGAATTACTTCATTTTGATGATATTATTCTAAAAAAATTAGGACTCAACCTTGTGGCATTTACGATAAATAAATTATTCAAGTTATCTGCTAGATACTTAACAGCAATTACAGCAATAATAACGGTTCTGCCATTACCAGTTAGAGCAGCTACATTTTTAGTAAATGAACGCGCTCTTTTAGGAGGTAATGATCAAGTTGATTGGGAAAGTTTAGGTAAAGTATTTAATCCCTCTACGCCTGACTTTTCTGTTTTTTTACCTAACTCTTTTTCAGCAACATCCCAAGGTGGTTTAGGCTTAGATGTAAATATAACTCCAGCTAAAAATCCTCAGATTACTCCACCGTTTATATTTCAAACGTTACCTCCACCTGGTATTCGGACTAACTTCGCCCAAGGAGATTTTATTCTCTTCGGAGGTATAAACCCAACAGGATTTCAACCTCTTCCTCCTGGTTCTCCTGATCCTCGTACTCAGGGGAACGGAGAACCTTTGAGCATTAGTTTTGCCCAGCCTGTTTATGGCGCTGGTACTCAGATAGCTATAGATATTAGTAATTTAGAAGTAGAAACTTTTATCAACGCTTTTGATAGCAGCAATAACTTGTTGGGTAGTTTCTCAGTTCTCAGTACTTCGTCGCTAGCATTAGATAACTCAGCAGTATTCTTGGGGGTTCGTAGTGACACTGCAAACATCTCACGACTCGTTTTTAGCAGTTCTAATCCAGAATACGGTTTGGCTATTAATAAGGTAACTATTGTTGCAGCTCCTGAACCAACTTTGACCTTAGCTATATTAGCTTTTGGTATTTCAGGTGCTGTTTTAAAACTACGCCAACGCTCTTGACCAAATAATTGCTAATTCGTAACACTCACCTCCAGGGAGAAGCAAGCTACGTAATTCGTAATTGAAGAATGGTACAGCAACCCACATCAAAAGCTTTAATTGGGTGATCTGGAAAACGCTATCTACGAGACGCTCTGCCTAGCAAGATTGTCGTAGGGGTACGCAAACTTGCTTTTTCGTTAGGCAGGGAGTAGGGAGTAGAGAGTAGGAAATCAGATTTTTCAACTTGAGGGCGAGTTTTTTTACGTAATCAAATAAAAGTCTTATATCAAATAATTTATTTTCCGGAAATCGCCTAACAGTGATTGTAGTCAAAAATTACTTAGCTTGTTTCTCGCCAGAGGCGAGTATTATCACTGAAGAATTATTTTGACACTCTCACAGCGAGCGTCGAAATAATTCGTCATTGAATAAATTCGAGGTTTCGGGCATACTGAAACTTCTGTCAAACGTAAGCTCAACATAATTTTTATCAGCAATATTAAAGTCAATGTCATACAAAGAATTAGAACACATCATAGACGCTAAAATACAAAAAGCTATACGGAAGCACGAGGTTATAGTTGCTTTTATTAGTAGTATTATTGGGTTAATTTTTATATTGGGTTTGTTCCATGCTATTTTGCTCAACCACTCTCAAATTCAATCATATTGCTTGAGATGATTACTGGTTGCGTTCAATAGATTTTTATGATCAAGCGTTTTCTAATGTCTATAAAATTAATCAAAGTTATACATATTTTTTATAAAAATGAATTCTACTATGGAGACTAAAAATAATAGCAGGGCTATATTCGTCTTATTTTTAACTGTATTTATAGATTTGCTCGGCTTCGGAATTATTCTGCCGATACTACCTTTATATGCTGAACAATTCGGCGCAAAACCTAATGAAGCGACTTTACTTGTAGCTATTTATTCTTTAATGCAGTTCTTATTTGCACCATTATGGGGCAAGTTTAGCGATCGCTACGGTCGCCGTCCGATTTTGTTACTCACTTTATTCGGTTCTGTAATTGCATACGCAGGCTTAGGCTTTGCCAACTCATTATGGATTTTATTTATTGCTCGTAGTCTTGCCGGGATTATGGCAGGGAATATTAGTACTGCTCAGGCGTACATAGCGGATATTACCACGCCAGTTAATCGAGCTCGTGGCATGGGCATAATCGGAGCTGCTTTTGGTCTTGGCTTTATTCTCGGCCCAGCTATTGGAGGTATTCTGATCGGGTCAGATCCAGACAACGCTAACTTCCATCTACCATCGTTGTTCGCAGCCGGATTATCTTTATTGGCATTGCTTTGTGCTTTGATATTACTTCCAGAATCTTTGAATTCTGAGACTAAAGCCAAAATCCAAGCTCATCGCTACCGTCAGCGACGGCTGAACTTGCTACAACTGTCACAACGTCCACAGTTTTGCTTGCTTGCTGGCATCTACTTTTTTGTTACCTTTGCTGTTGCGTCTATGGACTCTACATTGGCTTTATGGTCTAAGCAGCAATTAAACTGGGGCCCTCAACAAACTAGTTACCTTTTTGCCTTCATGGGGATTGTCAGCACAATCATTCAAGGAGGACTGATCGGATTCCTCAAGAAATACTTCGGTGAAATAAAGTTACTGATTTTGGGGATATTAGGGTTAGGTTCAGGATTATTGTTAATTGGATTCTCGCAAAGCTTAATTTTATTGTTGGTCGCCACCGCGCTTGTAGCATGGGGAATTAGTGTTAGCCAACCAATATTGAACAGCCTGATTTCTCAAATGACAGCCCCAGAAGAACAAGGACAAATATTAGGTATTGCTAGTTCTTGCTCTGCGTTGGCACGGATTGGTGGCCCAATCTGGGCAGGGCTGAGTTTTATGAGATTTGGGAGTTCTGCTCCTTTTTTGAGTGGATTTTTAGTAATGCTAATAGCTTTGACTCTTAGTTTGCGAGTGACGAAAAGTGCATCTGAACCAAACATAGAACGTATCGCTTGACAATCTTGATTTCAAAACTTAATAGTTTTTTGAAACAGCCTTGTATTAAAGATTTTTAACCTCAAATCTAAAATTTAAAATCTAAAATTACTATGACTGGTCGTCGAGTATTATTTTTAGGCATCTTTGTAAGCATCCTCCTCACCTACGCAATTTGGGTAGGTGGGAGCATTCCTGCAAGCATCACCAAACTTCCTGACCAGGGATTAAACTGGTACTACTGGAAACTTCCCCAACCAACCTTTTGGAGTCGAGCGACGGCTTGGGGTATGTACCTTGGGCATCAGTTTAGCATCTGGGGGTGTATCTTGTGGGCGCAGCGATCGCAGTTGAAATACAAATCAGCGTTGCACCCGATTAACTACCTCATGCTTGCTATTAATGGTGCATTCATCGCTTTACACTTTCTCCAGACCTATATTTGGTACGATGCTCTAGCTCAAGATACCTCAATCTGGGCTTCTCAAGGTGCGGTTGTCCTCCTACTGGTCTTCGTGCTGATTTTGGAAACGCCTCGACGCGGTTTGTTTTTTGGCAATTCTGTTCCCTTTCATCAACAGTTTTTGCAAATTATCAAGCTGTACCACGGCTACTTTTTCTCCTTTGCCGCTATCTATACCTTTTGGTATCATCCAATGGAAGCGACTTTGGGGCACTTAATTGGTTTTCTCTATATGTTCTTGCTTCTGCTCCAATCGTCATTGATCTTTAACCGCACCCATGTAAATCGCTGGTGGACATTTACTTTAGAAATTTCAGTGTTATTGCATAGTGTTATTGTATCGTTCATGCTAGGACAAACCAAGTGGCCAACATTTCTCTTTGGTTTTCTTGGCATTTTAGTACTAACTCAACTCCACGGTCTACCTGTGAATATCTTGACTAAACGTACTATCTACGGAGCTTTTTTAGTGAGTGTAATGGCCGTTTATGGGCTGACTGAACGCGGCTTGGGCAGAATTTACGAAGTAACCTATATTCCTTTGATTGAGTTTGGGCTAGTTGGCATAATTTACTTAATCTTCCTGCTCATCTTATGGACAATTTCTCGTTTACCTATCAAGACATAATATAATATTCAGGTTTTTACCCCACCCTAACCCTCCCCTTAGAAAGGGGAGGGAACTAGATTTGTTTTTTCCCCTCTTTCCAAGGGGGGATTAAGGGGGGTAATTTGACTTGTGTATACACCGTAGCCTTGGTAAAGGGGGACTACAGGAGGGTTAAAACGATCTCAAATTCTCACGAATGATTTAAAACTGCTATATAAGCAACAGATACCTCGAAGTTGTGTTGAAGTACTCCGAAGTCGTGTTGAAGTACTCCGAAGTCGTGTTGAAGTACTCCGAAGTCGTGTTGAAGTACTCCGAAGTCGTGTTGAAGTACTCCGAAGTCGTGTTGAAGTACTCCGAAGTCGTGTTGAGGTACTCCGAAGTCGTGTTGGAGTACTCCGAAGTCGTGTTGAGGTACTCCGAAGTCATGTTGAGGTACTCCGAAGTCGTGTTGGAGTACTTCAAACTTTGTCGCACCGCGATCAAGTACACAGGTGCGTAGGCGTAACCCGCCGTAGGCATTGCTTTCATAAATCTCCACAAACAAAGCGATGTCTACAACGGGCTACGCCTACGCTTGACTTTTAAAACAGTCGCTACAATTGATAGATTTTACGCGATGTGCAACTTAATCCTTAGATTAGCCAGACATACTATGGAAGAAACATTAAAAACTAACTATTTTACTCACCACTACTAACAATTTTTTGCTGTTGATAACACAGTTTAAATTGCTGTTGTTGTATTTTATGATCCACAATTGGGTCAGGATAGCCAACAGCATGACGTTCCAAAGATGGAATTTTCCCAGTAACTAAATATTCTGTATCTACAGACCGCAATTCTGATACCCATTGCCGAATATATTCGCCCTCTGGATCAAATTTTTGTGTTTGACTGGCTGGGTTAAAAATCCGCACAGGTTTAGGGTCCATGCCGCTAGAAGCACTCCATTGCCAACCCCCATTATTGGCAGATAAATCACCATCAATCAGGTGCTGCATAAAGTATTTTTCACCCAATTGGGGATTAATTAGCAAGTCTTTGGTAAGGAAACTAGCAACAATCATTCGACAACGGTTATGCATCCAGCCGCTTTCATTCATCTGGCGCATTGCTGCATCCACGATGGGATAGCCTGTTCTCCCCTCACACCAAGCTTGGAAATGTTCTTCGTTAGTTTGCCAAGGAAAGTTTTTAAAGGTGTCACGGAAAGCACCATCAGCTAATTCGGGAAAGTTATACATTGCATGTTGATAAAACTCTCGCCAAGCTAATTCTTGTTGCCATGTGCGAATATTAACTGCTGTTTCTTCACTGCGGCTGTTTTCTAATGCTTCTATTGTGGCTTTCCAAACGGTGCGAATGCCAATTACGCCAAATTTTAAAGCTGCACTCAGTTGTGATGTTCCATCTACGGCGGGAAAATTTCGTTGTTCTTGGTATTCAGTAATAGCTTTAGCAGTAAATTCCTCTAGCCGTTCTTGCGCCGCCACCTCTCCCGGTGAAAGAATCAATTCTCCATCCCAAATAAATCCTAAATCTTTGGCTGAAGGTAGCGTTAAGGCTCCTGCAAGTTTAGCAATTTCCTGTTCAGCTTCTGTTAAACCCTCAACATTTTGGAGAGTTTCTACTGGGTTCGCTTTCGGTTTGGTAATCCAATTTTTCCAGAAGGGGGTGTAAACCGTGTAAGGTTGATTGCTACCGGTACGTAATTGCTCTGGGGAATTGAGGATTTGATCCCAGTTTTGGTTAAGAAACTGAATGCCTTTTTCTTTGAGGGCATTTATAACGGTGCGATCGCGTTCTTGCGAATAAGGTTCTACATCCCAATTCCAAAAAACAGCTTTGGCATTTATTGCTTCTGCTAAAGCTGGTATCGCTTGTACAGGATTGGCGTGGAGTATTAACAACTGGCTACCAACTTGAGCATATCGCTCTTGGAGTTTCTGCAAACAGCCAATCATATAAGTTACTTTCACAGGAGCAACATCATCCCGTTCCAGAATATTCCGATCAAGGCAAAACACGCCCACCACTTTCGGACTCTGTTGTTTTGCCGCAGCCAGTCCCGTATTGTCAGAAATGCGTAAATCGCGCCGATGCCAAAACAGAATTAAGTCAGACATTCCATGCTATATATAGTTCACCCGTACTAGCTTAAATGCTAGTGGTACCAATGAACATCATGCTGGCGATAAATTTTTTCTGTGGGTGGGCATCAGCAATTGTTTCAGTTGGGGTGGAGAATTTGTGGCGGATATCTTTGATCTCCCTGTTTAGATTGCAAGATGTAGCGTTCATCAGTAAGGATATTACGACAGCAAGGCTTGCAGATAATCATAATTTTGATCCCAAATCAAGCCAGTATAAATTTTGTACTATTTAAGTTGGTATAAAATAGCAATCTCACTTAATATTAAGTAACAAATTGTTTTGTCCCTACAAAAAATAAATATTTATGTAGTTAAATGTATGAGATTAGTCGATAAATTCTCTATAAAAATCGAGAAAATCCTTCCATAAAAAATATTTTTATTAAAACAACACATCGAATTGATACTTGGTAGAATCATACCAAGAATAACTAAAACTGATAACATTATGCCAAGAAAAGAACAAGGATGGGTCACGTTTCAAACCTCAGAGGACGAGCGAAAAATTCTGGAGGAGTTCTGCGAACAGTCTCAACGCACCAAGACTGAGATTCTGCGGGAACTCGTGCGTAGTCTGAATCAGCACTCATCAGCACCAATATTGCCATCAATTCAGCAGGAAAAACAGGAAGATATTTATACTCAAAAGCCTGATATAGAAAGTAGTATTCAAAGGAAATCACTAAAAGTTAGCTCTCGCAATATTCTTAAAGGTGTCGTTAAACGAGTTGTCTATGGAGCAGTTAATAGTGAGGTGACTCTAGAGATTATTCATAAAGTAGAATTAACCTCGATTATCACTAGAGCTTCCGCAGAAGACTTGGAACTATCTGAGGGAAAGGAAGCTTATGCAGTCATTAAATCTAACGATATTGTCATTGCTAGAGAATAGAAATGCGTTGCTTTTAAGGGTTAGATATTAAAAAGATGAATTATTAACACTAACATCTTTGATCTTGGAAAGCTGCAAGATAAATTGAGTATATAGTTGATACGATGCTTATAATACTACGCTTGCACGACAAAATCTGATGCACTCAGAGTTGGCGCACCAGTGAGACTTGCAAATAGACCGCCGCTACCAAAACCTGCTGCACTGCCATTTTGGTTGTAGAACAACTGCCCACTCACAGCGTCGTAGATAATTTTCGCCGTGCTGGTCGCTGCTTGCGAAGTGATTTTAAAATCTTTGGCATTACTAAAACCTGTTCCCGCAGTTGAAATAATACCATTAAAGGTAGTTTTATCCAGGATAATTTTATCGCCTTGAGAACTGTTGAAATCAGCGTAGGCGTAGCCCGTCGTAGACATCGCATCTACACCAACAGCAGTCAGAGCAAAAGCAGCATCGGTGTTGTAAAGGAATCTGTCAGCACCGACACCACCCACCAAAGTATCATTGCCGACACCACCCACCAAAGTATCATTGCCCTCTCCACCGATGAGAATATCATCGCCTGACCCGCCCCGCAACAGGTCATTGCCACTGAAGGCATTAATGATGTCATTACCCCCTTGACCATTAATTACATCATTGGAGTTGTCAAAACCTGCGATGTTATTGTTTAAATCATTGAGGAAGGTGACAGTGTTTTTGTTGAAAATCCTAGCTTGAGTAGAGTTGGCATTAATTACATCAAAGCTATCGGCGATGTTGCTTTGCCCATCAAACAGGATATTGCCAATCGCAGGGCTTGCTTGAGAAGCAGGCAGATTATCGAGGTTTTCTAATTTGAAGTTTTGCAGAGTGACTTTGGTAGAAGCCACATTTTCAAAGGTAACTTCTAAGTTATTACCCTGAAGAGTTAATTGCAGATTTTGGGCAGTCAAACCCGAACCTCTAAATTCCAAGGTGTCAACATTTGCAATGACTTCTGCTGAAGGATTTGTACCTTTGCCAACGCCACCAAAATCGGTGATGGTGTCATTGCCATCGCCAAGGCGAATAAAAAATTTATCTTGACCGCCGTTGCCTGTTAGGGTATCGTCACCAGTTAACCCATCGATGATATTGTTGCTAAGTGAACCAAATAAGTTATCTGCACTAGGAGTTCCAGTCAGGTTGACAGAGGTGTTGCTACTAGCAATATTCCTTCCCCCAAACACCACATAGCTTTGCCCAGCCTCAGAGTTGCGGTTGGGGTCGGCAAATACTGCCCCAATAATCAGGTCGTCAATGCCATCGTTGTTGATGTCCCCAGCATTGCTGACTGAGCTGCCTGATATGTCATATTCTGCAATACCGTTAATAAAAAAGCCATTAGTGCCATTCAAATCAGAGAGGTTGAGGCTGCCGCCACTGCCCAGATTCCTCCCCCCAAACAATACATAGCTTTGCCCAGCATGATCTTTGCCGTTGGCGGAGGCATTAGGCGCCCCAATAATCAGGTCGTCAATGCCATCGTTGTTGATGTCCCCCGCATTGCTAACTGAGGTGCCTGATTCGTCACCTTTTGCAATGCCGTTAATTATAAAGCCATTAGTGCCATTCAAATCAGAGAGATTGAGGGTGCCGCCACTGCCCAGATTCTTGCCCCCAAACACTACATAGCTTTGCCCAGCTTGAGTGATACCGTTGGGGGAGGCACCTCGTGCCCCAATAATCAGGTCGTCAATGCCATCGTTGTTGATGTCCCCCGCATTGCTGACTGAGGTGCCTGAAAAGTCAAGGGATGCAATGCCGTTAATTATAAAGCCATTAGTGCCATTCAAATCAGAGAGATTGAGGGTGCCGCCACTGCCCAGATTCTTGCCCCCAAACACTACATAGCTTTGCCCAGCTTGAGTGATACCGTTGGGGGAGGCACCATTTGCGCCAATAATCAGGTCGTCAATGCCATCACCGTTGATGTCCCCTGCATTATTTGCTACAATGCCGTTAATTATAAAGCCATTAGTGCCATTCAAATCAGAGAGGTTGAGGCTGCCGCCACTGCCCAGATTCGTCCCCCCAAACACTACATAGCTTTGCCCAGCATCAGAGTTGCTGTTGGAGTCGACACCAGCTGCCCCAATAATCAGGTCGTCAATGCCATCACCGTTGATGTCCCCTGCATTATTTGCTACAATGCCGTTAATTATAAAGCCATTAGTGCCATTCAAATCAGAGAGGTTGAGGCTGCCGCCACTGCCCAGATTCTTGCCCCCAAACACTACATAGCTTTGCCCAGCAACAGAGCCACTTGCCCCAATAATCAGGTCGTCAATACCATCACCGTTGATGTCCCCTGCATTGTTGACTGAGGTGCCTGAGAAGTTATTTGCTGCAATGCCGTTAATGAAAAAGCCATTAGTGCCATTCAAATTAGAGAGGTAGAAGGTGCCGGTGCCGCGACTGCCCAGATTCGTCCTCCCAAACACTACATAGCTTTGCCCAGCATCATCTTTGCCGTTGGGGTCGGCAAAAAGTGCCCCAATAATCAGGTCGTCAATGCCATCGTTGTTGATGTCTCCCGCATTGCTGACTGAGTGGCCTGAGAAGTCATTTACTGCAATGCCGTTAATTTTAAAGCCATTGTTACCATTCAGGTCACTGAGATTGAAGAATGAATTAGCCATGATTTTCTCCTGTGTTTATGTGTTGTTAGTCAGGGAGTGGGCTTTAAGGCTCTAAGCTTGAAGTTCCGTGTTCCAACTAGGGGCGCACAGATATACATTGGTGCCAATGAAGAGACAAGGGGATAGAGTTTCTGTTGTCCCCTTCGATGACTTGCGGTATTTAAGAACTGCCAATTAACTGCTACTTCCACAACCAGGTAGGCTTTGGGTCTGTACAATAACCGCTTATTCACAGTATTGTAGATAATGCGATCGCTATTGCTACCCTCTAAAATTGGACTGCACATCATAATTCGTAATTCGTAATTCGTAATTAAGAAATTAAATTACGGATTATGTTGATAGCAATCTTTGGGTATCCTTTAGTCAAAGAACTTGACTTTTAAATCTTTGAAATGCTTTGATATCTTTTAAAACATTTAGATACTCTGATGAATATGTAAGTAGTGTCAATAGGCTAAATGTAATTCTGGTAAAGTTATAGTTAACTTTATAACGTGCAAAGTAAAGTTTTTGTGTAAACGTAGCCTGTCGTAGATATTTATCTTTCAACATTGTGTAGGTATCTATCTAAAGATATAAATATTGGTGAAATATGAACATAATACGGAGATTTGTCTTTGCCTGTCACAATCTCTGCACCTACTTACACTCACAGTTGAAGTCAAACACTGCCCAAAACATACTGCAAGAAGCGCATAGGCTTTGAAAGTTTAATTGATCGGGAATTGGGGAGATCGAAGCCTGTAGGGCAACTCTAGAAGACTTGTGTACACCACTGTAGCCGCTTCGGAGAGAGGAATAGAAGTGAGCTTAGAGTGCATTCGATAATAACGGCGCGTCTGCTATGCACGAAAATTAGTCAGAGAGTTGACCTGGGGAACATCCTAGAGTGAAGATAAAAGGGTTAGATATCTTGTCACAGTAGTAAGCGCATCTAATATCGGCTTATTTCCTTTCATTTCCCTAGTTTTGGGGTAAACACAGAGGGTAAGGGCGATAGGTATTAACGCGACAAAAAACTAAAAAAAGTACGCACGGATTGCTAAAACGTGCCTGGACGCAGAGGGTTAAATGCGCTGTTGCACCCCGATGAGGCGTCAAGAAATAGCTGATTAAATCAAATTCTAAGCGATTTAATCATATATTTTGTAGCAGATACTTGTGGAAAAGAAAATGCTAGATGTAAATGTTGTTATGAAAGTTGGCGATCGCGTCCGCGTTAAAGATTCGGTAGTAGTGTATCATCATCCTGAACATCGGAATCAGCCTTTTGACATCAAAGGCAGTGAAGGCGATGTAGTAAGTATTGCCACCCAATGGCGAGACAGACCCGTAAGCGCTAATTTGCCGATTGTAGTCCAGTTTAGTAAAAAGTTTAAAGCCCATTTACGCGAAAATGAGTTAGAGGTCATCTAAATCACTTATCGGCGGCGAAACCACTGAAAAATATTCAGTTCGCCGCGCATTCTTTTAAGCTCTTGGCGGTTTTGTTCTGCCGTTGTATAATACCATTCACAATAACGCTGAAACTCTGACCGTGAACGAACTTCGTGGTAGAACTGATGAGTTGTTTGGTAAGTGGCAAATGCTTCCTCAACTTGGGGTTGAGGGGATGGCATAATATAAGGTAAATTTTTAGACATCAAGTTAATAAAGTTAGAAGTTAGGAGTTAGGAGTTAAGAGTTAGGAGTTTAGGTAATTACTACATTTCATAATTAATAACTCATAACTTTCATTAAATCCAACCGCGTAAACGATAAACTAAAGAACCAATGTACTCTTTTAAAGCGCTGGTAAATTGGTGCAAGTTGTCGGTATCAGGTAATAAATTCAGTATAGCGGCTTTAGGAGTGTTGCCGAGTTCTTGCAGTTCACCCTCACTAACAAGAAAGTCTGTCGGTGTAGAAATAACATTAATTCCTTGACGTTGGAAAATTTTAAGCGATCGCGGCATGTGCATTGCAGAAGTAACTAATAATACCTGATGAATGCCACGAGACTCCAAAATTTTGCGGACATTTACAGCATTTTGATAAGTATTTAGAGATTCAGGTTCTTGGATAATTGCCTCAGATGGAATACCAATAGATGTCAGTATTGTTGCCATATCTGCCGACTCTGAGGAACCACTACCACGCCAATCGATACGCCCCCCACTAAGAATAATTATAGGCGCTCTTTTTTGGCGATACAGTTGTGCAGCATAAATCACGCGATCGCCTGATTCACTCAAATCGACGGTAGGTCTTGGGAAAAAAGCTGATTTGGTTGCGCCACCCAAAACCACAATCGCTTCTGCAACTGGTATTTGGGCGAGTGGAAGATTTTGCCATTCTAGCGATCGCACTAATGATTTAGCAATCCAAGCATTACTACAAAATAGCAATAAAGTCAAAGCAAAAGCAATTGCGATCGCCGCAGTGCGCGGTCGTTTCCACAACGTGACTAATGCTACTACCAAACTCACGCAGGCTAATCCTAGTGGATAAAAAAATAGTGGCAGTAATTTGGAAAAATATAAAAACATAATTAGGGAATGGGGAATAAGGAGTAGGGAGATGGGAAGAAAAAATATTGATTATTGCTCAATGCCCCTCAAGAGCGCTGAGTAGGGGAGAGGGGAGAATAACTTTTAACTTCTAACTCATCACTGTTTTGCTCCATGCCCAATTCCCAAATTACTACTTTTCCCAAAACCTGAAATTGATACTCTTTCCAGGGGCGCGACGGTAACGCCGGGCGCTTTTTCTTGTTTGCCGTTTGTTCATCCTGTCGTTCGTTGGTTCAATTTGGCCTTCTTCTAATTCTTCAACTTGCAACTGAGTTCTAGTTTCTTCCTTACTTCCCCACCAAGCAGTAATCCAGCCTCCAGCTAAAGCGCCTATTCCACCTAGCAAGATACTCATGGGTGCTGGATAGCCCAAATATACAAAGCCAAGCATGAAAAATAACCAGTATTTCAGTCCTGTATCGACACCATCAGAGGAGGCTACAGTTGATGCTTGGGGGCTATTATCAGTTACATTTGTGATCCAGGTGAGGATGAAACCGCCCATGATACCTAAGAAGATGCTCAGAGCTGGTGAGGAGCCGGTCATTATTAATATAAATATTAAAAATGCCCCAAATAACAACTGAGAAAAGAAGCTGGGAGAAATACTGAAAAGGTCGCTCTTTTTGTCTGCCATAAAGTAAAAAAAGGCTATTAACTAATTACTAATGACGCTCGATAGCGCAGCGTTAGCGACGCAGGAACGTCTAACTCGCTAACGTAATTCCAATTTTCAATTCAATTACAAATTATGGATTACGTTAGCGTAGCGGGGCGTAGCCCATTACGAATTACGAATTATTTTAATTGTGCCTGCTGTGGCAGAGTTGTATCCAAAATCTTTACGTAAGGTTGTTCTTCTTCAGTGAAAGGTTCAGCTTGTTTAATTTGCGAGTCTAATAAATCGGCGGTGGCATCAGCGATATCACCAGTGCGGTTGTTCAGACGCTCTTTTATAACTTCTAGCGGTGCTGTGCATTGGATAATCTGAACGGAAAGTTGGTGCTTTGTAGCTTGAGCGATCGCTTCTTGCCGCAACTGCTGGCGATCGTATTTGGCATCTAAAATCACCGGAAAACCTTGTTGAGCTAGGATAATTCCCAATTCCAACAGCCGTGTGTAAGTTTTATCGGTCATCTCAGGGGTATACAAATCATCGCCACCTTTTTCCCACAGAGGAATTCCCCCTAAATGTTTCCGCACCGCATCAGAACGCAGGTGAATTGCTCCTAGTTGACGAGCTAAATGCCTTGCTGTGGTACTTTTACCAGAACCTGACAACCCCGACATCAAAATTACTTCTCCCAGCTTTGGTTTAGTGTATTCCCAAGCCTGTTTGTAATACTCAGCAGCAGTTTTTGTTGCTTCTTCCTTTACCGTCGCGGGTACACTCGGATCGTCTAGCAAAAATGAAGTTACCTTTGCCCGAACATAAGCTTGACGGCTTAAATACAAAGGTAGCACCTGTAAGCCTTCCCAGTCTCCAGTTTGCTCTATGTATGAATTCAAAAAAGCATTACCCAAGTCTTTGCGCTGGCGAGCTTCCAAATCCATCACCGTAAACGCTACATCGTACATCACATCGACAAAGCGAAACGGCTCATTAAACTCAATGCAATCGAACAGCAAAATTTTATCGTGCCACAGGGCTATATTTCTCAGGTGTAAATCCCCGTGACATTCACGAATATAGTTGTTGTGAATTCTGCTAGCAAATAATTCTGGACGTTCGGCAAAAAAGTTATCTGTATATTGCTTTGTTTCTGTAAATTGCTCCTGAGTCTGGGGGCCACCAATATACTTTTCAGTTTGCTGATAATTTTCATCAAATGCAGCCCGAACTTTTGGTACTTCACCAAAACTGCGAATATAATCATTCGTCTGTGCTTCGGCATGATATTGAGCCACCACCCGTCCCAACTCATCTAGGTGTGTCTCATTCAACTTACCCTGTTCAAATAGTGTGCTTAATAGCGACTCTTGAGGAAACTGGTGCATCTTTAGCACGTATTCTACAGCCTCGTCAGTTCCCCCTAACTGGTATTGCTCTCTTATCAAAGTTATGGGCAAAACTTCTAAATACAGTTCACCTGCTCCCCGTTGATTCAACCGCAACTCTTCCTGAGAAAAATGTTGCCGCTTCTCTAATGTGGAAAAGTCTAAAAAACCAAAATTCATCGGTTTTTTCAGCTTATAGACGTAATCCCCAGTCAGCAGCACATAAGAAATATGGGTTTGAATTAATTGAATAGGTTCTGTTACCGGATGGGGATAAAATCCAGGCTGCAACATTTGCTGAATTAAAGCTGGAAGAGTCGCTTCTGTCATCTCTGTCCTCTGCGCTCTCTGCGCCTCTGCGGTTCAAATACAAAAAAACCAGGAGTTTCCCCCTGGTGCCATCAAAAATTATTACACAGTTTACCTAGCTTAAGAAGCTGCTTCAGTTTCAGTTTCTAACCCAGCATCTTCAGCGCTAATTTGTGGTGGCAAAACGCTCACAACAAGTCGCTCTGATTCAGCTAGAGGTGTTACACCTTCAGGAAAGGGTATATCACTAATACTCAAGCTGTCTCCAATTTGCAGGTTAGAGACATCGATTTCAATTACATCTGGGATGTTTTCTGGCGCACAAGTCACTTGCAATTCGCTGATTACGGTGTCTAATACACCACCCTCTTGTTTAACACCAACAGCAGTTCCTACAAAACGCAACCGAACTTCTACAGTTGTGTCGCCGTGGCCTGCAACTGCGAAAAAGCTGAGGTGGTAAGGCGTACCTTTTGCTGGATGGATCTGAAGTTCCCGCAGCAAGGTTTTGCCACGCCAAGGTGCATCAGCAACATTCAACTCAATCAAGGTATTGTTGACGGAAGCTCTTTTGAGCAAACGCTCAACAGTTTTGGCATCAATGGTCAAAGAAATGGATTCTGTACCCTTATGACCATACAAATTGGCAGGTATCAGTCCAGCACGGCGCAAAGCTCTTGGCTTGCTGCCTTCTGGACGTTTTTGAGATTCGACTGTAATAGCCATAGAAGTTGTCCTTTGTCATTAGTCATTAGTCATTAGTCATTAGTCATTAGCAAAGGACTAATGGTCGATTTACGCACTAAGCAGGGTAGCAGGTGTACCGTCAGTCTGCAATAAAGCACGTTTGGGCCCGTGAATGGGGTCTTCTACGATTATGGTTTGATCGCGGCTTGCTCCTAGTGAGACGATCGCGATCGGGACTTCCATCAATTCAGCGAGGAATTTTAGATAGTCCAGTGCTTGCGGTGGCAAGTCTTCCAGGGTGCGACAGTCGGTCGTTGACACTTTCCATCCTGGTAAGGTTTTGTAGATGGGGCGACATCTAGCAAATTGACGAGAACTTGTGGGGAAGTGTTCGCTGCGTTGACCATCTATGTCATAAGCGACACAAACTTGAATTTCCTCTAATTCATCGAGGACATCCAGTTTGGTGAGCGCCATACAATCCATGCCGTTTATCCGCACAGCATAGCGACCAATGACGGCATCAAACCAGCCACAACGCCGTTTGCGTCCGGTAGTTGTCCCAAATTCAGCACCGCGATCGCACAACATTTCTCCCAACTCTCCATCCAATTCTGTGGGAAATGGCCCTTCTCCCACCCGTGTCGTATAGGCTTTCGACACTCCAATTACTCGGTCAATCATTGTCGGACCTACCCCTGTACCAACGCAAGCCCCTCCGGCCACAGGATTAGAGGAGGTGACATAAGGATAAGTCCCATGATCTAAGTCAAGGAGCGTACCTTGTGCGCCTTCAAACAAAATATTCCGCCGTCGCCCAATCGCATCGGATATTTTTAACGATGTATCAATAACGTAAGGGCGCAACCGTTCTGCATATCCCAAATACTCCTCAATCACTTCTTGTGGATTTAGAGGCGGCAAGTTGTAAAGCTTTTCTAAAATGACGTTTTTATAATTAATCGTCCACTCCAACTGCTCACGTAGCTCATCGGGGTTCATCAAGTCTAAAACCCGAATGCCTGTACGTTCAGATTTGTCAGCATAAGTCGGCCCAATGCCCCGACCTGTTGTGCCGATCTTATGGCTTCCCCGTCGTTCTTCCGATGCCTGGTCAATCAAACGATGATAAGGCATTGTTACGTGGGCTGTCTCAGATATCAGCAGGTGGTCAGTGGAAATATTTAGTTCTTTTAATTGGTCGAGTTCTGCAATCAAAATCTGTGGATCGATGACTGTTCCACAGCCGATAATGCAATCGGTATTTGGATACAAAATACCAGAGGGAATCAAGTGTAGCTTAAAGGTTTGACCTTTAACTACAATCGTGTGTCCAGCATTGACACCCCCTTGGTAACGAACCACAACATCTGCGGAACGACTGAGTAAGTCAGTTATTTTACCTTTTCCTTCATCGCCCCATTGGGCACCTATGACAATGACGTTAGCCAAGAGCTTAAATTAAGAAGTAAAGTTTCCACAAACTATAATTATTAACACATTATTGAAATCATGTCAAGCTTATTGCAGTAGGGGCGCACATCAATATTGGGTGATAAGCAGTGCAAATGCATGTTATTTACTAAATAAAAACTAAAAAGGATTCCCAAATTATTTAAAATAACTGTAAAAGTTGACTAGGTTATAAACAAAATAAATGGGAGATTTTCTTCAAATATATAACTCTTTACTAAAACTAAAAAAATCATTAATCTGGTATACAAAAGTAAATCTCTCTTGAATTCGCAGTTGCCCATGCACTCACCATTACAATTGTGGTCACTAATGATAACCAATGGTTAGCATGTGTCGCATCCATCAGATGGTGTTGCCATTTGCTAGGAGAGCATTTGATTACCTACTAACAAAAATCCCCCGAACGAGCGGGGGCTAAAAGTCAGAAAATAATATTAAACCTATTAGTTACAATGCTAGTGTTCGCCTCGCTGACAAAAACATTTCAAAAGTTTGAATGTCCTTTAAAGAAGGATTGTGATAACCAACACAAATTTACGCCTCAATAAAACTGAATTTTTTTCATTATTGCCTTGTGGTGGTTCACTAGCAGCAAAAGTAAGTGATGAAGCAGCCCATCCAAAATCTGACTTTTCCCATTAAGTTCAAATTAAAAACTTTTTTTTGCGTAATGTCAGTAATCCAAGTACGCCAAGACCAATTAATGCCGATGGTTCGGGAACAGAAATTTTTTGTGCTGTCAAACTAGTTTCGTAAGAAAGTTTAGGGTTTGTAGCCGACTCAACCGTATAACTAGCTTCAACTTGTTGTAATCCTCCCTCACCGATGGGAATGGAGAAGATACCGTCTTGATCTCCGGTTATTTTCTTACCCAAGTATTCTACTGTAACATCTGGAATTTGTTTTCCTTCGTAAAGAACTTGAACGTTTAAGTTATCTCCTGCTTTGACTGTAAGAGGATTCTGTAAGGATATGATTTCTAATGGTAAATTGAATGGTTTAGCCAGAGTTTCAGACCAATCATAAAGAGCTTTTGTATATTTCAGATAATGGCCTACGTCTTGATATTGCCCAATTTCCTGTTCGGAAATACTGCGAGATTCATTGTCGGATATCCTAGCATAATAGCCATTATCAAAAAATCCAGTTAAGGCTGCAATCTCACTATTAGGAGTGAGAGATAATCCATCTTCTGTCTGGTTAATATTAAATGGAACTTCCTGTCTGATAGCATTATAAGCAGTAGCTTCCTTAAATTTAGATGTTTGGTAAGGTTCTGGGCCATCTTCTGGATGACCAAATAAGAGATTATATTCTCCGCTTTTGTAATCAAACCAGATAACGTGTGCTGAGACGGGCTGACTAATTAAAGGTAAAACTACCACTGCTAATATAAATTGTTTCCAGATTTTGGTAAACATCTAAATTGTCCTAAATCAGGTAATAAGTAATTAAAAACATAATATTTAATGTATAACAATCCCCCTACCAGGGATATTTATTCAGAATAATCATAAATAATAAATATTGATTTTTTAAAAATATTTCTTGTTAACGGTGATACAATACTTTTTTACAATAAATAGCCTTGTTGCACGAATAGAAAAATGCTAATGTGTTTTATCGTGAATAACCCGGCTACAAAACCGGGAGATAGTGAGCCGATAATTACACACCTTTGCCTGCCTGACTGGGAATTAGTACCAATCAGGAAATCCCTGTAATTTTGCGGTTAATTAAAATTCTCAACAAAATATGTTGCATTGCAGCGTATCTACAAATATCATGGATAGGCTTTGTAACACTACGGCTAAAAATGAATTTATATTAAAAATTAGCGGATTTATTGATAACTATTATGTATAAATAATCATCCAAAAAAATCCAGATATTACAACTATAACAGATTGTATTTTGCTACCCGTGTTATCAAAATCTTTAAAATATTGTCAGTATTTTTTTTAACGTTTAATCTTAACTGATGGAGGGCATCTGCGGCAGAAAGGGCGATCGCATGAGCAAAAAATGGTATCGAGTCCAAAAGCTAAAAGCAATATTCATCCTAGCATTGGCAGTTGTATTTACTAATGCTGTAGTCTCATATAGCAATACTGTTAAGCTGATTTCCAATCAAGAATCGGTGACATCCTCATATAAAGTGGTTACTGAACTTGAAAGTATTAAATCTAACCTCAAAGATAGTGAAACTGCACAACGTAATTACTTAATTACAGTAGATGCAGATGATTTACAAACCTATCTTGCGGCTTATCAAAAAACTAATAGCAATATTCAAATTATTAGCAAGTTAACTGCTGATAGCCATCAAAAGCGGCAGTGGATTTCTTTGCTGGAGCCAAAAATTAGCAACAGGCTCAACATCCTACAACAAGAGATTTCCCTCAGACAAAACCAGGGATTTGAAGCAGTTCGGCAGCAAATCTTATCTGACAAAGACAAGCAAAGCAGCAAAGAAATCCAACAGCTTATTCACGACTCTTTAGAGGTAGAGCAAAATTTATTACACCAGGGAATGCAGCAGTCGCAAGCAAGTTCCCAAAAAGCAATAGTTACATTTTTTATCGCTGCTGTTGTGGATTTAGTGCTAGTGACGCTGCTATATGACTTGTTGTGGCGTTATATCAGGCAACTTCAGCAGACGGAACTGGCTTTACGCCAAAGTGAAAATCGTTTACGAGCCATGATAGATGCAGAACCAGAATGCATCAAGTTAATTGGCGGCGATGGCATCCTTTTAGAAATTAATGCAGAAGGACTGGCAATGATGGAAGTGGAAAGTGCCGATGTCTTAATTGGTAAACCTATTGATGCCGTAATTGTACCAGAGTATAGAGCAGCATTTGCCGACTTGCATAAAAGTGTCTGCCAAGGTAATAAGGGGACTTTGGAGTTTGAAATCGTGGGATTTAAAGGTACTCGTCGCTACATGGAAACTCATGCTGTACCATTGCGTAACGAATTTGATGGCACGTTCATCCATTTGGCATTGATGCGAGATATAACCCAGCAAAAACAGGCAGAACAGAAAATCCGTGAACAAGGGTTGCTGCTGGATGTATCAAGTGATGCGATTACGGTGCGAAATATCCACAACCAAATCTTGTTTTGGAATCAAGGTGCTGAACGTCTGTATGGCTGGAAGACTGAGGAAGTTGTCGGTAAAAATGTTTTGCAACTTTTGTATAAAGACATTTCACCACAGCTAGAAGATGCTTACTTGAGGGTGATAAATACGGGTGAGTGGCGGGGTGAGTTGCATCAACTGACAAGGGAAGGTAAAGTAATTATCGTTGAAAGTCGGTGGTTACTGATCCGAGATGATAATAGACAACCCAAATCCATCTTGAGTGTGAACACCGAGATTACGCAGCAGAAACAACTGGAAGCTCAACTTCTGCGATCGCAACGTTTGGAGAGTATCGGTACTCTAGCTGGGGGTATCGTGCATGACCTGAACAATATACTATCCCCAATTTTAATGTCAGTTCAACTATTGCAGAAGAAATTGCCCGATTCACAAAGTCAGCAAATACTGCAAACTTTAGAAAATAATGTGAAACGCGGCGCTAATTTGCTCAAGCAAGTATTATCTTTTGCACGGGGCATCGAAGGCAAACAGACAATAGTCCAAATTCAGCCTTTGATGGCAGAAATTGAGCAAATTATCACTCAAACATTCCCCAAATCCATCATTTGCCAGATAGATATCCCTAAAAATCTGTGGTATGTCCGTGGAGACGCAACTCAACTACATCAGGTGCTGATAAATTTAGTAGTCAACGCCCGCGATGCTATGCCCAATGGCGGTACATTGAGGATTGCGGCAGAAAATCTGGTGATTGGTGAACATTCTGCCCGGATCAATATTGATGCTAAAGTGGGTTCTTATATTGCGATCGTGGTAACGGATACTGGTATGGGGATGTCCTCGGAAGTTCAGCAACGGATTTTTGAACCATTTTTTACTACCAAAGAAGTAGGCAAAGGTACAGGTTTAGGACTTTCCACGACTCTGGGTATCATTAAAAATCACGGTGGTTTTGTCAATGTTTACAGTCAGGTAGGCAGAGGTACTCAATTTACAGTGTACTTGCCTGCCTCAAGATTCAGAGACACACATTTACTCTCTCCAGAACTAGAATCAGTTGCAGGAGATGGCTAATAGATTTTGGTGGTGAAAGTATTACAGACAAAAAAAATCCTATCAACCAAAATTTTCTGCTCATGTTGGAAATTGGTTAATAGAAATAAAATATATCAGTTAATATGATACGCCGTTATCACTATTCTTTTGCCTGGACTATATACGGACTCGACTCTTGGGTATTGGTTATGAATCCACCATACTTTTATTCTATTAGACTGTGCAGGTGCGCTACCTGAGATTGAATACCCTGCCTGAGTCATTAGGGTTTCAAAACTATTTGAGTCAAGAACCGTACAATTAAAAGCCGTTAGTCCCTGTATTTGATGTCTGTTTAGGGTCATAGCTACCCTGGTAAGTCGTAAAAATTCTATATCCTGGTAATACTAAAGCAATTCCAGTGTAACTGTGAATTTTACCGGGATATTTATAGGGAATATCATCTGGTACGCTCCCACCAATGCGAATACTAAAACCAAGTAGCCATATATACAAACCAGGTAGTAGTAAATCCATGCTATAAGCAATAGCTCTCATTGCCTCATTTTCTTTGAAAGAAGCATAATTTCTAGCTATAGCGAATTTTTTGGAGATATTTTTCAGGTTTGTGGTTTCTAACATCGTCTTTCAATCCTCGATAGGGATTTAGATTTAGTAAGTTTCAAGCGTTTCAATCCCTATAAGGGATAAGGTGTTTTGGAACGTTTAACTCTGGTTCACCTTAACTGTCAACCCAAATAGTTTCAATCCCTATAAGGGATAAGGTGTTTTGCAACTTGTCGATGAATCTTTCTATGGGGATGCACTTGAGAGTTTCAATCCCTATAAGGGATAAGGTGTTTTGCAACCTTTATTTTGGTCGAGTTTCCAAAGCCTCCAAAAGTTTCAATCCCTATAAGGGATAAGGTGTTTTGCAACGGCTGACCTTTGAAAGCTTTGCTGTATTTGGGTTTTAAGGTTTAGTTTCGCGGATGTGTACATAATAGCAAAGTTTTCAAGCTCTTATAAGAGTGAAAAGTCTTTAAAATGCTTATACAGCAAGGTGTGCGACAGTTCTAATCGAGTAGGGCTTTTGAGAGCATTTTTACTATCAGTTAAAAATTAGCGATCGCTTTAACGAAAATCGAACTACAGAGGCACAGAGAACACGGAGGAATAAGAGTTTGCGAAGTATTATTGCCTAAGTCCTGTTTGAGCTAACTGCAAGTGAGTTTAAATGTGAGAAAAATCAAACTATTGGCTTTGATATTAATTAGTTTGGCAATGGTGTTGTGGTTGAACTTGCGTTTCTCAACACCGTCAATACCAACTGTTGCATCTTCACCACCAAAAACTATCCGCTACTTCGAGCGCACTTTACCCCAAAGCATTGCTCACGTTCTGTTGATTCCAGCTAATAGCAAATTTTTGGTAACTCCTGCATTATCACAGAAGGTAGCCACTGTAGAGGAATTTGCCCAAAAGCATCGAGCCGTAGCTATTTTGAACGCAGGTTTTTTTGACCCAGTTAACCAAAAATCTACATCTTATGTCATCTTATACGGGAAGTTGGTTGCTGACCCCAAGGAAAACGAGCGATTAGTGAATAATCCCAACTTAAAACCTTACCTGGGTAAAATATTCAATCGCGCAGAATTCCGCCGCTACTTATGTGGGCAAACTAACCGCTATGCCATTGCTCTACACAATCAGTCACCGCCAGCAGGTTGTCAGTTAGTCGATTCTATAGGCGCAGGCCCAAACCTATTACCAGAACTCACGTTAGCAAAAGAGGGCTTTGTAGATAATACCAATAAACGAGATGCACTTGGCAGCAACCAACCTAACGCCAGAACTGCCGTGGGTATTACCCGTGATGGGAGCGTTGTTTTAGTGATGGTGGCTCAAAAACCCTCGGCTCCCGCTAATGGGATATCTTTGCCAGCATTAGCTGATTTTATGAAAACTCTTGGTGCTGATCAAGCGATGAATCTTGATGGGGGGAGTTCGTCTTCGCTTTATTACAATGGCAAAACTTTTTACGGGAAGGTTGATTTGGAAGGAAATCCTATAAAGCGTCCTGTGAAATCAGTTTTGCTGGTTCAGGAAAACTAATACTGTGTCAAGCCAACTTTACCTTTTAAGTTCTCTGCGATTTAAAGAGTTCTGGAAATATTCAGTTGACATAGCCGATAACTGATTGTTAACTCACCAAAGAACAGTGTAGCTAGCAAAAGCTCTAATCTTCTTCCAGATGCACTAGTTGTAATGCGCTCGCCAAGCAACTGAAGTGATAGACTAGGACTAAAGGCCCCTTTAGCCTCACTCAAGGAGGGGAATGGATAAAGTTCGCTAACGTCCGCTGACAATCGATTCTGGAAATTATTCATCTGACGATGGTAAGCTGAATAAGGCAATAGGTGAAAAATGCCACTATTAAGCAATTTCAGGAACTTAGCGTAAGTCTGTGGTTCTTGGGGTCGGGGTGATAATAGGCAAAGTAGTCAAGTGTCACGGCAGTTTCTCTAGTATCTCTAGATTGATTTTCTAGGAAAAGTGCTACTTGTGCTATAGTCAAGACTTTCTTGGCAGCCTCGAAAGCAGTGAGTGCTTTCTCTAAAAGTGCGTAGTTTACCGCCGTAGGCATCGCCTCTATGTTATCCAAAGTTTTCTCTTTGGCAATCCATCCCCTGTTCTTCTGGTATAGGGTGGGGGTTCTTGTAGGAAGGCTCGACAAAAGGTGCGCTTCGCAAGTTATAGAGACAGTACATACTTAGCTGTGACTGTTTTCCCAATTATTACTAGGATTGGGTAGAGGCAAAAAAAACACTTCATCGGATGCACTGACGGTTGAGAAAGCCCTCTACAAATTTGGTCTGAACAGTTAACAACTTCCTGATAGATTAGATACAATTAGCGTCTGCGTTTGCTTCGGTGGTTACTTGTTCAAAACAAGTACTCAAATTGACACAGTGTTAAACTTTTCACCTGCTAGCTCTGGCGAAAATTTTTGCTTCAGGGCAAATTAAGACTTATATTCAACGGACTTGGGTGTTTCTTGGAGATAAAGTTAACCAAAACCGGGCAAAAGGGTGAAAAAGATATATCTGATGTCAAAAACGCAGAACTGATAGGAGTATTAAGAATCTAAAATAGATATTAAATTGAAGAAAAAACAACGACCATCGACAACCGTCAGTCTATTTTACTTTCTGTAAAGCGTCGCCGGGTTGTTACCAGTGCTGAAACACGATTACATGCAAGTTTCCCAGGATCAGCCTATTTATTCTGAGGCTCCACTCCAACTGCTACTGTTTGTCGATGGACGACCCAAGTCCCGACAACAAGTGCAGCGAATCCGTGCTTACTTAAAAGAATTGCAGGCTGAGTATAGTTTTGAAGTTGAAACTATTGATGTTGGACAACAACCTTACTTAGCAGAACACTTTAAATTGATCGCAACGCCAGCTTTAATTAAAATCCATCCCGAACCACGACAGGTTCTGGCTGGGAGTAATATCATAGCGCAATTAAAAAACTGGTGGCCTCGCTGGCAAGCGGCTGTAGACGCCTACTTAAAAGTACAGGAAGACTTACAAGAACGTATCGACGACAATCCTAGGGCGACATCACCCAAATCCACTATCCGTTCAGTTGCTGTTTCTGCGGAACTAATTCGACTCTCAGACGAAATTTTTCGCTTGAAACAGGAAAAAGATAACCTCCAAGAGCAGCTACAGTTTAAAGACCGGGTGATTGCTATGCTGGCGCACGATCTCCGCAATCCGCTAACTGCTGCTGCGATCGCTATTGAAACTCTCCAATCTAATTACAATTTAGAGACTGGGCAATTCCAGCGCCTCAAGCCATCAATGACGACGCATTTATTAAAACAAGCCCGCAATCAAACTAAGGTTATTGACCGGATGATTGCTGACCTTTTAGAGGTTGGTCGTGGCAAAGATACAGAGTTGCCAATTATACCACAAAAAGTACAACTGGGTAAAGTGTGCTTAGATGTACTAGAAGAATTGTGCGATCGCTACACCGCCAAATCCCAAGAGGTAGAAACAGATATTCCTAATGACTTGCCTTATGTATATGCTGACCCAGAACGCATCCGGCAAGTGTTAGTGAATCTGTTGGATAATGCCATCAAATATACCCCAGAAGGTGGCAAGATTAGCATTGCCGGATTGCATCGCACTACCCAAAAAGTTCAGTTTAGTATCGGCGATACCGGGCCTGGTATTCCTATAGAGAATCGCGATCGCATCTTTGAAAATCACTTCCGCCTGCAACGGGATGAAGGTACAGAAGGTTACGGGATTGGTCTTTGTTTATGCCAACGCATCATCCTGGCACATTATGGTCAAATTTGGGTAGATTCTGCCCCCAATAACGGAGCATGGTTCCACTTCACACTACCAGTTTATCCTTCTTAGAGATTGGTCAGCCCCTTTGGGGAAGTCAAAAGTCAAAAATTTACCAAGCCCATAAATTTATTTGCTCTGAGTCAACTGAGGTAGTATTTCTTGCACTACGTGTCTCGAAATACATTTTTTATTTTCCATAAATAAATTTATTTGCTCTGTACTTTTTATTTCTGGCCATTCACAAATGACTAATGACAAATGACAATTAAAAACTTGAGACAAAGCGATCGCGCCCCTCAGTCTTTGCTTGGTAGAGTGCTTTATCTGCCTGCACAATCAAATCTGAAGGTGAGGATTCCCAAGTGGGCACAACAGTAGCCACGCCCATACTTAGCGTGACATGCTGACTCACCGCAGACCCATCGTGAACAATTTGCAAATCTTTGATTCCCTCTTGTATCGCTGCGGCAACGTGAAGTGCGCCAGATGTAGGCGTATATGGCAGAATCACAGCAAATTCTTCGCCACCATAACGCGCTACTAAATCCTGATGTTTTTGCACCTTGAGGCTTAATAAAGCACCTACCTTTTGTAAACAGACATCTCCAGCAGGATGACCATATTTATCGTTATAAAATTTAAAATAGTCGATATCACATAAAATCATTGACAGAGGAGATTCCTCTTGTGCCAGATTAATCCACTGAGTATTGAGATAATCGTCAAAACGGCGGCGATTTGCCAACTCAGTTAAGCCATCTACATTGGCGAGGTGGTATAAAGCTTGGTTTGCCGCCTCCAACTGTTTGTAGACTTGTGCTTGCTGTAGCAGGCGACGCAATCGCTGGCGTAATACAGGCCAGTGGATTGGCTTAGTGACATAATCAGTCGCCCCTGCTTCAAAAGCACGGTCTACGGATTCTTCATCATCCAAGCATGTGATCATCAATATGGGAGTGCGCTTCCATATCTTGGATATCACAGTATTATTAAGTCCAGAGTCAGTATCAAAGGTTGCAAGGGCTGAGATTAAATTATTCCTGGCAATCTGGAGCAAGTGCTTACAGCAGGTAAAACCATCCATCACAGGCATTACAGCATCTAGCAAAACTATATCCGGTTTGATAATCTCGTAAGCATCTAAACATTGCTTACCATCATTGGCCTCGACCACTCGATAACCTTCTTGTTCCATAACTTTACGCAACAATACTCGGATGGTCTTGTCATCATCAGCTACTAGAATCAGTGGTGGTTGCTTAGAAACAGAAAATGGAGTTATGCCTGACATGAGTTGCCTTCCACTTGCAGAACTATCCTGAAAAAGGCTGTGCAACTCAATCGCGTGGGGGCGATCGCTCTTTTCATCAATGCCAGGATTTGCGGCAAAGGTGTGTCTGACTTCACAATCAAGTGTTTTTTGATAATAGACTGCTCAAGGTTAATGAGCCAAGCAAGCGGTAGATAACTAAGTTGCATAGACAATCTATAATTGGAACACGAAGGCAATTCTTACCTTTTTGTTCGCCTATGGTTAGGAGAGGAAATATTACTTTTATATTTCCCCATTGTTAAAGTTAAATTGCGATTTTAAAAAAAATTGCAAATCCATACCTTATTTATTTAATTCTGTAGTTGGTTTAGAAACCTAAAGATACAGCGCAAAGCAAAAATCACAAGTGCGCTCAAAAGATAGTTAACACTAAATATTAATATCGCTTGACTCAAATTTATTTAGTCTATTCGACAACGGCTAGAGATTTCTAGTATAATTACATAGAATATAAATTGACCTTAAACAAAGCTTTTTTGTAGATTAATATTGGGTTAATAAAATAATTAAAAATTATTATTTTATTGGGAATATATTTTAGCTAAATAAAAACTTATAGTTATTTATTCTAAAATAAATACACCAAATTAATAAATAATACTCTATAAAATTTAGATATGCTAAATTAAGACTTATTGAATAGATTAATCTTACAATTAATTCAGAATTAGCATATAAAACTGCCATTTTCTTTCACCAAAAATCAAAACCTATTCCCATTCACTTTCACTAAATATTCAAAATGCCAGATTCATTAATGTATCAGCAAGAACACTTTGTTGTTCTAGAAACAAATCAACCAGAACAATTTCTGACACAATCAGAGTTATTAGAAAAGCTCAAAACAACTCTTCAACAACTTGTAATTCAAGATTTGCCGCCTGACTTACAAAAATTTGATAATGCGGAAGCTCAAGCACAATATTTACTTGACACTACCTGCGAATTAGATATTGCTCCTGGGCAATATTTGCAGTGGTATGCAGTTCGTTTAGAAAAGTAACTTTTTAGTTAGCGATTAAAAAGTAGCATAACAGACAATAGATTTGTAGGTTGGGTTGAACTTAAGTGTTACCCAACAAAGTCCTGAGAATGTTAGGTTTTGTTCCTCAACCCAACCTACATTGGAGTTATTTTTTAGGCTTAACCTACGCAGTATTGGAAGCAGGATGAGAGAAGAATTACTCAAAAATACCCTCTTTTATGCCCTGCTCACCCTGCTTATTCGAACCGTATTGGCAAATCCCCAACTTCTTTGATAATTTGGGAGATGCGCGTTTGATTCAGGATTGGTACATAAAAGAATCGAATTTGGGTAACGAGAATTTTTGTTCTTGACTATTGACTAGTGACTAGTGACTCTTTTTGAGTATTGATCAGTGCTAGCTCAATTTTGTTTTCAGATGGCTGGGTTATTTGAACCTCCAATCCAGGACCAAAATAGTTAGTCATTTTTTCCTGCTTTTGTTGCCAGACATCAATTGGTATTAGCGGTGAATCAAATTCTAAAACTAGGGCATAGCTGCCATTAACTTCTGTTTCTCGCAAGCCTGTTACTGTTGGTCGTTCCTGATCTGAAGGACTCAAACCCAGAAAAGCAAGTGTTGTATCTAGATGAGCATCTTGACCGTAACAATATCGGGTGATGTCTTTGCGAATTTTATTTTGGGTGTCAGTTGCTTGCTGTTCCCGCAATATCAATGCTGACGGTGACGTAGTTTCAGTAAAGGGCACTGGCTTTAGTTCATTAGCTTTCAGCGCCAATCCTCCCAATAATAGAGGAATTCCGTAAAAAAATCCGACAAGATTTAATGTGGCATTATTAACACCATAGGCGACGAAACCCATAATGGTTAATATGCCGCCGATAGTTAAACCGAGTGTTCCCAAAGAGATTTTGCGTAGCATGAGCTTAAATTAATATAAATTCTGAATACCTCAGTTTTATTATCATCGGCTATAAATAACTAATTAGGGAAGAACATCCTTCCTAGACAGTAATATTCAACCAACTCCAAATTGGTAGGTTAAGACTGACACGGTAAGAAGTCAAGGGGTTTTGCCTTCTTTGTATAAGAATTTGCGTAGACGCAAGAACACGGATTTCTAAAGCACAAAGTTCGTGTAGTAGACTAGTAAGGGCGTATTATTGCCCCAGAATGTTGGATTTTGAGTTAACTTTAAATTTAAAGGTAGTTAAAGATAGGAAAAAAATAATGGATATACAGACTATAAAAGAACGAATTGCTGTAGTTCAAAGCAAACGCGAGTACCTGTTAGGTCTACTGGAGCAGCCAAATTTGGGAAGTTTGAGAGTTGACGTAAATCAGGCTTTGGAAGAACTGGATGAATTAATTGATGAATTTAGACGCACCATTCCGGTAGAGTAGAAATTATCAAAAATTGCGTCGGTTTAACCGTAAACTTCAGGTTATACCGACGCTTCTTAGTATTATCATGTCCTCAAATCCCCAGAATTCAACTAAGTGTGAGTTAGCGAAGCAATATAGCTGTATAATTTATCCTGCAACCGAACCATCTCCTGTACGCTGACCTAACTGCCTAACTAGTGCAATAAGTTCGCTTGTAGGTACGTCTTTCTTGCAAACGTTATCAAAGTTAGACATTGCCTTTGTCCCCTGAAAATTTACGTCTTCTACTGAGGAGTAAGCAAGGATCTGGGTGTTGGGAGATATAGCTTTAATGTGACTAGACGCACTCCAGCCATCCATGACTGGCATCTGTAAATCTAGAACAATTACGTCAGGATGGCAACGTTTAACCATTTCTATAGCTTCTTCACCATTACTGGCTAAACCTACTACTTGAATATTTTCCTGACAAGAAAAAACTAATTGTAAGGTTAAACGAGTCAGTTCGTGGTCATCAACTACTAGAACACGCAAGGTAGAAAGCTCACAGGATAACATTAACATTAAGGGGAAAGACGAAATTATTTCAGAACAACCTCTCTAGTTTATGAGAAAAAATGCCAGTACTGACTCTATCCTATGGTTGAATAACTTGTGTTAAACCATGACAAATAACTTAGATAACTTCTCAGAAAAATCAAGTTTTCTAAAAAAACTAAGTTGAGCTAGTTGTCAAGGTAGAAGTAACTTATTTTTAATCAATCAGGTTTGAGGGTATACCAGTTGAGCGTAATGCCATGTTAATGAGAATTTTTTGTGAATTAGCTTCTGGAGAATCATCATAAGGACGCCGTTGAACGTAAGTGCCATCGGCTTGTAATTCCCAAGCTTGGCGATTATCTGCAAGCATAATTCCCATAATTTCTTGCAAATCTTTGGCAATATCTGGGTCTTTGACTGGGGTAATTACTTCCACTCGGCGATCTAAATTGCGGCGCATCCAGTCGGCGCTGCCAATATAGATTTCTTCCTGTGTATTGTTATGAAAATAATAAATCCGAGAGTGTTCTAAAAAGCGACCCACAATGCTGATTATGCGAATATTTTCACTAATGTCTTTGAGTCCTGGACGCAAACAGCAAACGCCCCTGATAATTAAGTCTATTTGCACCCCGGCGCGGGAAGCTTCATATAAAGTGGCTATAATTTGCGGATCAACTAGGGAATTCATTTTGGCAACGATGCGTCCAGAAAATCCATTTTGAACATTTTCGATTTCGCGGTGAATTAGTGCCAAAAAGCGATCGCGCATATTCACAGGCGCAACCAGCAACTCTCGATAAGACTTTTGCAGGGAGTAGCCTGTCAAGAAATTAAATAAATCTGTGACGTCAGCACCTAATTCTTCACGGCAACTGAACAATCCCAAATCTGTATACAGTCGTGCCGTTTTGGGGTTATAGTTACCAGTACCAATATGCACATACCGACGTATCCGGTCTTTTTCCCGTCGTACCACCATGACGGTTTTACTGTGGGTTTTCAGCCCCACTAAACCATAGACAACATGAACCCCGACTCTTTCTAGTCGTTTTGCCCAGTAAATATTATTCTCCTCATCAAATCGTGCTTTTAATTCCACCAGTACGGATATCTGTTTACCATTTTCGGCGGCGGCAATTAAGGCGTTGACGATGGGCGAGTCGCCAGAAGTCCGGTAAAGGGTCATTTTGATGGCTAAAACATTCGGATCGTAGGCAGCATGGGTAATAAAACGCACTACTGTAGCCGAAAAGGATTGATAGGGATGGTGTACAAGCAAATCCTTTTCCCGAATCACAGCAAAAAAGTCTTTTCCTTCGTCCGTCTCCAGCGTATCTGGGTCTAAACTCGGTTCCCTGAGTCTTTGCAAACGTAATGGTACAACAGATTGGCGTGGTGGATCTTTGAGTTCCGGCAATGGCAAGGACATAAAATACATTAAATCCCGCAGTCCCAAAAGACCGTCTACTTCGTAGAGATCGCTTTCTGTTAATTCCAAATCATGCAATAATCGCGATCGCACTATTTCAGGAGTCTGGGATTGAAGTTCTAACCGGACTGGACTTCCACCCAAGCGCCGTTTTCGCAATTCCTGTTCGATGGCAAACAACAAATCATCTGCTTCATCTTCTTCTAAGATCAAATCGGCATCACGAGTAATGCGGAACGGATGATATTCTTGAATATTCATCCCTGGAAATAGAGATTCCAAGTTATGAGCGATCGCTTGTTCTAAAGGTACACCAGTCCAGTGGGCAAGTTTGTCGTTTTTCTGATCTCCCAACTCCGGCGGTATCGGTAAAAATCGGGGGAGAACACTGGGGACTTTAACTCTGGCAAAGAATTCTTCTTCGGTGTCTGGGTTTTTGACCACAACAGCCAGATTCAGACTGAGATTAGAAATAAAAGGAAAGGGATGACTAGGATCAACAGCCAGAGGAGTCAAAACTGGAAAGACTTGTTCCTCAAAATAACTGTTGAGATGAGTCCGTTGTTTTTGATTCAAATCTATGTAATCCAGAATATGGATACCGTGATTTGCTAATAGGGGACGAAGTACTTGCTCAAAATGTTGATGCTCTTTCTTTACCTGGGGAGTGAGGGTAGACCTAATATCGTCTAACTGTTGTTGTGGTGTCCGCCCATCGGAAGTTAACAAGCTGACTTTCGCCTCTACTTGTTGCTTTAAACCAGCAACGCGTACCATGAAAAACTCATCTAAATTAGAGTTGAAAATTGCTAAAAACTTTAGGCGTTCTAGAAGGGGTGTGCGATCGTCACAGGCTTCATGTAATACCCTGCCATTAAATTCTAGCCAGCTTAACTCTCGGTTAAGATAATATTGTGGATCGTTTAGATTGATGGGATTGGCGCTTTTTTTCGATTTTGCCATAATGACTTAAAGGCAGGGAGATATAGCCCATTTAACTGGGGGATACTAAACATAGTAAGTTAAATGGTGCTTGAGTGTAACGCTGAGACAACAGTTAGTAATAGCTAAGTTTTACAGCAGCTTTTAATCATCTGAAATACAGGTTTTCGAGAGACTTAGATCCGCAAACCATATTTCTGATAATGTTCCAGGTATCCTCAAAGGTATTAACACTGGTGTAAAAGCTCTCACCATTGATGAGGCAGCAGCTATTATCAAGCCATCTGCTGGCATTAATGGACTAGAGTAGAGACGCTACGCTAACACTTTGCAGATATAAAGGCATTAGTTTCTAAGTTTGGTCTATAGTGTAACGCACTTAAGCTTAATTTGGCATATTTGTCAGTGAATAGGCGTAGCGAACTACCGAAACCTAAAGTTCTACCAGAGTAACTATAGGCTATTGATGCAGCCGCACCCGGTATTTTGATCAGTATAAATACTTAAATTAGGTATATTCAGTCAAAAAATCGATTGAAAAAATATGTTTCAAGCTACTCGTCGCCGTCTCGCCCTTTGGTATACTACTGTCACTGCTGTATTACTACTACTGTTTGCCAGTGGCGTTTATTTATACGTCCGCAGTACACTGATTGAGCGCATTGACGATACCCTTAATCATGTAGTAGAAATAGTGGAGCGTTGTCTTACAACCAGCCCCTGTGCATCTAAGCTCATATTTGAACCAATTAATGCTGATGCAGATAAATTTCGCATTAATAATCTAGAAGCCAGTTTTCGTGACAATACCGACACCGTAGAAGATGACCACATCGACCTAGAATGGTTTAGTCCGACTGGTGAATTAATTTGGTCAACGCTATCTGAACCCTTAAATATTCCCATTCATGCCAACCGCACTGGTGAAACTGTGCGCGTAGTTAAGGGCGAGGAAGAAAAAGGCAAAGATGATAAACTCCTCACTCCCCACTCCCCACTGTTATTACGACAAGTTACCCAACGGGTGGAAGTGGGGCGGCAAGTATTAGGATATCTGCGTGTTAGTCATCCCTGGTTTGAAGTCACTAAACCCAGTCGCCAGTTAATTTTTGATTTGGCGCTAGGTATTGGGTTAATGGTGCTTTCTGTGGGCGCAAGTGGTTGGTTTCTTTCGGGTAAAGCGATGGAGCCTGTAGGAGAGTCTTACCAACGCCTCAAACAATTTACTGCTGATGCTTCTCATGAACTTAGAAGTCCCATTACTTTGATTCAAACAAATGTGCAAGTCGCCCTTGCTGACTTGGATTTAACAGAGACAGAAACGACTAATTCTTTGCAGTATCGACAACAATTAAAAGTAGTGGAACGGTTAACGCAGCGTTTGGGTAAGTTAGTTAATGACTTACTGTTCTTAGCACGACAGGATAGTGGTATTAGCAAAGATACTTTTTCACCTTGTCCGCTAGATGCCTTGCTGATGGAAGTGGTTGAAGAACAACAATTGTTAGTCCCGGAGAAAAAAATCGCTCTTTCTCTAGACTTAGTTGATCCTCCAGCTTCCGAAACTAGCCCGGAATTACTGGAAAATTGGTTTACCCTTGTGGGCAATTGGGATCAACTGGTGCGGCTGTTCACAAATTTAATTGCTAACGCTTTGCATTACACTCCAGCAGGTGGACGGGTGAAAGTGGAATTGGCGCGGATAGAAGGAATAAATCGCGTTTCTGGACTACGTTATACCAGCGCCCAGTTGCAAGTTAAAGTGAGTGATACCGGAGTTGGAATTCCAGCAGAAGCACTACCACGCTTGTTTGACCGGTTTTATCGGGTAGATCCGGCACGGACTCATACAACTGCGAATACAGCTACAGCCAGTGCTACTGGTTCAGGATTGGGATTAGCGATCGCTCAAGCTATTGTCGAACATCACCAGGGTCATATTCAAGTTGAAAGTACTCAAGGCATTGGCACCACCTTTACTGTCACTTTACCAATAACTCTTGAGTCTTAACTCTGCGAGAAATATTTGTTTCCTGTGATAGATGTAAGATTTCAGTCCACTCAACTGGACTTTAACTATTAGTCAGGAAATTTATTTTATAGCGGTATGTTGTTAAACAAGACAATTTAACTGTTACAAAAATGTGGTTAATGACAATGATTAAAGTCTGTGGTCTTATTGAATGATTGAGGCTTTCAGTCTTGAGAATGAAATATATGTATTTATTTAGATGATTTTCGCATCCTTAGCTAGATATAAAAAATCGAGTGGTTTGTTAAATATTAGATGTATTTAACGACTGAGAAAAACTAATTTAATTTTCTGCTGTATCAATCTTTGTAAAAAATAAAAATTGAAGTTTTTCTAGGAGCCAAGAAAGAATATGAAGTTTCAAAAATTTCGCAAGTCTGCTGAGTTATTTGGCGCTATTTTTGGGGGATTACTGATTAGTCTGCCAGCAATTCCTCAAGCAGTAGCACAAGAATCTACTCCCAAGGTTAACCCAAGTCCCAGTATTTTTAGCGAACCACCTTATAACCGCTCTCAGGCTCCCGTACCACCAGATCCAGGTGCTATACCAGCACGCCCAGTTCCTCCGGGTGAGGGGCAAATGTCTCCCGTACCACCAGAGCCAGGTGCTAGACCAGCACGCCCAGCCCCTAGAGATCAAACTCAACAGCCCTCACCAGGAGGGGTTTCCACCGATCAACCACTACTACAACCACGGCAAACCCCCAGCGCTACGATCGCACTGAGTAATGGTAGAGTTAATATCAGGTTGATAAATGACACTGCGGCTAATGTAACCTACCAAGTAATTGGCGATACGGCACCGCGATCGCTACAAGGTAAATCTTATGTAACACTACAAGGTCTACGGGCACCAGTAACAGTCACATTTGAACGACAAGATGGCGGACAGCTGATAGTAACTCCCCAACCCTCTTCAGAGACAGGAAGTTTGGAAGTTAGATTTGACGAAGCTACGAATGCAGCACAGGGTAGAAGTACTATGAGAATCGAAAGAAACGGTTCAGTGTTCTTGAATTAATTAAATAGTACCAAAGTAGGGGCAATACCCTGCGGGAAGCCGCTTTGCGTCTACATGAATTGCCCCTACTTGCGCTGAAGCATTATAGTTAGCTGATCGAGCAATTGCACTTCTTGCTTGCTGTCTTCCAATGTCCGCGCCAGTATAATCGCCCTTTCGTAAAAATTGCGGGCAGTTAGGTAATTACCTTGTTGCTTGTATAACTGAGCGTAAGACTCAAAAGATTTTAATTCTTCTCGCAAATTTTGCAATTCTTTAGCGAGTGCTAAACGTTGCTCTAGTAAATCAGAAGCCCGTTCATAACGTCCGACAGCAGTGTGAGCAGTAACTAAACCGTCAATTGCCCGTAATTCATTAGTGCGATCGCGGTTGGTTTTAGCTATCTGCATTGCTGCCCCATAAGTGCCAATGGTATCTTGATAATTTCCAGATGCTAAGTAAGCATCTCCTAAATTATTCAAAGTATTTGCTTCACCGATGGCATCGCCAGTCTGACGGCGGAAAATTAAAGCATTTTCATACAATTTAATTGCCTTGTTATAATCTCCTAACCTGGCAGTTACTAAACCCAAATTACTTAAAGATAGTCCTTCTCCTTCAATGTTTTTGACACCCTGAGCAATTGCAAGTGCATCTTCAACAGAATTGCTGGCAGCAGCAAATTCTCCTTGTTGCAGGAAAAATGTACCGATATTATTTAGCACAAAAACCTGAGATTGGAAGTCTTTAGTATCACGAGCGATCGCTAATCCTCTTCTTAAAGAATCTTCCGCCTCTTTTAGACTACCAAGCTGGATATAAGCCTTAGCAAGTAAATTGTAAGCTAGACCTTGTGCTTTCAGGTCGCCAATTGCGTGATATAGTTCTAATGCCCGCAAGCAAGACGTAATTGTTTTATCGGCATATCCTGAAGCGTATTGTTGTTTACCAATAGTCAGCAAGCTATCTGCTTCATCTCTTGATTGTCGTCCAACGGAACTATTTATTGGACGGTGGAGTTGTTGCGTAATATCAGCTGCACTCGCAGCTATGGGACTCAGCAAAAAAGTAAATAGTAAAAAGCTCTGTAAAAGTATTTGGGGACGAGAAATCGCACCTACACAAATTAAGCCTACCTTTTGCCTGGGAAATACAAGCCGTTGTTTCATAAAAATTACCCCTAAAGTTGCGGGTTTAAGTAGAAGGTCTAAGAAAAAGTTTTAATTTTTTAATTGAAGACAAACAATATACGGATTTATACTTAAGTTATGATTGCACTAAATCTTCTCCAAAGTATATAGTGCGGATATCTGTGGGTAATTTGTCCTCTAACATACGATAGCCTTCCTGGAGAAAATCGGCTACTTCGCTTGGAGCGATCGCTTCTCCTTCGGCTTGCAGATAGGCGGCGATTCTAGTTTCGCTCCAGTGGAAAGTTTGAGCCATTAACACGATTAATCGCAAAACAGGTGGTAGTTGGTCTAATGCCTGTTGTACATAGCACCATAATGGCGGCGAAGTCGCTCGCAGAGAATAATGAATTGCTTCTGTGGGTGGTACTTTAATCTCGTTAATACAAAAAGCTGTCATATTGATTAACCAATTTTGCATGGTTAGGGCTTCCTTACCTGATTCAGAGTCGCTTAAATTTAGTCCACCGAGTTCGTAGTAAATATGTCGCCAGGTGAGGGCAAACAGATAATCTGCCTGCACAGGCGATCGCGCCGAATGACGAATTAAGGTATACACTATGGGACTATAGCGACAAAAAATCACCGTGAAGTACTTTCCGGCATCTGGATTTTGCTGAAACAGAGTCAGTAGTTCATGGTCACTGTGATGGAACAGCGACTTTACCAGGGGGTGATTAGCTTCCGGGAAATGAGGAATTTGCATAAGCCTTTCGATGGATAGTTGTTAAAATAGTTTTGGGAATTGCACTCCGGTAGCTAATCGCATAATATCTTGGTGTTGCCCAGTTTGTAGCCCAAGCTCAGACTACTTGAGTATTGATAAACTAGAAACAAAGACTTAATTTTAGTCTTAATCGACAATCATAAAATCGGCTCCCTTATAGAATCCTTATTTGTTCATGGTTATAGCAGTTAGTGTGATATCGTTCCTGCTCAGTCCCCTTACCTTAGGCTCCTTTCTGCCTTCTCTGCCCTTAGATAGCCTGTTCTCCACTCAAGGCATTATGGTGATGCTGCTAGCAGCTTACGCTGGCGCAATGTGGATGTTTCTCACCAGTGCTCCAAAAGTACACACTGTAATGGTGTCGGATTTGGAGATTGCCCGACAGTTGTATGAAGGGCTGCTAGATTTGCCAGCAGCTGAGGTGCCATTGCACTACTACTACAATTACGAACAAACTATCGGCGCAACTGGCATTGATCCACTATATATGTCTACTGGGCCGAGCTTGTCTAGCAAAATGATGAATAATGCCAATGATGGGCTGTGGTATCAATTGAAGAAAAACACCCAGCTACATGTCATTACTGGCGCGAGTTTAGGCAGCAAAAATCAGCAACGCCACGTTTGTTTTGATCACGACTGCTTGGAAATGATTTTAATGCGAGTCGAAGTGCGCGGTTTGAAATTCAAGATTCGCAACCAAAAGCCCCTGAATTTTTTGGTCAAGGACTATGAAGGGCGCGTGATTGAGGTGGCTGAAGTAGCGAATTAGTCGTTAGATTTTAGATCGTTTTAGATTGGGTGGGGTGCGTAATTTGCCGTCGTAGGCATCGCTCCACCCAATCTTTTTTTAAGTGGCTAGTCGTAAATAAATTAAAGTTTGTAGTAGGGACTTTAGTCCAGATAAACCTTGCTCAGTAATCAAACAAAAATATTTACAGTCATTGCAAGCTCCGCGAACATTCCGGTTGGCTCCATTCGCAATGATATTGTGTAATTAATTCTGTCTGACTACTTATGAACGATGAATCGATCACTTATAGGGTTTTGCTAGGTAGAAACTTATGACCCTTGAAAAGATGTACACATCTCATCTCTATGAAACAGACTTTTATACTTGGACTCAAGAGCAGGTTAGCTTGCTCAAAACTCAACAATGGGAGCAATTAGATACAGTTAACCTAATTGAAGAAATTGAAACTTTGGGTAGAAGAGAACGACAAGAATTGAGGAACCGTCTAGGAGTATTGCTAGGACACTTACTGAAATGGCAATTTCAACCTGAAAAACGTAGCAATAGCTGGTTGAGTACGATTAGAGAGCAACGTATTCAAATTAAGCTGCTTCTGCAAGATAGCCCTAGTTTGAAACCCTATCTTGATGAAGTTTTTCTGACTGTTTATGAACTAGGCTTGGCTTTAGCGATTCGAGAAACTGAGTTGGGTGAGCAGGTTTTTCCAGAAATATGTCCCTACACTTTAGACCAAACTCTGAATACTGAATTTTTACCAAATATAAATCAGGTTGATGAGTAACCGAGTAATTACCTCAATACTTCTTTTATAGCAATCCGATTTGATTTCTGAATCACTCGTAGAGGTAAGGGACTGGGGACTGGGGACTGGGAAGAAGGAATAAAGGTGTACTGAGTTTTGTTCAAAAATCAAATATGAGTCCTATATCACCGTAAACTGTGGCAAATAAAAATGGTGCGTTAGGCAAAACCATAACGCACCCGACTGTTAAACAGAGTTGAAGCTTTAATTACGAATTACGTTAGCGTAGAGGGCATAGCCCATTACGAATTAGTAATTATTTTTGAATTATAATTCCTAGCTCAACTCAACTGTTCAAACTTAAATTTACCTTTAATGAACTTGTTAAAGTATTGACCTTTAGACGGTGCATTGTCAAAGTCTTCCTTGACACTGGGAGGTACTTTGAAATACTCGTAAACACTTCCACTATCAAATTCAATAGTCAGTGTTTGAGTTTTTGGCTCATAGGTAAATTGCTTAATAACGCTGCCTTCAGGCTTAAGTAGCGGGAAGGCGATCGCATCCCGAATACTGGCACAATCAGTTAATAACATTACCAACCGATCAATCCCAATCCCTAAACCACCTGTAGGCGGCATACCGTATTCAAGGGCTGTCAAAAAGTCTTCATCTACACCTTGAGCTTCTAAGTCGCCAGCAGCTTTTCTTTCAGCTTGGGCTTCTAGGCGTTCTCTTTGATCGATGGGATCTGTAAGTTCTGAGAAGCTATTGCCAGTTTCTCGCCCTACTATAAATAACTCAAATCTTTCTACCAAACCAGGTTGAGAACGGTGGGGTTTTGCTAGGGGCGAAATTTCTACTGGGTAATCAATTACAAAGGTAGGTTGAATTAAATTAGCTTCTACTTTCTCTTCAAAAGCTAAATTCAGTAACTTTCCAATTGATTTGGCTTCATCTACACCAGGAATAGCTGCATTTTTACTTGCTGTTTTTGCTTCTTCCAATGTTTGGAAAGAATTGAAATCCAAGTCTGTAAATTCTTTAACTAAATCGTGCATTGTCACTCGCCGCCAAGGTGGTGTTAAATCTATAGGTTCCCCTTGGTAGGTAATTTGCAATGTGCCGAGTACGTCTTGGGCGACAGTGGTAATAATCCCCTCAGTCAGCGCCATCATATCGTTGTAGTCGGCGTAGGCTTGGTAAAGTTCAATCGTTGTAAATTCGGGATTGTGTCGAGTTGAAATTCCCTCATTACGAAAAACCCGCCCTAATTCAAAAACCTTTTCAAAACCACCCACAATCAACCGCTTGAGATGAAGTTCTGTGGCAATTCGCAGATACAACTCCATTTCTAAGGTGTTGTGGTAAGTGATAAATGGACGCGCATCTGCACCCCCAGTCTCACTTTGCAAAACTGGCGTTTCAATTTCTAGAAAATCTCGTTCTTCTAAATAACGGCGAATACCAGCAGTAATTTGGGCGCGACGGCGGAAAGTTTGCCGCACTTCCGGGTTAACAATCAAGTCAACGTAGCGCTGACGGTAGCGCTTGGCAACATCCGTTAATCCATGCCACTTGTCGGGTAGCGGCAACAGGGATTTAGTCAGGATAGTATATTGTTTAACGTAGACAGATAACTCGCCCTTTTCAGTCCGTTTAATAGTACCTTTAACTCCCAGGATATCGCCTGCATCTGTGAGTTGTTTTAAATGATTGAAGGCATCAGCATCAATATCTGCCATGCTTTCTTGGATGCGATTTTTATCCAAATAAAGCTGAATTGTGCCAGTTTCATCTTGCAAGGTGAAGAAAGCCAGTTTACCAAAAACGCGACGCGCCATAATGCGTCCAGCGATCGCAACTTCTAAATCAACTTCTTCACCACTGGCTAAATCGGCAAACTGTTCTTGCAACTGCGCTGCATGATGGGTAGATTCCCAACGATAGGCGTAGGGATTAGTCCCTAGCTGCTTGAGTTGTTCTACTTTCTCCAGCCTAGCGGCTCGGATATCTTCTTCCGACATGGTAACGAACTAAATAGGGCAAGATTAATTATAGATGCTGCAAAAGTTGAGAGTAAGAGATATTTGCACTTTGCAGATGATAATATCGCCAAACCAAATACAATGACGCAAACTAGAGTGCGCTTGTGGAATGTAGATGAATATCACCGGATGCTTGAGACGGGTATTATCACAGTTGATGAACGGGTAGAACTGATTGGTGACAACTCTCACCGCTAATTGCAAGCAATGTAGCGTCCGACACTCAAATTCACATAAGAGACTTTCTGCTTCACAGGCTGACTACTGTCTAAGCCTCCACAGACAGGAGTCGGTAGTCCAACCGACCCACGCTTTAAAAGGTTCAATGCGCTATTCCAGTCGCGGTCAATGACCAATCCACAAGAACAACTATGCTCGCGTTTTGCAAGGGTTTTTTCTACCCTTTCAGCACAACTCGAACAATTAATACTTGTGCCTCTGGGGTCAACTCCTACTGTATGTTTGCCGCGTCTTACCGCTACTGCTTCCATAGTTTGGAGGAATGCGCCCCACGCAACATCTAGTATTGATTTAGCTAGTCGTGTTCTAGCCAATCCTCTAATGTTCAGGTTTTCAAAAACAATTAAGTCGTATGAATTAACCAACCAATGAGCAACTTGATAATGAAACTCTTTCCTTTGTCTTGCAACGTGCAGATGAGTAATAGCAACCTTCTTGGCTTGTTTTTTGTAATTCTTAGACCCATTAATTTTACGTGCAAGCTTGCGTTGTTGACGGGCTAATGTAGACTGTGCCTTACGGTAATACTGCGGCACTTCAATACTTTCTCCATCAGCAGTAGTTAAAAACTTTTCCAACCCGACATCTATGCCAGTAGCAGTTTTAATTTCGTCAATCGGCAGCAATTCAGGTACAGTTTTATCCTCAAGAGAAAAACTGCAATACCACCCATCAGCTTTACTTAAAATTGTTGCTTGCTTAATCTCGAATCCTTCTGGAATTGGTCGATGCAAGATAACTTCAATCTCACCAATATTGGACAGCTTGAGAGTATTACCTATTAGATGTGCGCCAGCCTTGGGTGAATTAACACGCGGGAAAGTAAATGAACTTATATCACCACGCTTTTTAAAACGTGGTTTACCTCCTCTCTTACCTTTCTTATCAGGTATGAGCCATCGTTTCCACGCCTTGTCCAACCTGATCAAATTTTGTTGTTGGCAGTCGGCATAAATGTTTTTGTAGTCAGGAAATAACTCTTTAGTTTCTTTGAGATTTGACGCTTGTGTATAGTAATCAGGTTTGTCTGGTATCCTCCCAATTGGTTCAGAAACTAAGCTGCATCGGTCAATCTGCGACCTTGTACGCCTTAGCCAGTCCAATCTTTCCCCTAGTGCGTAGTTCCAGTGACGGCGCAGCAACTCTCCCCAAGTCTCAATAATGACAACTTGTTCGGGAGTAGGGTTGAGTTTGAACTGGTAAGTTAGTAACATATAGTCATAATACCATTTGGTGGCATGACTTACAATACAGGGCACAGAGCAGTTTATAGCCTTAATATTCATTTAGTGCTTGTCACTAAGTACCGAAAGAAAGTTATAAACCAAGCAATGCTCAAACGACTGCAAGAAATATTTGAAAGCACTTGCGCTAAGTGGAGGAGCAAGGTAACAGAGTACAACGCAGAGTCAGACCATGTTCACTTGGTTATTAGTTACCCGCCGGACGTGGAAATAAGCAAGCTAGTGAACAACCTAAAAACAGTGTCTAGTCGATTAATTCGGAAGGAATTTCATGAACACGTTAGCCAGTTTTATAGCAAACCTGTTTTTTGGACAGGTGCGTACTTTGTCGCCTCATGTGGAGGCGTTACCTTGGAACAACTTAAGTCTTATGTTGAGAAGCAAAGCAGTCCAAATAATTAAGAAAAATGCTGATTTCGGAGGCATTGACCCCCACTCAATCAGCCCTCCTATCCCCCGTCACCGCCAATTGGAGTACCAATGTGGCGGGAGTACCCCGGAGGTTTAGATGGGCAAGTTATCCCCATGAGTGCCAAATAATCCCCCCCATGCAGCAACAACGCTGTGTGCGTCTGATTATCTCAAGCGTTCGCTAGCAGAAGTTGCCTTAGTTCGGGTGCAAGATCCGATTCAATTAAGCCAATACTCGGAACCTGAACCAGATATTGCTGTTGTCCGCATTGATGCGCGAAAGTACATTAATCATCATGCTGCACCCAATGAAATCTTTTTATTGATTGAGGTAGCAGATACAACGCTAGACACGGATCGGAAACAGAAAGCACCTTTATATGCTAATGCAGGAATTACTGACTACTGGATTTTGGATGTGAATCAGCGTCAGGTTTTTGTTTTGGGCGAACCACTTTTGCAAGGCTACAATCAACAATTTATTTTGCAGGAGGATGCAACGTTATCCTTGATTGCATTTCCAGAAGTTGAAGTCCAGATCAGTCAACTGTTTCCATAAGTTAGGTAACAGAAATTGAGTATGAAATTTTTTAAATAAAAAGTGCGATCGCTTGATCGCATTTTATCCAAAAGACTGTCATAGAAAATATGATTGATATCTTCTATGACAACGATTCAATAATTTAATGTACAAGTCAAACCTTTATTTATGATCTACTGTTAGCGAATGCCTAGATGAAATAGCTTTCATTTTCAAGTTAGTAAATTGCCCGATCGCCTTTACAAAATCTTGCTGTTCTGGTTGCAAATGCAGTTTTTCTAGGGCTTGATTGATATTATTACCAGCCCGGAGATGGTGATTAAGTTGGGCACGTTGCGATGTGTTTAAGACTGCCTCAATTTCCCTATTTCTTCGCTGGCGCACAGCCTGGAGTTCTTGGCGTTGTAAGGGAGTCAGGTTAATCTCCGACGAGGTGGAGTAGGTTGCAGTTTTGGTAGTTTGGGCGGAAATGACACCAGAAGTAGTATGGAGTTGAACGGGTGCAGCTAAGGCAATTCCCGGCATGGAAAGGACAAAAGCTAGAATAGCAGCGAACACAGAAAGCCGTTTTGTCAAGTGAATTGCCATATTCAGAAATGCCTACATCTAATTTAATGCTGAGATATAGTTAAGCAATCTTCAAGTCTTTAATTTTGAATCTTGAATTTATCCACCCCCAAGAGGATAGTAGTTCACCTAGAAAATATTATCCGCTTTAAGGGAATCCAAAAAAACTAGAATGGCAAACTTAACTGAATTATTTTTGCTAAAATCCAGACTCAAATTCAAGTTTTTACAAAATTATCACTTGATTGCTCATTTCTGTTAATCTGTCAATGCCTAAGTCTTGCAACTAGCTCGTGACTTTATTTTAGAACACCTATCACAGAAATTTGGCTTAAATGCATAATATTAATTATCTGTCAATGTGTAATTTCTAAATTTAATTTCTGGAAATCCCTCAGACAAAGTATGTGCTAAAAGAGATATAAATAGTGCATTAGGCAAATCTAACGCACTATATATAAGTTCATTTAGCACTCAAAACTACTCAGACCTTTTCATTCTGTCGATTTCCCGTTGTAATTCTTCAATTTGACGGCGTAAAGTTTCTGTTTCATTTGGGGAAGAATCGGCTGCAACATTTACTGAGCCGGAAGCAGGCGATCGCTGATAATTTCCTCGGCGAATTTGCTGGTATTCTTCGGATACTGCCCACGCCCGTAAGTAATGCAGGCGTTCCACTGGGAAAGGATGGGTCAACATCGTACCTTGAGCGCCATTGTACATTAAGAATTTATACACCTGATTCAATCCATCTTGATCCAGTGCCTGATAATTTTCTGACTGCTTGATAAACTCTTGTAAACTACATTCATTGGCATATTTGTTACTACCGCCAGAGAGTTTCATCATCGTTGACATGACGGGATTCAAGTCATCCATGACTAGTAGTGCGGCGCGATCTGACGATAACTCGGCTTTCCGCCGCCACTCAAAAAAGGCGTAAATCAAACCTTGTGTGACAATATTACCGATACCGAAGGTCAATTCTCCCAAGGCGGAAGCAGCACTCATCGCCCACATCGCCATTTGAATTAAAATAGTATGACCACATTTAATATGCCCTAGTTCATGGGCTAGCACCACCCGAATCTCGGCTTCGTCTAGTAAGTCTAGTATCCCTGTATTTATGACTATGTAAGGATTCTCTTGCCCCAGCGCATAGCTATTTGCTTGGGGATTTTGCGAGACAAACAGTGTCGGTTCTGGGTAAATGTCCAAATCTCGGACGCATTCCCGAAACATCTGGTAAATAGTGGAATATTGACGCGGCCCGACTTGGATGGTGTTACCCATTAGATAGACTAACTGAGGGCGTTCGTAGATAAATTCCACAAATTTACGAGCAATTAAATCAAATCCTGGTAAATTTCGTAAAGCTTGCTCGGCTTGGCGGTCTAGTGGATGCCTGAAGGCTTCGCTGGAAATTCCTGTGTAAGTTGGCATAATTCAGGGTGTTGGGTGATTAGTCATTGGTCATTGGTCATTGGTCATTAGTCATTAGTAAAGGACAAATGACAAAGGACAAAGGACAACATAATAGAAGTGGGGCAATTGGAAGTAAAAGTCACTTTGTATGGAATTAAAAGCGTGTGATTGAAGCAGAAGTTCATTTTTCACTACATAACTTTTTGCGATCGCAGGCGGGGTTCCCTTCCTGGCCCCATCATTTGACGATGGCACGGTTGGTAGCACGCGCCTTGCGCCTGGGACGTAGTGCCCTAATTCAAGTAGGGGCGGTTTGTGGCTATCAAGGGCGATATCGTACTAGTTTCATAGCATCAGCCCTGATGTGGCATGGCCCTGTAATTATTGTTGCTCAAGAAGCGGTGCAGCAACTTCTGCTGCGGGTGGAAATTCCCCGTCTACAGCAGTGGCTACCAGCCAACAAAGCGATTAGGACAGGTGACGCTTGGCCTAATGCTGAGTTTCAAGGGCTACTGTTGACCTCTCCAGAAGCTTGGTTAAAAGGACAATTTGCTGGTGGCGATCGCTTTCCCCAAGGCATCCCTACAATTATTGATGGGGTAGATAATCTAGAAGATTGGGTACGTCATCAACTTACCCAAGATATTCAACCCGATGATTGGGAGCAACTGATGCTGGCTTGCCCAAATCAGGCTGAGGTAATTCGTGAAGCAAGGATACAACTTACACACCAACTTTTTCAGCATCCTGTTAATCCATATCAGTGCTACCTAATTTCCCAGCCAGAAATAGAAATTTTAAGCCGTCTCTATTTAGCTTTAGATCAAGCCAACCTCCCAGATAATTGGAAAAATTTCTGGCAGCAATTTCAAACCCTTGATGAAAATCTTTCCCCCCCTGGTCCCCCTGCCCTCTTCTGGGCGACTATTGCCCATCGACAAGGTTTATTTTCTTTACACTACGCCCCAATGGAATTAGGTGAAATCCTCTCACCTATTTGGCAGCGACAACCAGTAGTTTTAATTGGCAGCGCTATCGAACCGGAAACTGAGGCTCCTCTTTTCCGACAGCGCCTTGGTTTGGACGATTTAACTTGTCTGAAGTTCTCTGCAGAGAGACAAGCGGAAGCAATTCAACTGTATGTACCTTATAAATTGCCCCTACCTAACACGCCAGAATTTCAAGCGGCATTTATTCACAAAGTCCGCACACTGGTTTGTCTTAGTGCTACAGCACCAGGATTAACGGTTGTCTTGGTGGGGGATGTACCACTCAAGTCTCAAGTTGCGGCAATTCTGGCTTCAGAATTTGGTTCGCGGGTGCAGGTAGAAAAAACTTGTTTAGATGAAAATGGTATTTTGATTAGCGGTTGGGAATTTTGGCGAGAACATCAGCGAGTCTTACCAGCACCCCATCTGTTAATTATTGCTACTTTACCTTTACCATCTTTAGAAAATCCGCTAGTAGCTGGTAGGGTAGCTCGTTATAAGCGATTGCATCAAGATTGGTTTCGTTTATATTTGTTGCCAGCTGCCTTGAGTGAATTACAAAGAGCGATCGCTCCAGTCCGAGAAAGTCAAGGTATTGTTGCTTTACTTGATAGTCGTGTAGTTAATCGCAGCTACGGCGCTCAAATTCTTGCAGCTTTAAGTCCTCTAGCCCGCATTAACTATCTCGACCCCAGTCTGTTTTCTAATACCGATGAAGAAAATTCTGCTTAGAGTTCAGTTATCAATGCCCAATGCCCAATTTACATTTTGTCAACCAAAGCGCGATCGTCTAAAAGCAAGCACTATTATCAGTTTATTGCCTCTCTGTAGTTATGATTCCTGGCAAGATAAATTTAGATAGAACCTAAGTAAAAATTTGAGTTGCTGATTATGGGTGAAGCAAAGCGTCGTAAAATCACACAAGGGGAAACATACGGTCAAGAAACTCGCATCTTGCCTTGGCTTCCCATCACAAAAAAGCAAGCCGAATTATTTGTTAGTTGGACAACTCGTGGTGCCTGGATAGGCATTGGTCTTATGGTTGTAGCATGGGCAACTATCCGTTTTATTGGCCCAGCCTTCGGTTGGTGGCAAGTAGTCTACTAAACGCTACTGTAGACTCGCGTTGTAGGGGTTTAGCAATGGGCTTTACCCCTACGACAGATGTGATTTTTTACAATCAACATATTTGGTATTTTCTGTCAATGCGTAAATTCTAAATTGGAATTTTCCCGCAGGTTTGGTCAGTACATGCTCTACGTCTTGGGTCTATCTTTGTAGTATGTAAAGAAGCACTTTTGACCTGAGATTATGCCCTCCTCTAAAAAACCCCTCACCTACCCATCCAGCCACAAAAGCAATCAAGTCGATAACTACCACGGTAATTTAGTCGCAGATCCTTACCGTTGGTTAGAAGATCCTGACTCTGAAGAAACAAGGGCTTGGATTGAGGCAGAAAATAAAGTTACTTTTGGCTACTTGAACGAAATTCCTACCAGGGAAAAAATTAAACAGCGCCTTACCAAACTTTGGGATTATGAAAAATATGGTATCCCTTTTAAAGAAGGCGAATCTCTGCGAGACGGTTCCACCGAACGCTACTTTTATTTTAAAAATGATGGACTGCAAAACCAAAGTGTCCTCTACACTTTGAAAACCCTCGACGACCAACCCAAAGTTTTACTCGACCCTAATAAACTTTCAGAAGATGGTACTGTTGCTCTTTCAGGATTGTCTATTAGCGAGGATGGTAAACTTTTAGCATACGGTCTATCTGCCTCTGGTTCTGATTGGCAAGAATGGAAAGTACGCAATGTCGAAACTGGTGAAGACCTCCAAGACCACCTAAAATGGATTAAATTTTCTGGTGCATCGTGGACACATGATAATCAAGGTTTCTTTTACAGTCGCTACGATGAGCCGAATGAAAAAACTCAATTAGAAGATGTTAACTATTATCAAAAGCTCTACTATCATCAGCTAGGTAAACCCCAATCAGAAGATGTACTAATTTATCATCGTCCTGACCAAAAGGAATGGGGTTTTAGTGGCGGTGTTACTGAAGATGGACGCTATTTAATAATTTCAATTTGGCTAGGTACTGACTCCAAAAACTTGGTTTTCTTTAAAGATTTAACTAACCCTAATGCTGAAGTCGTAGAACTAATTAACCAATTTGAGGCAGATTACAGCTTTATCGACAATGATGATAGCGTGTTTTATTTCCGCACGGATTTAAATGCACCACGGGGACGAGTGATTGCTATTGACAGCAAAAGTCCTGCACCAGAAAATTGGCGAGAAATCATTCCCCAATCAGCAGAAACTTTGGAAAGTGTCGGGATACTCAATAACCAATTTGTTGCTGATTACCTCAAAGATGCTCACAGCCAAATTAAAATATTTGACCTCAAAGGTGCGTTTATTCGTGAGGTAGAATTACCTGGACTCGGTTCAGTCGGAGGTTTTGGAGGGAAGCGTCATGATACCGAAACTTTTTATAGTTTCACCAGTTTCACCATACCAGGAACTATCTATCGCTATGATATGGTAACTGGTAAAAGTAGCATTTTCCGCCAGCCACAGGTAGATTTTAATCCTGATGATTACGAGACGAAACAAGTCTTTTATCATAGCAAAGATGGTACTAAAGTACCAATGTTTATTACTCATAAAAAGGGCATAAAGTTAGATGGAAATAACCCGACTTATCTCTATGCCTATGGTGGTTTTAATGCCTCAATGACACCTGGTTTTTCTGTAAGTCTTTTGGTATGGATGGAGATGGGTGGTGTCTATGCTATGCCTAATATACGCGGCGGTGGAGAATACGGCGAAGAATGGCATCAAGCAGGAATGAAGGATAAAAAGCAGAATGTCTTTGATGACTTTATTGGCGCTGCTGAGTGGTTGATTGCGAATAAGTATACTAAGACAGATAAGCTAGCGATCGCAGGTGGTAGTAACGGCGGTTTATTAGTGGGTGCTTGTATAACGCAACGTCCCGATTTGTTTGGTGCAGCTTTACCAGCAGTCGGCGTAATGGATATGTTGCGGTTCCACAAATTTACCATCGGTTGGGCTTGGACTTCCGAATATGGTTCAGCAGATAATCCAGAAGAGTTTCCAGCGCTGTATGCTTATTCGCCACTACACAACATCAAACCAGATACAACTTACCCAGCAACCTTAATTACCACAGCCGATCATGACGATCGCGTTGTCCCTGCTCATAGTTTCAAATTTGCCGCAGCTTTACAAGAGGCTCACATTGGTGATGCGCCAACGCTAATTAGAATTGAGACTAAAGCAGGACATGGTGCGGGTAAACCCACGGCTAAAATTATCGAGGAAGCCGCAGATAAATGGGCTTTTTTGGTGCGTACTTTGGATGTTGAAGTTTAGGGGTTAATTTATTTGTAGGGTGCGTTAACGCAGTGTAACGCACCAAATTATTTCTATAACCTCAATTATTTCAGTGCATCTAAATTCAGAACAATTGAGGGAGCGTTAGCACGGATTAAGTTACCACCTTTGAATAAAAAATCGCCAATTACATACATTTTTTGTCCTATATTTCTCCTATTTCTCGGAGATAAGCAGGTCGGGGCATGAGTTGTCTAACCAGTGCAGCATCAGCCGTCCAAAACTCCGCAGACACACTCTCGGCGCAAGCAAGAAAGGCGGCATCATAAAGGGTAGATAATGCGTATTTATCGGCAATTTTCCAGGTTATTACCCTAATTGCCTCTTCTTCAATGTAATCAATAGGCAGTTCACAGAAGTCTTCAAAAAAACCTTGCGCTTCCTCTGTTGTAATTACTCCCATGCGGGTTTTCTTTCTTAGCACAGATCCTACTTCTGCCCAAGCAAAAGCTGGAGCCACTAACCCTATACTCAGACTTAAGGCTTCTGTTACTAGTTTTCTGGACTGGGGTTGATAAACTTCTGGTACAAGATAAGGAATCCAAACGCTGGTATCTAAACACAAAACTCTAGTCACGTCGCCCTTCGTCCTCTCTGAGGCTGTGAATCAAATCTGTAGAGGCTGGTTGTATCCCAGTTTTAGCTTTCACTATTTCGCTACGATCAATTATCCGTTGATGGGCTGCCCATCCCCTGCGGCGGCTTACCTCACGTTCCAAAGCCTCAACCACTAAATCATTCAGGGATTCACTACCCTCTTTAATCTTCTTAGCTTTGACAAGTAAATCAGCCGGAAACCGAATTGTTAGGGCTTCGCGTTCCATAGCGAGAAGTGCAACCAAATGTTGATACCATTTATTATAACCGCTCTATGGCACAGTCTCTAATTATTTCACCTGTTGCCTTGAGTTAAATCGCCTGCTGATACCGCTCACCCAACACACTTAGTATTGACTGCTCCATCAATTTTATAAAGGTGATCGCTTCCACTTCTAGGCAATCAGTTTCAGGGGTAAGGGTGGAAAGAAACAATTATTTACCTTCACCCTTACCGCTTTCCTCCATCTGAGCAAGAAGTTTAATTTTTTAATCCCTCTTGTGCTTAAAACGCAACAGATTGGGCTGTCCCCCTGAGATTAATTGTTGTATAAGTTTGTGTCTGCCCCTGGTTGAATTGAGGAATCACAGAAAAGCGATTTGTTGTGGTGATTCCTTTAGTTTCAACTTTTACTTCGTTGCTAGATCCAAGGTTTACACGAGGTATGAGCAAGGTAAATGTGGTGTTGCCAGTATCTACTGTTTTTTTAATAGTCACAGTCACTAGTGTACCAATTTCCGTATCTACAGTACGGATCTCATCTCCGGTAAAGTTTAATGTCTGTTTCTGCTCTTGATAGTTGAAAAGGGGCTTACCAGTAAAGCTTGATGTTGAGTAATTAATAGTGACTTTCTCACCTTTGGAATTATACCCATTGAAATTATACAAGTTCGGTGTTATTTGTACTTGGGCATGAGATTGTAATACAGGTATTGCGGCTAAGGTTATGCCTAATGTAAATGATGCAATTAAGTTTCTTGTTTGCATATTTTAAAAAGTTATTGCTACTTTGACGAAGATATCTACGCCGATGGAATGACAAGGAATAAAACCAATTTTAAAAGTGGATATTCCGGAAAACTTGTCAAATGAAACACATCGCAATCGTTGTTAAGATGTTTGTAATATTTTGTAATAGTGCGTAGAGTTACATCTGACTTTAAAGTTGGGAGTAGGGAGTGGTGAGTGGGGAAAGACCACTTTCATGCTTGGTTGTGAAACCTGCTTCATCGGGACTGTCTTTAAAATAGAGAATAAGTGGCAATAAATAATAAAAGGGATTTTTATACTTTCGTTGCGAGCTATTGCTCGTAGGTTTTTTGCAAATAGGTAAACTTGAAAACCGACCATTACGGATAGCGGAAATAAAGCTACCATTAAAAATGGTAAAAAAGCCGAGGATGTAAGTCTTTTGACTTCCAAAAAGCGATACTAAGGTTTTGTTTTATAATTAGAAATTTTGCATTTCCCATTGCTTATGAAGCTACGTTCATATATGCTTGTAGGGTTTTTTCTTAGCCTTGTGCTAAGTATTGTGCCTTTTTCGGGCAATTTCACCAATGCTGTAACACCAACAGCAGTCGCACCTGTATCTGCTGTCTCATTCACTCAAGGGGTGCAAAAAACGGTATTAGACAACGGCTTAACGGTGCTAACTAAAGAAGTCCATACCGCTCCAGTAGTGAGCGTACAAGTTTGGTATAAAGTTGGCTCACGTAACGAAGTTAAGGGAGAAAATGGCATTTCTCACCAGCTAGAACATTTAATGTTCAAGGGTACAACTGACCGTCCTGTGCAGTTTGGAAGGTTATTTAGTGCCTTGGGTAGCCAGTTCAATGCTTTTACTAGTTATGACCAAACAGCTTACTTTGGCACAGTGCAACGAGACAAACTCGAAGCATTGTTGACACTGGAAGCCGATCGCATGGAAAACTCTTTAATTGGGCCTGAACAACTGACAAGTGAAAAGCGGGTGGTGATCTCTGAGTTACAGGGGTACGAAAACTCACCAGGCTATCGTCTGAGTCGGGCAGTGATGCGAGATGCTTTCCCTAATAGAGCCTATGGCTTACCTGTGGGAGGCACAAAAGCTGATGTAGAAAAATTCACGGTGGAGCAGGTGCGGAATTATTACCGAACCTACTACAGCCCAGAAAATGCCACGTTGGTGATTACAGGGGATTTTGCCACAGAACCTGTACTCAAAGTTGTTAAAGAAACTTATGGGAAGTTGGCAAAACGAAGGAAAGAGGACACGGGGACACTTTTACGCCAGAACACGGACAGAGGAAATGTCGCCGCGTCTCCGGTTGCCCCTACTACTAAAAAAGCACCGATTGTTTTGAAGCAACCTGGAAGTGCAGCACTATTGCAAGCAGTGTATCCTTTACCAAATATCAAGCATCCTGATGTGCCGGCAATTGATGTGATGGATGCCATCCTTACAGGCGGACGTAGTTCTAGGCTTTACCAAGCTTTGGTGGAATCTGGACTCGCTAGTTCAGTGAGTGGCAGTCCTGCTGAACTCATTGAACCAGGTTGGTATGAAATTAATGCTACAGCGGCTCCGGGTCAGGAGTTAGGGAAAATTGCTCAGGTGCTTCAGGAATCTTTAACAAAATTGCAACAGCAGCCAGTTACTACTGAAGAATTGAACCGGGCGAAGACACAACTGCAAGCCTCCTTTATTTTGGGGAACCAAGACATCACTAGTCAGGCAATCCAGCTAGGATATAACCAAATTGTGGCCGGTGATTATCATTTTATTGAACAGTATCTGGCTGCGATCGCTAAAGTCACGCCAGCCCAAGTACAGCAAGCAGCAAAAACTTACCTCAATCCGGCTAAACAAACCATCGGCTTCTTTGAGCCAACTCAACCAGATGGTAAACCAGGGGCTTCCAGCGCTGGTTCTGGTCGCACAGTAGAAAATTTTAGCCCTGGTAAGCCTGTAGATCCAGCAGAACTGGCGAAATATCTGCCACCTGCCACATCAGCTACAGATTCGGGCAAACAATCATTACCAGAAGAGTTTACCTTAAATAATGGTTTGCGGGTTTTGCTTTTGCGCGATCGCAACCTCCCCACCATTAACCTGAGTGGACAAATTGACGCTGGTACTGAATTTGATGGCAACCAAAAAGCTGGATTAGCGAATTTGACTGCCGCCAACTTAATGAATGGGACGCAGACTAAAAATGCTCTGACGCTAGCAAAAACCTTAGAAGACCGGGGAGCCGATTTGAACTTCGGTACTAGCCGCGAGGGAGTTAGCGTTAGCGGTGAGGGACTTTCAGCGAACCTGCCGATATTGATTCAAACTCTGGCAGATGTGTTAGAAAACGCGACTTTCCCAGCCGACCAGTTAGAACTGAGTCGCCAACGGGCGTTGATAAGTCTTAAAGTCCAGCTAGATGACCCCAGAGGTTTAGGAAGACAAGTATTTCAGCAGGCAATTTACCCTGAAAATCATCCATTCCACAGCTTCCCCACAGCCGAGAGTTTAAAGAGTATTACTCGTGATGATTTGCTTGGCTTCTACCAGACACACTACCGACCAGATAGCACAACGATCGCTTTAGTTGGAGACTTTGATCCACTTAAGGTAAAATTGTTGCTACATCAGGCGTTTGGCAAATGGTCAGCCACGGGTAAGCCACCTGTTCTCGAAATACCGACCGTGCCATTACCAAAAACTTTGACACGCCTGAACAAAGTGATACCTGGTAAATCCGAAGCTGTTACCTACATTGGCTATAACGGCATCTCTCGGAAAGACCCACGTTATTATGCAGCACTGGTACTGAATCAAATTTTAGGTGGTGATACCTTATCGAGCCGTTTGGGTACGGAAGTGCGCGATCGCCAGGGTCTAACCTACGGTATCTATAGTAGTTTTGCCGCCGGAATCAATCCCGGCCCGTTCTTGATTCAGATGCAGACTGCTCCTGGTGATGCCCAAAAAGCGATCGCTAGTACTCTCGCTTTACTCAAACAGTTGCGCGAACAAGGAGTGACTGAGGCTGAATTCAACGCAGCCAAACGGTCAATTACTAATAGCTATCCTGTGGATTTAGCTAATCCTAGTGATGTATCAACCATAATTTTGGATAATGCTGTCTTAGGACTTTCACGCTCAGAAATCCGAGACTTTCCCCAGAGAATACAAGCAGTCACAATGACTCAGATGCAAGAGGCAATTGAAGATTTAATTAAGCCAGAAAGTCTGATAATTGTCACTGCTGGCCCTGAAGAGACTGTACCCAAGGGCAGCTAATTACCTCAAGCTAAAACACGAAGGTGCTAAAATTTGCTTTACGCCTTTGTGTTTTAGCTTAAGGCTATTTCGTTCTAGACATAATACTTATTTGAATGAATTATTTTGTCGAAAAATGATGATGAAAATTAGTATAAAATCCCTCAGCAGAAAGCCTACTCTTCCACAGGTTTCGGCACTCATGCTGCAAATCTAAGAATTCTTGGTCTGAAATATTGCTATGGAATTCAGCTACTTTCTCTGCAATATGTGGTATTTCCTTCTCATCTATCCATACGCAATATTTTTTCCAGTCTATTATAGAATCGTCAGGTAAAACGCAGTCTGTATCAATAAAAATTGGAATACGACCACAACTGAGGATTTCATATAATCGAATGGAATAGTTTGCAGAACCACGACAGGACAAAATGTAGTCGCTCTCAACCATATTTTTCACATATTCAGCACGAGCCTTCTGTCTTTGCTCTACATCTTGTGTATTTAGAAATACTGTTTCGTCTTTAATGATAAAGTTTGTGTTTACTAAAGAGGGGCTTTCTGCAAGTATTTTCAGAGCCTGACTACGCAAAATTTGTCCTTTGTAAGGCGAAACCCCAAGCTCTAATGATTTGGTTAACATTACCCCGTGAAATAAAACCGTTTTTAATTTCTTTTCCCATGAATCCGGTACTGCTAAACCACAAAATCCAACAACAGGTTTATCAGATTTCTGCCTGAGAGATATTTCCCCTCCTAAATATTCTTCAACAAAATCTTCAGTAAAAGAAGGCATAATAATATCCTTTTGCCTCATTTTTGACCGATATACTGCCATCCGCATTACTGTTGCATTCTTGACAGGAATTTTTTCGGCGCAACAATCACCTGCAAAAAAAATAATTAATTCTTTGCCGCTATTAGCTACTTTTTCTGCAAATTCAATAGATAGACTTTCTGCTTCTTTATTAACTTTACTTTTCCAACTCTCTCCTCTGATCATTCTCCAGTTTATAGGCATTACAACTAAGTCAGCTTCCTGTAGGGAAGTCATTTTAAAAAGGGAATGACTTATCTCTAGATACTTGCCATACAATCTAGACCAAGGGTATTCTTCAGTAGGGATAAATTCTCTCCAAAAGGGATAAAGCATTGGAACTGGCTCCATTCCTTTAGGAAGATAATCTTTATCAGAATAGATACTTAATGGCATATTTTAACCTGAATTCTAACTACTTAAATAACTGGCAAATTTTACAATAAATTGAATTAATTTAAAACAACCTTTGGATAGATTTCTTTTTATATTAATAACTTATGAACATACATGTATTGTAATATACTAAAAACTACCTTTTTAGCTCGTTCATCGCTAGCCTGTCCACGCAAGGCATCTGTAAGTATATCTGCGGTTCTAGCACTACCAGCAATCACAACAACTAACCTTCTAGTATTAACGCTAATGCTGAGTGCTTAAGTTTTGCAGCGTAGAACTTCGCAGCCATGTTCCGCAATTGCTGAAAGCGTTCAGCTTTTTGTCTTGCAGGGGAGCGATGGCAACAAGCTTTATTTAGCGTAGCCTCAACAAGCAACGTTATGATAATTAATCGTCTAATAATAAATAAGTTGGCACAAATAAACCTCAATAGTACGGAGACGATTAATCGCCTCTGTAGAGCAGTCAAAAATCATTGAACTATAGACTTTGGGCTATGGACTGTTGAGAGTGGACTGTTAGGTGCTGCGTCCAACCAAAATTAGCCGTTGTACAAATTTCCATAAGGATAATTGAAGTGACTAAGACTAACTCAGATTTTCTTGCCTCCACCGATCCAGCGATCGCGGAGTTAATCAACGACGAACTACAGCGTCAGCGAGATCACTTGGAGTTGATTGCTAGCGAAAACTTTACCTCTGCTGCGGTACTAGCCGCTCAAGGCTCAGTACTGACAAATAAATATGCCGAGGGATTACCTGGTAAACGCTACTATGGCGGTTGTGAGTATATCGACAAAATCGAGCAGCTAGCGATCAATCGTGCTAAACAGATATTTGGCGCTGCTCATGCGAATGTGCAACCTCATTCTGGCGCACAAGCCAATTTTGCAGTGTTCCTGTCCCTGCTGCAACCAGGAGACAAAATTATGGGAATGGATTTGTCTCATGGGGGACATCTCACCCACGGTTCCCCTGTAAATTTCTCAGGTAAGTGGTTCCAAGTTAGCCACTACGGTGTCAGCCAACAAACAGAACAACTTGACTACGATCAAATTCGGGAGCTGGCGCTGAGGGAGCGTCCTAAGCTGCTGATTTGTGGTTATTCAGCTTATCCCCGGATAATTGATTTTGAAAAGTTCCGTAGTATTGCTGATGAAATCGGCGCTTACTTACTTGCCGATATTGCTCATATCGCTGGTTTAGTTGCGAGTGGTCTTCATCCCGATCCCATCCCCCATTGTCATGTAGTAACAACAACTACACATAAAACTCTACGCGGCCCTAGAGGTGGTTTAATTTTGACCAGCGACGCAGAACTAGGTAAAAAGCTAGATAAATCTGTTTTTCCTGGCAGTCAGGGCGGGCCATTGGAACACGTCATTGCTGGAAAAGCAGTAGCTTTTGGAGAAGCCCTAAAGCCTGAGTTTAAAACCTATTCTGCCCAAGTGATTGAAAATGCTCGTGCTTTGGCAGAACAACTACAAAATCGGGGTTTAAAGTTAGTATCTAATGGTACTGACAACCATTTAATCCTCGTGGATTTACGCTCTGTTGGTCTAACTGGTAAACAAGCAGATAAGCTAGTTAGTACTGTGAATATTACTGCTAACAAAAATACTATTCCCTTCGATCCGCAATCACCATTTGTTACCAGTGGTCTGAGGTTAGGTTCGCCAGCAATGACCACGCGAGGTTTAGGAGAAGCAGAATTTACCGAGATTGCAAATATTATTAGCGATCGCCTGCTTTCTCCAGATTCCGACGTAGTAACCCAAGATTGCCGGCAACGGGTAGCAGCATTGTGCGATCGCTTCCCCTTATATCCTCACCTAGAAATTCCTGTACCAGCACTAGCCTGACATTATAGATAGTTAGGAGTTAATAATTAGGAGTTAAGAGTTAAGAGTGATGAGTTTTAAGTTTTGAACTCCTAACTTCTAACTCCTAACTCCTAACTCCTAACTTCTAACTCCTAACTATTCCTTCCAATGAGTGCAGAAATTATTTGTGTTGGTACAGAACTGCTGCTAGGAGATATCCTCAACGGCAATGCTCAATTTTTAGCGCAACAATTAGCGCAGCTAGGAATTCCCCATTACTATCAAACAGTTGTTGGGGATAATCCAGAACGGTTAAAGCAAGTTATAGAAATTGCTATTTCCAGAGCGCAAATTCTCATTTTCACTGGTGGACTCGGGCCAACACCAGATGACCTCACCTGCGAAACGATCGCCGATTTTTTTAAAGTCCCGTTGGTAGAACGCTCTGACATCATTGAAGACATAACCCAAAAATTCGCGCAACGTGGTCGGGTTATGTCACCAAGTAACCGCAAGCAAGCTTTGATTCCCCAAGGTGCAGAAATTCTCCCCAACCCCACTGGAACAGCACCCGGTATTATTTGGCAGCCTCGCCCTGAAATCACGATTTTTACCTTTCCCGGTGTTCCTAGTGAAATGCACTTGATGTGGGAAGAAACAGCCGTGCCATTTCTCAAAAGTCAAGGTTGGGGTAAAGAAATTATTTACAGTCGGAGTTTAAAGTTTTGGGGTATTGGTGAATCTGCTTTAGCGGAAAAAGTTTCTTCTTATTTGAAGTTGCCAAATCCCACAGTAGCCCCTTATGCAGGTAAAGGGGAAGTAAGATTACGAGTCTGTGCTAAAGCCACTTCAGAAGCAGCCGCAGAAGACCTAATTGCGCCCATTGAAAAACAACTTAAAGAAATTGCCGGACTGGATTTTTACGGCGTTAATAATGATACTCTTGCTTCCGTGGTTGGTCAGTTATTGCGGGCATCAAAAGAAACGCTTTCTGTGGCAGAATCTTGCACTGGTGGCGGTTTAGGGCAAATGTTGACTGAGATTTCTGGTAGTTCTGATTACTTTTGGGGTGGAGTAATTTCTTATGACAATTCGGTGAAGGTTGGACTATTAGGGGTTAACCAGGAAGACTTAGATAAATTTGGGGCGGTAAGTGCAACTGTTGCAGAGCAAATGGCTGTTGGAGTTAAAACCCGCCTTGCAACAACTTGGGGATTGAGTATTACTGGTATTGCTGGCCCAACTGGAGGGACAGATACTAAACCGGTGGGTTTAGTTTACATTGGTTTAGCTGGGCCAAAGGATGAAGTGGCAAGTTTTGAGTATCAGTTTGGTACAGTGCGAGGTCGCGCTCTAATTCGTCATGTCAGCGCCAATGCAGCGTTAGATAATCTGCGGCGGAAGTTGTTGACGAGGTAAGTAACTTAAGAGCGCGGTATCCGCGTCTCTATCCTCCTACACATGACACGATCAGGTTTTGCTATTACTGAGTAACAACATTCAGTGGTTGCGAGACAGTATTCACAACCACAAATTGGTCAGCATTAAGAATAACATTTACGTATTCATAGCCTCCAACTAACTTTTGATTGGGTATGGCAATATCTACTGCATAACCTTCAGGATTTTCGTAGCATTCTACAATTGTTCCCAATGTATTTTTAGGAATCATCAAGTCGGCAAAATCTGGTTGCACTTGTGCTAATGTTTTTATTTGATCGTAAAGTTTAGCTTTCATTATTATCTTCCTCTGGTTTATTTACTTCCAGCCAGTTTGTAATTAGTCGGGGAATCTCTTTTCCATTATCAATCTGCCAGTGAGTTACAAGAGTTCCCTCTCTTTTATTTAATCCCTCAATCCTCACTCTTACCTGAAATCAAAAACCATAAATACTTGTCTGACCTTTATTCAAAACTTTCGACATAATCATCTTACATTAAAGGCTATGAGCAAAATTCCCATCCTCCAACCAAATAACTCATACACTTTCAGAAGCTATTTTGAAATGTCATTCGAGCCAGAAGATATCCTGGCTGAATTTGGGTATTCTTTAAAACGTTCCTCTCTTAATCTACAAAAGTCCAGCATTGAATTAGACAGACTTGCAAATCTCAAATATAGGATTGAGGAGAGTTTGCCATATATTAGTTTGACTAGTGAGGCAGCCCGCAGAGAATTACTAATTGCGCCAATTTTATTGGATGTTGTTCATTACACTCACGCCCAACTTAGAATCGAATATCCTCTTATAGTTACAGAACAATTAAAAGGTTCCCTTGATTATTATTTGCACACAGACCATAAACTCTTAGTTGTAGAAGCTAAAAATGCTGATTTAGCAAGAGGTTTTACCCAGCTTGCGGTAGAACTGATTGCTATTGATGCGTGGACTGATTCTCAAGAGGCAAATTTACAAGGGGCTGTTTCTACAGGGGATATTTGGCAATTTGCTTTATTGAATCGAGAAAGTAAACAAATAACTCAAAACCTGAATTTATATCGTGTTCCTGCTGACATAGACGACTTGCTTCGGATTTTGGTGGCGATACTGAGCTAAGGATGAAACACTATCACATTAATATTTTCTATAGTGAAGAAGATGATGGCTACATTGCTGATATTCCTGACTTGAAATACTGTTCAGCATTTGGTTCAACTGAAGAAGAAGCACTTCACGAAGTTTTGAAAGCAAAAGAAGCATGGTTAGATGCTGCGAAAAAGGAGGGAAAACTAATTCCTGAACCGAGATATCGTCCTGCAATTTATCAGATAGCTTCATGATTAGCAGAGAGGCGATGTCTGACGATAAGCCGCTCCGCGTCTACGCACTTTGTGTAGAGGTTGCGATCGCACTTTGGTAAAAAATCTTAACACCAATGTTTAGGTTATTTGATAGCAGCCAAATTACAGCTTAACTTTTTGTTAATCGTTTCTAACACCTTAGCTTCTTCTGGCGTAATTACTCCGTCTAGATCAATACGCTTGGGTTAAGAAAAATTGTAGGTTGGGTTAAGCAAAGCGCAACCCAACAAAGCCCCGGAAATGTTGGGTTACCCTGCGGGAAGCCCCAACTCTTGGAGACGCACTCGCGTTCGGGTCTACGTTCCTCAACCCAACCTACACAGTTTAAGGTTTTTAGCGTTAACTGAACTGTATTGCCGTCTAGATGAGCAATTTTTTGACATTGCGCCAGTAAAGGTACAGCAAAATCACTATTAATTTGCTCAAGTAAAGTTTTTAAAGATGGTGGAGATTTGATATGAGAAGCGATCGCATCGATTGACGCAGGGCTAAGGTTGGCAGCTTGTAATTCTGGTAAAATATCTTCCCAAGATTTATCTGGATTACCTGCTAAGACAATGTGAACCAAAATCTGATCGATAATCTTTTCTTGAGAAATAGCGGCTTCGAGAAATTTTCCGCTATCTAGCTTTGTTGTCTAGCCCATAAAATAACAATTGTTTATGTATAAATAACTATACGTATGAATGGATGTTTGAAAAATATCATATTTTAGTTCGGAATCGCTAAAATCCAGTACCCAGAGACGTATTAACAGGAGATAATAATAAACTCACACCACCCTTAGCTGTTCTCCCATCAACCATCACAGAAGTTATTCTGGTTTGGTTTAGGTAATTCACTTGACAGTCACAGGGTCAAATTTTGCAAGTTGTTCTAAACCAAGTTATGAAAACATCTACTAAATTGCTATCTCGCCTGGACTATTACTACCAGCAAATCAAAACGATCATTCTGACTCGCCAGAATCCGATTACTGGTTTACTACCTGCGAGTACAGCGATTACAGCCCACGGCGATTATACTGATGCCTGGGTGCGAGACAACGTTTACAGCATTTTGGCAGTTTGGGGTTTAGGACTTGCATACCGCAAGATTGACGACGACAAAGGACGCACCTATGAGCTAGAACACAGTGTCATCAAACTCATGCGCGGATTGTTGTTTGCAATGATGCGACAAGCTCATAAAGTAGAGACATTTAAACATACTCAGTCGCTACTAGATGGACTACACGCCAAATATAATACTGCGACTGGTGATATTGTTGTTGGTGATGATGAATGGGGACATTTGCAACTTGATGCCACATCTATATTTTTGCTGATGTTGGGTCAAATGACGGCAGCCGGATTGCAAATAATTTATAGCATTGATGAAGTGAATTTCGTCCAGAATTTAGTTTACTACATTGGACGAGCTTACCGCACACCAGATTACGGCATTTGGGAACGTGGGAATAAAATAAATCGTGGTAGTGCTGAGTTAAATGCCAGTTCTGTAGGCATGGCAAAAGCTGCTTTAGAAGCTATTAACGGACTGGATTTATTTGGTGTGCGTGGTAGTCAAGCATCGGTAATTCATGTGCTACCAGATGAAATTGCCCGCGCCCGGATTACTTTAGAATCCTTATTGCCGAGGGAATCTGGTTCTAAAGAAATTGATGCGGCGCTGTTAAGTATTATTAGTTATCCTGCCTTTGCAGTGGAAGATTTGGAGTTACGCGATCGCACCTTAAACGATATTATCAATAAACTCGCAGGTAAATACGGCTGCAAACGCTTTCTGCGTGATGGACACCAAACGGTTTTAGAAGATAGCCAGCGCTTACACTACGAACCGTGGGAACTCAAACAATTTGAGCATATTGAATGCGAATGGCCGTTATTTTTTACTTATTTAGTTCTAGATGGATTATTTCGCGGCGAACCAGAACAAGTTAAAAAATACCAAACTCTTTTAGAATCATTACTCATAGAACAAAACGGCTTGCGTTTATTGCCAGAACTTTATTATGTTCCAGCCGAAAACATAGACGCAGAAAAGTTAGCACCTCAAACGCAACTACGTTTGCCCAATGAAAATATTCCCTTGGTGTGGGCGCAGAGTTTGTATTTTCTCGGTGAAATGTTGAGTGAAGGGTTACTTGCGGTTGGTGATATCGACCCTTTAGGAAGACATTTGTGTGTGGGTAAACAGCGCGAGGCATTGGTACAAATTGCGTTGTTAGCAGAAGATGAGGATTTACAAACAAAACTAGAAGTTCACGGAATTGAAGCACAAACGCCTACTCAAGTAGAACCGATTCAAGTGAGAAAAGCTGGGGAATTTTCAGCTATTTATACCCAAATTGGACGTAACGATAAGCTTGGTTTAACTGGGCGGCCAGTGCGAAGGTTGCGGAGTTTGACAACATCTAGAATCTTTCGGATTAGCGGTGAAACAATTGTATTTTTGCCTGCATTCTCAGACTCTCAACAGTTTTACTTAACCCTTGATTACCATTTTCTGCTGGATCAAATTAGAAGCGAACTAGCTTATATTCAAAAATATTGGAGCGATTTAGGTCGTCCTACCTTAACTTTAATGTTGACGCACACCATGTTAAAAGTCGGTTCGGAAGCATTATTGGAATTGATGCAAGAGCTGAAAGATGGTGTATGTAACGGTGTGCGAGTGAAATTAGGGCGGCTAAATCAGCTAATGCTAACAGCTGGAATCCAAAGAATTGATTTTCTTCCCAATGCAGAATTTTCGCGATCGCCAGTAAAAAATGCTAGCCCACGTTGCTATTATCTAGCTTATCATCCTGACAAAAACTGGCGCTTAGGACATACCCAAGAATTTCAAATGGAGTATGAAACTAACTTCGGATTATTACTTTCTTCTTTGCGCTCATCAGAAAATATTTACGAGCAAATTGAGTTATTGCAAACATTAACTCGCTTGCAGGGAATGGAATTTGATACAGGTTACGGTGGTCCAGGATATCCTGTCACCGTGGGCGATTTACTCGATGAGGTTTATACCAAAGCTGGAGATTTAGGTATTTGGGCAGTGGTACGCCGGGCTGCGGGGTTAAGGCAAATGGTTGATATCAGCCTATCAGATGCAGTCACGAGTATTTTGGTGCGAGGTAAGCAAATTGCTGTAGGTAAAGCTTACAGTGAAGCGTCCTTGATTACCGTACCCATGTCTCACGATGAAATTGCCGATAAAATTAATCATTTTTGTCGTGAGGATATCCGCGATCGCGTCCTCACCCAAGAGATTTTAATCTATGTTGGTATCTTAATTCGCTCAGAACCCGAACTATTCCAGGGACTACTAACGCTGAGAGTCGGCTATCTCATCTTATTGATCACCAGCGAACTAGCACAGGAATTGCATGTCACTCAAGATGAAGCTTACGATCGCTTAATGCAACTTTCACCCTTTGAAGTTAAAGTGCGCTTGCGTCAGGTATTAACTGGATATACTGGGATGAGTAACTTGTTACGTCAGCAAGAATCACTGCACGTCAAACAAAAAGAAAGTGATATTGCTTGGGTGGTGCTACCAGGAATCGGTGAAGAGATAGAAGTTCCGCCTGGAGGTTGGCGACGGTTTCGCCAAGCCGAGGGTGCGACGGGGCGCGTACCAAAAGAATTTTTTAAACAAGTTTGGCTATTAATGCAACATTGCAAGGGTATAGTAATTGGCGATAAATTAGAGCGGCGCAATCGTTTAGATAGTGAGATAATGCTGTCGGAAATGACAGCCGGGGAAAGAAATTTTGCTCTGTTAGTTGAGCATCTGCTAAATAAAATTGAAGCTCCAGAATACCGCCAAGTAAATATTGAAGCATTAATTGAATTAGCTGCGATCGCCGCCAATAATCCAAAGCTGCAAATTGAAGAATATATCGTATTGGATGTGTTAATTGGCCATGCAGTGCGATTGGCGTGGCTGGAAAATCATAGTCAACGAAGCGATCGGTATGATGAGGATAAGGCGACTGCGTGGCGATCGTTTTACAATACTTCACCTAGCGATTGCGCTAGTTATATTTTGAAGGCGTTCAGGTTCTTGACAGAATTTGTAAAGGATTTTTAAACGCAGAGGGGAGGCAGCGCGTTGCGGGGGTTCCCCCGTTGTAGCGACTGCCGTCGCGCAGAGGGAAACGCACAGGAGCGCAGAGGATGAGGGAGAATGATTTGAGTGGGGTGATTATTGGGTGTGCAATGAGGGTGCATACTGCTTTGGGGCCTGGTTTATTGGAGTCGGCTTATCAGGAGTGCTTGCATTATAAGTTGAAGAAGGCCGGGTTGAATGTTGGTAAACAAATTCCATTGCCTTTGGTTTACCAAGAAGTGAAATTGGAATGCGTTTATCCATTAGATTTGATTGTCGAAAACCAAATAATTGTAGAGATTAAATCTGTAGAATCCTTCCACCCGATTCACTGCGTCCAACTCCTAACCTATCTCAAACTAGCAAACTGCAAACGAGGTCTTCTCCTCAACTTTAACGTCCTTCACCTCAAAGAAGGTATCAAAGGCGTAGCCAACAACCTCTAACTCCCCCTCTACGAACCTCTGCGCTTCCCTTTGCGCCCCTTTGCGTTAAAAAATATATCCCCCACCTCAGATTCCAAAAGCAGGGGTTTTGTTAAAACTATTTAACAGAAATAGCATCAACGTCAATGGTGCTTGCGTTAGAGGTTGGAGTAGAGGTAGAACCCTCGGTAGTATTAGGCACTTCAGTACCCACCTCACCCTTACGAGCCTTCCAGCCTTCAATTACTAGCCCAGATACCTCAGAAACTAGCAGAGTCAAAAGGAAAACATCATCAATCTGTCCCACAACGGGTACAAAATCTGGAAGAATATCAAATGGGCTGACCAGATAGGCTAACGTTCCTAAAATTACCCACCAACGGTACTTCGGGTTACGAAGCACATTGCGATACCAGGTGTAAAGTGATTCGATTGAAAATTTCATATTTTGAACCTCCAGTTATCTTTAATTTTGACAAATTATCCTAAAAACTTCTGGTGCGAATAACCGCCCTAGTTAGTATGGAAGACGCTACTCGTAATCTGTCATCAAAAACCTATTTTGTAATTCTCCATAAGAGTTTAATACCGCAAGGGTTTGACAAATTAGACAATAATTGTATTAATTTCGGGATTATGGCAATCCAGCAGCAAGTTTGTCCACTAGTCTAAGTTCAATACCCCATGCTTACACTATCTTTTTAGATTTTCGGTAAATTTATGTTTTGGAAGTCCCTCATTTTGAATTAATCTCTAGAATTAAAATGCCCTAGCACATTTGCTTTAGTCATGGAGGGAGGAAATTTAAACAGTGGATATTTTAGATTTATTTTATAAGGGCGGGCCAGCGATGTGGCCTTTGCTTGTTCTCTCGATTCTGTCCTTGAGTGTGATTTTTGAGCGTTTGTGGTTCTGGTTGCGAATTTTGACTCAGGAAAAGCAAATAGTCGATCGCATCTTGGATGCTGCCCAGAATAATTGGCAAGAAGCTGCTGACATTGCTAGACTTGCAAGCAATCAGCCTGTGGGGCGTTTTCTCTATGCTCCCTTACGTTTTCCAAAAACTGATGCAGAAACCTTTCGACTAGCACTTGAGTCCACAGCCGAAGATGAATTAGCTGGAATGCGGCGGGGCGAAAAACTTTTAGAAGCCGTAATTGCCCTCGCGCCTCTGCTGGGATTGTTAGGTACAGTTTTGGGTCTAATCCAGTCCCTGCGCTCAATTCGGATTGGTGATTTGGGAACTGAATCTACCGCCGGAGTAACTACTGGTATTGGTGAATCCTTAATTAGTACGGCAGCAGGGCTAATAGTTGCCATTATTAGTTTGGTATTTTATCGCCTATTTCAAAGTTTTGTAGTCAACCAAGTCAAGGTTTTTCGGAAGGCTGGGAATGAGATGGAATTGCTCTACCGTCAGTCCCCCCCTGATTTTAGTAATAGTACATCAGCAATTGTGCGGGAAAATTTCACTCCACCCCGCAAGCCAGGAAAGACTAGGTTACCTGAGCCTCCTGAACCCCCGAATTCACCTAATTAGTTAAGTAATTCAACCCCCGAACTAGGCGTTTAAATTGAGAAAATGAAAGTTAATCTACATACCCCAATTGAAGAAGTCCAAATTCAAATCATTCCTTTAATAGATGTTGTTTTTTGTATTCTGACGTTTTTTTTATTAGCGGCATTACAATTTACGCGCCAACAGGCAATAAATGTTGATTTGCCCAAAGCCAGCGCCAGTTCAGTATCTGGAATAACATCACAGAGCGGAAGTCTGATTGTAACTATCGATGCCGTTGGTAATACTTACATAGAAAAACAGCCTGTACAACGGGATGATTTGGGAGCGAGATTAAAACAGTATCTCCAAGCAAACCCCAGCGCTGTTGTGGTGCTGAATGCTTCGCGGACAGCAACTTATAATGATGTGATTGAAACATTGGATTTGCTAAGGCAAGTAGGAGGCGATCGCGTTTCTTTGGGAATTATTCCTGGCCCATCTCAACCACCCACAAACTCACTTAACCAGCCTAATATTCCCTCTTTCCCAATCGCTCCTGGTACAGCACCAATACCCACCACCGCACCATTTCCAGGCATCAATCCCGAAGGGAATCTTACCCCGAAATTTCCCTTAGCACCTAATCCTGTACCTCTTCCTGGCATAACTCAGCCTCCAACGGGGCAAGGCATCAGCCCTATCAATCCTGCTATTTCAAACCCACCAGTATCCCAAGCGCCTGTAGCACCTAAACAAACCCAACCTAATCCCAAAAGATAGAGATAGGGCATGGGGAAGAGGCAAAGGGGCACAAAGCTTGCAGGAGAGGGGAAAGAGGTAATTTTTATTCTTCCCCTGCTTTTCTTGCATCCCCCACTCCCTACTCCCCACTCCCCACTCCACTTCAAACTTTTCCCAATCCTAAAGATATCTAAAATAAAATTCCCTTATAAAAAAATTTCCTGCTAATTTATAGATAATTGGTTGAGCTTGAAAGATTTTTTCACCGACAAACTGAAGTAATTTATCACCAATTGCCATTCACGTTTCAGGGGTTGTGGCATGAATATCGTTACGCTTTTAATTGTTTGGTTAGTAACAGCTATCAGCTTGTTAATAATTAGTAAATTACCTTTGGGAGTTGAAATTGATACTCCAGGTAAAGCCTTCTTTTCTGCCGCAGTGCTTGGTATCGTGACGGCAATAGTCAGACCTATTTTAAGCCTCATTTTTGCAGTTCCAAATTTACTCACATTGGAATTGCTATCCAGCATTTTCACATTTATGATTGCCGTGGTTTGTTTTAGTCTTGCTGCTTGGTTCGTAGACGGCTTCCGCTTGCGTTACGGGATTTGGAGTGCCGTTGTTGGGGCATTTGCGCTAACTATAATTAACAGTTTAATCTACAAATTGTTGGGTGTCTAAAATTAAAACTTGGAGTTAAGAGTTATGAGTTAGGAGTTATTAACAACTCTTAACTCTTAACTCATCACTCCTTACTTCCATCTCCTAACTATTCGTTGGAACTTGGGGGAGCAACGGGGGTAGTCGATTGTTGTTTACGTTGTTCGCGTTTTTTGCGATCGGCTGAGAGCATATCTGCCATCACTATTAGCGCTTGCGCCATCTTCTCTAGGTTAGAACGATATAGCTCCAAATCCTTGTTGAGTTTGTCATCAGAAAGGTGCAAGCCAGCAGCGATCGCTTTTAGCGCCTCTGTGAGTTGCTTTTCATCTTTGACTAATTCAGGATCTGATTGTTCTAATAACGAAAATACACCAATTGCGAACAAACGGTTGTATTTAAAGTTAGGATTGTTGGCGATCGCTTGCAGTTGTGCTTGCAAGTCACTATCTCGATCTAAAAAAGTAGTTTGGCCTAGCCACCCAATTAAATCTTTAGCTGGCAAACCTTTAGCTACAGTTTGCAATCTTTCGGCATCCTGTCGATAATGTTGCGGATCTTGTTCCATACCCCGACATAGGGCGTTAAAAATTGATTCTTGATCTCGTTCTGGTTCATAGCCTTGCATGAAGCGGTCAAAAGTAGTGACGACGCCCAAGGCATAAATTGAATTGTAGCTAAAATCGATATTTACTGACAGCAGATGCATTTCCACCATCAATTCTTCTACTACCCGACGATAAATAGTGTTGATCGGACGGGTATGAAGATTGTAAAAAGTTCGTTTTGTATCAGAGACAGTACGGACGTTGTTCACAAAGAAAATGTTAAGGGCGACGTATCTTTATTTTCTCGCTTTAAGGCTACTTTGCCAAGTTTAGCTTTTGGCTGGTGACGGTTTCATTTACAATGTAGACAAATCAAAAGTATTTTATAAACTAGTAGCCACAAGGGATTAAGAACCTTTCCGCTAAAAAAACTAGCCAAAAATATTTATCCTTAATAATTTGTTTATCGCATTTATGAACTTTTCGCCACAGTTAATTGCTTTAGGTGAGTATCTAGCTGGTGAATTTGATAATCAGGAACAAGCCATAGGAGAACCAATTTGGTATGTCCATCTCCGGCTGTGGCAAAGACCAATTAATCTGTTCACAGAAGATAGCATCACCCTGTTTGCCGAACAGGCTAACGTTGTTAACCTAGATAAACCTTACCGCCAGCGAATTATGCGGTTGCGCCAGGGCAGCAATGACACATCTTTGGAAGTACAATACTACATGCCTCAAGATCCAGGTGCATTAATAGGCGCAGGCAATAACCCTGCTCTCCTTAACACACTGACATCCGAAAAATTAGATTTACTACCAGGTTGTATCCTAACAGTTACTCAGGAAACCCTAGCTGGCGATCGCTATAAGTTTACCGCCACCCCATTACCAGAGACTTGTTGCAGTTTTACTTATCTCGGCAATAGCATCAATGTTTCCCTCGGTTTTGAAGCTACTGCGGCAGAATTCCACAGCTACGACAAAGGAATCGAGCCAGCAACTGGGAAAGCAACTTGGGGAGCCATTATGGGACCTTATCGCTACACCAAGCGAAACCAGTATTCCATAACATAAAGTTATAACTCATGAGTATGAGTTATGAATTTTGAATTAACTCCTGTACAGACGCGATTAATCGCGTCTCCTAACTCTTTTTTAGCTAGCGATACTACGAGGTACACCTTCTAAAGCTTCCTCTTCTGTTTCAAATATTTCAAAGACAGTATCCATCATCGTCACTTCAAACACAAGTTTGGCTTCTGGATGTACATTACAGATGCGGAAACTGCCCTTGACTTTATCAGCATCACGCATCCCAGCAACCAAAGACGTCAGACCAGAACTATCAATAAAATTTACCTGAGCCAGATTTACAACTACATGGCGGCTGAGTTTGGAAATACACTCTTGTAACTTCAGGCGGAATTGCCAAGCAGTAGTAATGTCTAGGCGACCTGCTGGTGTCAGGACAATAACGGTGTTTCCGTCTTGGGTTGTATAAGTTTTTTGGTCTATATGAATCACTAAAGCCCTCCCCGTAACATTTTTCTAAAGATTAACTAGTTACAGAATTTTCTAATACTGCCACTTGAGATTAACAAGCTCTAGCTAAAATTGTCACCTTTTTTTGCTAAGTGCTTAACTTTAGTAGTCTAACTCAGCAAAATTGTGGGGAAGGCGGGAGTGGGGAATGGGGAGTGGGGGAAATTAGGGAGCCTGGCAAGATCAAGATAATTATCATAACTCCTGATTCTTAACTTTTGACTCTCAACTCAGCACTCAGCATTCAGCACTCAGCACTATTTGGGTGTCCAGTTGATCCAATCTTGAGGCTTAAGGAAAGTTTCATACAACTCGGCTTCGGGTGTATTGGGTTCCGGTTGGTAGCCGTATTCCCAGCGCACTAAGGGTGGTAGGGACATGAGAATTGATTCGGTACGTCCGTTAGTTTGTAGACCAAAAATGGTGCCTCGGTCATAAACCAAGTTAAATTCTACATACCGTCCCCGGCGGTAGAGTTGAAAATTTCGTTGGCGATCGCCATACTCCATCCCATTACGCCGTTCTACAATTGGTACGTAAGCTGGTAAAAATGCACTACCACAGTCTTGCACAAAGGCAAACAAATCTTCCCAATTACGGGTTGCTGGTGTTCCCACCTGGTTGCTATGAATAGCCGCTTCTCCATTGGGATTTGGTCCGTGATATAAAGCACCCTGACCATCTTGGTAATCAAAAAACAGACCACCTACACCCCGTGTTTCATCACGATGCTTGAGGTAAAAATATTCATCACACCACCGCTTAAACACAGGGTAATAGTCTGGGTGGTGTTTGTCACAAGCCTGTTTTAACGTTTTGTGTAAATGTGCCGCATCTTCAGCAAAGGGGTAATAAGGTGTCAAGTCAAGGCCACCACCAAACCACCATACTGGCCCCGCTTCAAAGTAGCGATAATTTAAATGAACTGTTGGCACGTAAGGATTACGAGGATGTAATACCATTGAAGTGCCCGTGGCATAAAAGCCATGCCCTGCGGCTTCAGGACGTTGGGCTAAAATTGAGGCTGGCAAATGAGAACCCCAAACTTCAGAAAAATTTACACCAGCTTGTTCAAATATTGCACCTTCTCGCAGCACGCGCGATCGACCTCCGCCCCCTTCTGGGCGTTCCCAACTATCTTCATGAAAATTAGCCACACCATCTAGTTTTGCTAACGATTCGGTAATTTCGTCTTGCAGTTGTTTCATAAACTGACTGACTCTAGTCTGAGCGTCAGGTGCTGGCAAAGACTTGGATGATTCTGCTGATACAGTTGGTGTTTGCGAGTTGGTCAACATAGATTCCCGAACCTAAAAAATTACAATTTCCAGAAAGCCACAAATTTCTTATCTTAAAATTTGGGGGAAACACGCGCCGACAATCAAGCTCTATTTGCCCAACCCGCTTTTTCTTACTGGTTAAGCATTTATACGATTGATGGGCATCACTAGAGTTTATTTTCCCTCAAATGCGTATAGGCTTGTATATTGACTGAGTTTTTTTTGAAATTCTTAATTGGAACATTCTGGTATAAATACTAGACTTTAGTCGTAACCCTTGAATTATCAAGGGTTTAACTGGCCTGATCAAAACTTCTTTGCCATATTGCTTATATTATCTGTTAGCGTCTGTATCGAATATAGGCTTGCTATGTTTAGGGCATTTCTGAGAAAGTTTTAATTTAGGCAGGAGTTACGCAAACAATAATTGAAAAGAATGTTCTTCTTAGGGCAATACCCTGCGGGAAGCCCTCCGGGTGACGCTCGTACCTCTCTACGAGACGCTGCGCGAACGCTAACGCTGCGCTAACAGCAGTCGCTCATGGGGGAAACCCCCTACAGCCCTTCGGGCATCCTACGGCAGGCGCTAGCCTCTCCCTTTGGGAGAAGACCGCGCTGCTTCACCGCTTTGCGTCTACATGAGTTGCCCCTGAGTGCATATAGTTTTGCGTAAGTCCTATTAGGATTTGAGGGTAGTTGCCCACAATACCAGAGTTACCAGAAAGTGTCTAGCGAGGAGGATTAGGAAAATGCAAGGTTGGTTATCCAAATTCATCCACCGCAAACGTCGTCGGTTTTGCGCTTCTCTGGTGCGGACGTATCGAGAGATAAGTTCTGCTTCTGTAGATGAACTGTGGCAAAAAGTCGCTGATTTAACTGATGTTTCCTGGCATCCACTACTTAAGAGTACTAACGTGCCCTACGGATTAGTACCCAAGCCAGGATTAATTTTTCATGCTGTAACACGCTTTTGGCCGATTCCCATCCGAATTTTTGTGGAACGCGTCAATCACAGGGAGATGCTGAGTATCCGAGTGCTAGCGATTCCTGGGATAGAGGAACGGGTGACTTATCAAGTAGAGTCAACGGTTTGTGGTACTTGTTTGTCTTATTCTGTAACACTACGGGGTTGGTTATCGCCCCTAATTTGGTCTTTATCCCGTCCTTATGCAGACCGCGTAGCCCGGTCTTTAGTAGAAGCAGTAGAAAAGGCGGCATTGCCAACGGTATCTGGTAAGAAAAAATCCCTTAATGACAGTTGTTTGGATTTTTAGGTGCTGGAAGAGGACAAGCCGACAAGGCGACAAGGGGGAGAATAAAAAATTACCTGTTTCCCCTCTGCTCCCTGCTAAGTGCCCCTCTGCCTCTTCCCAATGCCCAAAGAAAGTTAAGATTCTATTAGGTGATAATGCAATTTGCTAAGTTTTATTACGGCATTGACAGTGAAAACACTAAGCTGACCTTACTTAAGAAAGCATCCAGTTAATAGCTAAGATGTTCGCCACAAGTGTATTTATTCATTTTGAATTTTGAATTTTTATGTACGATGTTCTCGATTCTCGCTCTGTCTTAGAAGTTTTGCGACCAGTGGAAGACCCAGAACTCCGCAAAAGTCTGGTGGAACTGAATATGATTCGCAACGTGAAAATTGACGGTGGCAAGGTTAGTTTCACTTTAGTGTTAACCACTCCTGCCTGTCCTTTACGTGAATTTATCGTTGAAGACTGTAAGAAAGCTGTCAAAAAACTCTCAGGGGTTACAGATGTTAGCATAGAAGTGACGGCAGAAACACCGCAACAAAAAAGTTTACCTGACCGCACTGGTATTTCTGGGGTGAAAAATATCATTGCTGTTTCCAGTGGCAAAGGTGGCGTTGGTAAAAGTACGGTGGCAGTGAATGTAGCAGTGGCTCTAGCTCAAACTGGGGCGAAAGTCGGTTTGCTAGACGCTGATATTTATGGCCCTAATGACCCCACCATGCTAGGTCTAGCTGATGCCCAAATTACTGTGCGTTCCAGTGAAACAGGTGACATCCTGGAACCTGCTTTTAATCACGGTGTCAAATTAGTTTCAATGGGCTTTTTGATTGACCGGGATCAGCCAGTGATTTGGCGGGGGCCTATGCTCAATGGTGTAATTCGCCAGTTTCTCTATCAAGTGCAATGGGGAGAACTGGACTATTTGATTGTAGATATGCCACCGGGAACCGGAGATGCTCAGTTAACTTTAACTCAAGCAGTGCCGATGGCAGGGGCAGTAATTGTTACCACACCGCAAACTGTAGCTCTGTTAGATTCTCGCAAGGGATTGCGGATGTTCCAGCAGATGAATGTCCCGGTATTAGGGATCGTTGAAAATATGAGCTATTTTATCCCCCCCGATCAACCAGATAAGCAGTATGACATATTTGGTTCCGGTGGTGGCTCAAAAACAGCTGCCGAATTGGGAGTGCCACTGTTGGGGTGCGTACCGCTAGAAATTTCCACACGAGTTGGCGGTGACAGTGGTGTGCCAATAGTTGTTGGTGATCCAGATTCAGCTTCAGCAAAAGCATTAACAGCGATCGCTCTTACCATTGCTGGTAAAGTATCAGTTGCTGCTTTGACATAATTAATTTTAATTTCTATCTTTTTCCTGGGCTATGTCCTGGGAATACTAGGGACTGGGAGTGGGGAAGAAGCAGGAGAGTAGGGAGCAAGGGAGAAGAATTTTCTCCTCTGCACCCTGCCCCCCGCCCCTCTGCCTCTTTTCAATTCCCAACAATTAAAGCTAAAGTCTAAACTTACACAATGTTGTTAAAACGATCGCTCCCCAAAATTCGCTGGAAGTCTTGGGTTAAGCCTTGGCAGAATGTAGATTGGCTACTATTTTGTTTGCCGATTGCTGTCAGTATCTTTGGTGGTGTCATGATTCTCAGTACGGAACTGAAGCAGCCAGTAACTGACTGGTGGTGGCACTGGATGGTAGCGGGTATCGGCGTGCTTATAGCCCTGTTTTTAGCTCGCATCCGTTATGAACTCTTGATGCAGTGGCACTGGGTAACTTATGCACTAACGAACTTCAGCTTAATTGCCGTGATGATCGCTGGTACTAGCGCCAAAGGGGCGCAACGGTGGATTAGTATTGCCGGCTTTAACGTGCAACCCTCAGAATTTGCCAAAATCGGCATGATCATCACCTTAGCAGCTTTACTACATAGGCGTACTGCTTCTACCCTCGAAGGTGTTTTTCGGGTTCTGGCAATCACCGCTATACCTTGGGGATTAGTATTTTTGCAGCCAGATTTAGCAACATCACTGGTATTTGGTGCGATCGTCTTAGGAATGCTTTACTGGGCAAATGCTAACCCAGGCTGGTTAATTCTGATGATTTCTCCTGTGGTTGCTGCCATTTTGTTTAGTATATCTTGGCCTTTATCAGAGCCGATAGTTTTATTCAAAGAACTATCTTTTGGCCCATTAGGAATACTTTGGTCATTTGCGATGGCTATTGTAGGCTGGCAAACTCTTCCCTGGCGTCAATTTGGTTTAAGTGCTATTGGTGCGTGGACTCTCAATATACTCGGTGGCGAATTAGGAGTCTTCGCTTGGAACCATGTTTTGAAAGAGTATCAAAAAGATCGGCTAACTGTATTCATGAACCCCGATCACGATCCACTCGGTGCTGGATATCACTTAATCCAATCTCGCATTGCTATTGGTGCTGGTGAAATTTGGGGATGGGGTCTGTTCAAGGGGCCAATGACGCAACTTAATTTCGTACCTGAACAGCATACAGACTTTATTTTTTCCGCAGTGGGGGAAGAATTCGGTTTTGTTGGTTGTTTGGTAGTGCTGTTTGCCTTCTGCTTAATTTGCTTCCGTCTACTGCATGTTGCCCAAACCGCCAAAGATAACTTTGGTTCCTTGTTGGCTATTGGCGTTTTGTCCATGATTGTGTTTCAGCTAATTGTCAATGTTGGCATGACAGTTGGTTTAGCGCCTGTGGCAGGCATTCCCCTACCTTGGATGAGTTATGGGCGTTCTGCTATGCTGACTAACTTCATTTCCTTGGGAATAGTAGAATCAGTAGCAAATTTTCGCCAAAGGCAGAAGTATTATTGATTCGTCATTAATCATTTGCACTTCCCCAAGGATAAATGACTAATAAGAAGTATTAAGCTATTAAAAGGAAACAAGCGAGGCTAAAAACATGATTCTGCCTGGAGCAACTGTTCGCGTCAAGAATCCCGCAGATACCTATTATCGCTACGAAGGACTCGTACAACGGCTGACCGATGGCAAAGTAGCCGTATTATTTGAAGGTGGTAACTGGGATAAATTAATTACCTTTCGCCTGAGCGAATTGGAACTCGTAGAAACCACAGCCGGACGTAAAAAAGCCAAATAAAATTAGTCATTAGTCATTTGGCAAAAACAAATGACTAATGACCAATGACTAATGACTAAATTACTATGCGCCTCCCCCTACCACAGTTTGCTACTGGCGATCGCCATCCCAACCACATTGCGGAGGTGATTGAAACTACTAGTACGGAATTTTTAGCTCAGTGTTTAGAACCAGACGATTTAAGCTTTCCCTCCATGCCACCCTTTGGTAGCTGGGTCTGTTCTGTAGATGAAGAATCGGGCAATCAAGTTTATGCTGTGGTATATTATGCCACCACTATGCCCATAGATTCCATACATCGGGCCAGAGCTTTGGGCTTGTCATTGCAAGACTTACGCGAAGAACAGCCCCAGATATTTGCCATGCTCAGAACAGAATTTAGGGCTGCGATCGTAGGATTTGAGCAATCCTCCCAGAATCGAGGTTATAACCAAAGAATATATCAATATCTACCACCGCGTCCCCCGCAAATTCATCAAGCTGTTTATCGGTGCGAACCAGAAGCAATCATTAAATTTACTGAAGAACTAGATTTTTTGCGGACACTCCTTTGTATTAACGGTGCGCCAGTAGAGTCTTTGGCCGCAGCTGCCATTCGAGATATATACCAGTTACGCAAAGCTGACCGAGAATGGCTAATTAAAGCTGGACGTAGCTTAAGTGTGCTACTTAAAGACGACTACGATCGCTTACGGTTCATTTTGAGTCAAATCCATCCGTAGGTAGTTAGTTCTGAGACAATTGCCTAGTTAGTGTAAATTAATATATTTGATTTTTCCTCAGGTGGCTTCTCTATTTATTTATATCGATTAAGCGATCGCCCCAAGGGAATCGTAGTTTTACCATAGCCCCTTCATTCCTACCTATGGAACTCATATCACAAGTTCTTGCTCTGGAGCCAACTTCCCAAGTTCTTGGCAAGGAACCAATTGTTCCCTTTGCTATTTTGCTGGTGGTGATCTTAGTTATACCGATCATGTTTGAGCGGCTAAGATTACCAGGATTAGTGGGTTTGGTTTTCTCAGGGTTAGTACTCGGCCCCTCAGGCTGGAATCTATTTCAGTCAGACTTGTCGATGATTAACCTGCTATCAGACATTGGGTTAATTTACTTGCTGTTTGTCGCAGGGCTAGAAGTTGATCTAGAACAGTTTCGTCGGCAAAAAAGTCGTGCCTTCGGGTTTGCTAGCTTAACTTTCAGTGTACCCCTGGTGATGGGAACCTTGGTAGGGCTGATTTTAGGCTATGGCTGGAATACTTCAATATTAGTTGGCTCTTTATTCGCTTCCTATACTCTTTTGGCATATCCCATAATCAGCCGTTTGGGAGTGATCAATAACGAAGCTGTTACGGTCACTATTGGAGCTAAAATTTTTACAGATATTGGCTCAATACTCATCTTAGCCGTTTGTGTAGGCGTCGCTCATGCTGGAACATTCAGCTTTGCGAAACTACTCAGCTTGTCAGGTTGGTTAATTATTTACTCTGTTGCCGTTGTGGCAGGCTTTGATTGGGCAGGCAAAGAATTTTTCAAACGGTCTGGAGACGACGAAGGAAACAAGTTTTTGTTTGTCTTGCTTTCTGTGTTTCTGGCGGCTGTGGGCGCTCAATTGATTGGGATAGAGAAAATTGTTGGTGCGTTTTTAGCGGGTTTGGCGGTAAATGAAGCTGTAGGGGAAGGCCCAGTCAAACAAAAAATGGTATTTATTGGCAGTGTGCTATTCATTCCCATTTTCTTTGTTGACCTTGGGTTAACGATCAATCTACCCGCCCTTGTGAACAACCTAGACACGCTCAAGTTAACGCTGTTGATGATAATCAGTTTCATTGTCAGTAAATTGATTGCAGCTTTTTTCACAAAACTGGTTTACCGCTATAACTGGCAAGAAATGCTAACCATCTGGTCGCTATCGCTTCCCCAGGTTGCGACAACATTAGCAGCAACGTTAGTGGGATACCGGGCTGGGTTGCTGCCACTAGAAGTATTACACAGCGTGATTGTCTTAATGGTTGTCACATCAAGCTTGGGGCCATTGATCACTAATAGAATAGCTGTTGGTTTGAATTCCTCACCTGCCGAAGATCCAGCACCACCCCAACCTGACCAAAACGCACCAAAAACAGACAGTGCTTTTACTATAGTCGTACCTGTCTATAATCCTCATACTGAGCAGTATTTGATTGAAATCGCGGCGTTATTAGCGCGTCAGTGTAAAGGCAAAATTATACCGCTTGCGATCGCTAATGCCACTGGTCAAATGGATGCACCGCAGTTAGAAGCGTCTCTACAACGGAGTGAACAATTATTAACAAAAGCCACAATACACAGTCGAGTATTGGGCGTAGCCGCAGAACCAATGCTGCGGATTGATGATGCTTTTGCTCAAGGAATTAGCAGAGCGGCTCGTGAACAAAAGGCTAATTTAATCGTTATGGGTTGGGGTAAACGGACTGGGTTACGAGCGCGTTTATTTGGGAATGTGATTGATGGTGTACTTTGGGCATCCCATTGTCCAGTAGCGGTAACACGTCTAGTAGAATCACCAAAAAAAATTCAGCGCATCTTAGTACCAGTAGAAAACTTAACAGCACCGACATTACAGCCTGTACAATTTGCCCAGATGCTGGCTGAGGCAAATCAGAGCCACATTACTGTACTGAATGTGTGCGATCGCCGCACTAGTTCTAGTAAAATTGCTTGGAGGCGATCGCATCTCTCCCTATTGGTATCTCAATTAGCTTTAACTAATGCCCCAGAAATTCAAATTATCGCTCATGAGAATGTTGCCCAAGCAATTTTGCAGGCAGCACGATTATATGATTTAGTAGTTTTACCTTTTATACGTAATCGTACCAGCCCTGGAGGATTAGCCATTAGCGATGTCACAACTCAGTTAGCTAGACAACTCACCTGCTCCATTATCATGCTTGGAGAACCGCAACGCACTCAAACCACAAATTTAGTTATGTCTAAAACGGTTACTAGCATTACCTCTGCTGTATGATATGAGGCATTTAGTCCACTCACATGGACTTATGCTGCGTTGGTGTAGTCCGTCGGAGGCATCGCATTGACAACAAACTTTGCAAGAAATGAATCATCCGTAGGGGCATATAGATGTATGTCCCTCCAAACTTATCTATGTATTTATCGCAGGAATATCCTGAAATGATATAAGTCTCTGCACTTAAATAAAGGGCAGAATGTTGGTAAATCCGACAACTTGAGTATTGTACAAATATGGTTAATTGTAAGACCTTGAACTGTGGAAAGTGTCAACCTATTCCTGCATCCAACTGAAAACAGTAGTATTCATAAAAACACTTTGTATTGTTAAAGATTTGATGAACTTTAGGTGGAAGACTGGCAATTTTTGTTATTTTACTAGTTAAATTATTAAGGAAGCAAATAAAAAATAACAAAAATATAACCGTAGAAAAATACGTAAATTCAACAACACTTTTAGATTGAACTTTGTTCTTTTTTTCGTTTTGTATATTTTGTCCCCAATCTGGGTAATCTAAAAGTAAGTGCAATAGCTACCGAAAATATTTGTAAATAACTGGGAAACTATGAGAATTTTGGTGACGGGTGGTGCTGGGTTTATTGGTTCCCATCTCATCGACCGACTAATGAATGATGGGCATGAATTAATATGCTTGGATAATTTTTACACTGGTCACAAAAGGAACATCCTTAAATGGTTAGGTCATCCGTACTTTGAACTGATCCGCCACGACATTACTGAACCAATTCGGTTAGAAGTGGATCAAATTTATCATTTAGCTTGTCCTGCTTCACCAGTACATTACCAGTACAACCCAGTTAAAACCGTTAAAACTAACGTGATGGGAACACTCAATATGTTGGGGCTGGCTAAACGTGTTAAAGCTAGGTTTTTCTTGGCTTCAACCAGTGAAGTATACGGTGATCCAGAAGTTCATCCCCAACCCGAAGAGTATCGGGGTAGTGTTAATCCCATTGGGATACGTTCATGCTACGACGAAGGTAAAAGAATTGCTGAGACTCTAGCATTTGATTACTATAGGCAAAATAAAGTTGATATTCGAGTTGTTCGGATATTTAACACCTACGGGCCAAGAATGTTAGAAAACGATGGCCGTGTGGTGAGCAACTTTATAGTTCAAGCCTTGCGGGGTAATCCTTTAACCGTTTATGGTGATGGTTCGCAAACTCGTAGTTTCTGCTATGTTTCCGATTTAGTGGAAGGATTCATCCGTCTAATGAATAGCGACTACATAGGCCCAGTAAACCTGGGTAATCCTGGTGAATATACGATTTTGCAATTGGCACAAGCTGTGCAAAATATGATTAATCCAGACGCGCAGATTAAATTCGAGCCACTACCTTCGGACGATCCCCGGCGTCGCCAACCTGATATCACAAAGGCAAAAACTTGGTTAAATTGGGAACCGACTATTGCTCTGCAAGAGGGGTTAAAACTAACAATAGAAGATTTTCGCGATCGCATTCAAAGCGATGCAAATAATTCAACCACCTGAGTAGCGCCTAGCGTTGCTCTAAATTTCATGCAGGCTCTACCCTATCGGTAGCTAGTATGTTTAGTGGCTGAGTTAACTGTCAGTGTTTAAGTGTCATATTGATACTTCTTTTAGAAAACTAACCCCAAAAAAGTGAGGAGTTAAAAAATGCGTGTTTGCGTGATTGGTACTGGTTACGTTGGTTTAGTTACAGGTGCTTGCTTGGCTCATATTGGGCATGATGTAATTTGCGTAGACAACAACGAAGAAAAAGTTAAGTTAATGAAGTCTGGGCAGTCCCCAATTTTTGAGCCGGGACTTTCAGAAATTATCCAGTCTGCCATTCAAACAGAGAAAATTCATTTTACTAGCGATCTCGCTGCTGGAGTTTCCCACGGCGAAATTCTGTTTATTGCTGTGGGAACGCCACCTTTACCCACTGGTGAAAGTGATACTCGTTATGTTGAAGCTGTAGCCCGTGGGATTGGGGAAAATCTCAACGGTGGTTATAAAGTCATAGTGAATAAATCTACAGTACCCATTGGCTCAGGTGACTGGGTGCGGATGCTTGTTCTAGATGGTGTTGCTGAACGGCAGAAAGTATTAGTACCCGCAGGAGGGGTTCCGAGTAATGAAAAATTACCTGAGTTTGCAGCCGAGTTTGATGTAATTAGCAATCCAGAGTTTTTGCGCGAAGGTTCGGCAGTTCACGACACCTTCAACCCCGATCGCATTGTACTAGGAGGCAATAGTCAAAGAGCAGTAGCCTTAATGCAAAAACTCTATGCCCCAATTGTGGAACGCAAGTACGCTGAGGATCAATCTTTACCCCCTGTGCCAATTCTGGCAACAGACCTGAGTTCGGCGGAGATGATTAAATACGCCGCTAATGCCTTTTTAGCCACTAAGATTAGTTTTATTAACGAAGTTGCTAATATTTGCGATCGCGTCGGTGCTGATGTCACCCAAGTAGCTAGAGGTATTGGTCTAGACTCCCGTATTGGTAACAAATTTTTACAAGCTGGTATTGGTTGGGGTGGTTCTTGTTTCCCCAAAGATGTCTCCGCTCTGATTCACACTGCTGATGATTATGGCTATGAAGCCCAGTTACTCAAAGCTGCTGTCAGTGTCAACGAACGCCAGCGATTGATTGCTTTAGAAAAACTCCAAAAAGTTCTGAAAATTCTCAAAGGCAAAACAGTTGGACTACTCGGACTGACCTTCAAGCCCGATACCGACGACTTGCGCGACGCTCCAGCCCTCAACCTAATTGAGCAGCTCAACCGATTGGGAGCCAAAGTTAAAGCCTTTGACCCGATTGTTTCTCAAACAGGTTTACGTCATGGGCTTTCTGGAGTGCTAGTAGAAACCGATGCCGAAAGACTAGCTGATGGCTGTGATGCGTTGGTACTTGTCACCGAATGGCAGCAGTTCAGCACTCTTGACTATGTGAAGATGGCAAAATTGATGACCAACCCCGTTATCATCGACGGTCGTAACTTCCTCGACCCTGAAGTAATGATACGCGCTGGATTCCAATATGTAGGTGTAGGACGATAGAGATTTAAGAGTTAGAAGCGATCAATGATGGATAAGAATTGCTTACAACTTATAATCCATAGCTCCTAACTCTAACTCTCTTAAAAACTAAAGAATTATAATACCGCCTAAATTGCTTTAGGCGGTATTTAATTTTGTTTTAGGACTTCATGCAAAGACCCTAAAAAAACGTGAATTCGACTGTTCATATACTGTACGTCTAATTAGCTCAATCAAAAGACCGCTAAGAGATTTTACTACGTAAAACCGTTTCCCTCCGACGGACGGAGGAAACTTGAACTTTAGTTTAAAACAGGGAGAGGTTCATCGAACTCACGTTAAAAAAATTTTACTTACCTTGCTTACGTGAAAATATCAAATCAAGCGCTATGTGGAATACGTTCAATTTCAGCATAACCACTGAAAATAAGTTTTTGACCTTCAGTGTCTAATCGGTTGAGCCGCATTTTCACTCCATCGAGGTCAAAACGATCAAGATCAACCATATTATCTAAAATTTCTACTAGTGCCACGCTCAAGGTTTGCGAGATTTCCCGTTGTGCTTCTGGCACTTGGTCAAGTTCGATTTTTGGATCTTTGAAGGAAACTCGCCGCCGCCTTTCAATGCCTAAAGCTAGGCTCATGTTCAGGGGAACGAGTTCCCCATTATTTAAATCTGCTTTTGCTACAAGCTGTAAGCGATTTCCTGGCAATAGCTGTACCTGTACTTCCGTAAAGGAAACTGGTTCACCGCCAGATAATTCTGTCAGTGATGGTACGGTGAGGTTAAGCAGGCGCTTTTTCACCAGTTCCGCGTTAAAGGCTTGGTTTATGCCTGCTTCTGATAAAATCACTTGGGCGATCGCTTGAGTAGGCTGCTTAAGACTGAGTTTGCCACTTAAAACCGAGCCGAAGTCAATGGCAACCGCATCGGTTTCAAAAGACATCTCCTCTACCGCAAAATCTTTCCGAATCACCAAGCCACGACCGCTCATCTTAAAGCTATCAATGCTGCCTTGCAACAGTTTGCTGGAGGGGTAGCAGCGCACAAAGACTTCTACTGACTCGCTTTGGGTAAACAGGTGGCGAATCGTTTGGCTGGCAACCGTGTTGAGCATCCGCTCTCCCCAATCTGTGCCTTTAGGATCTTGTAAACCAGTAAGTCCGCCGAACATGTGGTTTTGGGTCTCTAGAAGTTCTTTGTACTTTTGTAACAAACTGTGAAGAATACAGCAAGCGATCCCGTGATTAATTGTGCTGATGGGTAGGTATAGGATGCCTGATGGTTGATGGGTTAATGTATTAAATATTACAAATCTCACTTGGACAGGGAGAAGGTCGCAGCATTCATAACATTAGCAATTATACGTTGAAGTATATGGGCTAAAGGGTTCAGAGTAAATACCCTACCCTTGAGGATCAAGTCCGACTTTTAACCAAGCTGGGTAGGCGCAGCCCGTTGTAGACTTCGCTTGCCCAACAAAATTAGAACTTACGCATTTTAAATCAGCCATTTTTAGTGCCATTTGTTTCAGACTATATATTATTAAAAATAATAATTTAACTACAAGATTACACAATCTTTACCTAATCTTGTCGCAATCCATAGAGAATCACATTACTGCGGCGTGGTATTTTGCATATGGTTACAATGCATTATTAGTACGTTAATACTACCTAAAGGACGGCTGAGTCTTCCGGAGTCAGCCTAAACCTCATGGTTTAAAACGTATCGCGAGGTCTTATGATACGCTCAAATACCGCATTAGCAATTTTAATCGTGCTAATTTTGATGCTTTTCTGGATTTATTTAAGGTATAAAACCAGAATATTATCAAGATATTCACGCCCTCTGGCAATTTTCGTCATAGTTTCTCTGGTGAGCGCTGGTGGAGGTATCGTATCCGCGCAAGTAACACGGAACCCAACTCCCTTAAATAACATAACCAGTTTGCCACCGACTACATCTGGAGACCCTACCCCGGCGAACCCACCACTCCTGACAGCAGTGGCCGAACCAAGCAATCTCGGAGACTTTGTTGCCGACCAGACAGCTCTACTCAAGCTAGGAAAAGCCCTATTTTGGGATATGCAGCTTGGTAGTGACGGCGTTCAGTCCTGTGCTAGTTGTCACTTTCATGCCGGAGTTGATAACAGATCAAAAAATCAAATTAGTCCTGGTGTTTTGGCATCAGTGAAAGATAAAACTTTCCAGGTCGGTGGTGGTGCAAACTATCAACTCACGGCGGCAGATTTTCCATTTCACAAACTGGCAGATCCTAATGATCGAACCAGTACAGTTATTTCTGACTCTAACGATGTCGCCTCATCCCAAGGTGTGTTTTACAGTGTTATTAAGGACACTGTTCCGGGTCAAGCAGTGGATTCTACTACATCTAAGCCAGATTCAGACGGCTTTCAAGTCAATGGAATTAATGTGCGTCGAGTTGAGCCGCGTAATACTCCAACGGTAATTGATACAATTTTCAACAAACTCCAGTTTTGGGATGGTCGCGCCAAAGAAAGCTTCAATGGGGTGAATATAAAGGGAGCAGCAGACCCTAGTGCTAAAGTTTACAAAGCTACAAAACCAAACCAACTAACTGCTGTTTCCGTTTCGCTCAACAATTCCTCTATAGCTTCCCTAGTAACCGGGCCACTATTGAGTGAATTTGAAACATCTGCTGAGGGACGTACCTTACCTCAAGTCGGTGCTAAGTTTCTGCGAAAAAAAGGTCAGAGGATCAAAAGCCTCAGACCTTTAGGTAAACAACTTGTACATCAGCAAGATAGTGTTTTAGGATCTGACAGTCGATCCCCTCAGACCGGTCTGGCGATCGCATCTTATGATCAACTGATTCGGAAAGCCTTTAAGAAGGAATGGTGGAAGTCAAAGTCAATCATTCAAGTTGACAGTAATGGAACACCAACAATCCTCGCCAAAAATAATGATGATAACGAGAGTGAGGAAGGACAGACTTTACCTGCAAATCAGTTTTCGCTCAGGGATTGGAACTTCTCCTTATTCTCTGGGTTAGCAATGCAAAAGTATATGTCTACTCTTGTGTCTGGCAACACACCTTTTGATAAATTCCAAGCGGGAAATATCAATGCTCTCACCGATCAGGAAAAAAGCGGTCTGACTGTGTTTGTGAATAACACGGCTAATGGTGGCGGTAATTGTAACACCTGCCATACGATTCCAGAATTCACCAGGGCTTCGGTGAGAAGAACCGCAGGAGTAGCTTCAACTGATCCAAGTGATCCGCTCATTAGTAATGCGACTAACGGCTTCTTCGGTAACTACGGTGTCAGACCGGCCTCAGATGACCCAGGAGCCGGAAACACTACCACATCACTGTTCAAAGCACCTGCCCTTCGTAACATCGGCTTGACAGCTCCATATATGCATAACGGTGGAATGGCAACTCTAGAGCAAGTGGTAGACTTTTACAATCGTGGTCGAGGTGATGACGGTGGTCCTGGTGTACCACCGTTGAACTTAACCGATGCTAAAAAAGCTGATTTGGTCGCTTTCTTAAGAAAGGGACTTACTGATCAGCGAGTCCTCCTTGAACAAGCACCCTTTGACCATCCACAATTGTTCATCCCCAATGGACATCCCGGCAATCAAAATTCAGTGACTTCCAGTGGCAATACTAATGGAACTCCTACTGCTACAGATCAGCCAGTGGAAATACCCGCAGTTGGTCGTAATGGTGTCACTACTCCCAAGCCGAATTTTTTAGAGTAAGACTCTGGACTTGAAACATAATCGTTCAGGGAGATCAACGATAGAATAAGGGTTACAAACGATTTAATGGAATTATTTAGCCTTATTTCCTCAAATTTATGGGCTTGATAGTGTCTCAAACCTTGTTACCTTCGTATACTTCCTGAACGGTTCCAGCAGCCGACATCAAGATTACCTGAAGCCATAAATAACCCCCCCAACTCAGGTTGCGGAACCGAAACACACCGTCTCCAAGAAAATTTGGCGCAGCCTCACAAAGAAATGGTATGACTATGCATGAAGTTGCTTGATACCAAATATTGCTTATTGATGTTGTAAATATTTTAACTGTATAAAGTTTGCGAAAAAACTCGTTGACTGCCAAGACACATAGCTTATAGCAATAGTAAAATCTACTTTAAGCTAGACAAAAATTACTTATAATTCGGGGTAATTAACTTAGCTATTAGTGGTAAATATCACGAATACTGAATGCTAATATTCAGTATTTCCTGGAGAGCGCTATTCCGGGTTAGGATGATCACTAGCGATGCCTTAATTTAGATATCGATATTGAATTGTTGAAATTTTATGGGCAATAGTCCACCAGATGGCAGTATCAACCTCCTCTGAGCTGGTGAGGAAGTCTCCCAGCGAGGGGGAGACTTAGGAGATATATCTCATGCTCACACAAGATATTCGTGATTTGCTGACTGATACTACCGATTTAAACCAGTTGAAATGGGATTTAAATCGCTTGCAACCTGTGGATGTGGGAGACTACATTACACAATTGCCTGAACAACAACGCGCGATCGCATTTCGTTTACTCAATAAAGCTCAGGCAATTGATGTATTTGAATATCTGCCCACAGAGGTGCAGGAAGAACTAATTAATTCTCTGCATGATGTCCAGGTAGTGCAACTTGTAGAAGCGATGAGTCCCGACGAACGGGCAGAATTGTTTGATGAACTACCGGCTGGAGTAATCAAACGGCTATTACAACAACTAAGTCCAGAAGAAAGGCAAGCAACAGCAACGATTCTCGGCTATCCAGAAGGCACGGCTGGGCGGGTGATGACAACCGAATATGTCCGGTTACGGCAAGGATTGACTGTAGGTGAAGCCTTGAGCAAAATCCGCCGTCAGGATGAAGATAAGGAGACGATTTACTACGCTTACGTCACAGATGACAACCGGACGCTAGTGAGAGTAGTTTCACTGCGGCAATTGTTGTTTACTTTTCCCGATGTATTCATCAAAGATATTGCTAGTGATCGCGTCATCAAAGTTACAACTGAAACTCCCCAAGAAGAAGTGGCGCGAATCATGCAGCGCTACGACTTAATCGCTATCCCCGTAGTTGATCGGGAAGACAGATTGGTTGGCATCGTCACCATTGATGATGTCATGGATATTTTGCAAGAAGAAGCCACAGAAGATATCCAAAAACTGGCGGGTGTCAGTGGTGATGAAGCTGCTTTGTCCTCTCCCTTACTCACCATCCGCAACCGCTTACCTTGGCTGTTGGGGATTATGGCAATGTATATTGGTGCCGCCAGTGCGATCGCACCTTTTCAATCTGTAATTGCCGCAGTGCCAGTTTTAGCAGTCATCATGCCAATTTTTTCTAACACTGGTGGTACTGTTGGGATTCAATCATTAACGGTGACAATTCGCGGCTTAGGGGTAGGCGAGGTAACACCTAAAGATACCTTAAAAATTCTTCGCAAGGAACTTCTCGCTGGTTTAGGTACAGCCGTAGCTTTAGCCACAACAATGATCCTGCTTTCCTTAATTTGGGCGCGCCCCCAAGAACGATGGGTAGCTTTAATTGCCGGCATGGTAATGGCAACTAATACAATTGTGGCTGTTACACTCGGTACTTTACTGCCAATGGCTTTGACACGGCTGAAGCTTGACCCTGCTTTAGTTAGTGGCCCGTTAGTGACTACAATGCTAGATACAATTGGGTTTTTAACGTTCCTCAGCCTAATTTCTCTAGCTTTAAACGTTTTCCATTTACCAACGTAAAAGAATTGGGCATTGGGCATTGATTATTTCTCCCTTATCTCCCCCAATGCCCAGTCCCCACTCTCCAAATTTTATGCCTACTACCACCTGGAATCGTCATCACGTTCTTTCCCTAGCTGACTTTACGGCGGCTGAATATAATACTGTTTTGCAAACTGCTGCCAGTTTTCAAGAGGTGCTATCACGGCGGACGAAGAAAGTACCAACCTTACAGGGACAAGTGGTAGCGAATTTATTTTTTGAATCCTCTACTCGCACTCGTAGCAGTTTTGAACTCGCGGCAAAACGCTTAAGTGCAGATACACTGAACTTCGCCGCAGCCACATCTTCTATGACTAAGGGAGAAACAATTCTCGACACGGCGAAAACCTATTTGGCAATGGGAACTGATATTATGGTAGTCCGCCATCGAGAGGCAGGAGTACCGAATGCGATCGCGGCTGAAATGGATCGTTTAGGTGTGAAAGTTAGCGTCCTCAATGCTGGTGATGGTCAACATGAGCATCCTTCCCAAGCACTGCTAGATTTATTTACCATAACTACTCTAATTGATCCAGCTAGTCCCCGACTAGAACTTTTAAAGGGTAAAAAGATTGCCATTGTTGGGGATATTCTCCATTCTCGTGTAGCGCGATCGAATATCTGGAGTTTAATCGCCAGTGGTGCCGAAGTACATCTAGCAGCCCCACCCACCCTCTTACCCAAATTATTTGCCGAGTATATCTTGGAAGAGGTAGGAGTCAAGAATCAGCAGTTTATTATCTCCTCATCTCCCACTCCCGACTGCCCACTCCCCACTCCCCAACTATTTCTCCACTGGCAACTAGAACCAGCTTTGCAAAATGCCGATTTTGTAATGACTTTGCGCCTGCAAAAGGAACGTATGACGGCTCATTTACTGCCAAGTTTGCGAGAATATCATCAGCTATTTGGCATTACCCGTACAAAGTTACAACTTTGTAAACCTAACGTCAAAGTTTTGCATCCAGGCCCAGTTAACCGTGGTGTCGAAATCAGTTCTGAGTTGATGGATGACCCAGAATTTAGTCTCATACAATCGCAAGTTACTAGTGGTGTCGCCGTTCGTATGGCGCTGTTGTATTTGATAGGAAGCAGTAAGGTCTAAGTAATTTAACTCTCACAGGCAATGACCATCAGAATTCGGCTGTTGAGGCAACCGTTGGCAAAGTGGTTTGACATGACTACACAAGCTAGATAAAAAGGGTATAACATAAGACCAGCCCTTTTAAAGAAAGTAGAAATTCTCGCAAGTGAATTCCTCTCTAATATTATGTCCGCATAATTAGTTGTGATTCCCAGAGCCGTTGCACGCTAGCCTTTAATCCCCTCCTCGCTTGCGGATAGGGGAGACAAAGCGTAGCTTTGCCGGGGTGGGGTTCTTCGGGTTTAATAAGTAATTAAGCGAACATAATATAAATCTCTTTTCTCTGTGTTCTCTGCCTTATAAAGCCTGATGCTTGCGGCGGGCTGCACCAACGGAGGTTTCCCCCTGCCTCAGACTTTCTACTATGCCTCGGCGGTTAAATAAATAACTTTTAACCACTTATAACACAGAGAGCAATCAGAGAAAAAGAGATTTTACGAGTTACGTTTAAAGAGCTAGTTCTATCATTTATTACTACCTGATACCTGTGCCGGAGATTTGCCGATGAAAACTATATCTAGCCTCGATGCAGTAACTAAAAATTTAGAACAGCATGAAAACTCAAAACGGATTAAAAAATTAATATACTCAGCTTGTAGAAATATTTGGGAGAATGATGAAGATACGCTAGAGCGAGTTAAACTACAAGAATTAATTCAAGAGTTATGCAGATTAAATCTAACTATAAATAACTTAAATTATAGTTTATCTGAAATTGTAAAAACCCTCAATAAACAAGCCGAATACGCCCTAATCGCCAGTGTTATTTCTCAAGAGATGCAGAAGTTATATATAACATCTAATGAATCAACAGGAATATTATTAAATCAACCTCATCAAGAAGAATTAACAGGAATATTATTAAATCAACCTTGTAAAGAGGAACAGACATTTTATAATTCTGGACAAATCTCATCAAATCCTATAGATAAATCCCAAAACAGTCAAATCAAACATCAATATAATCAGTTTGATTTACGGCAAAATATTATGAAGTATACTAACCCACTTAGGGCTAAAATAATTATATTTTCTGTATTTTACAAAAAATTTACTTTCAATGAAGAAGACTGGTTGAAACTGAAAGCTGAAAAACTTGATGATTTATTGCTGAAATTATTTAATACTTGTCCAACTATCAGAGAGCTTGAATCTAAACTAAATAATGTTGTTATATCTCTAGGTAAACCGGATGAAAATATTCAAGCAGCTAGTGCAATCATCCAATCTATGCGAGGTCTATATGGCAATATATCATCCAGTACCAACGGATATCAACCGTTTAACAGCGATTCATCTCTAGAAACGAAAACATTGGTTAATCCTTATCATAAAATGGCATTCAATGATGACAATAATACCTGTCAATTTATAGTACCCCCTATCAAAGAATAATGGCAATTTTTGACTATTATTAATCCTGGGGAAATCTGAAACGATTGTGGTAATTGATAGGGAGAATAAATATGGATGCCAATGAACTTCTTAAGCGATATGAAAATGGAGAAACAAAATTTTTTGAAGCAAACTTAAATAGCGTAAATTTGTTTGGTGCAGACTTGATTGGTATAAATTTGAATAAGGCAGATTTGTCTAATGCAATCCTAATTTTTAGCTATCTAAATCGGGGAATCCTGAATAAGGCAAATCTAGTTTGTACCAAGCTAAGTGGCGCGAACCTAAATCAGGCAAGTTTAATCGATGCCAACTTGCATGATGCTAATTTACATGGTGCAACTTTACAGGGTGCTGATTTGCGTAATGCCAATTTAACTTTGGCATATATGTTAGATAGTAACTTGATGGACGCCGATTTGCGTGGTGCAAATTTGAGTGGTGCAAATTTAACTAGTGCGTGCCTGCGTGGTGCTAACTTCAGAGAAGAAAAGAGAATGTACTCTGCTAGTCTACGGGGTGCTAACCTCCATAAGGCTGACCTGCGGGGCGCTGATTTAACTGGTGTAGACTTATCTAAAGTTGATTTGAGTGGTGCTAACTTGAGTGAGGCAACGCTACGTTATGCCGATTTGAGTGATGCCAACCTGAGTGAAGCTATTTTATATAATGCGTCTCTGGCAGATACTAACATCGGGGGTGCTAATTTGAAAGGTGCTAACCTGATGAACGCTAGACTAGAACGCTCAAATCTCATTGATGCAGAACTTACAGGTGTTAACTTGTACGGTGCAATTATGGCAGATGCTAAACTGACTAGATGCCAAATGAGTAGAGTAAACCTGAGTTTTGCAAGGCTAAATAGAGTTGATTTAAGTCGCGCTAACCTATGTGGGGCTAACCTCACTGAAGCAGACTTGGTTGATGCCTATCTTGCTAGGACAAACTTGACTGGTGCTAATTTAAGTAAAGCAAATTTAATCAGAGCAGAAATGAGTAGTGCAAATCTGACTGGTGCAGATTTGCGTGGTGCCGTTATGCCTGATGGAACAATTAACGACTAAAAATATCTAGCGGTTTGCAATTGTTGCAGTTGAGTCCAAGAATATTACTATTAGTCCGATCGGACTAGCTTACAGTACAATACCTATTCTCATAGAAATTATCTATTACTCCGATCGCATGAGGGCAGAATTTTGTAACCTTGGCATACTGGTATCGTAGAAGTCAAGAATTTAATGACTTTTAGAAGTGTCGGAGGTAAATATGAAAGTAATTTTTTTGACGGCAGCAGCCATACTCAGCACGCTATCTTTAGCTGCTCCCCTTTCCGTCAAAGCAGAAAACTCTGCCCCTGTCCGGCGCTTGCTCGAAACTAGAGAATGTTCTGGATGTAATTTAACAGGAGCAAACCTCAAAGGCGCTCACCTGATAGGTGTTGACCTGAGAAATGCAAATTTAAAAGGAGCTAATCTCGAAGGTGCTAACTTAGAAGGTGCTGATTTAACTGGTGCAAATTTGAAGTCTGCTAATCTCACAAAAGCATTCGTCAGCGATACTATGTTAAATAATGCCAATCTCACCAACGTTAATTTGAGCAATTCCCGCTTATATAATAGTGACGTAGATGGCGCTGTTATGGCTAATATTGATTTAAGCGGAGCTGATGTATTTAATACTGCCATTAGCATTGGTGGTGAATACTAATGGTGAGTAATGATTTAAAAGTGATGAGTTAAGAGTTATATTCAACTCCTAACTCTCTACTTTTTAACTTTTACTCACCAGTAATCGATAGTTCATTAACCCAGATTTTCGGGCAAACTCCCCCTGGCGTTAACTCTGGCTCTTTCTCTACATAGATAATTGACTTCAGAACTTCTAAGAAATCGCCAGCTACAGTTGCTGATTCAATACTTGTCCTCACACCCTTATTAACTAGCCAACCATCAAACGGCAAAGAAAAGGAGCCTTGCAAAGCTTTAACTCCAGCATGGAGAGCTTGTAAATCATCGATAAAAATCACATTTTCAGCAGTTTCTAAACTTAACTCTTCTTCAGGATTTGCTGTTGAAAAAACGTGATAGAAATTGGGACTAACGCTTACCTTTGCACCAATACTGGCATTACCTGTTGGCTGGGTATTGAACCTTTTAGCAGTGCCTGCACTGTGGAGAAAGCTTTTTAAAACACCATTTTCAATCAGCGAAACCTGACGAGTAGGAGTTCCTTCACCATCAAAACTTTCTGCGCCTACGTTAGCTGGGTGAAGTGCATCATCAAACACTGAAAGTAGAGGAGAAGCAATTTCCTTACCTAAATCATCAGCAGTAGATAAGCTTTGGTTGTCCAAAATACTTTGAGCGTTGAATAAGTTAGAAAAACCACCCAACAGACTTAAGAAAGCTTCCGGTGAAAAAACAACCCGATATTTACCAGTTTTGACTTTTTCATAATTCAAGTGACTGATAGTTTTATCTGCGGTTTCTTTGATGCAACCATTGATGTCTAGATTATCTAAATTATGGTTGATTCTAAAAGCACCTGCACTTCGAGGTTTTTTTCCTTCTTCCTCAGTTTTGCTGTAAAGATAAACTGATGCTAAAGAGTGAGATTCAGTTCTCACTGCACCGTCGCTATTAAGATAAAATCTGTCAATATCTCTTTGCGATAACCCATTATAAGGCACACCTTTAATTGCTGGATGAGCTGCAAGCAATTCTTTTTCAGCTACTAGCAATCTCTCTATGAGTGCAGCAACAGGTGCTTGGGGCGTCTTATCTTGAGGTTTATTTGCAATAGGAGCAGTAGCTTCTGGACTAAAATCAGGAACATTTTCTTTAACACCAAAAAAACTGGCTTCGTAGGCAGTTTTCAAAGCTAATTCCAGCCCTTTGGGGTCTACATCTGTGGTGCTGGTGACACCCATCGTATTATCTTCATTCCAGACACGAACAGTAACACCAGAGCGGTTTGAAGCTTTGACTTGTTTTGGCTCACCTTGGTCTACTTGCACGCTAGTATCATCTACTGTTGAGCCATAAATGTCGAATTTCTTAATACCAAGCTTCTCAGCATTGTCCTTGGCGGAATTTGCAATCTCATTGATATTTGGCATAGTCAATTTTGGATTTTGAATTTTAGATTTTTGATTGGAAGCAATTTTATTTTGGATATTAGATTTTGGATTTTGGATGTTAAGCTTTTCCCCAGAAAATTTGCTTGTATTTTTTGGGCGGGCGAGACGCCCACCCTACAACAGAGTATTACGCTAGATGTGGTTTAGCTTATGACTTATATTTGTCTCGTAGCTTTTTATTGACGTAATATCCTAATCATTCACAATCCAAAATCCAAAATTATTATCTTCCACCGACGGTAATAGAATCAACCTTAATGTGGGGTTGCCCTACTGTGGTGTAAATACTGCCACTGACGGAACCACAAAAACCTGGTGCAATTTCCAAATCTTGGGAACACATAGAAATTTTATTCATAATTTCTTTAGCTTCACCAATTAGAATTGCTCCCTTTAGCGGTTTAGTGATTTTGCCATTTTCAATCAAATAAGCTTCATCAACACTAAAGTTGAATTGACCTGTAGCACCAACGCTTCCGCCACCCATCTTTTTACAGTAAATACCTTTATCAACAGAGGTAAATAAATCATCAATGCTATATTCGCCAGAATCAATATAAGTATTACGCATCCGGCTAGCAGCAGCAAAGGTATAATTTTGGCGGCGTCCACTTCCAGTTCTGGGGTGTCCGGTGCGTGCAGAACCTGTTCTATCTGCTAAGAAGTTTTTGAGAACGCCTTTTTCAATTAATAAGGTTCTTTGAGCAGGCATACCTTCGTCATCCATGTCAATTGTCCCGAAGGCATTTTCAGAACGCCCTTCATCCCAGGCTGTCAAACTTTCGTGGGCAATTTTTTCGCCTTTTTTGTCAGCAAAGGGTGTGGTATTGCGTTCAATTTGGGTGGTTTCTAGCAGGTGTCCGCAAGCTTCGTGAAAAATTACGCCGCCAAAGTGATTGGCCATAATAATCGGGTAAGTACCTGATTCTACGTAATCGGCGTAGAGCATTTTGCCAGCAGATTCTGCTATTTTTTCGGCGGCTTGTTGAGAATCCCAAGTCCTCAAGAAGTTGGCATCACTAGTGTTACCAGCGCGTTCACCGATGGAAGCACGATTAGCACCATCAGCACACAACAGGTTAAATCCTACTGACTGAGTGAGGCGAATGTCACGGGCAAAAGTGCCGTCACTGGCGGCGATTAAAACTTCTTGCCAATCCCGGAAATAGGTAGCACGGCGCGATTGGACGTGGCTAGCTTTTTGCTTCAGGTTGGCAGTACCATCAAGGAGGACTTCTCCCATTTCTCGGATGGAGCTACACACTGGTAGCCAGGCATCTTTGCCTCTTTTGGTGGCGTAATCTCTCAATAATTCTAGGTTGATTTCTGGGATGAAAGCTTTAGCAGTGGGTAGTTGCAATCCCAGGATAGAAAGACCTTTTTCTAAAGCTGCTTTCAAACCGGAAAACGAAAGGTCATTGGTGCTGACGTAGCAATCAGCTTTGCCACGAAATACTCTGACTCCCGCGCCTGTAGACAGACTGGGTGAAATACTAGTGATGGAGTCGTCTTCTGCAAGAGAACTAATATAGTTGCGACGTTCTAAAAATAATTCGATGAAGTCAGCACCTGCGGCGCGTCCTAGTCCCAGGAGGGTAGCCAGGGGGGCTTCCCAGGTTTCATCGAAACGCTCTGGTGTGGAGGAATATTGTAGGGTGGGAAGTTGATTCGAGAGAAGTAGCGTACTTGTAAGCATGGGTAGCCTCGTCTGCTGGCGTAGTTCAGAGATTTGACTGAAAAATCCCGGTGTGTTCAGTCTAACAAATCAGTGAAAGTCAGAGTTGGCAATTAAGTAGTAGGGGTTTCCTCACCTTGGAAATTTACTTTCCTCTCTTAAGCGTGAGTGAAATATTTAAGTAACGTCCTTTGGAGAGCGATACAATACTGGATGGAATGATACCGTTGATAAATTACTATTTCCCATCCAGTTAATTCTTGGTAAGAGCCTATTCCTTCTCAGGTTTATTTACGATTTGTTATTTTCAGTGGAATTCTCGCTGTTTCTTGCTGATTGAAAGTCTGACCTACATTAGCAGCAGTTGGCGCTGGCGATGTTAAATTCTTAAACAATAGCTTTAAAGTTCGAGTAATAGTTTTAATAATTTTCATTTTGCTGGCACTCGGCTTTTCGTCATATCTCAAAACCATTGGAATTTCTACGATTTTTGGTTTGAGCGGTTTGGCTTTCAGCAATAAATCTATCATGCAAGCAAATCCACTTTCAGTGAATAAACTCTCGCCATAATAGATATCTAGTTTGCTGACGAAAGTACGGTTATACAGTCTGTAACCACAAGTGTAATCTCTTACACCTGGTACATGGGCTGCAATTCTAAAAAGCCAGCTTGCTCCGTAGCTCATCACCTCTCTAAATTTTGATAAGCCTATGACTTTGGAGCCTTTTCGATATCTAGATGCGATCGCAATATCATAGCTACCAGCTATCATCGTCTCATACATCTTGATTAATAGTTCTGGTGGTTGAGTGTTATCGCAATCCATCGCGGCTAAAAAATCACCTTCTTTAGAAATTTCTAAGAAAGTTGTGAAACCTGTTTTAATTGCTTGACCTAAACCAGCATTTTTGGGATGTTGGACTAATTTCAGTGATATCCCTAACGATTGAGATTCATTTAAAGCAGTCTGAGCAGTTGCATCCTTGCTACCATCATCAACAAGAATCAGCCGGATATCCATATTAGATATTTGCTGCAATACCTGAAACTTTTTGAACAAGGGGCGAATTGATTCTTGCTCATTGTATGCGGGTAAAAGAACAAAAAGACTCATAAGTACCTCGTGTAATTTTCAAAAGATTATTCTCTAATCTCAAGAATTCAGTAATGTTGATTTCTTGAGAAATTCATCAACCTGTCGGACGACTGCGTTGTTATTGACGCTATCATTGACCAATTGCGAGGTATTGACAACGAAAAAATCATCGTTTTCAGTACTCACTTTTGGAACAAGGCTAGAATAATTTAAAACTTGTAGTGGCTGTACTTTAATAGCTCGATTAATGTGTGCCGCGACAATATCATCTGCTTTGAGTTCTGGGAACATCAAACGTATACCCTGGAAAAATACTTGGCGCAATTGATCATCTGGCTGTTTTAACAACGGGTCAGTGGAAAGGATATATTTTGGTAGGAATGTCATGTGATATCCGGCTGTCTCTTGCAAAGAAACTAGGTTACTCATACCGATGACTCCAGTAAAGGGAACATTCCTATCGGCAATATTTACTACGTAATAAGGAACTAGAGCCTTGCGAGTAATAAGTACCATGCAGATTACGCCGAGGTATTCTACTGTTTCACCGGTCTCTGAAACTTTCACCAGTTCTTTGGCAGCAACCTGTTGCAAAATATTAACTGGACCAGTAAAGATGACTTTATCAAAATGTTCCTTTTTGCCCTGATATTCTACCCACATTCCCCCCTCTGGATGAGGTGCAATATATTCCACCGCAACACCTGTGTGGATATGACCCCCAGCTGCGTAAATTAATTTTTCTATATGGTCAAAAACAGTTTTGTAACCGCCTGAAACATAACCAAGTTGTTCTTTATTTAATGAAGAATCTCGCGCTGAAAATAACCGTTTAATATAAGCCCAGATAAAAACTGCTGATATTCGCTTATAGTTCTCTCCTAGTTTGGATAGAAGCAAGGGTTTCCAGAGTTTTTCGTATGTGCTTTTACCACCAAGTTTCAAGAGCCAATCTTCAACTAATATCTTCTCTAAGCGCCGCCAGTTATTAAGGCGTGAACCATACAATAAAGTGAAAGCTAATCTGATTTTACCTATAAGTCCGAACAAAGGAAAGCGGAGAAATTCTATAGAGTTACTGATAGAATAAAATTTTTGATTATCGTAGAAGCCTGTTAAACTTCGATGCCAACGCAGCTTATCTCCAAGACCAATATCTCTGAGAAAATTTATTAAATGAGTATCAGAAGGGAGGATAACGTGATAAAATCTATCCCAGGTAAACAACCCATAATCATGATAAGTGGTAAGTCCACCAAGCTGCTTGTTACTGTCAAAAACAGTTACCTTATGTCCTTGATTTGAAAGACGTTGGGCTAATACTAGCCCAGTTATACCTCCACCAATGATGCCTATATTCATAAATTTAACTTAGATTTTTGTAATGATGATTTTGAAATTATATTTTCAAAGAAGTTTAGTATTAATAGCCTTGCTATCTACTTTTTAGCTATTAATTTACAACAAGAACTACACCAGTTATAATAATGGAAATTCCTAACCACTGGCTAAATACAACCCGCTCTTTTAGAAGATAGTGAGAAGCAATTGGTACAAATGCATACATTAATCCTAAAACTGGAAATGCTTGGCTCAGAGGAATTGTCCGCAATACATAAAGCCACAATATAGTCATAAATGTATAACAAACAAACCAAATCCAAAAATAACGAGACAATAACAAATTTTGGATAGATGCGCTTGCTCCTTTAGTATGGCTAGAAAGGTGAAGTCCATACTTTAGTGATAGGTTAGCTGTTGTTCCGAATAAAACCACAAGCATTAAGACTAGCCAAGTAGTGATGTTCATTTTTCAATCTTCTTGATGAGATTTGCTGTACATTGATGTAGATTTTTTCAAGGGGATAACTACTAAAAGAACACCCACGAAAATAGTGATTACTCCTGCTATTCTAGTTAGTGTAATCTCTTCATTAAAAAAGTAGTATGAGCCGAAAAATATACCGACGTAATTTAAACTAGTTAGTGGATAAGCAATACTCAATTTTACAGATCGCAGAGCTAATATCCAATTTACTACCCCCAAGCAATAAATACTAATAGCTAATACTAATTTTTGAATAAATACCCAATTAAATAGTCCCTCATTTGTATGGCTCATCGTATGCTTCATAAGCAATTGACCAGAAATACTAAATAAGATACTAACAAACAATATAATATAAGGAATTATTTTAACGTTTGAACTTTGCGAGATAGATTTCATAGTACATTTGCCTTAATCGAGATATTAAGTATGAACCGGACAGTAAACAATCTATCGTTTTAAAAGTTTCAGATTTCGCTCATACCTTATTTACAATTGAATTTACACTTCAGTAAATAGACAACAAAATTAGGAAGGTTATCTTGAAGGGATTGATATCAAAATGATCATAGAAGCTCATGTCTAAGAGTTAGCAAGTAGATACTATGCAGCTTGGAGGACGGTTGCTGTATTTTGGCAAGACCAGATATTATCGGAGTAGAATATGCTAAATTTGCTTACTGAGTTACACTCGCAGACATAACAGTTTAATTGCTTGACAATTGGCGCAATCGGTTTAGGCTTTGCCCAATTATGAATTGCAGATGTCTTCCGTATCAGCCAGCTATGTTTCCAGACTAGTTTTAGTGCGATGGCGTATCCGCCCGCCGTAGGCGATCGCAATATCTACGTCATCGTGAATGCATATATAGCGAATATTGAGTGCTCTGCCACAAATGTGTTAACAAAATTTAGCAGTCAGACATCGCTTATGCTGAACTCGGATTCGTCCCCCATGTTCAACAGATGGAGTTAAGCGAATAATAATGGATTTCCGCAATTTTTGATTAATTCATTCATTAACTTTCATCAGTTGTATCCTGCTATAGAAACCTAGTTGAAGACACTACTCAACTTCTCAAGCAATTAACTTGTGCATCAAAACTAAGCTGGTTTGATAAATGTTTTTAATTCTCTCCAGGAAGTGTTTATTAGTTTTATGACATACCATAGAATTTATCTAGGCTCACAGACATATCTGCAATTTCGGCTGGAGACTAAGCCGATTCATAAAAATTTGTACTCAAATTGAGCGTGCATAGGTGTTCTTTTTGGACATTGGAACACAATGGATAACAGAAATCTGCCTGAGAGCCAAAACCATTGAGAGATAACTCTACAGTGATTTGCTTGACAGATTTTTTGGGAATTTTATTGAATGTCAAAATGGAGTTTTTGACGACATTAAGGGTTAATGTAAACTAGCGTTTGGTAATCAACTCGCAGCTTACTTATGTTGAGTTAAGTGGGTTTAAAATGTTTTTACATTATCTTAAGTATTACTGTTGTTTGATTGTTCTTAACTATATGTAATTTTAACTAGGAGCTTTATCTCAAAATTAATTTTTACATATACTTACTTACTAGAATACCACGAGAAAACAATGTTGCAAATTTATCGCCACACTTCATCAAAAATTCATTTTACGAAAATATACTTAAACAAAAACTTTATAAAATCTAGACTTTCCTCTTGAGAAATCTCTATTTTTAATAATTTGTACATTCATGTACCACTTTATAGCTAATAAAAGTGCAAAGTTAAGAGTTTAATAAAGCAGAATTGAAACTTGAACAATAGTGTAAATAAGTGTTTTTTAGTATAACCAGATACTTAATGTATCAAGGATCATATATGCTAGCCGATAGTCTGAATCGTTTTTTATTTATCCATGAAAATCTTCAAATTCAGATATCTCAGACAAAACTTAGTCAAAGGTTGACTTAGACACTAAGTAAGCCGGAGGACTCTATTTCTGAATTCTCTTATCAAACTTTATGGTTCTTCACTACCTTTTATGCCAAATTATTAGTTAAACATCAAAACTTGGCTTAAAAATCAAGGTCAAAAACCAAAATCAATCCTAAACGCCTAAAACGTTAGTATATAATGTCAATTTTTATTGGCTAGCAAGGGTTTCATGGTTTTTGTGGAGCATATTTAGCAATATGTAATGAAGAACCGATCTTATTTAGTTTGTCTAAATTGTTGTCTTTTGCTTTGAGTTTGTTTTGACTCATTTTCCTGCAAAAGTCTGTTGGTAATAATTAAGACAATGATTAACAATCCAAACTGAATCTGCCAGGGTGCTAATACTAAACTGAAAATCAAGCTAATAGCTGCAAATACACCTGCAATATATGCAAGTTCATCATTACTCTTTTTAAAGAAGTAGCCAGTGGCTAAAGCCGTACACAGTGGTATCAAAAAGAACAAAGCCATTTTACTAACTTCTGAACTATAAGTTGTTGTGCTTATAAAACAAACTGAAATTGTTTTTTGGAATTGTGGTTAATTTTACATCCAATGAGGTTTTAGCTACAACAGCCCATTGAAATAAATATTATAGAAAATCAAGATTACGCAACGTCGTATCTTACACAAATTGGAATAATTCTTGCGACAGAAGCAGCGCCCAAAACCTTGGCTAATAACTCCTTTTTCTGTAGTCGATGGTGAGCCAAACTCCTTTTAACAGTAGCTTACCAGACGCTAGACGTAGCTTGGTGAGGAGTGCAAAATTCCTTCTGGTGACATCCCGACTCAGTATAGCTGCGCTATGCTATACAAAGTATTGTTTAACCACGCAGATTGGAACCCTTTAAAACTTGCGAAGGTGGGTTTTGTCTATTTAGCTAATTGCACTTTTGTGAGTAATCATCTGGTAAATTAGCTTAAAACTTTGGCCTTGCGGCAGGATAAGGATTTAGCATATTACCTTTAGAAGTAGCATTTTCATTTTTTCATTTTAAACACTCAATGCTGAACATTCCTCAATTACTGGCAAGTGAAATAAACCTCAAACCCCATCAGGTGCAAAACGCGCTGGAACTTTTGGCGGAGGGTGCAACGATTCCCTTTATTGCACGTTATCGTAAAGAGCGCACCGATGAGATGAATGAAGTGCAACTACGTGAACTGGCTGATCGATATACTTATCTAACAGAACTGGAAGAACGAAAATCTGTGATTTTAAGTGCGATCGCCCAACAAGGTAAACTCACAGATGAACTCAAAGCCAAAATCTCATCCTGCTTACAAAAAACCGAACTTGAGGATTTATACTTACCCTATCGCCCAAAACGACGCACCCGCGCCACTATCGCCAGAGAAAAAGGACTCGAACCACTGGCGGAATTTATCAAGTTGCTAAATGTAAAAAATGCTGCAACGGCTTCTCTGGAAGAAGAAGCGGCTAAGTATATTTCTGAAGCCAAGGGGGTAAAAACAGCAGAAGAAGCACTCAAAGGTGCTGCTGATATTTTAGCGGAAGAAGTGGCTGAGAAAGCTGAATTACGGGCATATATCCGCGATTTTCTGCTAGAAGAAGGGGTATTTGTCTCCCGTATCAAAGATGATTATCCCGAAGGTACAACCAAATTTGAGATGTACCGTAACTATCAAATTAAGGTAAAAAATATTGCACCCCACAATATGCTGGCGTTGTGTCGGGGTGAAACGGAGAAAGTATTAAGCTTTGAAATTGCTTTTGATGAAGATACGGTACTTTACTATCTTGAGTCGAAAGAAATTAAAACCAAAGTTCGGACAATTCGGGATTTTTATCAAACGATGTTGAAGGATGCATTCAATCGTTTGATGAAAGTCTCTCTAATGGGAGAGGTAATTTCTGAGATTAAAGTATATGCAGATATGGAATCAATCAAGACGTTTGAAACTAATCTGCGAGAGTTGCTGCTATCTGCACCAGCAGGAATGAAACCCACCTTGGCGATAGACCCTGGATTTAGGACTGGGTGTAAAGTTGCTGTCCTCGACCAAACGGGGAAATTTTTGGAATACCAAGCGGTTTTTCCTCACCAAGCGGCTGAACAACGCGCTAAAGCTGCACAAACTGTCAAAAATCTGATTGAAAAATACAAGATTGAGTTAATCGCCATTGGTAACGGTACAGCGTCCCGCGAGACAGAGGAGTTTGTCATACAAGTATTGGAAACTATAGAACGCAAACCAGTTAAGGTGATGGTGAATGAATCTGGCGCATCTATATATTCTGCCAGTACTGTGGCGCTAGAAGAGTTTCCCGATTTAGATATTACCGTGCGCGGTGCGATTAGCATTGGCCGCCGTTTGCAAGACCCTTTGGCGGAACTGGTGAAAATCGATCCCAAATCTATTGGTGTGGGACAGTATCAGCACGATGTCGATCAGAAGTTGCTGAAAAAGAAATTGGATGAGACTGTAGAAAGCTGCGTTAACTACGTCGGCGTAGACTTGAACATGGCCTCTAAAGAACTTCTGACTTCCGTCTCTGGGATTACGGCAACAGTTGCCAATAACGTTGTCGCCTATCGTAACCAGAATGGAGCCTTTAAAAATCGCCGACAACTTTTGAAAGTTCCGAAGCTGGGGCCAAAGGCTTTTGAACAAGCGGCGGGTTTTCTGCGGATTCGCGGCGGTGATAACCCATTGGATAATACAGCAGTGCATCCAGAAAGTTATTCTCTAGTAGAAGCGATCGCATCTGATCTAAATGTGCCATTAAATCAGGTGACACAAATTGCCGAAAAACTTAAAAAGACCAACTTGAAGAAATATGTTACCGATAGCGTCGGCGAACCCACACTGCGCGACATCCTCGGCGAACTAGAAAAACCAGGTAGAGATCCCCGTGCAGAATTTAAGTATGCCACCTTCAAAGAAGGAATTAAGGAAATCAGGGACTTAAAGGTGGGAATGGAACTGGAAGGAATGATCACAAATGTCGCCAACTTCGGCGCTTTCGTTGATATCGGCGTCCATCAAGATGGCTTGGTGCATATATCCCAACTGGCTGATAGATTTGTAGACGATCCCAAAAAAGTTGTCAAAGTCGGACAAGTAGTCAAAGTGCAGGTGCTAGAAATCAACGAGAAACTCAAGCGGATTAGTTTGTCGATGAAAGCAGTTAAACAATAATTACAAACAGCAGATGGCAGTTTATCAAGTTCAATTCATTAATACTACACTTGGATTAGATCGCACTATTCCAGTACCAGACGATCAATATATTCTGGATATGGCAGAAGATGCTGGTATTCGCCTACCATCAGGGTGCAAACAAGGCGAATGTTCTGCCTGTGTCGCCAAACTCATTAGCGGTGAAGTTGATCAAAGTGAGCAAAAATTTTTGCGCCCAAGTGAAGTACAGGCTGGTTATGTTGTTACTTGTGTAACTTACCCTTTGTCTAATTGCACTTTAGAAACCCATCAAGAACAAATCTTGTATAAATCAGCTCTTTACTATCAGCCTGAGTCTGGAAAATCTAAGTGATTGACATACTAATCCGTTAAGAAGATTTGTAGGTTGGGTTAAAGGTAGTGAAACCCGACAAATCGGTGAAAATGTTGGGTTTCATTCCTCAACCCAACCTACCCTGGAGTGCTTTTTTAAGTAAAACTTACGTAGTATTCAAAGCGCTATCTTTTTCTTAATGATCGGCCTAACGGTAGAAGCAAATTCTATCTTGCAAGAGAGGTTAAAACCTCGCAGATAGTTGAAGATGTAGATAAGAAGTTACAAAAAATCTTTAGTGATTAGGTAAGAAAAATGTTAACACCATTATTAACCGCCCTAGCTACAGCTTTAAGCCTGTTGATTGTTGATTTAGTTGTTCCAGGCGTTAATATTGCTAACTTTCCCGCAGCTATGATTGCTGCTTTAGTAATTGGTCTAATTAACGGTTCAGTTAAACCAGTTTTGTCTGCTCTTTCTCTACCACTTAACTTTCTATCATTTGGAGCATTTTCGCTCGTCGTCAACGGTTTGTGTTTCTGGTTAGCAGCAGTGCTAGTTCCTGGGTTCGCAGTTCGCGGAATTATTGGTTTCCTTCTTGGGCCAGTGATCCTAACCTTTGCTAACACCTTCATTAACAACTACTTTGTTGAAAAAAACCTGTTAACCGGCAGTGGCGAAAAAGCCCAAGGTGAATTACCTTCTAGATAAGTATTATAAAGAGTAGAAATACCAGTTTTCTCACATCTCTACTCCAAATAAATATCCGAAGGTGGATTTCCTAATTCGGTATCTTCAGCAGAATGTAATTAAAGAAAATCACAAAAATACAGCAAGCAAAATCATGAAATTAGTTCGTTTTCTTCTAGGTTTATTAGTGCCTCCTTTAGGCGTTTTCCTGACAGTTGGAGTTGGCCCAACTCTCTTTATTAACATCTTGCTCACAGTTCTAGGTTGGCTACCCGGTAGTATTCATGCAATTTGGGTTATTGCCAAGCATGATGAACAACTCAATAGAGAAGGAAATATTTACTAATACGCAAGATGAATTTTAGGGAATCTTGAGTGGGGTGCGTTATGGTTTAAGCCGTAACGCACCATTTTAGTTTCTAGTAGAATTAGAAGTTATAAGACCTAAGCCCCTTACCGAAGCGGGAAGGGGGATTAATTCAAAGCCTCTCCCCTAAAAGGAGAGAGGTCAAAATTGTACCTCAGCCTTGTGGAGAAGCGCTATAACGATAGTCCTACGATTATAGTAATTTAGATATTTTTCAGCTTATCAAGCGATGCGTTAGGCTTTGGCAAACACACCCTACGAAAGCTGAGTCTTTAATAATTTACAAATACGTTAGTAGGGACACGACAATGCTGTGTCCCTACTAAAATTCTATATGTATCAGAGTTTTGTGAAAAGCAGTCTAGTCTATTTATGAATAGTATCCCGCTCTTTATTTGCAGGTTCCTTATCTTTAAACAAGTCAGCCGCCGTTAAGAGTAATTCCCTTAACGTTTGTTTGATTTGGCGCTCTTTTCTCGCTAGAGATGTACCAGCTTCACCCAGTTTATCTTCAAGCTGCGATCGCTTCTCTCCTACCTGCACAGCCATAGATTCTGCTTGAGGACGAGCTTTATCGTACCAGTGTTTAGCTTCGTCTAGATAATCTTGAACTTCCATATTACGTCCGCCATAGCGTGCAGCTAAGTTAGCTCGGACAATGGCTAGCTGCGCTTGCAGTTGTGCGTAACGTTTCTTTAACAATCCTGCTTCTTCACTATCTTTAAGGGCATTGACAGCAGAATTAATTGCAGTTTTGGTACTAGCAGGTTTTTCCTTACCCGTCTCTTCAATCTCTGCCAAAATTACATCAACCTCTTGCTGAAGTTGTTCTTCTTCACCATCTAGTTGAGCCTGTAGCCGTTTTATATCTGTCTGAGTTTTAGCAATGCTTTCGTGTCTTTTGCTATTAATCCCTTCCAGCGCTCCTTCAATGGAAGCTGTCACTTCATCTTTGAGTTCGCCACCTTTTTCTTGGAAGTTTTCAATTACAGCAGAAACAGCATCTTTAACAAGGTTACGAAGGTCACTAGAGCCTTCTTTAAACTCAGAACCTACTTGAGAAACTGCGGATTTTACAATTTCCCGAATCCGCTCAGTTCTTAATTGTCCAGTTTCTTTAGCTTGTTGCAGGTCTGCTTGAATTTGTTGTTTGATATTGTTAGACATTTTCAACTCTTAGGGTTTAACTATTTTGGATAATATTTTCTAGACATGTTCCCATACCCACATTATGGCGTAGTCTGAGAAGGCTCGGCACTTCCTTTAGATAGAAAATAATAACCCTAAGGAGGTGATGTGTAGCATGTTGCCCATTCGTGAGATGATTAATTGTTAGTAGTAATTGAGATGCAAATATGTGGCGAGTAAATATTACTTGTTCAGCCGATGCCTGGAAGCTTTATGGTACTGAATTTAAAGCGATCGCAGATAAATATCAAGGTGAATTGATTGGTTCCAAAAAAATGCCAGATGGGACGCGCATCATGTCTTATAAAATTGAAGATGTTAGCGATGCCGAAGCATTTCAAGAAGATTGTGCAAATTTTGCTGGATTTACAACTGACTTTGAATCCTTGTAGTATTGGTTATGACACTAATCTCTGCAACCAATATGTCCAAATTAGGAGAAGTTAATTGAAAAGATTACTTACATTAGTATTAGTAACGTTTTTGTTATTGATAAGCACTTTTACTTTACCTGCTAGTGCAGCAGACACAGTTAACGGTGAACAAATATTTAGTGTTCATTGTGCTGGTTGTCATATCAACGGCAGCAACATCATCAGGCGAGGTAAAAATCTCAAAAAGCAAGCGCTGAAAAAGTATGGTATGGATTCAATAGAGGCAGTTACATCTATAGTTACCAATGGTAAAAATAATATGTCAGCCTACAAAGAACGCCTCACTGAACAGCAAATTCAAGATGTTGCTGCTTACGTTCTCGAACAAGCTGAAAAAGATTGGCGTTAGAAAGTTAGGAGTTAGGAGTTCAAAGTTAGGAATTAAGGGTTAAGATTTAAGAGTTATTGATTATCGCTGTTATAAATGGTTCTTAAAAAAGTATAAAGTCTAAGAATGTTGTAAGAGGTTGTTTGAAAAGTTGTAAAGGATACTCAAAACCCCGCTTCCATTCCTCTTGCCTAAAGGTCGTGAGGCTTTGAAACCCCCATTATTTTGTAGGAAAGAAGGCGCGGGGGTTTAGCTTTCCGAGAGCTTAAATGTTACCAAAAATACTTTTCAAACATCCTCTAATAAGATGCTTACGAACTCGCTAATTCTTCGTTCTTCTCACTCCTGTACAGACGCGATTAATTGCGTCTCTTCTCACTCCTAAACTTGAAAATGAACTTACCCGCAGCTAGCCGTCTCCAATTCACTCCTGATTTAAACATTTGCCGGATCTTAAATGGGATGTGGCAAGTCTCCGGCGGACACGGACAGATCAATCCCCAAGCCGCTATTGAGACTATGTTCAAATATGTAGATGCAGGCTTTACCACTTGGGATTTAGCAGACCACTATGGCCCCGCAGAAGACTTTATTGGTGAGTTTCGCTGTCAACTAATTGACACTCGTGGTAAAGATGCTTTATCTCAGGTACAAGCTTTTACAAAATGGGTGCCTCGTCCTGGCAAAATGACGAAAAAACTCGTTGAGGAAAATATTGATATTTCCTTGAGAAGGATGAATGTACAATCGTTAGATTTGATGCAATTCCACTGGTGGGAATATCAGGATAAAAATTACCTGGATGCTCTCAAATATATGGCAGAACTTCAGACTGAGGGTAAAATTAAGCATCTTGGTTTAACTAATTTTGACACAGAAAACTTGAAGCTGATTACCGAAGCAGGTATCAAAATTGTTTCTAACCAAGTGCAATTTTCCCTGGTTGACCGTCGTCCCGAAGTTAATATGGTGCAGTTTTGTCAACAGCATGACATAAAGCTTTTTACTTACGGTACAGTGTGCGGCGGTTTGTTATCAGAAAACTATTTGGGAAAACCGGAACCGCAAGGTTTTGATTTATCCACTGCTAGTTTGAAAAAATATAAAAATATGATCGATGCTTGGGGTGGTTGGCGATTATTTCAAGAGTTGCTGGCTATTCTAAAGGAAATTGCTAATAAGCATGGGGTAAGCATTTCTAACGTGGCAGTGCGTTACATTTTAGATCAGCCAACTGTGGGCGGTGTGATAGTTGGTGCAAAACTTGGTGTATCTGAACATATAGAAGATAACGCCAAAGTATTTAGTTTTAGTTTAGATGCTGACGATCGCGATCGCATCAATGCTGTATCTCGCCAATCACGAGACTTGTACCAGCTAATCGGCGATTGCGGCGACGAATATCGCCGATAACTATATAAGGCGTTGGCTTTGTTGACGATTGAATTTACTGATAATACGGTGAAGGTTATTGTGCAATCTACCCCTCCAAACCATGCCGCTAAACTTTGCCTAATTTACCTCCACAAAAGCAAGGTTTACGCCTAACTCCTGCATCCAAGGGAAGTGGATTTAAAGATACGTCAGTAAATCACGATAAAATTCTAGCTGAACAAGCGTTTTCGTAAGCCACAATGTGAGTGACAAGATTCTGCAATTACTCCCCAAGGTTCATTCGCAAAGCTCAAAAGCTCATCTCGACGAAGCTCAGAGGTTCATTCACGAAGCTAAAAGGTTCATCGACGAAGCTCAGAGGTTCATTCACGAAGCTAAAAGGTTCATCGACGAAGCTCAGAGGTTCATTCACGAAGCTAAAAGGTTCATCGACGAAGCTCAGAGGTTCATTCACGAAGCTAAAAGGTTCATTCACGTAACACACTTTCTGAAAGCCGCTCAATTGAAAGTTAATAATGTTTTACTCTAGCTCATACATCTGCTTATGCTTGGCTAAAAGCTGTTGATATTTCTCATTTGTCTTTGCTTCTACCCACTTGACTTTAAATATTGCTGCTGATTCCGCTTTCACTAAGTCTACTTCATAGGGAAGAATTTCTTTTTTGGAATCTGAAGTTTCAGAATTTTGTTTATACTTCCTGCCACTTTTATGATTAGCATAACGGCGAGAGCGAGTATAGCCCATTTGGATAAACTTTCGTGCCATATCCGCGCCAATAAAATCATCTTTCTCTAAATAATCAAGAAACATTTCGTAGATTTTTTCACTTGACTCTCTAGCAATATCAGGAGTTTTGAACCGCCAGTAAGGAAGAATTTCTGACTTGTATGGTTCAACCAAAAGTACACCCTGCTCACCCTTCCCAACACGATAGAGTTCAGGATGTTGGCGAAAATCAATATTTTTAAAGTCTAAAGAATAATCAAAAGCCATGATAGATTTTTATTAGGAATAATAAACTTTAAAACAAAGTTCAACTTCTATCTAAGTATTGAGATTTTGTTCTATTATGCTATCTAGCACCCAATCCGTGAACAGTGTCCTTGCGCCAGGAAATCTGCGTAAAGTGCATCACATTGCCCTCAACGTCCAGGATATGCAAGCCTCGCGCTACTTTTATGGCACTATCCTGGGTTTGCATGAACTCACAGGCGACGAAGTACCCGCAACCCTGGTGGAACTTGTAGCATCTGGGAAAGTAGCCAACTTCATCACCCCGGATGGTACAATCCTGGATTTATTTGGGGAACCAGAATTATCACCACCAAATCCAGACCCAGAGAAGACTTTTACCAGAGCGTACCATTTAGCTTTTGACATCGATCCGCAGTTATTTGATCGCGCGGTGACAGTGATCAGAGAAAATAAAATAGCGATCGCACATGGCCCAGTGACTCGTCCTACTGGTAGAGGTGTGTATTTTTACGATCCAGATGGTTTTATGATTGAAATTCGTTGCGATCCAGAAGCTAGTTAACTTAAGGGTAATAACAAAAGTATCTACTATGACCGCGAAAATCACGCAAATATTTAAACTAATTCAAGACACAATTACAAAACCACCAATTCCACACGAACCATACAAGCAATCATTGAAAGGCTGGGCAATGTATTGTTTGCGAGATAAAGGTTTTATAGTCGTTTATGCTCAAAATGCCGACTTTGCTATTGAAACAAAAGGTATAGAAAAGCTATATTTTAAAGTTTCCAATAGCCCCGATGATTTAGATAATTCTATTAGCTGGATTGTTTGGGATAGTGTAACAAAAAGCGCCAGTCTCATTCCCAAAAAAATAGACTAATGCCAAAAAATTGCTGTAACCGAATAATTCCTAATTAATAGTCCACAGTAAATGCCTGTCTTCTATCGGGAATTACGAATTACCTTAGCGCAGCGTAAAGCCTTCTCTACGAGAGGCTCCGCCAACGGCATGGCTTCTCTACGTTCGCGTAGCGTGTCGCAGACAGACGCTACCGCGTAGCTTGCTTCTCCGTAGGAGTACGCTTAGAGCGACCTAGGAGCGTCAAATTCGTCAAAAAAGCGCTATATAGCGCTTCTGGGTTGAGTTCAATACAGACCTAACCCTCTTCCCAAGGCGGGAAGGGGATTAGTTCTATTTGTATACCTGTACCTCACCGGATTGAAAATGACTATAGCTCATAGTCATTTGTTTTTCCGCCCACTTTCTTTTACCAATGACTAATGACTAATTTTTTCCATTCGGCCGTTGAATAATCGTCTCCACCACCCGGCGCTTGGCCTTTGGATCAATACCTACCAAGCGCACGTATTCACCGCTATATTCTGTCAAAGTTGATTCCAAATTTGAGATGGCATCAGATTCTGCATCAATGTGGCTATGAACACAAGTTTGCCAAGCACCTGTGCGGAAGCGGCGTTCATCTACGTGTTCAATGCTAATTTTGTAACCTTGAGATAATAATTGCCTAATTTGAGCTTGTGTATCTAGGGTCAAATGTGGACTCGATGCTTCGTGCTTCTGGAATCCATTAGTTTTTGCTTCTTGAGTTGCACCATTGCTTGACGGCTGATTAATTGGTGTTACAGCAGTAGGTTGTGCAGATTGAGAATTTCTACCTCGATTGAGTCGGTTGTAATCATCAACCAAATGGGAATTTTCCACCCGTTTTTGTTCACCAACGAGGAAGTTACCAGACTCGATTAAGTGAGACAGCCTGAAATCTGGCTTTTTAAATTCTGGTGGCCCTTCAACGCTGTTAACGATACTCAAGGATACTTGCTCAAAACCTACTTGATGGATGTAGTTGCGGATTTGTTCGTCATAAATGCGCGATCGCAAAGCGCTAAAAAAGTCAATGGACTGGTTGACAAATGTATCAACTAGCTGTTCAACTTCCTTTTGTGACAGTCCATCCGGTTCAAAAATCCCTTTGACAATTCCCACCTTGTCGTCTCTGTCTGGTTCCCAGTAGAATTTCTCCATCCGTCCATCCCGAATTAACGGTGCATAGAGGGTGGAAAAATCATTACCTGTGACAATAATCGGTACACGATGTAAAGGCGTGGAATCATAGCTTCCAGGTAATTGTACATCTGTAGGATTATCAGCAATATTCATCAGTGTGGCATTCACCAACTGTGTATTTACAGTATATTGAGTGCCTTCATCGAAGCGTCCAGCCCCCGCATCTAAATCGTTAATCATCAGTACACACATTTTGCCACGTACTTTGATTAGTTCTGCTGTTTCCCGATAGCGCAGCCGAATCAACCGCGCTGGATCTCCTGCATCTGGACTTTCCAATTCGCCGCCAGAAATGTTAGTCACTTCGATACCCATTTTCTCGAAGACTAATTGACATTGAAATGTTTTGCCTTCTCCTTTGCGTCCGTGGATACCTAAAATCACTGGGACTCGGACGCCAGGAAGCTTTAGAAAGTTTTTGGTGATGTGGACAGCCAGTTTGTCCAGAAAGCGGGGAGCGATGTAGTAACCCATAAAATTATTTTTGCCTAGCACTGCTTAAAGTAATGTTAAGTTTTTTTGGTGATGACTGTTTATTTATCTTTTGGTAGAAAAGCAACGCTACCTACCACACACGTTTTATTAGATATGCATCAAAAATTTTATCAGCACTCAGTATAAGTATATTTTCTGCGAGTGCTTGTGCAATTAAAATTCGGCCGAATGGATCGCGATGATGTAAGAGTAGTGTAGCAACAACAGTAACGTGGCTAATTTTGATATCGAGTAAACTAAAATCGTTGAGGTTGAGTTGCTGTGTGATGAATATCTCAAATGGCTGATTGAAACTAAGCTTTCCTAAATTCTGCTTAATAGCTATTTCCCATAGACTAGCTATACTTAGTAAAATTTCATTATTCTCATCATTGATTACTCTACTACTTGATTACTAAGTCTTGAATTATCAGTCACATACCAAATAAAAGTATGTGTATCCAGCAGTAATCTCATTCCATATATTCCTTAAACTCTTCGAGTGGTGCATCAAAGTCATCAGATATTGTAATTAAACCTTTTGCGCTTCCAGGTTGACGGCGTTGTTTAAGTGGCGACACAGGAGTTAATTTCACCAAAGGTTGATTATCTTTGATAATAATAATTTCCTCACCACTGAGTGCTGCTTCAATTAAGTCGGGTAAATTTTGAGATGCTTCAGCTAGAGTAATTTGCTGCATAGTTACCACCTTTGGATATAAAAATTAGGTGCTACCACTATCCTAACTTTGAATACTCGATTAAGTCAGAGGAAACCAATTTAACCAAGCTTCCCAATTTTCTACTATTTGAGCAAATTCTGCATAACCGCCTGCTCTAGGATGAGCACCATCATTAGCTCTTGCTTCATTCATCCAGATATTTGATTTTTCTAATATCGGAAAAACGTCTAAATAAGGTATATTTAATTCATTGCAAATTAAAGTAAACTGTTTAGATAAACCAGTATTTTTGTTCGTTCTTTGACTATCTTTTTGTTCTGCGTATGGTGCAGGCCCAATCATCAAAACAGGATATAACTTTTGAGCTTCACTTAAAATTTCATGGGCATTTTTGAGCGAATCTGCCAAATCTATACGAGTTTTACCATTTTCTAATGTTGTATCATTCAATCCAAAAGAAAACACAACTCTACCATCATATTCTTTGGATAATCGTAGTGATACTTCCTGTAACCAACGCTTTGCTATATCAGTACTCGTATCACGTCTAATTCCTAAATTATAGTAAGTAATGTCATAACCTTTTTTATTAGCATTAGTACATACTCTCCCTGTCCAACCAAGACATTCTTGATCGCCAGTACCATTAACAAAAGAGTCACCAACAAAGCAAATTCTTACTTCCGGCAGATGCTGTAATTCCATTTATTATATTTAAAAGAAAGCAGAGGTTTACGCAAAGGGATGCCGAGTTATTCTCTGCGTTGCTCTGCGTTTTCCTTCTCTGCGAGACGCTGACGCTCCTAACGTCGCTACCGCTTCTCTACGAGACGCTGCGCGAACGCTAATGCGAATGCGTCCCTCTGCGTTTCAAAACAAACCTAGTAAATAGGAGAGGCGGATAATTCCACCTCTCCTATGGGGATAAACTAATTACTTAGAGCAACGTTTGCTTTAGTATCTGTTGGTTTTGTTAGGTTTGTGAACAAGAAAGCTGAGAATTTGGCACTGCTTGATGTTGTCAAAACCCACAACACGAATAAAGCTGGTGCTGAATTGAGAACGGCATCCTTGAACTTCGCTCAATACTTCTTGAGTGGATTTAGCACCAAACAAAGGCAGCTTCCACATTGTCCAATATAATTCTGTTGGCTCAGAAGTTTCGTTGAACTCGATCGCTGGAATGTAACCTTGATTCAAAATGTACTGGATCTGCTTGGCAATTTGAGCGTCAGTCAGGGGTGGCAGATAAGAAAGGGTTTCGTAACGACGCTCTTTTGGTAAAGTTTGCATAGCTTTTTGATAATGAGTTGCGATTTTGACTACTAGGTTGACCGAACTAATTAGATAAGTTATCCAAATTCGGATCTGAAGTTGCTTGCTGTTCTGGTTGCAGACTGGGGTTCGATGTGTCTATTCGTGTGATGCGTTCTAAATGCTGGCGACGCTGTTCCATGTTGGCTTGCTGAATGCCAGTGGTAACCATTTCCGGTAAAAATTCGATGATTTCTTCCGCAATGTGTTCCCTGACAGTCATGATTCGCAAAGCCAAATCTGGTTTCTCTCGCAACAGTTGTTCAATATACGATTCACCATTTTGAATTTTGCCAGCAGAAAAGTTATGCAGCCAAAGTTCTAATGGAGGATTCGTTTCGCCTAGCTGTGCCAATACTGTCCTTAGAGCCTGATAAGTCAGGTAGCTTTGGAGAGTCTTGGCTGTGTCCTTCGCAATTTGCTTAAGATTCATGCTTGACCCCAGCCCTGAAGAGTTATGAGTTATGAGTTATGAGTTATGAATTAATGCAAATCCTAACTCTTAACTCTTAACTCTTAACTGTTAACTCAGATCAGACGGTATCCATTGCTTCAAACTCGAACTTGATTTCTTTCCAAAGTTCGCAAGCAACAGCCAGTTCAGGAGACCACTTGGCAGCTTCGCGGATGATATCGTTACCTTCACGAGCCAAGTTGCGGCCTTCGTTACGAGCTTGAACAACGGCTTCCAAGGCGACGCGATTAGCGGTTGCACCAGGAGCGTTACCCCAAGGATGTCCCAGAGTACCACCACCGAATTGTAGTACGGAGTCATCACCAAAGATTTCTACCAGTGCGGGCATGTGCCATACGTGGATACCACCAGAAGCAACTGCCATTACACCAGGTAGAGAAGCCCAGTCTTGGGTAAAGTAAATACCACGAGACTTGTCTTGCTCAATGTAGTTTTCACGCAACAGGTCAACGAAGCCCATTGTGATGCCACGCTCACCTTCCAACTTACCAACTACGGTGCCGGTGTGGATGTGGTCACCACCAGACAAACGTAGGGCTTTAGCCAATACACGGAAGTGGATACCGTGGTTCTTTTGACGGTCGATTACAGCGTGCATAGCACGGTGAATGTGCAACAGAATACCGTTATCACGGCACCAACGAGCCAATGTGGTGTTGGCGGTAAAACCTGCGGTGAGGTAGTCATGCATGATGATGGGCTGTTTGAGTTCTTTAGCGTACTCAGCCCGCTTCAGCATTTCTTCACAGGTGGGAGCCGTAACGTTTAGGTAGTGACCTTTAATTTCACCGGTTTCTGCTTGGGCTTTGGTGATAGCTTCAGCTACGAACAAGAAGCGATCGCGCCATCTTTGGAATGGTGCGGAGTTGATGTTTTCGTCGTCTTTGGTGAAGTCCAAACCACCGCGTAAGCACTCGTATACAGCGCGTCCGTAGTTCTTAGCAGAAAGACCCAATTTGGGCTTAATGGTACAACCCAGCAAAGGACGACCGTATTTGTTTAACTTGTCGCGCTCAACTTGGATACCGTGAGGAGGCCCTTGGAAGGTCTTGATGTAAGCAACAGGAAAGCGAATATCTTCTAGACGCAGTGCCCGCAGAGCTTTGAAACCAAATACGTTACCTACAATTGAGGTCAACACGTTGGTTACAGAACCTTCTTCAAACAAGTCCAGAGGATAGGCAACGTAGCAGATGTACTGGTTGTCTTCACCGGGAACTGGTTCGATGTCATAACAACGACCTTTGTAGCGATCGAGGTCGGTGAGCAAGTCTGTCCACACAGTTGTCCAAGTACCTGTGGAAGACTCAGCCGCTACAGCCGCACCTGCTTCTTCGGGAGGAACACCAGGCTGGGGTGTCATGCGGAACGCAGCTAGAAGATCGGTATCTTTTGGTGTGTAATCGGGTGTGTAATAAGTTAGTCTGTAATCTTTAACCCCGGCTTGATACCCAGACTTGCTCTGAGTCTTCGTTTGAGCGTAAGACATATTTTATCCTTCCCTGAAATCACTCTTATTAATTATCAAATCACGTTTTGTGCAACTTCCCCTCACCCCATTTTTCCCCCCTTCATCGGGGAAAAGAACGGTAAAAATTTTTGTTAAGGGTTCTTTTTGGCAGAGGGTAGCAGTTTTTTTGCGGCGGACACTTTGTTTGGTAGCGGTGGTAGCCTTCCTCACCAGTGTTATCCCCTTCTAGGGGTACGCGACCTAGCGCTTCTACTGTTCCCTCTCCCTACGAATCAAAATTCTTTTTTACCTCTTCTTCGCATCCAACTAAACCTTCTCAATTTCACCAAAACTTCCGCTTTTGCGGCTTGATTTAGATAATTTCCCTACAAATCGGGGTATTCAGGGGATTGGGCTGGCTGGCACACATTCCCGCCTCTACACTCCCTATATCTTCTCCCTTGATGGAAAAGATACCAGAAAAAAATTTACTTGACAGAGATTTAGCAGAGTCGTGAGCGTAAAGATAAAAAATTGCACACCACGTAATTTGTAACTTATTCCACAATATATCAATAATTCGATAAGTTATTCTTTGAAAGTTTTTAACTTATATATTTAATTTTGTTATTACATAAAGATTTAACATTTTGTTACAGATGCTTTACAAGGTGTCATCAGTAGTGTTTAGGGACTGGGGACTGGGTATTGGGGGCTGGGTATTGGGTAATGAGAAAGTATTCCTAAATATTTATTTCCTATTCCCCAGTTCCTATTCCCCAGTCCCCAGTCCCCAATGTTTAAAAAATCCTGACTAGGGGAACACTGGAACTAACCCAAAGCCAGTTTAGGTAATGGCTATGGGTACTGTCTCCAAAGGAAATGTCACCGTGGTATTGTTTTGCAAGCGTACTAGTTTATTGACTACTTCTATCTTGCTGGGGTTGATAGCTTTGCCAAGTATAGGATGGGCACAAAAAACCCCTGATATTAATTCATCTGATCTAACTCCTCCTTACCCATCTTCTGCACCGCCACCGCGAGTAGAACCTTTGCCCGATGAGCGAGGAGTGCAAGAAAATTCGCCAAAAACTGATTATCGTGTCGGGAACTTACTGGGAGATATTACTGGCAATCTTTGGGTAGGTTCTTGGCGGGGACTATCGCGGATTGATCCTAAAACTGGCAAGATTATTTCTCGTGTTAGTTTACCAAATGTTGCCATTGGTGCTTTAGCCCAAGACAAAGTAGGACGTTTGTGGGTAGGAAGTTATGATGGACTGTTCCGAGTAGACCCCCGTACTAGCGAAATCACCGCGCAGAATTTATTTTTGCCTTCTAAACGGGTGTTGTCATTGTTAGTTGACAAACGGGGTTATTTGTGGACTGGAACCGATAGCGGTTTAGCCCTAATTAGTCCCGACCAAGGCTTGATTATGACAACATTAAAAAATCTGCCTGGTGTCAGCGCCAACACCCTGACTTTAGATGCTGAAGGTCAACTGTGGGTTGGCACTCTTGATGGATTGGTACGGGTAAATACTTCTAGTGCTGCGATTATGAAGCGGATAGCCGATTTACCAGGGACGACTGTCCAAGCTTTAGCTATGAGTCCAGAAGGGTTAATTTGGGCGGGAATGCCAAATAATTTACTAGTTATTAACCCAAAAACTGGTGCAGTGTTGCGGTCTGTAACTCGTCTGCGTGGGCGTGACGTGAGTGCGATACGTTTTGCTAAAGATGGTAGTGTCTGGGTTGGGACCAACAATGGTTTGTTACGATTAAATCCAAATACAGGAGCTGTGTTAGATGCAGAAGTTGCTGGACTTCCTTCTAGTCGGGTTCTTGCCCTTGCACCTGACATCGCCAATAAATTATGGATCGGCACTAGTGAAGGTCTAGCTTGGTTAATGCCTAAAACCGACAGTGCAAAACCCCATATTGCTTTCAGTCGCGCCGTGAAGTAACAAGTTAGGAGTTAAGAGTTAAGAGTTAGGAATTAGAAGTTATGAATTAAATGAAATCCTGAGCTATTTACTCCTAACTCATCACTCCTAACTCAGCACTTCTAATTCAGCACTTAACACTAAAAAAATGGCAATCACTACCCAGCAATTAATTCAATGGAAACAACAGGGGCGTTCAATTGTAGCGTTGACGGCCTGGGATTATGCGATCGCTCAACTCCTCGATGCAGCTGGTGTAGACTTAATCCTTGTGGGCGACTCTATGGCAGTAGTTCTAGGGTATGAAACAACACTGCCGATAACTTTGGATGAGATGATATACCACGCCAAATCTGTACGTCGAGGAGTTAAGCGGGCATTAGTGGTGGTAGATTTACCATTTTTGACGTATCAAGAAAGTCTCCAGCAAGCAATGCACTCAGCTGGGCGGGTACTGAAGGAAACGGGCGCTCAAGCGGTAAAATTAGAAGGTGGCTATCCAGCGATCGCAGAAACTATTGCTCGTTTGGTTCAAGCTGGAATTCCGGTAATGGGTCATGTCGGTTTGACACCGCAATCAGTACATCAACTCGGTTTGCGACAACAAGGGAAAACGCAAGAAGCGAGTGAGAGGATTTTACAAGAAGCGATCGCTCTGGAACAAGCAGGTGTATTTTCTCTCGTTTTAGAGCATATCCCCGCAGATTTGGCAATGCAGATTACACAAAAATTAAGCATTCCGACAATTGGTATCGGTGCAGGATCTCACTGCGATGGACAAGTTTTAGTTACCTCAGATGTCCTCGGACTTGCTGAAAAGCATCCACCATTTGCCAAAGTTTATACCAACTTGCGGGAGACGATTACCAAAGCCGTGCAAGATTATGCCGGGGAAGTGCGCGATCGGAAATTTCCATAATAGTAGAATCTGAGTTAAGTCCAAATTTCTATGACTACTAAACCCGATACTTGGAGGTGTAGCAATGGTACAACAAGTCACACCAGAAACTACCATCGAAGTCATCTACCCAGAAAGCGACGGACAGCCAATGGCGGATAATACAGAACAATTTGCATGGATTGTCAAAATTAAAGAAAATTTAGAAATCCTATTTGCATCGCAAGCTGATGTATTTATCGCCGGAGATTTGTTTTGGTATCCAGTTAAAGGAAGCCCGAATATTAAACAAGCGCCGGATACAATGGTGGTCTTTGGCAGACCAAAAATAAAACGGGGTTCTTATTTACAATGGGATGAAGATAATATCCCCCCACAGGTAGTATTTGAAATTCTCTCGCCAGGTAAAACGCTCAAAGAAATGACCAAAAAATTGCAGTTTTACCAGCGTTACGGCGTGGAAGAATATTATATTTATGATCCGGCTAAGAACGATTTAAATGGCTTGCTCCGTTCTAGGGATAGTTTTGAAGTTATTGAAGAGATGAATGGCTGGGTAAGTCCGCGTTTCGGAATGCGTTTTACGCTGACACCGGATACTCTGGAAATTTTTTCTACCACCGGACAAAAGTTTTTGTCACCCGTAGAAATTGACCAATTGCGGGAACAAGAACGCCAACGTGCAGAACGGGAATGTCAAGCAAAGGAAGCGGCTTTAGAAGAATTAGAAAAAGAGCGCAATCGCTATCAAGAATTGTTAGCTAAAGTCAAAGAAAAGGGAATCGATACAGATAATTTCTAATTTTTGACTCCAAATCAGTTATTTTTTGAAGGTTACATAGAATACAGGCATAGCAGAGATTATCTGGTGTTGTTGCTTCACCATATTTTACGCTGAATTATATAGTCAGCATGACTTTTTATTTAATTTTACTTCTGTAATGCTGATCGATACTTATGATATAGGAAGTGAACTACTCAGACTTGCCTACGACTGAAGTCTGAGCTTCCCCATTCATCGGTAACAGCCTCAAAAACTCCGTAGTTTTTTTGGTCTTACATTCCCTCCAAGGGCAGGAGTCCTGGTTCCCAAGACCCAAATCTTTTTCTTGCAACATGTACCTATTAGCTTGGTTTTCGCTTATGGCATTGATGGTCAAGACATTGAATATCTTACCAGAAAATCCTCTCCCAAGGGGAGATGCCAAGGGCGATGGGGATTCGTCATCCATCCAGAATTTGTTTTTACCAAGTAAAAAATCAATTCCAGATGTAATCCTCACCAAGAGATCACAATCCCTATCTTAAGGAGTACCTTGAAGATGGGGACTTCCGCGAAGCGTTAAAAATATAACTATGGAACAACAACCGATACAAGTAATTGGAGGTGGACTAGCTGGAACTGAAGCAGCGTGGCAAATAGCCCAAGCTGGAGTACCGGTAATTCTCCATGAAATGCGTCCAAAACGCTTCAGCCCTGCTCATCATACAGAACATTTGGCAGAATTAGTGTGTAGTAATTCCTTTGGGGCAATGGCAAGCGATCGCGCGGCTGGATTATTGCACGAAGAATTACGCCAACTCGGTTCTATCGTCATCTCCAAAGCTGATGAACACGCCGTTCCTGCGGGTGGGGCGCTAGCGGTAGACAGGGGACAATTTGGCCAAGATTTGACTCAAACTTTAGCACATCATCCTTTAATTGAATTTCGCCGGGGTGAAGTATCTACGATTCCGGAAGGGATTGTAGTTTTGGCAACTGGGCCTTTAACCAGTCCCGACTTAGCCGAAGATTTGCAGCGCTTTACGGGGATGGAATACCTCAGCTTTTTCGATGCGGCTAGTCCGATTATTGTGGGAGAATCGATTAACCGTGACGTTGCTTTTATGGCATCACGTTATGACAAAGGTGAAGCCGCTTATCTCAACTGCCCAATGAATAAAGAGCAGTACTTGCGGTTCCGAGAAGAACTTTGTAAAGCGGAACAAACAGAACTCAAAGGTTTTGAACGGGAAACGGCAAAATTTTTTGAAGCTTGTTTACCCATTGAAGAACTAGCACAGCGTGGGGAAGATACCATGCGCTACGGCCCCCTAAAGCCAGTGGGATTGTCAGATACTCGCACAGGGGAACGTCCTTATGCTGTGGTGCAGTTACGACAAGAAGATAAAGCTGGTCAACTGTGGAATATGGTAGGATTCCAAACTAATCTGCGTTGGGGTGAGCAAAAGCGAATATTTCAGCTAATTCCCAGTTTGGAAAAGGCAGAGTTTGTCCGATTGGGAGTGATGCACCGCAACACTTTTATTAATGCTCCTCAGCTAATGCATCCGACTCTGCAATTTAAAGAGCGTCCGACATTGTTAGCTGCTGGACAGTTGATTGGTACTGAAGGCTACACTGCTGCGGCTGCGGGTGGCTGCTTGGCGGGAATTAATGCAGCGCGGCTAGCTTTGGGTAAAGAAGCTTTGGTTTTACCACCAACAACAATGATGGGTGCGTTATTGGAATTTATTAGTTCCGCTTCGCCGAAGCATTTCCAACCAATGCCGCCCAACTTTGGGATTTTTCCCGAACTGGGTGCGAAAATCAAGAGTAAGCAGGAGCGTTATGGACGTTACCGCGATCGCTCTTTAACTGATTTAGCAAGCTGGAAAGTTAATCATAATTAATGGGCATTGGGCATGAGGCATTGGGAAAAAGACTTGTTGCAAGTTCTCACCTCTTGTCCCCCCCTTGTCTCCCCTGCTCCCTGCTCCCCTGCCTCTTTTTTAACGCCTGATTTTAAATTTATTTTGTTTAATAAAACTTCAAATAGGTTTATTATCCTTTAAAATCTTTTGCAGAGATTCTAGGTAAGATATATGGCTGATATTGTTGATATTGCAGTTACGGCTGAGTCTTTTAAAACACTGGTGGCGGCTGTACAAGCTGCTGGTTTAGTAGAAACATTAAAAAGTCCTGGCCCGTTCACTGTCTTTGCACCAAATGACGATGCTTTTGCCAAGTTACCGCCGGGAACTATCCAAACTCTGTTACAGAATATTCCCCAGTTAACGCGGATATTAAAGTATCATGTCGTTCCAGGAAAGCTGCTAAAGGCTGATTTGGCAGAACTTGGTACGGTTAATTCTGTGGAAGGTTCACCCATTAAAATTAGTTCTTCTGATGGTTTTGAAGTTAAAAACGCCACAGTTTTAGCAGCAGATATCGAAGCTGATAATGGTGTGATACACGTTATCGATACGGTGATTTTACCGGGTTAATTCAGCTAGGGTGGTTATTTTCCACCCTACTTATCCAAAATCTTTATAATTAACTAACTATTGGAAGTATCAAAACGCAACTCAATAGTTTAATTTATGTTATATTTACAATGTGATTACTCACTCATATATTAATTTTGATTTCATTATTTTAAAATCAAATAAATTAAATTCTTAAAAAGCTAACACCTATCCCAACAAATTAATGCTCGATTTAAACAACTTAGCTGAGTTCTCTCGTGGCAATTGCATTAGTATTTGTACATTTCTCGTACCAGCGAACTTGCTTGTCACAATTTTAACGATAAGCCTGGTAGCGTTACGTCGCCCATCGTATCAAGTGTGGCAATCTGCGGGAATTGCTAGCTTTTTCGCTTCTGTAATGATACTGCACGTATATACTTGGTTCCTGATTGGCGTGGTGATGGCTCCTACTTATATCTTGCTGTGGCTAGCAATCACCTGTTTGGTAACTAATTTAGCAGCAATTCTTTTTCAAAGACGCTACAGTAATAACCCTAGTCTTTCCAACAACGCCTGAAATCTACACATAGTCTCTGATCGCACTACTTCTTCAACTCGCTAGTGCATAGATGCTTCTTCAGCTTGGAGTTAGACATCACTCTTTAGAATTCTTTCATAGCACTCAAGAGGGCAATTTTGCCCTTTTTGGGTGTGTCTGCCAATAATTGTAATGCTGAGATCGCATCATTGTTGAGGTGACTGCTTACAGCTACGATGCTAATAACAAACTAGCTGCACAGGTAGCTGACAAAAATAATGATGGCATCGCTGACGAGATTACCAGTTATAACTATGATGCCAATGGCAAACTGACTACGGCAGATATTGACCAAAACGGCGATGGTTGGCTTTCTAGTGGTATCATCTGGAAAATTCTGCACGTAACTGATTAACTACTCGATCTAGTCCCACAGAATGGGCGGCTTTGAACAATAAACGATCGCCTGCTTGCACAAATGTCTTCAACCTAGCCACCAAATCAGCATGAGTTGCAAAACACTCCGATGGGATACCTTCGGCACTAAGAGCGATTGCTTCGGCATCTTGTCCATCTACCAAAACCAACAAGCCGTCTAAATTCAACTTTTTCACTGTTTCTCCTACTCGCTGGTGCAACTGCTGCGATCGCTCTCCCAATTCTTTCATTGCACCCAACACAGCAATCTTCCGTTTTCCGGGTGTGTCTGCCAATAATTGCAACGCTGCAATCATAGCTTCTGGTGCAGCATTATAAGTTTCATCTAAGATTACCACATCGTTGGGTAAGGTAAATCGCTGCGATCGCCCTGTGGGCATATCCACCATTACACCTGCTTTGAGGCTTGCCCAATCGATCCCCAACACCTTTGCTACCGCTAAAGCTGCTAAGAAATTTGTTGCATTGTGACGACCAGGTAAAGGTAGAGGTAGTTGGATTCCGGCAACTTCTACAGTGTCGTTATCAATTAGTTGCCCTTGGATATCCCCACCATAAAAGCCGTAAGTTAAAACTTCTCCGTGCCAAAATTTTGCTCCTGTGGCCATTAATAAAGGATTGTCGTGGTTAAGAATTGCCACACTATCAGCAGACATTTCGGCTAATAACTCACATTTTGCCTCAGCGATTGCTTCTTCCGAACCGAGTAATTCGATATGTGCTGTCCCTACATTGGTAATGACTCCAATTGTTGGACGTGCTATTTGCGTCAGTTCGGCAATTTGTCCCCTACCCCGCATCGCCATTTCAATCACGGCGTAGTCATCTTCTGCACCAAGTTCTAGGAGAGTTTTCGGGACACCGATTTCGTTATTGTAATTTCCATAAGTTTTGTGAACTCGCCCTTTTGTTCCTAAAACTGCGGCAATTAATTCTTTAGTTGTAGTTTTACCTACGGAACCTGTTACACCGATTACAGGGATGTCAAAGCGATCGCGCCACCATCTGCCAAGTTTCTGATATGCTTTGAGGGTGTCTTTTACTTGTAATACAGGAAGTCCCGGATTTTCGTATTCAAAATCCACAATTGCCACTATTGCACCCTTTGCGATCGCAGTTTGCACAAATTCATGTCCATCAAACTTATCGCCTCGTAAAGCTAGAAATACTTCACCCGGCTTCAGGGTACGGCTATCTGTTTGTATACCGTAACTTACTTGTTTTAAAGCATTTTCAGATAAGTTTACAGAACTGGCCAAAAGAACTTCAACCAGTTGGTTTAGGGTGGCAGAACAATGCATAAGTAATTTACAGTTATAAAGTTCAAAATTATAAAATCGAATTATGGCATAATACTGCATTAAACCACAAGATTTGCGATTCTTGAAAAAGATGCAAATCTAAGCCTAATCACAGGAGAATAAAGGGAGTAGGGGGCAGTTATTGGTGAAGAACAAAGTTCTTTAATTTTGAATTTTATTACCGTAGCGTAAAGCCTTCTCTACCAGACGCTGCACGTAGCTGGGTTCGACCTAGGAGTACGCTTAGAGCGAGTACGTGAACGTCATTTTGAATTGATTTCTCCCCCAGAGCCAAGAAGAATTAGGTCTTGGGAATCAGGACTCCTGACAAGACGAGGGAATGTCAGACCAATAGAACTGTAGATTTCTCTTGGCTATTTCTGATTAATTAGGACTACCTCCGTCTATAGGTGGACTAGTTCACTCTCTCCCATTTATAGATAAAGGCGTACTACTTATTTAGGTACGCCTCTATAGCCAATTCATTTTTTGCTAAAATATTAGAAAAACGGTCTACTCAATGCATTTTAGTTAAAAGAGTTTGAGAGTTGATTAGGGTCTAGATTAACAGGAAATAATAAAATTTCCTTGCCTTCTAGGTTTGCCTTCTGGTGAAGCAAAATTGCCTTTCCCAAAGAACAATATTTAATCGGAACCCATCTGTCGCTATAAAAGTAGACAGTTACTCGGCTCATTGCATACTCTTTCAACGGCAGTGGAAGAGACCAGGACGAGTCCCCAGTTTGAACCTTACCTGTTGAGTCCATGCTTTGAACCTCAGTTATTAAGTATATATACTTTCACTCATCAGGATGATTTGAAGTAACTGTCATAAGTAGTAAGAAACTACCTTGAAACTGAATCTTTAGGTAAAAATAAGAATAATTACAACTAACCTAAAGACAAGGGAAATTGCAAAGATTCATCAGCAAAATTTTAATACTCATTAAAACCTTTTGACTTTTGAGAGCCAGTTGTTACCCTGCCTAAGAGTCTAGATTGCTTCCCCATAGAGGTACAAGTCGGCAGAGGCACTAGGGCGCAGTGGCTCCTTTTGACTTCCACCTTGCACTAACTATTAGTGTTGATGCACTCGCTCTAGTAACCATAATGAAGCGATAGTACCCACAAAGTGAGCAGCAATCCCGTTGATGTTTGCCACAGCCACAAAAACATCCAGCGCCCGAATAATCTTGTAGGGGTCAGTGATTGCCACTCCTGGAGGTTGAGAAATAGATTTTGCCACTAGCACTAACACAGTTGATCCAGCACCCAAAAGAGTTAATAATATTCCCACCAAACCTGCAATTATTCCCAATCGGATGATTTTAGTTGTATCTGCTTTACTGAGATGCAACGCTGGATTAAGATTTTCTAGACTTTTGCCTATGCGAGTGTAACGGAAATCCCAATAGACAGAGAACAACAAAACTACAACACCGCACACAGCCCAAAATATACCTACCCCAAGACCGGCATTCGGTTGTTCCGCAAAGCTACGGCCAGTCAAGGCAAATAACAAAGCTAAACTAGAAACCATTGCAAGCCCCAATTGTATCCAGAAACCAATCCAGCCTGTGAGCCGAATAGTATTACCAATTCCTCGAGTTTCTGATGCTTGCGAACGCGTTTCTGATTTAGTTTGCATAATAAATTACCATTAAACCTAATTGCCTTATTCCCCTATTATCAAGAATATTTCCACGGTTCGCCCTATACCCCCATCCTTAGACATAATTTCGTGGGGAGTGGAGGATGAGGGAGCAGGGGAGGCAGGGGGAGAAATAACCAATGCCCAATACTTCAACTTCGCTCGGTACAAGTGCCCAATTCTCAATGCCCATAATTTAAAATCCTGCCAAACGATGTGAAGGTTTCAAACTCAGGGGTGATGAGTAATTAGCAACTAAATTGACAAAATCACACTATAAAAAGTGATATTAAGCGATAGATAGCGCTTGTAAAGGATAACGGCCATGATTAAATCTTGGATGGTGATTGGGGGTGTCGCTTTCTTAGTTGCCTTAGCAGCTAACGTAATTACACCTAGCGATCGCCAATGGTTCAAGCGCTTACGACGGCCGAGATGGCTAACTTTTGAGGGTGCGATTCCTATTATCTGGACTGTAATATTTATTTGCGGTGCTTGGTCAGCTTATATTATCTGGGAAAAAGATCCAGGAAGCACTTCAACCTGGCTAATCATGGGTTTATACTTGCTTTTAGAAATTGTAACCATTGCCTATACACCTGTAATGTTTAAGCTTCGCAGCCTGAAAGTCGGTACAATTCTTGGTGGCACAGGTTTTATCATTTCTGCTTTATTGATACTTGCAGTTTTAAATATTTCTGGCTGGGCAGCACTATTACTAGTTCCTTATTTGCTGTGGAGTCCCATTGGTACTTATACCACTTGGAAGATGATCAGTCTCAATCCTCAAGATGCCTAGTACCGCAGGGCGGAAGTTAAAAGTATTATGGAATTGTTTTCTGTATCTGGATTTTGTGAATACATCGGTCACAATTCTTTTTAGATTGGTCTAAGATTCGCACCAGGGAATGATTCAACATATAGCCTAAATTGTCAGACTTGCAGTGTATGACTTGACAAAATACACAAGCGAGAGTGCATTATGATTCCATCTTGGATAATAATTGGGGCTGTAACTTTCTTCGTCGCCCTTGGTAGTTTCTTGATCACGCCGCGTGATGTTAAATGGTTTGCAAAGTTAAGTCGCCCTCGTTGGCTAGTTTTTGAGCCGCTCATTCCGGTTATCTGGACTGTGATTTTTATTTGCGGTGCAGCTTCAGCTTATGTTGTCTGGGAAAAAAATCCAGGAGGCATAATTACTTGGCTACTAATGGCTTTGTACCTCTTGGTGGAAATTATCACCGTCGCCTACATACCTGCAATGTTGAGGTTCCGTAGTCTCAAAGTTGGTGAAATCCTTGGGCTAATCGGTTTGATTTCAGGTGTTGTCCTGGCAATCTGCCTTTTGCCGATTTCTCCAATGGCGGCGCTGTTACTCCTTCCCTATTTAATTTGGACTCCTATTGGTACTTACACTACCGATGAGTTAAAAGAGTTAAATCCTCAAGATGCATAGTACCGCAGGGCGGAAGTCAAAAGTATTATGAAATAAGCTCTTTAGGGATTTAAAATGGTCGCTCTATTTGCACCGTGGCGTACTAGTTTGAGATTTTGGATTGTCAAAGAGTTTCTGGTAATAGCATTAGATTGTTCAATTCAAAATTCAAAATCCAAAATCTAAAATTCTTCTGCCCACATTTATGTAAGACGCCCATAACGTGCTTTGACAGGATTGGCTGGATTAGATTGATTATTCAGCCAAGCCCACATTTGATCGCCAATAGAAAAATGCCACCATTCTCTAGGATTGCGTTGAAAACCGGCTTTTAACATTACATCTTGCAATAGCTGACGGTAAGCATGATACTTTTGGGCTTCTGGGCGATCGCTATTAGCATAATAATCTGGGTGCGATCGCTCTGACATTTCATCAATTGGCGAACCCATATTCACTATTTGCCCAGCATCATCTACCAGCGTCACATCCACCGCCGCACCAGTACTGTGAGGAGGCGGAGTTTTTTCATCCAAACTTGGTACAGCCCAAATTGCATAAACTGCTTCCCAAATCTCTTGGCGTTGGTTTGGTAATAACTCCACCTGAGTCAGTCCCCTGTCCTGCACTGCTTGGGCGAAGCTGTAATCTACCATAAACTGCTGGACTGCTACTGGGCGATAAGCATCAAAAATTTGGATACGCCAGTTTGAATGCAACAGTTGAAGATAATTTTGCGCTTGGAGCAAATTTTCAATAACGCTTTGACGGAGATAATAGGGAGAGCGATCGCCATAAGGCGCACCTAATTTTTCATAAGGATGGGGAGATTCCACCGCAAACAATTCTAAAGGAATCTCTATTAGCGGTTCACCACACTCGAAAATTGGGATTTGATGATAAGGTCTCATCTAGTCAGCTACACAGGACTTACGGATTTTAACGCAAGCATAGCATTTTGGTAAAAATTTAAATTTAAGCAATTGCCAAATCATAATGTAAAACTAAAATTTCATCTGCTCTCAAAGTTGCCATTGCATATTCACAACCTTGGGTATCAGCAAACTCGACTAAATAATGATATTCTTCTTCTTGCTCATACACTTCTACAATTGTTCCAACTTGCCCACTAGGTAAGCTTTCGATAGAAGTATAATCTTCTTCTATTAGTTGTAATCTCTCAATGGGAATAGGCTTGAGTGTAGCAATAGTATCCAAAAGTTTAACTTTTTTCATTTAACTTCAGAAATGCAGTAATCAAACGTGGATAAAGATTATTAGCGGTAGTTTCCCAGATTGTCCGCAGTCTGATTCCGTCTGTATCAGGTACTATCCAATCTACCTTAAATTGTTGACCAAATTGTGTAGTACTTTGCTGAACAACTTCACCCGCAACTGCTGCTGTTTGAATAAGTTCACGCAAAACATCGGCGTTTTCTAGTGTGATTCCTAGAATTGATGCGAAAACTCTAGCTTTATGTTTCCCACTCGGATGTTCTGGGTTTAGACAATAACCTATGAGCTTTTGCATAGAAATCTCTGCTTGCTCGCCGTTGGGTAATTTCATAGTCTATGAATATGCCCTAACAGACTTTAAATTTTATCATTAACGGTTTGTTTCTTTTAAATGCTCAATCAAAACCAAACACCCTTATTAGATGCCTTAAAAGCCAATGCAGCAAGACCACATACGCCTTTTTACACCCCAGGACATAAACAAGGTGAGGGCATTTCTCAATCCTTAGTTGATTTACTTGGTAAAGCCGTCTTTCGCGCTGATTTAACCGAATTAGCAGATTTAGATAATCTCTTTGCACCCCAAGGCGTTATTCAAGAAGCACAACAACTAGCAGCAGCAGCTTTTGGCGCTTCACAAACATGGTTCCTTATCAATGGTTCTACCTGTGGGATTGAAGCGGCAATTCTTGCTACCTGTGGCACAGGCGATAAAATCATTCTGCCTCGCAATGTCCATTCATCTGCGATCGCTGGTTTAATTCTTTCTGGTGCAATACCAATTTTTCTTAATCCTGAATACGATCCAGTTTTAGATATTGCCCACAGCATCACACCCAACGCCGTAGAATTTGCACTCCAACAACATCCAGACGCTAAAGCAGTGTTGACAGTTTACCCAACATATTACGGCGTTTGTGGAAATTTGAGTGCGATCGCCAACATCACACATCAATACAATATCCCTCTACTCGTAGATGAAGCACACGGCGCCCACTTTGCCTTTCATCCCAAATTACCCACTTCAGCCTTAGCCGCAGGTGCTGATTTGACTGTACAATCCATCCACAAAGTACTTGGTGCAATGACACAAGCATCAATGCTGCACATCCAAGGTAACAGGATAGATTGCGATCGCATCAGTAAAGCTTTGCAACTCGTACAATCTACTAGTCCTAGTTATTTACTTTTAGCTTCTTTAGATGCAGCGCGTCAGCAAATGGCACTCCACGGAAAAATGCTGATGTCTCGCACTTTGCAACTAGCAGATGAAGCTAGAACAAGAATTAGTCAAATTCCTGAATTATCTATTTTACAGATTCCTGCTTATCAAGAGGGGTTAGGGGGATCTCCCGGCTTTCTAGCTTTAGACGAAACGCGACTAACTGTCACTGTTTCTGGTTTAGGTTTAACCGGATTTGAAGCAGAGGAAATTCTTGATGAAAAATTAGCTGTTACTGCTGAATTTGCCTCGCTGCAACATCTCACCTTTATCATTAGTTTGGGCAACACCCCAGCCGATATTGAACAATTAGTGCAAGGTTTTATCACCCTCGCCAAACAATATTACCGAAGCAACTTGACTGTTAAAAACCAGGTCTGGCTAAATCTAAACAGAACACTAGATTATGCTCTACAACTTTCTCCCCGTGAAGCTTTTTTTGCTGTCAGTGAAATACTACCTTTGACACAAACCAATAAACGCATCTGTGCTGAAATCGTCTGTCCCTATCCCCCAGGAATTCCTGTGTTAATGCCGGGAGAAGTCATCACCCAATCAGTCCTTGAATATCTACAACAAATCCAGACTATGGGTGGATTTATTAGCGGTTGCAATGACATTAGCCTCAAAACTTTGAAAGTTGTGAAATAACCTTATAGCTACTGATTCCTCTTCCTCAAAGTTTAATTGATAAAGTCAAACATACAGTAGTTATACTAATGTGAAACTTCAATAAACATAGCTAGTAGACTAGTGCAATCTTTGATTTATACCCATAGGATCATCTTGATGATTCCGAAACTAGAAGATGAAATCAAAAACCTATTATATTTGGGTGCAAATAGCAGCCCCGATTGTAGTCACTCTAGCGCTGGGTTTTTCAGCAAGAGCGAATGCAGTTGAGTTAGGTGCTGCCTCTGATTACAATGTATTTGTTTTGGGAGATATCTCTCAAAAATATACAGATATCGAAGGAAAAGTTGCTGCTGGCGGTAACATAAATTTCGTCGGTGGACTTGGAAGCAAACTTTCTGGCAATAGCGGCAACGTAGTAATAGCTGGACAGAATTTAACTCTGAGCAACAGTCAGGTTTACCACGGTAATGCTGTCTATGGAGGCAGCGCCAATGTATCCAGCAATGTGGGATTTCCCCAAGGAACTCTCAGCAAGGCTAATCCCATTGACTTCAATGAAGCAGGGAAAGAACTGCGAGGGCTATCTGAATATTTGGCAACCTTAACTCCTACTGGTAAAACAACAGTTCAACCTTGGGGTGCTATTAACCTTAGTGGCAGTGGTACTGCTTTCAATGTTTTTAATCTTGCAGGCTCATCTTTCTCCAAGACAAACTATTTTGAAATTAAGGGAGACGCAAATTCAACTGTCCTTGTGAATATCAGCGGTAACGATGTGTCGCTACAAAACTTTGGGTTTAATATCATTGGTACAGATAAACAAAAGGTAATTTACAACTTCTATGAAGCAACAAACCTAACTGCCAGTGGCATTGGCATTCAAGGTAGTATTCTTGCGCCTTTGGCTAATTTCAATTTCAATAACGGTCAAGTTAACGGCAATGTAGTAGTAGCTTCTTTGAAAGGAAATGGCGAGTCTCATAACCATCTATTTAATGGCGATGTGCCAACTGTCCCAACTAAGTACTACACTCCGCCTAAGCCTCCCACTCATACTCAGGTTCCAGAGCCTGCAAATCTTCCAGGTTTAGGATTAATTGCTATAGCATTTGGTTTATTTCGCTACAACCGCAATCAAGCTACTTGTTTAGAATAACTAAAAATTTTTGGCAGCATAGCGCATTATACGAACTTGTTTACAGATTTTCGCTCATGCGCTATTTCCTTGCTCTCTACCTTCTACAATAAAGATAGACTTTATTGAGATTTGTATAGTTGGGGATAAGCTGTCATGGCTCCCGCCGTTTTCATTCAAAATTTGCAAAAACGTTACGGTACAGTGGTTGCCGTCCAAGATGTTTCCTTTCAGGTAGAACCAGGAGAAATTTTTGGTTTACTTGGCCCCAACGGTGCTGGGAAAACTACTACCTTGCGTGCTTTATGTACACTCACCACACCGGATGCTGGCAAAATCGAAGTATCTGGCATCTCTGTGTTAGATAATCCGAGATTGGCAAGACAACGACTAGGCTACGTAGCTCAGGAAGTCGCTATAGATAAGGTGCTGACTGGAAGAGAACTGCTGCAACTGCAAGCCGCACTTTATCACCTGCCAGGCGCAGTAGCCAAACAGCGCATTGAGACTGTATTAGATTTACTCGGTTTGCAAGAATACGCCAATAAAAAGACAGGAACCTATTCCGGCGGTTTACGCAAGCGCCTAGACTTGGCTGCTGGGTTACTCCATTCACCGGATGTTTTAGTCTTAGATGAGCCAACAGTAGGGCTTGACATAGAAACTCGTTTTGTGGTATGGGATTTCCTAAGAAAATTACGCGCCTCTGGGACGACAGTTGTAATTACCAGCCATTACTTAGAAGAGGTTGACGCTTTAGCCGATCGCGTGGCAATTATAGATCGCGGCGTTGTAATTGCTGCTGGGACACCTTCACAATTGAAAGATCAAGTAGGGGGCGATCGCATCACTTTGCGAATCCGCGAGTTTTCCCCGATTGAGGAAGCAGAAATTGCTAAAAACCTCTTGCAACCTTTGCCGTTTGTGCAAGAAGTGATCATCAACAGCGCTCAAGGTAATTCCCTCAACTTGGTGGTGACACCTCAAAACGATGTTTTGATCAACATACAGCAAGCGCTGAATACTGCTGGCTTGCCCATATTTGGCATAGCCCAATCTCGCCCCAGCCTCGATGACGTTTACCTCGCCGCTACAGGACGCACACTGATGGATGCAGAACTAGCAGCCGTTGCCACTCGCGATCCTAAAGCTGAGAAAAAGCAGAATATGAGATAGAGGCTGGGGGCTGGGGACTGGGAAAAAGTTTTGTCAATCCCCAATCCCCAATCCCCAATCCCCAATCCCCAATCCCTAATCCCCAATCCCCAATCATGAGCGTTACTCCTAAATCTGATATCAATTGGCAGCCGTTAGCATCGCCACAAGCAGATGCTAATGCTGCACCTAACTTTTTCGGTGAATTGGTACAAGAGACGTTGGCTTTAACTCGTCGCTTGTTTATTCAATTGCAACGCCGTCCCTCCACATTGATTGCCGGAATTATTCAGCCGGTGATGTGGTTGGTGCTATTTGGTGCTTTATTTCAAAATGCACCCAAAGGATTGTTCGGCAGTACGACAAATTACGGGCAATTTTTAGCTGCTGGAGTAATTGTGTTTACAGCCTTTGCTGGGGCGCTGAATGCTGGGTTGCCCGTAATGTTTGACCGCGAGTTCGGATTTTTGAATCGTTTGCTGGTAGCACCGTTAGCATCACGGTTTTCCATTGTCTTTGCTTCAGCCATCTTTATCATCAGCCAAAGTTTGCTGCAAGCAGCCGTGATTGTTGCAGCAGCAGCGTTTATTGGGGCTGGACTACCAGATGCAACGGGTTTATGTGCGATCGCTCTAATAGTCTTCCTCTTAGCTTTGGGCGTAACAGCCATCTCCCTTGGTTTAGCTTTCGCTCTACCCGGACACATTGAATTGATTGCGGTGATTTTCGTCACTAACCTACCATTATTGTTTGCTAGTACAGCTTTGGCTCCTTTATCCTTCATGCCTCAGTGGTTGCAGGTTGTGGCTACCCTAAATCCTCTCAGCTATGCGATCGAACCCATTCGCTATCTGTATCTCCACAGTAGTTGGGAACTAGGTAGCGTAGTCATGCAAGCTCCTTGGGGTGATGTTACCTTCGGGGGAGCCTTGCTGGTATTGTTTGGCTTTGCCGTTGTCGCCTTACTGAGTATTCAACCCCAACTACGGCGAACTCTTGCTTAAAGAGATAAAATAGAGCAATTTTAGGCTCCAAATCCCATGAAAAAATCATTACAAATTCCTAGACTCATTGTGGCTACCGTGGCAGGAATTAGCTTTGCTTCCTTGCTTATAGCTCAACCAAGTTCGGCTCAACAAGTCAGCCCAGCTGATGCTTTTCCCAGTAATAGTACAACAGACCAAAATACCGATCCCTTCTCCCGTTCAAACTCAGACAACTTCAACATGTTTGACCTGATTCATCGGGCGAATTTTGGCACTCTCAACTGGGATTCTAACCAACAGAACGAACAACTAGACTCAGCCGCAGCAGCCTTTAAAGCAAGGCAACAAAAACTAATTCGAGGTGAACAACAGCAAGCAACCCCCAGTTTGCCATCGTTTACACTACCATCAGCTACGCCGCCATCGCTTACACCACAATCAGGTAACTGAATTCAAGCAAAGAACCCCAAGCCTCTAGAGGCTCGGGGCTGAGACTATTTAAAAAATCCTTAATTATTAGGTAAAAAACTACAGCCCAAGTGCAGCTAAAACATCGCTAGCATGGGTGGTGGTATTTACACTAGTGTCAACATGGGTAATTTTGCCGTTGGGATCAATTACGTAGGTGACGCGCTTGGCATAACCACCGCCATCCACATCGAAAGCTGTGATGAGGGATTTGTCGGTGTCAGCCAATAGAGGAAAATTCAAATCATATTTTTGGGTGAATGCTTGATGGGAGACTTCATCATCAGCACTGACTCCCAAGATTACAATATCTTTACCTTGATATTGAGCCTGGGCATCCCGAAAACTACAGGCTTGTTTGGTGCAACCTGGCGTGTCATCTTTGGGGTAAAAATACAAAACAACCGTCTTTCCCCTTAAATCAGATAGCGAGACTGTGTTGCCCTTTGTATCTTTGGCGGTAAATGCAGGTGCATCCGTACCAACTGCTAGAGGCATAATTAACCTTTCCTATTTCAGATTGTTGATGCACTTGAAATTTTACATTAATTTATAATGATTAAATATAATTACTAAAAAATAGTATAACTATATTTTAGGTAAGTAATTTTTGCTTAAATAAGGTAGTTGCTACAAGTAAAAATATATTCTTATATTAATTTTTATTAGAAGAAAAATTACTACCCATATACAATGCCTGCTATTGATTCCCAAAACCCAAATATTTTTGTCTATCCTCAAAGCACAGTAGACAGAGCCGAGCGATCGCTAGTATGTTCACCCTTCAATTTATCTTTATTTGAAGTCATGGGACACGAGAGTGTCTCATTAACTGCGATCGCACAAAATGGCCTCAAGCAGGGCTATACTAAAGGGCCTTTATCAGAATTAGCCTGTGACAACGCCTTGGGCTGGCTGATCCAAGTGGGTGTATTGCGCCGCGAAGTCGATGGTCAGGGGATTACAGATAGTTTTCGCCTCACTCCCTTGGGTCGCCAGTTGGTAGAACAATATCAGGGAAAAAATTGGCGGACACCTTCATGGCGCGATCATTTATCTGATGCTGTGATTCGTTGGTTACGAATACCTTTTTAGAATAAAAAACTAAAAAGTTAGGATTAGGGAATCAAAGGGAACAATATATACGGAAACGTCACATCTATTTATGAAGTCTTTACCATAATTCATCTAATTGAAATTTCTGATGGTACTGGGAAAGAGATGAGGCAGAGGATAAGGGTAATACTGTTGTGAGGGAGACAAACTATACAGGAATTCTCCTCCTGTTGTCTACTCCCTGCTCCCCTGTTTTTTAACTGATGGACGGATTGCCATATAATTGTTAACTCCTAAAAATTCACCCTGTATCCTGAAAACTAACTAATAACAACTATGAAATCAATTATGGTGGTGGGGACAACATCCCATGCAGGGAAATCACTTTTAACTACAGCTATTTGTCGCATTCTGTCGCGGCGTGGCTGGCGAGTGGCTCCCTTTAAAGGTCAAAATATGGCTTTAAATGCTTATGTCACTGCCAATGGTGGAGAGATTGGCTATGCCCAAGCAGTGCAAGCTTGGGCGGCGGGAATTGTGCCTTGGGTAGAAATGAACCCAATTTTACTCAAACCTCAAGGGGATATGACTTCCCAAGTAATTATCAAAGGTAGGTCTGTTGGTAAAGTTAGTGCCTCAGATTACTACGAGCAATATTTTGACCTGGGGTGGCGGACAATTGAAGAATCGCTACAGCATTTAGGAACAGAATTTGACATGGTGGTTTGTGAAGGTGCCGGTAGTCCAGCAGAGATTAACCTCAAGCACCGTGACTTAACTAATATGCGGGTGGCAAAACATTTAAATGCGCCAACGATGTTAGTAGTTGACATTGATCGAGGTGGTGCTTTTGCCCATGTCGTTGGAACCTTAGAGTTATTAGAACCAGATGAACGCGCCTTAATTAAGGGTATAGTAATTAACAAGTTTCGAGGACAGCGATCGCTCCTAGATCCGGGGATAAAATGGTTAGAAGAACGCACAGGTATCCCGGTAGTTGGTGTTATACCCTACTTACAACAAGTTTTTCCAGCAGAAGACTCCCTTGATTTGCTAGAACGTGAATCCCATAAAGGTCAAACTGACCTCAACATTGCCGTCATTCGCTTACCCAGAATTGCCAATTTCACCGACTTTGACCCACTTGAATCAGAAAGCACTGTTTCAGTAAAATATCTCAGCCCAAAGCAAGATTTAGGACATCCTGATGCCGTAATTCTTCCAGGGACAAAGACCACAATTGCTGATTTGCTAGTGCTGCAAAAAAGCGGTATGGCAGAAGCTATCCAACACTATGCTGCTTCTGGTGGAACCGTTTTAGGTATCTGCGGTGGCTATCAAATGCTCGGTCAAATTATCGCTGATCCTGAAGGGATAGAGGGACAAGCAGGCAGGTATCAGGGGTTAAACCTTTTACCAATAAGAACCGTAATTACCGGACAAAAAATCGCCCGCCAGCGCCAAGTTAGCTCAAATTATCCGCAACAGGGCTTGCCAGTAAATGGCTTTGAAATTCACCAAGGGCGATCGCGCATTGAACAGCAAGGTGTAGACCCTCAATCGTACCACGCCCTATTTGACGATATTAATTTAGGGTTAGTGGATAGTTGTCAATCAGTCTGGGGAAGTTACTTACACGGGCTTTTTGACAATGGCCCTTGGCGACGCGCTTGGTTAAATCGCCTCCGTCAACAACGTGGTTTAAAATCTTTGCCCACCGGAGTTGCCAACTACCGCGAACAGCGAGAGCAGATTTTGGACGCTCTAGCCACTGAAGTAGAAAGCCATTTAGACTTAACTCCATTTTTGTCTTAAACTAAAGTGCATAAAAATCGCACATTTTTTCGCTTACAGTAAGTATCATTAGTCATTTGCTAATGACCAATGACCAATGATTATTCGTGTCCGCTTTTTACCAGATGATGTCACAGTAGATGCCGAAGTGGGAGAAGCCCTATTAGATGTAGCAGACCGGGGTGGGGTATTTATTCCCACCGGTTGTCTAATGGGGTCTTGTCACGCTTGCACCGTCGAATTAGAGGATGGAGAAATCATCCGCGCTTGTATCACCGCAGTACCACCACACGAGGAATTGACGATTAATTTGTTTAGTGACCCAACTTGGTAGTTTTTTAACCCTCTAAGTTCAGAAAATCAGATGAAGAAATAGAGGAAAAAAGACAAAATGAGTTATTCAGTGGTCTGAAGAAGATAATTGCCTTTTGGTAGGATTCCCTGATTTTCCACGGCAACGCTGGCGAACTCATGGGGATACTTACGAGTTAGCTGTGGCAAATGGAATTGAAGTTTTAGAGTCTCTAATTATTGCTTACGAAGCTGTAGGTGATCCACTCCCACAACCAACAGTAAGTAGAGTGCGTTAAGGCGATTGAGTAGGTGGTAACTAATGCTGAACAATTTGCGCGATCGCGGGTTATTTTGGTTAGGATATTATTTTTGTGTATTATTACGGTTATTTTGTATTTAAAAAATCCATATTTTTTATACATTGTTTCTTACTGCCTGTTTTTGCTATCTATGGGAACTCCAAAAAATAAATTATCCAATTTTTGGAATCAAAATAATTTTTCTTCCCCCTGCTCACTGCTCCCCTGCGCTAAAAGCGTACCCTTTGGGGAAGCAAGCTACGCGTAGCGTCCCGCAGGGATGGGATATTTTTTTATTTGGAAGTCCCTATATCAATTAGCTTTAACATTCAGCGCGTATTCTTTAAACCTTTCCAAATCAGCTTGAATTGTGGATTCAACTACCCGCCCCAAAAACAAGTTATCCATAATTTTGCCAATAATGCCGGGGATAGCATAGGAAATGGTCATTTTAACAATACTACTATTGTTGCGATCGTAAAACCGAATCGCTCCCTGATTTGGCAAACCATCAATCGATTCCCATTGGATAATTTGGTTGGGAATAACTTTGAGAATTCGAGATTTCCAAGTAAATTCTAGACTGCCTGTCTTCAATTTCCAAAGAGATAGATCTGGATTATCTGGCGGAATTTTCACCGAATCAATCCACTTCATCCACCGGGGCATTTGCTCTAAATCGGCCCAAAGGCTCCATACTAAATCTATGGGAGCCTCTACTTCTACCTGCACAGTATGCTCTAACCAATCTGACATTCTCTCTTCTTCCTTCTCTTTGAGATGCTTTACGTAACTTGCTTCTTTGCAGGAGTACGCGGTTAGTTATCTCTTCAAACTCTCCAAAATCACTTTTGCCGCCCGCCGTCCAGAAATAGTAGCACCTTCCATGCTGTCGATGTAATCTTGCTGAGTATAACTCCCTGCAAGGAAGAAATTATCTACTGGGGTCTTTTGGTTGGGACGGTATGCATCCATCCCTGGCGCTTCTCGGTAGAGAGACTGAGCAAGTTTTACTACACTGTACCAAGTCATATTTAACTCGCGCGACGAGGGAAACAGTTCATGCACTTGCTTGAGGACATGGTGTGCGATCGCTTCATTACTTTGTGCAATAAACGGATCTCCCGGTGTCAGCACTAGCTGTAACAATGAACCCTGTCCTGGGCGATAATAATCAGCAGGGCTAGTCAACGCCAAATCGGCAAAACAAGAAAAGTCTGCATCGGCTGTGTAAAGTAAATTATCAATTCCAGCCGCGTGCAAAAGTTGTTTACGTTGCTCTCCATCGTTCAATTCCGTTACCCAACCATCGAAGCGTAACTGTACTGTAGCCACTGGTACTGCATCCAGTTTGTAGATATTGTCAAATTCTGACCACTTACGCCACTCGTGAGGTAGGATGCGTTGAATTCCTGGAACATCACAGGCAAAGACATAAGCATCAGCAGTAATAGTTTCTAATGTATCACCTTGGGCAACTACTATACCAGTGACGCGAGTTTGTTCCTCTAACTCAGTAAATTGAATTTCCCGAACTTGCCGACGCGTATAAACTTTCGTGCCTCTGGCTTCTAAATACTCCAGAATGGGCTTGTGCAAATACTCAGATGGAGAACCTTCCAGCATTCGCAAAACTGAGGCTTCAGTTCGGACTGCAAATAACTGGAATATCGTTAACATACAACGGGCAGACATATTTTCGCAATCAATAAATCCCAATGCGTAGGCAATGGGATTCCATAAGCGTTTGATGCTGCCATTACTGCCACCGTGACTGCGGAACCAGTCGGCAAAGCTGATTTTATCTAAGTTGCGGATGGTTTTCATCGCCCCGTTAAAGTCTACCAACCCGCGAACTATGGGACTAGTACCCAAAGCGATCGCATTTTGCAGCTTATCTTGCAACGATAGTTGGGAAGTCGTGAAAAATGCCTTTAAGCCATTGAAAGGCGCACCTGTAAAGAAGCGAAAATCTAAACCACCAGTGCGCCCTCCTTTATTAATAAAAGTGTGGGTATGTTCTTTGAGGCGTAAGTTTTCTAACACCCCCACTTTCTTCATCAAGTCAAATAGTTGGTAGTAGCAGCCGAAAAATACATGCAAACCCATTTCTATATGGTTGCCATCGCCATCAACCCAACTGCCAACTTTACCACCCACAAACGGACGAGACTCAAAGATCTCTACTTCACAACCAGCATCAGTTAAATCTACTGCGGTTGCTAGCCCAGCCAGTCCCGCACCTACGATTGCAACACGCATTCCGTCGTTCCTTTTCAGTTTCTTTACAGATTGTAACTGGGTTGGTGTCGGAATTTGCTACTTAATATCAACTCCACCAGCATATTAAAGCATCGTAATTTCGATACTAAAATCTTTTTGATCACTCGTTTTAATCCCGGCAATTGACCAGACGCGAGAAAAACGCGTCTGTATCAGCTAGACAAACTCTTGTCCATAGCAGCAGACTCAAAAAAATATCATAGCTATTTTTTGGTAACAAAGCAGTTATCTGGTTAGCCGTAAAAGTAACTTCTTACTTGTTTACATCTTTGTCGTCATCGGAGGCAGGCAAACTTCTAATCAGTTCGCGAATCACATCGGTTGCGGGTCTACCTGTTTGTTGACAATATTTTTCTAGCTTTTCCGCTTCCTGTGTTGCCAGATTAACGGTGATACGTTTAACAGCCCATTTTTTGTTTGTCATTATCATGCTATCTGCTGGATATTTAGATCGTCGAAAAATTTTAAATTAAAGAGGGAACCGATAAGGTTATCAGAATTTGTCTCACGAAACAAGTAATATTATTAATATTAAAAATGTTCGTTTAGTCAAAGTATTCATCATTTCCTAAAAAAATTAAAAAACTACACTTTATTTGTTAGTCTTATGACAGGATAAAGACCACATAGTTGCTTTTGAAGATAATAACGCTACTAACATCATGAGTAAAGCCTGACAATGAAATTTTATAAATGAATTTGAGACATCTATTGTTGACTCAATCAAGATTTCCAAATTTATTCTCCATCGGAAATATTTCACCTTCTCTCTTAACCAAGTTTGCCAAAGCCACTTGGAGAGAACATCTCAGATAACACTAGAAAATAAAGCTTTAGAATGGTTACCATGCTGAAATGCTTTCTAGCAGGCGGGTTACAATTGTCTATAGAGGGTGTGAATAATCACTTAAAAGTAGGCAAATAAGCGCTTGCTCTAAAACAAACACCCATCTGAACCCATTATTGTAACCACGAAGTTAATAGCTACTTCAACGTTTATGAATTTTGGCTATCTGGATCAAGCTAATTGCTTCTTTGCGCCAAAATAGTAACTACTAAAAAGGGTATAATACTCAGTTTTCTGGGTGCAAATAGCTGAGTTGTTTGGTAAATTTTAACAGCATTATCTGTAATTTTACACAGATAGATGCTCGCCAAACATATATGGTGTTAGTTGACTGTTGCCGATGACAATATTTTATTTTTGCTTCATGCTTTTACACTAACTTGCCGTAAAAATAGGATGCAATCTGAGATGTGTTTTATCTTCTCTCTAGTGAAATAGTTTTTCTTAGAGTCAGTGCTTTGTTTCCCATTCATAGTATGTATCTATTGAAAGATTAAACAAACTATTTTTTTCAAATTTTTGTACCATAAATTAGGGAGTAAATTTTTCACAATTAAAAAATAAATTACTGCTAATATACTTTGGATTTGCAAAGATTTATTATTTAGTAAGTATAACCATAAACACAATTGTATGTTCCGTATTTTTTCAATGTATGTATTCATTATATCTATTGTTTATACACTTTAAATAATCTTCATTTAGCAACTAGATAAACTCATTCTCATACTTTATAAAAAAATTACAAAGAAAAAGATATGTTCTGATATTTTGCTTAATCATATTGATACATAAAAAGATGAAAAACTCAGAAAATGGTTAAAAAAATATTTTGACATCTAGGTACATCACCTAGATTTTATTAAACAGAACTTTGCGGAGAACTTTTTAGTGATTTGTAGTGATTTATACTAGTAATAATTCATATAAAATAACTGGAAAAATTTCAAAATACAGCTACTTCATGAAATTGAGGTAAAGTTAGCTTCTAATCTTTGGTCACCTAGTGCTGTTGATATATAGCAGTATTCAGAGAGAACTCTGAGCTAAAGGAAAATCCAGAGCGGAGATTTTCTCTGCTCTGGATTTTTCAATCTTTGGCTTTCTTAGAATCGGAAGTTTGAAGAGTTAAAAAGCAATACGCTTGGGTTGTAGCAAAATCCCCGTAGGGGTACGAAGTGAAACCCAACAAATGCCCGAAAATGTAGGTTTACCCTGCGTGAAGCCCCTTTGGGTCTACGTTCCTCAATCCAACCTACGCAAATTTATTTTTCTGGCTTAACCCAAGCCTATTGAGTTAAAAAGAGGAAAGGGGACAGGGGAAACCCCATACATAAATTTATGGGTACTGTAACAAAGACGCATTATTTATTGTGAAAATATCGCCCACAAAGGTTGAGGTATATACAAATGCAAAAATCCTAAGTACTTTTTACTTTACTCAGGACTCAGTTTGTAAAAAGAAGAATGGTCAACCTTAAAAGATAAAGCTTTCCCTTTTTCTTCTGACAAATGCAGTTTTAGTCAATATGTGAATCAAATACCCATCAACTTACAGCAGTTTGCAAGCAAGTGAGGTACAAAATGCAAGATTCACGCATCAGATATAAAGAGTTTGTACCTCCTGCTTCAAAACCCGTAGCTTTATACTTCATGCAAAGGAAAACTGCTGTAATTTGTCATAAGTACAATTTTAGATTGAGGATTGAGGCAATTCGTGCAACTATTCAAATTTAAGTTGGGGCATCAGTTGAAGAGTGCCAATACCTAAATCTTTAGGTGAAAGCGATCGCGCTTCAAACAAAGCCATCATATCTCGTAACTGAGGATTGCCACGGGAAGCTCCGGTTAGCCCTTTGGCAATAATTAACCCACAGTAGCCCTTAGTATTTTTACAGCGCTGATTCCATTTTTTCCGGGCTTCTACATGAATAGGATCTTCATCTAGAAATTCCCCAAATAGAAATAATTCGCCATTTTGAGTTTGTAATAAACCCAGGTCGTAGCGATCGCCATCGAAGGGATCGGCACCTGGATTAAAGCAAATTGCTCTGAGTCCGCCTATTGCTTCAATTCTTTCAATTACAGTCTTAGCCTTGGGTCGGGAAGTTTGAATTAAAATCACCGGCAAACCGTCACCCACTTGTTTGATTTCACCAGCCGGATGGTAGCTAACCCCTTTACGCAGAGACTCCAACATTTCCCAGGACACCACCCCTAAGCTGAGGAAGGAATCTTCTGGTATCAAGTCATCTTGCAATGATTGGAAATTTGGGGAGTCAAGGTTTTCGCTCTCCTCGTCATCGACATCAAAGCCTGCCATTTCCTCTAATTGTGCTGCTAACTGTGGCATGGTAGAGACTGTAACAGGCAGAGATTTAGTTGATTCTTCCGGCTGCGGCAGAGAAATGCGATAGCGACGGCTGAGGGGAGGGAAGATGTCCTCATGAAGCTGGCGACGGTGATCGCGAATAAAGCGGATTAAGCTTTCGATCGCAACGAAGATTACCAGTGCTTCTTCGTCATACAAAACAGAACGTAGTCCTTCTAAGGGGTGGATATTACCGAAGGTGGGGTCAATTTCTGATAATGGCAGATCCGCCAAATCACTTTCTTCATCCTCATCTTCATCAGTTTCATCAGCACTCTCAAAGGTGAGAAATAAGCAATCTTGCTTAAGGAACGCTTCTTCTAGATGCTCCGTTGATTCTTGATCCGTTAAAACTGCGGCGCGAAACTGTTTCAAAGACTCTTCTGAGCGATAAAACAAAATCCCATACTCCATTCCCAGCATTCCCATGACTGAGGCGTAGAGTGTGCCAACATCCCACTTATTAATCTCGATTGACAAAATTTGCTGTTCTTCCAAAAATTCCCAAGGTGCTGCTTGCCAAATTGCAAATGCTTTCTCTCGCAAGATTTGTGCATATTGTGGGGGTAAGTCGGGGGTTTGACTATCGAGGATGTCAGCGAACCCACGAAACAGTTCGTCAATTAAAGGCAGTTCTGGTGCGTAGTCAATGGCAATATCCAAATCTTGCAGCACCCCCCGCAGGTAAAATTGAATCTCGCGGTCTTTGACTACAATTCTTTGAGGTCTAGCAGGTCTTGCCGGACTGTGGGGATGCTCCATTGCTTGCATTAAAGTCCGAACTATTGCTTCTGGCCCGATATCTGAAGCTACCACGTCCATTCCTCGAACCACACCTTGGGAGTAATCTACCCAAAGAATGCATTCTCCCTTTTCCTCATCTGAATGCTGGTTTGGTGATGACAACGGACGGCGATCGCCCTCCCATATAGAAGGAATTTGAGTTAATTTCTTCAACCGACGACTGGTAGAGCGATTAAAACTTGTCATAGAATAAGTTAATCAAAAGAAGCAATTTAGAAGTAGACTTTGGGGGATAGCTAGCCTCGGATTAGGTTTTTATGGCTGCACCTGAAAGATAGTTGCTTCTGGTGACTGCCGCCAGACTTGAATTCCAAAAATACCGAATCTCTAAACACACTGAGTCTCTCAATTCTAGAATAAAAATGTTTGGCTGCTTTTGACGGAGTGTTTACAATTTGGTATCTAACGGCATCTAAGCCGCTAGAATGAATACAAAAACACTAACGGCAACCTAGAGGCATTAACAAGCCGATATAGGGTAAAGCTTATACTAATTAAGGAGTTGAAAAAGCAGATGACACAAGCAATTCAGTCTCAACAACGCGGAATTCTGTTGAGCGAAGCCGCATTGCACCAGGTAAAATCCCTCCGGGACAAGCAAGGCACAGACTTCTGCTTACGGGTAGGAGTCCGCCAGGGTGGCTGTTCAGGGATGTCTTACATGATGGACTTTGAAGACACTAGCAAGATCACCCCACAGGATGAAGTTTTTGACTATGATGGCTTCAAAATTGTCAGCGATCGCAAGAGTTTATTATATCTCTACGGTTTAATGCTCGATTACAGCGATGCTATGATTGGCGGTGGCTTTCAATTCACTAACCCCAATGCCAATCAAACTTGTGGTTGCGGCAAGTCATTTGGGGTGTAATATTGTCATTTGTCATTTGTCCCCTGTCATTGGACGAAAGACAAATGACTAATGACCCTTCGGGTGACGCTCGTACCTCGCTACCGCTACGCTAGCACCAGTTGCTCATGGGGCAAACCCCCTTGGCGCTAGCCTCTCCCTTTGGGAGAAGACCGCACTGGCTCACCAATGACTAATGACTAATGACCAATGACTAATACAGTTGAATCCCTGTTTGATACAGGTTTAGAACGCTATAAAGCAGGAGAGGCAGTAGATTCTTTAATCCCTGTGTTTAAAGAAGTGTGCGATCGCGCTCCTAAAACTAGTGCTGCTTGGATTTGTTTGGCGTGGTTATATCTACTCGATAACAAACCCAATTTGGCTTACAAAGCTGCACAGAAAGGAGTCAAGTTAAATCCACAAGACCCACAGGCTAGAGTCAATCTGGCCTTAGCAATGCTGGAAACAGGTCAAAAAGGTTTACGAGAGCATATTGACGTAGCACAACAGCTAATTTTTGTCAATGAAGAATGGCGCGATGAAATAAAAACCAGTATTGAAGATGGTTTAAGTAGAAAACCAGATTGGCAGAGTTTAACAAAAGTCAAAAATTGGCTGTTTGAAGAATGAGGATGGGGAGCCGGGAGAGACGCGATGAATCGCGTCTGTACGGAGCGGGGAACAAGGAGAATTTATTGAATAAGTCTTCTCCCTTGTCTACCTAGTCTCTTATTAATACCAACTCCCCATTCCTCATTTCTCATTCCTCATTTCCCACTCCCCATTCCCCATTCCAATCATGAAAGATAAATTATTAAATTGGCTAAACACGATTTTAGTCGCCGATGTTTTTTTGGTTTTGTTTGGCTTTATCTGGTTAGCGATCGCTGCGATCGGTGATTCTGTAGGAATAAACTTGGGTTTGGATTTGTGGCATAAACTGTGGCAACCCGTGTTTAACCCAGCGATCGGTATCCTTATGGGTGGTGCCATTCTCAGTGGTATTATCAGTTGGGTTTCCAGAAAATTTCTATCAAGTCAATAGTTAAGGGATTGGGTAATTCAATTTTAGATTTTAAATTGATGATAGCGCAGCGTTAGCGAGTCTGCGAGCGTCTTTTAGATTCAAATTTAATCCAAAATCTAAAATCTAAAATCTAAAATTCCCACTCCCCACTCCCTTTCAAGCTATTTAATAATTTGTGCTAAAGCTGATTGCAAATTAGGATATTTGTACTCAAAACCTGTTTCCAGGGTGCGCTTGGGAAGGACTTGTTGACCTTCTAAAACTACCATAGCCCCGTCTCCTAAAAGAGCTTCGATCGCAAAACCAGGAACAGGCAACCAAGAAGGACGATTCATCACTTCTCCCAAGGTTTGGCTTAAATCTGCCATCGTGACTGGGTTAGGGGTAGTGCCATTATATACACCTTCTATTTCCGGTTTAGTTAAAGCTTCCAGAATTAGGCTAACTAAATCGTCTACGTGAATCCATGAGAACCACTGCCTACCACTGCCAATGGGGCCACCAGCAAAGAGTTTGAAAGGCATAATCATTTTATCCAAGGCACCACCATTACCCAGAACAATCCCTAAACGCAGAATTACTAGCCGCACACCAGCTTCTTTTACGTTTCTAGCTTGCGCTTCCCAGATTTGGCAGACTTGGGCAAGAAAATCGCTACCAGATAGGCTTGTTTCATCAAAGGTTGCCGTTTCACTGGTGCCGTAGTAACCAATAGCCGAAGCGTTAATTAACACTGTTGGTTTGGGGTTAGCGTTGGTTATTGCTTCAACTATTTTTTGTGTACCTAGCTTCCGGCTATTGAGGATTTCTTGTTTGCGTTCTGGTGTCCAGCGTCCTTCGCCAATGGGTTCTCCTGCCAAATTAACTACGCCATCACAACTAGCGATGACACTTTGCCAAGAACCAGATGTATTTGGCGTATAGGCAACAATTTCTACATTTGGGAAAGTCTCAGATGGAAAAACCTTTTGAGCAAAGGTGCTATTCCGAGTTAATACTACTATTTTATGACCTTTTGCGTGGAGTCGTTGTACCAAACGACTACCGATAAATCCTGTTGCTCCAGTAATTGCTACTTTCATTTATTACCTCAGCTAAAACTTTATTGTAAAGTTTTTTATCAAACTTCAACTTCCGGCACTTTCGTTGGGGATATAACAGATGTGACTGTATATCCGGTAATGCCTGATCTCAAAACTCAAAAAGTTTGCTTTTTGAATCACTTTTCGTTTAGATGCTTCGGTATTATAGGATGGACAGAGTGTTGCAAGGCTTGGGGCTATTATGGCTCGCTATACCTGTTCATTTACCGTTTCTGTTCCTAGTGACCATCTGTTGCCGTTACTTGTAGAACTTCTACAGGACTGTCAGTTGGATATTCAATACTACACTGGCGATTATATTATCGCTCGTGAGGTCCCCGGCCATGTTCCTTTTCCTAAATTGATCACAGTAGAAGTATTGATTGATAAATCAAAATGTACTGAAACAGAAACCCGAATGAGCATTGTGATTAAAAATGAAGAACTACCACTCCAACTAGATAATTACTGCCGACAAATGTTTGAAGTCATCAAGCAGTCAATTGAAAGTAGCCACCATTGGCATTTGATTGAAAGTCTTGCAGGATAGCTTTGGTGATTGAATTGACACTCCCACGTCTTCAAGTCGTGGGATTATCAAGCTGTTATTGGTAGTTATAATTCACTCTTCCAGATCCTCTAAATCCTCGGCCATACCGGGGTTTATTAGTGTAATATCGTACTCACTTGAATCCGTTTGTCCCAAACGCTGAGTGTTTCTTAAAAGGTAATAAATAGCACGTACTTGAGGTCCAAAAACGATCTCATCTTCATTTCTGAGATCGTGAGCTGGTATCTTACGTCCATTAATCATTAAACCGTTGGAACTAGGCTTGCCTTTGGCATCGCCATCTACAATCCGGTAATAGTAGCTCTGACTATTATGATCTCGTGGCAATCTCACTAATGTGGCATGGCGGCGGGAGACAAACTGCGACATCAAACGGATATTACACTCACGATCTCTACCGATAGAGTAGACGGGGTGCTCCAGAGAAAATTCTTTGCGACCTTGATCGTCTTCAATAATCAGTAGATGGTTTTCATTGGTTTGTGCTGCCATTGACAAATTGGTGGAACTGTGATTAATCAATATTTGTTTAGTATCGTATCTTGCCATTTTCGCGCACCATAAGTCTGTGGTGCTGATCTAAGTAAGCTTTAAAGTTGCATAATACCTTGAAAGAGTAGAACATATTCGTTCTACTCCACTAGCTATGATAGCTTTGGTAAGTGTTTCAAGAGGCTTTATGGGCTGTGTAAAAGCTGACGGGGCGACTCAGTTTAACTTGAGATGGTTGAGATGCAACTTCTACGGGTGATGAGTTAATCGCCGTAATAATATTGAGTTTGTAACGACGCTAACAGAGCTAAAAGCCATTAATGCAGCAGCACCAGAGGGGTTAAGAACAAAACCCAGACTAGGGAACAAAACACCTGCTGCTAAAGGAATCCCAACTGTATTATATGCAAAAGCCCAGAATAAATTTTGGCGGATTTTGTTGAAAGTGGCGCGACTAAGCTGAATAGATTCGACGACATCGTTTAAGCGATCGCGCATTAGGACAATTTCAGCAGTTTCCATTGCCACATCTGTCCCGGAGTGCAGAGCAATTCCTACATCTGCTTGGGATAAAGCTGGAGCATCGTTGATTCCATCTCCTACCATTGCGACTACTGAGTGGGAAGTTAGGAGTGAGGAGTTAGGAGTTTTCTTTGTCGCCTTGTCTCCTTGTCTGCTTGTGCCTTCTAACTGGAGAGACTGTATTGCAGCCGCTTTTTTCGCTGGGGGAACACCTGCTATTACATCAGCACTATCTAAACCTAGTTGTTTGGCTATGGCATTAGCTGCTTCTTTGCGATCGCCACTGAGCAGCATTACCCGTAAGCCCATCTGACGTAACTTGTCTACGGTGGATTGGGCATCTGGTCTAAGGGTATCAGAAACAGCAATTAACCCGGCTAAAGTTCCCCCAACAGCTACGCAAACGACCGTTTTACCATCTGTTGCCAAATCCTGTGCTACCTGTTGTGCAGTTTCGTTGATGGCAATGCCGTGCCAACTCAACCAGTCCCAGTTACCCAATAGTACAATTTTGCCCTCTACTACAGCAGACACTCCTAGTCCTGGTTCTGTGTGAAAGTCCACAGCCTCTGGAATAGATAACTGTTGCTGCTGTGCTTCTTGCTGAATCGCTTTGGCTAGGGGGTGGTGAGTACCGCTTTCTACGGCTGCTGCTAGTTGGATTAGGGAGTAGGGAGTAGGGAGTGGGGGGTGGGGTTCCTTACTTCCCATTTCCTCAATTAACAGACAATCTGTAACGATGGGATTACCCGTGGTTAAAGTACCGGTTTTATCAAAGACTACGGTGTTTAACTGGTGTACTTTTTCTAGAACGTCGCCGCCTTTGATTAACAGTCCGCGTTCTGCGCCCATAGCAGTCCCAACAAGAATGGCTGTTGGTGTGGCAAGTCCTAAAGCACAGGGGCAGGCGACTACCATAACTGCGATCGCTAGTTTTAAACTAATTAATAAAGGGGAGTGGGGAGCTTCATGTGTAGCGTGGCCCATCATTTCCATGCCACCAGACATGCTGACATCAGCCCAGATGTGAGTACCGAAAAAGTACCAAAAGACAAATGTTAATACAGATGCTGTCAGCACTCCGTATGTAAAGTAACCAGCTACTGTATCTGCTAATTTCTGTACTGGGGCTTTCCGAGTTTGGGCGGCTTCTACTAGGGCGACAATTCGAGCTAAAGTTGTATCACTTCCAGTACGGGTTGTCTGAATAGCGATCGCTCCTGACTGGTTTAGCGTCCCTCCTGTTACCGGGTCGCCTGGTTGCTTAATCACTGGCACGGCTTCCCCAGTCAACATGGATTCATCCACCGTTGTTTTACCAACCACCACTTCTCCATCGACAGGGATTTTATCACCTGGCAGCACTTGTACCCATTCACCAACACGCACTTGTTCAGCAGGAATCTCTACACTAGAAGATCCCATTCCTCCTTTCTCTGGGTTGGCAATTAATCGCGCTACCTGTGGCTGGAGTGCTAGTAATTTCCTAAATGCAGCAGCCGCACGACCTCTAGCTTGTTGCTCTAATGTCCTTCCCAAAAGAATAAAGCCCAGCATCATTACTGGTTCGTCAAAGAAGCACTCCCAACCCATTTTCGGAAAGAGTAGCGCGACTAAACTAGCAATGTAGGCTGTCAGCGTTCCTAATCCCACCAGCGTATTCATGTTAGGCGCATTTCGCCGCCAACCTAGCCAGCCATCTACTATAATCGGGCGACCGGGAATTAATAGCGCTACTGTCGCCAGTCCACAGTGAAACCAGATGTTATTTAGCACTGGTAATACTGAGCTACCAAGATTACCAAAATGTCCACTTCCCGACAATAATAGTAAGATTGCAGCGATCGCTAACTGCCTAACAGAAGAGCGCATTTCTCGGCGTTGTCGTTCTGCTGGATCTGGTAAGGTAGATATTTCGCCTGCGACTGTGCCATTAGGTTTTCGGGGTTGAGTCGGGAATCCAACGGCTGTTAATCTCTGTGCTAGTGCATCTGCATCTACCGCACCAGTTTCTGACTCTACAACTGCTACCTCTGTGGCCAGGTTCACACAGGCGCTCTTGACTCCTGGATGTTGGGTTAGCTGTCGCTCTACTGCATTCACACACCCCGCACACTTCATACCTCCAACATCGAGAATAATTTTCTCTAGGATTGGGTCAAATTCTGGGGCTAGCTTAGTTTTTGGGACAAGTTGCATGGCAAGTGTTTAGATTCGCTACAGAAATTCAACGCCTGACTAAAAGCGTCTCTAATTTGAGCGTAGGCGAAATATGGAACTACGACTGTATGTCAACCCTATTAAATTTCTTAATTTATCGTATCTCGCTGAGGGTCAATGACGGCTCCAGCGTAAATAAGTCACATAAATAATAGCTACTACTTGCATTGGCATGATCGCAATCAGGCTTTTTAAGAAATAGTTGATTTCCAAATGAGACATAACGCTGAAATACCCTATGCCCAACAAGAAGAATATTGCCCAGTTAAGCTGTTTAGGTTTGAAAATGAGCATATCAAACTGCTTCGCAAAGTCATTAGTCATTAGTTATTAGTCCAAGAGAAACCACTTCCCTTGCTCAGGGCATCGCAAGGGGCGAGGTATGTATCAAAAACTGTTTATGAATAAAAAGAAATATAATGTGCCTCCAGCATGAACTGGCTTCTTACACTAGAACCAGCCCTGCTTATTCACAAAGTAGGTATTTACAAATTCTTCAGGGGGCTTATTCAAGTAAATCATGCCTTCAATTAAACCTACAAGTAGCATAATTAACAAGGCAATTCCGTAGGTAAAAGAACCTCCGACTACAGAAATCACCAACATGATAAAGCCTTCTGGAGCGTATCCTAAAATAAATTTATGAACCCCAAATCCTCCAAGGATAATGGCACAGTAACCAGCTAGAAGTTGTTTGGTAGGGTGACTGGGGTTGAGATTTGACATAGTGCTGCTCCTTGATAAATGAGGTATAAAAATAAAGTCTTTATTGTAATCAAAGCAAATATAGCAATCCGATAGCGAAGCGGTAGCGAGTCAGACGCTCCTGCGTCGCTAACGCTGCGCTATCGAGCGTCTTTGATTTCTGAATCACTCGTAGAGGTAAGGGACTGGGGACTGGGGACTGGGGACTGGGGACTGGGGATTGGGGACTGGGGACTGGGGACTGGGAAGAAGGAATAAAGGTGTACTGAGTTTTGTTCAAAAATCAAATATGAGTCCTATATATTTACTTGCTCAATACATATATTTTTAATTTTTTAAGTACAAATAAGCCCCAAGATAAATAGCCAAAATCAGCGTACTTCTATTCCAGAGGGTACGCTAAAGTGTCTTCCGGCTATGCCGGAAAATCTGGCGCTCCTTAATAACTTCTGGTAGATTTGACGATCGCAAACCCTGGTGCGGCAATTTTGCAGATTTTTAAGTAAGACATTTATCTTGAGAGGAATGAACCTCAAGAATGAGCGAAAACTGCTACACCACTTTTTACAACCCCATCAGTATTATTTCCGGATTTTTTTTGCATAGGCGTAGCCTTTAGTAGACATCGCTTCCACGAGGCATGAAACGCTATCGCACCAATAACGAGATATAACTAGTAAATTGTTCTTACTTATGCAGATAAAATCAGATATTTCTATTTTTGACAACAGTACAGAATTAGTGCTAATTACTACCTAATACAAATAGGCTTAATAATGTACCACTATTCCAGAGGCTGTGGAGGAGCATAGGAGCAAGGAGGTTGCGCGATCGCGTGTAAACGACCCCTAAGACAATGCCCAATGCAGTGAGGGGAAGAATTTCCGACAAACTGAGGTGAGCGATCGCAAACAATAAGCTACTGATCAGAATCGCTCCCCACACGGGTAAGTAGCGAGTCAGAGAGGGTAGCAAAAAGCCGCGAAACAGAATTTCTTCAAAAAATGGAGCTGCGATCGCTGCTGTAGAGAAAAATATACCAAGTGCTACGCCATCTTGGCTCTCCAGCGCTAATTGCAACAGGGGGTTACTACCACCCTGTCCTTGCCATAGCTGTTGATTGATTAAAGATACTACCACAACTATAGGTAAAGCCGCGCAATAGCCTCCTAGTCCCCACAAAAACCAGTTATCTTGAAAACGGAAGCGAAACCAAAATTCTGGTAATGGAAAAAAGCGCTTGAGAGAAAAATACAGCACTAACAGCGCACCCGATGCTACTAGAAAGTAACTAACTAAAACATAAAAAGCCTGAAGTCGCACATCACCCACAGGACGAGGGATCGGGAGTAGCGATAATAATAAAGGGACAAAAATTTGCCCCATGAAGAAAAAGCCGACGATAAAAACCTGCAAAATTGTTTCACCATCCCAAGGTGTTGACCAAAGGACATCAGCATTTTGAGCTAGTAACGAGGTTTTTCCTTTCAATAAGCGTTGAGCAACTAAGAAAATCAGCAGTATTAGACCAATTAAAGCTGCCAAGGTGGGGATAGTGCCAATAACTGCTAATTTGATCACCGCTTGAGCAGCAGATTCTTGTTGTGCAGCTTTAACTGCTGATAAAGCGTCTTGTCGTTGCTGGAGTTGGTATAGCTGAACCAAAGCAGTAGAGCGAAACCAACCTTCTAAATTCTTTTGAATCCGTTCTTGAGAATTTTGGAGCAGACGAGGAGGATTGCTCCACAGTCCACTTAATACAGCTGCGGTTTCTCCAAATTCTGGATTGATATCTGAGCGTTGTTGTAATTCGCTCCAAGTTTTAAGAGCTGTATCCGTCTGTCCTTGCTGTGCTTGTAAAATTCCCAGGCGCAAGTCTAATTCAGCCAGTAATTTTTGTAATTGCTTGAGGGACTGCTGTACCTGTGGCTGTCCTTGTTTAGAAGTTTTAGTAGTGGGAGGAACATCCGGTAGAGGTTTCGGAGGTATGGGAGTTATTTCAGGTTGAGAGCGTAATTGTGCAAGTTTATTGTTAACTTTGTCTAAATTAGCTTCAACTGATTGACGCGCCTCTTGATACTGCTTTGTGGCGCCCTCCAGGGGTTGCTCACCAAGTATTGCTTCTTGAACCGCTTTGAGATTGTTATCGCTGCTATCTTCTGATTGCCAAGCTTGGGCTTGTAGAGCAATATTAGTTTGGTATAGTTCTAGGCGACTTTGGAACTGAGGTTCTTGCCAACTACTGAATAAAGCCGAAACTGCCAACAGAAGTGCTATCGGCGTCAGTATAAAAATTAAAACTAATCGCTTGAGTGTCATCTATCCCTCTTTTACTAACCATTGGAGAGCGCGTCCCCCTTGGGAATTATCGCAAGAAAAAGTCAGAGGTGGATAGATATCATCAATATTATAAGTTTGCGCTTGCACCCACCATGTTAAATTACAACCCATTGCACTGCTTACCCTTTGCCGAGGATTTGCCCGATTCTGACGATGAACCTCTGGATAATCAACTACAACATTTGATTCCGGGCTTGTTAGAAGCGATCTTAGCTTGGCTGTGGACAAGCCGGATGGATTGGTTTTTTGGCGTTGATATGGGGATATATTACGATCCCGAATTACCACCGATTGTACCCTATGGGTTTTTAAGTTTAGGAGTCGAGCGAGTTTTTGATGAGAACTTGCGTTTAAGTTATGTGTTGTGGGAAGAAAAGGTGATGCCGATTATGGCATTAGAAGTTGTTTCTCACAGACGGCATGGGGAATACACCAGCAAAAAGAAACTTTATGCTGAGATGGAGATTTTGTATTATGTTGTTTACAATCCCCAACGCCGGAGAAAACCACCTTTAGAAGTTTATCGCTTTGTAAATGGTGAATATGTATTGCAGCCAGGAAATTTAGTTTGGTTATCAGAGATAGGTTTAGCAATTGGTTATGAACGGGGAACCTATCAGGGAATTACGCGGGATTGGTTGTATTGGTATGACAAACAAGGAGTCAGATATTTAACACCAGAAGAACGAGCGATCGCTGCCGAACAACGCGCTAACACTGCTGAACAACGCACTCAAAGGCTGGCACAAGAATTACGAAGGTTGGGGATAGATCCAGATTCTTTGAATTGATTTTGTGGGGTGCGATCGCTTTATTAACTGATAGCTTATTTAGATAAACCTAGTCTTTGCTTCACGGATTGCCAGGTTGAACCTTGGTTTGGGTTTTGGCGATGCATCTCCAAGCCTCTATCTAATTCTCGTTTTTGCTCATAGTTGGGAGGAACTTCATCGGGTGTGGTAAGAATGCTGTCCCATAAATCCTCGGCAAGCTGTATACGTTCAGATACACTTTATAATTTTTGACTAATAGAGCAGATGATGAAAATTACTCCCAATAAAATTTTATATATAAATCTTGGGCCAGATAATAAATGGCGTAAGGATTGCATTTATACAGATAATACTATTCGTTTAGGACACATAGAAGTATCTCATCAACTTTGTCTTGAGTGTAAGTCAAAGAATAAATGGAGTGAAGTTGAAGAAGAATTAAAGAAATATTTCACTAAAAATAAAGTGGTTAAACGTTGTAAGCAAATTAGCAATTTTTATGTATCTGATGAAAATACTTTATGGATAACTATTTTTGAAAAAAAGTTGTGGTGGTGTTTTGCAAATACTGATATAACTGAACGAAGTGATAGCACAAAAGAACGTACTGTTATAGGCAGATGGAGTTGTAATAATATTTTAGGTGAACCTTTAGAATTAGAATATCTTAATGAAAAAATACAAAAAAGTCGCCTTCCTCCAGCTATTTATGAATTTAAACATCCTCAAGAAATATTAGAAGCAATTAATACAAGAGAATACCAAAAAATAAAAAATAATTTTCTTGAAGATTACCCCGAACTGAAGAACGAGATAGAAGAAGTTTTGATAAAAAGAATAAAAAGGGTTCAACAGATAGTATTAAAAATTAAAAATAAATACAATAATTGCTGCCAATTTGAAAATTGTGGGTTTAGGTTTATGAAAAACAATGGAGGCTTTTATTCGGAAGCACATCATTTAAATCTTTTATCTCACGAAGGTTCGCAAGACGAAAATAATGTTGTTATTTTATGTCCCAATCATCATAGAATGCTACATTATGCCCAAGTAGAACCAATTCAAGATAAAGAGAACAATAAACGTCTTGTAAAAATTAATGGAAAAGATTATTTCATAATTTATAAATAACTATCTTATTTTATCCTTGACCCAACAGCGAAAGGATTTGAGTAAAGCAATTTCCCCCATACTTTTACTCTGCTCAATAAATCTGCTGATCTCAGTCACCGATATTATAGAAAAGGCAATACTAAACTTACACTCGACATATTGCCCTTCTATCAACTGATAAAATTTTAAATGTTGCCCATCATATCTCCAAAGTTCAGTTACACCCAACGCTGAATAAATCCCCAATTTATTAACTGAACTGCTGGTAATGTCAATCTCAATTGCTAAGTCAGGCGGCGGATCATTTTCTAAATCTAAAGTTTGCTTACCCCTAATAGCTAGTTCATTCTGGATATAATAGCAAGTATCTGGTTCTATTCCCTGCTTAGATATTTTCCGCTTCAATGTTGTAGAACCCGCGCTTCTAATTTCAATTCCTAATTCTTCAGCTAAGACTAGAATAAAACGGTCAAATTGAATTTTGGGGTTTTCGTGTTCAAAAAGTGGAGTCATAATTTCTAAAACACCGCAATCATAAACAAACCGAGAACCTCTATCTTCACCTGTATCTTTCAACAAGGCTTCAAAGGTTTCCCAGCTAATGTTATGTAGCACTGTTCTTTGTTCAGCAACCGTTGACTTAACAAGCATATTAAAATAATTCGTAATTCGTAATTCGTAATTCGTAATTAATTTATGATTTTAAACTATCTTTCCACGCAACCAAGCGCTGAAGGATTGCACCAGATCAATTTCATCCATAGTTTTACTTTGCTGGATAAATCTATTTATATCACTAACAGAAATTAAAGAAAAAGCTATACTCAACTTAATCTCAATATATTCGCTTTCTATTAGTTGATAAAATTTTAAAACTTCACCGTCATATCTCCATAATTCTGCTACACCTAAAGCCGCATAAATATTAAGCTTATTAACAGAACTGCTAGTAATATCAATTTCAACTGCTAAATCCGGTGCTGGGTCTGTTTTTAAATCTAATTCTTGCTTACCTCTAATTGCTGGCTCATTTTGAATATAATAGCAAGTATCGGGTTCTATTCCCTTTGTTATTGTTTTACGTTTTAATGTTGTAGAACCAGCACTTCTAATTTTAGTTTTTAATTCCACCGCTAAAGCGAATATCAATCGGTCAAAGTGAATTTTAGGATTTTCGTGTTCAAAAAGTGGAGTCATGATTTCTAAAGTGCCACAGTCGTAAGCAAACCGAGAACCTCTATCTTCACCTGTATCTCTGAGTAAGGCTTCAAAGGTTTCCCAGCTAACGTTGTGTAAGACTGTTCTTTGTTCCGCAGGCGTTGACTTGACAAGCATATTACAATACTTTTTCTGTCAGGATGTTAGATAAAATCCTGATAATTTTACCTATGTAATTAATATAATATTCGCTCAAGTCAATTTCAACCATTTGACCAAGAAAGGAAGTTTCAAAAACTTTAGTTTATCTATAAATAATCCAGATAATTAAATTGTGCCAACTATTAGCAAGATATATTGCTGATAATTGGCACAATTAGTATCTAAATATTTTGTAACTTTAAGCAAGGAAACCTGCAAAAAAGTCGAGAGTTTCTTTCAGTGCTTTGATGAAAATATCAATTTCCTCGCGGGTGTTGTAGAAAGATAGACTTGCTCGTGCGGTTGCAGGAAGTCCTAAGTAACGGTGTAATGGTTGAGTACAGTGGTGTCCAGAACGGATAGCAACGCCTTCTTGATCTAATAATGTAGATAAGTCGTTAGCGTGAACTTCTCCGGCGGTGAACGACGCAAGAGCGGCTCTCCCTTCGCCTTTAGCATTTGGTTTGGGGCCGTAAATTCTAATTTGGGGAATTTGCTCTAATTGTTGGAACAAATAAGCTGTTAATTCTGCTTCGTAGGCGTGAATTTTATCCATGCCGATACTGCTAAGATAATCTATTGCAGCACCAAGTGCGATCGCTTCTCCAATTGCAGGTGTACCAGCTTCAAATTTATGCGGTAATTCTGCATAAGTTGAATGGTCTAAATACACTTCTGCAATCATCTCACCACCACCAAAAAATGGTGGCATTGATTCCAACAATTCCAACTTGCCATACAGAAATCCTATCCCAGTTGGAGCGCACATTTTATGACCGGAAGCTACCAACCAATCACAATCTATCTTCTGCACATCCACAGGATAGTGGGGAACACTCTGGCAAGCATCAACTAAGAATTTAGCACCGTAGCTGTGTGCGATCGCACCAATTTCTTCCACTGGGTTAATGCAACCCAAAGTATTAGAAATATGCACCACCGACACCAGCTTAGTTTTCTCAGAAATCAGCTTTTTAAACTGTTCTAAATCAAAACTTTCTTCTGGTGTTAATTCGACAAACTTAAGTACTGCACCCGTTTTTTGTGCAATCAATTGCCAAGGTACAATATTACTGTGGTGTTCCATCACCGAAAGAATAATTTCATCTCCCGGCTGCAAATTATTCATTCCCCAGCTATAAGCGACTAGGTTAATCGCTTCACTTGCGTTGCGAGTGTAGACAATTTCCTGACGCGATGCAGCATTGATGAATTTGGCAATTTTATCTCTAGCACCTTCATAAGCATCGGTAGCTTTAGCACTCAGGGAATGGGCACCTCGATGCACGTTAGCATTATATTGCTCGTAATAATCCCGCAAGGTATTTAGTACAAACAAAGGCTTTTGCGATGTCGCAGCGTTATCGAGATAAACCAAGGGTTTCTCATTGACTTCCTGATGCAATATCGGGAAGTCAGCGCGAACTTTATCAGCAAGGGTTTTGGTAGGAGTAAAAGTCATTGGTAGATTAGTTATTACTCATTAGTCAGGGACTTGAGATTATTCACTGTGTTTAAAAGGATTTCTCGCAGAGAGGGAATCGCTATTTTGTTGATAACTTCAGCAGCGAAGGCGTTAATTAACAACTTCCGAGCATCGTTTTCATCAATTCCCCGACTTTGCAGATAAAATATTTCATCATCTTCTAATTGGCTAACGGTAGCACCGTGGGCGCACTTTACATTATCCGCAGTAATTTCCAATTGGGGTTTGGTATCAACTCTGGCTTTCGATGATAGCAGCAAATTGCGATTCAACTGGGATGCATTTGTTAACTGCGCTAGTTTGGGTACAAAAACTTTACCATTGAACACCGCATGAGCGCGATCGCCTACAATACATTTATGCAATTGGTCACTTGTACCGTGGGGATAGTTGAGTGCAATCGCACTGTGAGTATCAGACAACTGCTTACCAGAAATTATCGTCAAACCATTGAGAGTAGTTTGTGTCTGCTCACCAGTTTGCAAAATTTCCAAATTGTGCCGTGACAACTTCGCACCTAAAGTTATGGCATGACAAGTATATCGACTATCACGAGCCTGTGCGATCGCAGTTTTCCCAATATGAAAAGCCTCTGCACCTTCTCGCTCAACCCTAGTATGACTCACTTGGGCATTGTCACCAACCCAAACTTCCGTAACCGCGTTAGTTAAGTAAACTTCTTTCTCTGCGCTCTCTACGCCTCTGCGGTTCGTATACTCTTCAACCAACGTCACTTGCGAACCACTTTCCGCCACCACCAAACAACGCGGCTGCGAAATCGTCGCAGTTTCCCCCGCAACCGAAATAAACACCAAATGAATTGGCGTTTCGACTACCACATTCTTCTTCACCCACACCACAGCTGCATCAGTTATCCCAGCCGTATTGAGAGCAGTAAAAACTTCTTGCGCTCCCTCAGCTTGAGCTAAATACTGCTGTACAGCTTGCTGCTCAACCACAGACAAACCAGCCAAATTACTCACCACAATTCCAGATGGTAAATCTGAAACTGCTGATAACTCCGGCGCATAAACGCCATTCACAAATACCAAACGACTATTAGCCGCTTCTGGCAAAATATTAAATTCTAGAGACGCAAAATTTCCCGCCTCTACATTAAATTGCACCTTTCGTAGAGACGACAAATCAGTAAATCGCCATTCTTCCTCGCGGGTAGTCGGGATAATCGAGTGGCGTACCCAATTAGCAGCACTTTGGCTTAATTCCTGCAACCAACCTTCTGTTTTAGTTGCCGTTACTTGATTTAACAACCCAGTCAGATAATCATCTCTATCTAACATTGATGTCAAACTGACTGCATTTGAATTAGGTATTGCACTAGGAGATACTTGAATATTCATTACACACCCACCTCAGCAGCTGCAAATTCTTCTAGCACCCAGTCATAACCGCGAGACTCTAATTCCAGCGCCAGTTCTTTACCACCACTCGTGATAATCTGCCCCTGTGCCATCACATGCACAAAATCAGGCACAATATAATCGAGTAAGCGTTGGTAGTGAGTAATCAAAATTGTAGAATTTTCTGGAGTTGCCAGTTGATTTACCCCATTCGCCACAATTCGGAGCGCGTCAATATCCAAACCCGAATCAGTTTCATCCAAAATTCCTAACTTTGGTTCCAGCAACGCCATTTGCAGAATTTCATTCCGCTTTTTCTCACCACCAGAAAATCCTTCATTCAAACTCCGACTGAGAAAACTGGGATTCATCTTCACCACATCCAGCTTTTCCTCAATCAAATCATCAAAATCAAAAGCGTCTATTTCCTCTAAACCTTGCGCCTTGCGCCGGGAATTGTACGCCACCCGCAAGAAATCCAAATTGCTCACACCGGGAATTTCTAACGGATACTGAAACGCCAAAAACACACCACTTCTAGCGCGTTCTTCCGGTTCCAACTCCAACAAATTTTGCCCCTGGAAAATCACCTCACCGCCAGTTACCTCATACGCCGGATGCCCAGCCAACACCTTAGAAAAGGTACTCTTACCAGAACCATTCGGTCCCATAATCGCATGAATTTCACCTGATCGCACCTCCAGATTCACACCTTTCAAAATCGGTGTCCCATCAACATTAGCCGTCAGATTCCGTACTGACAGCACAACTTCACTATTTTCAATAATCATCTTCTCTCCCTTCTCTGCGCCTCTGCGGTTCGTTATTCTTCCAAAGGATAAACACAGAGGCATCCGCGTTCTGTGTTTATCCTTGCTTCCATTTATCCAACACTGCCTTCCAACTTCAAACTCAACAACTTATCAGCTTCCACAGCAAACTCCATCGGTAGCTGATTGAAAACATCCTTACAGAAGCCGCTAATCATCATCGAGATAGCATCTTCTGAAGAAATACCTCGTTGAGCAAAGTAAAATAACTGATCTTCCCCAATCTTAGAAGTAGAAGCTTCATGCTCCACCTTCGCACCGTTATTTTGCACCTGAATATAAGGGAAAGTGTTGGCATGGGCATTATCCCCAATCAGCATTGAGTCACACTGAGAATAATTTCTCGCCCCTTTCGCCGTCGGATTGACTTTCACCAAACCCCGGTAACTATTACTAGAATTACCTGCGGAGATTCCTTTAGAAATAATTGTACTGCGGGTATTCTTACCTACGTGAATCATCTTACTACCCGTATCAGCTTGCTGCTGATGATTTGTCAGCGCCACCGAGTAAAACTCACCCACAGAGTTATCACCCACCAACACACAGCTAGGATATTTCCAAGTAATTGCCGAACCTGTTTCTACTTGAGTCCAGGAAATCTTGGAATTTACGCCCTGACACAAACCGCGCTTGGTGACAAAGTTGTAAATACCGCCTTTACCGTTAGCATCTCCAGCGTACCAGTTTTGCACAGTAGAGTATTTAATTTCGGCGTTGTCGAGAGCGACGAGTTCCACAACTGCTGCATGCAATTGGTTGCTATCATACATCGGTGCGGTGCAACCTTCGAGGTAAGAAACATAACTACCTTCTTCGGCGACAATCAAAGTCCGCTCAAATTGTCCCGTATCACCAGAGTTGATGCGGAAGTAGGTAGATAGTTCCATTGGGCATTTCACGCCTTTAGGAATGTAGACAAAAGAACCATCGCTAAATACGGCGGCGTTTAAGGCGGCAAAATAATTGTCAGCTATGGGAACGACGCTACCCAGATATTTTTTAATTAATTCTGGATGTTCTTGCAACGCTTCCGAAAACGAACAGAAAATAACACCATCTTCCGCTAGTTTTTCTTTAAATGTAGTGGCGACAGAGACGCTATCGAAAATTGCATCAACGGCGACATTTGCCAGCCGCTTCTGTTCAGATAGAGAAATGCCTAACTTTTCAAAGGTTTCTAAAAGGGTTGGATCAACTTCATCCAAGCTGTTTAGTTTTTCTTTCTTGCGTTTTGGCGCTGAGTAGTAAATGATATCCTGATAATTAATTGGCGGATACTTGACATTAGGCCAAGTTGGTTCCGTCATTTTTTGCCACTGGCGATAAGCTCTGAGGCGAAAGTCCAGCATGAACTGCGGCTCGTTCTTCTTAGAGGAGATCAAGCGGATAACGTCCTCGTCTAGTCCACGCGGTATGGTGTCAGACTCAATGTCTGTGACAAAGCCGTACTTGTAGGGTTGGTTGACTAAGGTTTTGACAGTGGCACTCATCAGTAATAATCTCTCGTGTTCGGAACTTGAATCTCTCTATAAGGATGGGAGACGGGCTTTCTTTAGCCGATTCCCATCTACCGTTACGGAATGGTTACACGGCTGCTAGAATAGTGGTGGAGAGTAAAACAACAGCTATGTTGTTTAATCTATCTTCATTTTACGCTAAATTAACAACAACAATGTTGTCAAAGTCAAATTTTCAAATAAATTTTTGGGGCGTTCGCTGAACGTCTCGCACCACATGAAGATGGCGACTACCCACCAGTCCTCAACCAAGGAAGATATCCTAGAATATCTGCACAAACACGAAAAAGCAACGGCTTTGGAGCTAGCTGAAGTTTTAGACGTTACCCCCCAAGCGATTCGTCGCCATCTCAAAGATTTGGAGACGGAGGAGCTAGTTTTGTATTCGACATCAGTGCAGGCGGCGGGAATGGGGCGTCCGCAGCATCTTTATCAACTGAGTCGTCAAGGACGCGATCGCTTGCATCGAACAATGAGCGATCGCTTTGGTGATGGCCACGGAAATTTTGCGGTTTCGTTGCTAGACACCTTAGCCGAAACGGTAGGACACGACCAATTTAAATCGATTTTAGAGAAACAGTGGCAGCGCAAAGCCCTAGAATACCGCGATCGCGTTGGTAACGGTTCACTGCGAGAACGTGTAGCCAACTTAGTAGAGTTGAGAAAAGCAGAAGGCTTCATGGCGGAGTATCACCCTGTTGATGTGAATGACTGCTTTGAGAGCGATCGCTTTATCTTAATGGAGCATAACTGCGCCATTTCCAACGTTGCCGAGTCTTTCCCCAGCATTTGTGGTCACGAATTAGAAATGTTTGCAGCCGTCTTACCAGATTGTACCGTAGAACGCACCCACTGGATTATTGATGGCGAACATCGTTGTGGCTATTTGGTGCAAATTCGTCATTAGTCATTAGTGCTTAGTCTTTTTTTAATAACTAATGCCCCATACCCAATACCTAATAATCAACTAAATTTGAGATAGCATTTCATTTATGGATGTACCACCACAGCAACCATCAACACAATTTTTAACCCTTGAAGAGTCAGCAAAAGTAGACGCGGCCTTGTTGTCTTCCCCAGAAAAGTTTTTAACAAGATTGACAATTTCATCACTGAAGGTTTTAAAACATATCGCTCAAGAATACAGCGTTGCTATTGAAGATTTGACAGCACAGCAAGTAATTGCTTGGTTTGAAAAAGATGGCAAAATCCGACGTGAACAGGGCATTGAAGCTGCATATCTAAAGTGGTGATTTAAAGATATGTAGGAAATTTTTTTCAATAAATGTAGGGTGGGCAAAGCTTACCCTATTATTTTAAAAATAAAATAGATAGGAATCTTATAGGAGTATTTTGGATTTAACTAAATTAATAGATTATCCTTTTCTGTAATATATTGCTAATAATGTTACTGTTCCACAGGCGATAAAACTAACTAAATTCCCATACATCAAAATTTGGTCTTTGTAGTAATAACCATAAAGAACACTGTTAAGTTGAATAATATTAAAGCCAGCAAAAGTTATTAAAGAGATATTTTGAGCACTTTTAGTTCTGACGATTCTGATAGCTTGGGGGACAAATAAACTAGCGTTGAACACAAAACCTAAGCCAAATAAAAAAGTAACTATTTCTCTCATATTTTTTAGTTTGACTTAACCATTAAAAAGATTTAACCGTTGTTTGAATACAACTAAAAGGATATTTATAAAGTCGCTACACAAGTATTAAGAACATACCTTTCCATTCGAGGAAGTGAGACAGTATTAATCACAAAATAGAAAGCACCTTTTGAAAAGTGCTTTAGAAATTGATTAGATTGAATTTGTCAAACAATTATTTAAGCATTGTAATTGTTAGCACGAGGACTGCGAGCGCCAGTTACGGCTCCAATCATTGAGGCTATTAAACCCAACAAAGAACCAAACACAAACCACCACAATCCCGAACGTAAATTAGCTGCTGCATCACGAGCTTGTTGGGCACTAATGTTTGCTTGTGGTACATTAACACCACCTTGCTGTTGTACCTGGTTTATGACTTCCCCAGCGTTAGAAGCAGCAACACCAAAAGCACCAGATACTCCATTTGCTAACAGCCATGAGCTAACTGCCAAAGTCGTTGCCCAAAGAATTGCGCCGTTAAGAAGAGCTGTATTGCGGTTCATCGGCCCACAAGCACGGGCTGCAACCCAACCACCAGTAAATAGGGAAATTAGTAAAGCGATAGTTGACCAAAGTCCTGCATTACCCGCAGCGTTAGAGGCAATTGTTCTAGGCGCACCTGAACCTTCAACTGTGCCTGCCGCAAAAGCACCAATTATAGCGCTCAAAATTAATTGAGTAGCTAAAGCAACCAACAAACCAGAAATAATTGGCCCCCAGCGAACAAGATCATGATACTCAGCTACTCGGCCGGCTACCACAGGCTCAGTAGCAATACCTTCATTACCTGTCCGATTTACGTATGACATAGTTTATGTTCTCCAGTCCTGTTTCAGCAATTTGCTGCTTAGTGTATATTCATGTTTATGATTAAGATTAAATAACTAAATCATTTGCTTTAGTATCTATCAATAGAAATATTTAATTAATCTATCTTTAGTGATAAAAAAACAAACGCGTTTAACAATTTTTAATAAAACTCTGTATTTATTTATTAATTATTTAATAATTCTTTAGAGCTTTTATAGATAAATTATTAGGTTAAAATACACTTATTAACTTGCTACAAAAATAAATCTTGGATTTTGAAAAAATTAGACTTAATACAAAACTTTGTAACCCTTATTAGAAAATCCTAACAAAGTAATTAGACAGCCAACAAAAAATTAACGCATCCTTACAGCAGTACCTGTGGCAGTAATCAGCAAAAGAACTCCTGACTGGTCAAGATTGATTGTGCCAGTATCAATTTCAATCCCAATCACAGCATTTGCTCCTAAACGTTGTGCTCGTTGTTCTAATTCTTCTAATGCCTTGCGTTGACCCTGCTCAAATAGACGCTCATAGCTACCAGTGCGTCCACCAATAATATCTCGAATACCCGCCAGAAAATCCCGCAAGAAATTGCTACCATAGACTACTTCTGCTGTGACAATACCTAAATATGACTCAATAACGGCTCCTTGAATTACATCAGTGGTAGTTATAATCATAAATTAGCCTCCCAGATTGTATATAAGTTGATATTTATTATTAAGATTCACATACAAAACTAGTTTTTATTGATACAAGCTTGATAAACATCCTCTCATATAATTTTAGATTACTATTGCATTTGCACTCTCACTTCCTGGCTAAAAACTAGCATTTGAAAAAACATTTAGCTTGTTAAATTTATCTTACCGTGTAATGTCAAAAAAGGATATAAATGCCTGAATTGGGGCTTACTATAGGGTAGTATAAAAGTGTAAACAATTGGATACAGAGTCAGCAAATTGTTCCAAAAAACAACAAACAAGAATAAATCTTAAATTTTCTTAAATTGGTGGGTTGCTTTCTAAAATTAAGCTAGTACAACGGTCGCGGAAATAAACATACCATTTCAAATGGCGCAAAAGCTTAAAATACAATTCTTTTGACTTTTGACTTTTGACTTCCGCCTTGCGGTACTAGATACCTATTTGATTTTTATGAACAGCACGTATAACTACTGAGAAAAAAAGTGTTAATTTGTTAGCCTAATGATTTATATGTAAGTAACTTCATCTAAACTTGATATCTTACACTTCATCATTCAGTAAAAACTCTGTAATGTGGCGCTAATGTAAAGGAAAGACTCAATGAATTATTAACATCTTATATTAATACGAAGAAATACAGTTTTCAAAAGTCTATATTTTTGTTTTAATGTACAAGAAAAAAGTCCTCTAAAATTTCAGGAAATTTACTGTGTACAAGCCAACATCAATTGTGCTGAGTGTGGTGTTATTAGGATGTTTTTCTTTGACTATACCTTCAGTGGCTCAGGCTCAGGTATTAGTGGCACAAAGCAAAAACCCAGAGTTAAAGCAACTACTAGAAGAAGGACGGAGGTTAGTGGATACAGGCGATTATGGTGGTGCGATCGCAGTTTATCAGCAAGCAGCTAGGCTCGATGCTAAAAATGCTAAAATCCATTCAGGTATTGGGTATTTATACGCTCAACAGGGAAATTACCAGGCGGCATTAACAGCTTATCGTCGTGCGATCGGTATCAATCCTAACAATAGTGATTTTTACTACGCCGTGGGTTACATCAAAGCGAATTTGGGCGACACGCGTGGGGCAAAAGAAGGCTACCGTCGGGCCATACAGCTAAACCGTAACAACGTTAATGCCTATTTAGGATTGGCTGTGACGCAATCTCGCATGGGAGACTATAATGCTGCTAGCTGGGCATACCAACAAGCAATCGAATTGGATAAGAACAACGCCCAGACTTATGAGTTAATGGGTTCGATGTATAAACAGCGCCGACAAACCAAACAAGCAAACAGCTTGCTTCAGAAAGCCCGTGACTTATACAAGCGGCGCAATGACTCAGATGGCGTCAACAGGGTAGAAGCCATGCTGCGACAGTTAGGAGGATGAGGTTAATCTAACTGGCGTCCCGTTAATTCCACAAAAATATCTTCCAGATTAGAGGGACGCACCATCATTCCGGTTTTATCAGGCTGTTCATTCAAGTAGATATTTGCTGCTTCCAAAGATGGGAAAAACAGATATTCCCAACTATGAGCGCCATCACTTCCCACATCAGACACACCTAATTGTTTCATCACCAAACCTTCACCGTGAGCAGAACGCAGCTGTTGTAAAGTTCCTAAAGAAATCAGCTTACCGCTATCCATAATACCGATACGTCCTGGCTTGTTAGAACCAAAAGCATCGCACAAAAATTCGACCTCATCCATATAATGGGTCGTTAGTAGCATCGTCATTCCCTGCTTATTCAAATCCCGAATAATTTCCCAAAGCCGTCGCCTAGTTTGGGGGTCTAGTCCTACCGTTGGTTCATCCAAAAACAGAATTTGCGGTTGATGCAATAAAGCTCTCGCAATTTGCAATCGTCGTTTCATACCCCCAGACAGAGTTTTTACTAAATCATTACGTTTTTCGGCTAACTCAACATACTCTAGCCATTGATTAATTAGTTTTTGTCGTTGTGGGTTGCTAATGTGATGTAGCCTCCCATGCAGTTCCATATTTTCCCAAACGCTTAAATCGTTATCCACACTAGTTTGCTGCAAGACTACGCCAATACTCTGTTTTGCCAACATTGCTTGGCTCATCACATCATATCCACCTACTTTTATCCGTCCTTGGGAGGGTTTCGTTAGTGTAGTCAACATCCGAATTGTGGTTGATTTACCCGCACCGTTCGGGCCAAGTAGAGCAAATATTTCCCCCGCTTCAATTTGGAATGACAGGTCATTAACTACAGGTACATTGTTGTAAAACTTGTAGACATTTTCTAGTAAGACAGCAGCAGTCATAGTTATTTTGCTCCAATTAAAAATTTAAGATCCCCAATTCAGGATCGCAAGCTGACCCTCCCTGCCAGAAGCCGTAGAAGCATCTACACACTTATCTTGAAATTTAATTTCTCTTGGCGATTATATCTAGAATGACTGCAATTAATCTGTCTGGGTCTATTGGCTTGGCAACGTGCTGCTGAAATCCGGCATCTTGTGCTTGTTGACGATTAACTTCTCCAGCATAAGCCGAGAGGGCTAAAGCCAAAATTTTCCCACCTTGTTCAGGTGGCATGGCTCGAATTTGTCGAATCAGCATATAGCCATCCATCTCTGGCATTCCAATGTCACTCAACAAAATATCTGGTGGTGATTGCTCCACCGCTTCCAGTGCTTCTATTGCCGATGTCACAATACAAACCTCTGCTCCCGCCTGTTCAAGGACAAAGCCCAAAAAATCACGGATATCTTCATCATCATCAACGATTAGTAACCGTATTCCTGTCAGAGGTGAGGTGTTAAAAGTTAATAATGAGGAGTCTTCTTCTGCTTGGCTATAACTTTGTGTTTTCATTAAGGGAAACCTTACATTAAAGATGGCTCCCTGTCCTTCTCCAGGACTGTGTACTTGAACAGTACCTCCATGCAGTTCAACTAGATGACGGACGATCGCCAACCCTAACCCTAGTCCGCCAAACTTCCTAGTTGTTGTTGCATCCGCCTGACGAAAGGATTCAAACACGTAGGGCAAAAAGTCAGGATTAATACCTTTACCCGTGTCGCTAACAGTAATTTGAGCCTGCGAATCTTGGCACTCTAACCGAATTTCGACCCGTCCACCAGTGGAACTAAATTTTACAGCGTTAGTAAGCAAATTCCAAAATACTTGCTGTAAACGAGCAGAATCTCCCAAAATCTGCCCAATATTTGGGTCAAATACTCTTTGAATTTGAATTGACTTCGCTTCTGCTGCTAAACGCACGGTTTCAATAGCCGCTTCAATCGTCGATGCCAAGTTAACAGGAGCCATTTGTAAATTGAGTTTACCAGACAAAATGCGAGAGACATCTAACAAATCTTCAATTAACTGTGCCTGGAGTTTGGCATTGCGCTCGATTGTTTCCAAAGCAATAGCCGTTTTTGCGACATTTAATGTCCCATTGCGAAGTAACTTAGACCAACCCAGAATAGGATTGAGGGGCGATCGCAATTCATGTGATAGCACTGCCAAAAACTCATCTTTAATTCGATTCGCTGTCTGAGCTTGTTCACGCGCAGCTTGCTCACGCAAAAACAGTTGTTCGCGTTCAGCTTCCGCTTGCTTTTGCTTGGTAATATCGCGTGAGACGACTAAGAGTTGTGCAATAATTCCTGATGCATTTCGGACGGAAGTAACAATTACATCCCACCACTTCGGCTTACCCTTTGCTGTGGGGCAATAACCTTGAAATTGACCAACATTACCTATTTTGGCAGTTGCGATCGCCGCTTTGGCCTTTTCTCGGCCTTCGCCTTGCCATAAACTAATCCACTCGACGTTATGAAAGGACGCAGGATCATCAATTTCTAGAAGATGCAGCCCGCCTTGATTCAAGTAGAGTACCCGCCCATCTAACGTTAAAACTTTGATGCAATCATGACTGCTTTCCAAAATTCGTTGCTTTAACTCTTCACTTTCTTGCAGGGCTGCTTCGGCAACTTTGCGAGGGCTGATATCCTTGAAAAGCATGGCGACTTGTCGCTGCTGCGATTGCCCAATGCGAAATGCAAAAACGTCGAACCAACGTTGTAGGGCAACAGCGCGATTCTCAAAGCGAATCGGTTCGCCCGTCATCGCTACTTTGCCGTAAATTTCAAACCAATGCTTTTCATGATTCGGAACTAGATCGCGTATCCTTTTGCCTTGTACGTCTTTGAGTCCTGTTTGTTTTTCAAAGGACGGATTGATTTCTAAAAAGCGGTAATCGTTCGGCGTGTCATTTTCATCAAACAGCATTTCGATCACGCAAAATCCTTCGTCAATGGACTCAAACAGCATTCGATAGCGTTCCTCAGATCGGCGTAAGGCAGATTCTGCAAGTTTTCGCTCACTGATATCTGTACAAGTGCCATACCAGCGAATAATTTGACTGTTTTCATTCAGCATTGGTAAAGCACGGGTGAGATGCCAACGATAGGTTCCATCTGCCTGTCTCAAGCGATGTTCAACCTCGTAGCTTGTGCCCATTTGAACGGCTTGAGTCCACACTGAGATAGTATGTTCTCGTTCTTCTGGGTGGATGAGGTTCTGCCAACCGAACCCCTGGATTTGCTCTAGCGTCAACCCAGTGTAGTCAAGCCAGCGAAGGCTGTAATAATCTACCCAACCAATTGCATCAGCCGTCCACACCATTTGGGGAATGGATTCAGCCAGAAAACGAAAACGTTGCTGACTCGCAGCAAGGCGCACTCGTCCTAACTCTAAATTGGCGGCAACCCGTGCCAGTAATTCCCGTCGGCTGAATGGCTTCACCAAGTAATCATCTGCCCCAGACTCCAATCCTTCCACTGCCGATTCTTCTCCAGCCCGGGCAGACAGTAGCAGAATGGGAATTTCGCGCGTTCTTAAATCAGCCCGTAACTGCCGCAGCAACTCAATGCCATCCATTCCTGGCATCATGACATCGCTGAGGATTAAATCAGGCGGATCGTTGTATGCCGCAGTTAAAGCAGTTTCACCTTCAATTGCCACGTCTACTTTGTAGTACTCGCTAAGAATCCGTCGCAAATAATTCCGCATATCGGTGTTGTCATCCACCAATAGAATCCGGGCAGAAGAAGCAGGGGAAAATTCTTCCTCTTCAAGAATTTCTTTCGGGAGCCACCCTAAAGCTTCCTCAACATAAGACATTGCTCCAGAAGCAGTAGAAACACTGCTTTGGCTAGCATTGAGGCAATCTAGGGGTAAGTGAGCCGTCCCAGTTGGCAATTGAACAGTAAATGTACTGCCTTGACCAAAGGTGCTATCAACGGTAATTGTCCCACCATGCATCTGGACTAATTCTTGCACTAGCGACAGCCCAATGCCCGTACCCTCAAAGGTGCGACCTTTGACACCTTTAACTCGATAAAACCGCTCAAATAACCGGGGAAGCTCATCTGTGGGAATCCCAGTACCAGTATCCCGCACTACCAATGACACCATCATCCCGACTGAGCGCAAAGAAACTGCAATCTCTCCAACAAAGGTAAACTTCAATGCATTGGAGAGCAGATTTAATACAATCTTTTCCCACATTTCGCGGTCTACGTAAACGGGTTCTGCTAGGGGAGGACAATCCACAATTAATTGCAGTCCCGCCGAGGCAGCAGCAGATCGGAAAATACTTACCAGTTCTGCGGTATAAGTAGCTAAATCAATTGGTTCATAACTAGCTATGCTGCGTCCGGCTTCAATGCGCGAGAAATCTAACAGCGTATTGACTAGCTTGAGCAGCCGTGTGCCATTGCGCTGCACCATCTCTAATTGCGCTTGCGCTTTGGGTGGAATAATTCCATCTAATTCGGTTAACGCCTCTTTCAGTGGCGATAGCATCAGCGTTAGGGGAGTGCGAAATTCGTGGCTGACGTTGTTGAAGAAGGTGGTTTTGGCTCGATCCAGTTCTGCTAATGCCTCCAGTCGCTTGCGTTCTTCTTCATAAGCACGGGCATTAGCGATCGCGATCGTCATGTTGCCTACCAGCAAATCGAAGAACTTTCGGTACTCCTCCTCAAAAGCCCGGTGGGGATTGATACCCAATACCAGCAATCCAACGATTTGTTGTTGTCCAGCTGGGATGAGCGGCACGACCCAAGCAGCAGAGGGGGGCTTGTCCCAAGCTCCTGTGGGCAAAGCTCCAAACCGAGTTGTCAAATCATCAACGATTGCTGCTTCCCCGGTATGATAAACTTGTGCGAGTTTCCATGCATCGCTCTGTTGAGTTAAATTCACTCTCAATAGAATTGTTCCTGCTTCCTCGATTGGAGTAGTTCCAACCAGCTTTGCATTGCTGCCATCTGCCTCCACCTCATACAGCATGGCAAAAGGGATATCATGAGAATTAGTTGCTAAGACTTGAATTGCAGAGAGACAAGCCGCTTCTACCGTCTTTGCTTGAGCCGTTTCTCTACTTAGTAAGCTCAGAGTTTGTAAACGGCGATCGCCCAGCACTCGTCCTGTTGTTTCACTAACAATGCAAAAAACTCCGCCAACTTTCCCGCTTTCATCTCGCACGGGGTCGTAGGAGACATCGAAGTAAGTCTCTTCAATGTAACCGTGTCGATTCAGGAAAAATAAATAATCTTGCGCCCAGAATGCAACTCCTGTCGCAACAACTCCTTTGAGTAAAGGTTCTACAACATTCCAAACTTCGCTCCACGCTTCATGGGCAGGGCGGCCGAGCGCCCAAGGATGTTTTGAGGCAAGGGCAGGGCGATAGGCATCATTATAAATTGTGATTAACTCCGAACCCCAGAAGAGACAAATCTGAGCTTTAGAAGCCAGCAAGATGCTAATAGCACTCCGTAAACTCTGGGGCCAATCAGCTACATAACCTAAAGCAGTCTGCGACCAATCGAGCGATCGCATCAGGCTTCCAATTTCGCCACCTTCAATAAAAACACTGTTAACAGCTAGACTTTCTCCTTCAGATGCCATCGCTGCTAGTCCTGATTGCTAGTTTTTGAGTACGCAAGTTTTCAGCTAAATTCAATAATTTGATGAGAAGACAGGCACAGGGCAGGAGGCTGGAGGAAGAAGAAGGTACAAACTAAGCCGAATTGTGGGCAAAAAATTAAAAATATTCTTTGCAAGATGCGTAGCACGAGAAAAGATATGCCCCTTTCATACGTCTTCCCTTTATGGGAGAGATTTCCCTCCTGCCTCCTGCCTTTTTTGATATTAACTGAAACCGATTACCTGTGAGGTTGCTCCCGAATAATTTGTTCAGAGCAAGTTGTCTTACTAATTCTTTGTGAAACTGCACAAAGAATTAGTAAGAAGTCGTCATACACTATAGCTCTACTTAGTCATTCGTGAACAACAAAATTCCCGACTTCTTGGAAAAATCGGGAATCTAAGGTTTGAATTTTCACAAATCAAATAGGATTCATATAGCGATTTTGATAGTAAGCCAAAATTTGGTTAACTCGTTGCCGACTTTCTAAACCAGAGTTTGCTGTCCACGAGATACACAAGCCACCAATTTGACTTTGATTGTAATCAAACTCTTGGGATGACTGGGGAATTAACTCCACTTCTACCCCTTCGACTTGATGTAAATGAGCTGCTATCTCTCTATAGACAGCTAAAGGCAAACCAGCAAATTCAATTTTTTCCTTAGTCTCCATCTTTATGAAGCTCCAACATTAACAGGATCTGAGGGGGGCGTTGTCACTGAAACAGGATTGCCGCTAGCAGATGCAGCTGACGGCGTTGGATTGACAGCCCCTTCTCCTACCATTTTGGCAACTTCAATACCATATTGTTCCAGAATCACGATCGGATTGTAGCCCTGATTCATTTCAATCCGTTTAACTAGTACGCCATTTGCTAATCGCTGTCCCGCCTGCACATAGCGACTCGTCGGCTCATCCGGTACTTTGATAATTGCCTGTGGTTCCTTACTAATTAGAACTACACCAGTCACAACAACTGCCTTTGCTAACTCAGGTTGTGCTGGCGCTGGCAATACAGATACTAAAGCGGGGTTGGGGACAACTTGAGGTAAAACCTTAGGCAAGACTGAAGTCAAAGTAGGATTAACTTTTTTTGGTACAGAAGCAATGTTATTTTTTTTCTGATTTAAAGCTATGCTGCGTGTTGGAAGTTTTCGGACTACTATCGATGGAGTAGGTAGCTTAGGCACCACGGGAACAGGTCTTACAGATGTTTTAGGCATTCCGAGAACCGTTTGCCCGAAAAGTTGTGCAAACGGGTCAGCCCGGTCTTTTGATACCTGAACAAACCGTGCCCGCTCTGTAGCATTAGTGGATTGAATCAAATTAGCAGATGCAGGAGTAATTTGTGAAATCTGTTTGGCAGGTATCACTGGATTCTTAAAGGATTGATCTGTTGCTGGCGACTTTGCTGCTATTTTGAGAATTGGCGCAGGGTTGATCGCTTGTGGTGTATCTTCAGAAGCACATCCAGCGATCGCCAAAGTTAAAATAGCTGCAATTGTAATTTTTAAATTTCTGCCCATGAGCTGTTCTCAAAAGCCATTGGAAAATTGGAAAGTGGAAATCAACATGCCTAAAATTTGTATCAAAGGCAAAGTATGTTCTCTTTATAACCTAACTTTTTAAATTTTAAGGGTTATTTTTAGCACTGCTTACTCAGCATAACTGCGGCTTGGTGTTTATTTGCAGTCAATCTTCTGCCACACCCATAAGCTGTTTCATCAAATCCAGACCTTTCTTAACTCTACGGGAAACTGTTACTACACTAATTCCCAAATGTTCTGCAACTTGTTTTTGGGTTAAATCCTGTAAAAACACACATTCCAACACATCACGGGTGCGTTGTTCTAGCTGAACCAATGCTTGTTGCAAGCGAAGTTGGTCTTCTTGTACTAGTTGAAAGCTGCGATAATTAGGATCTGGAACTAATTCTCCCAAACAGGTAGAGCCTTCTTCTCCATCTTGGATTGGCACATCAAGACTCAAGGGAGCGCGATTTATCCATGCTAATTTAATTTCTTGCCATTCGTTTGGAGAAATTTCCAGCGCTGTTGCTAATTCTGAGTCTGTTGGTTGGCGATTATGCTTTTCACGCCAAGAACGTGACACTCCTATTGCTTGCTGTTGCAGTGCTAACCACTTGCGAGGAATTCGCACGGTGACACCTTTATCTCGGAGATAGTGTTGAATTTCACCCCGAATATAGGGAAGTGCATAGGAACTAAAGGCATGTCCCTTGGAAAGTTCAAATTTTTCAATCGCCCTGATTAAACCCAAAGATCCAACCTGGAGCAAATCATCGTAGGTTTCATGACATTGATTCGTCCAGTAGTGAGCTTCTTTTCTTACAAGTCCAATATTGAGTTTTACCAGCTTATTGCGAATATTTCCTGATGGAGATTGCTGATATTCTCGCAACAACTGCCAAATTTCATGTTTCAGTTCATTGGTGGTTGTGGTAGGCATAGCACCTTGTTCATTAAGTAAATCAACAATTAATTTCTCTGTTTTAAACTCAGCTGCGATCGCACGATATCAAAGATAATGTCGTGCTATATGCCTTAGCAAATTCTCTGGTAGATAACAACGTTTTTCTAAAGAAAATTCCATAGACTTGCTTGACAATCGAGCAAAGTTTAAATAAGCAAAATCGGTATGAGCTGTAGCTGTTTTTAGGACTACATAGAAATAAAGTATAAAATTAGTTACCAAATATAAAACCGAGATTGTACTTAACTTTAATTAATTAATGCTGAAGCTAATTTCTATAAACAAAACAACAGTAGCCGCAATTTTGTTGAATAAGCAAAAGTTTGATTTACAGTAAAATTACGTGTTCATTAAACTAAAATTCATCCAATAATTAAAAATTACTAATAATTTGCAGAAAATAATACGTAAATTTACCCAAAAAGATACAACAAAAGGCATCTCGTCCTTTGTTGTATTTAAAGTTTCCCCCTCTTTGTGAAAAACGCCTAAAAAAAGGCAGGGCTGTTTCATTCTTTAAAAGCCTCTTGAAAAGCTGGGAACAAGGGAAGGAAGAATTTTTCTCTTGTCTCCCCTTGAACCTTTGTCTCTTTTCGTTGCTGTAATGCTTTTATAGGAATGAAACAGCCCTGAAAATGGGGGCAAAAAAGTTAACTTTTGTTATGAAACCTGATGCTTACAGAATTGTAGTTCTGAATGCCAGTCAGTTACCTAACTCTAGAGAGTTTAGCCACGAGTAGGTTCAACCCGTGCAAAAAATAGACCGCGAATCTTAACTTCTTTAGGTTCGCCAGCACCTAAATCTGTATCAGATGGCTGTTCGCTCTCGAAAGTACCAGCAATCTCACCACTAGAGCTATCGATTTTAGCGATTCGCAAAGAAATCTTGCCATTAAGATTTTCAGCACGCTTGACGTTAGTGCGGGTAAGTTCTTCATCATCCGATTGAGCGGGGAGAGCCACGGCATTATCATAGCCGCTGACGACACCACGACCCTTTGGATCTAGGAAAGCAGCACCACGATAGGAAGGAACTTTGAAAGTGCCTTCAAAGTCCGTAGAGGTGTTAATGCTGCTCAAACTGGGTTGGGTTTGAGCAACCAAGTCTTTGATGGTGAAGAGGAAAGGTACTCGCTCACCACCAGGAAGTTGCACAGTGATAGCTTGGAAGTCAAGACCATCAGTTTCCTCAAAGGTAAGGCTATTATCTGGGTTGATTTTTAGGTTGCCTTGCACCTGGTCAATGGTGGAAGTATATCTGGTCAACAATTTGCCAGCAACAAATTCTGCTTGTTGGCGTTTATTAGCAGGTTCTTCTTTGATGAAGAAGCTAGTTGGTTCTAAGCAAAGTTCTTTGATGGCATAAGACTGGCTAGAATCAATGGGAATGGAGCCACGGCTTGTTTCTGCTAGTTGGGGGCATTTATTCGCCAAGCCAGTGCCGCGAATTTGATCGTAAGTGAGTACATCTCTACTACTAGTAGCAGGAGCATCACTACAAGCAGTTATTAGCCCCAGGCACAAAGCCAAGAATGCAACAATTAAAGCGCGATACCTCATGGTCAACCTCAATCTCAAAAATTAATATCTAAGTTGTAAAACTGCATCGAAGCTTTGATCTTTGACGAGAAGCCATCCTTTATCGGACACTGCATTGCTCTGATTCTTGAGTTGAAACAAGTGTCCGGGCATATAGGTTGGCAGTCGCCACTCAAACTTTTCTCTGCTAAACGTACTTAAACGTGTCACTGCTTTGCACTTTGCTCTTGCATATAGCAAAAGCGGCGTCGCCTAAGTCTTTTTGTATCATGTATGTGACGCCACTACATACAGCCCATTGTTTGATGGGTAAATCAGCCAGATCATACGATTTTTTTTAACTCAAAAATCAAAGTACTCAAAATTCAAGAAAGTCTCATTTTGATCGCATCTAGCTGGCGTGGAAGCTATGGTAAAGGTTACTACGCTCTTTGATGGGCGATCGCAATTGCTTTTGATAAAGATACAAATCTAGTTATATTCACCCCTGATCAAGAGGCAGGGGGCAGGGGGCAGGGGGCAGGGGGCAGGATTTTCTAGATGAACCATTGGCAAACTAGGGAAAATTAAAAATCTCCGGTAAATTTGAGTTGACCTCATTTATACGGAAAGGATGGCATGGACAATAATAAAAATCTTGAATCAGGAGAGTTATCCTGTAAACTGCAAGCGATCGCAACTGTGGTGTATGATGCAGTTCAAGATTATCAAGGCGATAGTGTAGCTCTTTTGGCAATGCTTAGGGAATTGGAGCATTTACACCGAGAGATTCGAGACGGGGTTTTTCAAGAGAGTTTGCCCGTTAACCGTCGCCAACTCTACTCACTACTGAAAGATATTGAGTCTGAGGGAGGCTGGCCTTATATTGAGCGCATGAGACTACAAGCCTTTTTAGCAAATTTGCCACAAGAGGCTCCCGCAGAAAATAATCATGAAGTTTTGGAGAGCGATCGCTCATGCAGCTGATGATCTTAAAATAAATTTCTAGCTCTGAATTAACAACTTTGATCGCCTCATCAACCGCTAAACCAAGAGCGGTTGCTCATTGAGGCTTCAAGCTAATTCGTAATGATGCTCTTAGGGACGCTCATTCTATACTATCGTTAACGCTAAAGTAATTCGTAATTAAAAAAGGTTTTTAGTGGTTATACCATTACAAAGAAGGCGATCGCGCTCCTCTAGATTGGGATTGTGTTTGAGGTAATTGCCCATCCAGTCGCAACCACGAACAAGTAGGTCGTCAAGATTTAAATTCCACAAGATTATCGTGTTGTCATCACTCGCTGATGCTAGTGTTTGACCATCTGGGCTAAAACTGACACTAAATACCCCAGCACGATGCCCATTGAGACTTTTAATTAATTTGCCATCACGGCTCCAGAGTTTCACTGTACTGTCCCAACTGGCGGCGGCGAGCAATTCGCCATTGGGACTAAAAGTAACGGCATTGACGCTATCACTGTACCCCTTTAATAAGGTTTTTAATAACGTTCCATCCCGTCGCCACACTTTCACAGTGTTATCCCAACTAGCAGAAGCCAGTAACTCGTCAGTCGGACTAAAGCTGACACCTGTCACCCAGCTGTCAAAGGGCGAGAAAGTTTTTAACAACGTACCATCTCGTTGCCAAAGTTTAACAGTTTGGTCATCACTGGCAGAGGCTAAAACCTGACTATCATGGCTAAAGTTGACGCTATTTACCGAATCCTGATGCCCCACTAAGGTTTTGAGTAACTTGCCCTCACGGTTCCAAAGTTTCACTGTTTTATCTTTGCTAGCTGATGCCAAAAACTGACCATCAGGACTGAAATTCACGCTCATCACACTATCGCTATGCCCGTGGAGAGTCATGATTAAAGTACCGTCAAGCCGCCAAAGTTTTACTGTTTTGTCAAAACTTCCTGAGGCCACCATTTCACCTTTAGGGTCAAAACTGACACTAGTAACTTGATTTGTATGCCCCACTAAAGTTTTATAAAGTCGGGTTTTGACCTCGCCACTACTGGTGTATCGTTGCCAAAGTTTTACAGTGCGATCGCGACTACCAGAAGCTAACATCTGACCGTTGGGACTCCAAGCAACGCTTAAAACTCGCTTCCGATGCCCTTGAAGAATAGACGGTGTTGGGGCATCTAAACTCCATAGTTTCACACTTTTGTCGTAACTTCCTGAGGCCAGCAATTCGTTATTTGGACTAAAAGCTAAACTGACAACATAATCGCTGTGTCCTTTGAAGGTTTTGAGTAAAGTACCATTGGTACTCCAGAGGTTTATGGTTTTGTCTTCACCTGCAGAAGCTAACTTTTGACTATCGGAACTAAAACTCAAACTCCACACAGCCTTAGGATGCTGCCGTAAAGTTTTATAAAGACGAAAGTCAAAACCGTCTTTAGTGCTGTTACTTTCCCGCCGCCAAAGCTTCACTGTCTTATCTAGACCTGTTGACGCCAACAATTTACCATCTGGGCTGAAAACAGCTACAGTCACAGCTTTCTGATGTCCCTGCAAAGTTGTGACAAGGCTACCGTCGCGTCGCCAGATTTTCAATGTCTTGTCGTCGCTGGATGAGACGATGAACTGACCATCAGGGCTGAAGTTTACCCAGTTAACTGGCCCTTGATGTCCTCTCAGTATTTTTACTAAGCTTCCGTCTTTGCGCCAGAGTTTTACGGTTTTATCCTTACTACCAGTAGCTAACAATTCACCATCAGGACTAAAATTAACGCTATAAACCCCATCTCCATATCCTTTCAAGGTTTTATATGGCTTGGTGTCAAATCCACCTGTAACCGAGTTTTTGTGCCAGATTTGCACTGTTTTATCAAGGCTGGCGGAGGCTAGGGTTTGACCATCAGGGCTAAAACTTACACAGTTGACAGCATCAGTGTGACCTTTAAGGGTTTGGAGTAAGGTTCCGTCAGGACGCCAAAGTTTCACAGTTTTATCTAGGCTGCCTGATGCTAGTAACTGACCATCTGGACTGAAAGCTAGTCCCCAGACAACATCAGTGTGCCCTTCCAGGCGGTTAACCTCTGTTACCCCATAAACTGCCTGTTGCAAGGCTGTCACCACCCGCATTCGGGTATCTGGCTGCACGACATCAGCCTGTTTAAGTCCTCTCCAAGCCCGCAAACTTTCTAATAAAGCATCAAATTCTTTATTAGAGGCAAATAAAGCTTCACTAGCAGCAGCGATCGCACTAATGTTCAAGTTGCTCTCACTGCGTTCAGCTCGTAAAGTTTGGCGGACTGCCGCTCTTTTTTGCAAGTCGGCTTGCCACCATAATCCTGCTATTGTTCCCCCCATAATTGCCAGCACTGCGCCTGCTATTCGTGCTTCCCGCAGTCGCCGTTGCAATACCAAATTGAGTTGCTTTTGACTAAGTTGTTGGGCGACTTCAGCTTTGGTTTTTTCAAGTTTGATTTTTTCTAATTCCGCGAGCATACCATAATTGTTCTTTTGGCGGATTGGTTCAACTAAATAATCGTGAACTAGCTGGTAGCGATCGCCTAACTCTTCTCTAACTCGCAACACCAAACCTGAACCCACCAATATTTCTAAAATCAGTTCCCCAACTATGTCAAAGCTTGATATTGTATCTATATCATGATTATTAACTAATGCAGCCGCTAAATCAGCTTTAGTTTTTAACGGTCGCGTGCCCTTTTCATCAGTTAACTCAAATAATAGTTTCCAAGTTAACTCTTCATTCTCCTGACCACAATCTTTAATAACCTCCCCAAGCCAGCGTTCTACCAATTTCGCAGAGCCGCCACAAAGTTTATATTGTCCGAGTGTGGTAATGTTTTCTATTTGTAGTTGAGCGCCAACTATTTGCAATTCAATTGGATGTACTTCGTCTAGTTCTCCTGTTAAATCCTGAACTAATCTGTTAATTAATTCATCACTTAGTTCAGAATGTGAACGCTGAGTAAGACTATGAATTATGGCTTTAGCATCCTGGCTAGAGAATTTTCCGAGATAGTAACGAATATCCTTATCGAGAATATTTTTATTAATTATGCCTAAATCATATAGACCAATACTATTTTTTTGGCTCCACCGTTCAAATTCTAATAAATGATGTAGATAATCTTCTCTTAATGACAGGATAATTTTGACATAAGAAATATTTAAACATTCACTAAAAAATTGGTAAAATTCTATTCTTTCAGTGGGGAGATTACTAATAAAGAAAAATTCTTCAAACTGGTCTAAGATAATAATTATTGTATAATTACGCTCGGCTGCTAACCGAATTTTTTCTAGGAGTATAGTGGGTGTAGAGTCAAGATTAACCGATATTCCTGTGGATGCCAGCACTTGATTTAGACTGCTAATCAAGACTGTGAGCCAATCAGTGTAAACAGACAAAACGATTGGTATAGGAATGCGTTCACCGATAACTTTACCTTTGAGCGCTGGGACTAAACCAGCTTTGAGAGTTGAACTTTTACCTACACCAGATGGGCCATAAATTACTGTGAGCTTGTAGTCTGCACGAGTGATTCTTTCAATTAAACGATTGACATCTTGCTGTCGTCCAGAAGCAGATATTTCTTGGGCAACTCCCTCAGAAATAAACGGTATTTTTTGAGATTCCAATGCTGGGTTAATTCTACAGTGTTGCGGCTGTAATTGGCTTGCCCCAATGAAGGCACGAAACCCATACTGATGTTCTATTTGTATTTTTTCTTGCTTGAGTTTAAAGGCTTCTGTATAGTCATGACGCTCAAAAAAGTAAAGCGATCGCAGTTCCTCTAAAATCTCTAAATAAAGAGATGGCTCATGTTGTAGCTCACAAACTACCCTCGCCCATTCCAGATTATTGATAGCCTCCTCTGGCTCACCGAGATGCCTCTGTGTACGTGCTAGCAAGAGAAGATACCAACTTTCTTGTCGTCGTCTTCGCAAAGCATCTTGCAGAGAAGCTTGTGTTACTTCTTCGGATATAGAAAGTGCTGTATTCGCTAATTCATGAGCCAGTATCCAATTCGACTCAGAAGCTGCCACATTTGCCAAAAAGCCATAATCTTGAGCAATTTGTGCAGGGCTTCCATAGGTTTTATGTAGATGTAATGACTCTTGAGCTAATTCTTTTAAGTCATCCCAGGCTTGTAAGCGTTGCAGCATTTCACAAGCAGGCAAAATAAATTTAGCAACTAAGTCTTCTCTTTGTACCTCCTTCAATATTTTTAGGCATTGTTTAAACCACGACAGAGCATGTTCGCAATAGCTACTATTACTATTTTGATGTAAGTCTGCCATTCGGTGATAACACAGCCCCAGATGGAATATTACTATTGCTTGCTTGAGTAAAGATGAGAGGGGTAAAGAAGAATTACTTTCCCACTCTGCTACTCTTGTGGTTTCTTGCTGCCACAATGCTAGGCTTTTTTGATAATTGGCTAAAGCACCATTAATTTGATCGTTGGCGTATTTATCTCGCCCTATAACAAATTCTAAACTAGCTTCTAATCCTGCTGCTAATTTAACGCCGTACAGGCGCAGCAAATCATTACGGGCTGATTCTATTTCGTGGCGGTGTTGAGATTTAGGATCTAAATCTAGGGAGGCGTTAGATAAAAATATTTCGGCACCTGCTTCTAAAACTTTAGCAAATAGAGATTCTGTCTCTTGTTGGATCAAAGCAATTAAATCTGCTTTTGTCATTTCAAATTTAATCGTGGTTGCAGCCCAGCTTTTAAAATCAGGCGCTAATCTTGAAAGCAATGATGCCACATCATCTTGTAGCCACAACACCACTGGAAATGGAAAAGTCGCGGCATATATATCTCGCGCTTGGTTGATGCCTGTAAGTAAGTTTTCTAGGCCGGTATTTGACTCAATACCAAAAACCATTACACCTGATGGCAAAGAATCTGTAAGGACAGCAGGATTATCTAAAGATAGTTCTGAGATTATTGTATTATGTAAGGAAGTAATTGATGGATTGAGAACCATTTCTCTGATGTAGATGTCTTTGCTAATAGAGCGAATATTTTCTAACATTTGCTCACGTAATTGCCCATAGTTACACCGAACTAAAATTAGGGCAAATTGTCCTTCGGAAAGTGCGATCGCTCTAATCAGTCTTTGCAAAGTATGCTGATTTTCTTTTGTGTAGATGTGTAGCTGCTTATTAGTAGTCATGGTTTATTGAACATGGGCAATGGGGAATGGAAAATTGGGCATTAGTTATTAGTCCAATGACAAATGACAAAGGACTAACGACTAATGACTCACGTAGTACTGTTACTTTTTCGTTGCCAAGCTAAAACTTTTTCTGTTTCTGCTAGGGCTGGACTAATGCCAAACCATCGCCCCAGAGGATCACGATATTCAAACAGATACATGCTTCTTAGTAAGCTTTGATAATCAGACTCACCTTTAACTCTCTGCTGCTGCACTACTTCAAACAATAACTCCCACTGGGATTCATCAATAGCTAATAGCAAATCATCGCGGTAGTCCTTAATCACGGCTTCTAAGCAGTCCCTAGAAAAAGGTGGATCTTCTCGTTGTAGGCAGCTATAAAGTAAACCTAATAAATTACGAATGTGACCACCACTAACGCGACATATACGATCCAAAGTTTGGGGGTGATCGAATAATTCTGTAATTAATAAAAGCCTTTGATTCAAAGGAACTTCTGGAAAAGCTCTTGCTAAAACTAATTGGCGGACTAGTGACATCCCTGGTTCGTAATCACTGCCATCTCTTTGGCGTACCAATACCATTGGTAGTACTTTTGGCGCAATTCCTCCCCCCAAACGATTTTTCAATGTCTCATACTCATTGGAGAAAATTAACGTTAAGGGAATTGTATAAACTAGGTGGCATTTGAGTCGGCGTAGCTGTTCGCCTCGGTCGATAAAGAGATATTCTGGTTGCGATCGCCCCGATGCTAAGGGACGCATATCCACTCGATCCAAATTATCTACAATTACTACCAATCCTTTTTGACCCCGTAGCTTTAGCTGTTCAACAGCTTTTTCTAGAATTTCTTCGTTAATCGCTTGCAAAATACTATTGGTACGTGGTTCCAGATATTGCCTTAGTTGATTCCGCGTCTGGGTGCTATCTTTGGTTTTAGCGGTAATTTTGGCAATACCCAACGATAACTCTGCTTGTCCCGAAAGCTCTATGGGGCTTTGCAAAAAATCGCCTACTTCTTTAAACAAATTGCTAAAGTAACCAGGTTTGAATTTGATGTTAATGCCTTCTAAACTGGCACTGACTTGACGGGCTACACTCAGCAAAATATCGCTGATATCAATATCCGCCATATCTAAGTCTTGACTGGACTCAAAGTAAACTACATGAAATCCCGCTAATTCTAGTTCTGTCTTGAGGCGCTGCAATTCCGTTGACTTCCCGCAGCCAATGTGACCCGTAAATAACTGGCAGGTTGGCTCATCGGGAGAAATCCGAATGATAGTCCGCTGCAATTCTTCGACAATCTTGCAACCACGAACATCAGCAAAATCTATATAATACTGGCGATCTAGCACGTTACTTATGTTAAGCGTGTAGCTTGGATTACATGCTTTATAAAAACGTGACAAATTTAATGTCGTTTTCATGTACCTAGAGGTGTATGTTGATGTGTGTGTAGATGTGTGTGTAGAAGCAGTTAACTTGTATTTTTTATACCAAAAATCTCTAGCCTATATGTAGGCACACAATTACTTCGCAAGTTGGTAGTATCTTGCAAAAGACAGCAATTGTAACAGATCGCTGTCAGTAGTATGGTAGAGATTTAGTTGATTCTAGTAACCTTAAGCATATCTGTCCTTTTTACACCTGCTATTGAGTTTTTGACAATCTGTAGCTTTTATTTGACCTAGTACAAACCTTGTAGGCTTGAGTTAATCAGTAAAAAAAGCTACTACATCATATAGTTCCCAGTTTGGATTGCTAATGATAAGGACTGGTATGAATTATAGCAATCTATACAGAGATTAATGATATTGGCTTATCATTTAATGTTTTCTTTGTCAAGGCTACAAGATTATAAATATCTAAATTAACCTTTTGTAATCTTTAGAGACAAGATATTTGACGATCCCTTGTCGAAAAGACAACAGTAAGTTAAGAATGGACACCGGAAACTTTAATCGAAAGGATGGCTAGCGCCACGTTCGTTATGTAGTTACTGTAAAGTGTTACTAAAAATAAAAAAAAGTCTTGAGGAGAGCGGCTAATAGATGCTGGCAGTGTTTACTGAGATTAATAATGATACAAGGGCGTCAAGGAATTTGGATTGTAAGTAGAAAGGGGTTTGAATGGCTGGCATAATATCAGTTTCCCGCACCGATCTAGCCCAGCGTCGTAAGAAATTACGTCGGCAGAGGCAGATGAGAATTATTCAAGCTATTTGGCGAACTTTTGCCATTACCGGTTTGGCGGTTGGATTACTGTGGGTGGCAGTCCAACCAGTGTGGGTGCTAAAAAGTCCTAAACAAGTAGCGATCAAATCAGGCAATCAGTCCCTGTCAGATGAGACAACTCAATCACTGTTGGTGCTATCTTACCCCCAATCTTTGTGGCGGATTGAACCGGCAGCGATCGCTAACTCTTTGAAGAAACAACCAACTATTGCCGAAGCGATCGTTAGACGCCGCTTGTTTCCTCCTGGATTAAACATTGAAATCCAAGAACGAGTTCCTGTAGCCGTGACTCAAACACCAAGTGGGCAAAATCAAGGCCCTGGCAACAAAAAAGTCACAATCGGCTTACTAGATGCAAGCGGGGCCTGGATGCCTTTAGAAAAATACACATCACTGAATCCTACTAAGAAATTACCCAATCTCAGAGTAATTGGATTGCCCAAACAATACTGTCTCTACTGGACTCAACTTCATCAAGCTGTAAGCCAAAGTCCTATAAAGGTGATGGAAATTGATTGCCAGAATCCAGCGAATTTAATTTTGAAAACAGAACTAGGAAATGTGCATCTCGGCGTTCCAGGCCCCCAACTGTCTGAACAAATTAAAGTACTCGCCCAAATGCGTCATTTAGCAGCAAAACTAAATTCCGGCCAAATGGAGTATATTGATCTGAAAAATCCCGAATTTCCAATAGTACAGATGAACCAAAAAGAACAAAAATTAACTTCCAAAACCCCTAAAAACATCTAGTACAGCATGGCGTAAATAAACATAGCATTTCAAATGGCGCAAAAGCCTAGAATACAATTCTTTTGAATGCGTGACTTTTGACTTCTGCCTTGCAGTACTAGAATGTTTAATGTATTGATAGCTCCTAGTAAATTAAGAAGCTTTATGCTGATAAATAAATTTATTATTTTCAGTTTTCGAGCAAACTGCACGAAAATCGGCATTAACTTCTAATTAAAATGAGAAGATAAATCCTAAAATCTCTATTACGAGTAAAACACTCTCAATTATGACCCCTAGCACCTAATAGTAGGGTGCAAGATGTTCGACAATCTAATGATGGGCTATGGCGTGCAAAACGCCTTCTATTCCAAAGACAGTTTACCGAAGTTTCAATCTGTAAAGGAAAATGTCGCCCAAAGTTGCGTAAGCATTGCTTCTGGGCAATCAGTTTAGACTATTCTGTGCTGTAATTCCTATTGGGTTACAAAACCTCTGGAAAAATCTTGATTTGTTGACCACACTAGTAAGGGTTCTCGTAAGATAGACTATTGCTCGAACAAAGTCTCCATTAAGACCCCCAAACAACAAATTAATCAGGTATAGTCTGACAAAGTAAATTATTGCTTACTTCAACCTTAGGGATAAGTAAGTATAAGGTAAATTTTGTGTCTAAAGTTGCAGCTATCTCCAATGGTGAAATCTATTAACAATATTATTGAGGTAGATAAGATGCGCTGTAGTGTGTCTTTACAAGTTCTGCGCTCTGCTGAGGATAATGAAACGATTAATGTATGGTTGAAGTTATACAGATCACTTTTAGATAAATGTAGGTATACTTCTCTAGAATTGGCTGTGCGATCGGTTGCCTTGAAGGCTCATCCCATAGCAAATTTTCATACCGCCAATTCTGTTAGGCTTGGCAGTAGTGAAAACAATAAAGAACAGTGCCCTAGTATTGTGGCACTGTCAAACTAAAGTTGACTCTTAGGTGAATAACACCTGAAAAAGTCGTTTATCTACCCTTTGACAAATCCAATGACACTTGATAATAACCAAGGACTTAACTATAAAAATTCCCAATCTACGGGACAACCGGGGTTTTCTCTGGCAGTTAACTCGACCAATCCCTTTAATAACTCTGGGTTGAACTTCGGACAAAATCACGATAATAAGAAGATTTCTACGGAAAATAGCCGAATTGGCGAGATTGTTCCTGGCCGGGTTGCCAACATTAAAGTGATTGGTGTAGGTGGTGGCGGTGGGAATGCCGTTAACCGCATGATCGAATCTGATGTCTCTGGTGTAGAGTTTTGGTCAATTAACACTGATGCCCAAGCTCTTACCTTAGCTGGCGCTCCCAGTAGATTACAAATTGGACAGAAGCTAACACGGGGTTTAGGAGCAGGTGGTAATCCTGCCATTGGTCAAAAGGCAGCAGAGGAATCACGAGACGAAATTGCTACAGCTTTAGAGGGTGCAGACCTAGTATTTATCACTGCTGGTATGGGGGGTGGTACTGGGACAGGTGCAGCGCCGATAGTGGCAGAAGTAGCAAAGGAAATGGGCGCTCTCACTGTTGGTGTAGTCACACGTCCATTTGTCTTTGAGGGACGTCGCCGTACCAGCCAAGCGGAACAAGGTATTGAAGGACTAAAAAGTAGGGTAGATACACTGATCATTATCCCCAACAACAAACTGCTGGAAGTGATCCCCGAACAAACACCTGTGCAAGAAGCTTTTCGTTATGCAGATGATGTACTGCGTCAAGGGGTGCAAGGTATTTCTGATATCATCACGATCCCCGGTTTGGTAAACGTTGACTTTGCTGATGTCCGAGCTGTGATGGCAGATGCGGGATCGGCATTGATGGGAATTGGCGTTAGCTCTGGAAAATCTAGAGCCAGAGAAGCTGCGATCGCAGCTATTTCTTCACCATTACTAGAATGTTCTATTGAAGGTGCCAGAGGGGTAGTCTTTAATATTACTGGTGGTACTGACCTCACTTTGCATGAAGTGAATGCAGCCGCAGAAGCAATTTATGAAGTAGTTGATCCCAACGCTAATATTATTTTTGGTGCTGTAATTGATGACAGACTCCAAGGTGAGGTAAGAATTACTGTAATTGCCACCGGCTTTACAGGTGAAGTGCAAGCTGCGGTACAACAAAGCGTGGCTAACGTTCGAGTAGCACCTAATACCTCGAAGCGACCAACAACACAGCAACCAGCTGTTAATCCCCCAACCTCAGCTCCAACTTCAACTCCAAGTCCAACTCCAATTCCAGAACCGAAAGAAAAACCAGGATTAGATATACCTGATTTTCTGAGAAACCGACGTACACCACGGAATTAAAAGATTTTGGATTTGAGGTTTTAGATTAAATTAGCAGTCTCAGGTTAGGCTGAGTGCTGTAGAAAATCTGCTAGTTCCAGTGTTTTACTAAGAGCAGGGGTAAGCAATCTGTTGCCATCCCCAATCTTGCTAATGGGTAAAAACTTGTTAACGCTACTTTATACAAATAAAATTAACTTGGGCAGGAGTCTGGTGGCTCACATGTCCAGCTATGCTTTTGGAACAAATAAACTGATGTAGTAAGCACAAAGCGTGCTTACTACAAACCCCCAAAACTCGAAGCAAAAATAAATTTAAATTATTTTTTGCTTTCTACTGTCTGTTCAAGCCATTGAATAACCTGATGACCAAGGTGAGTACCATCTAGGCGATCAATCTCACGAATTCCAGTAGGACTAGTGACGTTAACTTCAGTTAAGTAGCCACCAATAACATCAATACCTACAAAAATTAAGCCGTCTTGGCGTAACCGTTCGGCTACTTGAGTACAAATTTCATACTCTCTTGGGGTAATTTCGGTTTGAGCTACTGTGCCACCAGTAGCCATGTTATTGCGAAAATCAGTTCCGCTAGAGAGGCGATTGAGCGCACCAATTGGTTCCCCATTGAGTAGGATAATTCGCTTATCTCCTTCTTTTGCCTCCGGTAAATAGGTTTGCACCATTACAGGCACTCGACCTTGGAGGGTACTGAGTTCGACAATAGAGTTAAAATTGCGATCGCCTGATTGCAAAAACAAAATACCTTCGCCAGCTTTGTTACCCAGTGGTTTAAGAACCGCAGCTCCCTTTGCTTCGACAAATTGCCGGATAAACTGCTTATCAGCACTGACAATGGTTTCTGGAATCGCTTTAGTAAACTGGAGGGCGTACATTTTTTCATTTGCCCCTCGAATGCCGCTAGGACTGTTAATCAACAGGGTTTTATTTTGGTCAATGTAATCCAGAATGTACGTGGCATAGAGGTAGGAATCATTGACAGGTGGATCTGTCCGCATAAATACGGCGTCCATTGTCTCTAAAGAAGTTAAGCAGGAATCGCTCAACTTATACCAAGGATTCGCCGCTACCCAGCGTCCCTTCACCAACTGTACTGGTACAAGTTCGACTCGCTGTAGGACAGCCCAAGCTTTGCTCTCCACCATACTCAGCAAATTTGCCTGAGTCACCCAAACTTCGTGTCCCAGGATTTGCGCTGCTTCAATTAGCGCAACACTGGTATCATGACACGGGTCAAGCAGATGGATGGGATCAATGATAAAAGCCAGTTTCACCCTTTATACCTCAATCACCAAGAAATTAAATGGTTATTCAATTATTATCTCTTGATGCTCTCACCAATTGACGTATATATGTACTGCTGAGTGGAAACTGGTGGATAAAGTCTTGTGGACAGATATGGCTTTTATGAGAAAAAAGCCTGTAAACAAGGCAGTGCGTAGCTCTCTAGAGTTGTGGCGACTGCCGTGTGTAGCGGCTTGTCGCTAGCTTCTAGCAATATTTTCTCAATCTATACGCTCTTGCTAGAAGTTAGTAGCTCATCTAGCTTGCCTTGACTGTCTAAAGCGTGGATATCATCACAACCACCAACATGATCATCATTGATGAAAATTTGAGGTACGGAGCGCCGTCCATTTGCTCTTTGAGCCATTTTATTTCTGGCTGCCTCATCTCCATCAATGCTGTACTCGATAAATTCAACCCCTTTGTTCTTCAGCAAACTTTTGGCACGAATGCAAAAGGGGCAAGTCCTCCAAGTGTAAATTTCTACTTTGGCAGCCATAATGTTCTCAAATTGATTTAATACTTTTTAATTTTAGAACTTTGCCACTGACTCTAGACACCTTATCTTGGTTTGTCTTTATCCTTAGAAGGCGCTAACCTGGTTTATATAAAAAAATTAGTCAAGAGATAAAGTCTGGATTCTTGACTAAAATATTATGTTTATACCAGTTTTGTTAAAAAACAGGGTGACTATTATCTAATTGTGAGAATTGCTTATAAAGCGTAACTCAGTTGTCAGTTAGTACTCAAGTTCTCATTTAAGCTGAGACTAGAGGCTTTTTCTTGGCAACCCTCAGCGCACCTAGAGCAAATAAACCAAGAGCAACTGTTGCACTAGACTCAGGTACTCTTTTAGGTGGAGCTGGTGGAGCAATATAATAAGTACTAGGCTCATTTAAAGCAGTACCATACTGAAAACGAATATTCTGAATCTTTGTTAAATCAAAGCCAGTAGGTAGCCCTGAGAAAACGAATGTGGCAGAGTTCTTTACAAAAGTCCCCCCACTTACTGCTGGATTTGCACTATCGTAACCAGTAATAATACCGTAATTGAATTGCTGTCCACCTGAAAGGCCGAAACCAGGTGATATGCCAAAACCAGCTGTACCAATACCGTAGTGCTGAGTTACTGGGTTAGCTACGCCAGCAGCGCCACCAAGTCCAGTACTAGCGGTAGTCTTAGCAAAACCCCATTCAACACTTGTATTTTTTCCTTGTACCACTTTGGTAAGATCGACATTAGTTCCGGTAGTTAGATTATTCTTGATTACAGTTGGAGCTTTGGCTGAAGACAAGGTTAAGTTTGTTAAGGGAGATCCAGCATAATCCCAGAAGATTCCTGTTAGAACATCAGAAGGGGCGGATGCACCTGGGCCTGTATTAGTAAGGGTCAGTTGAAACTGACCTGCAATTGAATTATCAAAGACAGCTTTTGCCGAAAGGACTGTACTGCTTCCACCTGATATTGGGTTAGTACCTGTGGCTGAGAAAGTCATGGAGGCTGCATCTGCTCTTGGCATCTGCGAAATAACCACAGCTAATGTTGATATACAGTAGGCCGCATAACCTACTATCTTCTTGGAATATAGTTGAGACACTTGCTTGAAACTCCTTTGCTTTCTATTTAAGGCATTTAAAACGTCTTAAGAGAACTTTTTTATTGATAATTACTCATGTATAAATTGGCATAAGAAACCATTGCTTGTCTACGTTATGCATTAAGGTTAACTAAAACTTTAAGCTGGAAAGAAACAATGTATTTTTTAACAAGTTTTTAGGTATTTCCAGTATTTACACTTAAAAAGGCTTTGAACTTAAAGTATGTATAATCAGCTCGATTAATTAAGCTTCTATTTTTCAAAATTTTTTATTTAATCAATTAATTTATATGGAAGATTGGTAATTCGCTTCACAATAAAAGCTGATGGTTTTCCACTCATAGCAGGAGATTTTAGATTAAACGAAGAAGGGAAGGCGAAATCGCCTTCCCCAAAGTTAAAAATTTAGAACACTAATATCTAAGATGTTGGCACTGAATTCGCAACTCAAGTTTTAACTACAGTCAACGGCATATTCAATCAGCTTGGCAAGACGCTGCCGTAACGTTTCTAATCCTAAACGCTGACTAGCAGAAATAAACACCGCTAGGGGAAATTCTTCTCTAGCTAAAGCTAGTGTCTCACTATTGGCTTGATCAATCTTGTTAAAAATAACTAACGCTGGGCCAGGAGTTATTGGCATTTGCGCCAAGATTTCTCTAACTGAGCGAATATGACGCAACCAAGCTGGGTGAGACAAATCCACCAAATGTAGTAGGGCATCAGCTTCTGTGACTTCCTCCAAAGTGGCGCGGAAGGCATCCATTAAAGATGCAGGCAATTCGTGTATGAACCCTACTGTATCTGTAATCAGAATTTCTTGGGGTTTATCAGCTTCGCCATGAGGAATTACCAGGCGGCGGGTAGTAGGATCGAGAGTGGCAAATAGCTGGTCGGCTGTATAAACTTCTGCATTTGTGAGAGCATTCAGCAAAGTAGACTTGCCAGCGTTGGTATATCCAACCAAAGCCACTGAGGGAACTTCTTCATGCTGTCGTCGCTGTCGTAACCGCGAACGATGTGCCTGCAACTGGTCTACTTCTTTTTGTAGTCGAGAAATGCGCTGCCCAATGGCACGGCGTTCAGTTTCCAGTTTGGTTTCACCAGGGCCACGAGTTCCGATACCACCACCCAATCGGGACATGGTGCGACCTCTACCAGCCAGTCGCGGCTGCATGTATTCTAACTGTGCTAGTTCTACTTGTAATTTACCAGCACGGGATTGAGCCCGTTGGGCAAAGATATCCAAAATTACTTCGGTGCGGTCAACCACCCGGATACCAATTTGCATTTCTAAGTTACGGACTTGGGAGGGTGAGAGATCACGGTTGAAGACAACGAGGTTGACTCCTAGTGTTTGGGCAGTTAGGGCAATTTCTTGCACCTTACCTTCGCCAACTACTGTCTGGGGATGAATGCGCGATCGCTTTTGTCGTATTGTCTGTAATACATTTCCCCCAGCTGTATCAACTAAACGCGCCAATTCCACTAGGGTGTCTTGGAATTGTAGGGGGGTTATCTCACTGGTCATTAGCCCTACAATTAGCACGCGATCGTGGTCAGAATCTACTTCCTGGGCGACAAATTCGCGTTGGAATTCCGCTTCCAGATTTTCTACCAAGTCTACTAAATCCTGTTCTGCCAGATCATCCAAGCCCAGAGGTGGCGATATACTCCAGCTTGGGGATTGAATTTGGCTCTCTTCTACTTTGAAAGCAGCAGGACTAGTAATCAGCGTGCGAGACTCTTGGGGTATCAGATGAGCTAGATAAGCTTCTTTGACATACCCAGTCGCACCACCTCCCCGTCGTGTAAATCCTGTTCCAGTAATGTTTAGCACTACTAGGGCATCTAAGCGTTGCAGTGCCATAGCCGTGAGTGCCGCCTCATTTGGCGGTTCTGGCTTGAGATGGGTGGCGATGCAACGAATACCACTGAGTCGTTCTGCTCCGTAACGGGGCAATTCTAGAGGTGGTATTTGTGTTTGACGCGGTGTACCTACCCCGACGCGAATCACTTGTCCGCGACGGTTGATGTAGGCGCACACAGGCTGATTGACTTCTGTACTTATTGCTGCCAGACGCTGGGAAAACTCGGACGTGGTGATGCGATCGCCAGGTATACGCTGGTGATACAGTCGCTGTAGTTGCTTCATCTGGCTGGACTTTAAACCTTGGAGATTTCCAAAAATAGTTTCTATAGGCGTTTATGACCAGTTAAATGGTCCCCCGAATCCTTATATGTCTATTTTATAACAGGGTTTAGGCTCCTATCTCTCTCTTTTGAGGGATGCATCGTGGATTAGTTCGCGGAGGTATTAATTTGAGGCTATAGCGGTTCTCAGTTGAGTTTAATAGAGACCTAGCCTCCAATCCCTTCCCTACAAACAAGGATACACCTAGCCACCTTTTACGTTCTTTGCGTGATAAAGCTTCTCAATGGTGGTATTTTCTTGACTACCCTGAAGTCCCTCCTGATAATAATCAAGCCGAACGCTCACAACGGACTGGCTATGACAAAACAAACGTAAGGTTAGTGGTGGTTCCCGTTCAATGGAGCGGTTTCAACACACTACTAATTTGTTGACGGTGGTGCAGACTTGTCGCCGTCAAGGTCGGTCTGTGATTGATTTCTTTGTCCAAGCACCACTGGCGAATTCTCATACCATTTCTTTGTGAGGCTACGCCAAATTTTCTTGGCTTCTTATTTCTTTCTTTGTGTCCTACATTGCGGGAAGCATCGCTTCTTTAAAAATTTTTAGATAAACTTCATCAAATCCTTGCACAAAACCCTCTCCACTCCCATATCACTCTGGAAATTAACAGGACTCCACCACGACATCTCCATAAAATTTTTGCCTTTGTTGTAAAAAAAATAACTACATTCAGAATATTTACTGATTTATATCCCTTGTGTAAAGGTTAGTTTTAATACATGAGTTCACCAGGCTCAGTTACACCGCTTACAACAGGTTCGACTAAGTTGTTACATTAGTTCCCTTAAGTTAAGGGGTAAACCTACTAAAGTTTCAACCAATTCAACTTTGAACGCTCAACAAGCGCAGAGATGACAGGAAAAGTCTCCGGCTTTGCGCTGCCTTGTCTGCGTGCAAATTGTCCGATCACTTTCAATTAAACACTAACGATTGACGGTATCGACATCCCTACTTTAACCATCAAAGGTTAATAGGATAAAAATTTTCATTTTTATAACAGTTTTCTACAAACGATGCGATTCTAAGTCGCGATCGCCTACGGCGGACGGGTACGCCATCGCACAACTGCGACTGTCTTAAAAACTAGATAAATCATCCATTCAAATAACTACTTAGCAACATAGTTTATTGCTGAGAACGTACTACCAATTCACTTTACAAATATTCGGAGTTAATCTCATGGCTGGCAAAACATACTACGTTTCTGGAACAGGCAATGATAAAAATAATGGCTTGAAGGAAGGAGCTGCATTTGGCACCCTCCAAAAAGCTGGAGACTTGGTGCAGGCAGGTGATACCGTCTACGTCATGAATGGTACTTACACTAACAAGTACCCAAACATCCTTAGCCTTGATAATAAAAATGGTACAGCAGATAAGCCGATTGTCTTTAAAGCGCTAGAAGGACATAAACCAGTTTTAGCGGCAGGTAGTCATAACTGGAATGCGATCGCTATTACCGGCTCATCTTATATTGAGATTGAAGGGCTGACTTTAAAAGGTGCGCGAGATAAAATCACACTATCTCAGGCATTAAGCGAAAAAACAAACTTGAATAATCCCGCTACTTCTGGGAATGGGATTAATATTACCTACCGCAATGTAGACGGAAGCAAGGATAGATCACATCACATCACAATTGATGGTAATAATGTGAGTAAGTTTCCTGGGAGTGGTATATCAGCAATTGAATCAGACTATATCAATATAGAAAATAACACTGTCTCTGGAAATGGCTGGTATTCCCCCTTTGGAACCCAAGGTATATCGATGCTGCACCTGTGGGATTCCGACAACAATACTGAGACTAAGGTAGTTATCAAAAATAATACTGTTTTTGATAACAAACAATTGGTTCCTTGGGTTAACGTGGGGAAGATTACAGAAGGACACGGAATAATGATTGACCGTGGCTATACAGGTAGTGATTCCAAGGCTAACAAGTACGATGGTGGAATCTTGATTGAAGACAATTTAGTTTACAAGAATGGGGGTTCAGGTATTCAAATTTTCAAAGCTGATAGTGAGGTTGATGTACTAAACAACACTCTTTATCAAAATGGACAAGTTATCAAAATGCCCGAACTTGTTATCAGTGGTTCTGATGATACTAATGCTGAAGGGAATATTCTTTTTGGGAAAGGTGGACAGCCACTAGTTGGTACTTGGAATTCCACTGGATTTGAAATTGAAGGCAATCTTTTTTATAACGGTATCACACCTAAAAATGAAGCCGTTGATAACATCACTGGACTTAACCCGCTATTCACAAGCCCTTGGAGTGGTGATTTTAGTTTAAAAGCTAATAGCCCTGCAATTGTTGGAGGAGTAGCACTAGGAATTATTGATTAGGGAGTACAACAGTATTCTTACTCCCTTAAAAACAAATGACTTTGTATTATGTTTCTGGAATAGGTAATGATAAAGCTGATGGTGCGAGTGAAGCAGCAGCATTCCGCACACTTCAAAAAGCAGTAGACTTAGTAGTTGCAGGTGATACCGTCTATATAATGGATGGTATATACACGAACAAGTACACTAGCATTCTGAGTATTACAGATAAGCATGGAAGTGCTACTGCGCCAATCACGTTCGCTGCCTGCCCTGGGCATAAACCAATATTGGAAGCTCACAAAAATAATTGGAATGCAGTATCAATTACAGGTTCGTCTTATATAGTAATTGAGGGACTGACACTCATTGGCGCAAGGGATGAGATTACCTTAGAGTACGCACTTGAGCAAAAAGAAAATACAAATAACCCGGCCACTTCCGGGAACGGGATTACAGTTAGTTATATCAAAGGGACAAACAAGCGTTCGCACCACGTAATTATCAGAAACAATACCGTAACCAACTTCCCTGGTGGAGGAATTTCAGCAAATCAAGCTGACTATATTGTGGTTGAAAATAATGTAGTATCTGGCAATGCTTGGTACTCACCCTTTGGCTGTCAGGGTATTACTTTTCTAGAGTTGTGGAACTTTGATAACAATATTAAAGACTACCGGATAATTGTTCGAGGCAACAAATCGTTTGATAACAAACAGTTAGTGGCTTGGGTCAATGGATCGCAACATCTTTTATTCCAAAACTGGGAACTCAGTCACCTCAATACATAACTCCAGCAATATTTCATTCAATAATAATCTTGCTTGCAATGGGGCATTCAAAGGAACAGGCAAAAACAACATTGTAGGCATTGACCCATTGTTCGTTGATGCGGTGAATCATGACTTTAGGCTCAAACCTGGAAGTCCTGCCATCGATGCTGGTTCCAATGCCTTCAATAGCATCACTAAGAATACTCCCCTAGATGGCGATGGCATCGGCAGTGTATTGATTGATGCTGGTGTATACGAAGCCGCGACCAATAAGACTTCTATTACTAACAAAATTTCTCTTCTTAATGGCACTAATAGCTCTGAGTACCTAAAAGGCAATGCCCCAGCCAACAAGATTTATGGGTTGGGGGGTCAAGACACTATCGTAGGTAATCTAGGAAATGACCAACTTTCCGGAGGCGACGGAAACGATACGCTATTTGGTGGTATCGGCAATGACCAACTATTAGGGGGCGCAGGCAATGACTGGCTTTATGGGGGGGCAGGCAAAGATGTACTTACAGGGGGTTATGGCGCTGACACCTTTGTGTTGGCTTTAGGTGAGGGCACCGACTCCATTACTGACTTTGAAATAGGTAAGGATAAGCTTGCGTTGTCAGGTAGTCTCAAGTTCGGTCAATTGTTGATACAGCAACAAGGAAGTCAAACCTTCATTATGGATAGTTCTGACAATCAAGTATTGGCGAAGTTGGATAATGTCACTGCAAGTATACTTTCGGCTCAACCTTCCACTTTTATCACTATTTAGTTGTGTCTTTTGATATCCCTCTTCTGTCACTAGCGGGGAGGGAAATCTCTAGAAGCTTTATCAATCAACCAATACAGGCTATCCTATTACAAAAACTTGGTTGTTGTATTTATTAGAAAAAATTTTGCGATGCCTGCGCCGGGCAAAGCCATCGCTTCGTATACAAAAGCTCTAGAATTCAGAAATGGCAAAATTTCTTGGAGAGTGGCAGAAGAGGGATATCACAACAGAGCGATCGCATCAGTCGAGTGTATTGCGATTCGCTCTTTAGAAATTTTTGAGGGTTTTGGAGTTTCAATACGTGAATAAAATAACATCCTAAGCATTTTTTTGTCAATTTTTTATTTCTTTGGTTAGACTGAGTTTGCAATTTTCTTAGATCCGGAAAATTTTGTGTTCGCACTCGTCACCTACTTCGCAGTACTGCTCAAGCATACCCATCCAACGGAATATCGGATCAAAGCGGCGCAAGAATTTCACTGGTTAGTGCGTGATTATACTGACAAAAACGAAAAATTTGTCACTTATGACGCTCCTAACTCCTTCTTTGCATTATGATATCCAAACCCCGTCAACAAAAGCTGTTGAGATGGATTGCATTGTTCCTAATTGGGACATTTCTGCAATTGTTGTTTTATATCCCGACACCAGTTTTATCCCAAAATTCCAGTAGCTGTAGCAATATTACAGCCCCGCTTACTCCTGAAGAACAAACTTATGCTCGTGCTGCTTGGCAGTATTTTGTCAAAAATTATCAGCCAGCAACGGGATTTACTAATTCTACTGGCGGTTATCCTTCTGGTACACTCTGGGATATGGGGAATTACCTGATGGCGTTGAATGCTGCACGCTGGTTAAATCTTACTGACCAAGCAGATTTTGATTCACGCCTCAACAAGTTTTTGACAACTCTCAACAGCTTAAAGTTATTTGAAGATACTTTGCCTAATAAAGTCTATAACGCAGCCAATGCACAAATGGTTGATTATGGCAATAACCCACTCGAGCGAGGTCTTGGTTGGTCTGCTTTGGATGTCGGGCGAATACTTGCTGCATTTGATGTTATCCGCACCTGTCACCCTCAATATAATGACTGGCTAAAAGGAATTGTAGCAAAGTGGCAGGTAGGGCGATCGCTCAAAGATGGACAACTTTTTGGCGCTACTGTTCTCCCAGACAACACAACATTATTGGTGCAAGAAGGACGGCTCGGCTACGAAGAATATGGCGCAAGGGGTTATCAACTTTGGGGTTTCTCTGCACCAAAAGCTATTACTTTTGAGCCGTTCAAGTTAGTTGAAATTAACGGTGTCCAAATTCCCGTTGATACCCGTGACTTTCAAAGCACCAACGCTAATAATTACGTTGTTAGTGAATCTTATATCCTTGATGGGATTGAGTTTGGCTTGCAAGGTGAGTTAGCTGATTTTGCTGCCAGGGTTTTAGATGTGCAAAAACGGCGTTATGATACCACGGGGCAGTTGACTGCTGTCACAGAAGATAATATTGATCAAGCACCTTATTTTCTCTACAATACCGTCTACGCTAACGGTGCAAACTGGGCTACAATCACCGATGCCAATCAACCTTATCCCCAGTTTCGCAGCATCAGCACCAAAGCTGCTTTTGGTTGGCGCTATCTTTTTCCAGATAATGCTTATGCTCAAAAAGTTTTTGATGCTGTCAAGGATCTCCGCAGTCCTGATGATAGTGGTTACTATGCTGGTATCTATGAAGAATCAAAACAACCCAATAAAGCTTTGACAGGTAATACTAATGGGCTAATTTTGGAGATTTTATACTACAAAGCTAAGGGAAATCACCCTTTAATTGCTTCTAGTTCTGTAACTGTATCTACTGGCAAGCCCAGCGAAAATGCTTCTCCTGCAACAGCCTCAAATCAACCAGATTCTACTGTTACAACTCCTACCGCAAATCAACCGAATTCTCCTGTTACAACTCCTACCCCAACCCCTGCGGATACTTCTAAACCTACAGAAGTGGCTGTTGCACCCATTCCACCAGTGGATAGTCCCAATTCCTCATCTAACCTCAAATTAGATCGACCACTGTCAGTAATTGAACGGCGTTATGCAGAGGCGGCTTGGCGATACTTTCAAGCGAATTATCACTCCAAGAGTGGGCTGATAGACGATCGTAGTGATTTCAAAGGTGCAACCCTCTGGGGCTTAGGAGATTATCTCGCAGCACTCCATGCAGCGCGATCGCTCGATATAATTACTCCTAAAGAATTTGACCAGCGCACCCGACATCTTTTAGCAGCCTTGACAAAGTTACCATTGTTTGGAGGAGAATTGCCGAGTCGGGGTTATGATACCAGATCGCTTCAATCAGTAGATTATGGTGGAAATCCAGTTCCAGAAGGCAACGGCTGGTCAGCTTTAGATTTAGGCAGAATACTGGCAGCGCTTTACAACTTAAAAACTTGTCATCCAGAGTATACGGCTGCCGTAGATAAAATTGTGCTGGATTGGTCATACTTGCGTGTGGTACGTGAGGGTATTCTTTCCAGTGCTACAACCACCAAAGAGGAAGATGGGCGATCGCATACCCGCGTCAATCCTGAAACCCGCTTGGGTTATGAAGAATATGCCGCTCGTGCTTTTCAATTATGGGGATTTAATGTTGATGGTTCTGCTGTTGGGGGTGAATATCAAACTGCCTCAGTAGCGGGTGTGAAAGTTCCAATCCAACGTCGTCGCACGGATACTAAATCTAAAAACCAATACACAGTTAGCAATCCATTCTTACTCTATGCACTGGAGTTTGGACTAGATCCACAAATGCGATCGCTCTTTGAACCAATTTTTCAGGCGCAAGCTGAACGTTACCATCGCACTGGAACTCTCACAGCCTCAGCCACCACCTTAATTGATCGTAAACCTTATACTGTCCACAGCACAATTACTGGGCGGGGTGAGTCTTGGGTGGCCTTAAGTGATGACGGGCAAACTGTACCAAAAGGGCGATTGGTAAGTACAGCAGTCGCTTTTGCGTATCATGCCCTGCTTCCAGAAAATAAGTACAGTCAAGAGTTACTGCAAGGAACGACTGACTTATACAATCCATTAGTCGGATTTTATGAAGGTTTCTATGAAGCCACAGGTAAAACGGCAGTTGGTTTCACCAGCAGCACCAACAGTATGATTTTGCAATCCTTGCTGTACAAAGTCATGAATGGACAACCCCTAATTCGTCCAGCTACCAGCATGAAATCTCCTTGGTGGCAAGAAATTACAAAGGGAGATTCAGGGCGAGGTTTACCCAACACTGCAAAACAACGAGCCAAGTTAATTTCTGATAGTACTGGAAGTTACTGGCTTTCAGGTAGTGAAAATACTAAGTTAGTAAGGGATACAAAAATTACAAAGTAAGAACGTCTTCCCATACCTGAAGCAGCTCCACTTACAACAAAGTAAGCTAATCGGCATTAAAAGTCATACAACTTTTTGACCGGCTATTTTGCGAAATCTTATTACATCTTGATTGAAATACAACTGATTAATTACAAAGTCGTGTTTGTTATTAATCAGTTGTATTTGGGAATACTTGTATATGATGCAGTTAGTAGCTTGCACGATCAACAGACATCTCGATTCAAAATCCCTGGTTACTCCTTTAAATCTATGAACAAGGTACGACTGGCGCTGATGATGCTAATTTTACTAGGAAGCATCTTTGCGAGTAAAAATTTAATGGCGATCGCTGATGCCTCACTGGAGTAGCCCAAAAGAAGTTTTTGAACCATATATCAAGCGGATGAAGGTTATGGCTGGCAGTAAGCCGATTTTCATCGCTCAAACAGCTAGTACGAGTAATACGCAAAATAGTTTACAAAACACTGCCAAAGACCAATGGTTACGAGACTCTTACACTCAGCTAGCTGGGATGGGTGTAAGAGCTATTCTTTATTTCAATATTAATAAGGAATGTGATTGGGCAATCAACAGCAATAGCGGCAAATCTGCTGGTTATAAAAACGCGGTAAATAATCCGGCTTTCGGCTATTTATCGCCTGCTGAGTTGGCAAAGAAAATATAAATGACAACAAGCGGCATCAAAAGCATGATTTTGCAATCAGTTTTGTACGCAACAGCAAATCAACAACCCCTGCTTTGTCCAAGTCTGGCGACGTGGCAGTGTTCTCCTACGCCATCTATAATCATTGCTGCCCCTAATAACTTTAATCCTGATGTCCAAACACCAACGCCACCAAACGTTCCAGAATCGGTTGCTCCGATAGTCACGCCACTAAAACCAAAACCAACCACTACGCCAGAAAAACCCGCTACTCCAACGCCCACAACTTCTTTCCCACGATTAACTCAAGAAGCGGATAAAATTGCTGCGGGGCGGGCTTGGAAATATTTTGAGCGTAACTGGAATCCTCAAACAGGTTTAGTAAATTCGGTAGATAACTTGCCGTGGACAACTTGGTGGGATCAAGGTAGCGCCTTACTAGGAATTCATGCGGCTTACCAGTTAGGGCTATTGCCGCAAGATGTTTTCCAAAAGCGCATGAACACATTGCTACAGACGTTAGAAAAACTGCCGCTACCTGCAACTGGTTTGCCCAACAAAGCTTATAGCACCCATACTGCTGAAATGCGCCGACTCAATGACACCCCCGATAGCAAGGGTACAAGTGGTTGGTCAGCTTTGGATATGGCGCGATTTTTATTAGGATTGCATGTTATGCGATCGCATTATCCAGAATATAGCGAGCATATCAATCGCATTGTTGCTCGTTGGCATATATCGAAACTTGTCAAAAATGGTTGGTTAAATGGTGCTATCCCCAGAGCAGGCAAACTTCTCGAAGTGCAAGAAGGGCGATTAGGCTACGAGCAATACGCTGCTCACAGTTTAAAGCTGTGGAATATTCAAGCTGCAAATGCTCTTTCCAATCCACCAGTAAAAACGGTTCAAATAGATGGAATTAAACTGCAAATTGACGAGCGTAATTTCAAAAACTCTGGAGCTACTAACTACCTGACGAATGACCCTTATTTACTCTGGGGTTTAGAAATGGGTTGGAATGATGCTGTTAAAACTCAAGTGCAAAACCTTTTTAAAGTGCAACAGCAACGGTTTAAACGCACTGGAATTTTAACTGCTGTAAATGAAGACTCCTTAGATCGTTCCCCTTACTTTCTGTATTACAGCGTCTACTCCAATGGCCAATCTTGGCAAGCTGTGAACACCAGAGGAAAAGCCTATCCTCAATTGCGGTTTATCAGTACAAAAGCGGCATTTTCTTGGTTTTCACTCATGCCAGATGAACCTTACACGAAAAAACTGCGAGACTTCGCTCAAAATTTATCCGATAAAAATCGCGGCTATTTTTCAGGACGATATGAAAATTCTAAACTAGGTGTTAATGCTTCAGTTGACGTGAATACGAATGCGAGCATTTTAGAAAGTTTGCTTTACCAAGCTAGAGGCAGACATCCACTAGTGCTTGACCCTTCGGAAATTAAAAATTAAAACTTAAAGTAATTAAATATTTAATTTTTAATCCTTAATTTTTAATTCCTGGTACTAACATGACTTCAGTTGCTCTTGTCGATAATTCTTCAAACTTTTCCGGTAACAGTCGCTCATCACTTAAAAAAAGAACGCTGTTGTTTCGCTACCTGGCAGAAATAAATTTAATTTTTGGGATCTGGTATTTGCAATGGCGCATTACCCATTCCATCAATTTTGATGCGCTCTGGATCTCGATTCCTTTGCTGATAGCAGAAATTTATAGCTATTTCGGCGGCGTAATGTTTGTGATTGGGTTGTGGCCAGGGCGAACGCACGGCATTTCTGAAACCCCTGCTGGATAAGGATCTTGACGAAAAAATAGGCTAAATTTAAAAACGCTGAAACCCTTGCTATTAAAGGATTCTTATACTTTAGATGCGTTTGCCCTGGGGTTGTGGCGTCCTTTGGTGCGACAGGTTAAGTCTCTCGACCAGATGATCCCATCTATACCCAGATCAGATTGGCCAACAGTGGATGTATTTATCACCTGCTACAACGAGCCGCCGGAAATTGTAGAAGAAACTGCCAAAGCTGCTCTAGCAATAGATTATCCGCCAACCAAGTTATGCGTTTATGTACTCGATGACGGTAACTCGGCTGATATACGAGCTATGACAGAAAGATTGTGTATTGAGGATTTGCAGTCACCACAACTACAACGAGAAGCGAATCGAATTGATGCAGAACACTCTAGCTTGTTGGAGCGTCTGAAGCAACTAGAAAATTTCACACCTAATACTCAAGCTGCTGAACAGTGGCTACAATCATCAGAATCGGTGGTTAATCAATTTGCTACCGAATTTGTGCAAAGTTTACGACAGTTTATTCTTTGGTTACCTCCACAGCATCAAAGTATAAGCGATTCTCCTGCAAAGACGCTACGCGATCGCTTAACTAGCGAACGAAAAGCCTTAGAAGCAGCTATTCGCAAAAAAGAACTGGAACTTGTGGAACTCTCCCGGTTTCGCTACATTGCTCGTCCCAAGAAGCCTGGTGTAGCGCATCATGCCAAAGCAGGCAACATCAATTACGCAATTTTTTCTGGAGAAACGGCAGGGAATTTTATTGTTACTCTAGATGCCGACCACATTCCCAAGCCAAATTTTCTCAAGCGAGTTGTACCTTATTTCTACACTTATAATCTTTCAACAGGAAAATACGACGAGAATAAAATTGCTTTTGTACAAACTCGCCAGGATTTTTACAATATTCCTCCAGGCGATCCTTTTGGACATCGAGCAAATTTCTTTTATGGGCCACTTCAACAAGGTAAAGATGGCATGAACGCTGCCTTCTATACGGGCACAAATGCGATACTAAGGCGTGAGGCATTAGTTAGCGTAGGACTGCAAAATTTTGCTGATGATTTTGCCAAAGATGAAAAACGTTTAGATGAATTTGATTTAATTGGTGGGGTATCGAGTAATAGCATTACCGAAGATATGAATACAGCTATGCGTCTGCATAGCGCTGGCTGGAAATCTATTTATCACAATGAACTTTTGGCAGAAGGTTTAGCGCCAGATGACTTGAGTTCTACTCTTAAACAGAGGTTACGCTGGGCACAAGGAACTATTCAAGTACTAGTAAGAGAAAATCCACTGACAAAATCAGGGCTAATGTTTTGGCAGAGGTTGCAATATTTTCAGACGATGTATAGTTATTTCTCTGGTTTTGCAACTCTAGTTTTTCTTTCTTGTCCAATTATCTATTTTTTTACGGACATGATTCCAGTTAAAAGCTACGGAGCTGACTTTGCCATACACTTTTTCCCAGCTTTTGTTATCAACCGTCTGACTTTCCTAGCAGCTACTTGGGGCATTCCAGCTAGGGAAGTTTGGCGTTCGGAACAATATGCGATCGCTTTATTCCCCTTATTAATCCAAGCTGTATGGAGTGTATTCACAGGACAAAAAATAAATTTTCAAGTAACACCTAAGCAACGTCAATCCGGGATTTATCTCCGGCTCGTTTGGCCACAGTTGGTTGTCTTTACCCTCACTAGTTTAGGAATATTGTCGAGTCTTTACCGCTTTGCGATTGGTCATCTAAATAATCCTTTAGTTCACTTACTAAATAGTACATGGGCTATCTATAACTTGTTACTTTTGTGGGCTATTATCCACGCATCTATTTGGCAGCCTCCAAAAGAGTCCTAAGTACAGCTTTGTGTAAAATCGTGGCGAATTAATTGAGAGTTGAAAAAGAGGCAAGGGAGCAGGGAGTAAGGAGGGTAAAAGGATAAGGGAGAAATAACTCCTAACTTAGGTAAAAAATAGTTTGATTTTTCTAAATTAAAATACTGTATTTTTTCAAAATAAAATTTATTGCTTTTTTTGTGTAGATTTATACATAAAATTTATTTTATTGCTTAAGATAGATTTACATGCAATCAATTCAAGTACATGAAAAAATTTCTGGGTGCTTTAATGGTTTTTAGTCTAGTAGGATTAGGAGCATTCTCTACGGTTAATTCTATAGTGACAATACTGGAAATATATTGCTAGAAATCAAAAAAACAGGAAATGTGGCTAATGAGGTTTCAGTCCCAGAACCTAATATTGTTCTTGGTGTGCTGGCAAGGATCGCACTAGTATTGAAAATGAAACGCAAGCAATAAACTGTTATATAGCTACAGTTGTCTGTTCATAGTTAGTAGAAAACTTTGGATATTTTTAATGAGATATCCGACTGGGTAGCAACTACTATATCTATTGCCATTTCCATTAACTAAATGCCAATATATATATAGTTTTAAAAGGAAATAAATAATCAGGAAATAAACCATGCAACTAAATGTAACAGTCCTAGAACTATCTGGAATTATAGATGGGATTAGAGGTAATGAACTGCGTCGTCAAATTAGCGGCATTCTGGCAAATGGAGCCGATATTTTGTTGCTTGACATGAAACAAGTAAACTTTATCGATAGCTCTGGTTTAGGCGCTTTAGTATCAGCAACGCAAATGGTACGGAATGCTGATAGTAAACTTTTTGTCTGTTCTATCAGCGATCAAGTCAGGATGTTGTTTGAACTGACTAAAATGAATAGAATTTTTCAAGTCTTTGCTGACCGCGATGAATTCAAGCAGAAAGTATTGCCAATAGAGCAAGCTGGTAGACAATACAAAATTTGACTATTGGGAGTTGGGAGCATCTCAATTTTGCAAGAACATGTTTTTTATTGCGTTCGCCCCTGGCGTTCCCCAAGGTACAAAGCGACAGCCTAATACCACAAGGCGGAAGTCAAAAGTCAAAAGTCAAAAGTATTATGGAATAAGCTCTTTAGGGATTTTAAGTGGTTGCTCTCTTTACGCCGTGCCGTACTAGTAAAGCAATCGCAAGATATGGGATTGCTTGTCTTCAAGACGCTTCGCGAACACTCGAATACCTTGCGATCACAATGACAATTTACAACCTGGGTTTGATATAAATTGCACATTTGGGATGCTCCCTTCACATTTGACTGTCCTAACTAAAGTTAACTTTTACTAAAGATAAGTCATCATCAAGATTGTCTTGAGCATTTAAAGTGAGAATATTTGCTAATAATTCCTTGAGGTTACACGTATCTTTCAGGCTATATTTCGTTATTAGTTCAATGAAAGCATCAATACCCCAAATTTCGCCGTCTGACTGATTAATTTCATAAGCGCCATCACTAAAAATGTATAAAGTGCTGTTTTCTTCAATATCAAAAACAGCATCCTCAAATTGGACATCAGGTAAAAAGCCAATTGGTAAATCTAAAGAAGTTAACTGTTCAACTTGGATACTTGTTGTTGAAGTATTAGACAACAGTAAAGCTGGTGGATGTCCGGCGTTAGCATAAATGAGTTGACGTTTAAGGCGGTGATAAACTCCATACCAAATTGTGAAGTATTTCTCACCGTGATTTTTCATTTGGAAAGCGTGATTGAGGGCTTTTAGGACTTCGCTGGGTTGACAAAAATTAGTGTTCGGTAGAGATTGCGATCGCAAAACATTCAGCACGGATACAGATAGGAGGGCTGAACCTACGCCGTGTCCTGATACATCCAACAAATAAATTGCCAAATTATCCTCGTCGATCCAATGATGGTCAAAGCAATCTCCCCCAAGCTGTGCTGAGGGAATAAACAGATTTTCTGTAGTTACTGCTCCTACAAGTGGTGAGGGTAAAAGCGATCGCACATAGTCAGCAGCCTCTGACAATTCTGCTTCCAAAATTTGCTTTTGGGTTTGTAAATCTTGATTTAGTGTCTCCAAAGCTTTTTTTTGACTTTGTAAGTCCTGATTTACCTGGTGTAATCTTAGCCCTGCTCTCACCCGTGCTTTCAATTCATTCATCTCTATTGGTTTAGAAACAAACTCGTCTGCTCCAGCATCAAGTCCCTTAACTCTATCTTCCTCCTCTCCTCGAGCTGCTCCCCTAGCAGTCAATAGAATAAAAAAAGTAGTTGCTAATTCTGGATCTGCCCTAATTCGACGGCACACTTCTAACCCATCTAATTGAGACATCATCCAGTCACAGATAATCAGAGCAGGATGTAGTAATTGTGCTTGTGTAATTCCTTCCTCGCCATTTTTGGCGACACTAATATCATAACCCTGATTTTGGAGTGTTTTTTTCAGTACTGTTCGCACTATAGGGTCATCATCAATAACCAGAATTTTAAACATAAATTAAATTTAGCTAAGTAGAATAAAAAGTAATTAATTACTTTCATTAAACTTATATTAAATTTAGTTTTAAATGTATAGTGAAAATACTCAAATTAAATAAATTCATTATCGAATATGATCGTTTCAAAATATTTATTGGTCAAGAAGTGAAAAATAAAATTTATCTAAAAGTCAACACAGACTTGACAGCCTCACCTAAAGTATTGTCTTGGTTCGAGCAGATGAATCAACCAGCTATCCCCGATAAAACAATTTGGTGGCAATGTCAAACTCTGATGATGGAAGGCTTTACTAACATTGTTGAACATGCTCACAGAAATTTACCTATTGAAACTCCTATTGAAATAGAAGCTGTACGATTAGATGAATACATAGAAATTCGTATTTGGTCTCAAGGTGAACCCTTTGACTTAGAGCAGCAACTGCAAAAAATATCTGAATTTGAGGAGAATGAGCAAGAGCGCGGTCGTGGTTTAAAAATCATGTCCGCCATTGCCGACAAGTTGAGTTATGAGCCGACAGTAGATCATCGTTACTGTTTATTTATTAGTAAATATTATTAAAGCCCCTGACTCTTCAGTCAGCAGGCAAAAGTTAGGAATTAAGAGTCCTGCTTAAAAATTCTTGGATGCGTTGAACAAACTCTTCTAACTCTGAGATTAAGTTAGTAGTACCTCGACGTTCTTTATTGTAAGCTAGTCGTTCTAGCTTTTCTGCGGCTAGATGCATAGTTATAGCTCCAATATTGGCACTAGAACCTTTAATTTGATGGGTTCGGAGCGCTACTTGCTCAAAATCATAATCAGCGAGCGCTATTTTAATTACCTCTAGATGAGGTTGAATATCTTCAACAAATAATTGTAGTAGTTCCAATTCAAATTCTAGGTTGTTTTCTGAGAGTTGATGCAAGCGTTTCCAATCAATTGGGAGGTCAAATGAATCTACATCTGTTGTAGAAACTGTCTGTTCCAAAGCATCTGTTTCTTTTTCTCTAAATATCGCGCCTCCCCAACGCTCTAGCGCCGCAGCCAATTTTTGTTTAATTACTGGCTTACTTAGATAGTCGTCCATTCCGGCATCTAGACACATTTGTTGATCTTCTTTCATGGCATTAGCTGTCATCGCAATTACTACAGGACGACGACCACTGACAAAGCTACTTTCTTGCCAACGATGAATTTCTTTTGTGGTTTCTAAACCGTCAAGAACTGGCATTTGGCAATCCATCAGAATTAAATCGTAGGGAATTTTTTCTAATAGCTGCAATACCTCTTTTCCATTACCAACGACATCAGCGCTATAACCCAGGCTTTGGAGTTGCTTCAGGGCAACTTTCTGATTTACCAAATTATCTTCAGCTAGAAGAATTCTAAGTTTGAGGAAGTTAGGGCTAGGAGAATAATAGTTGCTCTTGTTTTCGTAATTTTTAACTTTTAACTCCTGACTCTTGTTAGCAAAGCGGGGCGTAGCCCATTCTGACTCCTTTTGTTCCATCTGCGTTCCTAAAATAGTCATGATGGAATCGAGGAGTCGGGACGGCTTAACAGGCTTGGATAAATAAGCTGTAAATCCTATTTTTAGCGCCTTTTGGATTTCATCTCGTTGATAAGTAGAGGTAAGCATAATTAAAGGTAAACTAGCGATCGCTGAATTTGCCTTAATTTGCTCTCCTAAAGTCATGCCATCTATTTCTGGCATCTGCATATCAATCACAGCAACGTCATATAGAATTTTCTGCTTGGCAGCCTCCTGAATAGCTCTGAGGGCACTAGCAGCCGAAGCAGCCTGATCTACAATCATTCCCCAACGAGTAGCTTGATGGTAGATAATTTTACGATTAGTAGTATTATTATCCACTACTAACAAGCGCCGATTAGTCAAAAGTTCGCCTTCGCTTTCTGAGGAAATAGGGTGAAGTTGTTTGGCAAAAGTTACTTCAAACCAAAACTTAGATCCTTTGCCCAACCGACTTTCTACGCCAATTTCTCCTCCCATTAAGCTCACCAGTTGCTTGCAGATGGCTAATCCCAAACCTGTGCCGCCATATTTGCGGGTGGTGGAAGCATCTACTTGGGTAAATGGCGTAAAGAGTTTGCATTGGTCTTCAGAGGTAATGCCAAGACCCGTATCTGTGATGGCAAAATAGATGGTGGCTGTAGTAGAGTTTTGCGAACGCAATTCTGCTCGTAGTACTACCTCTCCATTACTGGTGAACTTGATCGCATTGCTAATCAGGTTCATAAGAATTTGCCGGAGGCGGCCAGCATCGCCTTGCAGATGGGTGGGGACATTGGGATAGATTAACGCGGCAATTTCTAATCCCTTATTATGGGCTGGAGGAGCCAATAATTCTAACACCTCTTCTATACAGGTAGATAAGTCAAAGTCTAGAGTTTCTAGTGCCATTTCCCCAGCCTCAAGTTTGGATAGATCCAAAATTTCGTTGATTAGGCTTAAGAGGGCGTCTCCACTAATACGGATTGTTTCAATAAAATCGCGTTGCTCCGAGTTTAAAGGAGTTTCTAACATTAAGCCTGTCATGCCCAACACAGCATTCATCGGAGTTCGGATTTCATGGCTCATGTTCGCCAAAAAGGCACTTTTGGTTTTAGAAGCTAATTCAGCTTGATGACGGGCAATTTCGAGTTCTCGTCGCTGTTGAGTTTCTGCGTTTAACATTTGGGCTTGGGCTAAGGCAATACCTACTTGATCGGCTATTTGTCGTAAAAGATGAGTTTCAAAGCTAGACCATTGGCGGGAACTGCCGCATTGATGGACAATCAGCAAACCGCAAATTTCTTCTTTGACAAGAATGGGTATGACTAAATTGGACTTGACTCCAAATTGTTGCAGTAATTCTATGTGGCTTTTTTGGAGTTCAGCCATATCTAAGTCAGTAAACTCCAGATTTAGTTTTTGACGATACTGCTGTAGATAGTACTGTTGTGTATATTCTGCTTGAAAGTAAGCATCGGCTAGCTCTTTGTCTTTGATTGCCAGCCAGCCAGAAACTACTGCCTCAACGATGGTGGCTCCAGATCCATCTGCCAAAGGTTGATAAATCAAAACTCGATCGCTATGGAGGATTTTTTGTACCTCCGTAACAGTGATTTGAAGAATTTCTTTGATTTGCAAAGACTGACGAATTTTGAGGGTGATTTCAGTAAATAGTTGCGATCGCAAGTTTTGGCGTTGAAGTTCTTCTTCTGCTTGCTTACGCTCAATAAACTGCCCTACTTGCTCACCAATAGAATTCATGACTGTTGCCAAATCTGGGTCAGGTCGCTGAATTTCATGGCTAAAGCAGGTAATGACACCAATAATTTTTTTACCACTACGGATCGGAAAACCGAAAGCTCCGTGCAGGTCTGCTTGGGCAGCGATTTGAGAGCGGACGAAATGCTGTTCTTCAACAACATCAGCGATCCAAACAGGTTCGACACTTGTCCAGACACGACCAGGCAGCCCAATTCCTGGTGCAAACGTAGTCTGCCGACTTAAGATGTCAAATTCTTGCATTTTGTAGGATGTTTTATACCATGAATTTAGCAATGACAGTAGATTTACTTGCTGATCTACTATCCAAAATTCACTTAAATTCCATCCCAAACTTTCGCAGATTCCTTGCAGAATTTGGGGCATGGCTTCGTTGATTGTAGTTGACTCTGCTAAGACGCGTGTTGTAGCATACTCTGCTTTCAAATGTTGTTCAGTTCGTTTACGTAAACGAAGCTCCTCGGAGACATCACTGATGTCAATACCTGTAGCAACAATGTATTCAACGCGGCCTTTATAGTCTTGTAAAGTAGTGTTAACCCAGGCAATGAGCCGCCGACTGCCATCTTTAGTTATCCAATAGTTTTCGTATTTTTGCGGCCCTTCACCAAATTCCAACTGATCAAAAACTGCTTTAACTGGCCCTAGCTCTTCAGCAAGTAAAAACAGGTTCCAAAAATGCCTTCCTCTCACCTCATCAAATGAGTAACCAGTGGTTTGTTCACAAGCTTGGTTGAAGCGAACGATTTGCCCTTGTGTGTTAAGAACTATTACCAAAGCGCTGGCTGTATCAAGGACTGCTGAGATAAAGTTGCGTTCTGTGTTTAGTGTTTCCTCTGTTAATTTACGCTCTCTGACCTCACGAGAAATTAAGTAGTAAACTATAGCCATAATCAGGAACCCTAGAGAAATAGCGAAGGCAAGTGTCAAAAACGTATTTTTAGCACTGGCTTTTGCAGCTTGTGACTGCTGTTTAAGCAACCCTCTATCCTGATTATTTATCTCATAAATGATCTTGCGGATATCATCCATGAGATGTTTTCCGTGATTTGTCTGAATTACCTGCAACGCCGCCTCGAATCCCTGATTTTGACGTAGGTATATAGTCTTCTTGAGGATGGCAAGTTTTGCAGCTATCAGATATTCAAGGGTTGCAAACTGCTTTTTTTGGCTTGGTTGATCTGCAATTAAATCTTTTAATTCTGCAATTTTTTGATCGATGTTTGTAATTACTGCTTGATAAGGTTCTAAATAACTTTCTTGTCCAGTAAGAATATAACCGCGTTGTCCAGTCTCAGCATCCTTCATCTCGGACAGTAATTCTTCTAGTTTATTGATTTTCTCTTGGGTTGTTTGAACCTGATTATTAGTATTAATCAATATCTGTGTGTTTTTATAAGAAATCACCCCAATCAAAACTAAAATTGTCGATGCTAACCCAAACCCGACCGCAACTCTTTTAAAAAATTGTTTGTGTCCCTTCTGTACCTGTTTGCGTGTATCACTTACCAATACTAAACTTGTTAAAGTGCGCCGCATTTCTAGTTGCTTGATTACCTGACGACCTAAAATTCGTAATGCTTCAACTTGTTCTAAAGAGAGGTTTCTTGGTACACGGTCAATTACACAAAGTGTTCCTAGGGCATATCCTTCAGGATTAATTAGTGGTACACCAGCATAAAACCGAATGTTCGGGTCAGAAGAGACTAGCGGATTTGTAGCAAACCTTTCATCTTCTGTGGTATCAGGCACAATAAAAACTTCAGGTTGCATAATAGCATGGGCGCATAATGCCTGATTTCGAGGTGTTTGTAGCACATCCAAACCAACTTTTGACTTGAACCACTGGCGATCGCTATCAACTAAACTGATTAAGGCAATGGGAGTTCCACAAATATATGAGGCTAAACGGGTAAGGTCGTCAAAGGCAGCTTCCGAAGGAGTATCGAGGATTTTATACTCCAAAAGAGATTCGATTCGCTGTGTTTCGTTATCAGGTAATGGTGCTTTCATTCTTAAGTCTCATACCATTGTGGATTTTAGATTTTGGATTTTAGATTTTAGATTATTTATAGGGTTTACCTCCTGCCTCCTAAAATTTGACCCGCAACTGCCCTGTCAAGGAATTACCACCGTAGGCACTTCCCCCTGTTTCTTGATTTCGGACATTGCTAAAGCTATAGCCAAGATCTGTCTCTATATTTGGTGAAAGCTTTACTGTACAGCGCGTTTGATAGGTATGGGCGTTGTCAAATTCTCCTTGAAGTCGCTGCTGTCCTAAGTTGGCAGCGAGGCGACAGCGTAAGAAATTAGAAATATCTCCTTCCCAAGCCACCTCAGCGTTGTAAACTAGAAAATCTGGTGGAGAAAAATAGCCACTTGTGCGTTCTAAGTTGCGATCAAAACTCCAATTGAATAAGTTAGCTGCCAGAGAAAACTGTCCAAACTTGCGCTCTAGCTTACTAAATGACTGCACCTCAGCATTACCATCGTTATAACTGCCCAAACGTAATGATGAAAACAAGCTGGTGTTACGGTCAATCTGCCAATATAAATCAGGCCCAAATCGCCAAGCAGTAATTTGATTGTCTAAAGTTCGGGCATTAGATTTATAAGGCCCTTGTTCTAAATTACCTGATAGCACTACTGCCGATAGCAATTGACCGGATGACGAAACTCGTGGCCGTGAAATGGGAACCTCTACCTTAGCATTGAGATTAATAACAGTTGGTAAACGATTGAACACATCGACTCCAGCTGCTGTTTGCAGAGTCGTTTCCCCAATTTTTCCCTGCCATCCAACTTGCAAGGGAAAATTAGTAACTGATTCAACACCACGTTGCTCAAAGAAGTTAAAACCTGTCTTGATAAATATTTTATTGCCATTATTCAATTGAAACTGAATCCTTGGTTCAAAGAATAAATTAGTTTGGTCGAAGTTATCTGTGTCATAGCGATAGTCCGTATAAATACTTTCCAAAACTGCATCCAGCTTTCTTGGTTCGGTAGAAGTTGTTGGTGGGCTAGAATTCTGCGGTGGTTCGCGTAGCGCTGGCGGTAATTGCAAATCAGGATTGAAGTTTTCGGGTGCCGCCATCAAAATAGGTGTTGGCTTTAATCGATAGGGAGGTATTTTAAGCGTTTCCTCTTGCCTCCTGAATTTGGTGACTCCCTCGGTCAATTCTGAAGGTGATTTCCAAGTCTGATGTGCCTGGGCAGCTTGTAACTTAGCTTCTGATAATGTCCAAATACTTACACTACAGATTACTCCCGATTGAATCTGTAGGCATCCTAAAATCAACTCAGTATACAAACTATATCGAGAAACAAAGAAATAACGTCTAAAATTATCTGCCCTAGGTCGATACATAGTTGTAAATGATAAAACTTGCTGCCAAAAAGTTTTATGGCTGCTAGCTGATGTATTTGGCTTGGGATTAGGGACTTCCAACTAACAAAATATCCCATCGCATTTAGGACAGGGGGCAGGGGGGAGAAACTAGTCGTGTTGAGTCCAGAAATTGGGATAATTTATTTTTTGGAGTTCCCTTATAATGCCCACAAAATATGCTTGTTAAGACATGACAAAGAAAAAAGTGTTACTGAAGGCAGCGATGAACTCCAGATTTGAGAGAGTTACTGGGTGTATCCCAGTTTTTATTTTTCGATGAAATAATAAAATTTAAAAAGAGCGATCAGCTTGATATTAAGTTTATTGACTTGCTTGTTCATTACTCAATAATTTTGATAAAGAATAATATAAAACAATCTTTTTTCAGATAATCTATGCTTTTATTTATGAATAATTACCACTAGCGATCGCTACATTTATAATGTTGCACCGAAACCCAATAAACAAGTTACAAAAATTTATCCAAAAACAGAGTTATTTACATATAGGGGTTTTCCTAGCAACTCTGTTGAGCATCATATTGTTCAGTTGGGTAGCACTCTCACAGCAACCAGTTACCCTCAATCTGTTAATGACTGCTCCTGATGCCGAACCTTGGAGGCAGGGTTTGATTAAAGACTTCGAAGCTGAGAACCCAGGTATTCGCATTAACCTGGTTGAAGGGCCGAATGCCACAAATTTGCTCGAAGACCTGTATACCTCATCTTTTATCTTAGGTGAATCCCCTTATGACCTAATCAATATGGATGTGATCTGGACATCCAAGTTTGCTGCTGCTGGATGGTTGTTACCGCTAGGCGATCGCATTTCTAAACAGGAGCTGGAAGCATTTTCATCGCAGGATGTAGAAGGGGGACGTTACCAAGACAAGCTGTACCGCATTCCAGTGCGTTCCGACGTGGGAATGCTCTACTACCGGGAAGATTTAATCAAACAAGCAGGATTGCAACCGCCAGAAACCTTTGATGATTTGATCCGAATTTCCCAAGTCTTGCAGAAGAAAAAGCAGGTGAATTGGGGCTATGTTTGGCAGGGTCGCCAATATGAAGGACTTGTGGCGATGTTTGTGGAAGTCCTTGATGGCTTTGGTGGCTTCTGGGTTAATCCCGACACCCTGGAAGTTGGACTAGATCGACCAGAAACATTACGAGCCATTGAGTTTCTGCGTAGTACCGTTAAGGAGGGCGTTTCTCCTCCTGGAGTCACAACTTACCAAGAAGAAGATACCCGGCGGTTGTTTCAAAGTGGTCAAGTAGCGTTTTTACGCAGTTGGCCCTATGCGTGGCCTTTAGCTCAGGCAGAAAATTCGCCAATCCGGGGCAAAATAGCAATTAAACCGATGGTTCATGCTCCTGGTAAGACGGGAGCGGCTTGTTTAGGGGGCTGGGGTTTAGGAATTGCTAAATCTTCTCAACATCCTGAAGAAGCTTGGAAAGCAATTCAGTATTTTACCAGTCGGGAAGCACAGCGCCGATTTATTTTCAGTGCAGGCTATGTGCCAAGTCGCCGAGATTTATTTACAGACCCAGAGATTGTTGCTAAATACCCCCACTATCCGCAATTATTGGAAGTCGTGGACAATGCAGTTTTACGTCCGCCAATCGCCCAATATGCTCAGACATCAGATATTTTGCAGCGTTATCTCAGTGCCGCGTTATCTGGTCGCATGAATTCTGAACGAGCAATGCAAGCTGCTGCTGCTGAAACGCGGCGACTCTTGGGGCAGGGGGGCAGGGAGCAGGGGGCAGGGAGCAGGGAGCAGGGGGCAGGGGGCAGGGGGCAGGGGGCAGGGGGAGTTAGAAGTTAAAGCATTGGCTTAAAGACTTGTTCATCCACGTCGGATACTCATTCATCCACCTCAAAGGTTCATTAACGGAGTTCAAAGGTTCATTAACGGAGTTCAAAGGTTCATTAACGGAGTTCAAACACTCATTAACGGAGTTCAAAGGCTCATTAACGGAGTTCAAAGGCTCATTAACGGAGTTCAAAATCCTCAATGTCCAATTCTCAATGCCTTATGACCAATGACAAATGACAGATGACTAATTTACATACACTAAGAAATCGAGAACAACAGACAGCATGGATATTACTAACACCAGCATTGCTGTTGTTGTTGTTTGTATTTGCCTACCCAATTTTACGAGCATTTTGGTTAAGCGTATTTACTAGAAATTTGGGAACAGAGCTACAACCCGTATTCTCTGGTTTGGACAATTATGTGCGGATGGCGGGGGATGGCCGTTTCTGGCAGAGTTTGTGGGCGACGACCGTGTTCACAACAGCATCAGTAATCTCAGAACTACTGCTAGGACTGGGGGTTGCCCTAGTTCTCAACCAGGCGTTTTTTGGGCGGGGTATAGTGCGTACAAGCGCGATAATACCTTGGGCTTTGCCTACTGCTCTGATTGGTCTGGCGTGGTCTTGGATTTTTAACGACCAGTTTGGGGTTGTGAACGATATTCTGCGGCGGTTGGGGCTGATTGAGACTGGGATTAATTGGTTAGGAGATCCAACGCTGGCGATGATAGCAGTGGTTTTTGCTGATGTTTGGAAAACTACGCCGTTTATCAGTATCCTGTTGCTAGCTGGGTTGCAATCGATATCACAAGACCTCTATGAAGCTTACTCGGTCGATGGGGCAACTGCTTGGCAAAGCTTCCGCAATATTACCCTGCCACTACTGCTGCCACAAATCTTAATTGCAGTGCTATTTCGGTTTGCTCAAGCTTTTGGGATTTTCGACTTGATTGCTGTGATGACTGGAGGTGGGCCTGGTGGTGCTACTGAAGTGGTGTCATTGTATATTTATTCTACGGTGATGCGCTACTTAGATTTTGGTTATGGAGCAGCCCTTGTAGTAGTGACATTTTTAATATTGATTGCTGCGGTAGCGATCGCTAGTTTCTTACTTAACAGATACCGTGCCAAAACATCAGGAGCCATTTAACCCATGAGTGTAACTCCACAAGTAGTGCCAACGACTCCAAAACGAAAAGGAGAAACCAAGTTTTCTCTTAAAAAAATCTTGCTGCCCATAATAGTTGTATTAGTGGTGGTATTCAGCTTATCCCCAGCTTTATGGCAATTACTGACCTCGTTTAAAGTGAATGAGGATATTGCTGCCGTTCCTACTGTCTATTTTCCCACACGATTTACTTTCAATCACTACATTGAGTTATTCACCCGTCGTCCATTTTGGCGTTACATCTTCAACAGTGCTTTTGTATCGATTACTTCTACAGCTGTATCTTTAGCGATCGGCGCACCTGCGGCTTATGCCCTCGCACGGTTACGCCCTTGGGGTGAAAGAGCTATCCTCGCTAGCGTTCTAATTGTTACCTTATTTCCTGGAATTCTATTGTTCTTAGGACTATTAGAAATTATCCAAGCGCTGAGATTGGGCAATAATTATCTGGCGCTGATTATACCCTATACTGCCATCAATTTGCCGCTAACAATTTTAGTACTTAGAAGCTTTTTTCAACAATTGCCAAAAGATTTGGAAGATTCCGCTAGGGTCGATGGCTACAACACCTTTCAACTACTATGGCAAATCGTGTTGCCCATGACCCTTCCCGCCTTGGTGACTACTGGAATCCTCACCTTTATTTTTGCTTGGAACGAGTTTATTTTCGCTCTGACGTTTATGACTCGTGAAGAGTTGAAGACAATTCCCGTTGCTGCTGCTCAGTTGGGTGGTGCGACAATATATGAAATTCCCTACGGGCCAATCGCTGCTGCAACTGTTGTGGGGACGTTACCCCTGATTTTACTAGTTTTATTTTTCCAGCGCCGGATTGTCCAAGGTCTTACTGCTGGTGCTGTCAAAGGATAAAAATCAAAATGGCTAAACTCGAACTCACAAACTTGAATAAAACCTATAATCCTAAAGTTATCCCTGTCAAAGACGTTAGTTTAACTGTAGATAACCATGAGTTTCTCACTTTACTTGGCCCTTCTGGCTGTGGCAAATCTACCGTCCTAAGAATGATTGCGGGTCTTGAAGAACCGACTCGCGGTCAAATCAAGATTGGGGAGGTGGATGTCACCTATAAACGAGCAAGCGATCGCAACATTGCAATGGTATTTCAAAGCTATGCACTCTATCCCCACATGACAGTGTACGAAAACCTCGCTTCTGGACTCAAGCTGAAAAAAGTACCACCTACAGAAATTAAACAGCGAGTCGCAGAAGTGGCAGAAGTTTTAGGATTAGCAGAGTTAATGAACCGCAAGCCTGGACAAATGTCTGGAGGTCAACGCCAGAGGGTTGCTGTCGGTCGTGCTTTGGTGCGTAATGCTGATGTATACCTGCTAGATGAACCTTTAAGTAACCTGGATGCACTACTGCGAGAAAGAGTCCGAGCCGATATCAAGCAAATTTTTGCAGCACAAAAAGTGCCAGTTGTCTACGTCACCCACGACCAAACCGAAGCGATGACGCTCTCCACGAAAGTTGCATTGCTCAACGATGGCTATGTCCAGCAGCTTGACCCGCCTGACCGCATTTATAACCATCCAGCGAATCTATTTGTGGCTGGATTTGTTGGTAGCCCGCAAATGAATTTGCTGACTTTACCTTGTAGGGGACAATATGCGATCGTGGGCAACTTCCAAGTGCTTCTCCCTAATATACCAACAGTACCACCGCAGATTGTTCTGGGAATCCGCCCAGAAAATGTCCGTATTGCTCAACCAGGTGATACCCAAACTATCCAAGGGCGAGTGTTTTTAGTGGAAAACTTAGGTATGCACTATTTGGTTAGTGTTAGGGTTGAGGGTTCACAAACCGGAGCGATTACGGTACGTGCTTTGTTGCCAACAGACCAAAATTGGAGTGGCGAAGATATTACACTAGCATTGCCCCCTGAGGATATTCACTGGTTTGATGTTCAATCTGGCCATGCTCTTGTTAAAAGACAAATGTTGTATTGAAGTCTGTCATTCACTAAAATGACTAAATTTACATGGTTGCGATCGTCTTCTAATCTCTCTTAAAATTTAACTTTTTGATTTTATAGTTACCCCAATGAAGTACGGCTAAGAATTGGGGAATAAAGCAATTTTTCATCCAGACACTGCTTACTCAAACTTTAACAGCGCTAAACAGCATGATTGAGTATGTCTTATTTCTGATTATTAAGTAATAGACATTGATTAACTTGATACATGCTTAACTAAAGTTTAGTGTTAGTGATACTTGTGGAGGCTTGTAATGTCTGGTAGTTGGCATTTAACTTATTGGGGTGCAGTGCTAGGTATTGCGATGAGTGTCAGCGCTTTGTCTGGAAAATGTGCGATCGCTCAAATCGCCCCGGATAGCACTCTACCGATTAATTCCAACGTCACACCAGACGGTAACACCTTCAACATTACTGGCGGTACACAAGCAGGCACTAACTTATTCCATAGCTTTAAGGAATTCTCTGTGCCTGCTGGGAATACTGCTTTCTTCAACAACGGTAATGAGATTCAGAACATTATTAGCAGAGTAACAGGTAATTCAAGGTCTGAGATTGAAGGGTTAATAAAAGCTAATGGTATAGCTAACCTATTTCTGATCAATCCTAACGGGATTATTTTTGGACGCAACGCTTCACTGGATATAGGTGGTTCTTTTGTAGCGACTACAGCTAATGCAATTGGGTTTGACAATCAAGGTTTTTTTAGTGCTTCTACTCCGAATAATCCTGAACTACTCGTAGTCAACCCTTCGGCTCTTCTATTCAATCAAATTGTTGCTGCGCCGATCCAAAATAACTCAGCTAGTTTAAGTGTTAATAATAATCGTAGTTTGCTGGCAGTTGGAGGCGATGTCAACGTGGATGGTGGCTCATTAAATGCCCTTGGTGGACAAGTGGAGTTAGGAGGTTTAGCAGGAGAGGGGACAGTTGCTCTTAATGCCAATAGCAACAATTTCAGCTTAAATTTTCCAGAGAATGTAGCACGAGCAAATGTGTCGCTTACCAATGGCGCTGAAGTTAATGTCGCTTCTGGTGGTGGCGGTAGTATTGCCATCAATGCTGAGAATATAGACGTTTTGGGGAGAAGTAGCATACGTGCGGGTATTAGCCCACTTGCAGGAGCCGATGACGCCCAAGCAGGAGATGTCACCCTCAGCGCCAAAGGAACACTGAGAATCGAAAATAGCTCTATCTACAACGCCGTTTTTGGTTCTGGAAATGGTGGAGATTTGCTCGTGGATACAGGGAAATTGATTATTCAAGATGGAGTAATAGCCACTGCTACTATTTCTAGTGGGAAAGCTGGGGATCTGATTGTAAAAGCCTCTGACTCAATAGAACTAACTGGCAGTTCCTCATCAAACGGTACGATTGACATTGACATCGATATTCCTATTGATTTTTTAGGCTTTTTTACTATAAATATTCCTGTTTCTGTTCCTGTTCCTATTGGCTTGTTTTCCGCTTCCCTTGATGCCCAGAATCTTCCTAATGTTTCTCCTTTCGTAAGCTCTTTTCTACCTATTCCAGGTGGAAATGCCGGAAACCTGAGCATTGAAACTGGGCGGTTAATTGTATCTAATGGGGCAGTGGTATCGGCAGGTACTACAAGCACAGGACATGGAGGAAATTTAACCGTGAAGGCAGACTTGATAGAACTTAGTGGTACCTCAGCTAATGATTCTCCCCCATATTTGTTGACTACAACAAGTAAGGTTCCTAGTGGATTGCGTAATGAAACTGCCGGTTACGGAGCAGGGGGCAACTTGACTATTGATACTAAAAAATTAATTGTCAGTGATGGTGCATGGGTGACAAGTGGTACTGGTGGCGAAATGCCAGGAGGAGAATTGACTGTGAACGCTACTGAGTTAGTAGAACTTAGTGGCACTTCATCAGATAATATTCCTAGCATTTTGTCTTCTGGAACACAGGGGCCTGGAAATTCTGGCAAATTAGCTATTACTACTAAGAAACTGATAGTCAGCAATGGAGGAATTATCTCGGCGGGTACTTCTAGCTCTGGAAAGGCAGGCGAATTGACCATTACCGCCTCTGATTCAGTAGAACTTGTTGGCACTTCAAAACAAGGGTTGTCCGCCTCTCAAATACGAGATTTTGGATTTGCTGGAGCTTTAGTCTATGACTTCGTAAAAGATCGTCCATATCCGAGCGGTATAATTTCTGGGGCTGCAAAGGAAGGGCAGAAGGATGGAAAGAGTGGCGATATAACAGTTAACACGAACTCCCTAAGTATCACCGATGGTGCTGCACTGACAGCCAGTACTTCTGGGCAGGGGGATACAGGTGACATCACTCTTAGCGCTAATACCTTAAGTGTTTTAAATGATGGGCAACTGCGTACATCTACCTTTGGTAGTGGACAAGCAGGTGACATCACACTAAATATTCCAGAAATACAGTTATCTGGTTCCACTAGTGGTGTTTTTGCTCAGACAAGCAGTACAGGCGCAGCCGGAAACTTGACGCTTCAACCTTTGAACGGACAAACCTTGACGGTTAACTTCTTTGAGCAAGCGCAGATATCAGCATCCACCTCTGGTAGTGGTAAAGGAGGAACCCTAAGTGTCAATGCTCCTGAGTCAATCACCCTCAGTGGTAATGGGATCTTAGCGGTGACATCCGAAGGTGCTGGTAGTGGACGAGCCGGAGATGTGCTTCTTAACACTGAAAAACTAACTATCAGCAATGGAATGCGCGTTTCAGCCGCGGCTAATTCTACTAACCCCGAAGGTAGTGGTGGTAATCTGACCGTGGAAGCTAGACAATTGAACTTGACAGACGGCAGCAGTTTAGAAGCTGGGACGACAGGAAATGCACCAGGCGGGAACTTGACAATTCAACCCAATAACAATGAGCAAACCTTAGCTGTAAATATCACTGGAGGAGCAACGGTATCGGCTGCTAGCTCTGGTAATGGTGAGGGAGGAACTCTAAGTATCAATGCTCCTGAATCTATTAATATTACTGGTAACGGCTCAGTGATTTCGGCTGAAACCACAGGACAAGGAGCAGGCGGTGACTCAACACTGACGACAGAAAATTTGGCAGTTCAAGATGGAGCAAAAATAACTGTAAGTAGTACAGGCTCAGGGGCTGCGGGCAATTTAAAACTTAACGCTAACTCGATATATCTCAATAACGCTGCCAAAATCACTGCTGACACTACAGGAGGCGGCGGAAATATCTTTGCGCGATCCTTTACGCGATCGCTCTCATTGTTACTACGTAATCAAAGTTCTATTACTACCAATGCCAAAGGCCTTGGTATTCCTGGCGGTAATATCGGTATTGATGCACTAAATGGCTTCATCATTGCTATTCCTGAAGAAAATAGTGATATTAGTGCCAATTCTGTTGACTTTCGTGGTGGAGCAGTCAAAATCAGCGCTCAAGGAATCTTTGGGATTCGCAGTCGGAATACACCAACTTCAGAAAGCGACATCACTGCTACAGGAGCAAGTCCTCCATTCAACGGTTCAGTAGAACTTAATACACCTGGTATCGACCCCAACAGTGGCTTAGTTGAGCTACCCACAATAGCTGTAGCAACTGAAGTAGCTCAAGTCTGCGATAGTCCAGGTTATGCTCAAAGCAGCTTTACTATCACCGGAAGAGGCGGTTTACCTCCTAATCCCACTAAAGATGTTCTGCCGAACGGCACTGTAGAAATCGGTTGGGTGGCGCTCAAACCAAGCAGCAATAGCAGCAATCCACCTGTTACTACTAATCCAGTTACTACCACACCAGAACGTATTGTAGAAGCAAATGGATTGGTGGTAAACGAAAAGGGAGAGGTGGTACTTATAGCTAATGTACCTGCTGGGGGCCGTAGTTCATGGCAGAAGGCTGTACCTTGCAGTAATTATCAAGCTCAGAAGTAAATAGGCTTAATTGTGTATCTCAAAGCCAATTTCCTACTAGAACATAAGGTGCCCAGAAATAAGGGCTTTTTTGTTTAGCAAATACACTTAATTGAGCACGCTGGAGTGCTTGGGCTTTGCTGATCCCAGTATTTAGGTTTCGATAAAACTCGCTCATAAGTTTAGCAGTCCATTGGTCATCCACTGACCATAAACTTGCTAGCGTACTGCGTGCGCCTGCTCGTACAGCTATGCCAGCTAATCCTAAAGCAGCTCGCTGATCCCCAACAGCAGTTTTGCAAGCGCTCAAGACAAGTAACTCGATCTTACCAGACCTATTTCTATCGCTAACTCGTAATAGAGTATCAAATTCTTTAACTTTCAGTAGCTTATTCCAGGTGAGAAGAAAAGTTCTTTCCGGATCTGAACTAAACTCACCGTGAGTTGCTAAGTGAATGATAGAAAATGGAGTTGCAAGCAATTGTTTTAGCAAGTTGCTATCGAGAAACTGCTGATTTAACAGTTCTTCACTTCTAGGAACCTCAGTTTGAATTTCTTTGAGTTCCCGTGCTACATTTTTCAGGGCTGAAAATTTCTGACCTCCTATAGAACGTGCTTCTCCCACTCCGGCAGTTAAAGCATTTAACTGTACTTTTTGCAAGGGTTTAGGATTAAACAATTGTAAACCAGGAGTTAAAGCGAGCGCATATTTCTCCATGAGATATTTATTTTGCTGCGGGTCGTAAAGAACCCCCATCGGAATATTTCTTAATTCCCCATCCAATACAAAAACTAAAGTAGTGATGCCACTTTTAACTAATTCAGCTTCGGCTGGTCTAATTAACCAGTCATATATTTTTTGGGACTGTTCTTTCACTTCATAAGTACCCGCGACATCTGTTAAAGATTTACGTAATGAAGTAACAGTACTCTCTACTTTTTCTTGAGGTATCTTAGTGGTATAGTGCTGTAATTGTTGATTAGGCAAGGTAAGGATAATATCGAAACGATCGGGTAAAATAACTGAATAGATAACTGCTGCCTTTTTATCCTGCTCCACCACTTTGTCTATCTCTACAATTGGTTCTAAACAAGGTGAACGAAAAAAGTTATTCAGTTCTGCAAGTTGGAGCGACTCAATGACTTTACGTGCCTGTTTAAGATTGTATTGACTACTCTGTTGATCCCCTTGAGTATTCTCTGTGAGTAACTGTAATTCAACTAACTCTCGATAGATAGGTTCTATACTTTCTCGAAAAGAAAACTGAACATCTAAATTACTAGCAACTAAATCACCGCGAAGAGATTCTAAAGTTTTATAAGCTGTATCATAAGCCTTGAGTGCAGCATTGAGATTTCCTTGTTGCTTGAGTAAACGTCCTTGCTGCCATTGCCACTGATAGAGAATGTCTGATGCATCAATACTTTGAGCAATAAATAAAGCTTTTGTTGTTAGTTCTAGAGCATCACCTAACTGCTTATTCTTTTCATACAGACGACCCAAAGTTCCAAGAGCATAAGATTGGGCTTGCTGGTCTTTTAGGCTTTGGGCCTCCTGTATCGCGGTAGACAAGAGTTGGGCAATATTTAAATTTGATAAAATAGGTGCATTGGTTTTCTGTGTTAAATCCATTAAAATAGAAGCGAATTGAATCCGAGCGTATACTGAGTTTCGGCTAGGAACCAATTTATTAATTTCAGCCAGAATTTGCTCAGACAAGAATAAAGCTTGTTTAAACGTATTTGCGGCTTCTTTTTTAGAGAAAAATTCTAGAAGTAGGTTAAGTTGATTTAGCTGTGCTTGAATACGCGTACTACCTAACGCATTTATAGCCGCTTGCTGATAAAAGTTTAAAGCAGCTTGAAATTCTTGTTGAGCAAGGTCTGTATTCCCTACCTCATGTTGAGTTTTTGCTTCGGCAAAGGCTGTATTACCTAAACTGAGGAAGGTATCACCTATAGCTATTGGAGATTTTATAGCTGTTGCTAGAGTTAAACTTTGCTCTAAAACTTTTCGTGATTCATTGAAATCACCAATAACTCGTAGGACATTGCCAAGGCTATCTAGTCCAGCAACTTTGAGCGATGAATCTGGAAGAGTAGTAAGGTTTTGTTGAACTTCTGTTAAAGTTTTTTCTGCTTGGCGATAAAGCCCTAAAGCCTGCATAGCTTGAGCAGAGTTAATCAGATTACGAGTTAATGTCGCCCTATCGCCTATTTGCTCATATATATCAGCAGCTTTTTGCCAAGTGGACAACGCAATTTCAGTTTGTCCTTGCGCTAATTGTAATTTTCCTTGTACATCTAAAGATTGCGCTGTAATTGCAGCACGCTCTTTTGAGCTATCTAAATTCTTTAACAGATTGAGACTTTGGCTAATTGCAAGTTCTGCTTGTGTCTGTTTGCCAAGCTGTTGATAAATTAAGGCAAGATTGCTTAAGGCTATAGCTTGGTTAAGTTTGTCTCCTGTGTTGTAGAAGCCAATAGCAGCTTGTTCTAAAACCTGAAGTGCTTCAGTAAATAAACCCGCCTCATACAAAGCTTTACCCTGTTCTACTAAGGTTTGAGCTAAGGCAGGTGAGTTTTGAATCTTAGTTTGTGGAATATTTAGGCTGATGTGAGAAAAAGTTGCTAAAGCAGGTGAACTAAAAATGCACAGTATGGCTGTTCCAAATAGCAGCAAGAAAAATTTCAAAAATCTTAAATAGGATTGTAGCATACGCAATAATACTGGCAATTTAGCCATATTTACTATACTAATTTGATTGAGTGATGGCTTTTTCGTCACTCTCAAGTTCTACAATCGGTGCTGTTGCAAATTCTGCCAAACCAACATCTTTTAACAAAAGCGTCCAATCCTCTGTAAAAATGTTTGACTTGGGATCAGAACGACGCAGAGTAGCTAAATTAGTTAAAGCATCTTGCCAAATTTGGTTAAGAGCATAAGTAGCATATTCTCTTGATTGTGTGCTTTTCAATTGAATTTCAAGATCAGAATTTAACGGCACACGCTGTATCCATGCTTTCACATAAAAATACTCTGATATTTGCTGCGAATTGCCACAGAAAACTTTAAAATACCACTGATATTTTTGATTTATTTTTAGAGCAGATTCTGAATTATGTGGTAACTTAATACCAACAACACTAGCCTTTGGTGGTAGTGATAAAGATGTCTTGTAGATGTTTTTATCATTTTCATCTTGAAGTAAAAATTCTCCAAGAACAGCATTCTTTGGTAATTCCGGTACAAAAACCCAAAAAGTTGGATATTCAGAAATTGTGAATGCCAAAAAAGATTTTGATTCATCTGCAATTTCTTCACCAGGAACTAAAGCAGTAATTGGCGTGTTCAAGGGAGTGCAACCATCACGGCTTGTACCTCCTTTACGACGTCCAATAGGTGCGCCGTTATCTGGAAATTTTGGACGGTTAGACTGGCTAGGTGTATTAACAAAGGATTGGTTAAGTAATTGATCTACCTGTGCCGAAACCCTTGTGGGGGAACTTACCAATCCAAGAAGTACTAATGTCATAATGTAAGTAAGTTTCATCAACAATATACTCCTTTGACAAAAGTAATATAAACGTCACTAATAGAAAATAAACAGCTATAAAAGCAGGGCAAACACACGTAATTTTGGATACCCTTAATGTGTAAGGATATTGATTTAAACTAGCCGAAACCATAAAATGCCCAAACTAAAGGGGTTTTATTATTGGAATACGTTTACCGTGATTATGAAAGACATTGCAATAATTTACTAATTTTAACTACACTAGAAAGATATAAGATTGCGGAAAGTAAGTTTATCTAAATTGATCTTGACAAAAAAACTGAGCTGTGCGTAAGCGAATAATTAAAGTTTCTTGTTTGGTTTGTTTCCCAATGATTAAAGCGATGCCCAAGCACTTATTGTATAAAAAATACATTTATTACACTTATCTTCAGGCTGTACAATAAATAATTACGCCTAAACTAATATCAACAAGTAAGCATTATTAATATTACTTTCAGCTTTATTGACACTAAGGTGTTCATCTTGATCAGAGGTAGTGCAATTGCTTATCCATCAATTTAAACTTGATGTACTAGTAAATAGATATAAACTATAAAATGCTTGATGTAATTTCCACTCAAATATATAATTTTGAGGTAAGCAAAGAATTGTAAATATTCTTCATATTATGTCAAGTTAATAAGTTAGGGTTATCACATCTATGCAACAATCGGAAAACCCTATTTTTAACTGCTCCTGCCTCCTACAGTCTTAATGATTAGTCTTTAAGCAGACATAATATTACTAGGTTGGGAATCAGAAGTTATATATTTCTTTACAATTTTACATGGTGTTATTCTGAGGTTTTTAGCGTGTTAATACTGATATAATAACATTATCAATGTAAATATATAAAAAGTTTTTTGCGAAAATTATTGATTACGAATATCTCTAGACACAACCGCTACTTGTGTAAATATTAATGCCAATGCTGGTGGAATAAGTGGTATCCACCCTGCCTGAGTAAAAATCCCAAAACATATAGTAAATAATGAAAATAGCATTATTACCCCAGTTGCTCCCAGACGTATAGGATGCCGAATATACCATGCTAAAATTCCTCCTAATAATGACCATCCCCATACCCAGAGTGCTTCAACCCAAGTCGGCCACCACCAAAGCAGAGGTCGATGATCTAAAACAGCACTGAGAATCTGGCTGCTCATGTGAGCTTGGACAAATACCCCTGGTATCAGCTTTTGATTTGACTCTGCTTTAGCACTATAAGGAGTTTTCCAGTAATCAGTAGTAGTTGGAGCAGTAACACCAATTAAAATAATCCGCCCCTTCAATAACTCGACTAATTCCGAATTAATTTTATTGTTAAGAATATCTCTGAGAGATACTTGTTGAGCAATATTTTGAGGAGAAGAAAGCGAACGGTAATTTGCTAGCACTTGATAACCCGATGCATCGATTCCTTGGTAGCCGCTAGTATGAGATTTTAATTGCTTAAATACAACGTCGCCTATCTGCAAGTTACCTTGTGAGTTGATATATGATTTGATACCTTTAGCCTCCAAATAATGAAGCGCAATTTGGAGGCTAAAAGCATATTCTGCCGCACAGAGAGATGTTAAAGGAGGTGTTAAATGCAAAAGCTGACGGCGGGCTATGTCATTATCATCTGCAACAAAATCACTAAAGCTTTGGCGTTCTTCTGGAACTCCAGGCGGTGGAAGAGTGCCTTCTGGCGCACCATCAAGAGCCGCAGAAACTTTGCATACAGTAAAAAGGCGTTTATCTTGTTGTAGCCTAGTTGCTAAATCTGCACTATTAGAGTCTACAGGGAAATCACGATAGATGTCTAAGCCAATAGTGCTTGGCTGATACTGATCTAGTTTTTTTAATAATTGTGCAAGTGCTTGGTCTGAAAGTGACCATCGCATATTCATATTCATGCGATTCTGATACTGAATATCCGCTTCATCAATAGTGACAATCAGAAAACGCGAATCTGGTTTTTCCTCCCAACGTAGCCCCATCATGTGGTCGAAAGCTTTTAATTCTGATGGTTGCAATAACCCAAGCGATCGCACCCCCATTACCAAACCAGTAATAACCAAACTTGATAACAGTATTACTTTAATACTACGCCACCGTAACTGTGCTTGAATTCTATATTTATTTATTTGAGGCTTGCTAATTTCTGGTTGGGGATTTCTCAAAAAATCTTTCCAAGTCGGTGGGACTGCTGCTGGATTTTGACAAATTACAGGTAAGGAAACTGCACAAGGATATTTATCTTCAATGCCGTGTAATTTTTCCCTTGATTCTCGTACTGCTAAGTACATAGACTCACCACTGGAAAATTTTTTGAGGAAATTTTTTAAAAATTCTTGTGCTACTAAGTCTTGCACTGCCTCCCGCATAACGATAATTTGTGGGATGTGCAAGTCTTCTAATTGATGTGCTAGTCCTAGTCCATCACAAGAATTAAAAATCGCTAACTGCAACCCTTTGCTGACAGCTTTCAAAAGACCATACTTTAGCTCATCAATTGTCAAGCAATCTGTTTTATTAATATAAATATTGCCGCTCTTACCATCCTCAAGGCTCTCACTATGACCTGCAAAAAATAAGATGTCCCAGTCTTGCTCCCAAATTTGTTCATTTAACTGGTTGCGCTGTGGTTCAACCAAAAAAGTTGTTTCTGCATCTGGTAACATCTCCAATAGCTCTCGATCTTTATCAATTAAGATTCCCTCACTATTACCCAGAATTGCTAAGATTTTTACCTTCTCTCCAATAGTACTTGTCTTTGATTTTGCTAGATATTCATACTCTGGTGCGCTTAAGGCAACTTCTGCTTGAGAGTAATCCTCAAAAAAATCCCATAAATTCCACGGGAGACGACGTAGCCAGATATCACTCGTTTTGATTAGTACGCGAACTGTATCATCTAATGTTAGCTGCTTAAGTAATTTCTCTTTGAGTGGGCGAAATGAGTTACAGTTGAGCCAACTATTCATTTGCTGACTTAACTTTTCGTTTAACTCGCGGCATTTTTTAAGATGCTCATTAAGAGAACTTCCGACATGAATGTTCACAGGTGTAAGGCGAAAATTTGATAAACTGCGATAGGTTATTCGCCAAAGCTCATAATCTGCAATGATCTCTGGTTTTGGAGTCAGATAGCCTTGAACTTCTATACTGGCGCGATCGCCTTCTGCCCCAATTTCGAGTGTGACTTTTACCCCCTGGCTCAAATCACCATCTAGCTTTAACACAACCAACTTCTGCATGGGTAGAAATCAACCAATGTATTTGCTTAAATAACAAAATTTTCAATAATATTAGTATTTCCCAGTTCTAAGTTAACGCTAAAATGTTCTCCTGTTTGAGCATTAAACTCTAGTGTGACATGAGTACTGCCACTTCTAGCGTGGGCTTCCATAACATTAGTGCCTTTCTCATCTAACACTTTAACGATGAGATTGTTAGGTAAGTAAGCTTGCTCATTGGATGGATGCACCTGCAATTTCAGTTGGATTTCTATGGAATTTTTTGGTGTGAGTGTAACAACTAATGCCAGCGATTGTCCCGGAAGTTCTATCCCGATGTCAATCAGCTTACCCCGCGTCACTCCGTCCCGATAACGAAAAGCTAATTGTGGTGTTTTTGATGCTAAAATTTTTTCTATCGGCTGCCAACTTGCATCAATTATATTCTGTAACCAGTAACCCAACTTGACTTCCGTGGCGTTGCTTTCAAGTGAATCAATATATGCAAGTAAATCCTCAATAGTCTGTAACTCATCAAATAAAAGTTCACCAGCTTTTACTGTTTTAGCAAACCCGATTAGAGTTGCTTGTTGATGTTCTATATCTAGCTCAACTACAACTACGCCGATTCTATCATCCGGGACTTCTGGTGGAATATAGCAGAGATTACCAGGACTTGCAGGGCGACATTCTAAGTAACCCAATCCACTCAACTTCAGGTCTGCCACATCTGCATAATAGCGCATGGCACAATTCCAACTATCGCTGGTCCTTGGGTCTGTGGCAATGTTCATTATTTCCATGTAATCATTTACCGCACATACAGCCAAAGTATTAAGAAATACCTGGTTTTTCTTTTCTGGTGTTACCTGTTCATCAGCAAAAAAGCCTGCTATCTTGAGTGCTGCTTGGGTAATAGCTACCGGAATAGATTTTTCTATTAAGTTTTTAGTGCTATGAATCATAAGTTTCCTTCCATTTTATAGATAGTTTCCTACTTTAGATATCTCTGCCTTAATTTCAAATTTCGTGATACCCTTGCCTGAGAGCAAAATTTCGTAAGCGAGGTAAGCATTCACGTTTATAGAAGTTGGGCGCAGTTGATGGAGGTAAATTGAATTCCTTCGCAATGTTTTTCCAGGGGGTTTCTGGAGGTAGGCGTCGCAGGATTAATATTTGGCAGGTTATCTCAGGGCGTCCTTTAACATGAGTCCTAGCTAAGTCATTGTCTGGATCTGTAGAAGCCCATTGGTAAGTTTCTTCCAAAATTGGTGGAATATCAGCTGCTGCTGGCAAGTTTTCGATTGCTCCGGTTGTATTTTCAGTTTCCAAGCTAGATAGGGGAATAGTCTTAGCTTGAATTTGGGCTTCTCTAGAGCGAAAATCTTGCAGTCGCCACTTGAGACAATTGTCGAGCCAGGTGATCACACTGCAACTTTGAGGATTATACTGCTCTGGGTTCCGGCAAAAATATAACCAAGTTTGTTGCAGAGCATCATTATAATAAGCTGTATTCTCTTTCCAGAGTTTGCCCGATTTCATTACAACTCTAACTATCTCACTAAGTTTTTGCCGCCGCATCAAACTTTTTGCTGGATGCGAACAAGCTTCGGCAACGAGATGCTGGAGTTGTTGGTTTAGATTACTTACCGTGTGGACATTTGTCATAGAAAATCTCCTGGTGAAATACTTGCAGAAGTAGTCTAGAGATGTCTCTGACTGTTTAAATTTCTAATACCCGAATCCATAACTTGATGCTTAATACCTAGATCATTAGAGCTTATTATCTAGTTATCAAACTCAAGTTCAAGTTTTTCGCAGAAATTCACAAAAAGTTTTCTGACCAGTATTCGATCACGGGACTTAGACAAAATTAACTAAAAAAGAGCCTTAAATCCATATACAGAAGGACATTGACATCGATTTGCTTAGTTTTTTGATATATCTCGGTTTAGGCTATTTTTGAGGATTTGGTGTATTTACCTTATCCTGCATAGGTTTGAGGCTTGTTTCTCTCTTAAAAATGTTTGAGTTCCGTTAGGTGGGGTGTAGGGTGTAGCCGATTCTGACTCCTGATATCGTGTCCGGCTAAAGGCTTATCATTTAGTCCGCAGGGGGAAAGAGGCTTTTCCGATTTTTGCACAGATGCGGTAATTATAAGTGATTAACTGGACTTAATATGAATTCTGAATTCTGTTGTATTTTGTGCAGTTGGATCTAAAAATAATTCATTTAATACCAAAAAATAAATCATTAAAATTGGAAATAAATGAATTTAAAATAAAAAATTATAGGTTTAAAAACCTTAGTTTAACTAACATCAAAAAATGTTTAGTTAACATCAACAACTATTTATCAAGGGGATTTTAATTTCAACCGAATTCCTACATTAGGTTAGGTAATTTTGTTATTTTAATCAAAAAAGGACAAGTATGTTTGGTTCACCTATAGGCTGGCTGATTCCTGCGACCTTGACTATAGTTAGTTTAGGCTTAAATATGCAAAGTGCGAAAGCACAAAGTAATTATAATAATTATACGTTTAGTGCTGACTACAATACATTTGTCACTATTGACCCAACCTTCAGACCAGACTTAGGAATTGTTAGAGCAACTATCAAAGGTGAAAGTACCAAATCGGCTCCTTATGGGTTAGATTTATTTCTTAGTAATACCTATGGGAAACTTGAGCCTATTGAAAACCCATCAATTAATAAATATACCTTTAACTCAGATCCAAGCGTGTTTGGTTTAGAAGGAGAACTTGCATTTTCTGACAGGTATTATGGCGGTGCTAATGAATTATTTGGTAAAGCGAGTGACAGCGCTGAAATAAATTTTGCGGAAGGCATTATCAAAGGTGGTGGTACTATTACCATCTCTGGGGGAATAGGGTTATTCCAAAATGCTACAGGCACAATCACTTTTACCCAACAAGACAAACTTAATCCCCCTGGAACCCCTTCTCAAGGTTTAGCTAAACTGAATTTCACCTTGCAAACTGCTCAAGAAGTTCCAGAACCAACGGCGACTACAAGTTTAATTTTTGTGGGTTTAATAGGAGCAAGCTTGGTAATTAGCCGACGCTATAAAAAAAGTTCTCTATCTAGCATAATCGATTAAATACGCAAAAAAGAGGAGGCGATCGCTTCCTCTCTCCAAAATTCAGATCATGCTGCTTTCGCCTCAAGCTTGTGTTGCATATTTGCCATAACCATTAGAGGTTTGCATCTGTCTATGCAGATTTGAAATTTAAATTATTTAAATCTGCAAATAGTCTTTGCCGCATTTGGCGTTGCTGATTCCATGTATGAAAATGATTTTGCATGATACCAAAATCCTTGTAGAGACGTAGCAGTGCTACGTCTCTACATAGTTACAGGTGGAACTATCAACAAGAAAGTCAAACTACCTGAAAATTCTGCTACTATTCAATGCCAAAGCGATAGATTTCTCAGTGGGCAAGGTGATAAAGTAAGACTTAAATTTAACAAATCTAAGCACAAGTGGTATGAAGTATTGTAATTGTTCAGCGATAGAATAAGGGTTACAGGTAAATTAGTCGGATGATTTAGCCTCGTTAGACTTTTACAAGTTGATCGTATCCACTGCCTTCCGGTAAATCCCGATAGAGATCCAAACCGATGGCGCGGGATTGTTGCGCCTGGATTTTTCTACTAATTGTGCTAATGACCAGTCCGGAATTGGCCATTTACCAACTGATTGGATATCTTGTTCATCAACTGTGACAATTATGATTTTGTCATCCTAGAGTTGGCTGATCGGGTAGTACATCCGAAGGTAAGGGAATGCCAGGGGTATCTTCTACCCGGCCAGGCAGTAACGTTTGAGGATTAGAAGTTTGGGCGTAGGCGCAGCCCTTTGTAGACATCACCCGATCATAGTTGCACAATACTGCTGCTACAACAAAGCCGAATGTTAAAGGTTTTAGTGTTGCTATGCGAAGTTTACGAATCAGTTGCTGTTTTTGCGTATAGTTCGTAAAAATAGCACTCCCAACAGCAAACTTCCCTCCCACAATGATTTAAATCTTTCTGCGCTATGATTTCCCAATACCCAAGCCAAAATTCCTTGCCGCATTAGATGCGATCGCTCTGGGGCGAGAGCTTAGTTTCATTAATGTGTATGTGGTTATCACCCACACAAGAACATGTGGTGATAAGATTAATGAAATTTTCAGTTCAGTCATCATCAAAAATGGTACGCACAACTCCAGGGCAGAAGATTCCAATTGATAAACTCCAAACCACACTGGGAGAATTAGAGAAGCTAGAAGAGAAGGCTAAAGAGGAATTATCCCTGCGAGAGAGTATTTACTTTCTGCGTGAACAACTTCAATCGGCACTGAAGAAAGGCTATAGTTATCAAGACCTATCGCAGCTACTGGAGAAGCAAGAAATAAAAGTTTCCGCAGCGACACTTAAGCAATATTTAACTGAGATTGAAAAAGAAAAGCGTTCTCGTCAGCGAAGGGCTAAACCAAAACAAGTTTTATATCCTGAAGATTCGACTCAGACTTCAACAGAATCATCGGTAACACCAGCAATTATAGGAGTAACAGAGGACTCTCAAAATGCTCCGAAAGATGTAGGTCAATTAACAGAGGAGTCACAAGAGAAGCAATCATTGTCAAAAGGGGGTAAGAATTCTCAGAAAACTGCTAAAACTACTAGGCGACAAACGCCAAAAACTTCTAAGCCTAGTTCAGATATATTGAGTGAGTTTAATCAGTATTAGAGGTGGGTGTTATGCCGACGATTCATTTGGTAGATGGTGAAAAGGGTGGAGTAGGGAAGTCTCTGGTAACTAGGACAATGATTCAGTACTTTCTGGATAAGAAAATCCCGTTTGTACCAGTAGAAACAGATAGATCAAATCCAGATGTGGCAGGAGTCTATAAGGGAATATGTCAGTATGCAGTGTTTAGCGAGAATGAGCGGCAGGCTGATAAGGCAGATAGAATATTTGAGATGGCGACAAATAAGCCAGTAGTTGTGAATTTGGCAGCACAATCACATAGAGCAGTCTATGACTGGATAGAAAGAAATCAGTTAATTGAACTAGGGAATTCTGAGGGAGTGACTTTTTGCAAATGGTTTGTCTCTACAGGAGGATATGATAGTCTTAACCTGTTTGGACAGTCAGTGAATAGCTACGGGGAAAAAATACCTCATATTCTGATACGCAATTTAGGGCTGTGTGATGATTGGGAACATGTAGATTCAGATGTGAATATACAGAAACTAATCAAAAAATATAAAATTATTGTTATAGATTTCCCGAAACTAGCATATAAAGAAAGAAACATAATAGACCAAAACAGAATGACCTTTGCTGAAGCCAGAGAGAATAAAGAATTTGGAATTATAGGAAGACAGAGAGTAGTAAACTTTCTGAAGCTTGCTTATGCAGAATTTGAGAAGGTAGGTATCTGGAATGAAGAAGTTAAATAATAAATTTTTGGAAGGTACTAGATAGCTAGAGCTATATAATTCTTGGGAATCATTCTGGAAAAATGAATGGCGATTAGCTTAATCTACTTCTCAATAAAGAGAGGTAGATAGCTAGAGGTTTTAATAGATACCCATTGCACATTTCATTGAAAGTTTACCGACTATTAGTTTAACTGTAAAAGGCTCCTAGTTTCTTCGCCTACTACACCATCGGGGGACAACCCTTTTGACTGTTGAAAAGCTTTTACAGCTTGTTCTGTAGCTTGGTCAAATACCTGGTTGGCTTGTTGTAATTGAATATTAGCTTTTCTAAGAGCTAATTGTATTTTGCCTACATCTTTTCCTTGTTGTAATGGGCTTGTCAGCTTTAAAACTCTAGGATATTCCACGTTTGAAAATCCTTCAGCAGGAGAATTATAAATACAATCTAAGGTTTTATCCCCTAAATCTCCATCTTCAGCAATCTGTTTATTTGGATTTGCCTTGTTCCACAGCTTTTGGAAAGCTTTGATTGAATTGGGGCGAATATCTCTAATTTCATTAGATGTGCAATCAAAGTGCATTGGATCTCTGTCGCCATAAGTCCATTTCCATCCATGACTGGTCATTAAAGATTTCACTTTTGCCCACTCTTCTATGTCTAAAGACCCACCCTTTTGATGGTCTGATTTTCCTGGATATCCTACTAGATTATTAATTAATCCCCTCTGCTTTTGGCTATAAAGCATTGCTTGGGCAATGACAGAACGATAGGCACTATTAATAGTCAAAGGTTTTGCGTAAGCTATCAATGCTGCTTTTAAGGCATTCCGCGCAGGAAGCTGGCAGTAAGGGAAAAGCCCTTCACCTTTATTAATATTTAAGTCGGAAATACTGACTAATGAATTAGGAACTAATTGATTTAATTGCCAAAACAACTGCAAATCTAATCCACGAACTGCGATTGTACTACCTACTGTTATCTCTTTAACTAATACCATAATTCTATTTTCGCTCCCTCTTGAGCTTTTTTAGCTTCAAGTAATATCTGAAGTTTTCTACATCTGGCATCATGTCTTTTCCAGAAATCCAGCTAAAATTACATACAAAAACATGGGGCATAGGGGTATAGCTAATCTAGACTTACCGAGATGCCAAAAGATAGTAAAGACAAAATTAATTACATAATTTTGACCTGAAATCCTTATCTAGTCAAGAACTCATGTGTAAATTTTTCTGTACAATTACTTACTAGACCCGACATCGTTCGATACCATCACTTGGCATTCGTTCATGCGCTTTATAAAAACTTTGTAAAAAGTAGTAATCAGTAGCTTTCTGGGCGCTTAATGATAAAACTCCGGTTTCTCTTGCTCGAAGACAACCCAGTCAATGCAAAGGCAATTCAAGCCATACTGCTAAATGGTAATATTGACTGTGAAGTGCTGCGGGTAGAAACTCGTTCTAGCTTTGTTGCAACTTTGGAAACTCATGAGTTTGACCTGATTCTAGCAAATTATACATTGCGAGAATTCGATGGGATCTCGGCACTGGAAATTGCCTGGTACCTTCGTCCTGATATTTCATTTATTTTTGTCTCTGGCAACTTGGGTGAAGAATTAGCGATCAAAACGCTCAAGCGGGGAGCTACAGACTATGTACTTTAGCAACGGTTAAAACGGCTAGTGCCTTCGGTGCAAGAGGCATTGCTCCAAGCCCAAGAACGCCGCGATCGCAATCTTGTAATTGGTACGATAGCGAATGCTATACATACAGCATAGGTTTTTCGTACATGGCAACCACGCTGAAGGTTTTGAGTCCGTCAAATTTTAGCTAAAATGTTCTAGTGCCGTAATTTATTAGCGATCGCTCAAGTTCCTCAACGCAACCCATAATATGGCAAAAGATTTGTATCACGAGCAAATTAAACGCGCTCTTGAAAAAGACGGATGGCAAATACTCACGATCCATACGAATTGCGTATAGGTGGAGTTGAAATGTATATAGACATTGGGGCGGAACAGATGATCGCTGCTCAAAGGGGAAATGAGAAAATTGCGGTTGAGGTGAAAAGTTTTATTAGTCCCTCAAGGATTTCTGATTTTCATTTGGCGCATGGACAGTTTTTAGATTATCGATATGCTTTAGAAAATGAAGATCCAGAGCGAATTTTATATTTAGCAGTACCTCATTTTGTTTATCAAACCTTTTTTAACTTAGCTTTTATTAATTTTGGGTTTTCAACCTGCTAGAGTGCGTTCTGATACTGAGTTTGCTGTAGGTTAGGTTTAAATATTGATTGATGAATAGCGATCGCTAGTTCAATTTTCATCAAATCAAAGACTTTGAAATATTAGCACCGACTTACTTATCTGTGGTGATAGGCGATCGCTGTTGAATATTGCAGACTTAAGCGATCGCGCTCAGATGACGGGAAAAGGCGATCGCAAAACATAATAGCCATCATTACCAATGCTCTATAAGCAATCCATCCACATAATCAAAATCTGAATCATCGGTCACAAGCACCCAACCATGTTCCAGACAATGCGCTGCAATCTAAACATCATTCATAGGAATTGGTCGTCCTTTGCGCTTAAAAGCCGAACGAGTCTGAGCATAGATAACTGCCGTTCTCTTTTCCACAGGCACAACCGTACAAACTTCCATAAACTCCAAATATCGAAGAAGATTTTTCAACGGTCAAGTCGATTTCTCAGCCCCAAATAGTAACTCTCCCGCTACTACCACCGACAAAAATATTTCTGGTAACGCCAACGCCCTTGAAACAACATCAGGATCACCATTCAAAAAACGTATTGCAACAGAAGTATCTAATGCAATCTCACCACTCATTTAAATCAACCTGACGACAATCAGCTTGAATTGCTTCCTGTAAATTAGCCGCCTCATCATCACTCAAAATACCAGCAAATTTTGCTAGAGGATGATGACTACGCGTTACCTGAACCCGATGCAAAAAATCTAACATTACTTTAATTAACTCATCTGGAACCTCTGCAAGTTCTTGGATAAGCTGCTCGCGGCTAGTCATGCATTTCCCCTCTTTAGCAAAGTTTATCGTCTAATATTATAACGAATCACTGAATCAGTCTCAAAATGAATTACACAGGTTTAGCGTAGGCGTAGCCCGTCGCAGACATTACGCGTTGAGATGTAGGTAGCGATTGCCAAAATCAAAAAATATTCTCATAGATATCTGTCATCGTTAGCCATAAATTGACCGAATTTAAAACCAACTTATCCTCAATTCCCAAAATATCCTTTGTCCAATTCCCTGGCAAATCTTGATGATAAACTTCCACTTTTATCTCATCTTGCGAAACTAAAACATATTCCTGTAAACTACCAATAGTCTGTTAATTAACCAGCTTTTCGCGGCGATCGCTTACCTCGGTACTTGGTGACAACACTTCAAAAATCACACAAGAATAATTCACAAAATAGTTATCTCGATCCTCAGAGCTACAAGTAACTACTACATCAGGATAATAAAATATCGTCTGATTTTGATTAGCAGCGCTTAACTTGACTTTCATATCTGACATAAAGACATCGCAAGCCCCACCCCGCAATTGAGAACGTAACCGACTGGCAATATTTAAGGTAATAATATTGTGCGCCTTTGAGACCATTTATAAAGTAAATCTTTAGACGACTAGACGACTAGCATAATACGAGTCATAACAGCTTTGGCATTCTTTACAAGATAGAGCGATCGCGTAGCTTTGCTTGTGGCAAATTGCACTTCATAATACCGAACGAGCCAGCATAAGCTTGACACTGTGATGAAACTTATTCTCAGCTATCTAAAGATTTTGACTTGCTCAAAGTGCATACGGCAATGATCAATAAAGTTTCCCTCATACATCGAGCGTTAAGTTTTATATCATATTCAATCAATTTATTCAGAAAATAAAACAACCATCTGTCACACTAAAACCAATATGGAAAATAAAACAAAATTGACGCTGATTAAAGTCATTCACACGTTGATCTGGGTATTCTTCAACTTTGTGATTTTCTATATGCTTTATGCCGCAATCGCAAATAAGCTCGATTTCTGGCTCTGGATTGGTTATGGATTTGTATTTCTAGAAGGGCTAACCCTACTAACCTTTAAATTACACTGCCATTAAATCTGCTTGCCCGAAAATATTCAAATTCCAAAAAGGACAATTTTGATATTTATCTTCCAAGTTGGTTAGCCAAATATACTAAATCAATCTATACATCTATTTTCATAATTATTTTTATCATCACAATCTATCAAATTCTGAATTAAAAATACTGGTGTAATGATGGCTAAACAGATTTCTCTTAATACGCTATGGGATTCAGCGACATCTAACGATCGTGTATTTCATTCAGACGAATTCGCTCATTTGCCAGAAGCAGCAAAACGATATCTCGAACACGCGATCGCTCCTGGAACGGCGATCGCATCTGCGGTTCGATTGCAAATGCACGGCGAAATCAAATTGAAAAGTTGGATTCCATTCAAAGCAGAGCAAGTCATTTGCTGGAAGCATGGGCTGATTTGGAGCGCTACGGCATGGATGAATGGTTTGCCAATTGTGGGATCGGATCGAATTATAGACGGTGTAGGTGCAATGCAATGGAAACTTTTAGGATTGTTCCCTGTGATGATAGCTTCGGGTTCCGATATTACACGGTCTGCTGTTGGTCGTCTTCAGTCTGAGTCAATCTGTTTGCCATCTGTATTTTGTAGTGATGATGTGTCATGGACAACAACGGATTCATCACATTTACATTCCAGTTTTGTAGTGCAAGGCGAGAGAGCAGAACTAGATTTCACTATCGATCAAACGGGTCGGCTCAAGACCTTCAAGCTGCCGCGCTGGAATAAACTTGATGGCTCTGAGTTTCATTATATGGACTTCGGTGGAATTATGGAGGAAGAAGGCACATTCTCTGGCTACACTATTCCGACTCGTCTGCGAATTGGATGGTACTTCGGCACTAAGCGGTTTGAGTCAGAGGGCGAGTTTTTCCGAGCCACAATCGATGATGCAATCTATCGGTAAAACGAGATTGCAGATGATAACCAAAATCTTGAAGCTGAAATTATTGGTATCTAAATAGCATGACAGATAAAACAGATTTATCAAAAATAATTGCCAGCAAAGGCGACAACCCACTAATTCTGTCACCTGACAATTTGCAGTCACAAGAAGATGTAGAACTTGAGCGTAAACTGCGAGAACTCAAGTTTAAACAAGAACTAAGAAAAGATTGGATTTTATTTATTGTTAGAGATGTAGTAATTTTTCCTGCCGCTATCCTTTTTATTTTTGCTGTCAGTGGTTATTCCCTATTTATTCAGATTCATAGGTGACTTATCTGGTTACAATTTTTAATCAACCACAGAGACGCAGAGTACACAAAGAAAGGAGAAATGATATTCACAAACAATTTGAAGAAATTATTTCTCTCTGCGTTCTCTGCACCTCTGCGGTTATTTAAAAAATTTTACATTAGTAGATTTGCGTAATTAATTTTACAGACGACGAAGCCAACTTGCTACAAGTAGACTCATCTTTATTGGTACTTTCAGAATCTTATCCTGAATTGAAAGCCGATCGCGCCATGACTCAGGTTATGGAAGAATTATCTTCCACTGAAAACCGGATTGCTTTTGCCCGTCAGGCTTTTAATGACGCGGTGACACTTTACAACACCAAGAGCGAATCTTTCCCCAGCAACCTTGTGGCCAATACTTTTAACTTTACTGTTGCAGAATTGCTCCCCGAAGCTACTCCAGAAATTAGAAATGCTCCACGCGTGTCTTTTTAGGTGTCTATGAATTTCTTTGAACATCAGGATCGGGCACGCCAAAACACGCAACAATTAATTGGGTTATTTTCCCTGTCGATCGCAGTTATGATTATGGCGATTTATATTGCCACTTTATTTCTGTTTGGCATGGCTCCCCGTGTTTGGTGGCATCCAGGGATATTTCTTTACGTGGCTGGGATTACAATAAGTGCGATCGCAATCGGAAGTCTGTACAAAATTGCCTATCTGCGTGAGGGCAAAAGCGTAATTGCCCAAGAGTTGGGGGGAAGACTCCTGCTACCAGATACAGCCGATGAACAAGGGCGACAACTATTAAATATTGTCGAGGAAATGGCGATCGCTTCTGGTATTTCTGTCCCAAAAGTTTATCTTTTGGAGAGGGAAACCGGGATTAATGCCTTTGCTGCCGGATTTACGCCCAATGATGCTGTAATTGGAGTTACCCGTGGAACTTTGGAACACCTGAACCGAGATGAGCTACAAGGAGTCATCGGCCACGAATTCAGTCATATTCTCAATGGAGATATGCGGCTGAATTTGCGTTTGGTGGGACTACTCCACGGGATTTTGTTCATTTACATAACCGGGGAATTGTTGTGGCGCATTCGTGGTAACTTCCGTTCAGACAAGGAAGGCAAGGGTTTACCTATCTGGGCTCTTGGTTTAGCACTGATGGCAATTGGCGGTATTGGCTTACTTTGCGGACGCTTGATTAAAGCCGCAGTCTCTCGCCAACGGGAATTTCTTGCCGATGCTTCGGCTGTACAGTTCACTCGCAACCCCAATGGACTTATCGGAGCCTTCCAAAAACTCGAACGGATGGATTCACGTTTGATTGCGCCGGGTGCAGAAGCCGCTAGCCACATGTTTTTTGGCAACGCCCTCAACGCCTCTTTCTGGGAAAATATGTTTTCTAGCCACCCACCCTTAGCAGAACGTATTCGCCGCGTTGGGGGTTTGAACGTCAGCAATTTACCAGCAATGCCATCTCGCAATCAGGTGCGTTCCCCCTCCCAGGAATCCTTAACAATGGGCTTTGCTGGTGGTTCTGGCCCCACACCAGAACAGGTTGTAAACCAGGTGGGAAGCGTCACACCAGAGCATCTTGCCCATGCTCAAGCGCTGTTATCGCAGTTACCGGAATCTCTGCGCTTGGGTGTGCGGGAGCAGGAAAGTGCAATGGCGATCGCTTTTGCGCTAGCGTTAGATACTGAAAATATCGATATCCAACAACGTCAAATTGCTTGGTTACGCGAGGTGCAGCCTGCTGAGTTGGTAGAAAAAGCCCTAGAATTGAGCAGCGAAATTAGCCAGTTAGATCCCAGAATTCGCTTGCCACTTGTAGATTTAGCAGTACCCGTATTGCGTCAAAACTCTGCCAAAGAATGCCAAAGGTTGTGCAAATGCGTCCACGGTTTAGTTGTAGCTACCCGAAGTTTATCACTATGGCATTTTGTGTTGCAGTTAATCCTGTGGCATCGCCTCCAACCTAGTATAAATCCCACATCTGCGACAACAGTCGAATTTACCTCTATAGAAGAGATTTGGCCAGATAGTTTATTAGTATTGTCCGTCATTGCCCGCATTGGATACTCCCAACCCGATGCCTCCACCGAAGACATCGCCTATGCTTTTCGTTCTGGAGTTTTTCGACTTCCCAAAGCCGGAGAGCAAGAGAAACCAGACATGCCACTAACCTGTAATTTCACTGAACTTAAGAAGAGTATTGAGCGCCTCCGTCTTGCCAGTCCCAAACTGAAGCAAGCTATTGTTGATACCTGCGCCCACACGGTACTTTTGGATAATAAAGTTACACAATCAGAAGCAGATTTACTAAGAGCGATCGCAATGACGCTAGACTGTCCCATTCCCCCATTTTTAAACTCTCAGCGTGGTGTTTCAAAACAGAAACAATCTTCTCCACAGCGAAGTTAATATAACCTTACCCCACCCTAACCCTCCCCTTTACAAGGGGAGGGAACTAGATTCGTGTTTCCCCCCTTTATAAGGGGGGATTAAGGGGGGTAATTCGATTTGTGTGTACACGGTAGCCCAAGGCATCGGGGAGGGGTTGAGGGGTGGGGTTCTTTTATTATTGCCCAATCCCCCACTTATCTAGTTCTCAACAACTGCACAAAAGTATTACTTACCGTGTTGTCTTTGGTGTCGGCGGCGTATTGAATCAATTTTTCTCGCAGTTCTTTGGCTGCATCTAAAGGAAGTAACGTTGCTAGCAAGAAATAAACACCACGAAAACGCGGATCGCCCATTCTATCAACTAATAGTCCTTCGGCTGTATCAGTTTCGCCCAGAAAGTTTTGCACTAAGAAGAAATCCATGATTTTATCGTGGCGGAAGTACCATTCTTTCTTCGCTTCGCCTTTTTCATCTTGCCACTGACGGCTGACTACCATTTTGTATTTTTCGTCTTCTAAAGACTTGGCAACTTGATGAAATTCATCGGCGGGTAAGGCTTGTTTGTCTTCGAGTCGCATTTGGTAGACGGCGGCGGAAAATCTTTTGAGCGGAAATTCTTGTTTCCATTCTTGCTGGTATTCTGCCGCCATCAGGTTGTATTGCTGTTCTTGCAGGCGAAATAAGTTTGGCTGTTTACCTTGTGATAACATCAGTGCTACCACAGTTAGATCCATTGGATTGGAAAGAATTCGGCGGACACCATCTAACTCTTCTTTGGCTTGCTGGTTATTGAGGACTTCTTTTAAATAATTGGTGCAGGCTTTTTCGTAATCAGCACCTTGAATTTTGGCATCTTTGGGGAGTCGCGGCTGACGGGAGATCAAAAACTCTTGAATTTGTTGTTGCTCAAGGGGCTGCAAGTAGTAGGTTTTGGCTGTTGAGGGGGGTGTCCACTCTAGGGGCTGGGTTGTCATGATAATGTTGCCCCGGAAATAGCTTTCGACAAACTGGCAGATTTTGGCGCGGGTTTCGGCGGTGACTTCGTTGAGTCCGTCGATGCAGATATCTATCGCGCCACTGTAAATGAGGTTTTTCAGGAAGCCGGCATCTTGGGCTTGTCCGTGTAGCTTGTCTTGGATGGCTTCAATTACGCCTTTATGACACTTTTGGGCGGGGAGATAAACGACTATGCGCTGGGAGTTTTGCAAGAGATGACGGAGAAACATCGACTTGCCTAAGCCGGAATCTCCTTCTAAGATAATTTGTCCTTGAATACTGGGTAAGGCTGCGGTAATTGGCTGGATGTCTCCAGATGGGGGAACTTTGACTTTAGATTCTGGGAAGTATGATTGGTCATAAAAATTATCTAACCCGGCATCGGCTAATAGGGAAGGTTTGAAGGGTTCAAATAATTTGCGCCGGAAGGGGGGAAACCAGGTGAGGAGAAAGCCGACATAGCCGACGCCGAGAATCCGGCGTACCCAAGGGTTCCAGAAGAAGATGGCTTGGACTTGAGGAAATTTGGGGTAGGCAAAAATGAGGGCAAGCCAAAAGGCAATGTGAGCGATGATGGTGTTTCTGGCTTTGAAAAACCAATGCCGATGCCGCACCTGAACGAACGTAGGCGTCCACCTTTTCATCCTTGAGGATATTGAGGATGTCAGGGAGATACTTGGCTGCGGCGTTTCCCAAGTTGCCCAATGCCGATGCCGCACTTGAACGAACGTCGGCGTCCACCTTTTCATCCTTGAGGATTTTGGCAGCTTTTTCGGCAATATCCTCTGGTTTCTTCACCAGGGATTTTAAATCTTTCAGATCATATTCAACTAATTTATCCAGAGCATATATCTTAACTTGGTCATGTCCATCATCAAGGGCTGCTGATATACCGTTAATCTGCCAATCTTGGGGTTTGCGTTTGGGGGTTTCTTTGGCGTTTACCCAAGGTAGAGAGAGGAAGAAAGTTAGGAGTAGGGTGAAACAAAAAAGGAAAAAGACGGAGAGCTTGTTAGTGTGGCGGGGAGTTATGAGCATAAATCAGGGCAAGGCGGCAGATTACCGCGGCTATCGGTATAATACCAAGCTTGCAATTCCTAATTCCTGATTTAGAGCCTCTAATGCTTGTGGACGGGTATTAAAGACTCATTAACGAAGCTTTGAGGTTCATCGACGATGCTTTGAGGTTCATCGACGGTGCTTTGAGGTTCATTCACGAAGCTCTGAGGTTCATCGACGAAGCTCTGAGGTTCATCGACGAAGCTTTGAGGTTCATTCACGAAGCTCTGAGGTTCATCGACGAAGCTCTGAGGTTCATCGACGAAGCTTTGAGGTTCATTCACGAAGCTCTGAGGTTCATTTACGAGTATCAAAGACTCATTTGACGTAAATTTGATAAACCTCTTGCTGCCTTAAACTAAAGTTTAAGTCCGTCCCTCTCCGAGTCGGAGCTACAGTGTACACACAAATCGAAAATATTAGTCTGTCAAGGAATAATTGACGAGTATATTCTCTGTAAAGATGGCGATTTATCCCGTCTCTCTAACATGCCAGTTTTTTAGACGCGATAAATCGCGTCTCTACATGAGGATCTGGCAATGTTTACACCTATGAATTAGATGCAGGTTTTGCCGGTTTACTTTTTATAGCTTTAAACCGTTCGCCTAACTGTTCAGCAATAGTTTTTAAACCTGGAGTTTTCTTAGCAGCAGTCTTCACATAATCATAAACTGTCAAACTGCTACCCATTGCTTCGCTACCGACTGCCATCAGGGTATCATCTACCTGTTCTGTCAGTTGTCGCAGTCCAATCAAAACTTCGGTGAGGTTAGCAGCTAGTTGATAATCCCGCACAAATTCGTCTAAATCAAAGCTGGCTGGTAAAATGTCTCGGTTAGATTGGGCAGCAATCAGGCTATTGTTGACAAAAGCTAGTCTTTTATCGCCCATCTTAAATAAGTTGCGTCGTTCTTCTGCACTCAGAGTCACGAGAAAGGGTAACTTTGCTTCAATAGTCGCAAAGGCTGCTTTAATTTCTTGGATATCTGCTGCGGAAAGGGAAGCGGTAATGTTTTGGTAAGCCATTGGTTATTTACTCTAGGTGAATCTGTTTGTTATGATTCCCATTGGTAAATGCGATCGCACAAGAGGCACAGGGGCGGAAGCAATACGATTTGATTGTAGAGACGGCGATTTATCGCGTCTTTATTATTTTTATTATTAACGCGATGGTTTCTTACCAAAGCCATAGCGCAATCTATCCATAATCCAAGTTTGGAAGTTGTCAATGTAGCTAAATATCACTGGCACTACCACTAGTGTCAGCAGGGTGGAAGTTGTGAAACCGCCCATGATGGCAATTCCCATTGGTTGGCGAACTTCAGAACCCGCACCAATTCCTAATGCTAAAGGCAGAGTCCCTGCGATCGTTGCCAAAGAAGTCATTAAAATCGGACGCAGACGTGACACACCCGATTCGACAAGTGCCTGACGTTGGGTTTTACCTTCCTGCATGTTGATGATTGTATAGTCCACTAACAGAATGGAGTTTTTGGTGACAATTCCCAACAGCAACACGACACCAATCAAGGCATATATTCCCAAGGGTTTTTGAGCAACCATTAAGGCTACCAGTGCGCCGCCTAAACAAAAGGGCAACGCTGCCATAATCGACAACGGATGCAGGAAGTTGTTATACAACAGCACCAGAATTGCATAGATACACATTAATGCCAGCCCTAATGCACCGCCAAAGCGCCCGAAAATATCTTGCATAATTTTGGCGCTACCGGATGGTTGCTGTACTACCCCTGGCGGTAAGTTTTGCATCACAGGTAGTTTGTTGATTGTTTCTACTGCTTCTCCCAAAGAAATCCCTTGCAAATTGGCTTCTACGGCAACTTGACGGGCGCGATCGTAACGGTTGATGGTTGCAGGTCCACTCCCAAAACGGATGTCTGCAACTGCGATGAGGGGAATCAATCTACCATTTTGACTGGGGACTTGCAGATTTGTGATTGTGTTGATGTCAGCCCGCGCTGTTGGATCGATTTGCACACGAATGGGAATTTGGCGATCGCTTAAATTAAATTTCGCCAAGTTGGCCTCATTGTCGCCGATGGTAGCAAGAGAAGCAGTCCGAGCGATCGCTTGCACTGTCACCCCTAAATCTGCTGCCCGTTGCGGGTTAGGAATTACCAAAATCTCTGGTTTAACCAAACTCGCAGTAGAAGACACTTCCACTAATCCGGCTAGCGATCGCATCTGCTTTTCTAGGGCATTAGCAGCTTGATTTAACGCTTCGGGATTTTCACTTCTGAGGACAATTGATAAACCTTTGTTACTGTCACCTGGTGACTGACTTTGAAAACTAATTCTAGCTCCTGGTATTTGCTCAAAGGAAGGGCGTACTTGTTCTTCAAACTGTTTTTGGGAAATATTTCGTTCTTCTCTAGGTTTGAGATTAATCGCAAGACTTGCAGAATTGATTTCTTCGGTTGCGAGTACACGTTCAACTACTGGGTTTTGCCGGATGAGGTTAGTGGCTTGTGTGACTACCTTATTAACGTCTTCTAATGTGGAACCAGGAGGTAATTCTATAGATACGTTGGAAATTCCAAAATCGCCATCATCCACGAAACCCTTGGGAATCAAGGGAAGCAGCGTTAGACTCGCAATGAAGAAAGCTAAAGCGATCGCCATTGTTGTCAATCTATGGCGTAACGCCCACTCTAGGAGCGATCTATAAGGTTGAAAACCCCGACGCTTTTCAGTGATAGGTTTTCTACTTCCGTTCCCGCTACCTGGAAGTGTAAATTTAAAATTGAAGAATTTTATTGTTCTCCCTGTTCCCCCACTCCCTTCGTTCTCCTTTAAAAGATATGCCCCCATCATGGGCGTAACCATCCGCGCTACTAGAGTTGAGAAAATTGTGGAAACGGCAACGGTTACACCAAATGGTTGGAAAAACTGCCCTGGAATCCCACCCATAAAGGCAACGGGCAGAAACACCGCAATAATTGTCGCTGAACTTGCTATTACCGCTAATCCTACTTCATCAGAAGAGTCAAAAGAGGCTTCCCAAGCTGACTTGCCCATAGCCATGTGCCGTTCCATGTTTTCAATTTCCACAACGGCATCATCTACCAAGTTGCCCACCGCCAGTGCTAATGCCAACAAAGTCATGTTGTTGAGGGTGTAACCAAGGGCTTGCTGCACTGCGAAGGTGGGAATTATTGACAAAGGTAAGGCAACAGCCGTAATTAATGTTGCTCGCCAGTCCCGCAAAAATACTAAAATAACGATGACCGCCAGCACCGAAGCTTGAATCAATTCATCAATGGTGCTTTGGTAGGATTGGCGAACAATATCGGCTCTAGTAAAAATTAAATCCAGTTTGACATCTGCGGGAAGGGTTTTTTCCAGTTCTTTAACTGCTGCTTTCACTCCTTGTTCCACAGTCACCAGAACGCTGCCAGTACTACGCAATACTTGGAAAGCTACCACAGGTTGATTATTCAAGCGGGCGGCTTGACGCACATCGCCAAATTTATCTTCTACGCTTCCCAAGGTGGATAAGGGTACGGAACCGCCTTGTGGTAAGAGGATTTCGTAGGTTTTCAACATATCCACACTGGCGGCACTCCCTAAAGTGCGGATACTTTGTTCGCTACCACCGACTTCGGCGCGTCCCCCAGGTAAGTTAATGTTCAAAGCACGGATTTGGTCGTTTACCTGGGTGGCGGTAATACCCAAAGATTGTAAGCGGTTTGGATTAAGATTAATCCGAATTTCTCGGTCAACTCCACCCACGCGCTGAATTTGTGCTACACCACGGACTCCCAATAAGGCGCGGCTAATGGTTTGATCGACAATATTGCTTAATTCTTCTACAGAACGCCGATCTGATTTAACTGCGTAAGTAATCACCGGGCCGCCGGAAAATTCCAGACGTTCCACAATTGGATCGTTGATATCTTGGGGTAAATCTTGGCGAATTTGAGCGATCGCATTCCGAACATCATTGGTGGCGCGATCGCTATCTGTACCCAAAACAAAATTGATTGTCGTGTTAGAATTCCCATCGCTGACGGTGGAAATCATATAATCGATATTGCCCAACCCCGCGACGGCATCTTCAATTTTTTTCGTCACTTGAGATTCTAGTTCGGCTGGGCCTGCACCCGGTTGGGTGACTTTTATCGAAACTGTCGGCACATCAATATTTGGGTTAGTATCAATCCCCAAGGATATGAAGGAGAACCAACCTACAACTGTCAATATTAAAAATAAAACTATTGTGGGAACGGGTTTTTTAATCGACCAAGCTGAAATATTAAAAGACATTGGGAAATTTTAAATTTTAGATTTTGCATTTGTCATTGGTCATTTGTCATTGGTTATTTCTCCCCATTCCCCCTTCCCTTCAAATTGCCACTCGAACCTTATCACCATCTTTGAGATATCCTGCACCATCCACTATGACGCGATCGCCTAATTGCAACCCGCTTTTAATTTCCACTTTATCGTCATTGGCAGGATCTCCTAATTCTACTTTTTGGCTGCGGACTATATCTCCACTCGATAAGGTGAATACAATTACACTTGAGTCTGCTTGAGATTGCACTGCTTTTTGCGGTACTACTATCTTCATCCCTGAGTTAGTAGTAATTGAAGCACTAGCAAACATCCCTGGTTTAAGTAAAGTTGTTGGCGGTAAGTCAATTTTGACTGTAGCCTCCCGCCTTTGATCGTTTACCTGTGGCTGTATCTCTCTGACTCGTCCTTGCGATCGCATGCGCTGATCGACATCAGAAGTAATTTGCACAGATGCCCCAATTTTCACTTGATTTAGTTGAATTTCGGGTACTTTCGCTTGAAGTTCTAACTTCTCATCTCGGATAATCGAAAATAGCTTTTGTGTGCCACCAATCACAGTTCCCACCTGGGTTTGCGGCGGTACACCAGTCACATCGCCTATTCTGGCAAGTTTCTCAGCTATTACTCCAGCAACGGGCGATCGCACCACAGTTTGTCCCAACTGAGTTTGTAGTTGTTGCACCCTAGCAGCACTACTCTTGACATCGGCTTTGGCTTTGTTGATGATAGCTTGGGCGTTACCAATATTAGCTTGGGCGCTGCCGATATTAGCTTGGGCACTACGCACATTTTCTTGGGACAGATTCACAACTTCTACAGCAGTTTTCACAGCGTAAGAACGAGTATCGAGTTCTTGCTTACTAATGGTCCCAGAGTCAGCGAGTTGTTGATAGCGCTGATAATTCTTGGTTGCTTCTTCTAACTTCGCCTTAGCTTGAGCTAAATCTGCTTTTTTTTGCTGGACTATGGCTTTATTTGATGCCAAATCTGCCTGCTTGGCTGCGAAATCTGCTTGTTTTGATTCCACATCTGCTTGTTTTGATTCCACATCTGCTTTGGCTTGGCTAATTTGGCTTTGCAATATAGAACCATCCAACACCGCCAATACCTGACCTTTTTTGACAAAAGTCCCTTCTTTTACATCTTCGGGGATGCTTTTAATTTGTAAGCCGTTTGTCTGCGGTAAAACTGGAATTAAATCGCGTGCTGCAACAGTTCCAGTAGTTTTGAGGGTACGGAAAACACGGGCGGTTTCTACTGTGGCGATGGTAACTGTCATTGCTGGGTTAACTTTTTTATCCGCTACCGCGCTTGGTTGACGAGGTGAAAGACGACTTAATATACCCATCCCACCAAAGGCGATCACAATTCCTAAACCAGCACCTAAAAATAATGGTTTCAACCATGCCCTGGTTGGTTTTTGATCCGATTTGCTCAAAAAGCTAGCATCTTCAGATGTTACAGGTTTATTCACCTCGACTTCTGAAACACTATCATCGCTCACAGTCCTACCTCCACTTTCTGTCTACGCATACCAATCTTGGTATTTTCTTAAGAAAACTTGAAGTTTATTTACTTCATATCAACTATGACGCATTTCATAGTAAATGTCTTTTATATATCAATGTATAAATAAAACAAGCCTTCTAAAAGTAATTACTAGCCAAAAAAGCTTAAACAAACTTATGTAAATTATGATACAAAAATTATTTTATCTCATCTAGTTACTCAAGGTCACACAATATATGTATTTAGATCACCGTCAACCAATGGTTAGATATGAAAAACTAGTAAAGCGAATCTAGATTTATCTAATTTAAAATCCAGCCTTTTATGTATAAAGTTATATCAAATAAATATTTTTGTCCGGCATCGATAATTCCTCTGAAGCCTTTGTGTCATCAGGAAACCATTCTCTACTATGCAATTTAGGGATAGGACAAGCTAGCGTCCGCAGCTACACATGAGTTACAAAGGAGCAAAATATATTGTCTTAAATTCATGTGAGTTTGACGAACCTCTCCTACCCAGCCTCCCTCCGAAGGGGGAGCGATGAAATAGTCAGCTTTTTAAGCCTCTCTTTTAGAAGGAGAAATGAATAAAAGTGAGGTTAAATCCCAGCAAGGGCGAGCCTGATTATGGAATTTTGAAATCAAATCAATAAATAATTGGTATTTACCAGAGTAACCAGATATGTTTAATGCCACTGAAATTTTAATTGATGCCTTTGTAAATGAAATTCGAGAAGGCTACCGTCGCACCTACGGCTGCTTCAAAAATGATTATCAGGACATTATCGCCTGGGCTGGTAACATGGCTTTAGAAAACATTGCCAATAGCGATGCTCTTTATCACAATGTTGAACACACAGTCCTTGTAACCCTGGTGGGGCAAGAAATCTTACGTGGCAAACACATTAGGGAAGGTGGTGTTTCCAGTGAAGACTGGCTGCATTGTATCATTTCCTTGGTGTCTCATGATATTGGCTACGTTAAGGGAGTTTGCCGACAAGACCGAGAGACAGCAAACTTATATTCCACAGGTAAAAATGGCAAAATGATTTCTGTAGCTCCTGGTGCTTCTGATGCCAGTCTGACGCCATATCATGTTGATAGAGCCAAGCTTTTTATTGATGAACGTTTTGGAGGTCACAAGTTAATAGATGCTGAGGCAATTAAGAGCAATATTGAATTGACTCGATTTCCCGTGCCTGCGGCAGAAGATCATCAAGATACAAGGTGTTTTGCAGGATTAGTCCGTGCTGCTGATTTGATTGGTCAACTAAGCGACCCACGTTATCTGAAGAAAATTACTTCTTTATTTTACGAGTTTGAAGAAACTGGAGTAAATAAAGTTTTAGGCTATAAAACCCCTGCTGATTTACGTAATAACTATGCTAAGTTTTACTGGAATGGCGTCTATCCCTATATCCAAGAGGGACTGCATTATCTATCACTGACACAACAGGGAAAACAAATTCTGGCTAATCTCTACTCAAACGTGTTTGTTGTGGAACATGAAAAACAACAGGAAGAACAGCAACGGTATTTAGAAAAATTAGGAGTTGGGAATTAGAGAGACGCGATTAATCGCGTTTGTACAGGAGTTATGAATTAAGATAAAAGTTTAATAACTCATAAATCCTAATTTATAACTCCTAACTACTATGGATTGGTGGCGACGACTCAAGAAAAATCCTTTGGCACGATTTGGGGCAATTTTGCTGTTAGTTTTCTACATAGCAGTAATTGCAGCAGATTTCGTGGCTCCTTATGACCCCTATGCTTCACAGCCCAATGGTTCATTGCTGCCACCAACTAAGATACATTGGGTTTCTAAGTCAGGGCAGTTTATCGGGCCGTATATTTACCCGACGACTCAGGGAGACACGAATTTAGAAACAGGCGATCGCGAACTCATTGTAGACTTAACAAAGCCATCACCCCTGCGTCTATTTGTCTCTGGGCCAGAATACCGATTGTTGCAGATGAGTTTGCCCTTACCCCCAAAGTGGGATGAGGTCACAATCTTTCCTGGTATTCCCTTAAATTGGCATTTATTTGGCACAACAACTGGGGCAAACTTCAACATCTTGGGCACTGATGACCAAAGCCGCGACCAATTCAGTCGCCTACTGCATGGCGGTCGCATCAGTATGTTTATCGGAATTTTTGGCATTATCATTACCTACCCCCTCGGTTTGATCATCGGGGGAATTTCCGGCTATTTAGGCGGTGTGACTGATAGCGTCATTATGCGCTTGGCAGAAGTGCTAATGACTTTCCCTAGTATTTATCTTTTGGTAACTTTGGGAGCAGTCTTACCACCTGGTTTAAGCAGTACCCAGCGTTTTTTGCTGATTGTGGTGATTACTTCGGTTATTAGCTGGGCTGGTTTAGCACGGGTGATTCGAGGACAGGTACTATCAATTAAAGAGCGAGAATTTGTCCAAGCGGCACGCGCGATGGGCGCGAACCCACTTTATATTATCCTCCGCCACGTTTTGCCGCAAACGGCTAGTTATGTAATTATCTCTGCTACTCTTGCAATTCCCAGCTTTATTGGTGCAGAAGCAATACTGAGTCTCATCGGCTTGGGAATACAACAACCAGACCCTTCTTGGGGAAATATGCTTTCTCTGGCTAGCAATGCTTCAATTTTAGTACTGCAACCTTGGTTAATTTGGCCGCCTGCTGTGCTGATTATTCTTACAGTGTTAGCATTCAACTTACTCGGTGATGGGCTGAGAGATGCACTTGATCCTCGTAGTTTGAGAAGATAGGTTTGTCAAAAAATTTACAATATCATTTAACTATAGTAATCCGAATTTAATTGTGAGAAAATACGGTGATCAAAAGTACGTATTTATAGCTTTTCAGCTTTTTTCTCTCTTACAAATCATTTCTAATTGCTATAGTAATTTGCGCTAATAATTGGGTGACTTAGATGATGAGCTTTTCTAGCATTGCTGTCGTTTTTTTTGCTTACAGTACAATGAATTCGCTAGTGTTGCATATTCCCGTACTGTTCTCAGATATAGGCCATTTTATAAAAGCAAGTGAGAAGTCTAAGCAAGTTAAACAACTTAAGCCAGTTAAGATGCAAACTCAACAGTTTCCGACAGTAGAATCTCCTCAGAAAAAATTAACACAGTGTTTGAGTATGGTAAGAGATTCTAGAGCCAGCCAGAGCAGCACCCTTAGCGGTAATGTAGTGCCATCAAATAACCTTAGTGGCTCTGGCTCTAACACTGCTCTCGATTTAAAGACTGGAAATCAACCAGAAAACCGTTCAACAGTAGCAACAGTGCCAATACCCCCAAAAATTAACACTCTAGGTAATAGTCGTGCAGTTTGCCAAGAATGCCGTAGTAAGTATCCAGAGTCAGCAAGAGGAAAACGTATAGAAGGCAGAGTACAAATAGCTGTAGATACTGATGCTCAAGGCAATGTCACAAATGTGCGCCTTATCCGCTCTAGTGGAAACCGTAACTTGGATGAAGAAACTTTGAGACAAGCGCGTAACTGGAAATTAAAACCCGCATCTAATGGCAGACAAGGAGTGTCAGTAGCAACTGAATTTGCCATATCTGGTTCATGCCGTCACCTTCAATTACAAGAACGTAGGCGTAGGGGTAGTAGTCAAACAGAAAACTGAACTAACCGAAATTGTGATAATTAGGGGAAATAAAATTTGGCAAATCCACTCATCATAAGATTTTTTAATACCGAATTCGCGGATCTACATAAGCGTTTAAAATATCAATTAAAATGCTAGCACTAACAACGATCGCACCAAAAAATACTAGCACTCCCTGGACTGTGGGATAATCGCGATCAGCGATCGCTTGATACAATCGATTGGCTAACCCAGGCCAAGAAAATGTTACCTCTGTCAAAATCGCTCCACCTAACAGAGAAGCAAAGGTTAATCCCAAGACTGTAATTACTGGAATTAGCGCATTCTTTAAAGCATGGGAGGCTAAAATCTTGTTTTCACCAATACCTCTGGCTCTAGCGGCTTCTACATAATCTGCTTGCAAGGTTTGCTTTAAATTCACTCTTACAATTCGCTCAAAAATCCCACTGAGTAAAATTCCTAATGTGAGACTCGGTAGGGCAAGATGGTGCAAAGATGTGAAAAACTGAGTGAAATTTCCACCGAGTAAGCTATCAATTGTATACAATCCAGTGACAGTAGTCGGAGCCGGAAGATTAGGCGGAAAGCGGTTGGAATTGGGAAACCAACCCAGTTGGACTGAGAAAATCAACTGTAAAAGCATTCCCGCCCAAAACATGGGGAGTGCGTAAGTAATGATACCAAATAAGCGCCCACCAACATCAAAATATGTACCAGGACGAGAAGCTGAAAGAGTCCCAACCGCAATTCCAACGATGAGTGCAACCGCCATACTACATACTGCTAACTCCACCGTCGCTGGGAAATATTGTCCAATTATGTCCCAAACATTTTGTCCTCGACTCATTAAAGACGTTCCCAGATCAAAACGTAGTATGCTTCCCAAATAATTGAGGTACTGTAGCCACAGAGGAAGATTTAAGCCTAGTTGTTTTCGCAATTCTTCTTTAGCAGCTTCTGGCGCACGTCCACCAAGAATTGCATCGGCTGGATCTCCTGGTGTTGCTCTTAGTAAGAGAAATACAATGGTGATAATCGTTAATAGCTGAAGTGGCGCGAGAAGCAACCGAGAAACAATGTAATATTGTAAAGCTTTAGAACGAGACATAAGCAATTCAAAATTATAAATGCAGCTTTTGGAACTATCTTAGCTATTAACTAGATATATATTGAACGTGAAACATTTTACTTAAGAGTCAAAAGTCAATGGTCAACAGTTATTATTAATGACTAATGACTAATGACTAATGACTACTTTTTAATTGTCTGGTAAACCAGAATTTGGGTAGGGTTAAGTTGTACGCTGTTCACGCCATTTCGGGCAAATACATAGTCTTTACTTTGCCATAAAGGAACATAAGGTACATCAGTAGCTACTTGCGTTTGAATTTCTGCAAAAATTTTCTGACGCGATTCGGGATTTAGTTCTTTGCGTTGCTGATCAATCAGTTTATTCATGGCTTCGCTATAGTAAAACGAACCCTGAGTTTGACTGGCTCCATCTTCGCATCCTTTAGCAACTGAACCTTTATCACAAGTCAAAAACGGCTGGACGTAATTATCTGGATCTAAAAAGTCTGGATACCAATCAAGTAAAGCTCCTGGATATAAACCTTTGGAAATATCTTTAAAGAAGGCTGGCCCTTCCGCTTGGGTGACTTCAAATTGCAGTATTCCATCCATTTTGGCATCAACAAGAGATTTGAGCGTCTGTGCTGCCAAACTACGAGTAGGTGAACTAGAAGGATACCAAATTTGTACTTTTGCCGGATTCTCTTTAGAAAAACCAGCAGTAGTTAACAATTTTTTAGCTTGATCAAAGTTAGCATCACCATATTTATCTTTAAATAATGGCTGGGAAACATTAAATGTCGTCGGAATCATGCTGTAGAGCGGATCTGCTTGACCAAGTAACGCCCGTTCATTTAACAGGGGACGGTCAATTATTGACGCGATCGCTTGTCTTACTTCTAATTTATCTAAAGGCTGCTGATTCCGGTTTAATACCAGATAACTTACTACACTACCCTCAGCCGCGATCGCTTGCCAATCCCCTTTTTTACCACCTTCTTCCAAGCTACGATTTTGATCTGGTTGTAACGATAGATAAGCTACATCGATTGCGCCTGTACGGAAAGCATTAAACAAATTAACCGGACTAGTTTGAATTTGCAGGTTAACACCCTTGTTAACTGGTTTTTCTCCCCAATACTTATCAAACACATCAAATCGGATTGAATCAGTACCATACTGTCCTAATTTGTAAGGACCAGTCCCCACAAAAATATTCGGCTTAAATTTACCAGCACCAAGTTCGTAAGCTTTCGGTGAAACTGCACACACCCCAGGAAACGCCAGCAATGAAGGAAACGCTGCAAAGGGCTTTTTCAGCTTAAAGGTTAACTCATACTCGCCTGTAGTTTTTACCGAATCTACTACATCACCTAGTAAGAATGATGGTTTTCCTTTATTTTGAATAAAGCGGTTGATGGTAAACGCCATTGCTTGGGCATTGAAGGGAGTCCCATCGTGAAAAATTACTCCCTGACGTAAGGGAATGGTATAAGTTAAGGCATCTTGGCTAACTTTAGGTAACGCTGTAGCTAGCTGCGGCTTAATGTCCGTGCTTCCTGGTTCGTAGGTGTAGAGGCGATCGCTCATATTAAACACCAAACCTAAGGATGCTAACTCATAAGCATCAGCCGGATCAAGGGTTCTCGGCTTTGCTGTTGTACCTATAGTAATACGACCATCACCTGTAGGACTATTTACAGAACCTGATGGTGGCGTAGTTACCTGTGGACGAGGAGCGCAACTAACAACTAAAAATAAACATAGACAGAACAAAGATAGGAATTGTGTAATCCGACCCCACCGTTTCACGGACAAGGAAAACCAGGTCATAGCAATAAAATATTTGATCTCAGCGGTCAGCAATCTTACTATATTTGTGGCTATTGTGCTTGATTTTTACAATTAGTTACAGCAATATAGCAATCCGATTTCATTTCTGAATCACTCGTAGAGGTAAGGGACTGGGGACTGGGGACTGGGGACTAGGAAGAAGGAATAAAGGTGTACTGAGTTTTGTTCAAAAATCAAATATGAGTCCTATACCTGTTGCTAAGTATGCGAATATATAGCAGTCCTAAATCATTTGTGAAAGCTTCTCTTTATTTTTTTGGCGCTCTTCTCTACGAGAGGCTGCGCGTTCGCGTAGCGTTCCGAAGGAAAGGCGGTTCGTTAATTTTCACAACTTAGCTACAATTGCTATAGTTAAGTTTATTACTGTGCGATGTCTACAACGGGCTACGCCTACGCACTATTTGTTACAAAAAATTATTAACAAAAAAATAAACTTTAGCATTCGTTAAATAATGAAAGATTTTTATTTAATTAAAATTTTAAACATTTCCTAAATTTGTCGTAAATTCATAATTACTAGTGAATATATTTGTTAAGCTTTGACCGTAAGTCAAGTAGTGTACATTAAAACTTTGCCTGTTGCTACTTGGGTACAGATAACTGTGGAGTTGTTTTTCGTAGAAAACGGCTACATGGTTTTACTTAGCAAATAAGAGTGTTTATACATCAGCGAAGAAAGTGATCGCGATATTGTAAACAGCAGATTGAAAGTCTAATAGTGAGACTAAGAGCGTGAAATATTTCTTTCTATCTGAGGGATGGGCAGTTGCGAGAGTCTGGGCATCTGATGGACTCTGGCAAATAACCGCATGGCGACGCCAACCAGATATTCAGCGAATGAATATTTGTTTAGTCGAACAAAACGAATTGCTATGGCTTTATCGAGTTGAAGAAGCCGTTTTAACCGTGGAAGTGAAGCCAACAACACCAGAAATTGCGAGTCAGACCATAGGCCAAGTAGTACTCAAGCGTCTGATGAGCGCTGAACAGGTAATTGAACGCCTGGGTACGGCTGAGACGAAATGTCAACTACAAAACATCCAATTGGTGGTTCAGTAGATAGTGGGAAGTAGGGAGTAGGGAATAAGCCAAGTAACATAACAACATAATTATTCTTGTCCCCTCCTCTTGTTCCCCCACTCCCCTCATAAAGAAAAGATAAGAAAATTTAATCCCCGACAGCGATTGGTAGCGAAAAAACTTGGACATGCTACGCGATCGCATCAATTTACACGCTTGCAAACAATTCCATCAATAGTTACACTTTTTAAAACATTCTCATTTTTTGCTTGGCGGTGGCTACCCTACAAGGTAAACCTCCCGAAGCGAGTAAGCATTGCCAAAGCACCCACACTGTCTAACTTATAAGACTAAGCTGTGGTAAGGTTCTGGCTATGGCAATAACAAAAAACAAGAGAGAGTTTTCTGAGTGGCGAATTTCGTTTCTCAGAATCTCAGTAAGAAAATTGCTTTGTAAACTAACTCATCGAGGAGGAGCGTAGTCGATGGGACTACCCTGGTACCGAGTACATACAGTCGTTCTGAATGATCCAGGACGGCTGATTTCTGTACACTTAATGCACACAGCCTTAGTAGCAGGCTGGGCTGGTTCGATGGCACTCTACGAACTGGCTGTTTTTGACCCTAGCGATCCGGTTCTCAATCCCATGTGGCGTCAAGGGATGTTCGTTCTACCCTTCATGTCACGTTTGGGCGTTACCCAATCTTGGGGTGGTTGGAACGTTACTGGTGGCCCAGCAACCGATCCTGGCTTCTGGTCATTTGAAGGCGTTGCTGCGGCTCACATCGGTCTTTCCGGTCTTTTGTTCTTAGCTGCCGTTTGGCACTGGGTTTACTGGGATTTGGAACTCTTTAGAGATCCCCGCACTGGTGAACCTGCCCTAGATTTGCCAAAAATGTTTGGCATTCACCTGTTCTTATCTGGTCTACTTTGTTTTGGATTTGGTGCTTTTCACCTCACCGGACTATTTGGCCCAGGCATGTGGGTTACTGACCCCTACGGTATAACTGGAGCCGCGCAAGCAGTCGCACCAGAATGGGGCCCAGACGGTTTTAACCCATATAACCCTGGTGGTATTGTGGCTCACCACATTGCTGCTGGCGTTGTTGGTATTATTGCAGGCTTATTCCACCTCACAGTTAGACCTCCCGAACGGCTCTACAAAGCCCTACGGATGGGTAACATTGAAACAGTACTTTCTAGCAGTATTGCAGCAGTTTTCTTTGCTGCTTTCGTTGTTGCTGGTACTATGTGGTACGGTAACGCCGCCACTCCCATCGAATTGTTTGGCCCAACCCGCTATCAATGGGATCAGGGCTACTTCGGTCAAGAAATTCAGCAGCGCGTCCAAACAAGTGTTGCCCAAGGTGCAACCCTTGAACAAGCTTGGTCGCAGATTCCCGAAAAGCTGGCTTTCTATGATTACGTCGGTAATAGCCCCGCTAAAGGCGGTCTATTCCGTACAGGGCCGATGGTTAAGGGTGATGGCATTGCTCAATCTTGGCAAGGTCACGCCGTATTCAAAGATTCTGAAGGACGCGAATTGAAAGTGCGTCGTCTCCCCAACTTCTTTGAAACCTTCCCAGTGATTTTGACCGATGCAGATGGAATTGTCCGCGCTGACATTCCCTTCCGCCGGGCAGAATCTAAGTATAGCTTCGAGCAAACTGGTGTCACTGTCAGCTTCTATGGTGGCGATCTCAATGGTAAAACCTTTACAGAACCAGCTGATGTGAAGAAGTATGCCCGTAAAGCTCAAGGCGGTGAAATTTTTGAATTTGACCGGGAAACCTTGAACTCTGATGGTGTATTCCGCACCAGTCCTAGAGGTTGGTTTACCTTTGGACATGCAGTATTTGCTCTCTTGTTCTTCTTTGGTCATCTCTGGCATGGCTCTCGGACAATCTACCGAGACGTATTTGCTGGTGTTGATGCCGATCTAGAAGAGCAAGTTGAGTGGGGTCTATTCCAGAAAGTGGGTGACAAGTCAACCCGCCGGAAGGAAGCTCTCTAATTTCAGTGCTGAGTTATGAGTTAAGGCTCTGACTCAGCACTAAAAAGTTTAATTACTGGCTCTATAGGCAGGAAATCGTAATATGGAAAGCGTTGCGTACATCTTGATTTTTACTCTGTGTATAGGTACTCTCTTTTTTGCGATCGCATTTCGTGAACCACCTCGTTTTGAGAAACCAAAAGATAAGTAGATCCTATATACCAGACCTTTAAGCGGATTTAATCTTAGTATCCGTTGCTACGATCCCTAGTAGCAACGGATATTATTGTATCTGTCCTTTTTTGGTTCTAACTACTAAGTAAATGACCAATCATTTTTAGATTGTGATATAATTTCCAATCTTGGGAGTAGATATGTGTTAATACTAGCTTTTCTGCGCTAGGATGAAAATGGATGTTAATGTAAGCTGCCATAAAACTGTTTGCATAGCACATTGCCCTTGTCGCACAACCTTTACGGAGACTAGAACCAGGAACAAATCAGCATGGTCAATCAGAATTTAACCGCTACAGAAATTGGATTCACTCACGAAGATTTCGCTGCTCTACTTGACAAATACGATTATCATTTTAGCCCTGGTGATGTTGTACCAGGAACAGTTTTCAGTATAGAGCCGCGCGGCGCTCTGATTGACATTGGTGCTAAAACCGCAGCATATATTCCTATACAAGAAATGTCTATTAACCGGGTGGATAGCCCGGAAGAAGTCTTACAGTCAAATGAAACGCGCGAATTTTTCATCCTTACCGATGAAAACGAAGATGGTCAATTAACCCTTTCCATTCGCCGTATTGAGTATATGCGGGCTTGGGAGCGCGTGCGGCAGCTGCAAGCAGAAGATGCTACTGTCCGTTCTGGCGTATTTGCAACCAATCGCGGTGGAGCATTGGTACGGATTGAGGGATTACGTGGCTTTATCCCCGGCTCCCATATCAGTACCCGCAAACCTAAAGAAGAATTGGTTGGCGAAGATTTGCCATTGAAATTCCTAGAGGTGGACGAAGAACGTAACCGCTTAGTTCTATCTCACCGTCGGGCGTTGGTTGAACGTAAGATGAACCGCCTAGAAGTCGGTGAAGTAGTAATTGGTACAGTTCGTGGCATCAAGCCCTACGGTGCTTTCATCGACATTGGCGGCGTCAGTGGTCTACTGCACATTTCTGAGATTTCCCACGAACATATTGATACACCTCATAGCGTGTTCAATGTCAATGATGAAGTAAAAGTTATGATCATTGACTTGGATGCAGAAAGGGGTCGCATTTCCCTATCTACCAAGCAGCTAGAACCCGAACCCGGCGACATGATTAAAAACCGGGATTTGGTCTACGATAAAGCAGAAGAAATGGCTGCTAAGTATCGTGAGCAACTGTTAGCCAAGCAACAAGGTGCTACTGCTGCGGCTGCTACACCTGCGGAAGTTGTAGCAGAAGAAGATATTCCACCAGCAGTGGAACTTGATGAAGATATTCCACCAGCAGCGGAACTTGACGAAGATATTCCACCAGCAGCGGAACTTGACGGAGATATTCCACCAGCAGCGGAACTTGACGAAGATATTCCACCGGCAGCAGAACTTGAAGAAGAAATTCCAGCAGCCACGGAAACTGAAGAAGAAATTCCAGCAGCCGCGGAAACTGAAGAGGGAATTCCAGCAGCTATTGAAGAATAATACATTTATAGTTTTACTTCTTTTTAAGTAAGAGTATTAAATAATTATATAAAGAGGGTTTTTCCCTCTTTTTTTATGTGGAAAATTGGTAACGGTTAGGAGTTAAGTATAATAACTCATAACTCTTCACTTTTAACTAAATAAATGGAATGAAATATTGTGGCAACTATTAAATGTAGAAACATCACTTTTGATAATATCCAGGCAATTTTGTTTGACAAAAACGGTACTCTAGAAGATTCAGAAACGTATTTGCGATCGCTTGCACAAAGAGCAGCCAGGTTGATAGACGCTCAAGTTCCCGGTATTGGGGAACCGCTACTAATGGCATTTGGCATCAATGGGAATATTCTCGATCCGGCGGGTTTGATATCGGTAGCGAGTCGCCGTGAAACAGAAGTTGCGGCTGCGGCATATATTGCCGAAACAGGTAGAGGATGGTTTGAATCCTTAAAAATAGCCCGTCAAGTTTTGGATGAAGCGGAAAAATACATTGAAAAAACTCCTTCACCCCTGTTTGTGGGTAGCTTAGACTTGTTGAAATACCTACGGAAAGGGGGTTTGAAACTTGGTATCCTCTCCGCAGCAACAAGTGATGAAGTACATAACTTTGTAGAGAATCACCAATTAAATGATTATATCGAGTTGGAAATGGGAGTAGATGAGGGGCCAAGTAAACCAGATCCAGTGCTATTTTTGCAAGCTTGCCAAGCTTTGGGAGTCCAACCAGGCACTACATTGATGGTGGGTGATTCCATCGGTGATATGCAAATGGCGCGTGATGCTAAAGCCGCAGGTTGTATTGGTATCACTTGGGTGGGTAAGTCGGATAACGTCCGAGGTGCAGATGTGGTGATTAATCAACTTGATGAAATCCAGATTTTAAAAGATTAGTTTACCTTGAACGACGCCAAATAGCTGTTGAAAGGATCTTAGGTAATAGCAATGTCTGAGGACAAGCACTGATGCTCGTAAGCCTTGCGTTAGTTACGTAAGGGCGTCTAGTTCCCTACCGAGTTCGGCTGACGCCATGTGAGAGCAGTTGCTACAACGGGGGCAACCCCTGGAACCCACTACCTCATCTACTTGGGGCCTCCCTAAGTACAGCAAGTAGCTGCTCAGATAAGCCCTACCAAGAGCGCTGTCTCACTGCTACATACCTAAGTACTTTTACGTAATAATTTGTTAAAATTTACTTTATCTATTCCTTTAGATAGATATAAAATGTTTCTCAGAGGACTTATTATTTTATTGAGGCTTGTTAAAGAGCAATTGTCAATGGAAAAATTCAGAAGTCAGAATTCAGGAGTCAAAATCAATTAGTGGGGGATTAAGACCCGCCTATTTGTAGTTGACCATTAAATCTTCTCCTTTGGAGACGCTACGCGAGCAATTTAGTCGCCGCCTTAAACCATTTATTCATCCGCTCGTAGGGTAGCTACCCCAGTTGTACAGAATTAAATTCTAGATTGGCAATTTTAACTCCTGAATTCTTGTCTGATAAGTGAAATACGGTGATAAGTAATTAATTTCCAAACTAGAAATTGATTGTTTTATCATGCTTCTGTATGCTTTAACAGAGCGTATTGCACATATTTAATAACTGCTAAAAGTCCCCAAACCTCAAACAGGCTGCTGGGTAAAATTCCTTTGCGTAGAAGTATCTTAGGAATTTTAAGTCGCAGCTCATGTCCAGAAATTACACGTCTTTGCGGAGTCGAAAAATATGAAAATTCTAACTGGTCTGATTTCCAGCTTGACACTACTGAGTTTAAATGTTGTCGGTTTATCTCAGGTGCAGGCTCAAACACCACCAGGACTTACTTTTCCAGATACAACACCAGTTCCAGTAACTCTTTTCGGAAATGGTTGCCCGGCGAAAACAGCAGTGGGATTTTTGGAGGGAGATACTCTTTCAGTAACATTTTCTAAGTTTGAAGCTAAAGCTTTACCTTCTAAGGTTGTATCCGCATCCTGCAATCTACGGATTGGTCTTAATGTACCTTCTGGATTGAATGTTCAGCCGATTAACGTCCAGTATCTTGGCTTTGCAGATGTGCCTACAGGAGGCAGTGCTAACCTGAACGTTAGAATACTATTTCAAGGTAAAATAGTTCCAACTAACAACAATCCAAACGCAACGTTTAACGCTGGCTTCTCAGATGTCTGGGACAAAAATGTAGGTATTACATTAGGTACAATAAATGCATGTAAGAAGCCAGTGAGTTCAATTTTTGGTATCAATACAAATCTGACGGCAAGAGCTACAAATGTAACTGCAAATAAAGAAACCCAAATCCGAATTGATACAATCGACACAACAATCGGTCCTGTATTATTCAAAATCAAGTTTGCTTTTAATCCTTGCTAGATTTTTAAATGCAGAATCTGCATTTAATTTTTCACAAAAGCTGATGCCTCTAAGAGGATGTTTTAAAAGTTCCAGAAGGTATTATAGTTTTACCATTCTGTCTTAGATCAAGTGCGACGAAAAAAATACGATTTCAGCCATATACTGAGATGCTTCACCGTGCTTTATCATGAGAGCAAAATACCGTTTTAAAACATCCTCTAAAGTTGCTTTACCAAACTTATCCAAAGATTTCTTCCAATTGCTCTGAAGAAATCTTTGGTTATCTGTTGTTAAAAATAGTATTGGCAACCAAATGGCAATTCTTAAATAAATGAAATACGCTGATAATATAATTTCAGAGCCAGAAATCGATTATTGTATCCTATTTCTCTCTGCTTTAACCAAAGCGTATTGCAGACAATTAAGAACTGCTATAAGTCCCCAACAGGCTGTTGGATAAAATTCAATTGTGTAGAAGGATCTCAGGGAATTTTAAGTTGCAGCTAATTTGTACAGGAAATTACATGTTTTCGCGGAGTCTAAAAGTATGAAAATTTTAACTGGTCTGATTTCCAGCTTGACGCTACTGAGTTTGAATGTTGTGGGTTTATCTCAGGTACAGGCTCAAGGACTTGAAATTCAAAATGTTCCAGTAAGTTTTTCGGGAACTGGCTGTCCATCGGCGAAAACAGTACAGGCAGTTTTCAATGGAGATACCCTTTCAATAACATTTTCTGAATTTGAAGCTAAAGCTCCACGTCCTAAGGTTATTTCAAAATCCTGCAATCTGCGGATCGGTCTGAGTGTACCTTCTGGATTTAACGTTCAACCGGTTAGCGTTAACTATTCTGGCTTTGCAGATGTGCCTACAGCAGGCAGTGCTGATCTGAATGTGAAAATATTCTTTCAAGGTAGAGAAGTTCCACCTGACAATAATCCAAACCAAACGTTTAAGTCTGGCTTCTCAGATGTCTGGAACAAAAATGTAGGTATTACATTAAATCCAATAAATGCATGTAAGAACCCAGTGAGTTCAGTTTTTGGTATCAATTCAACTCTGACGGCAAGAGGTACAAATATACCTTCAGGTCAAGAAACCCAAATCCGAATTGATACAATCGACACAACAATCGGCCCTGTATTGTTCGAAATCAAGTTTGAGTATAATCCTTGTTAGGTTTTTTAAATGCATAGTTAGTTTTGCATTTAATTTTTCCTAAAAGCTACTTCCTATAAAGCTGTTTTACCAACTATATCGAAAGATTTCTTCCAATCGCTCTCAATAAATCTTTGAATCTCTGTCTTGATAAATAGTTAAGTCAAGTCAAAGTAGCTGAAAATTTAACGAAATCACAGTTTGTAAAACGTCAGTCTTTGCATAGGTAAAATATATTTTTCTGTGATTTTGAATTTTATCAAGGCTTATTATGAGGGCGATTCGGAATTGAAGCAGAATTCAGAAGTAAGAATTCAGGAGTCAGAATCAAATACTGGGGGGTTAAGTCCCGTTATTTTATTGTTGACTACTAAATCGAAGGCGAGTGCGTCTCCAAAAGAGAAGATTTAATGGGGTCTTAAATCCATTTTTTCATGACCTGTAGACTCGCTACGGGTGCGCTGTTCCTCAGTTATATAGAATTCAATTTTGAATTCTAAATCCTGACTCCTGAATTATTTTCTGATAAGTGAAATACGTTGATAAATAATTTCTGAGTCAGAAATTGATTATTTTATTCTATTTCTGTCTCCCTTAAGCTGAGCGTATTGCAGACAATTAAGAACAGCTATAAATCCTCAAACCTGGAAAAGGCTACTAGGTAAAATTTGTTTTTGTAGAAGTATTTTAGGAATTTGACATTGCAGCTAATATCCACAGGAAATTACACATTTTTGCGGAGTTATTAGATGAAAATTTTAACTGGTCTAATTTCCAGTTTGACGCTACTGAGTTTAAATGTTGTGGGTTTATCTCAGGTACAGGCTCAAACACCAACAGGATTTAAGTTTCAACAAATTGGTGGAACTTTTTTCGGAAATGGTTGCCCAAACGGAACAGCACAGCTAGTTTTGAATGGAGATACTGCTTCAGTAACATTTTCTCGGTTTGAAGCTAAAGCTTCATCTCCTAAAGTTGTATCAGCATCCTGCAATCTGCGGTTCGGTCTTGATATACCTTCTGGATTTAACGTTCAGCCGATTAGCGTCAGGTATCTTGGCTTTGCAGATGTGCCTACAGGAGGCAGTGCTGATCTGAGGGTTGAAATATCATTTCAAGGTGCAGGTGTTGAAACTATCAATAATCCAAACCAAACGTTTCCGGCTGGCTTTTCAGATACTTGGAACAAAAATATAGATATTATAGCAAACACAATAAATGCATGTAGTAGACCAGTCAGTTCGGTTTTTGGTATCAATTCAACTCTGACTGCAAGAGCTAGAGGTATACCTGCAAATCAAGAAACCCAAATCCGAATTAATACAATCGACACAACAATCAAAGATGTATTGTTCCAAATAAAGTTTGCTTTTAAGCGTTGTTAGGTTTTTTAAATGTATAGTCAGTTTTGCATTTAGTTTTTCACAAAAGTTTTTGAGGCTTTGATATTACAAAAAATCCTTTTTCAACATCCTCTAATATTCACAGAAGATTACACATTTTTGCGGAGTTATTAGATGAAAATTTTAACTGGTCTGATTTCCAGTTTGACATTACTGAGTTTAAATGTTGTGGGTTTATCTCAGGTACAGGCTCAAACACAAGGATTTGAGTTTCAAAATGTTCCAGTAACTTTTACAGGAAATGGTTGCCCGCAGGGCACATTCCAGGCAGTTTTCAATAGAGATACCCTTTCAATAACATTTTCTGAATTTGAAGCTAAACCTTCACGTAATGTTGCATCATGCAATCTGCGGAGCGGTCTGATTGTGCCTTCTGGATTTAACCTTCAGCCGATTAGCATCAAGTATACGGGCTTTGCAGATGTGCCTAATGGTGGTAGTGCTGACCTGAACGTGAAAATACTCTTTCAAGGTAGAGAAGTTGCAACTACCAATAATCCAAGCCGAACGTTTCCGGCTGGCTTTTTAGATGTTTGGAGCAAAGACTTAGGTCTTGTATTAAACCCAATAAATGCATGTAAGAACCCAGTGAGTTCGGTTTTTGGTATCAATTCCGCTCTCGCTCTGACGCCTAGAGTTACAAATATACCTCTAGGTCAACAAACTAAAATTCGAATTGATACACTAGACATCACGCTTGCTTTTAATCCTTGTTAGGTTTTTTAAATGCATAGAATTTTTGCATTTAATTTTTCCCAAAATCTGCTCCCTGAAAAGCTGCTTTACCAACTTTTCAAAATATTTCTTCCAATTGCTCTGAAGAAACCTTTGAGTCTCTGTCTTGATAAATAGTTAGCTTAAGTCAAAGTAGCTGATAAATCTAAGTAAATCACAATTTGCAAAACATCTGTCTTTGGATAGGTAAAATATATTTGTCTAGAAGTATCTTAGGAGTTTGACATTGCATCTAATATTCACAGAAGATCACATATTTTTGCGGAGTTGTTAGATGAAAACTTTAACTGGTCTGATTTCCAGTTTGACGCTACTGAGTTTAAATGTTGTGGGTTTATCTCAGGTACAGGCTCAAACAACAGGACTTATATTTAATCAAAATGTTCCAGTAAGTTTTTCGGGGACTGGTTGCCCATCGTCGAACACAATACAGGGAGTTTTGAATGGAGATACTCTTTCAATAACATTTTCTGCGCTTGAAGCTAAAGCTTCACGCCCTAATGTTGTATCAAAATCCTGCAATTTCCGGATCGGTCTGAATGTACCTTCTGGATTTAACGTTCAGCCGATTCAACTCAAGTATTTTGTCTTTAAAGATGTGCCTAGAGGAGGCAGTGGTGACGCGAGCGTTAAAGTAGTCTTTCCAGGTGAAGTAGTTCAACCTATCGAGAATCCAAACAGAACTTTTATGCCTGGCTTCTCAGATACTGGAATCATAATTGTAGATATTAAATCACGCACAATAAATGCATGTAGCAGAGCAGTGAATTCAGTTTTTGGTATCAATTCAACTCTGAGGGCAAACGCTAGAAATATACCTGCAAATCAAGAAACTCAAATCCGAATTGATCCAATCGAGACAACAATCGGTGATGTATTGTTCCAAATCAAGTTTGATTTTAATCCTTGTTAGGTTTTTTAAATGTATAGTCAGTTTTGCATTTAATGTTTTACAAAAGCTGCTGTTTGTAAAGCTGCTTTACCAACTTTTTGAAAGGTTTCTTCCAATCGCTCTGAATAAATCTTTGACTTTCTGTCTTGATCAATAGTTAGGTCAAGCCAAAGTAGCTGAGAAATCTAACGAAATCACAATTTGCAAAAAATATGTCTTTGGATAGGTAAAATATATTTTCCTTTGATAGTTTGATGGTATAATGTTTGTAAAACTTCTTTTTGTGAGGGCAATTCTTAATTAAAGAAAAATTCAGAAGTAAGAATTCAGGAGTCAGAATCAATTAGTGGGGAGTTCAGTTCCGCCATTTTATTGTTCAACACTAAATCGAACGCGAGTGCGTCTCCAAAGAAGAGGATTTAGTTAGGGTCTTAAACTCACTTATTCATTCGCTGGTAGACTCGCTACCTCTGCGTTATCTGATTTTTCGTGCAGAATTCAATTCTGAATTCTAAGTCCTGACTCCTGAATTATTTTCTGATAAGTGAAATATACTGGTAAACAATTTCCAAGTCAGAAATTGATTATTTCATCATGTTTTTGTCTTTTTTAACCAGAGCGTATTCCATACATTTAATGATTCGTAGAAATGCCCAAAACTTAAAGAGTTTGCCAGGTAAAGTTTTTATGTCTAGAAGTATATTAGGAGATTGACATTCTATGTAATATTCATAGGAGATTACAGATTTTCGCGGAGTTATTAGATGAAAGTTTTAACTGGTATGATTTCCAGTTTGACGCTACTGAGTTTAAATCTTGTGGGTTTATCTCAGGTACAGGCTCAAACACCAGGATTTGAGCTTCAAGAAGTTCCAGTAACTCTTTTCGGAAATGGCTGCCCAAACGGAACAGCAAAGGGAATTTTGGATGCAGATACTCTTTCGATAACAATTTCTGAGTTTGAAGCTAAAGCTTCACTTCCTAAGGTTGTATCAGCATCCTGTAATCTGCGGATCGGTCTTAATGTACCTTCTGGATTGAACGTTCAGCCGATTCAAGTCAAGTATCTTGGCTTTGCAGATGTGCCTACAGGAGGCAGTGCTAACCTGAACGTGAAAATACTCTTTCAAGGTCAAGAACTTCAAACTATTAATGATCCAAATGCAACGTTTGCGCCTGGTTTATCAGCTACTTGGAGTAAAGATGTAAATATTGTATTAGGGACAATAAATGCATGTCAAAACCCAGTAAATTCGATTTTTGGTATTAATACAAATCTGACGGCAAGAGCTAGAGATATACCTACTAATCAAGAAACCAAAATCCGAATTGATAAAATAGATACAGAAATCGGCCCTGTATTGTTCCAAATCAAGTTTGCTTTTAATCCTTGTTAGGTTTTTTTAATGCATAGTTAGTTTTGCATTTAATTTTTCCCAAAACCTGATCTTTGTAAAGCTGCTTTACCAACTTATCGAAAGATTTCTTTCAATCCCTCTGAAGAAATTTTTGACTCTGTGTCTTGAGACATAGTTATTGACAACAAACCTGAGAAGCTCTCCTTATTTGAGATGAAAGATATGAAAGTTTTAACTGCTCTTATTTCCAGTTTGACGCTACTGAGTTTAAATGTTGTGGGTTTATCTGAGGCACAGGCTCAAACACCAGCATTTCAGTTTGAAAGTGTTCCAGTAACTGTTTTCGGAAATGGCTGCCCGTCGGGAAATGCCCTAGTAAGTTTGGTAGGAAATACTCTGTCTGTAACTTTCCCTCGATTTCAGGCTACAGCTGTATCTCCTAGAGTTGTATCACAATCTTGCAATCTCAGAATTGGGCTTAATATACCTAGAGGCTACAAAGTTCAGCCCATTAACCTGAGGTATTCTGGTTTTACAAATGTGCCTCAGGGGGGTACTGCTGCTCTAAGGGTTAGACCAGTGTTTCAAGGGAAAGTAATTCCATCTACGAATGATCTAAACGCAAACTTCCCGTCTGGCTCTTCAGGTGGATGGGTAAAAGATGTAGCTATTACAGGAGATACAGTAGACGCGTGTGCTAGCCGAGTGAATTCGGTTTTCGGTATCAACACAACTTTGATAGCGCGTGCTACAAATGTAGCTGCGGGGCAGCGAACTCAAATTGGATTCAATGGAATTTATAGAATTAGGTTTAATTTGACTCCTTGCTAGTAGGAGCAGATATAGCGGTGCCATGTAGAAAGTCGAATGTTAGAGGATTAAATTAGTCCTCAGAGGTTGTTTGAAAAGTGTTTCGCTGTGACTTTAGGCAGTTTTAGATCCCCCCTAACCCCCCTTAAAAAGGGGGGAACTGGAATCAAAGTCTCCCAATTTATCGGGAGATTTAGAGGGATCTAAAACTTTTGATACCGAGAAGAGGACTTTTCAAACATCCTCTCACAAAAAATCCGTGAAAAGCCAGCGCACCAGCCTCAGTATGATACTGGGCTGGTGCTTTTGTACATTTTTGTCCAATCTATCTCTGATTACACTGGTTACTGGTGGATTTGGCAAATATTCTGGCAACGTTTTTCTGCTGCGGACTAAAGCAGCAAGCATAAATACTTCCGCACTGCCAACTAAATTGAATAAGACAGAGGGAAGGACTTGGCATCCTTTGGCTTTACATACACCCGTTGTTTCGGTTCTAATTCTAATTGGTTGAAGCGATCGCGTGTTAAATGCGCCATCACCACTTGCCCATCATCGAAAGTTAATTCTACCTGAATTTCCCAACCCAAATGTATCAAACGGCTCACAGTCGCAGGTGTAGTAGAACCGTTAGAAACCTTTTCCAAAATCACATCTTGTGGACGCAAAAATACTTGTGGGTGTGGCGCATCAAATCCGCTACTTTGAAAAATCTTGGAGTTGCTGGGTAACACATTCACCGGGCCTATGAAGCTCATCACAAATGCGGTGGCAGGATTATCATAAATTTCTGCTGGTGTTCCTACCTGTTCCACACGCCCTTTATTCATCACCACAACTTCATCGGAGACTTCCATTGCTTCTTCTTGGTCGTGGGTGACAAAAACTGTGGTAACATGAACCTCATCATGGAGGCGGCGTAACCATGCCCGTAAGTCTTTGCGGACTTTAGCATCAAGTGCGCCAAAGGGTTCATCTAGCAGTAATACTTCAGGTTCTACTGCCAGTGCCCTTGCCAATGCTACCCGTTGTCTTTGACCACCAGAAAGTTGTGATGGATAGCGATCGCCTAATCCATTCAATTGCACCAATTCTAGTAACTGTTCTACTCGCCCCTTAATTTTCTTTGGCTGTGCCTTACGAATTTCTAAGCCAAAGGCAATATTTTGCTTGACAGTTAGATGCTTAAATAGGGCATAGTGCTGAAACACAAAGCCAATATTGCGCTGTTGCACGCTTTGGTATGTAGCGTCCTTACCGGTAAGCAGGATTTTGCCGCTATCTGGCATTTCTAAACCTGAAATTAACCGTAGTAGCGTAGATTTACCTGATCCTGATGGGCCGAGCAACGCAACTAGCGAACCACTCTTAATTTCCAGGCTGACCTGATCAACTGCCTTGAAACTCCCGAATTGTTTAGAGACATTCTCAACTACTATACCCACTGCGGCTGTACCTCTACAACTAAATCTACAGTTTCCTGCTAGGATTACTGTGTCTTACATATAGCATATGTCGTTAGTTAGAGATAATAAGATTTAGCCAAGATTTTAGCTACTACAACTGCCGCAATCGAGGAAGCTACAGTCAGCACAACTACAATCTAGGGAACCACAATCCGGGGAACCACAATCAGGAGTCATGCTAACCAGATTGGCACAATTGCAGCCCAAATCGGCACAATCAAAACAGTAAGTATTATTGCTGCTAATAAATGAGGATTTTTGAGCAACTTTACCAAATGCTTGTTGTCGTTGCTGCGTGTCTGATTCCTTTTGGGTAGATTCTTCCGAGTTCTCGGTTTGCGCTCGCAAAATTTGGTTAGCTTGCTTGTAAGCTTGAAATCTTTCACGGGAATTAACAAAAGCTGCTTTTGACCCTTCCTTGGCAACTACCCGCTTGAAGTAGCCAGAGCAAGATTCACGGACATATAACAAGCGGTGAGCGCAAACAAAGCCTTTATATGGGGAAATATGCTTTTGATAGCCACTAATTGCGCCAACGCTGACTTGTCTGCTAAGAGAATCAAATAAAGAATGCTGCATACTGGGGGCTAAAGACTAGGCAATATTCTTCATTCTTCCCAATTTCAATATCCAATCCACAATCCCTATTTCGTATCGAAACATTAAGGAATATTGCATTTGTGCAGGAACCTGGAGGAAAAGCGCCAAATCACTAGAAAGACCATGGTAGTATGCTCTCGGTAAATGTGAAGATTGGGAGAAAGACCTTTGACACTACGGGTTGCTGTTATTGGGTCAGGCCCTGCTGGTTCATCTGCCGCAGAAACACTGGCAGCCTCTGGGATTGAAACCTACCTGTTTGAGCGGAAGCTAGACAATGCAAAGCCTTGTGGGGGTGCAATTCCTCTATGTATGGTGAGTGAATTTGACTTACCACCAGAGATTATCGATCGCCGGGTACGGAAGATGAAAATGATTTCGCCTTCCAATCGTGAGGTTGATATTAATCTGATAAATGAAGATGAATATATAGGAATGTGCCGTCGGGAAGTGCTGGATGGCTTTTTGCGCGATCGCGCGGCAAAAGTCGGCGCAAATTTAATTAATGCTACTGTTCATAAACTTGATATACCAGGAAACAATACTGATCCCTATACCATCCATTACATTGACCACACAGATGGTATATCACAGGGTATTGCCAAAACTCTGAAGGTGGATTTAATTATTGGGGCAGATGGGGCTAATTCTCGCGTTGCTAAAGAAATGGACGCTGGGGATTACAATTATGCGATCGCTTTCCAAGAGCGGATTCGCTTACCCGAAGACAAAATGGCCTACTACAACGACCTCGCCGAAATGTATGTCGGTGATGACGTTTCTACCGATTTCTACGCTTGGGTTTTCCCCAAACATGACCACGTAGCTGTCGGTACTGGTACGATGCACATCAATAAAGCCAGCATCAAACAGTTACAAGCTGGTATCCGCGCCCGTGCTTCCGAGAAATTGGCAGGCGGTAAAATCATCAAAGTCGAAGCGCACCCCATTCCTGAACATCCCCGTCCCCGTCGTGTTGTTGGTCGCATCGCTTTAGTGGGAGATGCTGCTGGTTACGTTACTAAGTCTTCTGGTGAAGGTATTTATTTTGCCGCTAAATCTGGGCGGATGTGTGCCGAAACCATTGTAGAAACATCTAACAGTGGTAGCCGTATTCCTACAGAAGGCGACCTGAAGGTTTACCTGAAGCGTTGGGATAAAAGATACGGACTCACTTACAAGGTGCTGGACATTCTGCAAACCGTGTTCTATCGTTCCAACGCCACCCGCGAAGCGTTTGTGGAAATGTGTGATGACCTTGATGTACAACGGCTAACATTCGATAGCTATCTGTATAAGACGGTTGTCCCAGCTAATCCCATCACCCAACTGAAAATTACTGCCAAAACCATTGGTAGTCTAATTCGGGGTAATGCCCTTGCACCTTAATTGCGTGCAAAGGACTGGAAATTACGATAAATACATTAATCAATTTTGTGGGGTGGACATCCTGCACGCTCATTAATCAGGGCGGGCAAGATGCCTACCCCACAATATATTTTTATCATTTGATAAGCTGTCGCGTCTTTACTTCTCCAAAGCATTCTTGATTTATCAAGAATTACGGTGTCCAAAAAGTGCAACTTGTAGGCGCGACAGCTTAGTACAGCTTTGCGTAAAATTGTAGCGTTTTTAATGCAAGGGGATGCGTTGGCATTGTTAGTAGATGCGTTGGCATTGTCAGCCGATGCGTTGGCGTTGTTAGTAGATGCGTTGGCATTGTTAGTAGATGCGTTGGCATTGTTAGCCGATGCGTTGGCATTGTTAGCCGATGCGTTGGCATTGTTAGCCGATGCGTTGGCATTGCAGAGTATTGTCCTTAGAAGAATACTCATTCACCTCGAAGGAGTAAGCATAATAAAGCGATCGCTCCAGGCTGTTAAAGTCAGGTGAGCAACAGGTCTAGCGTTGGCGTAGCCCGTCGTAGACATCGCTGTCAGGACAATTTAGGTATGCTGTATTCTTAACTTCAGCGATAAATTGCTTTTTGAATAAATGCTTAATTTTCTTTCCTATTTGTTTTTGGCTCAAGCATCGCCTTCTCCTGCACCTACACCACAGGAAATCTTCATTCCCCAACAAACAAGACCTTTAACAGGACATCTTGATGAAGTACCAGTATTTAACAGTAATAATCCAGAAGTAGTTCAGAGTGAAGGAATTCTGCTGTCTACATTTCCTCCTCAAGGCAAAAAAGTGCCCAGCGCCCACTTGAACTTTCCATTTCAGGGAAGGTTTGATTTATTTTCTCACCATATTGCTAGAGCGATTGAGACTCCAAATGATTTGCGGACTCTTTATTTGGGGGTGATTGTTTACAATCCAAGCGATCGCTCTGCAACTGTCAATATATTGCAAGCAGCTAGTTATGTTAGTCAACCTGATGCACCTTTTATCAAACTTCCCGCCATGCAAGAAAATAATTCGGGAAATATTTATGCAGGGCCAGGCGATCGCGTGATGAATGATATGCTGCGAGTCAGACGGCAGTCAGGATGGCCAGCCCAGTTGGTAATTCCACCAAAACAAAGCCGCATGTTAATGAATCATCCCATTCCAGTGCGTTCTTTGACCCCGCCATTGAATGGACGTTCTACTTTATTGCGTTTGTATAGTGATAGTCCAGTTTATATGGCGAATCTAGCCATGTTTGCCAAATTCAATCCCGATGGTAGTGAACGAGCGCCCACTTTAAAAGAATGGGAGAATTTGTTAGAAAATGGTGATTTTGCTGGGCCTCGTGAACCTGCCCCCAGTCCTCCCAATCACCTTGCAGGGGCGAAAGAAATTTACGGACGAGTAGCGGGGGTAGCTGTTGGCTCTCGTTGGCAAGTACAAGTTACCAACGAGAATAGTTCATATCTGACAATTCCCGAATCAGGACAAGCTTTTTCCTACGGTTTAAGTACCCTTCTGGCAGGCAAAATGGGTACTGGACAAAACCAAACGGCTAAATTAGTGGCGCGTTATCCTGGTACTGCTTACGAAGCTCACGGCAACTACGGCATTGAATACAACATCTCTCTACCATTAATCAACAATACGGATAAGCCGCAAACTATAAAAGTGCTTTTCCAAACGCCTATCAAAGAAGATCAGTTAAGTAAACCAGGGCTTCGCTTTTTTTCACCACCCCAACCATCCGTCTTTTTTCGAGGCACAGTTCGTATTCGCTACAATGACGATAATGGCTTACCTAGAACCCAATACTGGCATTTAGTTCAACAACGGGGACAGATGGGAGAACCGCTTGCTCAATTAAAAATATCCCCTGGCCAGCAGCGACTAGTACAAGTGGATTTTATCTACCCACCTGATGCTACACCCCCTCAAATGCTGACAATTCAAACTGTAGACCAAACATAAGGCAGAGGGCATACGGGACAAAGGGGATCAAAAAATGCTTGCCAGTGCCAGCTTCTATTTAAATGTTGTGACTCTAAAAATTGTGTCTACTTGATGCTATTGAAAACTACTAAATTTAGCCTTTCTCAGGTACATGAATATTTTTGATTTAGTGCAATTTCTGATAAAACAGATGTTGAACTGAATCTGCTGGGGCAAAATAGAAAACATGACGATTGAATCTAATTCCTCTAATCTACCAACCCCAGAACCAATCCCCGAAAACGACTTGCAGCCGGATGACTTTGACGGGAGTGCAACTGAGAAGAACCTAAGCTCAGAAGTACTAGCCACACAACAAGCCCTAGCAGCGATCGCATCTTTGAAATCTCCACAATATACAACTCCTCTCCAACAAGCCCGTTCTGACTTTCAGCAACCTACTACCAAGCAATTTTTAGTTAAGCCGAGGGCATTGCTAGTTACTTTAATAGCGATCGCCATCACCTTCATTGGAGTTATCCTCAATAACTGGATCGTCGGCATTATCGGAACGCTGATAACTTTGCTCTTATCCCTAGCGATATTATTGCCTTGGTTGCAAAAAGCATTATACGAGTGGTTTTCAGCCCAAGAACGCACTCTGTTTGTTGCCATTTTGGGACTAATAGTAGCGATCATCGGCTTGATCAAGTTTACAGGTGTGGGCGATCGCTTGCTTATTTTGGGACGCCAGATTAACTGGGACATTGCTGGAACCCTCGCAGAATGGTTTGGCGCTTTGGGGCAAATTCTGATCGCCGTCATCGCCGTTTACGTGGCGTGGCGACAATATGTGATTTCCAAAGACTTGACAATTCAGCAAAACCTGCTAACAGTTCAGCAAAACATAATTACCCAGCAGCAGACAATTGATTCCTATTTTCAAGGCGTTTCAGACTTAGTATTAGATCAAGAAGGATTATTAGAAGATTGGCCCCAAGAAAGAGCGATCGCCGAAGGACGCACTGCGGCAATTTTAAGTAGTGTCGATGGCAGTGGTAAAGCAAAAATTCTCCGCTTTCTCTCACGTTCCAAGTTGCTTTCACCCTTACAACGCGATCGGCTATTAGGTCGAGCCATTCTCGATGGCAGTGGCGGATATGCAGAAGACCGCCTAGAAGGTGTGCGTGTCATCGATTTAGGGGTAACGCTAGCCGCAGCAGACCTTTCTGGTACTGATTTACGTTGGACTGACCTGAGCGAAGCTAATCTTGTCCGCGCTAACCTGAGCGATTGCGATTTAGTAAAAGCTAACCTCTCCCGTACTATTTTATATAATGCTAATCTCAGTGGTGCTGACATCAATGGGATTCGCCTATTCTATGGTGTAGTAGATAAAGCATCACCCCGTAGTCGCACTCAACCACCAAATTATCAAACCGGCGAACACACAGGCGCTGTGGTGGAAAATGCCGATTTCACCAATGTACAGCGCATGTCTGAGTCTGCACGTAACTACTGTTGCACTTGGGGTGGTGAGAAAACTAGAGGGACTATTCCTGGTGGTTGTGAAGGTATTCCTAATAAGTTGGGAAGATAATTATAAGACTAGATAAGCAATTACCTTTACGGTTATCGTAAGGATTGGAATCGGATTTTACTCTATTCCCATATACTTGTGTTCACTTCTTGCAGAAATCAAAAATAAGAACCCCACTCTCAAGAATTTGCTTTTAGAAGTGGGGGTGTTAAGGAATTTTGCAACAAGTCTATTAAACCATAATATCGCTTGCCACTAGTAGTGGTGATCCTTCAAGCTTAATCTCGAAATTAGCCGCTAGATTACTATCAATGTTACCTTGGACAATACCTCCAAAATAACGGATCTGACCTGCTGCGGTGAATGCGCGAGTTCCAATGTAAGTGAAGGCTTGGTCGCCTTTTATGGTGGTGTAAGCGTCTATGCTAGATAGATCGATTCGATCTCCTGGTAAGTTACCGTTTCCAACAAAATCTTTGATAATATCACGTAACAAACCAGGTTGACTATCTGAAACTGAGTCGAACTGGAAAACATCGTTGCCATCGCCTCCATAGAGAGTATCGGTGCCAGCACCCCCATTGAGTAAATCATTGCCACCAAGGCCAAACAGACCATCAGTGTCCTCTTTCCCATAGAGGTAATCGTTGCCTGCAACGCCATCGACATCATCTCCTTGAATGACATCGAAGCCAATATTCCCATAAATAGTATCGTTCCCAGCACCGCCATTGATAATAAAGCTGCTAAAAGAAACGCTGCCGATAATGTCGTCACCGTCTAATCCGTTTATGTAAACTTGATCGTAATAACTACTCGCAAGAAAATCATCTCCTAGAAATTCATTTTCCTTAGAGTAAATTAGAGTGTCAGGGCCATTAGTACCGTTACGAGTTATATCTGCCATTAATGAGTTTCTCCTGAACTTAGAGGGTAAAAAAATTACCTCATCACTTCCCCATCAGAAAACGACGTTGCTAATTAAACGTATGAATTTGGTTTCCTCTAAAGGCGCAAAGGAAACAGTTTAAAACATGGAGTTTCACAAATCACAACATTGGGTCTAAAGGCTGAATTTTGACCTAATGGTTTAATCAGGCATTTCATAGGAATAAACCAAGGCAAGTTGAGCAGATCAATTACTACGTTGAGCTTACGATTAATTAACCCAGCTACCTGTTCATGAAGTCCAGTGAGTTCTAAGTCGATTAGTTCTCCGTCGATTAACTCGTAGCGTACATCATCCAGATAGCCAGCAACGAATGCCTCAAAGCTAAGATTACTTGTATTAATAGTGGCTGAAACCATAAAGATTTATCCTTACAGACAAAACCTTTGATTTTCTCTTAGTCCACGGAGGTGGACTTCTGTTCGAGACGCTACGCGAACCTTTGTATAGCCGCGATTTCTAATCGCCAGGAGCTTCAGGTAGGGTGAGGATTTCAACGCCATCTTCAGTTACAGCTAAGGTATGCTCACATTGGGCAGAAAGCTTGCGATCGCGCGTGACAGCAGTCCATTTATCGCCCAGAACCTCGACTTCGTAAGTACCTTCGTTAATCATTGGCTCAATAGTAAAAACCATCCCTGGTCTGAGGCGCTTACCCTTACCGCGTGTACCATAGTGGGGAACATCTGGTGCAGTGTGAAAAACGTTACTGATACCGTGTCCAACGAAATCTCGCACTACAGAAAAGCCTTGTCCTTCAGCATACTCTTGAATAGCTGCACCAATATCGCCAATGCGTGCCCCAGGTTTTACTTCAGCAATACCCAAGCGCAAACACTCTTCTGTCACCTCTACTAATTTTCTCGTTTTTGGGGAAGGAGTACCGACAAAGAATGTCTTAGATGTATCGCCGTGATAACCCTCAACAATCGGCGTTACATCAATATTAATAATGTCACCATCTTTGAGAATTTCCTTGGCATTGGGAATGCCGTGACAAATTACCTCATTTACACTGGTGCAAATTGATTTAGGATAGCCCTTATAACCAAGGGGTGCGCTTTTTGCTCCCTGCGCTTGCGTCCAACGTTCGGCTTCATCATTGAGTTCAAGAGTGCTAACTCCTGGCTTCACGAACGGTTCGAGATGCTGGAGAAGTTTAGCTGCTAAACGCCCAGCTTGACGCATTTTGTCTAATTCTCGTTGGGATAAAATAACAATTAGTTCGGTTTTCATTAACTTTTATCTAGATATCTTTCATAAACATAGTTAACCCTGTCTTTGCAGCTCTTTGTGCAGCATCAGCAACCTTTAGGGTATACAAGCTCTCCTCTGGGGTAACGTACAAAGGAGTGCCATCAAAAAGATGGTCTAACACCATAGTGGTGTCTTTGGCGAACAAACCCCGGCGAGGTCCAACCTCTATAGATGTTGTTTCCCCTGGCTGGATGAATATTCCAGTGTCGCCATCAAAAATTAAACCACCTTTTTCACCGTGAACTTCAAACTTGCGTTCTGATTGCCAAATACTTTCGCCTTTGCCATACACTACTTGGGCTAAAAGTCCACTATCAAAGCACAGTTCACTAGTGCAGAAACAGGTTTGGTAATATTCCGGTTCTATTTCCCAATATCGCTGGTGACAGTTAACAGTAAATACTTTACCAAATAAATCGGTGAGACGATGGAAGCGAGACAGCGCTCCCATTAAGGGAAAACCGAACAACTCGTGGTTATAAGTCCATTTGCGGGGCGCAGGATTCTGGGGATTGATGGTGCTGTAGCGAACAAAAAAAACTTCACCAATTTTGGCTAAGTTTTGCTTCAAAGCTTGATGCAAACCACCCAAAAGTTCTAGGTGTTCAACGTGCAGGAGTTTTTGTTGTGCTTTGGCTAAGGCAATCAGTTCTTCTGCTTCGACTACATCTAACGAAAGAGGATATTCTACAACTACATGTTTGCCGCTACTCAGTGCTGCACGAGCGATCGCACCATGATCTCGGTTGATAGTGCAGATCACCACTAAGTCTATATCTTCACGCTCTACTAACTCTTGCCAAGAACTTAACGCTTCAATCTGGTACTCTTTAGCAAAGGTTTCTGTTGTTTCTGCGGTATGACCAACAGCTGCGATTAACTGCGATCGCATTCCCTCATTATGGAGCAATGCCTCAGATCGAAACTTTGCCGCATACCCGGTACCTACCAAACCTACACGCACTTTTGCTTTTTCCAAAGCTGCTTCTGAATTATACATGATCCTCACTAGTTCTGTTTTTGATTCTTTCACGCTTTTAGTGGTGAGATTCTCTCAACATCTGGAATCAAATGACTTCACCAGTTTAGACTCTACAACATTCGTACTAGGGCATGTTTTCAAAACTATAACCACAAAAGAATGAAGCGATGGCGCAGCCAACGTCTTTAAGACTTACGCGTTGACAAGAAATACTAAATATAGGTTGCATTAATCATATTCATATTTTTTATCTATTAATATAACTTTTTCTAATTACAGCCTGACTAGTGCCGGAAATAATATAAATAAAACTTATCAGGATTAAGCAACTAAATTTCATTACTAATCGGGTTCAATTTCCAGTTACATAGTTTAATTTTTCTCGTAGTATCAGAATTGAAGCAAATTTGAACCAACGGCTAATCCCACAGAACAGCCGTGATCTTTGCCTAAACATAACTTATACTACCGTTTGCAAAACAGAGGATTAGTCAATGCCAACCTATAAAGTGACACTAATCAACGAGGCTGAAGGACTTAACACAACAATTGACGTTCCTGATGATGAATATATTCTAGACGCTGCTGAAGAACAAGGTCTTGACCTACCTTACTCTTGCCGCGCTGGTGCTTGCTCCACCTGTGCAGGTAAACTGGTAACGGGTACTGTTGATCAGAGTGACCAGTCATTCTTAGATGACGATCAAATACAAGCTGGATATGTACTGACCTGTGTCGCTTACCCAACCTCTGACGTGACAATTGAAACTCACAAAGAAGAAGAACTCTACTAAGACTTAAGCCCCTCAACAATAAACCTCTTGCAATTAGTGATGTTGAAAAAATAGAAGCATCACATCTAGTGTCAACGCCCTTTTAATGCCGTGTCTATAAAGCGACTTTGACAAAAAGCCTGATTTCGTGTTGGGCAGGAACACAGTAAATTTTTTGTTCCTGCTTGATTTTTTAACCTAGTTAAGGGTTTAGTCCCCCTGCTTCTATCAAGCAGCGTGTGAAAGTGTAGAGGTATAAATCTCCGTCAGAAAATGTAATTGCGTTAGCCTACCGGGGCGTAGCCCATTGCGAACTGGTTTAAGTATGGAATTTTCTGATTAGCTTAAAGTTTAGTCTCTTTGCTGAAAATTTGAATCTGAGTACCAGGATAGTAGAATTGGAGAATTTTTGGACTTGACCAACCTAATTTAGCTAAATTTTGAGCGCCAGTTTGACTCAAGCCGACTCCATGTCCTAATCCACCACCAATAAAAGCGTATCCCCACAGATCGGGTTTTCCTTTATTCAGGGGTTCTATGTAAAATAGAGTACTTCTAGGAGCAGCAAAGGCACTACGAACTTCGTCTTTGTGGAGAACAAAGTTACTATTGTCAGTTTTAACGGCAAGTTCAAGGATACGCCCACTCTGGCTTCGCTTCACTACTGCCATAGCCTGAATTGTCTTAAATTTGGCATAAGGACTCTTTTTCACCTGCAAAAATTTCTGCAAGTCCTTGGTAATATCCTTTAAAGGGGTTTCCTTATGCCAACGAAACATATCCCACTTGCTTTCATTAAATCCTTCTTGCGTATTAATAAATTTTTGGAAGTTATTTTCATCTGCTAAACTCTGCTTAGACAAGTCCCAAAAATTAGTTGCAGCATCCAGTACAGGGCGCAGATAGGGACGATCGTCACCATTCCAGACATCGCTGAAGGAGGCGGTAACGCCACCAGTAGTAGAAGAATAAAGGGCATCTACTAGTTCGTTTTTATAGGTTACTACCTTACCCCTGGTTGAGGCGATCGCTTTATCTGTTTTGGCGGCTGCTCCATTCAGGCCATAATAAACTTGGCAGTGAGTATCAGCACACAACTGATAGTTATCTGCTGCAAACCTGCGTAAATTTCTTAAAGCATAAGTCCGAGCCAGAATTGCCTGGGCTTCTAGCGCAGCTGTTGGTGCATCTGTGCCTATTTCGTAAGGCACAACCCCACGCAAATAAGTTTCTAAAGGAACTTGGTTAACTAAAGTGTATGTGCCATAAGCATTTGGCTGCAAATTCATTCGCCCAGCATAAAGACGAGCAAATTCTTGTTTTTCGCTTTTATTCACCCGAATCAAGTTTTTATCAGTACTGATTTCCAAATCATTTGGGCTATAGCGCTTACCATCCACCACCCAACTAACTCGCGGTACTTGTTTTAAAACTTTAGTATCAAGATATACTTTTTCTTTAGTAGAAGCTTGGATGTTCTGCAATAGCAACCTTCGTAGTAAAGGAGTGCTATAAACATCGCGTTTTGCCCAAACCTGCCAGCGTTCAGGCTGGGCTATTTCTACTTCCATTCCTTGAGAACGCCATTTATTAGCACTGTCTTCCGCAGTTTCAAAGGTGCGATAAGTGCCTAAAACTACCACTTCCTCAACTGTTGGCTGGGGTAAAGCTTGCATGACTGTTTCCAGCTTTACAGGATTCTTGGTAACCAAGGTTTGCTGCTTGTTGCCTGCAAGAAATTTTAGCTTTAAGCGATCGCCTTTTGTAGGTTCTAGTTGCAGCTTGGCTGTGGGTTGTGAGCCAAATCGCTGCACAATCCCAATTTTCAGTTCCATACCCTGAATGTTACTCTCAGGCGCTGATGCAGCAGTTAGTCCCAATAGACAAAATGTGGTCAGCACAGTGTGGGAAAAACGCCAGAGCGAAAATTTCATGGCTACCTGATAGCGAACCCCTACGGGGAAGCAAGCTAGGCGCAGCATTTCCAAGAGTTGCGATAGCGAGGAATCGATTGTCTTCTGCCCCTTAATGCGGTGTTGGAGCTGATTTTCCGATTGCTTTGTAGTGCGGTTTTTTTGTCGCATGAGTGCTCCAATGATACCATTAGCAGTTTTGCCAAATTAGTTGCAAAGCGTAGTCATAATGACTATGATTTATTTAGAGACACAAAACAGAACTAGTTGGATAAACTCTTTATGGTTAGAGTCCAAGAAATTCCATTAAATCAGATAAAACGGCCATTGCCTCGTGCAAACGATCCAAATAAAGTGCAAGCCTTAATGGAATCGATTGCGGAGATTGGGCAGCAAGAACCTATAGATGTCTTAGAAGTAGATGGACAATATTATGGCTTTTCTGGTTGCCATCGGTATGAGGCTTGCCAGCGTTTAGGCAAAGAAACCGTTTTAGCCAGAGTTCGTAAAGCACCCCGCAGCGTTTTAAAGATGCACTTGGCATAGAGAATGGGAATGGGGAGTGGGGAGCAGGGAGCAAGAAAGAAGAATTTTCTCTTTGCCCAATGGCCAATCCCAATTTCCAATCCCCAATTTCCAATCCCCAATAACATATAACCTAATTAGGAGAAAATTATGTCATCCAAAGTAACAGTCAAAAATGTAAATATAGGCATTGACGAGGCGAGTAGGGCTAAAATTGCCGAGGGTTTATCTCGCTTGTTGGCTGACACTTATACACTTTATCTGAAAACTCATAACTTCCATTGGAATGTAACGGGGCCGATGTTCCAAACATTGCATTTGATGTTTGAGACACAGTATACAGAATTAGCTTTAGCAGTTGATTTAATTGCCGAGAGGATTAGAGCGCTTGGCTATCCTGCGCCAGGAACTTACAGCGAATATGCCAAACTGAGTTCGATTCCAGAAACTCCTGGCGTTCCGAAAGCTGTGGAAATGATCGCTTTATTAGTGGAAGGACAAGAAGCCGTAGTCCGAACTGCACGGTCTATTTTCCCTGTGTTGGAGGAAGTTAATGACGAACCTACGGCCGATTTATTAACTCAACGGATGCAAGTACACGAAAAAACAGCTTGGATGTTGAGAAGTTTACTGGAAGAATAGTATTGGGGAATGGGGAAGAAGCAGGGGGCAGAGAGCAGGGAGCAAGGGAGAAGAATTTGCCTTCTGCCCCCTGCCCCCCGCCCCTCTGCCTCTTTTCAATGCCCAATGCCTAATTCCCAATTCCCAATGCCCAATGCCCAATTCCCAATGCCCAATTCCCAAAAGTTGCAAGATTTAATGCAACAGGTAGGGATTCCTAGTTTCAAAGCCCTGAGTCGTGCTGCTCGTGTCTCAGAGCGTCAACTTTTGCGGTTACGCCAAGGAAAGCTAAAGCAGATGCGGGTAGATGTACTGCTTAAGCTGTCGCCAGTACTACAAATTTCATTGAATGAATTAATCGCAACTTTTTCAACCGTAGAATTCTTTTCAGAGAAAGCAGCGCCTACTCAGGAGTTATTAGAAGAAATTGCAGATTTAAGAAAAGAGTACCAGCGATCGCAACTTCAATTAGAACAACAGCGAGAACTATTACTACAAGAACTCCAGCAGTCGAGTTTGCAACTGCTGGAGTCTTTATTATTGCAATGGCCAACCGCAGCACAGAAAGCGCAGGAGAATCCCCAGCTAGCAGCAGTCAAAATAGTACCGTTGGTGCAAAAACCTTTAGAAAAGCTTTTAGAGGCGTGGGGGGTAGAAGCGATCGCACCCGTGGGGGCAGAATTACCTTATGATCCCCAACGGCACCAATTGATGGAGGGAACTGCACAACCTGGAGAATTAGTCAAGGTACGCTATACTGGCTACCTTCAAGGTGAGAAGCTGCTTTATCGAGCTAAAGTAAGTCCTCTTAGAGAGAGCTAGAAGGAAAATTTTCACCTTCCTCGAATGCTCTCAAAGCTTTAAAGGCTTATATTTGTTGGCGTAATTCCCTCGTGTCTAAAGCCAGGTAGCCGCCTCCCCGCCTGAGCTACAAAACCGCTTATTTGAACCGTATGGCTGCTAAAACCAAGTTTTTTTGCTAAAGTTTCTTCATCTAGACAGGAATTATTGCAATTATGTAAGTAATCGGACATAAATAAATGTAAATGCTAATTATTATCATACAAAGTTGCCCATTAATTCCCTCAGACTGGAAGTCTGGGTTACATAAACGAAGCCTACCTTTACAGGCTATTTTGATAATGTTTATTGAACAAATTTCAGTTTTGCAAAAATCTTTAGCAAATTATCCGGAAAGCTGGAATTTTTACTTATAGTTCAATATTAACCTCTAAAGAGAAGATGTATATCCGTTATTCTTAGTTAGTCATTTGCTAGTAATCAGGCAATATTTAGTTAAATAAAAATTAGTTTTTGATTAACAATAAGATAAAAATGTTTATAGTTTATCCTTACTTATTCTTCTAGTATCACTTATCAATAAATATTCAGCAGCAAATTATGATTTTTCCTTGTAAGCATCTTTAATTTTCTCTGATGGGTATATAATATCAAAATCAAAGCATCATTTACACAAATCAGCATGACATAATTATGATAGAACAAGTGAAAATTATTAAGCTCGCTGGAAATTTAAACGCCACAACTTCACAAGCTTTTCGACAAAATATTACTGAAAGTTTAAAATTGGGTACAAAAATTGTGTTAGTTGATTTTCAAGATGTAACATTTATGGATAGTTCCGGTTTGGGGGCTTTAGTATTAGCTTTTAAAACCTTGCGGGCAGCAGATAGTAAGCTTGTTCTATGCTCAATTAATGAGCAAGTCAGGATTTTATTTGAACTGACTAATATGGATAAAGTATTTGAAATATTTCCTAGTCAAGACGCATTTAATCAGGTTTTAGTCTCCAAAACTTAATTGATCAAACTTAATTTGCAAGATAGATAAATCATCATCAAAAGCATCTTTGGAGTTTAGAGCGATTAAATAACTCAATACCTGATCGAGTTGGCAATCAACCGGATTTTGTAAGCTAACTAGTAGCTGAATAAAAGCATCCAAACTCCAAAGTGTGCCATCTGATTTAGTGATTTCATAAGCACCATCACTAAAAATATAAAGAGTACTGAATTTTTCAATATTGCAAAATCCATCAACATATTTTGCTTCTGGAAACATCCCAACTGGCATACCAGTGGTTTTTAATAGTTGAACTTCAGATTTTCTTGGAGACGTGCCAGTTACTAAAACTGCTGGTGGATGACCTGCACTAGCATAAATTAACTGGCCGTTAGTTCGGTTGTAAACTCCATACCAAATCGTAAAGTATTTGTCATTTTGATAATTCATTTGAAAGGTATCATTCAAAGCCTTCAACACATCGCTAGGTTGATAATAATTTAGGCCTTTGAGCGCACGAGAACGCAGCAGATTCAGCACTGAAACAGAGGGAAGAGTAGCTTTGAGTCCATGTCCGGCAGTATCAAGTAAGTAAATTGCCAGACAATCATCATCGAGCCAATAGTAATCGAAACAGTCACCGCCGAGTTGCCGTGAGGGAATGAATCGGAAATTTATATTGAAGGGTTCAGTCATGGAAAAAGGCAGTAGCGATCGCACATATTCTGCGGCTTCTGACATTTCTGATTCTAAAAGCAACTTTTGAGCCTGCAAATCTCTACTCAACTGATGCAGACGTAATCCCGCTCTTACGCGTGCTTGTAATTCATTATGCTCGATAGGTTTAGAAATAAAATCATCAGCGCCAGCATCTAGACCTTTGACGCAATCGGCAACCGAATCTAAAGATGTTAATAAAATAAAGAATGTAGTGGAAAATTTAGGATCTTGCTTAATATGTTGGCAGACTTCTAGACCAGTTAACCCCGGCATGATCCAATCACAAATAATTAGTGCTGGACGATAAGCCAGTGCCTTTTCTATCCCTTCTTCACCGCTACTGGCAGTAACTATCTGATAACCCTGCTTTTCCAGCATCCTTTTCAGAAGTGTTCTTATTGAATAATCATCATCAATTATTAATATTTGAAACATAAAAAATTTTAGTAGACACTAATTAATAAATTATTGCTATTGCTCTAAAAATAGAAAATAAAAATAGTTTATGGGCTCATGAGTTAGTAGTATATGTATATTAATACTACTAACTCATTTATATTTTCTGTCGAATTCATGACTTTTCAATAGTCATAAAAGATTATGGGGGTGCAAGAGGATTCACCCACAAGAGGATAGTATTTTTTAGCTGGTTCAAGTCGCGGTATGCTTCTTGTTTGAACCATTGCCCTAAGGCATCAAAGGGGGTGAAAGATGTTCCCGTTTGCCATTTAATGTCTTGACCTAGAGGTGTTGTATGAGTTCCTGGTAACGTTTGTATTGTCACCATCTGATCAAAGCGTTCTTGCAAGATTTTGCTTAAAGCTGCGGATTGGTCAATGGTGTCATTGCTAAATTTTATTAATAAATTGCGCCTAATGTCGTAACGCTCTTGGACAAGCTGGTTGGTTTCCAATGGTGAGGGGGTAAACTCAATCGCAAAAGTAGAATTGAACTGTTCTACTAAGGGGATAGCTTCTTTAGCGGCGTAGTTGTTGAAGGATATTAAAATATTGCCTGCGCGTTCTACTTTAAAGAGACTACCAATCAGCAAGTGAAGTTTACAGCCCATACTGTGCCCAATGCCATAAATGGGGTAGTAAAGCTTGCGTAATGCCCCAGAATCGTGTAAACGTTCGAGGGTGCGGTCAAAGTTTAGCAGCACAGATTTTGCGATCGCGGTATGATCCAAGGTGTTGACGAAAGGCGTAGCAATTACAACATAACCTTTACTTGCCAATTGTTCGAGTAACCAGCGATAAGTGATGTGCGGTGCAGTGGCGACAAATGCACCTCCTAAAAAATGGATGATACCTATGGGATTTCGGGGAATGATTACCCAGTTGCCTCTGACTTCTTTCCAGTCCATGCCGATAAAGGATCGCTTTCTTGATATTCTTTATGTTAGACCGGCGATCGCAACTGTGGGAAAGATTATGTAAAAAGCCATTGAGGATGTCTTGCGAGTAAATTGTAAGCTAACCCGCCTAGCAGCGTCTATGGGCTTATAAAGAGCATTTACCCATTCTCCAACTCACTTCTTTTACACACGTTTGCCCTAAATATTGGTTTTAACGCTGAGTCTGTAATCTTTTCATTTCGTGTTGCACATCTAATGCAATCTGTAATGCTTCATTGAGTAATCTTCCATGCTCAGTAGCCTGTTCATTTACTTGCATGGCTGTTAAAGTTGCTAAATTGTTGACGAATAGCTCTGTATTACTAAGGATAAAACTCTTATTTTCCCTCAAAATTCTTTCTGTCTTCAAAGCACGAACTAAATCTGATTTAGTGAGTTTTAGCGCTTCAATAACATTCTCTCTTTCCTTTATAAGCACTTCTGGATTACCAGCTTCTTCTATTTGGTCATTAATATCTATTGCTCTAATAACAGTATTATATCTTTCAACATCGTTTAACAGGATTTGCAGAGAATTTGTCATGTGATATTTGACAATTTTACTTCTACTTTTCCATATTAAATATAATATAGTTTGTGTAAAACCACCAATCCAAATACCTAAGATAATTAATAATGTCCAGGATGGGATTGTTATCCATGCTACAAATATTTTTATAAATATATCAAATAAAAGATAAGTAAAAACAAACGTAGCAAACCCAATAAAAATTACAGTTGCTCCTTCCGAGCTTTTAATTTTTTGGATGTATATTTTTACTAACTTTTTTAGAGGATTTGTAATGATTAAAAGTTGATCATTGACAGGTAAATTAGTCAGCTTTTGCAGTTCATCCTGACTAATTTCCAAGCCCTGTAAATCATCCCGCACAGCTTTTAAATCCTTGCCAGAATAGTTATTTAATCTAATATAGCAATCAATTTTCTGGAATGCTGGCATTTTGTCTAAACTTTTTCAGACAACTTAATACTGCTATGCAAGTCCAAGTTTTTTGTACAATATGCTACTCTTTTTGAAGAGAACTATTTTTCCTATAAGAGTAACAAAAACGAAAATAAATCAATTGGCTGTAAATGCAATCAAATTTTAACAGCTTATTGCCCTAGTCAACAGCCATTTGCAGCTACAAGAAACAATAATATAAAAGACCGCAAAAACTGAGATTTTGCAGCATTCTCAATTAGTATCATCGCCCACCCAGAAATAAATTTTAGCGGATTAGAGGTACTGTCCACTCAAGTGGACTAAAACCTTTGTTCAGTCTTCTTTACTCTCTGTTATTACATTAGTTGCCATCTCTGGTCAACAGCAACGCATCAATCAGGCTCAAACTGCACTCTTCAAACTGGCTGACAAACCTGGAAATGACGTTGAGATACTCGATCCTTTAACTTATAAGAACGCCAGAGTCTCGCTATCAGCCACACTCCAAGCAGTGCTAGAGGTCTAATTTCGCGACACCCGTCAAAAATGAGCCAATTTACAGTAACCACCAGGCGTATTGGTTATAAATCCCTTCTCCCCTCTGCTTTTCCTGTTAATCCAATGCTCAAAAACAAGATCCCCCTAGTCGTGTTTTTCATCGAGCTAGGGGGATCACATATATGGTAGTCTATAAGAGATTCGGTATAGTTCCTTACGACTTGATTCTATAGCCTATATTTCAGTTTGAGTAGTCTTACCATCAGAATTTATAGTATTTTTACACCTTCTTAATCAATGCTTCATCCCTGTTGTTCTTTAGGGAGGCAGTATATGTAAGTATGACAGTACGCAATATGCGTCACTTGTCATTTTTGTGGATATCTGTAAAAAGATATGTAACTATGGCAATACGCAATATACGTTACTTGTCATTTTTGTGGATATCTCTAAAAAATATGAAACTCAAGATTGTTGCTACCGTTGCCCTGTTAGCTTGTTTTGGGTTTGCAGAGCAAGCCCTTGCATTAAATCAGCTAGATTTGGATCAGCTGAAGGTAACAAGTGCCTGTCCTAGATGTAATTTGAGTGGTGCTGACCTAACTAAACTGAATCTAACTGGAGCAAATTTGCGAGGGGCTGACTTGAGTGGTGCTACATTATCTGAAGCTAATCTTACGAATGCCGATCTTACTGGTGCAAATTTAGAAGGTGCGCTTTTGAATTCGGTCAATCTCAGTGGTGCTTCGTTAACAGGTGCAAATTTAAAATCAGCATCTCTGGAAAATGCCGATCTGTCTAATGCCGGTTTCATAAGCGCCAATTTGGAAGCAGCAAACTTAAAAGACGCCAAATTGCAGTTTACCAATTTTCGGGGGGCTAACTTCCGACTAACAACTATGGCTAATGGTGTTGTTACATCCGACAAACCTTATGGCTGGTCGTTAGAGCGTCAGAATCCTAGAGAATGTAACGAGTTTAAACCCGAAAATACTCGAGGCACAACCTGTTATTCAAAATAAACTGGGAGTAGGGAATGGGGAGTACGGAGTGAGGCATTGATTATTTCTCGCTTATCTGCATTATCCTTCCCTATCCCTCGGCTTTTTCCTTGACTCATCCTTGTATAGCAAAAGCATTTTGTTTGTTAACAGTTCTTTATCATGGAAAAAAAGCCTACAGATTAATTAAATTGATGCTTACCCGTATTAAAGACTTAGCAGCAAAACTAGCGCCTCGCTTAATTGAAATTCGCCGCCACATCCACTCTCACCCAGAACTCAGCGGCCAAGAGTACCAAACAGCAGCTTTTGTGGCTGGTGTTTTATCTTCCAGTGGTCTGCACGTACAAGAAGGAGTTGGCAAAACGGGTGTTATTGGAGAACTGCAAGGCACTAGCGAAAATGACCATTTATTGGCAATTCGCACCGATATGGATGCCTTGCCAATTCAAGAGGGCACTAATTTAGAATATGCCTCTCGTGCAGATGGTATTATGCACGCCTGCGGTCACGATGTCCATACCACCGTGGGCTTAGGAACGGCAATGATATTATCCCAAATCGCTGAAGAGTTGGGTGGGAAAGTGCGATTTTTATTTCAGCCAGCTGAGGAAATTGCTCAAGGAGCAAGCTGGATGGTGAAAGATGGGGCGATGGAAAATGTTTCAGCTGTATTAGGGGTTCATGTTTTCCCTTCTATACCCGCAGGATCTATTGGCGTGCGTTACGGGGCATTAACAGCCGCAGCTGATGATTTAGAGATTCTGATTATGGGAGAATCTGGGCACGGGGCGCGTCCCCATGAGGCGATTGATGCGATTTGGATAGCTTGCCAAGTGATTACTGCAATGCAACAAGCCATCAGCCGGACGCAGAATCCCTTGCGTCCTGTAGTATTGAGCATAGGTAAGATTAATGGTGGCAGAGCGCCGAATATAATTGCTGATAAAGTGCAGTTATTGGGAACCGTGCGATCGCTCCATCCCGAAACCCGTGCCAAGCTGCCGAACTGGATTGAAAACATTGTATCTAATGTTTGCCATACCTATGGGGCAAAATATCAAGTCAATTATCGCCAGGGTGTACCCAGTGTCCAAAATGATTATACCCTAACGCAATTGTTACAATCAGCCGCAGAAGAAGCTTGGAGTAGCGATCGCGTTCAAGTCTTACCTGAACCTTCCCTTGGTGCTGAAGATTTTTCTATGTATTTGGAACACGTCCCTGGTTCCATGTTTCGCTTGGGTGTCGGCTATAAAGAAAGAATTATTAACCACCCCTTACACCATCCCCAGTTTGAAGTTGATGAATCTGCTATTATCACTGGCGTTGTAACTATGGCATATACCGCTTATAAATACTGTCAGCAAAACTGTCAGCAAAATTTTTAAACAAAAACTCCCAGCACATCAGCACTGGGAGTTTTTGTTTAACTAACCTTTTTTAGGGGATATAGAAAGCTCCAAAGCATTCTACACATTCGATTCGCTAACAACGCCTAATTTCTCTTGAATTCTGGTCTTAGCGGCTTTGAATTCAGTAGCCAGTTGCTCACTTTGATCGGTGCTCAAATTGTTACGAATAGCAGCAAACATTGTGCTTTCTTCTTGACGAATATGGTCGCCAACAGCTTCCATAAGCTTTGTAACTTGATCTTTGAATTCAGATGAAGAAGGGCTGATAGCTTTAATTTGATCTAACACCCGCTTCATCTCAGCTTGCTCGTCAAACAATTCTTGGGTGTTATCTTGACCATAGAAAGGACGTACTCTTGGGTAGACTACTTCCTCTTCAGCTTCAGCGTGAGCAGTTAGATCCTTGTAAATTTGACCAAAGTACTCTTGAATCTTCTGGGGATTGTCGCTTTGCAGGAGTTCGGTAAATAGGGTATTTACCTTGTTGTGATCCAGACGGATAACATCTTGGATGTTCAGATCGCTTTTATCACTGGTTTGGGTAACAGCACTACCTACTACACCACTTACCGCAGCCATAGCGTCTTGAACACGCGCCCAAATTCCTTGATCTGCATCTTGTCCAGTTAATTCACGAACACCCAGAATTTCCAGAATACCTTTGAGTTGTTCTTGGTGAGCGCGGTTCTCAAAATTAATGGTATTCAAGGGCCCAATCGCTAACAAAACATCAGCACCAACTTTTTGAGCAGCCTTATGAACAATCAAGCCACTCATTACTACTTGGTGTTTCAGCAATTCATGCTGAGATACTTTTTCATACAGGCTTAACTCAGAACCTTTGAACAATTCACGAGCTTTTTCAATGAATTCTGTAACATTTTTTTTGGGTTCAGCCTGAATCCCATACTGACCAATTACAGTTTCTAGAATGCCAAGATTTTTTTCGTCATCCTTAAGGAAATTGCGGATGCGATCGCCAATCTCAGCATCAAGCCCTTGGGTCAAAAGCGATTGCTCATTTTCGATAAGCAACTGTTGAAGTGCTTTGATACTTGCCAATTTTACAGCAATAGCATTGCGTTTCGTATCATCTAAAGTAGTTACCATCCGTGTTCTCCTCGGCAAAGTGTTCATAATTATTACTTTATATAACTTTGACATAGGGGTTAAGGAGATTTCATCTTTCTTTTGAGCGATCACGCTCACAACTCTGGGTAGAGAAACAAAAATTTTCGTTACAATTTCTGCTCTTATACTTTTAGATAGATAATATTTAAATCTAAACTATATCCTGAGATAGATAATCTTTACTTTTTTTGATATTCTTCAATTTGATAACATCAAAAAAAAGTAAAAAATAATCAGCAAATAATTGTATTTTCCAGAAATAAATATTGGAAATTATTAGTATAAGAATGTACCGCCCGTGATTATCTTTGGCGAGATAAGTAATAGCAAAACCACCTTCACCTAATTATTTTTCAATTGTGTATTTCCCACTCTGCAATTGCAGCCATTATTTAAAAATCCAAAATGCTGGTGTCAATTATGGCACAAGTTAAACTAATTTACAGAAGAAGATATATCTTAGAAGTTTTAACTAGGCATTTACCCACTCTTCAACTACCTGAGTTAAGTTTTCTAAGTTGATCGAGTAAATAATTCAACATTAAGCCCATGATTCAGGCTGCCTAACTTTCTGTCTTATGCAGCCTTGACAAACCTCACCGCTATTGTGACGATTACGCTAGAATTGTTAAAGGTTCTTTACAGAATTTGCTGATTATCCCCAATTCTGTTAAAACAGCCTAGCATTCAAATGTAAATCTAATAAACCCTCTCTAGAGTTCACTAAAAGCTTCTATGACGCTCCCAATTCGCAACGTCGCCATTATCGCCCACGTTGACCACGGCAAAACCACCCTGGTTGACGCACTCCTCAAACAATCCGGCATTTTCCGCGAAGGCGAAGACGTTCCGGATTGCGTTATGGACTCCAACGCCCTAGAACGGGAACGGGGTATTACTATCCTGTCCAAAAATACGGCGGTTCGCTACAAAGATACACTAATCAATATTGTTGATACTCCTGGACACGCTGACTTTGGCGGCGAAGTTGAACGCGTACTCGGCATGGTTGACGGATGTCTTCTGATTGTCGATGCCAACGAAGGCCCCATGCCCCAAACGCGCTTCGTTCTGAAAAAAGCTTTAGAAAAAGGGCTACGCCCCATTGTTATCATCAACAAAATTGATCGTGGTCAAACTGACCCCCACGTTGCTGTTGATAAAGTATTGGATCTGTTCTTGGAATTAGGGGCAGATGAAGACCAGTGTGATTTTACCTATCTGTTTGCCTCCGGTATGGGAGGTTTTGCTAAGGAAAGCTTAGAAGCAGAATCGGTAGATATGCAACCCCTGTTTAACGCGATTCTGCAACACGTTCCACCACCAGTAGGCGACAGCAATAAGCCTCTGCAATTGCAAGTTACAACCCTAGATTATTCTGAATATCTGGGACGGATTGTGATTGGCAGAATTCACAACGGTACTATCCGCTCAGGACAACAAGCTGCTTTAGTAACAGAAGATGGTACTATTGTCAAGGGCAAAATTACCAAGTTGATGGGCTTTGATGGACTGAAGCGCGTAGAGATGGAAGAAGCAACCGCAGGTTATATTGTGGCGGTGGCTGGTTTCGCTGATGCTTATATTGGGGAGACAATTACTGACCCCAATCAACCGCAAGCTTTACCACTAATTAAAGTGGATGAACCAACCTTGCAAATGGCCTTCTGGGTAAATGATTCGCCCTTTGCTGGTCAAGAAGGCAAGTTGGTGACATCAAGACAAATACGCGATCGCCTATTCCGCGAACTTGAAACCAACGTTGCTTTGCGTGTCGAAGAAACCGATTCTCCAGATAAATTCCTCGTTTCCGGTCGTGGAGAACTCCACCTGGGTATCTTAATTGAAACCATGCGTCGGGAAGGGTTCGAGTTTCAGGTATCTCAGCCACAGGTAATTTACCGCGAAATCAACGGTCAACCTTGCGAACCTTTTGAACTCTTGGTGTTAGACATTCCTGCTGATGGTGTGGGTAGTTGTATTGAACGCCTGGGACAACGCAAAGGCGAAATGCAAGATATGCAACCAGGTAGTGGCGATCGCACCCAGTTAGAGTTTGTCATTCCCGCCCGTGGATTGATTGGTTTCCGGGGTGAATTCATGCGGATGACTCGTGGTGAAGGCATCATGAACCACAGCTTCTTAGACTACCGTCCAATTAGTGGTGATATTGAAGCCCGTAACAAAGGCGTTTTAATCTCCTTTGAAGAAGGTGTTTCTACGTTCTACGCCATGAGAAATGCTGAAGATAGAGGAGCATTCTTTATTACTCCCGGCACAAAGGTTTACAGAGGCATGATTGTGGGAGAACACACTCGTTCTCAAGATTTGGAACTAAATATTTGTAAGACCAAGCAGTTAACCAACCACCGGGCTGCTGGTGGCGATGAATTGGTTCAGTTGCAAGCACCGATAGACATGAGCCTAGAGCGTGCTTTGGAATACATCGCCGCCGATGAATTGGTGGAAGTTACACCCCAATCTATTCGTCTGCGGAAAATGTCGAAGAAGTTGGCGAAACGCTAAGTAAAGCAATAACTTAATTGATTTAGAAAGCCCACTGGTGTGGGCTTTTTATTTTGTTATTTAGATTGGATCAGATGCGTGATGCAACAGCCTGATCTATTGAATTTTTCTTGATTACGTAATGACAACTGTTATAACTTAGTAAGCTACGCAAATAGCACAATAGTACTATCAAATTTTACCCTATGCATCTCAAGACAGTCTTCATTCGCTTCTATAAATCCTTCAATGACGACTTCCTGAGAAAACAAGAGAATAGAAAACCTAAACATTGGGAAATGATAGGTGATACTTATTACCCATATATTCAAGTTTCCATTGATCCCAAAATTACAACAATTGTTGGTGCAAATGAATCTGGAAAATCTCACTTGTTAAGTGCTATTGAAAAGGCTATATCCGGCAAAGATATTGAGCGGAGTGATTTCTGCCGCTATTCTCCTTTTTTCACAGTTAAACACAATGAATTAAAATATCCTGATTTTGGTTCTGAATGGGCTGATCTCAAGAAGCCTGAACAAGACAGCTTAAGAAAAATTATCCCAGAAATTCATCGGAATACTATTATTGAGAATTTTTTCATATTTCGCAATAATGTTGATAGTTTAACGATTTATTTACCTGAAAAAGGAGAGTATACACCATATCCAATTAATGAAAAACAGGTCATTGAGTTATACAAATTACTTCCTAAAACATTTAGAATTGAGTCTAGTATTGCTCTTCCTTCAAGCGTTCCCATTAAAAAATTAGTTCAGTTGGGTCAAGAAAATTATTTAGGTGGTACAAAATTTGAACTTCTGGATCGAGAACAAAGAAGCAAAATAGTAGATGCACTTGATGTTTTTAGTGACAATCCAGAATTGATTACCAAAGTTCGTGTTTATGGGAATGAAAATAAGGAAGAAATTGATCATGAAGCAGTTACATCAATCAAGTCAATTATTTCATCACTTGATGAAGTAATTTTGAGTCCAAAAGAGAAGGAGAGAAGAGAAAAAGAATTCAATTTAGCTTATAAATTAATCTGCAAAATTGCCAAGGTTGATGCTAATGCTTTACTTGATTTAGCTAAGGCAATTAAAGTCAGTAGGCATTCTTACAGAAAGCGATTGCCAATTAGCAGTATAGATTTACAGTGCGTAGGCGTAGCCCGTCGTAAACATTACCTCTTGGTACTGCTTTAATTTCACAAAAATCAGATAAGACTGATATATTTAAGGTAAATAATTGTCATCTAATAATTCTACAAGAGTGTAAGGACACTTTTCTAGAAAAATAGTTAAATCGGTTTTAATTTTCACAAAATCAACCGCACTTTGATAAATATTCTCTAAATCATCCTGTAACTTGTTTATTAAATTCGTCGTTAAATGGTTATTTAAGTCATATCTAAAGGTTTTAATTTCTCCAATCCAATGACGAGAGTTTCTTTCATATTCCACCTGCCAATATTGAAGTAATAATATATGTATAATAATTTGCCTTAAAAGACTTTTGGCTTTAGCTAAATCTCTTTTCCCCAAACTGATTAATTCCTCAATTAAGTTTTCTAAATCAAGTTGGTTAAACTGTTTCTGTTTTAATAATTCAACAGTTTTTTCTAACCATAAATTCTCATCGGTTTCATAGAGTTGTTTTAAGTTGGTAGTAATTGTCATATTTTTTATCTTCTACTTAGATTACATCATCTAATCATATACAATTATAAATTTATAGATGCAAACCACCAAAATAGATATAAATTGTTAATTTGTGCAGACAATTCCTCAGTGACTCCACATTATGAAAAATATTGGGTTGACGCAAGGAAAAATTACAGTTCCAGAAAGCACGACTCTAGAAGAGTTCTTAAAACTTCCATACATTGAAGAGTCACCAGCTTGGGAATATATTAACGGAGAGGTAATTCAGAAACCTATGGAAGGGGCTAAACACAGCTTATTGCAAAAACGTTTAGTTGCAGTGATTGATGCCTTGAGCAGTAACTACGAAGCCTTTCCTGAATTACGCTGTACCTGCGGCAATCGTTCAGTAGTTCCTGATGTGGTTGTTATCTCTAGCAATCAAATACCACTGGATGAGAGCGGTGATATTATTAGCAACGGCATTGATTTCGCACCCGCTTGGGTCATCGAAATTATTTCGCCTGCTCAAAGTCAAACGAAAGTAACTGGCAATATTTTACACTGTTTGAGAAATGGCAGTCAGCTAGGATGGTTGATTGATCCAAGTGAACGCTGTATTTTAGTTTATCAGCCTGATTCTTTACCAGATTTGTTAGCGGGACAAGATATATTACCAGTGTTAGAAGATTTGAATTTGACGCTCTCTGTTAATGAAGTCTTTGCTTGGTTACAACGTAAAATTTGACTTACTGTGTTTCTTGAATAAACTCTAACTGAACGAAAAAGTATAGAGTATTAGATGATGGTATCGAAATTCTACGGATTGTAAGTGGTCGTCGTAATTTTCCATCTCTTTTTGAGGAATCCAATTAAAAGCTTTTTTGGCGAACCCCCAAGACACTGTGAAGTTAGGGTGGTGTTGGGTTAAAAAAGAAACATGAAAATCATCAAACCCATCACTAATTGGTTAGAAACCCGTGCCAGTGCCCCTGCTTATGGCGGTTGGGTACTAGCAGCAACGGCTATTTGCTTTTTTGGCGCAGGTATCAATACGATGGCTGGTTGGCTCTACGCCATTAGCGGCATCAGTTTTGCCCTTTTGGGTGTAGCAGCCATCTTACCGCAGCGATCGCTCACAAATCTATCCATCACCCGCCGTCCCATTCAACCTGTGTCAGCAGGCGACGATCTGACTGTAGAATTAGAAATCCGCAATCAAACACAGCAGCCTGTAAGCTTATTGCAAGTTGAGGATATATTACCCTTCGTCTTAGGGAAACCAGTACAAAAGGCAATCGAGACAATTCCTAGCCAAGGTAGTTACCGTTGGGTATATTATCACCCTACCCAGCGCCGAGGCGTTTATCGCTGGCACACAGTCGAACTAGGTTCTGGTGCGCCTTTGGGATTGTTCTGGTGTCGCCGTCAGCGTGATTGTGCTGCTACTGCGATCGTCTATCCCACAGTGTTACCCTTGGCTACCTGCCCCCTAATAGACGAAATGGGGCAAGAAGAGAGCAAAAGGGGCGATCCTCGTGGTAGACCCTTGCAGACAGCGACAACAGGGCTGGTGCGATCGCTCCGTCCTTACCGCATCGGAGATCCCACCCGTCTGATTCACTGGCGCACTAGCGCCCGCTATGGAGAATTAAGAGTGCGGGAGTTAGAAATGGTCACAGGTGGACAAGAAATAGTTATTGCCCTTGACAGTGCTAGCAATTGGGAAGAAGAAAACTTTGAACAAGCAGTAATTGCCGCAGCTTCGCTGTATTTTTATGCACAGCAACAGCAATTACAGGTGCAACTGTGGACAGCATCGACAGATTTAATTAAAGGCGATGTCTATGTTTTAGAAACCTTAGCAGCAACCAGAGCATTAGAAGATGCCAGTTCAGAAGTTCCTAAAAGCTATCCCTTGATTTGGTTAACTCAAAACCCCCTGAGCCTTGCGACTCTTCCTCAAGGCAGTCGCTGGGTTTTGTGGCCAAATATTTCCTCACCAGGAGAACAAGAGGTAATCAATTGGGAACACCCTGGTATAGTTTTGCAAAGTGATGTCTCCGACGGGCTACGCCCACTGCAACCCCAGCTACAAAAAACATTACGTTTATAAATTTCAATAACTGCTAGAGCATTGGGAATTGAGAATTGGGCATTGGTCAATTATCAATAGTTCTTCTTCCTCTGCTTCCCCTGCTTCCTCTGCTCCCCCTACTCCCCAGTCCTCACGCAAGTTATCTCTCTGATTTATTAGATTTTCTCTGATCCCAGCCCACCAGACATATCAAGCTTTGAGCAAAGGTAAAATAACTTAAACGGGTAAGGTTAGGGAAATACACTCGTAATCCCCTAGTGAGGCTGAGGTACAATGCAAAGAAATATTTAAATTATGAGCGACATGATCACATCAGAACATAACACAAAATCCAGCGATAAAAGCCTAGAGGCAATGCGGCATTTTTCCGAACAATACGCCAAGCGGACTGGAACATACTTCTGTTCTGAGCCCTCTGTTACCGCAGTTGTGATTGAAGGACTAGCCAAACATAAAGACGATCTAGGTGCGCCCTTATGTCCCTGTCGCCATTACGAAGATAAAGAGGCTGAGGTTCACGCAACATATTGGAATTGCCCCTGTGTGCCAATGAGAGAACGCAAAGAGTGCCATTGCATGTTATTTCTCACCCCTGACAACGAGTTTGCTGGAGAGAAACAAGACATCTCTCTCGAAACAATTAAAGAAGTACGAGACAGCATGGGATGAGCGAAACCATCCCCCAAGAGTTTTGGCAAGGCGTAGAACAGTTCAATTCTGGACAGTTTTACGCCTGTCATGACACTTTAGAGGCTTTGTGGATTGAAGCTGGCGAACCGGAAAAAACCTTTTATCAAGGCATTCTCCAAATTTCTGTGGCGCTGTATCATTTGGAGAATCGCAACTGGCGAGGTGCAGTAATTCTGTTGGGAGAAGGTAGCAATCGCCTCCGCCGTTACCCATCCAGCTACAGTGGCGTTGACGTAGATGAGCTATTGAGTCAGAGCGCAGTGTTATTAACGACATTACAACAAATAGGGCAAGACTTGATTACATCTGGTGATTTGGGTGAAAATCAAGTCTTATCTTTGCCTAGAATTGTGCTGTCTAGTGATTAGACATCTAGTAATTAATTGTGCGTTGCCCGAAATGCTCAGTAGGCACAATTCATGTAGACGCAAAACGGCTTAAGGCAGGGTATTGTACCTACGGCGTTGTACTGATTCCATGTATGAAAATGATTTTGCGTAATACCAAAATCCTTATAGAGACGTAGCACTGCTACGTCTCTACATCCAGATTGATACTTCAATTCAGCAACGCCGTACTTACGTTATTTTCACTCAGATGTCAATTTGCTGAAACCTTGAGGTTGGGGGTAGCGTCACGTACTTCAGCCAGTAGTTATCGGAAATCACTCCAGATTGTATATTTCATATCTGGATAAAGTACTTGAGATAATTAGAATGCAAGCTGAAATCCTGAATCCCCAATTGCTATGATGCCCTGTTATCAATTGCCCATATCCCAGATACGTCGCTTTGGATTAGCTTTAATGCTGCCAGTAGCACTCTTGGGCGCTTTTGTTTTCCCTATTCAAGTGCAAACCGCTACCGCGCAAACATCTAGAGACAATCGGCCCCTCACTATCCGCGCTGATGTGCAAGAATATGACGCGAAAAACCAAGTAATTACTGCTCGCGGTAATGTGCAAATGTTATATCCATCTCGCCAGATTCAAGCAACATCTGCCCAAGCACAGTACTTTAGTAAGGAACGCCGAATTGATTTCAGTGGCAACGTCTATATTTTGCAACAGGGCGGTAACAGTATCCGAGCGGAGAAGGTAACCTATTTAATCGACCAAGGGCGATTTGTTGCCTTACCCCAATCCAACCGTCAAGTAGAGTCTATCTACATGATCCAAGAATCAGATAATGATGGACAAACTGCGACACCTGCGCCAAAAACGCCACCTTTGAAGCCTTCTAATTAGCATTTACTACCAACAAAGGGCGGCTCCAGCGTGAAAATTGTTTTAGAGAATATCCACAAATCTTACGGCAAACGAATAATTGTCAATCGTGTCAATCTTTCTGTTGCTCAGGGCGAAATCGTTGGTTTACTAGGCCCCAATGGGGCTGGTAAAACAACGACATTTTACATTGCCACGGGTTTAGAAAAACCCAATCAAGGAAAAGTCTGGCTGGGTAATCTAGACGTTACAGAAATGCCAATGCACAAAAGGGCGCGGCTGGGTATTGGCTATTTAGCACAAGAACCAAGTGTTTTTCGCCAACTCTCAGTAGAGGATAATATTCTGTTGGTGTTAGAGCAAACGAATGTGCCACGATGGGAGTGGTCAAGACGACTCACAACTTTACTGCGGGAGTTTCGCTTGGAAAAATTAGCCAATAGCAAAGGAATTCAACTTTCTGGTGGTGAGCGACGGCGGACGGAATTAGCAAGGTCTTTAGCTGCTGGACAAGAAGGACCAAAATTTTTACTTTTAGATGAACCATTTGCGGGAGTTGATCCGATCGCAGTCTCAGAAATTCAGCAAATTGTCGCACAACTGCGCGATCGCGGCATGGGAATCTTAATTACAGATCATAATGTCCGTGAAACTCTGGCCATCACCGATCGCGCCTATATAATGCGCGAGGGACAAATTCTCGCTTTTGGCGCTGCTGACGAACTTTACGGCAACCCCCTGGTGCGACAATACTATTTAGGTAATAATTTTCAAGTCTAAATTAATCATTATTTAGTTAATAATTTAAAAGGCTATTTTAAAATTTTAAACATAAATTTATTAGTTAATTTTCGGGTATTTAAAATTAATTTTTAATCCTAAATATAGATATCATTTATTTTGCCAGGGTTGCTAACATTGAACTTTTCAAGCTAGTCATGATATCAAAGAAACTTACGTCTTTCTACAACTTCTATTCGCTGCTGCCTTTTACGATCATGGATCGTTACCTTGCTAGCGAATTGTTAGCGCCGTTTTTCTTTGGTGTCGGAGCTTTTTCATCAATTGGCGTTACCATCGATGCTGTATTTGATTTAGTCAGAAAAATTGTAGAATCTGGGCTACCAATAGACATTGCCATTCAGGTTTTTTTGTTAAAGTTTCCTAACTTTATCGTTTTAGCCTTCCCCATGTCTACGCTGCTGGCTACTTTGATGACTTACAGTCGTCTTTCTAGCGAGAGCGAACTAATTGCCCTGCGTAGTTGTGGGGTGAGTGTCTATCGGCTAGTGCTAACTGCTGTGCTGTTGAGTCTTGTGGTTACAGGAATGACATTTGTGTTTAACGAACAAATTGCACCAGCAGCAAATTACCAAGCGGCGATGACTTTGGATAATGCCCTTAAATCAGATAAGCCAACTTTAAAACAGCAAAATATTTTCTATCCTGAATACCAGGATGTTACACAACCGGATGGCTCTAAAAATAGGATATTGACACGCTTGTTTTACGCCGACCAATTTGACGGTAAGCGGATGTCAGGTTTGACGATTATAGACCGTTCAACAAAAAATCTGAATCAAATTGTGGTATCAGAAACCGCCCAGTGGAATCCTTCTCAAAATGTCTGGGATTTTTACAACGGTACTATATATTTTGTCGCTGCCGATCGCTCTTATCGCAACATCGTTAGATTTGAACACCAGCAACTGCAACTACCGCGCACGCCATTAAGTCTGGCAGAAAAAAGTCGAGACTATGGTGAGATGAATATTGTTGAAGCACTAGATCAACTACAAGTAGAACTTCTCGGTGGCGATCGCCAAAAAATCCGTAAACTCGAAGTGCGGATTCAACAAAAAATCTCCTTACCTTTTGTATGTGTAGTTTTTGGCTTAGTAGGTGCAGTAATGGGAAGCATACCCCAACGAACTGGAAGAGGTACCAGCTTTGGGATTAGTGTCGTAGTTATTTTTTCGTACTACTTAATTTTCTTTATTAGTGGTGCGATCGCGCAAGCAGGTGCCCTTTCTCCCTTTATAGGGGCTTGGTTGCCCAACTTTCTTTTTCTGGGAATAGGTCTATTTTTATTGATGCGAGTTGCCAAACGTTAAATCGACATAGCAAAGAGTAGGGGGAAATGAAGAAGGAGTGGGCAGGGGCAAGGGGAAGTAATAAAAAATTACTCTTCCCCCTCTGCTCCCTGCCCCATGCCTCTTTCCAATTCCTCTTCATCCCCACACTTCAATTACGGATGATAATTTCGACATTCTGGTGCATTTGGGTTTTCCTTACAATATTCTTCAAAACAGACTTTGGCTGATACCATACCCTCAGCTTTCTGATGAGCGGCTTCTGCTTGAAGTTCTTCTACCTCATCCCAGGCGGCTGCACAGCCTTTAGAATAAGCACCTTGTTCGGTGCAAATAGCCCGAGACTGCTCAATGGCTTTTTGAATTCTCTCCTCCAGCAATAGGGCTTTTGGTGCTTCCACAAAGTCGCTTTTGGTCAAAATGTCGGTAATCGAAATGATACCCAACAGCTTGCCTTGAATCACAGGCGCTCGATGAATACCAGTGTTAGCAAATAACCGTGCTACATATTCCACACCCAAATCAGGATTGACCACAATGCAAGGCTTGCTCATAATTTCGTAAACCCGCACTTGCTTTGGGTCTTTACCGTAGGCTGTTACCTTATAAACAATATCCGTTTCTGTGACAATGCCATAAGCATCATTTTCATGGCGATGATCCACAACCAGCGCCCGCAATTTTTTTTCCTTCATCAGCCCCACTGCTTCAGCAACAGTCGCCGAACCGCGAATGGTAACTACATCTTTGGTCATGATATCTTCAGCTTTCATCATTGCTGTAGTCTCCTGGTTAATAGTACGGTGCAGCCCAGTGCCTTCAAAGGCGTATCGAAGCATTGCAGCACACAGTTTAATTTGCTAACTAGAAAATAAAAAAGTTGAACTTTTGTCCAGCTACAACAATAAATTAGACCAGTTGTAAACTCCTGATGTTATCCAATGTGACCGATACCCAAAAATAAGCATAAATTGCCATAACTTTCTAAAAAATCTTGCAAAAGGACTCCAGCCGCTAAAAAGTAAATTTTTGACTACTACATATCTGTTGGTACTGACTAATAACTGATGGAGAAGTTAGGATAAAATTACTATCCAACTTCAGTTGAGATATTGCTGTTGAGAAAAACAAAATAATTAAACACCAACACTTTCAGCTTCCATCAAGTTTTACAGATTTCGAGTAAATTTCAATTATTAATTCCATGCCAAATCGTCATTATCCTCCCGCCTACTTACGCTATCTCAAAGCCAGGTTATGGAATCTAGGGCGACCTAGTTTTTGGGGGACTGCAATTTTTTTATCTGTAGTCGGTCTAGTAACTTGGGAATACTGGTCAAACCCAGATATTTTCGTTTATAAGCAAAAAAGTCAAGTCGCCTCACAAGAGCCTACTGATTCCTCGCTGTCAGAAGAAAACAAAGCCGTTGCAGCAGATATCGATAATCTGCCAGTTTTATTTAATGACTTTAACCAAGCAACTCCTTCAGTAACGCCAAATAACCCCAAGGAAAATACTGAAGCAAAAAATAGTCAAAACTCTTTAGAGGATGTAATTAACAAACAAAAGTCTGCTAATAATACCAAATTAAATCCTGGTCTAGGCGTTAATCCCGACATCTCCCCAGTCGTGAAAAATCCCTTTGTTGTACAAACAGAAAATTTATTACGGGCTGGGACGGGTGATAATAATAACCAGTTTTTAGGTCTTAAGCCTTTAAATACGGCGTCTGAACCAACAGGGGGCGAAACACCTTCTAGTCTGGGTATTGGATTCACAAATCAAACCAACAAGAATCAAATTTCTGTCTCCACCAGCCCTGTGCAAGCAGGACTCAACCAATCGACAAACCAGCAATATTCTAGTTTCAATGGGGCTGCAACTCAGACAAATGGCTTGGGCCGATCCTCTGAGCCAGGAACAACTTTGATGCCACCCATTAACAGCTTACCCAGTCAAAATTCTCTACCAAGTGCTGGGTTAACTACTGGGACAGGCTACACCTCAACGGGTACGAACTTACCGCAAAGTCCCTACAATAATTTAAATAACGGTCAGGTAGTGCCTAGTAATGGGTTAAATACTGGTACAGGTTATACATCAACGGGTACGAACTTGCAGCAAAATCCCTACAATAATTTAAATAACGGTCAGGTAGTGCCTAATGTAGCACCAGTAACGTCCCCAGGCACGTATGCAGTACCAAGTAATATTGCACCTTACTCTAGCCAGATTCCAAATCAAGGCGTTGTCACCCCCACAAATCCTGTAGGATATGGGAATTATGGGTTGCAGCAACCGATGCAACCACCACAATCTACTTATGGGAATTATGGGTTGCAGCAACCGACGCAACCACCACAATCTAATTATGGGTTGCAGCAACCGACGCAACCACCACAATCTAATTATGTGTTGCAGCAACCAACACAGTCTAATTCCTTATATCTTCGCCAAATTCGAGACAGGTATAGAGGTTCAGGTCAAAGGTGAATTTAAGCACCTTGGCTGGATAAAGTCTAGCTAAGGTGTTTGTGGGCTATTTGGAATAATTGGAACTTCTGGTGTTTCGGGTTGTTGCTGTTGTCGTTGTAAATATTTACTCAATACATAAGCCATATCTCCACGGGTTACAGGTTTTAATGGGGAAATATTGCCTTGAGCATCTGTATTGAGAAATCCTTCAGTAGCTACTGTAGCGATCGCCTTTCTAGCCCAAGTTGGGATAGACTTTTCATCTGGATATGAAGCCAGAATATCATTCACAGCGTCATCGGGAAACTGAAATACACCATAAGCCTGGGCGAAAATAGCAAGAGCTTCAGCCTTTGTCACCTTTTGGTTAGGGAAGAATTCATTGCCCCGATAGCCTTTCATGATGTCAGTTTTTAAGACTGTCTGTATATCATTAAATGCCCAATGAGAACGAGGAACATCTGGAATAGTTAAATTTTCTTTGCTAACAGCTTGTCTCTTATTTAGCCCAAATGCTTTCACCATAATTGACGCTAATTCGCCCCTACTCAGTAACCTTTCTGGATAAAACTTGCCATCAGAATAGTTTGTCATCCATTTGATTGCAGTTACCTGTTGAATGGCATCAGATGGGACTCCAGAAGTATTTTCTGGCACTGGGACCTGAGCAATTGCTGGTAAATTTTGTAGTAGTGCTACTAAAGATAAAGTAATTGAAAGCTGACGCATCATGATAACCGCTTTTAACTGGTAAGTGAATTTAAAAAACTACGTTACTGAGGCTTACTCAAAATTTGGTGTTTTTAATAACCTGTAACTCAGCTAGTGACGAATTTAGGCTGGGCAATGTTGCTCTAGCTACGTAAAGTGTGGCTATAAATTTTAAAAATTAGGACTTTGTTCAAAATCCCAGCACTTCCCATGATTCCAAATTCTACCAGTGTGTTCACATTCTGATTTATCGTCAATCCAAGGAATTGAAGTAGGGTAATAGGAGCTAGATGTGGGAGTAAGTGAAGACAATGCAGAAGAAAATATAGTGTAGCTACAAATCGATAGAATTATTAGAAACCCTATGAGGAACAAAATATTGGCAGGAGTCCAAAAAGGATATAAACCTCTTTCAGAGCGTAAACGTACTTTAGAGCGACGTTCTGAACCTGCTAGCAACACCAGATAAAACCTTAATCCGGGAATTGGTACTGAAACTCTTATGTCTAAAGAATGACGTTTCCTAGCACAAGAGGCCAAACCCCTTTTTATCGCTTCTAATTGCTCCACCGTAAAGGTATTTGCTACTTCCGGGTCAATCTTAGCGAAAAGTTGTTCAAAAGTAGGATCAGTGTACTGTAAATTTCTCATTTATTTAGTATATTAATATACTTATATTTACATTAGTCATCTCCATTGTTCCGGAGACCAGGATGTTTTATTTTTTATAATTCCCTAATTAAGCAAGTAAAGATTAGCAAAAACTTGTTTTTTACCTTTCATCTTTTGAGGTTATCTGCCCACTACTATGGACTATAGTCAGTTTTTCAGGAGTTTTGGCAATGACCGCAGCAGCAGATCCCGTAAAGTTGATGAAGCAAGAAGTTGGCAAAGCCGCCGCCGCCTTAGTAAAGTCGGGTTCTATTGTGGGGTTGGGTACGGGGTCAACAACAGCATATACGATTCAGTTTTTGGGCGATCGCCTCAAGTCTGGTGAACTTAAAGATATCATTGGTATACCTACATCATTTCAGTCAGAAGTACTGGCGAAGCAATACGGTGTACCTCTTGCGACCTTGGATGCTATTGACCACATCGATATTGCCATTGATGGCGCAGATGAAGTCGATCCGCAGAAGAATTTAATTAAAGGCGGTGGTGCAGCACATACCCGCGAAAAAGTCGTAGACTACCTGGCAGAACAGTTTATCGTTGTGGTAGATAGTGGTAAGTTAGTAGAACGCTTGGGTTCTACTTTCGCTGTACCCGTGGAAGTGATTCCAATGGCAATTACTCCTGTAACTAATGCCATCAAAAAACTCGGTGGTAAACCAGAACTCCGCATGGGTGTAAAAAAAGCTGGCCCAGTGATTACCGATCAAGGCAATTTTGTGTTGGATGTCAGATTTGACTCTATTGAAGATCCAGTCAGCCTAGAGAAGACACTGAATAACATTCCCGGTGTTCTGGAAAATGGTATTTTCGTTAACTGTGTCGATTTAGTTTTGATTGGTGAAGTCAAAGATGGTCAGCCATTAGTGCGGCAACTTTAAGAGTATAGATTTTGGATTTTAGATGTCTGTAAAATCTAAAATCCAAAATTAAGCAGTGATATCTGCACAAATTAATTATGCTTTACCCAGAACCCTTGTAGAGACGTAGCAATGCTACGTCTCTACGTTCTTTTTCACCAAATGTCAATATCCCTTGACTTTGAAGACAATGGCTACAGACTAGAATTTAGCGCTAGACGATGACGTTACTACCGACTACCAGATTTGTCGCGGTGAAATTATCCAAAGTTGCGAAGGTGTTAAAAAAAGAATAACTAGGATTATAAGAAATAAGGACTTGAACTAGTGTAGAAGTACCCGATTGCACAAATTGTAAGTTGCCATCACCGATGGGATTGCTGCTACTGTAGCCCCGATTCTTAAACAGGTCAGTGAAGACTAACTTATCCTGGCTCTGATTAAAGTCACTGATTGTAGTATTGGAATCGCTTAACGTTTGGTAGATGAACTGGTCATTACCGCTACCGCCAGTCAAGGTATCGGAACCTCCACCACCAAGGAAAATGTCATTACCAGCACCGCCGATGAGGCTATCATTACCTAGACTAGCAACCAGGGTGTCATTACCAACACCACCAAGCAGGGTATCATTACCTTCACCACCCCGTAATAGGTCGTTACCACTCAAGCCGTCGATGCGGTCATTACCCCCCTGACCATTAATAATATCTGCTGAGTTGTCGAAGGCAGTGAGATTGTTGTTCAGGTCATTAAGAAAGGTGACTGTGTTCTTGTTGAAGATAGCGGAGTTGGCATCGAAGACATCAAAACTTTCACTAATGCTGGTTTGCCCATTAAACAAGATATTGCCCACTGCCGATACGTTCTCTAGGTTTTCCAGAGGAAAGTTTTGCAGGATAACTTTGTCATCAGTCACTCCTTCAAAGGTGATTTCCAGATTGTTACTATTCTGGGTTAGTAGCAGATTTCGGGCTGTTAATCCAGCACCTTGAAATTTGAGGGTATCCACTTCGGCAATGATTGCTGCTGATGGATTTGAGGCTTTATCTAACCCACCGAAATCAGTAATGGTATCAACACCGTCACCTAAGTTGTAAACAAATTTATCTTTGCTGCCGCCACCAGTTAGGATGTCGTTCCCTTGATTACCAGTAATAGTATCGTTCCCGGCTTGAGCGTTAATTATGTCACCGTAGTTCTTGCCTACTAAATTATCAACGCCATTGGTTCCATTCAGCCCGTTAAACTCTAATGCACCAATATCAATTTTACCCTTAGATATTCTGTTAAATCCAACACCGCGTTGGTCAGTGGTGATACCTGCTGGAATCAAAGCATTATTCCCAGCGTTAATGGCGGGACTATCCGCAAGTAAGGCATTAGTAAATGTTACACCACCATTATTTTGCAGGGGGCTGAGTCTTGGATCAATGGGGTTGGTTCTGGTGCCAACGAGGGTGCTGGTAGTAAAGCCAGTGCTAGCAGTGCGATCGCCAATTAGGTTATTACCAGCGTCGGTGAAGTTGCCGCCAACGTCGCGGGAAAAACCGGTATCGCGGGGATCACCAGGCTCGACTGTGTAGGAGTTGCCTGCAATGATGGTATCGCCAACGATAACAGTGCCGCCACTACTGACAACACCCCCACCATTACCAATAACACCGTTATAGCTAAAGCCCTCTGCTATGTTATTGGTAATAGTGTCATTGGTGAGGGTGAGAGTGCCACTGTTTAAGATGCCGCCGCCAGTGTAATATACAGTATTATCAGAGACAGTGCTGTTAATTAGGCTAAAAGTACCTGAGTTATAAATGCCACCACCGTCTGCCGCACCATTACCAGAGACAGTGCTGCTAGTGATATCGATAGTGCCTGAGTTATAAATGCCGCCGCCGTAGGATGGGTAGGGGTCAGGGCCTCCCCGATTTAGACCGCTAGCGAATGCAGTATTATTAGAAACGGTGCTGTTCTTTATACTGACTTTGCCTGTGTTGAATATGCCGCCGCCATAGGCAGTGTTGAAACCGACGTTTGCACCATTTTTAGAGACAGTGCTGTTAGTTAAACTCAGGTTGCCTTTGTTAAAGATGCCGCCGCCTAAAGATGATCCGCTATTGCCAGAGACAGTGCTTCCCGTTAGGCTGAGAGTGCCTCTGTTAAATATGCCGCCTACCTCCCCTCTATTATCAGAGATAGTACTGTTAGTCAGGCTGAGGCTGGTATTGCTATTGAGCAAAATACTGCCTAAGGGATCATTAGCATTAGCAATCTTTAAGTCATCAATGTTGGCATCTGTCCCAGAACCCGATATCTCGAACACGCCTGATGAATTATTCCCACTCACAATGAGGTTAGATGCCCCAGTCCCCAAAATGTTAATATCATTGGTGATAGTTAATTTGCCAGAGGTCAGGGTGATAATATCTGGGGTAGCATCGGTGAACACGCCTGCAAAGGTAATTGTATCTGCCCCAACGGTCGCATTGGCATTGAGGATAGCCTGCCGTAATGATCCCGATCCAGAATCGTTGGTATTAGTCACCACAAATGTGCCAGTATTAACAGGTGGCGGGGTGATAAGGGACTGCACTTCGTAAGCACCAATATCAATAACACCGTTGAATATTCGGTTAAATCCAGCGCTGCGTTGGTCAGTGATGACACCAATAGGAACTAGAGAATTATTGCCAGCATCAATAGCGGGGCTATTCGCAAGTAACGCCTGGGTAAAGGTTGCACCACCGTTATTTTGCAGCAATCCAAGTTTGGGGTCAATGGGGCTAGCACTTGTGCCAACCAGGGTGCTGGTGGTAAAGGCAGTGCTACCAGTATTATTACCAATCAGGTTATTGTCGGAGTCAATCAGCCCACCACTTACATCGGGGTGTATATCACCGGAGGTGGACTTATCCGAGTTGCCTGCAATAATGGTGTTACTAACCTTGCTCTCACCAGAAAAACTAAAAACACCTCCGCCATTACCAGTACCATCAGCATCTGAGTCGGCTGTGTTGTTATTAATTGTGCTGTTGATTAGGGTCAGCCTGTTGCCACTCACGTAAGCAAAGCCATTGTATATCCCACCGCCATCATTTAACGCTGTATTGCCAGAGATGGTGGTGTTAACTAGAATAGCTGATCCGGCATCATAATCTACACCTGCGTTATAAATGCCACCGCCATCCTGTAATGCTGTATTACCAGAGACAGTGCTATTGGTCAGCTTGAAAGTACCACCACTATAGATACCACCGCCGAAGTTTGCCGTATTGCCAGAGACACTGCTGTTAATTAGGCTGAGAGTACCAGTTTTACCCTCAGAAGCGTCATTATAAATGCCGCCTCCCAGATTATTGTTATTGGCAGAAACACTGCTACTTTCCCAGGTATTTCCATAAACACTGCTTCCCGTTAGGCTGAGAGTACCACCGTTATAGATACCGCCTTGCTTATTGCCAAAGACGCTGGTGTTGGCAAGATTGAGGATACCGCTATTAGAGATGGCACTTCCTGCTGTATTACCAGACACACTGCTTTTTGCTAGGTTGAGGATGGAAGTTCTATTAACCTTAATACTGCCGCTAGCGATCGCCAGTCCATTAATATTGACACCTGTTCCTAGGCCCGATATCTCGAATACTGTAGAGGCATTATTTCCACTCACAGTCACATTAGATGTCCCAGTCCCCAAGATGCTTAGATCATCCGTAATCGTCAGTTGTCCAGAGGTAAGGGTAATGGTATCTGGGGTGGTATCTTTGAATATTCCTCCAAAAGCGATCGCATCATCCCCAGCAGTAGCATTGGCTAAGTTGATTGCCTCCCGGAGTGTTGTAATGCCGTTATTGCGATCGCCATCATCTGTGTCCCCAGTATTATTCACCGTAAATGTCGCCAGTACCCCTGCGTAAGCTTGGCGTGTCGTTTCTGCAAATGCTAGACTCGCTTCCATTTCAGTGGTGCGGACTTCTAACTCCCAGTTACCACCTAATGCTGCATTGCCAATTCGCTGACGAGAAGCGGCAATATTTGCTTTGGTAAGTTGGTGCAATTTGTCTACAAATTCTGTCCCTGCATCACCTAAAGCCACATTGCAACCATAGATGAGTAAGTTCCAAAGATTATTACTCTTGCCAGAGATTGAAAATATCTTTTGCCATAGTTGCAGTTGCTGGCTGTATTTGTCGAGGGTATCCAGTCCTAAATGGGTGTTGCCCAATTGTAAGCAACCTGGGGCACCGTGGCACACAATATGAATATTAGTTAAATTCGGACGATTGCAACTCGCTAGAATTTCTGTAATTTGTTCAACACCGTCCTGTGTCGAGTCAAGGACGAACACTTGGGCATTATCAAGGACGCCATTGACCAAATAGCTATAGTCTTCAACCGCCATGTCGATGAAAACTAAACTATGAACATAGGAAGTGGAAGTTGCAGAATTTACTTGGAAGTGTGAGATATTTAGTGTTGCCATTTCTTTACTTCGAGCTAAGGTAATGAGGGAAACTCAAACCGACTCTAGCTGCGTAATTACAGGATTTTCACACAACTACCGATAGCTAAAAATACTATCTAAAAATACTGTATATTTACTAATTATTTTCCCTTTCGTTGCTATCATCTAGCAAGTTGACGTTTTTGTAAAGCATTGAAGAAGAATTCAGAACTTTTCTATGCAATGTCTCAATCCCAAAAATAAAAACTCTTTCTTTTCTTGATCTAATTTTATGTGTGCCGAGTAAGTATTCAAAAGCGTTAAATATTCTTCGACAGGATAGGTTACTTTTGATATAACTTGTGTAGATATCAAGTCTTTAAATTGCTCGAATCAATGGTCATATTTCCTAATTGTATCAAGATATATTCTTGCGTTTTTTAGCCTTCATATCGGTCAAGGTATGAAGTATGTAACTGGTAAACTTTGACACAACTCATAACTGTTTTAGGTCTTCTATAATCTATTTAATTCCTGCAACGCCGTTTTGGTTAGCTTAATTTCTATTTTTATGAAAACCCCGGCGTCTGCGGCCATTTTCCAACAAGGGTTTTTGCAACGATACTACCTCAGCTTCGCTACTCTCACGTGCTACCCGAATCAGCAACCCAGCAGCTATTAAGCTAGCAATCATGGAATTACCACCATAACTAAACATGGGGAAAGGTAAGCCAGTAGTCGGTAGAGAACCTGTAGCAACACCAATATGAAGCAATGATTGTCCTACCATCAAAATCGTCACGCCGATCGCCACCAATCGATGTACTGTGTTTTTAGCCTTCAGCGCCACGATTAATCCAAGAGTGGCGAATGTAGCTAAAAGTGCCAACAATACCATACTCCCAACAAAGCCAAACTCTTCAGCGAACACCGCAAAAATAAAATCAGTATCCTGAATGGGTAAATAAAACAGCTTTTGTTGAGAAAGCCCAAATCCAGCTCCCCAAGTTTTACCAGAACCCACAGCTAGTAAGCTTTGCACCAACTGGTAGCCATCTCCTGTGGCATCCGCCCAAGGATTGAGGAATGACATCACCCGCTTACGCTGATACTCTTTGATGCTAATACTAAGTAGTGCCAACATCACTCCGCCAATTGCTGTTCCTCCCAGGTACTTGTAAGGTAAACCAGCTGCTAAAGCAATTAGCCAAATAGTCATACCGCAAAGTGCTGTTGTACTCAAGTTAGGTTGAGCAAGAATTCCTAAAAGTACTAGACCGAAAATACCCAACCAAGCCAAGCGAACCCGCCAACTGATTCGTTCCCACTGACCAAAAAGCCGCGCACTTTGCAGCACCAAAAAAGGTTTAATTAATTCTGAGGGTTGAATCGGAATGGGTCCGATCGCAATCCAACGCGCTGCGTCAAAAGCCTTTTTTCCCAATCCTGGGATCAGTGTAATGAAAATTAACGTCAAAAACAGTAATAAAAACCAATGGGATACTCCCAAAATTTTCTGCAATGGCAAATTAACAATAATATTGAATCCGATTAAGGAAACTAAGACCCAAAGCAGTTGACGCTTAAAGTAGTACAACCCATCATCATGATTGCCATCAGCGACAGGATAGGATGCTGAAAATAGCATGATCAAGCCGACGAACAGCCAAATCAACGTTAACCAGCGCAACAGCCGCGCTTCTAATGCCCAGTTGGAGACTGAAATATCAAAAATTGGAATCAGGCGGCGTAGATTCACGAGCAGTACAGGTAAAAAGTTAGAAATTAGGAGTTAACAGTAAAAGTCATAAGAGCTGATTCGTAAAGAAAATCTTAAAAGTACTCAACTCATTACTAGGTCTGAGTTTCAGCTAATCAGTACTTTATTGAATTAAATTCCTGAAATCCTTACGAGACGAGTACTTTCCTTGAGTTTACAAATTAGCTCTAAATCATAATTTATAACTCATAAGTAAGCTTTACAACCATAAATCTTAAAATAGTAAACTTCAATACACCGCTCGATCAATTTTTGCGATCGCTGCATTTAAAATTAAAAAGCACGATTTTATACATCAGATACAGTAATTTAAATGGTAATTTAGAGTTATCCTGAATCTAAAGCTTCTTTAGTTCAGAAGTTCGGAGAGTCAAAATAATAAAGTGGTGAGTTTTACTCCCTCACTGTAAGCATTGCTGAATCCTGATAATTCATAAGACTTAATGATTTAAGGCAATTAACTGCTTCTGTGTCTATAGACAAGGGAATTTCAATCCAAAACTCAGTTCCTTGTCCAGGTTCTGATATACATCTCAGTGTTCCCCTATGTTTTTCAACTACAATTTGATAACTAATTGATAAGCCTAATCCTGTACCCTTGCCTACAGGCTTAGTTGTAAAAAATGGGTCAAATAATCGTTCCTTAACTACTTCTGTCATTCCTGACCCATTATCAGCAATTCGGATAACACACTTCGTTTCGATGATTTGCGTAGTAATTGTAATTTTATTAGGATTAGCGTGAATATCTGCGATCGTTCGTTTATCGTTATAGTTTTCGAGCGCATCGATGGCATTACTGATAATATTCATGAATACTTGATTGAGTTGGCCAGCGTAGCAATCGACTAAAGGCAAGTTTCCATAATTTTTGACCACTTTGATCCCAGGATGATCAATGTTATTCTTAAACCGATTCTGTAAAATCAGCAAAGTACTATCCAGTCCCTGGTGAATATCAACAGTTTTCTTCTCCGCTTCATCAAGACGAGAGAAATTCCGAAGAGACAAGACAATTTCAGAGATCCTTTCAGCTCCTACTTGCATCGAACTTAGGATTTTGGGTAAATCATTTAGTAAAAAGTCTAACTCAATTTCCTCAGTATATTCTTGAATTTCTAATACAGGATTAGCATAAAACTGCTGGTAAAGATGCACAAGTTTTAACAGAGACTGTGTATAAACTTTTGCATATTTTAAATTCCCGTAAATAAAGTTAACCGGGTTGTTAATTTCGTGAGCAATTCCAGCAACTAACTGTCCCAAACTAGACATTTTCTCAGCCTGAACTAGTTGGGCTTGAGTTTGCTGTAGCTCCTGGAGAGATTTTTCCAATTTTTTAGCCTGAGCCTCAGCAATTGCCGTTAGATTCTCCTTGATTTGCAATGCACTCCGTAGTTCTGCCCTTTGCTGTTTAAGTTCGCTTGTTAAGTTTCTAGCATCAGCCAAAGCGGTGTTCTGGGCTTGCAGCAGAAATAGGAAATCAACAATCGGGTCGTGAATCGCAAAGTCTTTGAGTTTAAGACCCAGAGGAGCCAGACTAATTGTATCTGTAATCCAGGGAGAACCTAGAAAAAATATAACTTCCTGCTCTGGTTGATACATCATCTGACCCTTGAGCTGCATTCCATTGTGGAGAAACTCTAAAATAAACAGTGCACGAGACTGTTTACTAATAGCATCAAAATCAACCAAAATTTTTGGACGATTTATTTGGAAATGCTGCTCAATCAATTTACCAACTAGTGGTTCAGGACTAATGCGCCCTAAGACATCACCAGCTTGTACAATTTCTCGATTACGGCTAAAGGCAAAGTGGAAGGGAAAAGCTTTCGCCAGAAGCTCTGACGAAAGCGTAAGGTGAGGAGAAGCCATGCTACACTCAATTTGGTTTATAAATCACTAAAAATTCATCATGTTCAGCACCCTCATCCCGATTCTGGGTTTGAGTAATATCAACTTCTGTATCAAACCTGTTTCCCAATCCCTGAACTAGTCCAAGAATCATTGGCGTTAGCCCTTCTCTGTCAGAGCGATAATGTAAGCTCAAAGAATTTTCTTTCATATCAGTACACTCAAATGATGGGGGCTGGAGGTTGGGAAAGCTAACTCCCACACGAGCATGAAGATTATCAAGGTTTTCTAAAAATTCAGGTAGTGTATCTCCACTCATATCCATCATTTCGCCGTAGCCTTCTTGGGCTGTGTAATGAACCCAGAATTCTCCAAAAGCTTGCATAATTTGTTGGGTAGATAAACTCAGAACGACACTAGCAGCTTTGATGAGCTTGTGGGTGATGTCATCGGGATAGCCTTCCATATTGAGAAAAACATCTATGTCCACCTCTGCTTTGTGCTTAATTTCTTTCCAAGTCTCTTCGCCAAAGCGACTGCATACCATGTCTTGAATTGCTTTATTTACTAATCCGTACATGGAAGGCTCCTCATGACTGTACCTAATTTTGCTTTGTGAATTTTAGTGAAACTTGACAACTGATTCCCTAAAGGGTTATTTAAATCACAAGATTTTCTGTAGTTAAACCTTCAAATGTTTTATTACAGCTTTAAAAGCCCAAAAAATTGGGAAAACTGTTCGCATTTTAATACTAAAAATACTCATTATTACAACCGTATTTTCACTTATTCGTTTTCCCCAGTATTTTGCTACTTTAATTTTCAAAAATACAAGCAGCAAAAAAAAGAGGTCTTTACTGACCTCTTACCAATTCTCTAAAATAATGTTTTATCTACAGTAATTACGACAAGCCAGCATTAGTACCTTGCTTACCAGTTGCCAGTTCTACCTTGATGATTGTGCCGCCTGCTTTTTGAATGCGTTGCTGTTCGCGGAACCAGTTCTCATAAGGAACTAGCTTAGTAAAATAAGTATTTTGGAGTTCGCGTTGGGTACGAATTCTGGTTTGACTGGGAACTAGAGCAGTAATTTTAAACAAACGGGACATGTTTTGAAAATCTCCTGTAAACTTTGTGAAAACTTTTTTTATCTCAAAATGTTGAGTGCAAATCTTTTAATTATTCAAAGGCTGGAAATCAAACATCAATACTAGACCACTAACACTCATCAGTGATAATTTACCAAGATAAGCAATATAACGTTCTAGCACTCACGGCTGATTTCCAGACCTTAATAAAGTCGCACCTAAATTCTTAAGCGCAAACTAATTCTTAGCTTAAGCCAGAAGAGATATAGTCTAAGTAAACACCCATTTCCTTACCAGCATCAGAACCAACCAAACTAGCGGTTACTTCCTTGATTGCTTGGATAGCTTGCACGGTAGCACCAACGGGAACTCCTAAAGAGTTGTAGGTTTCCTTCAAGCCATTTAATACACGCTCATCCAAAATGGAAGGATCGCCAGCTAACATAGCGTAGGTGGCATAGCGGAGGTAGTAGTCCAAATCACGGATGCAAGCAGCATAGCGGCGGGTGGTATACATGTTGCCGCCGGGACGGGTGATGTCAGAGTATAGCAAAGATTTTGCTACAGCTTCTTTAACGATCGCAGCAGCGTTAGCGCTGATGGTGCTAGCAGCACGTACTCGCAGTTCGCCAGTGGCGAAGTAGCCTTTTAGCTTTTGTAAAGCAGAAGAGTCTAAGTATTTACCTTGAACGTCTGCGGAGTTAATTACAGCGGTAATTGCGTCTTGAGCCATGTTGTTAATTCCTTATTTCCAACCGTATTGCAATACTTCTGTTTCGGCAGAGAAACAGCATCACCTTATAGCAGGGCACCAACTAAGTAGTCGAAGTAACTACCAGCTTCAGCAGCATCATCACCAGACATCAATGTAGTAGCTACATTCTTCAGTCCACGAATACCCTCAGCAACACCATCGATAGGAGTTCCTAAAGACTTGTACATTTCACGGACACCGATAACACCAATTTCTTCGATGGGGGTAACATCACCAGCAACGATACCGTAGGTAACGAGGCGGAGGTAATAATCTAGGTCACGCAGACAAGTAGCAGTCAATTCTTGACCGTAAGCGTTACCACCAGGAGACACAACATCAGGACGCTTTTGGAACAGTTGATCGCCAGCTTGCTTAACCAAACGTTCGCGATTTTCTGTCAAAACTTGAGCAATCCGCACACGGCGCTCACCACTAGCAACAAAGGATTTGATCCGATCCAATTCACCAGGGCTGAGGTAGCGAGCTTCTGCATCAGCATTCACGATAGCTTTCGTGACGATACTCATTAATGGATTCCTCCAAATACGAATGAAAGCAGGATTTGATTAAACTAGTGCGACTTAAATTCGGTTCACTGAGTTTCTTTTCTCGTTCTTTTAGATACAACAGTTTAATAACTGTTACGGCTAATAAATTACGAGTTTTTTTGAGTCAACACAAGTAAACAAGCTTTGAAACTCAGTTACCTTCCGCAAAACATTTTCCGGCATTCTGTTGAGCATTTATTACTGCTCTTAACACTTTGTAATATTGTCTTTCAGAATCTCGGGTTTTAGCCCTAATCTGAGAGCAATATTACGAAAGGTTACAAAGGGGGCAGGGGGAAGGGAGCAGAGGGCAGTTAATAATCTGTACCCTATTCCCTATTCCCTATTCAGCCACTTGTACACTACCGGGGTATTTACCTACTGGATAGGAAGCGGTTGTAAGGTACAACATCTTCACCGAAGTAGCGGCTATATTCTGGGCTATCGATTATTGCTTCTACAGCAGCCGACAAACCACCATCAACTAGCAGATTGTTATACTGGCGAATTTCTTCCTGATCTGCGGGTGTACGCCCCAATAGGTGACGCAAGAGGAACTCAACCACCTTGGCATGAGGATAAGGTGATAAAAAGCGCTGGCGATAGATTTCGGAACTAGCTAGTTGACGCACAAACTCCCGGACGGAAATTTCACCATTTTGGAGTTTGCCCTCTAGGTCACTACGGCGGAAATTATCAGGCACTTCACCGCTAAATACATCCAACACTTGACGGTAAATGGCGTTGATTGCCTGTTGTCTTTCGTCTTGGTTTGTGGTTTCAGTTAGACGGTAAATGCGTGCATGTTTACGCACAGCCACTTCCACAGGTTGTCCGCTACCATCGTTGTAAGAACGACCCAGTTCAGCAAATGAGGGCTTACCATTTGTTTGCGCTGCTATATCTGCGATCGCCTGCACCAAAAGCGGAGTATCGTTGCTAACTCCTACACGCGGTTGCACTGGCTTAAAGCTCGGTACAACTACGTCATCGTTTTGCTTGGTAAGCTGGTTGTACAGTTTCTCCGTATTCGGGAAGTTTGCCGCAGGTAGGGTCGGGAAGCGACGGTAAGGCACCGTATCTTCACCAAATACCTGGTTATATTCCACACTATTTACCAAAGCAGCAATAAAGGCACGAATACCTTGAGTAGCCAAAATCTGGTTATACTTGCGGATTTCTGCCTGGTCTAGTGGCGCACGTCCCAAGAAATGTTTGGTTCCCAACTCAATCACCTTGGTGTTGGGGTAAGGTGTGTAGAACTCTTTCAGGTAGAGGTTAGAATAACCCAAACCTTCAATAAATTCCTTCACACTAATTTCGCCATTCCCCAGCTTGCTTTCCCATTTTGTAAATTCGTTTTTGGCGATGTAGGGTGCAACATCCCGCTCAAAAATTTGACGATACGCAGCACTGATCAAAGTTTGCACTGCAACTTTGTCACTGATATTCGCCACCAGCTTGAAGATTTTGGTTTGTTCCCGTTGGTTGCTGACACCTTGGTTAATGCGGAACTGAATATCTGGCTCTGACCGTTGTTCTGTGACTCTACCCAATGTTACAAAGGTCGGCGTTACTTCCTTCTGAACTTTCGCCGCAACATCTTCACGAATGCTACCAACGCGCAATTGCCGCCCTGATACTCCACCAGGAGTCAAATACCGTTCGTAAGGAATTGTATCTTCACCAAATGCTTCAGTGTATTCTACGCTGTCAATAATGGCATCAACGATGGCGTAAAAGCCCTGTTTAGAAGCGATGTCAAAGTACTTGTTGATTTCTTGACGACCATAAGTCGGACGACCCAACAAGCGGCGGTGAATATACTCGATCGCTTTACAAACATAGAGCGATGTCCAGTACAGATTACGGAATACATCCGACTTAGCCAAAGCACGGATAAACTCCCGTACAGAGATGTCGCCGTTTTCCAGCTTGATTTCCAATACTTTCGGACGCTGACCTTCGTAAAGATCGCGACCGAAAACTTGCAGGTAAGCAGCTTTAATCACTGCTTGCGTAGAGCTTTCGGAGAATTTGACACTAGAATTTTTGGCAGCCTTTTTACCTCTAGTACCAGGCAGTTGATCTAACTTGAACACCTTAGGCCCAAGAGTACCAGGAGCTTCACCCCGCGCTCTGGGATTACTATTTTGGTTATTAATCCCTGCCCCTTGGTGAATCAGGATGCGTTTGGTATCCTTGCCAAAAGGAGCCGGACTGGTGCTGGGGTTGCGAGTTTCTTTCGGGAAAATCGCCCCAAACTGAATTTCCAAGGGGTCATTTCCAGAACCATAGGGATGTTGGTCTGGTAGTGGTTGTTCGTAAGCAGCAAATGTGGTGAGGAACTGAGGTATCTTGCGGAAAGGCGCACTGTAGTTAAACAGGTCTTGCTGCGGTCCCCAGTTACGACATTCTTGTGCCTCTTGACCCAGACCCCGGAGGTAAGGTACTGTTTCTTCGCCAAAATAGTCGCTGTATTCAGCAGAATCTACTAAGGCATCTACTAAGGCTGGCAGACCACCGTTAGAAACAATCGAGAAGTATTTTTGTACTTCTTCGCGGCTACTTGGACCCCGTCCCAAAATGTGACGGAAAGCTAGTTCAATGACTCGGCTGTTAATAAAAGGCTGGTAAAACTGTTTTTGGTAAAGGGGAGATTTAGCTAGACGACGGACAAACTCCTTCATGGAGATGTCGCCATTTTTCACCTTGGATTCTAGGTCAGATATGGACAAGTTATAAGCACGGGTAATATCGCGCTCAAAAATTTGCCGATATGCAGCCTTGATTACCTCATTTTTTTCGCTACTTGACAACCCAGTTTTCATCACAAACTTGGGACGCCGTTCTGCCGCATTAAAGTAAATTTGCGGCAGTTCCAACCCTTGCTGGTCGCTAGAGGGGCGTTGGCGGACTTTATTTGAAGGTGTGGCTGCTTTGAATTCTGTTAGCAAAACATCCATGTACTGAGACACAATTTCTGTAGCCTCAGGATCTTTGCGGAAAAAGGAAAGTGACCCGGCTTTGATTTCTTGCAAAGCTACCAGCGTTGCTTCACCAGAGCAGGCATTTTCAATTATTTCCCGCAAACCCCGTGTGTTCACCGCTATGATGTTGGGGTCGCCAGCAACAATCGCATAAGTAGCGTAGCGCAAGAACCAGGATAAATCCCGCAAGCTCTTGGCCATGTTGCTTGGGCCATATCGAGCAATGTTAATTGGTCTGAAACCCGGAGGTGTCGGACCACTGGGGGATGAGTTAAATATTGAGCGTAAATTTTCTAGGAACCCACCACGACTTTCAACGTAGGTTACAGTTCCCAGTTGCATCCCTTGCTGAACATTAGCACCAGCACTAACAGGTACTATTTCTATTTCTCTAGGCTTTTCTAAAAAAGCCATTGGCGAACCACCGACAAAAATCCGGTTGGCAGCGCGAGATACAATAATCTCGGCATTATCCGTTAGCGTCTGAGAAATTTCTAGACGCTTTGCACCAGATGCAAAATAGCTTGCCAGTTCATCTAATTCACCATTTCCCAAAAAGCGGTCTTGCTGCTCGGCTTGGGTAATTGTCGCTACAGCTAGGGTTTGATATAGTTGCGGACGCGCAACTGAGCTTCCACCACTTGCCTTAACACTCATCGGATTTGTAAAACTCCCATCATAATCATTTATGTGTTAAGTCTGGGTCGCTTTGAGGCTTGACACATCGGTGCGTCTGTGCTTTATCAGCTTGAGAGTAGTGCCTGCAAAACTGCCAGTAAATTAACCCGGTTAGCTTTTAGATTAGAACGTTTTGCGTTCTCAAAGCTGGTTTATTAAGAACTGTGTAGAACCGTAGCTTAGATACATCCAGTCTTAAGAGTACATACTCTTGTTTGGCTGAGACAAAATCTAAGTTTTGTAACCAGGTAATAGGTTAGCTATGGTCTACTGATGCCGCGAACCTCTACTTTGAAGTTTGTGGCTGTGTCTACCCTATGATTATTACAACTTATACAAAATTTTAGTTGAAATCAAATTGCCTACGGTAATGTCGGTGGACAGTAGCCATTAGCCGATGTTAAGTTGTTTTTGCTACTGACAGCTAAATATTCATAAATAACGCTAACGGGAAATAATTCTTAAATTCCGTTGAATTAAGCTTTAGCTATCAACATTTTATATAGGGAAAATACTATGAGCAAAAGTTGTAAATTTAACTATTTATTCAATGCTACACTGTCTGCGATCGCAGTTATTTTGGCTGTGACTCCGGCAAATGCGCTTCCAGAACAAAACATCAGCACCGTTGTGAAGTGGGCAAAGACCAGACCTCAACTACCAACCCTGAGATACAACAGCGAAGCCCACGGCTACGAGGGTACAAAGGGAAAATTATACTTTTATGCTGATGTCACTTCTCAAAATGGGACAGTGACTAAAGAAGGCATAACCGTTAGTGGTGATAAACGCCTCAAATTCACCACAAAAAATGCCAATGCGGTGAAATTGTTACAAAATATTTATAATTCTAATATTGCTAATGATTTCCAGAAGTCCCGATATATCAGCAAAGTTGGACGTGACCAGTATTATCGCGGACAAAAGTTTGCTTACATCGCTGCTGAGGTGCAGGGTGGGTCAGCATTGCAGATAATTCCCTTGAATAAGTTGCAGGGATTTATAGATAATGCCAAATATTGTCAAACTAATCAATGCGACATTTAATTAACCCTGTTTTTAAATTTGACATTTTATGCCGAAGGGGCGACGTAAATTTCTCAGCTTGATTCCTGGTTTCGTAGTAGGTAGCAGTAGCAGCATACTTTTGAGTTTCAATACCCAAAAAATATTGGTAATGATCGTTTTTGCGATCGCCTTTTTCTTCGCTAATATTATTCCTGTAAGAATAGCTGTTGCACTCCATCAAGCCCCAATACCCCAGGCTATTTTAGTCTTAGGGGGTGCTTCCGAAAGAATGGAGTTTGCTGCCCGATTTTGGCAATCTCACACTAATGTAGATATTTGGGTTTCTGATTATGCTTGGAATCTAGATGTTAATCGCCGTATTTTCCAACAATTTGACGTTCCAAATCAGCGGTTACACTTAGATGCTAGAGCAACCGATACTGTGACTAATTTTACAACTTTGGTAGAAAATTTTGTCAGGCAGAAGTTACAGCATATTTATCTAATTACATCCAATTATCACATGACAAGGGCAAGAGCGATCGCCGCGATCGTTCTCGGTAGTCACGGGGTTGCAGTTACACCTGTGGAGGTTCCTTCGCAAGCAGACAAGTCAGAAACCTTGGTGCGGGTGTTGCGAGATTGTGGGCGATCAATTTTGTGGGTTGTGACTGGGAAAACCGGAGCTAGTTTTAATCCGCGTCTTGAAAAGCTATGATTTTGTCTACCAAGCACTAAATGCCATAGTAAGATTTGAACCACGATGTAAATTTATCTAATCCTACTTCAATTGGTGTACTCGGTCTGAACCCGACATCTCGAACGAGATCATCAACATCGGCATATGTGATTGGAACGTCACCCGGCTGCATTGGCAAAAAGTTTTTCTGTGCTTTTTTACCCAAATGACTTTCTAGCACTTCAATAAAGTGTAGTAGTTCTACGGGTTGATTGTTGCCGATGTTATAGATTTTGTAAGGAGGAATCCTCGCATCTAAATCTGGTGTAGGGATTTTATCAATAACTCTCACCACACCTTCAATAATATCGTCGATGTAAGTAAAGTCTCGTTGCATCTTGCCATAATTGAACACGTTAATTGGTTCACCTGCCAAGATGGATTTTGTAAAGGAATAGTAAGCCATATCAGGACGGCCCCAAGGTCCATACACCGTAAAAAAGCGTAGTCCTGTAGCTGGAAGGCAATACAGATGACTATAGGTGTATGCCATCAGTTCATTAGCTTTTTTTGTGGCGGCATAGAGGCTGATGGGGCGATCAACATTGTCGTTTACAGAAAAGGGGATCTTGGTATTGGCTCCGTATACGGAACTTGAAGAAGCAAATACTAAATGTTTGACTTGGAAATGACGGCAACCTTCCAAAATATTAATGAAACCGCTTAGATTGCTGTCTGTGTAAGCATGGGGATTTTTAATGGAGTAGCGCACACCTGCTTGAGCAGCTAGGTTGACTACAATATCAAACTGATGATCTCTAAATAATTTAGCTATGCCTTCTCGATCTGCTAAATTTAATTTATAAAAGCTAAAGTTCTCATTTTCCTGTAGTTGCTGAAGCCGATCGCATTTTAGTTTAACATCATAATAGTCGTTTAAGTTATCTAAGCCGATAACTTTATCGCCTTGAGATAGCAGTTTTTGGCAGAGGTAAAAACCAATGAAACCGGCTACACCTGTAATCAGAATAGAACTCATAATCTTATCTTTTTTTTTAACTTTGTCTGCTAGTACGCGATTGTAGATTGCTTCGATTCAGGGTTATAATATCATCAATCGCTACTTCTGAGAATGAAATAGCCTGATTTCATTGCTTGTAATTTTATTTTGATATTGTTAGATGATAAATCGGCGTAAACTTATAAGTTTAATTACTGGTTTTGCGGCAGCTACTACTAGTCCTATACTGTTTAGTTTGGCTCAAAAACAATATTCAACCCCTACTCGTAAACGAAATTTACCCTTCTTATTAGGCTGGTATGACAATATTAACAATATTAATGTACCAATCAAAGTATCTTCTAGAGGAATTGACTTATTAATGCCCTATGTTCAAAAAGAGAGCAAGGCAAAAATCCAGGCATTTTTGGATGCTTCTAAAAAAGCAGGAGTAAAGGTTCTGGTTGAGATTTCTCGTCCTTTAATAGAATCAGAAAATATCTCAGGAGTGAAAGACTTTATTCGTACTTATAAAAATCATCCCTCCGTCTATGGTTGGTATCTTTATGATGAACCAGAGATAAAAAAACCTACGCCACTTTCTCCAAATTTGTTAAAAGAGGTATACAAAGCTATTAAAAAAGAAGATAAATCAAAGCCAGTGGCGTTAGTTTTTGGCGACATAAAAAAAATTGAACCCTACACCGATGCAATGGATATACTGATGTGGGATCGTTATCCTTGCGAAGAGGGAGTTACAGAATTCCAATGGGTATCATCTTACCGACAAGCACTCTATAAAGTTATTTCTCTAGCTAATGTAAAAAATAAAAAGTTTTGGAACGTAGTACAAGCTTATAGCGAAAAGCAGTCCAAAAAACGATTACCAACAAAGCTAGAATTTCGCTATATGTTTTATTTATCAGTCCTTACAGGGGCTGATGGGCTGCTATTTTGGATACACTACCTTTCTTCAAGTTCCTGGAATGAGTCAGTTTTGTATCCTACTATTCAAGAATTCCGAAACTACATTCCTGCAATCGTTAGAGGAGAAGATTTAAGCAATCCAGTACAAGTAAACAACTCAGATATAGAAGTTAAATTATTCCCTATTCCTAATACTAAAAAATATTTAATGATAGCTGTTAATCACAATCACACTCAGATAAATTTCACAGTAAAACTTACTCATAAGTTAGCTGGTAAAATAGTTACTTTTAATAAAAAAACTATTACTAACCTATCCACTGAGGCAAGTTTCAGTACTCTTTTAAATCCTTATGAAGTTCGGCTGTATCAAATAGGATAAGTTTCGGATGAGTTGGTGATCGCGTAACCCATGTAAATGTAGTGTTTGTGCCTCAACCCAAACTACATGGTTTGCAATTTAATTAGTCCTTGCTACTTATTAACCTCTGTTTTTAAACTAGTGCAGTTCCCCTCATAAAATCTGGTTTAGGAATGTCTAATAATTCTAAAATACTTGGAGCTATAGAAAGCAGAGAAACTTTATCCTTATGAATCGAATGCTGACAGCTTGGTTTGCGAATCCATAAAATACCATCGGGATGATGCATACCACTTTTAATATCTTCTATTTGATAGAAAATTTTAAAAAATGGTATTGATTTTTCGCTATTAGCAATACTCAAAATTGCATCGTTTGAGAGTTGGTCAAAAATTCCACAGCCACCAAAAACATCTTTGCCATTGCGCTTTAATCGCATCATCGGACGCTGATTAACTTGTAAAGCTAAGAGTTTTTGTTCAGCCTCAGTTGCATCCTGCTCATTTTCAAAACGAATGTAAAACTCTTCAGCCATTACAGGAGAACAAACATACTTACTATTCACCTCTGCAAATTCTAATACATTTTCAAATTTGCGCGGTCGATATAAGCGTTTTCCTCCAGAATTTTCATAAGTCAAGCAAGGCTGTTGACTTAACGCTGTTGAAAACATTAAAGTCGTATGGCTATCTACTAAAGTTAAAAAACTAGCTATCAACTTATCCATTTGTTGATAGCCCAATAAAATGGCTTTTTCATATTCTAGCTGTTCTTTTTCTGACGGTTTTACTGGAAATTTATCTTGCTCAAAATTCCGCCAGTACATATGTTGAAAATGAGCTGTACTATTAATAAAAAAAGTTGAAAAATGTGGTTTAAACTTTTGATAGTATGAGCGGAATAAATCTAATTGGAGCTTGTCTGCAATAGTTGCACGTTGCCAGCGATACCTTTTTGTGATTTTCTCACGAATCAGTTGTTGGATAATAGCAGCAATGGTATCTAATGAAAGTCCATGACTATTCATAAAGCCCAGAAATCTTAAATAATCTCCACGGCTGAAAGGAGCAGAATCATTTGTGTGTTCTTGAACTTGTTTTTGAACAAATCGAAAGTATGGTAATAATTCAGCAGAATTAGGAGTTACTTTTGTACTCCAAAAATCTGGCATAATATATCCATTTAATGGAGAGTTATAGTTCGCATTCATGCTGCCACAAACCCAAACTTTTAATCCTGCTTCTGAAACAATATCCCAGATACGTTTTGAGTTTAGGTTGTGTCCTTCATCAAGACGAAAAACCTGATGTTCACTGTAAGGAAGACCAGAATGTACTGTCACCCATTGAATCCAAGGTTCTAGAAATGGTGGTTTTTCTTCTGCATCGGTTGTATAAACTTCCGATTGTTCATAGAGTCGCTGGAAGTTAGGTAGCTTTCCTTCTTTAATAAAACGTTCCATTAAAGAAGGGCATAGTTCATTGAATTCTAGCGAAATTACAGAATTCTTTCCTTTCTGATTAGTAGCTGAATGCATCTTTAAATCTCCTAGTTTTAATTTATACAATACTAATTACGAAATACTAGTATTTCCAGATTTTTCTGATGATAATTGCTCGCTATAGCCATGAATATAGTTAATTATCAATATTTTATCTTACTTTCAACTAACAACTCATGATCGTGTTTTTGAGGACTGCTCTGTTTTTTAAGTTTTTTGTATCCCCATACTTGCATCTTATGGGGAAGAACGCGAAATACCAAAGACATTACTTTGAGAATATTTAATTTTGGCGACAGAGTGTTGTATCGATATCGTGCTTTAATTTGTTGTCCTAAAGCCGCAGACCGTCTAGCAATAACGCCTGTATTTCTATAGTAGAGTAAAGGCTCAGATAAATTCGAGATACCAACTCCCAATTTCAACGCTCTTGCCCACAATTCTAAATCACATTCAGAACGAAATTCGATGTTGTAAAGTCCTGTTTTAGCAAAAACACTGCGTCTAAACATCACAGATGGATGTATCAATGGATTTTGATAATGAAACAGTTCATGTATTTCCTTATTACGTACAGGCATGATCCTGATTGAGCAATTTTCGCTTGGAAATTCATCCTCAAATACAAAAGCCCAAGTACCCAAGATATCAATATCTAAGTTACTTTCTAAAAAATCTATTTGTTTACTTAATCGGTCTGGATCTGTAATATCATCAGAGTCCATTCTTGCATAATACTTAGATGAAGAGTTCAATATGGATATATTAAGTGCATGAGCTAAACCCATGTTTTGAGAAATTAAGAGGTGTTTTACCTGAGGATAGTTCGCTGTATATGCGTTAACAGTTTCTTCTAATTTTTTTGGAACTGCACCATCTTGAATTAGGTGAATTTCTTTTGGTATTAGAGTTTGAGATAAAATAGAGTCAATTGCAATGCGAAGATGTGCAATATTACTACCTTTGTAAAACGGAATACCTACAGTAACATCTGCATTTACATTCACGATAATCACCTGCTTTTTCAATAAATTTGGAATTAATTAGTACTGCTCCTAATTATCCATTAATATTTTCTCGTAAAGAGACTGGTAGGCACTTGCCATAGCTTTTGCGCTAAAAGATTGTATTACTGTCTGACGGCATATGTTAGGAGCAAATAAATCACTGGAAAACGATTTCAATAGGCTTGATAATTCCTCAACATTACCTGGTGGAAATAGCTTCCCACAAGAAGGAGATGCTTTTCCAATAATCTCCCGATGAGGAGGAATATCTGAAAGTAACACAGGAAGACCACAGGACATTCCCTCAAGAACCGAATTGGGGAGACCTTCAGACCAAGCAGCAGAAATTAAAGCATCTGCACAACAAAGCCACGGACGCACATCAGATAGCTGACCTTGCAGACGAACGTCCAGTATCGGTGACGCTTTTAGTAAGGCTTGTTTACATGCTTCTTCTAGTGAACCTGTACCTAGAATCACTAGAACGGCATTTTGCAATCTAGCACGACGAAAAGCATCAATAATCAGAAGGGGATCTTTGCGCGGTATCAAAGAACCAACTGTTACAAATACTATTGATGATGGAGTTAATCCCAAGGTTTGTCTTAAAGATGCGCGCTCTTGATTTGAGATGGTTGGGGAAAAACTATCTGTATCTACTCCATTAGAAATAGTTTGAGTTCTAATACGATATTTTGCCAAGTCCTGACTTAAATTAGTCCCACATGCAACAACTTGTGGTAATTGACGTAGCGTACGAACATGACTCCAAGCCATCAGACTACCTTTTACTTTTCCATATAGGGTTGGATAGTCAGCATAAGGAGCATTACGTGCTGTAGTGACTATTGGTAGCTTATCTATCAACCCCAATGCTAGAACATCAGCACGAATACCTTGGGTATGTATTAGTGCTGGTTTTATTTCTTGAATGGCTTTCTGTAAATGACTTTTTCCCCAAAACAAACTAGTTAATCGTGATATTTTAAGGCTTCGCACAGGAATATCTAAGTCTTGAAAATCACTGAGCATAGTTTTTTGTGGCTCTGGAGAAAGAGTTAGGATTTGAGGCTGAAACTGACTTCGGTCAATATGCTTGGTGATATAAAGCAGTTGTTGTGCTGGACCACCACGAGGTAATATAGATACTATGTAGAGAATTATTGGCATTGTCATAAATCTTTTTTTTCCAGGAGAAGTAAAGACTAGAGAATTTATTCTTGTGTAAATTTCTTATTAAGAATGAATTCAGATAACTTTGTCATATAGTGACGGTAATCAAAAACCTGACAACCTCGGTTTTGACCAGCAAGTCCAATGCGTAATGCACGTTCTGGATCTTGCCATAATCTTAGAAGTCCAGAGGCTAGAGCATTTGATGTGTCTCCAGCTACGATTTCTGCATGAATTCCAGCATCAAGATATCGTGGGACATCTGGAACATTGGTAGTTAAAACTGGACGCCCCGTTGCAAGAAACTCAGGAAGTCGAGTGGGAAAAGCAGCTTTTACAATTTGGGACTCAGGGCGTGGTAATACTAAGCAATGGGCAGATACGAGTGTGGAAAGATATTCCTCATCTGGTACTCTACCCAGAAAACGCACACAAGAAACTAAAATTTCATCTTGTTCACAAATCTGCCGTTGTTTTGCAGCATGACCAGATAACCCATCTGTTCCCAGAACATCTAAACGGATAGGACATCCCTGAGAAAAGGCTATTTTGACCGCATCTAATAGCCTTTCAAATCCATCTCCAACTTTACACGTACCTGCATAAAGCACAACAAAGTGTTTATCTGTAATTTCTATCTCTGGAAACTTGATGTTCAGACTTAGAGAATAATCAAAAATACTAGGAAGAATAAAGCAGGGAATATGGGCATGAGTGTACTTTTCTGAAATATAAGTGCTAATAGCTATTACACCTTGACAACCTAAAAATGGTAAATAGCGCCCCAACAAGTCATCATAAAAAAGAGGATTTATAAGCCCACCCTGAAATGTTGTGGGCGGGAACCATTCAACCATATCGTAGAATAGAGAAACACCGTAAATACGTGCAAGTATCACCACCGGGAAGTAAGATATTGCACTTCTTCCATAAATAAGTATACTGTCAATTTTCCCATGCCGGATCAAGTTATAAACCCGTATCCAACTATTAAAAATAGCTCGCAAGTCTCGCAAGTATTTCCGAACTAGTTGAAAAAGTGATTTTTTTGTGTCGGGATAATCGTAGTGCTGATTTTGAGATTCATACTGGATTCCTTGCCAAAATAGTTCACCTGTATTTGTTAGGTCTTCATGGCGTAAAGGAATACGAGCAGTAGTAATAACATGTACTTTAAAGCTACTTTCTAGCAGTCCTTGAGACAAAGTTCTCAATCTTGATGCTGCTGCACTTCCAAATGGAAACTTGAACCAACCAATGATTACTACTTTTTGCATATGTAACATTTCACCTGATGTTTTGAGAATAAATAATAGCTAAATACTAATTTCATACATGTTTGCCTAGGATAATCAATTCATATAGAAAAATACGTGCTTATATATCATTATTTTGCATTAAAGGTTATCTTTAAAATAAATTATACAGATAATCTATATAATTAAATATGTTTGAGTAAAGTGGTGTTCCAAACCATATTGGTGATCTATCTTCAATAGAGTTCAAATAAATAGCATAGACAAAATATAATATTTTCAAAAAAATGGCTAATAATACAATAGCAGAGAAAAAATTAAATTTATTATTTAATTTTCCTGATTCTAATGGAATTGTATAGAAAAATCCTGACAATCCTCTAAGCAGGTAAATTAATCGACCGAACATTGGTAATTCAAAATAAAAGAAAGCAGTTAAATATAAAATAGACGAGATAAAGACAACACACCATAAATAACAAGAGAAACTGGCTTCTTTCAAATCAAGCATTATAACTGAAGCCGAGATAAAAAATATATCCAAAATAAGAGACCTAAACAGACCTTCTCCATCAATTCCAATTACATCGTCGAGGTTGTTAGAAGAATACCTGTCAACTCGTGTACTAAGATTGGGAGCTAATTCATTTATGAAGCTACTATTTATCAAATTGAAATAAACAAAATATAAAAGTATTGTTAAAAGCAAAAATATGCTTGTAAAAACATATTTATTTTTTAATAATTTAGATATTTTATTTTTTAATGCTATAAATAAATTAATAAGATTGTAATTTAAGTTTTGAAATCTAAATGAAATTTGTAGAGCATGGAATAGTATTACAGGAATACAGATAATTACAGAACTTGAATGAGTATACAGTCCCAGTATAAGTAATACACATTTTAGAGTTAAAGAAGGGGTATAGACTAAAGGTATTACAAATATAAAGGAGTAAAATTGTCGCATTAGAAACATATGTGAGAAATACGAAACAGATGTAACATTTAGTAGAATAATTGTTGGATAGTAAGAGGGCATAAATATACTAGCAAGTAGCATATATGCCAAATTCATAGTTAAAGATTGAGTCAAGATAAAATACTGTTCATTATCTCCTAATAAATATTTGATGACATTAGGAATTAAAAAAGATATCGGTTCTATTTTCATTGAATTCATATATTCAATGAAAGACATATTACCAAGAGCAGTATAAATATTAATATATGCTTCTAGGTCAGCATAGATAACGTGTGTTGATGCAGAGGTTACAAGTGTCAGGAAGACTAATACCAGACAAAAAGAATTAAGACTTAAAAAATTTAAAGGTTTAGTATTTCTAGAAACATTGATTTGGCAAAATAATAATAATGGAATGATTCCTAAAATGGGGCAAAGCAACCATAAAGCAAAACCGAATAAGAAAAAGGCTTTACTTATTGGCTCTAAAGATTTGAATAACTTGTGAAAATAATTTTGCCTTTGAATCTTTCTTAACAACTTAGAGTTATCATTTTGATACATGATAATTTACATAAAGTTTTCGTATTGATTCCGTATGATTTCATTTCGGACATTTTTGCTTCCCCAGTGAACGGTTACAATTTAACTTCCTAATTTTGAAGTACGAATTGTCTAATCAACTTCTCAAATTTCCTGACTGAGGAGATAGAGGATGCATAGCCAAATAATCTAACCATTGCCTTCATCCTTCTGAGAATAGAAAAAGTTCCCGCAAGCTTTTTCTTTCGAGGATCATTGAATACGCCATATTTAAAGATAACGTAATCACGGTAAGTAGGCCACATCATATCAGTCTTAGTGTCCGAGAGTCTTTTTTCATAATAAGACGAGGTTAATCTTGACTGGGGAATGTAATGTTGAAAAATAAGTGCTTGCTCATACCAAAGACGGTATCCAGCAAATATAAACCACACGCTGATTTCGCCATCACCTCCTGAAGTGAGAATATCTTGTTTTCTGTCACTAACCAATGGATTAAGACCTGACTCAAAGATTTCTTTTAACAGCCAAGTGCGAAATCCCATTCCAGCACCCCACACATACACTCTATGTGTGATATCTCCACTATTTTCACCCTGAATTCCGACCGCATAACGCCCGCAATTTGTATAGAACCAAGGTGGTGCTGTGGTATCAAAAACAGGCGTGCTACCTCCCCCAACTACACCAATTTTGTCGTTGCTTTCAAAAGTCTGAAAAACTCGTGACAGATAATCTGGTGCAAGCCAATTGTCGTCATCGCAGAAGAGACCGTAAGAGTATTTTGCTTCTTGAACTCCACATTTACGAGCAAATGCTAAACCAGGAGTTTTCTCAAAAACAATTTTTAGAGGATATGGTTTGCCACTTTCATTCCAGACCCGATCAACAACTTCTTCCAGTTCATCGGTGCTAGCGTTATTGACGACGATAATTTCGCATTCAAACTTACCACCAATGTCTTGTATAGCAAGATGTCTGAGGGTTTTTTGAATACGAGATGCTGAATTATAGCAACAAATAATAACACTTATTCCACGTTCTAAAGTCATTTAACTTTTGCCTCTTGTAAGGATGGATTACAATAATCTATTTGTGTTATTTATTTATGTAATTAATTCTGTACGATTACTTATAGATCGAAGCACTCTTCGATCGCATATATAGGAAAAACTGTCCATTTATGATTGAAAGTCACTTTTTGTAAAGAAAGGTTCGTCAGAACGTGATCTAGTAACTTGGCATTGTTGTAAGTGCGAATTATAATATTCATTGGTTGATAATTGCCTCAATTAAATAAATTGTTTAGTTATCAAATGTCATCTTTTGCTAGTTGCATACCGACTTAGCAGCACAGAGACTGTATCTTTATGAGTTTTTGCTAACCAGAATAAGAGAATCATGTTTTGGATTAAAAACATTAGTGATTGGGCGATGTAATTATTAGGAAGGATGAAATGCATAAAAAGAACTAAAGAAAACCAGGAGAGTGGAAATAACAACCATTTGAACCAAAAATAAGCCGGAATCGATAAACGCTTCATGCCAAATACAGTGACTAGGAACGTTGTTAAATATCCAGAATTTCCTAAAATTGCTCCGATTAAGCCAAAATTATATGCACCAAAAGCGATTAGTAATAGTGAAGATAAGCTACCTAATAACTGAATCAAAGCACAAGTCTTAACTGCCTTTGTTGCTAACAAAGAGTAGTAACCAACTGCATGACATGAATAAAATGCATAAATTGCTGTGGCAATGCAAAATAAAGTTATGTATTCGCTTGTAGTTTGCTGTGAAAAGAATATCCTGACAATTAATGGAGAAAGGGTAATTAAACTAGCTCCCATTCCTAAAGCAACCAGCCCATTAATTTGGGTAGCCTGTTTAACTTGCTGTTTTAGTTGATGCCGATTAATGTCCTGATATTCTATTAGATTGCTTAAACTTGGGAGTAAAGGCTGTACAGGTAATGCGGAAAATGAGTTGATTTGTGCAGTCACATCAGTAATTGCTGCATACACCCCAACCATCTGAGTACCTAGCAAGCTGCCGACAATTAACCGATCGCCTCGACTAAAAAGCGTACTTCCTAATGTATTCACCCACATCATTAAGCTGTAGCCTCCTACCGCCATTGCCTTTTCTTGATTCCAACTCAAGCCAAGGTTTATATCTTTAAGTAGCGATCGCACGATCCAAATATGACTCAATAAACTCACTACACTTGTTAAAGCCTGCCACTGCATTAACTCAACTGTGCGACCCCCAAGCGTTGCTACTACCAACATTCCCACACTCAGTAGCACACACTGCATTGTATTCACCACATTCATCAAGTCATAACGCTGATGAGCTTGTTCCACACCAACCAAGATTTGTTGCAGCAATCGCGCTGCTACTACTAACCCACCAATTTGGATAGCCTGTATAATTTTTAAGTGTTGTAACTGCCCCAATTTAGGAAATAAAATAATAATCGCTTCAGCACCCATCCAAAGAGCAACTGCTGCCAAAGTTGCTAATATCAGCATTGCCCCAAAAGTTATGGTCAAGGTTTGCGACAGACCATCGATATCTTTTTTTCCTAAGTCCTGGGAGACAAATACAGTTGTGGCTGTCGAAAGACCTGCTTCTGCTAAAGTAACCATTACCACTATCGCAGAAGCTAGAGTCCATAACCCATACTCTTCAATTCCAAGTATGCGAATTAATACGGGGATAATTAGTATACCTAGTCCAATTCTGATTAATCCTGCTACTGAGTTATAAAAACCATTTTTAAGTAAGCTGTTTTTCACTAAAAATATTCTCGTTTAATACAATTACTTTATATGAAAATATTAAGACAATTGAAACAAGCCGTTATCAGACGATTAGGAAATGTGTATATTAGGCAACTTCACTTCGCCCTTGCCATTGCGTAGCTTGCCGTCGTAGGCATCGCTGCTATTTTTGTCGTAATAACCCTTCTGACTGTAGTAAATATAACCACTATCAGCAGTAACTCCATTCACCACCATTCCCAAAACGGCCGATCGCGCTTGCTTTAACATCGTCTTTGCAGTCGTGGCAACGGCTAAATCAAGCACTCCTGGACGTACAACTAGTAATATCCCATCCACCATCTTGCTTAATATCAAGGCATCACCAAACAAACTCAGTGCTGGAGTATCAATAATTACACAGTCATAGTTTTGAATTGCCTCTTGGATCAATAAAGACATCTGCTGCGAGTCTAATAGTGCTGCCGGATTAGGCGGAATTGTCCCAACAGTTAGCACATCTAAGTTAATCATTACTTCTTGGGTAGTGCGGGGAAACTCTGCTTCACCGACTAAAATATTACTCAGTCCTACCAAGTTAGATAATTTCCAGATTTCTTGTTGGCAGGAGTGACGCATATCCGCATCTACCAACAACACTTTGCGTCCCATGTGTGCCTTGGCTACTGCGAGGTTAGATGCCACAAATGACCTGCCTTCACCTGGAGTTGAACTAACCACAGCAATTACTTTTAGCGGTTTATCAAAAACGGTAAAATCCAAGTTTGTCTGAAGCATCTCAAAGGCTGAATTTACTGCCGAGTAAGAATTGTCTTTCATTGGCAGTTCTAATAAAGACTCTGCCTCACCACCTTTAAATTTTTGATCCAAGTCAGGAATTGTACCGAGCAAGGGATAATCAAATAGCTGTTGAGCTTGTTCAATAGTTTTCAGCGATCGATCCATAGCTTCCAACGTTAAAGCTATCCCTACCCCTAGCAAAATTCCCAAAAATCCACCCAGCGCAAGGTAGAGTGTAATTTTGTTAGCTGCTTTGTCAGGAAGTAAAGCCATAGATACCACCTGTGCATTACCGACATTTTGATTGACAACGACATCCACCTGTTGCGATCGCTTCAGTAGTTCTTCATAAGTTCCTCGTGCTACTTGCAACTGTCGCTCTAGCTGTTGCTGTTTTTCTTGCAATTTGGGTAAGACACCTAACCTTTTTTGGAAGATTGTGTATGCATCCTGCAAAACCTTAATTCGATTGGCTAATGCTGAACGTTCCACATCCGACTGTACCAACTGAGCAGTTAGAGTCTGCTTGAGTTCCCCCATCTGTAAATTTTGCGTTGGTACAGATTTTTCGCTGCCTGCGTTTTCCGAAACTCGCATTGCTAACTGTTTTTTGAGAGCTGCTGCTTTTGCCGTCAAATCAGTGATCGTTGGATGTTGGTTTGTATAGCGAGTCTGTGCTACCCCTAACTCGCTTTCCACTTTCTGATATTCTGTTAGCACCTCCTGCACAGCTTTTGATTGACTTAAATTGCCCATATCCACGGCTTGCAGCGAATTCAATTTCAATTGACGTTGCAGAAGTTGGGAGCGAGTCTTGGCATCTACCAAGTTTGACTGAGCTTGAGTTATCTGGTTAGATAAATCATTGAGCCTTTCCACACCTGTGGTAGCTTCTTGGTCTAAGGCAACTATCTTGTTTTCTTCTTTAAACTTACGCAAAGCTGCCTCTGCTCTAACCACCCTTACCTCTACCTCAGGCAATTGGTTACTCAAAAATCTCTTTGCAGCCCTTGCCTGAGCTTGATTAACACTAATATTGTTTGCGAGGTAATATTTCATCACCGAATTCACAACAACTGCGGCTTCTTTTGGATCGCTACTGCTGTAAGAAATCGCCAAAATATCTGTACCTCGGATACTTTTAACCTTAAGCTTTTTGAGAAACTCATCTATTTTTAGAGGTGTTCCTTTCTTATCTGTCAGACTTAGGCTAATAATGGTTTTCCTAACTATTGGATTGGAGCGAATTATCTCTGCTTCTGTATCCAATGGGCTACTTAGTTGAGTCACACCGTTTAACTCTCCAACTTGTGCCGAAGGATTTGTCAGCGAAGACACGCGGTCAGTTTTACTGAAAAGCAACTTGCCTTCTGCTTCATAAATTGGTTTTTGTCTGATGGCAATTAAAGCTGACAGTCCAAAAATAGAGGCAGTTACCGCAGCGATGACTAGCCAACGCCTTTTCAGAATCAGCGAGTATTGTTGCAAATCTAAGGAGTTTTGGTCTTCTTGGTTAGAGGGCATGGAATATATTGCAAATACTTAAAATACTTACTAATTGTGCTTCACAATCAAATTTGGTAGCCCAAGATAGTTATTTTGACAAACTTATATACTTAAGGATTTTTTAATAATGTATAAAAATTTACCATATTATGTGTTTTTTCTATTTAATTTTTTTTTACATCTTTGTTAGATTTATCTCAGAAACATTATCTAGATGTCAAGGTATTTTTAATATTTCTATCTGAATCTTAATATTACTTTGATAAGTATTTTAATCCAAGAAAACTTGAACTTTTATCCAGCTTCATGTGCTTGTATATAAAATTGTAAGTATTCAAGATAAATAATTTTTAGTTTTATTGTAGTCTCAGATTTAAGGGTATTGTTTGGGAGCATTGTTCAATTTTCCCTAAGCTTATCAGTTCCTCCATTGGAGCGTCTTTGTAGAGTATTTTAGCGTAGGCGTAGCCCGCCGCAGGCATCGCACGAGCGTGTTCAATTAAAAGTTGGTTTTCTTCTTCAGTCATGACGCCTCCTGTTAACACGATCCCGTGGCTTATTCCTTTACGTTCTCATCTTTTATTTACCTTTTTGGGGAGAATAAAAACTGGGATGCTCCCTATTGTTTTTATTTAAGCATTAATACCCAAGATATGTAAATGTGTACTCGTGTTATTAAAGCAACTAGAACTTAGAAAAAGGTCACCTATAACAAGTAAGTTGACACAATAAAACCAAACTATGTAAAAAAAACTAATTTAGCTTAAAACTCTAGTATTTACTGCTTCCTGGCTCTTACATTTTGCCTTATTCCAACTACAAATATTCACGCTGACCTACTTGGGTTAAAGAATATTTTTATACAGTATCGTCACATGCTGTAATCAATGCAATATCAGGTTATTAGCAGTAATTGACCAGATTAAATAAATCTTCTGGCATTATTTTATCGCTCTGTAGATACATAGTTTGAAAGTAAATCTATGCTGATAATTAATTTAAATTTCTAGTTCATATTGACTACATTCATGACATAATGCAAATATAAAAGAAACAAATTTAAATCTGTAGTCTAGCTTCTACAGCCAAAATAAATAACATGTACTGTAAACATAGTACGAAAATGCACTGGCAGTTACCCTGCCAGTTGGTAATAGCGAATACTCAATTTTTTTGAAAGCAGAGCATTACAAAAAAAATATTTATGTATGCTTTGACACAATACAACTAGTCTTTAAGATTACCGTCTTTGAAGATTTTGCTGGTTTTAACAAAGAAATTAATACCAACATACTGAAGAATTAGAAAAATCAATGACTCTTACAAGTTATGTAAGTTCCTCTGCCAGTACTAGGTTGCCAAATGTAGTACGCAGGCTACCGATATTGCTCTTATTAGGGGATATTTTTGGGTTGCTTATTTGTTTAGCGATCGCACAATGGTTGCGTTTAGATCAACCCTTACATTGGCTAAATCCGTTGCCTTATGCATTTGTTTGCATGATACTTGCAGCATTTTATTTAGCAGATGCTTACCATCCAGATCGGCAAATTGCAGGTTTAAGAGCGCCTGCTCGAATTATTGTTTGTAACATTGCGATCGCATTTTTCATATCTGCCCTCATTTACTTGTCAGGTATTGGCAAACATAACCCGGTATCATGGCGGAGTATTTTCTTACCTAGCGTGGGAACCTTTACTATCTGGGCAGTAATATTACGTGTAGTTGCACTGAAATGGGTGCGATCGCACGCTCTGAAAAGTCGTTGGTTAATATTAGGTGCAGGGGATAATGCGATTAAATTTGCACAAAAACTGCTGGTACTTAATCCTTTAGGGAAATTGACTGTTCTAGCAGAGGAAAATCAAAAAACTATAGACTTGCCAAAAAGCAATCTGAGTTATCAGGGAAATTTGAGCGATTTATCGCAATGGAGTCAAGAATCGTGGTCTGGGGTCATAGCTACAACGCAGATAAATTTTTCCACATCTGAAACACAACAGTTAATGCAGATGCGGTTGCGAGGCATTCCGGTTTACACATTGCCCGATGTATACCAAACATTTTGGTATAAACTACCTTCATCGCTGCTACAAGATAAATGGTTGGCTTTTAGCGATGGTTTTAACCTAATGCCTGGTTACTTCAGTATGAAACTGAAGCGAGTTGTCGATCTCATATTGATCCTCTTTTTACTAGTGTTAGTTGCACCACTTCTGTTGTTGGTTGCATTAGTAATTAGATTAGATAGCCCTGGCCCAGTTTTGTACAGTCAGCAGCGAAGTGGGTTGTACGGTAAACCATTTAGAGTTTACAAATTTCGCTCCATGTATCAGGATGCGGAAAAGTTGGGGGCACAGTGGGCAAGTCAACGCGATCCACGGATCACCAGAGTTGGATACTGGCTACGTTTGTTGCGTATTGACGAACTACCCCAAATATGGAACGTTTTACAAGGTGAAATGAGTCTGATTGGGCCTCGTCCAGAACGACCAGAATTTGATGTCAAACTCAAAGAGGCCATTCCCTACTATGAAGTACGCTATCTGGTCAAACCTGGAATTACAGGCTGGGCACAGGTTATGTATCCCTATGGAGCATCTATTGAAGATGCTTACGAAAAGCTTTCTTACGATCTGTATTACATCAAGAATTATTCCATTTGGTTGGATTTAGCGATCGCCTTCAAAACCATTCGAGTTGTCTTGTTAGGTAAAGGTAGATAAGGAAAAAGAAATGAAAAATAAAATATTGGTAACTGGTGGTGCCGGTTACATTGGCTCCCATGTAGTTCGTCAACTGGGAGAGGCTGGTTATGATGTCGTAGTTTACGACAACTGCTCTACAGGTTCACGAGCATCTGTACTACACGGAAAACTAATTATTGGCGATTTAGTAGACACTGAGCATCTTTATCAAGTTTTTGCCCAGCATGAATTCAGCGCCGTCTTACACTTTGCCGCTAGTCTGATTGTTCCAGAATCAGTAGCTCATCCCCTCGACTACTACGCAAACAACACCCGCAACACCTTAAATTTGCTACGCTGCTGTAGCGTTATGGGTGTTAACAAGTTCATTTTTTCCAGCACAGCCGCAGTCTATGGAGAAGTCGAAGAAAATCTCGTTACTGAGTTGAACCCTACACAGCCCATTAATCCTTACGGACGTTCCAAGTTGATGAGTGAGTGGCTGATCCAGGACTATGCAGCAGTATCTTCACTAAACTACGTAATACTACGTTACTTTAATGTAGCAGGTTCTGAACCAAGTGGACTATTGGGGCAAATGTCACCGAATGCCACCCACTTGATTCGGGCTGCTTGTGATGCGGCACTCAAGCGCAAACCAGAAGTACGAATTTTTGGTACTGATTTTTCTACACCTGATGGAACCGCAATCCGAGACTATATCCACGTTGAAGATTTAGCGACTGCTCACTTAGATGCTTTGGATTACTTAGAAAAAAGAGGTGAAAGCCAAATTTTCAACTGCGGTTATGGGCAAGGATACAGTGTGCGACAAGTTATTGAAAGAGTCAAGGCTATTTCTGGTGTAGATTTTCCCGTTATTGCCGCACCACGTCGTCCAGGCGATCCTGCCTGTGTTGCAGCTTGTGCTGATAAAATCCATAGGGTTTTGGGTTGGCAACCAAAACACAATGATTTAGACGAGATCATCAACACAACCATTGCTTGGGAAAAACAGAAGAGTAACTTTGTAAGGCAAAGACATCTAAGTATGGCATCTTGATAATTAACCTTGTACTCTGGAATTCACATAGGCATTATCACCCAATAAAAGTACACAATCACTAATGTTAAAGGTGGCTGATAATTCAACATCTGACTCAAAACCTTTTGCAATCAACTCTTTACCAGAACTGCATTTTTTCAAGTAACCCAGCAAACCCTGCCGGAAAGCTTGAAATGTTGTCACAGCGACTTCGGCTTCTGGTGATAAACTGCCACGTAAATAACTGAGGATTGCCCCAGCACCAATTAAATCTTCAAATGCAGGGCGGAGGCTACCATCTTCTTTCCACCTTTCACCAGCAGGAATCACAGCGATTTTATCACCATACTTTTGAGCAAACTGCGCTACAGCTTGGCAATTTCGCAAGCAACCAGCCAAAGTTGGTGTATTCCCTATATGTAAAGTCAGAAAAGAACCATTAGGTGACGGTAAAACTAGTCTAGTTCCAGCAGGAATCTGAGTCACCGATTTTGGCGAAAGAGAATATCCATTTGTTGTCCAACGTTGTCTATGGCTTGCTAACTCTGCTTGTACTGACTTGGCATAATCTATGGCTGATTCGTCTTTATATGCGTAGGTAAAAATTATCGCACCGTTATTTGTGACAATTTCCACGCAGGTAGAAAAAGAGAGAACGTCAACTATTACGATTACATCACTGATAGGAGCGAGTTGAGCAACTCCTTGTACCCCCCATTCACAGCGTAAATTAAACTCTGATTGATTGTAAATCATTGGTGCGATCGCAAAAGACAATATGATAAAAATCAAAGCATATATATAAGTAAGGCAGGTAAATTCATAAAGGTTTTTAGCCAGCACAAAACGTGCTACTTTGAGAGTTTGAGCCTCTCTAGGAAACGTTACGCTAACACGTACAAACTAAAGATTAGTAGTAAGTAGGTCAGCAGTTATAATCAATATAAAACTTCCAGCTTGAAAATATTATGAATTTAACTGTAAAAACTTATCCTAACAATACTGTACCCAAGTTAAATTATGATGTGCTGATTGAAAATCAACAAGATGGCGGAGTTAGTGCGACAGTGCTAGGCTTACCAGATTTTAAAGGCTCTGGTGTAACTAAAGAAGCTGTCAGTAAATGGGATTTTAGTAACCCGCAATTGGAAAGATTTTGAAAAAGTCCCTAATTTGCGTTTAGAAGATTGGACTATATCTCAATACGATTCAGTTAAGGCTAAAACTCTATTGTCAAAGCCAACTTTTCCAAGAAAACGCCAAAGACCGAAAGGAACAGAAGGAAGAAATGCTTAACTCAACTGTATTGAACTATATCTAAATTTGTCTCAAGGCGAAATTGACTTATTTGATTATAGTTAAAAAATTCAGAGTTATATTATTAGCTTCCGCGTATTCTTTAGCGGAATTTAAAATATCCAATGCTATTTGGTACTATGTCGTTTCAACTTGAGCAAAGATATCAGCATGATCATACAATAAATATGACGTAATTCTCAGCCGTACACCATGTTAAATCGGTTATACATTTATTTTTTCCTAGTCTTTTTACTTTTTGAATAGCGCTTATTTCTTTATAGATGTGATAATTATTCCTATTATAAATATAATAAAAAAGGCTCCTAATACCCACCAAATTAAACTAGATGGAATAAGATAACGTAACACTATTGAACCTAATATTGACAAAATAGGAATAATTGGATCTGTGGTAGATGATTTTAGAGATGTATTGTTTACCGATTTATTACTTGTCTGGTTTCTTGCAGAAGTGGGATTTACTGATGAAGAAGTATTTTGGGCAACGGCACTTTGAAAAATACTTTGTTTATTATACCTATTACGTAATGGTGAATTTACAGACTGATTAGTTTGCGAAACTTGAGATTTAATTGGCTTAATTGGTGATGAATTAACTGTATTGGTTGATGATGCAAGCTGCCAAATATTGATAGTCTTGTCATTACTGCCACTGGCAAGGATTTTGCCATCTGGACTCAAAGCTAGGGAACGAACCCAGTCGGAATGCCCCTTAAGGGTGTAGATTTCTCTTGCCGTGCCTACATCCCATAGTTGAATGCCACCATAACTCACACTGGCAATTATTCTGCCGTCTGGGCTGAAGGCAGCCGAAACAACCGAGTAGGAATGCCCTTGAGTAGTGCAGATTTGCCCTCCTGTGGTGATATCCCACAGTTTGATAGTCTTGTCACAACTCCCACTGGCAACGAGTTTGCCATCTGGGCTGAAGGCAACCGAAACAACCCAGTGAAAATGCCCCTGGAGAGTGCGGATTTGCCCTCCTGTGGTGACATCCCACAATTTGATAGTCTTGTCATTACTCCCACTGGCAAGGGTTTTGCCATCTGGACTGAAGGCAACTGAACGAACCCACTCGGAATGCGCTTGTAGAGTGCGGATTTGACCTTTTGTTCTCATATCCCATAGTTTGATAGTGTTGTCAGAACTCCCACTGGCAAGGGTTTTGCCATCTGGGCTGAAGGCAACCGAACGAACCGAGTCGCGATGCGCCTGGATAGTAAGGATTTGCCCTCTTGTTGTCACATCCCAGAGTTTGATAGTCTTGTCATCACTCCCACTTGCAAGGATTTTGCCATCTGGACTGAAAGCTATGGAATTAACAGAGTTGGAATGCCCCTGAAGGGTGTAAATTTCTCTTCCGGTGCCGATATCCCAGAGTTTGATAGTATTGTCATAACTCCCACTGGCAAGGATTTTGCCATCTGGGCTGAAAGCTAAGGAATTAACAGAGTTGGAATGCCCTTGGAGAGTATGGATTTGCCCTACTATTGGGACATTTTCTATAATCTTATCTGCGGCAAAAACTTTAGGTTGTGATGTTGATACAGCAAAAGCAGATTGTTGTTTTGGTCTAGCAAAGCCAGGAAATATATCAATACCAAGTTTTGTAGAACGATCGCACCAATAACACTTACCATAAGTTTGGCTGTAGTAGTGGCTGTCTACCTTTCCACAGATAGTTAACTCATTAACAGCAAGTCTGAGCGCCTTTACCCAATCCCCAGCAGTTGGGCGCAAGTCAGAATTTTTATAACCATCGTTAAAGCATCTGAGAAAACATCGCTGAACTTCTGGGTGAACAATCTCAAGAGTAATTGTCCTTTCTACAGGTTGAATCAAACGGTTTGGTGCATACAGCCATAAACCCTGACGGATAAGTTCATTAGTTTCTGGAGTTTCGCCCGTACCTGTCCACTTTCCCGCAAAAGGACTTTCACCACCAAACAACAACTGATAGATAATCACTGCTAACCGGAAGCGATCGTGTATTTCTGTTTGATCAATGCTAGAAAAATCTTTATCAATCAGTTCCGGTGGTGTAAAGCCCTCTGAACCAACTAGACAACGATAAACCTTATTATTTTTCGGATTCCGAACCTGAAAGGAGTCAGTATCAATAATAGAAGGTAAGGCGCGATCGTTGACAAGAATATTTTGCGGTTTGATGTCACCCAAAACATAGCCAGAAATGTGAATTGCTTCAATAATTGAGGCGATATTCAGCGCCGTTGTGTGGAGAAAACGCCAATCAACATCAAGTTTCAAAGTCTTACGGCGCTTGAGGTTGTAAACATCAATAAGTTCTTTTCCTTCCTTAATTTCCGGCATTAAAAAGCCCACGCAATTAGCCTGAGCATCTTTCAGTACCGACTTAGGCCAAGCAAAAGAAATATGATTGAGATGAGAGTTTGGCTCTTTGGGTTGGTGCGCTATCATTACCGCCAACTTTTGCACATGCTCAGGAGTTGGCGAGTGGTAAATTTTTGCTAAGTACCCATTGCAATTTATTTGCCAAACCTTCGCTTCACCACTAATTTTAGGTTCACCCAGCAGAGTAATCGATTGTCCCGTCCTGGTACAGGTGAGAAGTGTCATTGAATTTTACTCTCATCAAACAAGCACAAAAGTAAGGTTTTATCATCATCAGTGCGAGAATTTAGTCGTTCAGAGTTAAGAAATTCCATCAGATATTTATCTTCATCCTTTTGATTAACAGGTTCGTGCAAGTATTCCTCCAAAGGTTTAAAGAAAGGCGAGAAGGGTTGCCAGTCACTCAAGCGAATTGCTACTTTTTCTAGTCCATCAGTGGAAGCACAAATAAACTCTTGTTTTTCGGGAATGACCTTTACCTGCATTTCTTTTAATACATTTGTTGAGGTGATAAAAGTTGTTTCATTAGCAAACTCACCTTTATCTGGCTGAAACAACAGTTGATATTCTGACTCTTGGGAACGCATTACAATAAATCCATCCCCAATTTGCATAGCTGCAACCCAGTCAGGGGTTGCCACGAAAACCAACAAAGTACAAGCTAAATCATTGACAGAATAATCTCCTTCATCTGCTTGCTTCTGTAATTCCGTAATAATTTGATTCACAATCTTAGCAAATACTTTCTGAGCTTCTTCTTTACAAAGTGGTTGAGAAAAACCTTGCTCGAATTCTTCTTGTTTATCAGGAAATTCATTAATATCAGAAAAGCATTTGAGTACTGTTTCTACCGCTAACCGAGAACCAACATCAGAATATTTAGCACTACCAGCACCATCAGCAACAGCACCTACAATCACATCATCAAAGATGCGATAATCCCCATAATCTTGACAACCTATCCCCTGTTTTTGATGACTTGTTCCAATTGCAGAACGTGCAACAGCTTTCCAATTCACAAAATTTCCTCTAACTGGTAATTTGACCCCATCCCATAGTCGGTAAAGCTACAGCTTGCCCAACTTTGCCACTAGAAACCCGTTTCATCGAAGCAGAAAGCCAGACAAACATATCACGAAAATCTAAGCCGTTTAGCGTAACTGGTGGACGTTCAGGAGGAGAAATTTGTTTGAGGATATTCATATCAGCATCCTTTACACCAACCGCAAAAAATGACAGTCGGCTTTGTGCTTCTGCTTGTCTCAATCTTTGCGCGGCTGATTGCCAGGAGTCAGTTGGCGCCCCGTCTGTAATCAAAAACACCCAAGGGCGATAATAAAGAATACCGTTGTCTTTATAAGTCTGTTTCCGGTTCTCTAGAAAATCCAAGGCATACTCAATCGCCCCACCCATTGGGGTAACACCATCTACTTCTAATGTAGGCGGTGTAAATTGGTCAATCGTCACAAAGTCTTGCGTGAGTTTAACTATAGGACCAAATGTAATCATGGACACTTCCACACTCAGCGATGCTTGGGAATCTTTGAGTACATCTGCTTTGAAAGCAGCAAGCCCTTGATTTAACTCTTGGATAGGCTGACCTGACATCGAGCCAGAAGTATCGAGTAACAGAATTACAGGGCAACGATTTTCTGGATTTTCAACGAATTCTGGCATTCCTACAGCCATTTAATGCTCCTGGGTAAGTAAATTTTTATACAAAATTACAATTAAATTTTATTAGCTAATAAATACTTAAACACTAGTGTTTTTACTGAAACGGCTTCCCTACTTAAAATATATGGGCTGATGGCGATGTCTACGACGGGCTGCGCCTACGCAATTATTTGTCTACCTGAAGTGTCCAGCATTCGCTAAACTCAGAATTGCTGCAATATTGCTCCTGAATTATCAGACTCCCAAACCGTTAGCGCTGCTGTTGCCAAACTCTACGATACCTATCCATTTTCCTATGCCTTCTAAAGATATATTCCATCAATATGTCCGCACTGCTTTAGAAAAAGATGGTTGGATGATTACTCATGATCCATTGCATCTGAAAGTTGATGATATTGAATTTTTTGTGGATTTAGGAGCAGAAAGACTATTGGCAGCACAAAAACAAGGTCAAAAAATAGTCGTAGAAATAAAATCCTTTCTAGGTGCATCTGAAGTAAAGGAATTTCATCTCGCTTTAGGTCAAACCTTGAATTATTGGCTAGCATAAAAAAAAGAAGAACCAGAACGTATTTTATATCTAGCTATTAGCCAAGATACATATCAAGACTTTTTCTCACGTCAATTTGTTTAAAATTCTTTAAAAGAATATCAAATTAAACTTTTAATATTTAATTCCTTAAGTCAGGACATTGTTTTATGGAAGGAATAAATTACTCTCAAATCATTCAAGAGATTTTAAGTAATCATTCAGCTAATGATGTGGCTAATGGCACAGATGTTCAATTGTTATTTGATGCAGAACGGCATCATTATCAAGTCTTAAATATTGGCTGGAAAGAACAACGTAGAATTTATGGAGTCATCATTCATGTTGATATCAAAGACAAAAAAATTTGGATACAAAGAGATGGTACAGAAATCGGTATCGCTAATGAATTAATTGCTGCTGGTGTACCTAAAGAAGATATTGTATTAGGATTTCATGCTCCTTATAAACGCGAATTTACTGACTTTGCTGTTGGATAAGTAGTAGAAAATAAGCAATAGTAATCTTTGCCCTAATCATCCACTATCCGCTAAACTCAGAAATGCTGCGTTATTCCTCATCATGTCCGATTCCCAAACTGTTAGTGCTGCTGTTGCCAAACTCTACAATACCTACCCCTTTCCGCCAGAAGCCTTGTTGGATGAACCACCTCCAGGCTACAACTGGCGCTGGAATTGGCTAGCCGCTCATAACTTCTGCACAGGTCAAAAACCCCAAAGGCAAGATATTCGGATTTTAGATGCAGGTTGCGGTACTGGTGTAAGTACAGAGTACTTGGTTCACCTCAATCCTCAAGCTTCAGTTGTGGGAATTGATCTCAGTACTGGCGCTTTAGCTGTAGCAAAAGAACGTTGTCAGCGTTCTGGGGCTACCCGCGTTGAATTTCATCACCTCAGCTTGTTTGATGTGGAACAGTTACCGGGTGAGTTTGATCTAATTAATTGTGTTGGTGTTTTGCATCATACCTCCGATCCAATTGGCGGTATTCGAGCTTTGGCGAAAAAGTTAGCCCCAGGCGGCTTGATGCACATTTTTGTCTATGGAGAGTTGGGACGCTGGGAAATTCAACTTATGCAAAAAGCGATCGCACTTCTTCAAGGTGACAAAAAAGGCGACTACCGCGATGGTGTCCAAGTAGGACGACAAATATTTGCTTCACTACCAGAAAATAACCGACTTGTCAAATACGACAAACAACGTTGGTCATTAGAAAATCACAAGGATGAAAACTTTGCTGATATGTACGTTCATCCCCAAGAAATTGACTACAACATAGAGACGCTATTTGAATTAATTGATGCTTCGGGATTGGAGTTTATTGGTTTCTCAAATCCGAGTTTCTGGCATTTGGAGAGACTTTTAGGCAAAGCACCAGAGTTACTAGAACGGGCAAAACAATTGAGCGATGCCTGCGGCGGGCAAAGCCAACGCCAGCTTTACCGCCTGATAGAATTACTAGATCCAGAAGTAACTCATTACGAGTTTTTCCTCGGTCGTCCTCCTTTAATTAAGTCCGACTGGTCAGACGATAACGCCTTACTGGCAGCGATTCCCGAACTTAATCCTTGTATTGAAGGATTTCCCAGTCAATGTTTCTTTAATTACGATTACCAGATTGTTAATTTATCTGTACCAGAGTTTGAATTTATGCAAAAATGTGATGCTAATTTAACAGTGGCAGAGATTTTAGCAGGTGTGCAACTGGGTTTGGATGGGGTGAGAACGCTTCTTCAGCAGCAGCTGATTTTATTGACACCTGCTTGATTACACTTCACTTAAATACGAAGTTAAGATTTGTCAATTTATACTCGTCGTGAGGAGCGATCGCCCATCACCACTTCTGGCAAATTAATGTAAATTAAGAAAGTGCCTAAGAAACAGGGTATTGTATCATCCCAAAAGTTGGAACTTTCTGGAATTCAGCAGTGGTGCGATCTTTAATGACTTGCCGCTACTCTACGATTTCTGATTTGCGGTACGTTCATACGCTCCTCAAGCACCAGTTGATTTTATTGACACCAACTTAATTCAAACTTTGGAGGATAATTATTCACTCAAAAAACTGGAATTGGAAGAAATTTTGAATTTTCAGGCAACATTTATTGATTATTCACCCACACGCTCCCTCACACGATCAGCCGCTCTCTCGCTTCTGTGAGCGCGACCTTACTGAATGTGTAACGTTGCCAAGAAGTTAATTGTTTTTTCCTAAAGTATTGTTACCGGATCGTGATATGATTCAGCTGACTGAATGTGCAGTCATCATATTTAACTGTACTGGTTTCAAGTCCCGTGAGCTTGTCAGACGAATCAATTGCGCCCACTCCGACAACGCAACAAGATGCTAAAACTGGTTCTGGAGACACAGAATCAGGTAACTCCATGCAAGAGTTCCATCAACTCTTCCAGCGATTGTTGGTAATCACGCTTGTCTTGACGGGGGTTATTTTTATCTCTGTGTGGATTTTTTATTCCTTAAACATTGCCCTAAATTATTTAATTGGGGCGTGTACAGGTGTGGTTTACTTAAAAATGTTGGCTAGAGACGTTGAGCAGCTTGGTAGTCAGAAAACCAGTCTGAGCAAAACTCGTTTTGCTCTGTTTATTGGAGTGATGATCGTGGCAACTCAATGGCGTGAGCTACAGATTCTGCCCATTTTTTTGGGATTTCTAACTTATAAAGCCACGCTCCTCGTCTATATGGTGCAAATTGCGTTCATTCCTGATTCTTAAAAAGTCAGGCTCACAAAGATAGTAATCCCATCCTCGCTCGTTGGGGAAAATGCTTGAAGAATGCAAATGCTTAGTGTCTTAAACGCCCTTAATTCTTTTCCCCTCGCCGCATTAGAAGTAGGTCATCATTTCTACTGGCAGTTGGGCAATCTTAAAATTCATGGGCAAGTTTTTCTCACCTCATGGTTTGTGATTAGTATTCTAGTAGTGGCTTCAATAGCTGCTACTCGCAACGCACAAAGAATTCCCAAGGGCATCCAGAATTTGATGGAATATGCCTTAGAATTTATTCGTGATTTGGCAAAAAACCAACTTGGTGAGAAAGAGTACCGCCCTTGGGTGCCATTTATTGGCACACTGTTCTTGTTTATTTTCGTATCGAACTGGTCAGGTGCACTAATTCCCTGGAAGCTCATCAGGCTACCTTCGGGCGAATTGGCAGCTCCCACCAATGACATCAATACGACTGTTGCGTTGGCATTGCTGACCTCCTTAGCGTACTTTTACGCAGGTTTTAGCAAACGGGGTTTAGGCTACTTTAAGAAATATATAGAGCCAACACCTGTTTTGTTGCCGATCGCAATCCTAGAAGATTTCACCAAGCCCCTCTCCCTAAGCTTCCGGCTATTTGGTAATATTTTGGCGGATGAATTGGTAGTAGCGGTGCTGGTGCTGCTAGTTCCTCTATTTGTACCTCTGCCTGTAATGGCCTTGGGTTTATTTACCAGTGCCATTCAAGCTCTGGTTTTCGCCACCCTAGCCGGAGCATACATTCATGAGGCAATGGAGGGACATGGCGGAGATGAACATGAGGAGCATTAAACTTCTCAGTTGATAGCACAGTTCCAAGAGCATATTCGCTCAAAACATCGCAAAGCGCGATCTTAAAGAACCCGGTGCAGCGTGAAAACCACGTTTCTAATTGTTAACGTAATGTCTGTTAGTTTTGTAATCAAAGCAAGGAAAATCAACATGGATCCATTAGTTCAGGCTGCTTCAGTTCTCGCTGCTGCTTTAGCGATTGGTTTAGCTGCAATTGGCCCTGGTATTGGTCAAGGAAACGCTGCTGGACAAGCAGTAGAAGGTATTGCTCGTCAACCTGAAGCAGAAGGAAAAATTCGCGGTACTCTGCTATTAACCTTGGCATTCATGGAATCCTTGACTATCTATGGTCTAGTAATTGCCCTGGTATTGCTGTTTGCTAATCCTTTCGGCTAATACCTGAAAATTTTTGCGAGTGTGGAGACGTGAATCATCACGCCTCTACAATCGAAATGTTTTGGGTATCTCAATAGTTATAATGTTCAGTTGACCCTTGTTGGCTATGGGTCTCTAAAATATGAAAGGTTGGATGATGGTGCTAGCCATGAAAACTGCTACTCCAGCCAAAGAGGAGACAAATGTTTGATTTCGATGCTACCTTGCCCTTCATGGCATTGCAATTCCTGCTATTGGCAGCTTTGCTGAATGCAATTTTCTATAAGCCACTGACCAAGGTACTAGACGATCGCGATAGTTATATCCGAACGAATACCCTTGAAGCGCGGGAGAGCTTGGCTAAAGCCGAGCGCTTGGCTACCGAATATGAGCAACAACTCGCAGACGCTCGCAGACAATCGCAAGCTACCGTAGAAGCAGCTCAACTTGAAGCTAAGAAAATTACTGCCGAGAAAATCGCAGAGGCCCAAAAAGAAGCTCAGTCTCAAAGAGAACAAGCTTCTGTTGAAATAGAACAACAAAAGCAAGAAGCTTTTGGCACCTTAGAGCAACAAGTTGATGCTCTAAGCAGGCAGATTCTAGAAAAACTATTGGGGCCAACTCCAGTTAGATAAGCTAACTAGACTGGCTCTGTGAAAGCATACGCGCAACTGGGCCCTAGTCCAGAGCGCAAAATTTAAGTGTCAAATAAAGGCACTTTTTCCCTTCTGGGGAAAGATACTTAATTTCCTTACAGGGAAAAGATACTTAAACTTCCTTCCCTTGGGAAAAATACAACGTATTAGCAAGCGAGCAGCGCACTTGTAAATGGGTATCATGGGGACATTCTTATTACTTGCCGCAGCAGCGAACGCTGTTCACTCTGAATTGGCAGAAGGCGCAGCAGAAGGTGGTTTCGGTCTAAACCTAGACATTTTTGAAACCAATCTGATCAATCTAGCGATTCTGATTGGCATATTATTCTACTTCGGACGTAAAGTTTTAAGCAATATCCTGAATGAGCGACAATCCAATATTGCCACCGCAATTCAGGAAGCAGAAGGGCGCTTAAAAGAGGCAAAGACTGCCCTTTCCCAAGCGCAAGAGCAGTTGAAGCAATCTCAGGCAGAGGCAGAACGCATCCGCCAATCTGCCGTAGAAAATGCCCAAAAAGCGAAAGAAGCCTTGTTAGCGAAGGCAGGGCAAGACGTAGAGCGCTTGAAACAAACAGCAGCAGCAGATTTAAACACCGAAACTGATCGAGCGATCGCTCAACTACGGCAACGAGTTGCTACACTAGCATTGCAAAAAGTCGAATCGCAACTTAAAGGCGGGATTGCCGACGATGCTCAACAAAGTTTAATTGACCGCAGCATCGCACAACTGGGAGGCAATGTATGACAAGTCAGGTAGCGGCAGCCGAAGTAGCCCAACCTTACGCACAGGCACTTTTGTCAATAGCGCAATCGAAAAATTTGACAGAAGAGTTCGGGGAAGATGCGCGTACTTTCCTGGGACTGCTCAGAGCAGACAAACAGCTACACAACTTCTTCAGCAACCCGTTTATTCAGGCTGAGAACAAAAAAGCTCTCATCAAACAAATACTCGGTGAAGGCTCTAACCCCTACTTACGCAACTTTTTGTTGATACTAGTAGACAAACGCCGCATCGCATTCTTGGAATCTATTTTTCAACAATATCTGGCGCTGTTGCGGCAGCTGAATCAAACCGTATTAGCGGAAGTAATTTCAGCCGTTCCCCTCACAGAAGCTCAACAGCAGGCAATCATCCAAAAAGTCATTGCCATCAGTAATGCTCGCCAGGTAGAACTAGAAAGCAAGGTAGACAGCGAGTTAATTGGTGGTGTGATCATTAAAGTAGGCTCGCAAGTAATTGATGCCAGTATCCGGGGTCAGTTGCGTCGCCTTTCATTGCGCTTAACTAATAGCTAGAAGGTTAGGAGTTAGAAGTTAGGAGTTAGGAGTTAAAAGTTAGGAGTTAAGAGTTAAGTAAACAATAATTTATTTTGACTTTTAACTTTTAACCTTTGCTTTTTTAACTCATCGCTCTTAACTCATCACTCTTAACTCATCACTCCTAACTATTGAATTTTCCCGTCTCGAAAGCAAACAAGATAGACACATGAGCATATCAATTAGACCTGACGAAATTAGCAGCATTATCCAACAACAAATCGAGCAATACGATCAAGAGGTCAAAGTTGCTAACGTTGGTACTGTCCTACAAGTAGGTGACGGTATTGCCCGGATTTATGGTCTGGAAAAGGCTATGTCTGGGGAACTTTTGGAATTTGAAGATGGTACAATTGGCATCGCCCAGAACTTAGAAGAAGACAATGTGGGCGCGGTACTCATGGGTGAAGGGCTAGAAATTCAAGAAGGTAGCTCTGTAACCGCTACTGGTAGAATTGCCCAAGTACCCGTAGGAGAAGCCTTAATTGGACGAGTTGTAGACGCTTTGGGTCGTCCCATTGATGGTAAGGGAGACATCAAGACTTCAGACAGCCGTTTGATTGAATCTCCAGCACCCGGTATCATTGCTCGTCGGTCTGTACACGAACCGATGCAAACGGGTATCACAGCTATTGACTCAATGATTCCCATCGGTCGTGGTCAACGGGAATTGATTATTGGCGACCGTCAAACCGGCAAAACTGCGATCGCGATTGACACAATCATCAACCAGAAAGAAGAAGATGTAGTTTGTGTATACGTTGCGATCGGTCAAAAAGCTTCCACTGTAGCTAACGTGGTGCAGACATTGCAAGAAAAAGGCGCGATGGATTACACCGTCGTTGTCTTTGCTAGTGCCAGTGAACCAGCAACCCTGCAATACCTAGCTCCTTACACAGGCGCAACTATTGCTGAGTACTTCATGTACAAAGGTAAAGCTACCCTGGTAATTTACGATGACCTTTCCAAGCAAGCCCAAGCTTATCGTCAAATGTCACTACTGCTGCGTCGTCCACCCGGACGCGAAGCTTACCCTGGAGATGTATTCTACATTCACTCTCGTTTGTTAGAAAGAGCCGCCAAGCTCAGTGATGAATTAGGTAAAGGCAGTATGACCGCCCTACCAATTATCGAAACCCAAGCTGGTGACGTTTCAGCATACATCCCCACCAACGTAATTTCCATTACCGATGGTCAGATATTCCTATCTTCTGACTTGTTCAACGCTGGTATCCGTCCGGCTGTGAACCCTGGTATTTCTGTATCCCGCGTGGGTTCTGCGGCTCAAACCAAGGCAATGAAAAAAGTTGCCGGTAAGATTAAATTGGAACTAGCCCAATTTGACGACCTGCAAGCCTTCGCTCAATTTGCTTCTGACTTGGATAAAGCTACTCAAGACCAGCTAGCACGGGGTCAACGGTTACGCGAACTTCTCAAGCAGCCACAAAATTCGCCACTCTCGGTATACGAGCAAGTAGCAATTCTCTACGCTGGTATCAATGGTTACTTGGATGACGTTCCTGTAGATAAAGTCACAACCTTTACTCAAGGTCTGCGGGAGTACTTAAAGACTGGTAAAACCGAGTATGCCCAAGGAGTACAAGCCTCCAAAGCACTAGGTGATGCAGAAGAAGCTGCCTTGAAGGAAGCACTTAGCGAATATAAAAAGACCTTCAAAGCAGCAGCGTAATTAAAGTGAGGAGTGAAGAGTTAAGAGTTAAAAGTTAATGAAATACTCCTAGCTCTTAACTCCTAACTCCTAGCTCCTAACTCCTAACTCAAGAATATGCCCAATCTAAAAGCAATACGCGATCGCATTCAGTCGGTCAAAAACACCAAAAAAATTACAGAAGCCATGCGTCTCGTAGCTGCGGCTAGAGTGCGCCGGGCGCAAGAACAAGTGCTAGCGACTCGCCCCTTTGCTGATCGCTTGGCACAAGTATTGTATGGTTTGCAAAGCCGTCTGCGCTTTGAAGAAGCAAACCTGCCACTGCTGAGAAAAAGAGAAGTTAAGTCAGTTGGGCTGTTGGTAATTTCAGGCGATCGCGGTCTATGCGGCGGCTACAATAATAACGTTATCCGTCGTGCAGAAAACCGTGCCAAAGAAATCAAAGCAGAAGGTTTAAACTATCAATTTGTGTTAGTCGGACGTAAATCTACGCAGTACTTTCAACGCCGCGATCAGCCTATTGATGCTACCTATAGCGGCTTAGAGCAAATTCCCACCGCAGCAGAAGCCAATCAGATTGCCGACCAACTACTTTCCTTGTTCCTTTCCGAAGAAGTAGACCGCATCGAATTAATCTACACCAGATTCCTTTCATTGGTTAGCTCCCGTCCTGTGATACAAACCTTACTGCCCCTGGATCCGCAAGGTCTAGAAGCAGCCGATGATGAAATTTTCCGCTTGACAACCCGTGGCGGTAAATTTGAAGTCGAACGGGAGAAAGTGGCTAGCCAAGTCCGCCCGTTGGCTCCTGACATGATTTTCGAGCAAGATCCAGTGCAGATTCTCGATTCTTTGTTGCCTCTGTATCTGAGTAACCAGCTATTACGAGCGCTGCAAGAATCGGCAGCTAGTGAACTAGCAGCCCGGATGACAGCCATGAGTAATGCTAGTGAAAATGCTGGTGAATTGATTAACACCCTTACGCTGTCTTACAACAAAGCCCGACAAGCTGCAATTACCCAGGAACTCCTAGAAGTTGTTGGTGGTGCTGAAGCACTAACTTAGGGTATAGCTAATTATTTATTTGTAGTGCCTTGTAATATATAGTCAATTGCTAATTATTTTAAGATTAGCAATTGGCTATTTTTAGTATTTGAGACTTTTATAGATGACATTAACGGCATACGGGCCCTTATGTACTGAGGTTTATGAAATAACTAAGCCCATTGGTCAAGATTACCCAGATATTCCATACTACATCAAACATCTTTCATCAATTGGTCGCAGAATTTTGGAGGCGATGGTGGGAACGGGACGATTACTCATTCCACTGCTAGAAGCTGGTATCAATATTGAGGGTATTGATACTTCACCAGATATGCTTGCTGCTTGTCGAAAGCACTGTACTGACAGGAATTTAAATCCTGTTTTGCATCAAGGTTGTGTAGAAAATCTTGACATTTCTGGTAGATATAATGCGATTGCAGTTTCGTTTGGCTCGTTTATGTTGCTAGAAAAGCGAACTGCGGCTGTGGCTGCATTGCAAGCTTTTGCTCGACATCTGGAACCACAAGGGCGAATCTTTATTGATTTAGAGTTGCCTATTGAAGATTTTAAAACAGAGAATCTTGTTAAGCAGCGCTCGCCAATCAACTGCCTTGATGGATCAACAATCCTTTTACAATTCACATCTCGGATAGACTGGCTAAATCAACTGAATACGACTGTGATTCGCTACGAGAAGTGGAAAGAGGGCAAACTTGTTGCTACAGAATTACAAAATGTTCCTCTACATTGGTTTGGACGTGACGAGTTTATTATGTGTTTGCGGGAAAATGGCTACAAAGACATTATCCTGTGTGCCAACTATACTGATGGTCTAGAGCCAACTTCATATAAAGATACCCTGTGTTTCTCAGCAGTACTGGCATAAACCAAAAATTATTGTCAGCAACACATTTCCAAAATTGCGTATTATAATTGAATTATGAAGCGCATGGGTCCGTCACGGTTTCGACAGGTTGGCGAACGCTGCTCTGTGATTCAGGTCGAGAGTGAGTCTCCTCTCGGAAATCAAAGGCTCAAACAAAAAGTAAATGCGAATAACATCGTTAGCTTTGCTCGTAAGCCTGCTCTAGTAGCAGCTGCCTAAAAACCTCTTATAGGTTCGAGCGTCTTTAGTTTGACTCCGTTAAGGACTGAAGACCAAACCCCAACGGATGCTCTAGTAAGCGTTCTCTGGTTGGCTTGCTAGCTAAGATTAAATCAGAGCATCCTACGTTCGGGATAATGAACGATTCCCGCCTTGAGGGTCAGAAAGGCTAAACCTGTGAATGAGCGGGGGGTTAATACCCAATTTGGACAGCAGTTCGACTCTGCTCGGATCCACTAACAATAAATAACAAGTCCACCAAACAGTTTAATGTTTAGGTGGATTTTGTTTTATAAGAAGAATTTAGAACTCAGGAGCGGAGCCGGAGACGCTCCGCCTCCAGTCAGAATTCAGTATGAATTTTGTACGCTTGGGTTCCGCCTTTGTCCAGCGTCTCGTAGAGAGCGTCTGAATATTGGTTTAAAACTGTGCTTCTCTACGAGACGCTACCGCGAACGTCCCGCTACGCGGTTTCGCCCCTAGCGATGCACTGAGCAAGCCGTTGTGTGGGCGAAACTAGCATTAAAAATTTTCGCCTCACTTAATCTATGCCTTTATGGGTAGAGTATCCACCAATTCTGAATTCTGTATTCTAACTCCTGTGTTATTACGCAAAATGTCCCTTTCCGATGGGCGAGAGGGACAGATTTGAATGAAAGTTAGACAGGGAGAGGTTTATCTAACTCAGGTTAATTATTCTGTTCTTGGGGTTGTTTGCGTGCGCTTCCAAACCTCCTTCCTCTTTTTTTAAGTACCCGTCGTAATCTATCTGCGCTCAAGTTTACTTGACGCTCAGATGCGAGTTTATTTGCTAATTGTTTAGAGTTATAAGTCTGTGACTCTTGAGCTAAACAATTTTCTAGATAAGCCAAGTCTGATTCCGAATATCGAGGTTTTCCTCCTCGACCAGGAGCATCCCACAAACCTGCTAAACCCATCTTTTCCCAGCGATGAAGGGTTTGACGTACTGTTGAAATCGCCCAGTTCAAGCCTTTAGCAATTTGCTCATTTTTTAAGCCGCGAGTATTCAGCAGTAAGACTTGAGCACGATCCTTAGTACGTTGAGGAACATCTTTAGCTTTTCTTAACTCTTCTAAAGTCAGCTTTTGTTCTTCAGTTAGAAAGACTTTTAATCGGCATCCCATAAACAATAACCTTTTACACAGTCAATTTTTGCGATTTTTTTATGTCTATTCACGCCTGTACACTTAATTACTTACTTACGTATTTAATAGCACCCTGAAAAAGCTGAACTATAAGTATTAAGGATGTCGGCGTTTAAAAGTCTGCTACGTGAGAAGTATTGGCTTGAGAACACTATCAAAGTTTGCAATTTTTCATCAAGAATGGATTTTTATAAAAAGTTAGGTAAATCATAAATGACACCATTAACCTGCATAGGTAAATTTATTAGATAGCTAAAAGCTGTAGCTTTCAGTTATGACAATAAGAATTTATTGGTGTTGTCCTGATTAATGTTTAAAGTCCATGATAAAGGACTGTATCATTAAATTTATTAGATTATTCGTATGGTTAGAGAGATTTATCGAAACTTTAAAAATGATTTTTACGCTAGTTTGCATTTGAATGCCCAGAAAAAGGTATACAAGCTTAGTTCCTTTTTCTCATACTCGTATCTGGGGATTTGTCTTGGTTATCTCCATAAAAATATTTGTTTTCTCCTCTTTACATAAAGTTTATATTTCCCATGAAGATATTTTAGTTGAGAAAAAAAATCTATGCGATATCCATTATAAAAAACAGTGCTGACAGATTATTCGATGCGAAGTGAAAACAGAACTTATCTTGCCTTTGCTACTTTTCCTACTTTTCCCACTTTTCCTACCTTTCCTACTTTTCCTACTTTTCCTACTTAATAATAGAGGGGTTTAAAAAAGTAACTTTTGATGATCAACATCTAAATCTATTCTTTTAATACCTCTATTTTGCAACATATAAATATTTTATACCACAATTAGAAAATATACTTGTAAACGCTGTTATCTCCTTAGTATCCATACGTCATCTCAAAAAAAAGGTTACAATAAAAGTTATGGGTATGTTCTTATTATTTTTTAATATAATAAAAACGAATGTTTTTTAATTAGGATAAAATCAAATAAATAGCAAAATCAAATACTCAGTAAAGTCTGAAGAATAAAATAATAATTAGTAGATTTTTTGAGTCATAATTATTGCTGAAAAACAGCAATAATTGATACAAGTTAAATTTTTCAAAAACTGATATTTATTACAACTTAAACAAAAAATAATAGGGACAATAGGAGGCAGAAGAAAAACCTGTTAATTTGCGCTCGGAGACGAATAATGGTAGCGATCGCAGAGAACGTTCAGCATCGGTTAACTATACAAACTGTAGAAATTGCTCCTAACACAACAGCGATTCGCTCTCTTGATTGGGATCGCGATCGCTTCGATATCGAATTCGGACTGCAAAACGGCACAACCTACAATTCATATCTAATTAGGGGTGAACAAACAGTTTTGATTGATACTTCTCACCAGAAGTTTCGCGATCTGTATTTAGAGACTCTAAAAGGTCTTGTTAACCCTAAAACAATTGATTACATAATTGTCAGCCACACAGAGCCAGACCATAGCGGCTTGGTGGAAGATGTTCTTCAGTTAGCTCCTAGAGCTACCGTTTTAGCCTCAAAAGTTGCGCTTCAGTTTTTAGAAGGCTTGGTACACGATCCATTTTCTAAGCGAGTTGTCAAAACTGGCGATCGCATAGATATTGGTAAAGGACACGAAATGGAATTCGTGAGTGCGCCTAACCTGCACTGGCCGGATACAATCTTTAGCTTTGACCGCAAAACCCAAATTCTCTATACCTGTGATGCTTTTGGGATGCATTTTTGTGACGATCGCACCTTCGATGAAGATTTAGAAGCGATCGAAGCTGACTTTAGATTTTACTACGACTGCTTAATGGGCCCTAACGCTCGTTCGCTGCTGAATGCGATGAAGCGCATGGGCGATCTTGGGAAGATTAATATTATTGCCAACGGTCACGGTCCACTATTATACCACCATTTAGATGTTCTAACCGGGTGCTACGAAAATTGGAGCCAAAAGCAAGCTAAAGCAGAAACAACCGTCGGCTTGTTTTTTGTTTCAGATTACGGATATGGCGAACGCCTTGGTCACGCAATTGCCGAAGGTATACTGAAAACAGGCATTGGCGTAGAAGTACTGGATCTAAGTACTGCTGAGAGCCAAGAAATTCAAGAACTAGCCGGGAGAGCAGCTGGCATTATTATTGGTATGCCTCCGACTACTTCTGCCGCAGCTCAAGCTGGTATCAGTTCGGTGCTAGCTGTCGCCAAGAACAAGCAATTGATTGGGCTGTTTGAATGTTATGGTGGGGATGATGAACCCATTGATACACTCCGCAGACAATTTATCAACTCTGGCATCAAAGAAGCTTTCCCACCCATTCGGATTAAAGAAGTTCCCAGCGCATCAACATTCCAGTTGTGTGAAGAAGCGGGTAAAGACATCGGACAATTGCTGGTGCGCGATCGCAACATCAAGCAAATCAAGTCTCTTGATGTCAACATGGAAAAGGCGCTGGGTCGGATTAGCAGTGGACTGTATATAGTCACTACTAAAAAAGATAATGCCTCAAGTGCAATGCTGGCATCCTGGGTAACGCAAGCGAGTTTGCAACCTTTGGGATTAACAATTGCCGTTGCTAAAGACCGCGCCATTGATTCCTTAATGCAAATAGGCGATCGCTTCGTCCTCAACGTTTTGGAAGAAGGCAATTATCAAGAACTTAAAAAGCACTTCCTCAAGCGCTTGCATCCTGGTGCTGATCGCTTTGCTGGGGTAAAAACTCAAACCGCGAAAAACGGTTCCCCGATTCTGGCAGATGCTCTGGCATACATGGAATGTGAAATACAGAGCAGCATGGAATGCAGCGACCACTGGATTTTATATTGCACCGTTCAAGAAGGCCGTGTCTCCAAAAACGATGGATTGACAGCCGTTCGCCATCGCAAAGTAGGTAATTACTACTAAGAAAGAGTGAAAAAGTAACAGGTGACAGGGGACAGAAAAGAAAACTATCCCCTGTTTCCTATGATCCATACCTATAACCTATTCCCTATTCCCTGTTCCCTAACTTTACCCAACAGCTATGACCAATTCCAAGCCACGCGACGTCCAAGTTTTACCAATTGCTACAAATACTAAGGCGATCAAAGCACGTAGTTGGTCACGTCTGCGGTTTGAAATTGAATACGCACTTGAAAGAGGTACTACCTCTAATTGCTATTTAATTGAAGCTGATAAAACCGCACTTCTTGATCCACCGCCAGAAAGCTTTACCGAAATTTATTTAGAGGCATTGCGGCAGACTTTAGATTTGCAAAGTTTGGATTATATAATCCTGGGTCATTTTAGTCCCAATCGAGTTGCAACCCTCAAAGCAATTTTAGAACTGGCACCACAGGTAACTTTTGTCTGTTCTCTTCCCGGTGCGAACAATTTGCGTGCTGCTTTCTTAGATCATGATTTGAAAGTCTTGGTGATGCGGGGGAAAGAAACTCTGGATTTAGGCAAGGGTCATGTTTTAAAATTCTTGCCCACTCCCAGTCCGCGTTGGCCGGAAGGGCTTTGTACCTACGATCAGCAAACCCAAATTCTCTACACAGATAAGTTATTTGCAACTCATCTCTGTGGTGATGAACTGTTTGATGATAACTGGGAAGCGCTTAAAGAAGACCAACGTTACTACTTTAACTGCCTGATGGCTCCCCAAATTCCTCATGTGCAAGCAGCTTTGGAGAAAATCTCAGATTTGCAGGTGAGAATGTATGCTGTGGGTCACGGGCCCTTGGTACGCACCAGCTTAATCGAACTCACTAAAGCTTATGCAGAGTGGAGCCGTTCTCACAACGATCGCGAGATTTCTGTAGCCTTACTTTACGCTTCAGCTTACGGCAATACAGCGACTTTAGCACAAGCGATCGCTCTGGGATTAACTAAAGGTGGAGTTGCAGTCAAATCGATTAACTGCGAATTTGCTACTCCTGATGAAATTCGTATCAACCTAGCACAGTCAGAGGGTTTTATCATTGGTTCTCCTACCATCGGTGGTCATGCGCCAACTCCCATTCATACAGCTTTAGGTATTGTGCTATCAAGCGGTGACAATAGCAAACTCGCTGGGGTTTTTGGTTCCTACGGCTGGAGTGGCGAAGCCTTTGACTTAATTGAAGGTAAACTCCGGGATGCTGGATATCGCTTTGGCTTTGACACCCTGAAGGTGAAGTTTAAACCTGATGATGTCACTCTCAAGTTTTGTGAAGAATTAGGCACAGACTTTGCCCAAGCACTGAAAAAGGCTAAAAAGGTACGCGTACCACAACAAGCCGCTACTCCAGTAGAACAGGCTGTTGGTCGGATTGTTGGTTCCGTCTGCGTGGTGACAGCGAAACTTGGAGAAGTGTCTACCGCAATGTTAGGCGCTTGGGTTTCTCAAGCCACCTTTAACCCACCTGGACTAACTGTTGCGATCGCCAAAGACCGAGCGATCGAATCTTTGATGTATCCAGGCGGTAAGTTTGCCTTAAATATTCTACCTGAAGGCAATCATCAAGATTACATGAAGCATTTTCGTAAATCTTTTGCACCTGGAGAAGATCGATTTGCCAACTTTAGTACAGCAGTTGCAGATAACGGTTGTACCGTCCTCACCGATGCTTTAGCATATTTGGAATGCTCAGTCAACCAACGTATGGAATGTGGCGACCATTGGGTTGTGTATGCAACTGTAGATGAAGGTAAATTACTCAAGCCTGATGCTGTGACTGCCATTAACCATCGCAAAACCGGCACTCATTATTAAATAGTGAGACATTTAACTTAGGGGAAGCGCTTTAGCTTAAATATAGCGCTTTTCGTTTGGATGCAATACATTTTGACCTCTCTCCAACCTCTCTCCTAAAAGGAGAGAGGCTTTGATGCTCACTCCCCTTCCTTTGCAGGGAAGGGGCTGGGGGTTAGGTCTGTATTTCACGAGAACCGCTATATACGCAAGGCAAAGCGTTTTATGACAAAAATTCTCTTTTTTATTGTGGGATGGACAAGATGTCCATCTCATTTTTTTTGTCAAGATGCAGAGTCCGCCCAAGAGAATTTTAGTTATTGACTAAGTACAGCATTTTATTAATTCGTAGCAAATTAAATTTGGCAATACCCTGCAATGCCAATGCATCGGCTGACAATGCCAATGCATCGACTGACAATGCCAATGCATCGGCTGACAATGGCAATGTGTCCCCTTGCATTAAAAACGCTACAATTTTACGCAAAGCTGCACTAAGCCATCTATCTTTAGACAGATATTGGAAGTTTTAAGTTTTAGATTACACACGATATACTTTTATATTACAAAACCATCTATTGTTTTAAAAGGATGTTTTAAAAGGACTCCGAGAATACTCTGGTAGATTTCTGAAATGAGGAACCACTGGCTAGGAAATGTGTCGAGTGCGATCGCTCAAAGCAGATGACAGAAACGCTGTTGCTGTTGTATTGCCTAGCTTACGTCCAAGAATAGGAGCATCCGTGCCCTGCGGCGAAATTATCACTTATCGAACACCAGAGTTATCAAGGAGTCAAAACTAAGTGAATCCTAATGACAGCAACATTAACAAACCATCTCTAGAAATCAATGCTTCTCGCCAGTTTACCTCTTGGCTGTATGAGCAAAACCTGAGTTTGTCCTTCACAACCTATCAAGCGGGGAAATTATTTTTCATCGGCTTGCAACCAAACGGCAAATTATCTGTATTTGAACGTAGCTTTGAGCGGTGCATGGGTTTGTATACCAATGGCAACAGCCTCTACATGAGTTCCCTGTATCAACTGTGGCGATTTGAAAACATCATCCAACCCGGACAAAACCACCAAGGCTACGATGCTCTTTATCTGCCCCAGATGAGTTATGTGACGGGAGATTTGGATATTCACGACATTGCTTTGAGTAGAGCAGAAGAAAAAGATTTAGCTCCACAAAAATTAGTATTTGTCAATACCTTATTTAGTTGTTTGGCAACAGTCAGCGAAACCCACAGTTTCCTTCCTCTGTGGCAGCCAACCTTTATCAGCAAACTAGCGGCGGAAGATCGATGTCACCTGAATGGGTTGGCAATGCAGCAAGGAAAACCTAAATATGTTACTGTCGTCAGCCAGTCAGATATAGCAGAAGGCTGGCGGGAGCATCGGGCAAATGGTGGCTGTGTCATTGACGTAGAAAGCAATGAAATCGTGTTGCAGGGGTTGTCTATGCCCCATTCCCCACGCTGGCATCAGGAAAAACTCTGGCTGCTCAACTCAGGCGCGGGAGAGTTTGGCTTTGTCGATTTAAAGCGGGGAGTGTTTGAGGCAGTGGCTTTTTGTCCGGGATATCTGCGCGGTTGTGCATTTCATGGCGACTTTGCAGTTGTGGGAATTTCTCAACCCAGGCATAACAAGACTTTTAGCGGCTTGCCCCTAGACGATAAATTGCAACAGAAAAACGTTGAGCCTCGCTGTGGGTTACTAGTGATTGATCTGAGAAGTGGCGATATTGTCCATTCCCTGCGAATGGAAGGGGTAGTACTGGAATTGTACGACGTGGTAGCACTTTTGGGGGTACGTCGTCCAATGGCGATCGGGTTTCGCAGCGACGAAATTCGGCGGGTGGTAACGGTGGGATAAGGGACTTCTAAATAAAAAAATAATCAATTGAACTAACCTGATGAGCAAATTGACTATAAATTCACAGTTAGTAACACAAATTACAAGTCTTTTATAAGCTATAATTCGACACCTTAACGCCACACTACCCGATTTATTAACAAGCTACCGAGTTAAGATTCTGGATGGCAATGCGATCGCTTCTAAAAATCTTTGTAACAGATGAATTGACTGTAGGGGCATAGATTTGTACGCTTTTAATCAACGCTGTACCACGAATGTTGTGAAATGGTATGACTTGTCACGGGATGGGAAATCAGAAAAATAGTGTGTGCAATTTCAGTATTAAAGCGGAAACAACATAAATTTACTTAGTGAAATTCCGCAATTGTCACCAGGACAACTGCAAAAACACAGTGTAGCCTTTAACTAGAAAAACAGCATCAGGCAATTGTTAAACAAAATGCCAACTCTCAGCACTAAACTTTTATAATATTTGTTGTTCTTATGACTCCAAATCCAAAACACACCAAAATTCAATTTCCCCTTTGGCAGTATCTAAATCAGCCTTTATTTAGTCAGGATACAAAGTTAATATTGAATCCTCAACGCTTTGCATTGATCTGGCATCTTCGACTTCTAGAACGCTGCTGGGCTAAAGAATGTGATGCCAAAGGGCCTCAACAGCATTAGATACCTCAAAAGCCGTAAAACTAAGCCTCGTCTATAGAACGAGGCTTTTTGCCATCAAGTAAAGCACTGACAGTCATATCTCCCATAACATTAATTGCGGTGCGGCAGCGATCCAGAAACCAGTCGATAGTAACTAGCAAAGCAATGTATTGAGTAGGTAAGCCTACAGAAGTGAACACCAGTGTCATCGTTACCAGTCCAGCATTGGGAATATTCGCCGCACCTACAGATGCAAAAATTGAGGTAAGGATGACAATTAACTGCTGCCCCAGACTTAGATGTTGCCCAATCAGTTGGGAAATATACAACGCAGACATTGCTTCATAGAGGGCAGTGCCATCATTATTGAAATTTGCCCCTACTAATGACCCCAAGGCAGCAGAAGATTCTCTTAAACCGACTTTTGTTTGCAAAACCTCAAAGGTTATAGGCATTGCCGCCGCAGAGGAAGAAGTTGAGAAAGCTGCCAAAAAAGCATCAGAACCACCAGCTAGGAATTTTAGCGGGTGTACCCAAGAACCAAATTTTACTCTGGTGAGATAGTAGCACGCCTGCAATGCCAGTGCTAACAGCACCGCCACGATAAATGCGCCCAAAGATTTAAACGGTGCAAATCCTTGCAGAGCAACTGTTTTAGCAACAATCCCAAAGACTGCGAAAGGTACTAAGGCAATTACCCAGTTGAGGACACCGACTACCGCTTCAAACAAAATCCCGATGACATCCTCTATCGGCTGGTATGCGTTCTTACCTTGGGCAATTTGTTCAGATTTTAATCCCCGCAGAACGATGCCAAAACTCAGGGCAATCACAATTAGTTGAATTACATTATTATCAACTAATGGCTTCAGAACAGCTTCCGGTACAGCATCTTTGAGTATTCCCCAAGGATCAAGACTTTGAGTAGTTATTTCTGTAGTTGTTGAGGTGGCTACATTGCCCCAAGTGCCCGGACGCAGCACATTTGCTACGAGAAGCCCGATTAAAATAGCTACAGTAGTGTTAGTTAAAAGTAGTACTGCCAACCGCCGTCCAGCTGTACCAGGGATATTCGTAGTCATTAAGGTGTGCAGCACCGCTACCAAAATCAGGGGCGTAGCTAGGGCGCGGAGAGCTTTTAGCACTAACTCGGCCGGAATTGCTAAATTGTTGATTAAGGTAGCATTGCTTGGATTGGGATTCCCCGCACCAAGAGCAATTCCAACGCTGACTGCGGCTACTAGGGCGATGAGAATTTGCAATGTGAGAGGGATACGCTGCCACCAAGGGCTAGCTTTGGTTTTAGCCGAAGTAGTACTCTCTGTTTGACTCATTAGTTAGATGCTGATGAACTGCTGTAACTATTAAAACAACACTTATGACAGTGATAATTTCGGAAAAAGAACAGCTTTAATTTTAGGTAAAAACTGTTAATCTAAGATTCCGTTGGTTTGCAAAATCTAGCTCAGAAGGGTACACCACAAGGTAGGCCCCTAAAGATATCTTGGTTTGTGGTTGGAGATGCTTATGTCCTTTGTGCCTTTACATATTCATAGTGACTACAGTCTACTCGATGGGGCAAGTCAGCTACCAGAGTTGGTAGATCAAGCGATCGCACTGGGAATGAAAGCGATCGCTCTTACCGATCATGGTGTCATGTATGGAGCTGTTGAACTAATCAAAATCTGCCGTAGTCAAAATATTAAGCCGATTATCGGCAATGAAATGTATATCATTAACGGCGATATTGAAAAACAAGAACGCCGTCCCAAATATCACCAAGTCGTTTTAGCTAAAAATACTAAAGGTTACAAAAATTTAGTCAAATTAACCACAATTTCTCACCTTAAAGGTGTTCAAGGCAAAGGAATTTTTTCTCGTCCTTGTATTAATAAAGATTTACTAAAACAATATCATGAAGGCTTGATTGTCACCAGCGCTTGTTTGGGTGGAGAAATTCCCCAAGCGATTCTCAGTAATAGACCAGATGCAGCCCGGAAAGTTGCCCAATGGTATAAAGATGTATTTGGTGATGATTATTATCTAGAAATTCAAGACCACGGTTCCCAAGAAGACCGGATTGTGAATGTTGAAATCGTCAAAATTGCGCGGGAACTAGAGATTAAAATTGTTGCTACCAATGATTCGCATTTTATCTCTTGTTTTGACGTTGAAGCCCACGATGCGTTGCTATGTATTCAAACTGGCAAACTAATTATTGAAGATAAGCGGATGCGTTATAGCGGCACAGAGTATCTCAAATCTGGTGAGGAGATGCAGCAGCTATTTCGTGACCATTTGCCGGATGATGTAATTGTCGAAGCGATCGCTACCACTGAAGAAGTAGCCGATAAAGTCGAGCCTTACCATATTATGGGTGAGCCACAAATTCCTACTCCCCCGATCCCCTCTGGTCATACTGCTGACACTTACGCCGAAGATGTTGCATGGAGTGGACTTTTAGAACGTTTAAATCGCAAATCTCGTCAGGAAGTTGATTCCGTCTATAAAGAAAGATTGGAATACGAACTGAAAATGATTCAGCAGATGGGTTTTTCCAAATACTTTTTAGTTGTATGGGACTACATCAAATTTGCTAGAGATAATAACATTCCTGTAGGGCCAGGCCGCGGTTCTGCGGCTGGTTCATTAGTTGCTTATGCGATGCGAATTACTAATATAGACCCTGTGCATCATGGGCTACTATTTGAGCGCTTTTTGAACCCAGAGCGGAAATCCATGCCTGATATTGATACGGATTTTTGTATTGAACAACGGGATAAAGTTATTGAATATGTAACTGAGAAATATGGTGCAGATAGAGTTGCCCAAATTATTACTTTTAACCGCCTAACTTCTAAAGCCGTTTTGAAAGATGTCGCCAGAGTATTAAATATTCCTTATGGGGAAGCTGACAAAATGGCGAAATTAATTCCTGTAGTGCGGGGGAAACCAACTAAACTCAAGGTGATGGTTTCCGATAAAACTCCAGAACCGCAGTTTAAAGAGAAATATGATAAAGAACCCCATGTTCGCCATTGGCTTGATATGGCGATGCGAATTGAAGGAACTAACAAAACCTTTGGTGTTCATGCAGCAGGTGTGGTGATTTCTGCCGATCCACTTGATGAGATTGTGCCACTACAAAAGAATAATGATGGTTCCGTAATTACCCAATATTTCATGGAAGACTTGGAATCAATGGGTTTGTTGAAAATGGATTTTCTGGGTTTACGGAACCTAACGCTAATTCAAAAGACCGTTGATTTGATTCAAGAAACCAGAGGATATCGGGTTGATCCTGATGAAATTCCCCGCCAGGAAAGAAAAGCCCAGAAGATATTAGCTAAAGGTGAACATAGCAGTCTACCTAAAGATGTCCAAAAAACTTATGAATTATTAGAAGCCGGTGAGTTAGAAGGAATATTTCAATTAGAATCTTCTGGAATGCGTCAGATTGTGCGAGATTTGAAGCCTTCTAATATAGAAGATATTTCTTCAATTTTGGCACTCTATCGACCGGGACCATTAGATGCAGGGCTGATTCCTAAGTTTATTAACCGCAAACACGGTCGAGAAAAGATTGATTATCAACACACCATTTTAGAACCCATATTAGACGAAACCTATGGAATTATGGTCTATCAAGAGCAAATCATGAAAATTGCTCAGGATATGGCTGGGTATTCTTTAGGACAAGCTGATTTGCTACGTCGGGCGATGGGTAAAAAGAAAGTTTCTGAGATGCAAAAGCAGCGAGAGAAATTCGTGGATGGCGCAGCTAAAAATGGTGTACAGAAAAAAGTTGCGGATGAATTATTTGAGCAAATGTTGAAGTTTGCTGAATATTGTCTAAGCTATGACACGGAAATATTGACAGTAGAATATGGATTGTTGCCCATTGGAGAGATTGTAGAAAAACGCATTGAATGTACTGTGTACAGCGTTGATAATAATGGAAATATTTACACCCAACCTATAGCACAGTGGCATGATCGCGGACAACAAGAGGTGTTTGAGTATTGTTTGGAAGATGGTTCATTGATTCGGGCAACAAAAGACCATGAATTTATGACTATTGATGGTCAAATGTTGCCAATTGATGAAATATTTGAACGAGAATTGGATTTGATGCGGGTTGATGGTTTGCCGAATTGACAAAAGAGGGAGTGAGAGTTGAGCATTCTCCGCTTGCTATACGAATGAGAGCTAGAGGATTTTTATGAGTTGATAATAACCTTAAGTCGCCATGTATAGACCAATTGCTTTTCAAGAAGATAATGTTGATAAATTGATCGCCTTTATGAGAGCCAATAGTTTCGCTACGTTGGTATCGATTATAGACGGTGTACCTTATGCTTCACATGTTCCTCTCGTCATTGTAATGCAAGGGGATGCTGTTAAATTAATTGGTCATCTGGCAAAGCAAAATCCTCAATCGCAAGCTCTTGGGACTGAGTTACTTGTTATCTTCACCGGAGCGCACGCTTACATTTCTCCTACCTTGTATGAAAAGTATGAGAGTGTACCAACGTGGAACTATATTGCCGTTCACGCGTATGGTATTCCCAAAGTCATCATGCTCAATGAATCTCCAGAATCAATGAACCAAATGATAAACGATATGATAGATACCTACGAAGCTAACTACAAATCGCATTGGCACAGTTTATCTGAGGGATTTCGTGAAGGTATGATGAATGGCATTGTAGGATTTGAAATAACTGTTACACGCTTGGAAGGTAAGTATAAGCTTAGTCAAAACCGAAGCCAAGTTGAGCAGCAGAATGTTTCAAGTACACTGCTACAAAGTTCAGATCCGGCTGCTCGTGGTGTTGGTATTGAGATGAAACAAAACCTTGAATCTAATGAGTATTAGACACCTCCGAAAAAGAATATCAAAGTCTTCTGGCTGAAAATGTGCCGCTAATCAGGAGGTAGCTGCCTCGTAGAAAATCTGTGAGCGATCGCTTTAAAAAATGATTCAAAAAAATTTTAGCGATGGAAGCGCACCTTTGCGACATATTATTATGCCTATAGGGAAGGTAGAAGCATAAGGTTACACTTGCTGACATGATCAAATGAGGTCATATATTTATGTTGTTATATGAAAATATTGGTGCTGAATGCCGGATCGAGCAGCCAAAAGAGTTGTTTGTATGAGATTGCAGATGAGGCTTTCTTTACCCAAGCAGCCCAACCCCTTTGGGAAGGGAAAATCAACTGGACTCAAGATCGCGGTGTGGCAGAAATTGATGTGAAAACTGGTACGGGTGCAACACTACAAGAATCAATCTCTGGTGATTCTCCACAGGCACACCTCACCTATATGCTCAATACACTTAGTGATGGTGATACCAAGGTAATTGATCAGTTGTCAGAAATTGATGTGGTGGGGCATCGGATAGTACATGGTGGAGAGGATTATCGAGATAGTGTGGTAATTAATGAGGATGTTAAACAGGCGATCGCTCGTTCATCTAACCTAGCTCCAGCACATAATCCAGCCGCTTTATCAGGCATAGAAGCAATTGAAAAAATCTTAAAAGATGTCACCCAAATAGCTGTCTTTGATACCGGATTTCATGCCACCCTACCCGATGCAGCAGCAATCTATCCCGGTCCTTATGAGTGGGTAGAACAAGGAATTCGTCGCTATGGGTTTCATGGTATCAGTCACCAATACTGTTCTCAACGTGCTGCCCAAATTCTCGGTCAAGATGTTCCCCCTGAGCGGTTAATTACCTGTCATCTGGGCAATGGCTGCTCTTTGGCGGCAATTAAAAACGGTCGCAGCATTGATACCACAATGGGATTCACGCCCCTAGAAGGATTGATGATGGGTAGTCGTTCTGGTTCAGTTGATCCAGGGATTCTGATTTATCTGTTGCGTTACTGCAATTATTCCGTCGAAAAGTTGGATCATATATTAAATAAAGCTTCTGGGTTAAAGGGAATTTCAGGTGTATCTAGCGATATGCGTGAGGTAAGAGAAGCGATGTCTACGACGGGCAATGCCAACGCTCAAGGCAATTCCCGCGCTCAACTAGCGTGGGATATCTACGTACATCGCCTACGTTCTAGTATCGGTGCAATGCTTACCAGTTTGGGCGGATTAGATGCTTTAGTGTTCACAGCAGGCGTAGGTGAACACTCTGCGGAAATTCGCCAAGCCGCCTGTGAAGCTTTTGGATTTATAGGACTGAAACTTGACCTTGAAAAAAATCAGCAGCAGCCTGTTGATGAGGATATTGCCACACCCGATTCAGCAGTACGGGTATTAGTTATTCATACTCAAGAAGATTGGGCGATCGCTAGGCAATGTTGGCAGATTCATTCTCGTGTTTAAATTCACTTGCTCTCAGACCTTTTTAAATTTTGGATTTTGAATCTTTAATCCAAAATCCAAAATTTAAAATCTAAAATTCTGTGAGTATATTTAAACCGGAGTCAAAAAGTTATTAAACACGAAGCTGCCGATATTTCTACCCACTTGCACCCCGTCTATAGTCGCCGTTTCGATATGGACGCCACCATAAAGCCGACTATCAGTATCCTCTTGGGCTGCCTGTGAAAAGCTACCGTAATAGCGAGCAACGCCAGGTAATTCTTGTGAAGGAATGTCAAAACTGATGTTATCAGCGCCGTAGAAAAGTTTCAGAATTTCGGCAGATGCACCGCTAAATACAGAATGCCCAGATATGTAATCTGGAAATGGTGGGGTATCTAGTAGAGGTTCCCAATTAGGATCGGCAATCGTATTTGGATTATTGTCTTGATCGGCATTGCGGATTGCAGTAATTGGGCGCAATTGCTCATAGACGTACTTTGCATCCCACCCAACAATACCCGCATCAGCTTGGGCAATGTTCAGCAACGCAAATAAACGGGCATTCTCCTCCAGAGTATTGTTTTGAGCCAATGCTACTTCTTGTGCAAGTTCGTTCAACTGACCTGGTGGCCTGAAAGTATCGCCGTGATCGTAAGCCCAAAATTGGGCAATTTCTGTCTGATCTGCGGTGCGAACAGTGCTGTTTTCAGCGCCAAGCGCCTTAACTTGATTAAAATTTCTTGTATAGCGAGGGCTACCATACTCAGGGAAAGTATCCGGACGAAACAGGATAACACTGTCTATAGCAAAGGGAGTTACTAGACCCCACTGGGGCAATAATGCTGGTGCAAAATTAGTAGTATTATTTGTTGTTTCACCATCGCTAAAAGTTGGCTTCCAATCCCCAAAGCCAGTTCCCGGCGTGTATGGCACTTGTGCAGTACTTGAACCATCATTTTTCCGGTTATTCAGTATCTGCTGGGCAACCTTGTTTCCGATCGCAATGCCCTTGTCCTCAGCCGTACCATCCGGGATTGTTGCAAGAGACCTTTGCCGATGACAGAACTATTTTTACTCGATTAAGACAGAGCTAATTTTATCTAGCAGTAATGTTGCAGAAAAAAGTGAGTGTTTGAACTATCAAAAGCATTTTTAACTTGATGAACTCCCTATGAACATCTGTAAATCATGGTTGACCATATATGAAACACCAACATAGCTATAGTTTTATATCGGGTTCAGACCGTGAGTTTTACGCGAAGCATTAGTTATTGTTACAATTTTTTACAAAGTCCAGAAAATACTAAGCTTATGATAGATTAATTAAACTTCTTTAATATTTTTTATACTCAGTAAAATAGACCTCCTGCATCAAGGCTGCTACTCTGGCAGGGTTTCAGCGAATAAGTACTGCGTGCGATCACTAAACTTATTCATTCTCGACAAGCTTGTTTGTGTACTAACAAAAAATTAGCGCTACCGGATTTAGCAGTGCAAATATTAGTGATAAATACTCAATAAAATTGAGCGATCGCTCAACAGTGTTAGCAAATTTTTAAACAGTAAAAATAAAATTTATACACTTACGTGAAAAATTATTTTTAAATTTTGAATTGTTAAATACTCATCATTACAGTAACCCACGTATGATGAGTTTCCCAACTCGGGGCCCTATAAAACTTAAAATTTACTCGCCAAGTTTTGGTGTGATCAGCGACATAAACGGCAATAATAAGGCATTAACATCAATAAACCTAATCGTTATAATTATTCCTACTCCTTCAACTTCTTGAAAATCCAACACTTTCATCTCTGGAAGATTAAGAATTTGAGCTACGGCAAATTTCATAATTATCGCTAAAACTTTTGCATTTTATAAATACAACTATATCGTTTCCCATATTTCAACATATCTAAAACTCTGAAAATTATTGTCTATAAAGAGTTTCATGCTTCAATAATTTAAAAGCTATTTTGATTTTTACCATAAAATTAACGCAAGAACCAGAACTTGTTGCTCAAGAAAAGCAAAGCAGAATTTCTAGAAACTAATTTCATCTCAAAAAAGAAAATAATTTACTAGATGCTCCGAATAAGTAAGTGTAAATTCTGCGCTATATCACTTATTAAAATCAAGTATAATATATTACTAAATCTTATGCGGAGTTTGCTGATTTACCTGTTTTCGGTTTTTCTTGAGGAAAGATAGGCTTGTTTACTCTTACTTGGTCTTTTAAAGGGTAGGGTAGTGCCTTGATGTATGTTCTCCTGTGATTATATGGCTGAGTAATTTTACAAGAAGTATATTGTATACAATGAGTTGCTTATGCCTGGGAAGACAAGAAAAATATGTTGTTGTCGCGTAAAGCCATTGCTACACCTTTTGTAATTTGTATGTGTATTTTAGGAGTTGGCTTGATTCAATTCCCCCAATTGCAAAAACTAATAAATACCAAGCAATCTGCGTCTTTAGAAACTTTAAAAAAAGAAATACAGTCTGAAAATATCCGTCTTAATTTTCTCAAAAAAACGCCTACTTTTGGTTATAATAATTTCATTGCAGATTTGGTATATCTCAATTTTCTCCAATATTTCGGAGATGATGAAGTTCGAGATAAAACAGGTTACAGTTTAAGTCCAGAGTATTTTGAAATCATCCTAGAACGTGACCCACGATTTTTAGCAGCGTATCGCAGTCTTTCTATCAGTACTTCATTGTATGCTGCTATGCCAGAACGTGCGATCGCACTATCAGAGAAAGGCTTAAAATCCCTATCTCCCTCGGTTCCCGAAAAGTCTTATTATATATGGCGTTATAAAGGAGTTGATGAGTTATTATTTTTAGGCAACGCTAAAGCTGCCGAACAGTCTTTTGCAACGGCGGCAAACTGGGCTAGTAAGTTTTCAGATGAAGAGAGTCAGATGATCGCTAATACTTCCCAAAAAACTGCTGAATTTCTGGGTCGAAATCCTAATAGTAAATATGCTCAAATTTCCACTTGGGCAATGGTTTTAAATAATCACGTTGATGAAAGAACTCAGAAACGCGCAATTAGGGAAATCGAAGCTTTGGGAGGAAAAGTAATTACAATTCCTGAAGGTAATCATAAAATTGTATTTCCCCCCAAAGATTAAATTATTAGTTATGACTTTTGAATTTTGAATTTTGACTTCACCGTTCGCGCAGCATCCCGTAGGGAAGGGACTGACGGATTGGTGCAAGTGTAGTAGCAAATTATATTCGCCCAATAGGGTTCAAATTTTTCACACATGATTGAGCAGGTTAACACTGATGTCAATACAATTGGCAGAATCTGACTTTCAAATATTAGGGTGTTTTCCTGTTATTTCCCAGTTGCGCCCTCAACTTGAGCAAGATAAGTTTCTAGAACAAGTTCGATATCAAATGAAAGAAAGATATCAACTTGCATTCTTAAAAATAGAGGAGCAGACTCTGGCAGTGGCTGGATTTCGCATTTCTAGTTGTTTAGCATTGGGAAAGTTTTTATACATTGATGATTTAGTCGTTGATGAGTTTAATCGGTCACATAGCTATGGTCAACAGTTATTTCAGTGGCTAATTGAATATGCAAGAAATCATGAGTGTAAATACCTGAGTCTTGATTCTGGTGTTCAGCGATTTGCAGCCCACAGGTTTTACCTCATGCAGCGTATGAACATTACAAGTCATCACTTTTCAATAGAGTTGTAGCGACGAAGCAATCTGGTTGTGACAAATAATATTTTTTGGTATGACGGTAAATTAATTCACTCCCAAACCCTAGAGTTAAACATTAATGATCCGGGCTTACTTTATGGGGCGACTGTTTTTACAACATTGCGGGTTTATCAGAACTCGCTAGATAGTAATTTAACTAATTGGCAAGCACACTGCGATCGCTTACTTTTCTCAGTACAATCTTTTAATTGGCAGCAACCAGATTGGAAGCGTCTACGCCAAGGCGCTCAAATTCTCCTCAGACACTTCCCCGTTCTCAGAATTACCCTCTTTCCCGATGGACGGGAGTGGATAACTGGCAGATTATTACCACAAGATTTGACAGAAAAACAAAATAATGGTATATACTGCGCTGTTGCAAGTTCGGAATTTTATCGTTCTCTCCCCTCTCATAAAACTGGAAACTATTTGAGTGCTTGGTTAGCAAAAACTAGTTTAGATGCTCAAGAAGCAATATTAGTTGATGCTCAAGGAAATTGGCTAGAAACTAGCACAGGCAACCTTTGGGGATGGCGCGATCGCAGTTGGTATACGCCACCAATAAAGGCCGGAATTTTGCCGGGAATTGTGCGATCGCAACTTGTAAACTGGTTGCAAAACCACCAGATGCCAGTGCAGGAAGAACCTTGGAGCCTGGAGTTAGTGCAGGGCTTTGAAGCGATCGCCTACACTAATAGTGTGGTAGAAATTATTCCCATTCATACCGTTCATCAGCCTTCAGGGTCGCTACAATATAATCCCTACCATCAAAGTTTTCAGCTAATAAGGGAGCTTTTTTTAGCATGACAGCCACGCCAAATTTGTTATATCTTAAGATAAGTTAACATAATTCTTAATAATCACCTTTGTGATCAGAGACGCTAGGCGACCGCGCGAAAAATACCGGAGGATAGACCTTAGTGAATAAAAGATGGAGAAATGCAGGGCTGTACGCGCTGCTGTTTATTGTCGTCATTGCGCTGGGAACAGCATTTTTTGACAAACAACCCCAAAGCAGAGAGACATGGCGATATAGTCGCTTTATTCAAGAAGTTCAGCAAGGCAGAGTAGAAAAAGTCAGTTTGAGTGCAGACCGCTCTACAGCACTGGTTACACCCAAATATGACCCAGCTAAACGGATTGTTACCTTAGTCAACGATCCAGACTTGATTAATACTCTGACTTCTAAAGGCGTTGATATTTCTGTTTTGCCCCAAACCGACGAAGGATTTTGGTTTAAGGCACTGAGCAGCTTATTTTTCCCTGTATTGCTTTTGGTTGGCTTATTCTTCTTGCTACGTCGCGCTCAAAGTGGCCCAGGTAGCCAAGCGATGAACTTTGGCAAATCCAAAGCTAGAGTCCAAATGGAACCACAAACTCAGGTGACATTTGGCGATGTAGCTGGTATTGACCAAGCCAAGTTGGAATTAAACGAAGTTGTAGACTTTCTGAAAAACGCTGATCGCTTTACTGCCGTTGGTGCAAAAATTCCTAAAGGTGTACTGTTAGTTGGCCCTCCTGGTACAGGTAAAACCCTCCTAGCTCGTGCCGTAGCTGGTGAAGCAGGTGTACCCTTCTTCTCAATCTCCGGTTCAGAATTTGTCGAAATGTTCGTAGGTGTGGGTGCATCCCGCGTCCGCGATTTATTTGAACAAGCTAAGACCAATGCTCCTTGTATCGTCTTCATCGATGAAATTGACGCCGTAGGTCGTCAACGTGGTGCAGGTTTAGGTGGTGGTAACGATGAGCGGGAACAAACCCTCAACCAGTTGCTCACAGAAATGGACGGCTTTGAAGGTAATACTGGCATCATCATTATTGCTGCTACCAACCGTCCTGATGTTCTAGATGCAGCCCTATTGCGTCCTGGTCGCTTTGACCGTCAAGTTGTGGTAGACCGTCCCGACTATGCCGGACGTAGCGAAATTCTCAAGGTTCACGCCCGTGGCAAGACCTTGGCAAAAGATGTGGATTTGGATAAAATCGCCCGTCGTACCCCTGGATTTACTGGCGCAGATTTATCCAACCTGCTGAATGAAGCCGCAATTCTGGCAGCCCGCCGGAATTTGACTGAGATTTCGATGGATGAAATCAACGATGCTATTGATCGCGTATTAGCTGGCCCAGAGAAGAAAGACCGGGTAATGAGCGAAAAGCGCAAAACCTTGGTAGCATATCACGAAGCTGGTCATGCCTTAGTTGGTGCTTTAATGCCAGACTACGATCCTGTGCAAAAGATTAGCATCATTCCTCGTGGTCGTGCAGGTGGTTTAACTTGGTTTACCCCCAGCGAAGACCGGATGGACACAGGTTTATACAGCCGCGCTTATCTGGAAAATCAGATGGCTGTGGCTTTGGGTGGTCGAATTGCAGAAGAATTAATCTTTGGTGAAGAAGAAGTTACCACTGGTGCTTCTAATGACCTCCAACAAGTAGCACGGGTTGCGCGTCAGATGATCACCAGATTTGGGATGAGCGATCGCTTAGGCCCTGTTGCTCTTGGTCGTCAACAAGGTAACATGTTCCTCGGACGAGATATCATGTCAGAGCGTGATTTCTCTGAAGAAACCGCCGCCGCCATTGATGAAGAAGTCCGTAAACTTGTGGATGTAGCCTATACACGCGCTAAAGAAGTGTTAATCGGCAACCGCCACATTTTAGATCAGATAGCGCAAATGCTAGTTGATAAAGAAACGGTAGACGCTGAAGAGTTGCAAGAAATTCTGTCGAATAACGATGTGACAACTGCTGCCTTTGCCTAATTTAATCAGTAGTTAGGAGTTAAAAATAATTTCTAACTCGTAATTGTCAAAAAAGCCCGGTCATGAAGACTGGGCTTTTAATATGGGGTTATATACCCCGAAGGTTTCGTTATAGAGTTTCAGTATAAATCGCTTGTCTGATAGAGACTACCACCTGAGCATAATCAATTCCGGAAAATTAGAAAATTTTTTTAGATACACCAAAATAAAAAAGCTAGAACTCTGACTTCAAAAGGAAAAAGATCCAATCTAGCTACAATTTAATAAGTCTGCATGGTAAAAAAAATCACCCTAGTTTGCTTAAAGCCTTACTAGCTATGTCATGGGCAGATCGAATGGACTGGTTTTCGGGGCTGATATAGCAGTTTAGTATGACCCGAATATACCAGCAATGTCTACGACGGGCTACGCCTACGTGCCAGATGGATTTTTAAGTCTGGGAGTCAAGCAATTTTTTGGTGAAAATCTCTGCCTCTCTTACGAAATTTGCGAAGAAGAAAAATTCCCCATATTGTTACTGGAGATAAGTTTCCGAATCTTGACATGACTAGCGTTAAAAGTGACCCGATATTCAACCAGTCGCCGCTCTTAAACTCTAGATGCCGGTTTCAAAAATAGCCACGCCACAAAGAACGTAGCGGCTGTGAATATTTGCGTCAAATCCAAAGCAGATAGATAGCCATCCGCAAATGAAGCAATACTGCGATCAGTAATGCCGAATACCCAGGATGACAAGCCAAACAGCCAGATTCCATTCTTGAGATTTCCGACGAATTCCTTAGAGTCTGATGGTTCTTTGTCTTTCATTATCTTCTGTTCTATTGGTGAAAAATTTGATGATTGATGCGAAATACCTGCCATGAAGAATTTTTTCTGACTCCTGACGCTAAATTTACACTTCCTATTAATAATATTAATAAATATTTCGTCTACTTGACTTCACTGCCCAAAGGTACATCTCCTAATGATGACATTCCTTTTTTGGTTGTGTCACCTCCGATAGACGGTAATGTGTTGAGTTATCAGCCTTACAACGTCATGTTTGAATACTGAGATTACATAATCTTTAAATAACTATATGAATATTTATTGATATTTTGTTTAAAATCCTCCATAGGATAGATGCTTTACAGATAAATCCTCATGTTTATATTGCGTAGATACATAGTAGTAGCGCACATATATGGGCTACTACTACGCTATGAGCTAGATTTGAGGGTCAACCAAGCGGGTAGTAGGGCGACTCTGATATAAATCTTGAACGACTTGGACAGCAGAAACTACAGCTACAAGGCCAATGACTGCAACAGGTAACAAACCTTTGCCAAAGATAGCGATCGCTAGGAACAGGACTGCACTTCCAAGTCGATACTGGGAACGGATTTTGCAATAACGGATCACCCCAAATCTGTGGAGAATACTGACAGCTAGAGAGCATAATGCTACTGAACCACAGATGAGCCATCGCTGGGAATCGGGTAATGCTAAAGTTTGCTTACTCAATAAAATTTGTTCTACGCCGACTCCAGCAGCAGCAATCCCAATCACTAGCGGTAAATGGGTGTAGAGCCAGATATAGACAAGACCAACTTTTCCATGAGTCCGCGCCATCTCAATAGGTTTACCACCCAAGTTATCAAAATAGACCCACCACCAGCTAAAGGCGATAATTAGACCAAACACGCCAGAAATTACAGTTAGAGTGTCCCATTTCTGCTCAGAAACACCGTTGACCACTGCAATGATTGCTTCACCCAAAACAATAATGGTAAACAGCCCGAAACGTTCTGGTAAGTGGGAGGCGTGGGGAAGTAACTCGATCTGAAACTTACGTACTGTTAAGGGTGTAGCAAAATCAATAATGATTCCCAGTGTCCAAAATCCGAACCGCCAAGGGATGGGTACAGATGCTGAGATTAACCAAAGCAAGGCTGCGATTGTACTTTCGCAAATTATATGTCGCAATTCGCAGATAGTGTCGCAACCGCATCTAAATACCTGAAACCTTTACTCGGTAAGGATTATAGACTATTTAATGACAAAAAAATAAATTTGCTTAATTCGCATTTTCTATGTCGTAAATCCTAGATTCTCAAATTAAATGTCGTTTGTTAAGATTTAGACATTTATCAAATTGTATGTCGCATTCTTAGCCAATTAATGGTACATTAGTACCTTAATTATTCATGAGTGTTTTTCACTCCAATGGCAGACAAACAATTTGAATTCACGGAAGAATTAACGCAAGCTCCAGATGCTATTTTTCTTGACAAGAGTAATTTTGTTGTAGATCCATCCCAAATTATTCTGGAAACATCAGATAGGCATAAACTGACATTTAATCTGATCCAGTGGCTTGCTGAATCACCGAATCGCACGATTAAGTCTCAGAGAAAGCAGGCTGTTGCAAATACTCTTAGTATTTCTACTCGTCAGGTGGAACGCCTCCTCAAGCAATACCAGGATGACAAGTTATCAGAATCAGCAGGAATACAACGCTCAGATAAGGGAAAACATCGAGTCAGCGAAGACTGGCAAGAATTTATCAAAACAATTTATGAAGAAAGTATTAAAAACAAACATCCAATTTCACCAGCATCTATAGTTCGCGAAGTAAAGCGACACGCGATCGTTGACCTTAAGCTGAAACCAGGAGATTATCCTCATCAAGCTACTGTTTATAGGATTTTAGATCCTTTAATCGCACAACATAAACAGAAGACAAAAGTCAGAAATCCGGGTTCGGGATCTTGGATGACAGTTGTAACACGAGATGGACAGCTACTGAAGGCTGACTTTAGTAACCAAATTATTCAATGCGACCATACTAAGCTGGATATTTGCATAGTTGATAGTGATGGTAATTTATTGTCTGACCGTCCTTGGCTAACCACTATTGTAGATACTTATTCAAGCTGTATTGTTGGTTTCCGCTTATGGATCAAACAACCAGGTTCTACAGAGGTGGCTTTAGCTTTAAGACACGCTATTTTGCCCAAAAGCTATCCTGATGATTATAAGTTAAATAAAGTTTGGGAAATATGCGGGACTCCTCTTCAATATTTTTTTACTGATGGTGGAAAAGATTTTCGCTCAAAACATCTTAAAGCTATTGGTAAAAAACTAGGATTTCAATGTGAACTACGTGATCGCCCTCCCGAAGGCGGTATTGTAGAACGCATTTTTAAAACTATTAATACTCAAGTTCTCAAAGATTTACCTGGTTATACAGGGGCAAATGTTCAGGAACGCCCCAAAAATGCAGAGAAAGAAGCGTGTTTGACAATACAAGATATAGACAAGATCCTAGCTAGTTTCTTTTGTGAGATTTATAACCACGAACCATATCCCAAAGATCCCCGCGAAACAAGATTTGAGCGCTGGTTTACAGGAATGGGAAGAAAACTACCTGAACCTTTGGATGAGCGAGAATTAGATATCTGTTTGATGAAAGAAGCGCAACGAGTTGTTCAAGCGCATGGATCTATACAGTTTGAGAACCTGATTTATCGAGGAGAATCACTCAATGCATATAGAGGTGAATTTGTAACGCTTAGATATGATCCAGACCATATCCTGACTTTATATATCTACAGTTGCGAAACTAATGATAATTTAGAAGATTTTTTGGGCTATGCTCATGCCGTCAACATGGATACCCATGATTTGAGTATAGAAGAATTGAAAGCCTTGAATAAAGAGCGAAGTCAAGCTCGTAAAGAGCATTTTAACTATGATGCCTTATTAGCATTAGGTAAACGGAAGGAACTTGTAGAGGAACGTAAAGAAGACAAAAAGGAAAAAAGACGCTCAGAACAAAAGCGTCTACGTTCAGCTTCCAAGAAAACCTCAAATGTTGTTGAACTGAGGAAAAGTAGAGCTAATGTTTCTTCAAAGAGAGATGAAAAACTGGAACTCTTGCCAGAGAGAGTTTCAAGGGAAGAAATACAGCTTCAGACAACAGAATTGCAACCAGAACTATCTGGTCAAGTTGACACTCAAGAGCAGGAGAGACACAAGCTGCTTGTCCCTAACCGTAAACAACATTTGAAAAAGATTTGGTAATTTATGGCGCGATCGCAACTTGCTATTCAGTCCTCCGTTGAAGCCTTAGCTCCGGAGCTAGATTTAAATGCTCAACTTGCTAAAGCCGTTGAAGTTGAAGAGATATTCAATAATTGCTTCATACCAACTGATCGTGCTTCAGAATATTTCAGATGGTTAGATGAGTTGCGGATACTGAAACAATGCGGTCGAGTAATTGGCCCCAGAGATGTAGGGAAAAGTCGAGCGTCTCGTCACTATCGGGAAGAGGATAGGAAAAAACTTTCGTATGTAAGAGCTTGGTCAGCATCAAGTTCCAAGCGTCTATTTTCGCAAATTCTTAAGGATATTAACCACGCAGCACCAACAGGTAAACGGGTAGATTTACGTCCAAGATTGGCTGGTAGTCTTGAATTATTTGGGATAGAACAGGTCATTATTGACAATGCTGAAAATCTCCAAAGAGAAGCACTGCTAGACCTCAAGCAACTTTTTGACGAATGTCATGTTCCTGTCGTCTTAGTTGGAGGACAGGAGCTAGATAAAATCTTGGCCGATTTTGATTTGTTGACTAGCTTTCCAACACTGTATGAGTTTGACCGCCTAGAATACGATGATTTTAAGAAAACACTAAGTACAATTGAATTCGATATTCTGGCTCTGCCTGAAGCTTCTAATTTATCTTGCAGTCCTATATTCGAGATTCTAGCTGAAAGTACAGGTGCGCGGATAGGACTGCTAGTCAAAATACTCACTAAGGCAGTTTTACATTCACTCAAGAATGGCTTTGGCAAAGTTGATCAAGGCATTTTAGAAAAAATCGCTAGTCGGTATGGCAGAAAATACATTCCCCCAGAAAACAGAAATAGCAATAAATGAAGATTATGACATTCTGCCAAGGTTGGGCTATGTTGAGCCATACCCAAATGAAAGCATCAGTCATTATCTGGGACGCTTGCGCCGATTTAAGGCTAACAGTCTTCCTTCAGGATATTCTTTAGGAAAAATTGCTGGTCTTGGTGCTATCACAACGCGATGGGAGAAGTTTTATTTCAATCCCTTTCCGAGTCTTGAGGAATTAAAAGCTTTAAGTAAGCTGATTGGTGTGGAGGTCGAGAGGTTATATGAGATGCTGCCACCCAACGGTGTAACTATGAAACCTAGACCAATTCGGTTATGTGGTGCTTGCTATGCAGAAGTTCCTTGTCACCGCATTGAGTGGCAGTTTAAGAAGAAAATGAAGTGCGATCGCCACCAGTTAGGTTTGTTAACAAAATGCACTAACTGTGGGACACCATTTCCAATCCCTGCCGATTGGGAGGTAGGGCAATGCACTCATTGTTCCCTGCCTTTTGCAAAAATGGCGAAACGTCAGAAGCACTATGGTTAAACGGCATTTGCAAACCATCGGATTGTTAGCCTGATGAGTTTTTGAAATATCAGCCGGATGTAGATTATATTTTTACATTAAAAACTCTATATAGCTAATTTGATCTTGGTAACTTAAATAATCATTATAATCGCCACTAAATTCATTGATAGTAAATCCATCATAGTACAGTTGACTGCGGTAAAACCAAGAAGATTTTCCCCAATTTCTATAGGAATTATCAATATAGTTATGCCGAGAAGACAATTCATATTTACGTTCGTATCTATCTTTATAGCCAAAATCTAATTCTCCTGATTCTGCGTTAGATATTTCTTCCTATAGAGTTACTTCTAAAGTTTTATTTGGAACAAATGTATTCTTTGAATTAGGATTAATTCTTTGAATAGGAGTAAGAATTTTGATATCTAAGGATTTTCCAAGTTTTACATCTGCTATTGTAGGAGAGTCTTGGCTTGAGATATTTTGTAGTGTTTTTACTACATTAACATAAGCAATACTATTAATTTTTTCAGCAGTGGCAGTAATAGTAACGTTAGTGCATTTTTCATTTATAGACAAAGTACCATGCAAGTTAATATTACCTTCTGTTGCTTTCCAATTTACATTATTAACCTCTATCTCATAGCAGTGTTGGTCTAAACCTTTAACAGTAAAATTAATATTTTCATAGGGTCTTACATGTGCTTTAGCAGGATAAATTTCTAATCGTCTTAAAACAGGTAAAACTGTAATTTCTGCTGAAGCGCTTAGATTAGCTGTTGCTTGGTTTAAACATAAACTACTAATAAATCTAAAAAGACGAGAAGCTAGTTTTATAAGAGTCTTGGTTATCCAAGTTTGTAACTCTAGCTCGAAGTTGTCTATTTCTGTTTCTGTAATCGTGCTGCTAACTTCAGATGTATCTTCGGTATTTGACTCAGTAATAAATTCATCTTGAACCTGTGCCCAAAAACGGAGAAAATAAGACAAAATCTTACTCGAAATTCCAACGTTAAAGAGCAACGTTCTTGACTTTTTGGTTAACTTAGGGGTTAAACGAGAGGTTGCAGTTACTAAAAACTGGCCTTTAGCATTAAAATCAACAATAAAATTACCATTTTGGTCAATATCTCCCCCAGATGCTTCCCAAAGAATTGCTCCGGGGTCAATCTCATCACCAAACTGATCAAAACCAATGACGGTGAAAGTTTGGCTTTCATTAGGTTTGAGGTGTACAGCAGGTGGAGAAATATGCAATCTTCTTAAGATTGCTAGTAAAGTAACATAAGCTAATTTCCGAATATTGCCAACTGAGGCAGTAACAGTAACCTCTCGTTGGCTATAACCGCCTTGGAACAATCCATCACGGCTAATTGAACCTCCTTTGGTTGATTTCCAATCTACTTTTTCAAGTGCTATCTGACTATCTTGTTGGTCAAATCCAATGACCGTAAAAGTTTTATTTTCTTCAGGTTCTAGCTGTATTTGAGGAGGAAAGATTTCTAATCGCCTTAATACTGGAGGAACACTGACATAAGCAGAGACACTGAATCTTCCAATAGTGGCAGTAATGGTAAATTGACCTTTTTGGCTGCTGTCAGTAAAGTAATAAGCATCTCGATCAATTGTGCCGCCTGTTGCTTCCCAATTTATTCCACTGATAGCGATCGCATCTCCGCGCTGATCCAGACCCATTACCTCAAAATGCTGCCATTCTCCAGGATTCATCACAACTTGCTGTGGAGAAATGACCACTTCAGTTAGCCTCGAAGGTTCAATGACTTTAAAATGGGCTGTACCTTTAATATTTCCTACCGTTGCACTTACTGTAATATTTGCATCTCTGTCAACTGCTACAAAAGTTCCATCTGGGTAAATCTTGCCGTCTGTTGTTTGCCAGTGGATGTTTTGAATTTTTACTTCATTTCTAAATTGGTCAAATCCCCTAACCCTTAAATTAAGCTGTTCATTCGGTTTAAGTTGCGTTCTTTGTGGCTCAATTTCTAAACTTCTCAGAACTGGAAGCAAGCCTACACAAGCTACATCGCGGACATCTCCAACAGTAGCAATGATGTCAACTGTATCTATGTCGTAACTACCAATGAACATACCATCATCATCAATCAATCCTCCAGTTGTAGATTGCCAATCAACTCTTCCTATGCCAATTTCATCTCCTTCCTGGTTAAATCCTTTGGCAGTAAAGGTTTGGATTTCATTAGGTTCAATTTGTATGTCCTTGGGAAAAATTTCTAGGCGTTGTAAAACTACAGGTACAACAACTCTGGCAGAAGCACTTACATTTTTTTCAATTGCACAAGCTGATATGCTAAACTCACCCTTGGCATTTTGATTAACTATAAAATTCCCATCTTGGTCAATTTTTCCACCTGTGCCGTTCCAACCTATTTTCTCAGTTGCGATCGCATTACCCCGTTGATCTAAACCTTGAATGCTAAAGTGTTGGTGTTCCCCAGGCTTCATTTCAACTTTTTGGGGAGAAATGACGAGTGTAGTTAATCTCGCAGGTTCAATGACATTAATTATTGTAGAGGTGCTAATCTCTCCAACACTGGCAGTGACAGTAATTTCTTGCTCTTGATAACTTGCTTGTAATCTACCGTCAGGAAAAATTGTGCTGCCTGTTGCACTCCAAGTTACTTCTTCAAGCTTGATATCACTACCATACTGATCCACACCTTTGATAGTAAAGTGCAAACTCTCACCGAACGTCAATGTGGGTTTTAAAGGAAAAATAATTAATGTTTTGAGTTTGGCTGGTTCAATTAGTGTGATTGAAACAGAGGTTTTGACTGCTTCTAAATTTGCTGTAATTGCAAATTCCCCAGGATTTTGTCCAGCATGGAAAGTTCCATGATCATCAATAGTGCCACCTGTAGCTTGCCACAATAATTTTTCTACACCAATTTCTGAACCTCGTTGATCTAACCCTCTGATATTGAAAGCTTGAACTTGACCACACTCCAGCTTTATTTTTTGAGGTGTAATAATTAATTGTGTCAATTTGGCAGGTTCGATAATAGTAACTGATGCAGAGGTTTGGAAGCTTCCTGCTGTAGTTCTAACTGTAAATTCTCCCTCTTCTTTACCTGCTATAAATAAGCCACTGTTATCAATATTGCCTCCCTCTGCCTGCCATGATAATTCTTGAACACTAATGTCTAAACCATTTTGGTCGATTCCTTTGATACTAAAGGTTTGGCACTGACCACACTCAAGCTGTACTTGAAGGGGAAAAATTGATATGTGGCTTAATCTTGATTCAGCACAACCTTTTAGCGGATGCAGTAATTGACCTGTATGTAAATTCCAATGACCCAAAGTTAGTGCTTGTTCTAAAGCTATGAGTCTCTGCTGTTCGCAATTGTCTGCTAAATCCCGCTTGACTTTTGCTAGCGGTAAAGATTCCTTTGATTTATTAAACATAAGATTCTCATTTATACACTACTCTAAGTATTCCCATTTATGAGGTTGTAACAACAATGGCGAGTAATATTTAAATGAGTGATTATAATGAAAAAAACTTATGCACAATCAGCAAAAAATTTAGTTACTGATTGATGCTTAAGTTCTAATTTTGGAAGTAAGATTGCACTCTAAAATTCACAAACTTGCTAGTTTTGTCAACTCTATTCGCCAATCTTCATCATGCCGTAGAGTAAGGATATGGTAACTGGTATTGTGCTTGAGATTATCCCGTTCTATTTGGTCTTGGTTGCGTTTTTCAGGGCTGTCATGAACTGAACCGTCGCAGAAAACAGCAATGCAATTTTCTTTATAAAGAAAATCTGGCTTACAGTTTGACTCTGGAATCAATTCCTGTGCAGTATCGGGTAATTTATATCCACCGTGATAAATTTCATGTAAAACTACCCGTTCAAATTCGGAATTAGGGTCTGTTTGTTGCAGTAATTGTTGATACTGTTCATCACGACATATTCCTTCTATCTGCACTGTACTTTTTTGCAGTTCGTCAAGTAAGGGTTTGATGAGATGGCGATTTATCAAAGCATGGTCGAACTGGTTGCGGTAAGAAAGTAAGCATTCATAGCAAGCTTGGACACAGCTATCTTTAATTTCTTTGAAATGGCAAATATCTAAAGCTGCATCGGCTATTTTTTGAAAAGAATCAGGTTTTTCTAATAGTTGAGAAAGGACACCTGCACCGCCTTCCGTAGCCTCCCAGAACAGCAAATATTTTCCGTCTCCCAGGCGTTCGGAGTCGAGTTCATCGGCTTCTAATTTGTACACTGCTTGGATGGCAGTTTCCAAGACATATTGCAGGGTGGCAATAAAAGCTTCTCTTTCGTCTGTGGGTACACTTAATGGTTCAACAACCAGAATATTGCAGGTGTTTTTCACCATTAAATTAACGTCGGCATGAATGCTATCTTTTGCTGAGTCATTTTTGGCATCGCCCCAAATACCAGTTTTGATATCGAGTTTAAATCCTCGTTCCTCGCTTTTTTTCTTATTCAATCCGCGATTAATATGCCAGATGTCTGCTGTAGCGCCATAGGTTAAACGTAATAATTCTGTACCATCGGCAGTCTGTACCGTTGCTGATTGGCGTTTTTGCTGGTCGTAACGGAAATGGGTGGTGATGTTGTAACCGTATTTCAGGCGTTCTTCTTCATCGCAGGTAATGCGTTCTCGTCTCCAGGCGATCGCAGTTTCCATTGATAATAAGCGAGTAAGTAAAGCCTTATTATTGTTACTATCGACAAGTTTTGCCCCACAGTTCTCACAGGTATCGCGGTTACTGGCTGCCCCTTCATGGAAATAACCACATTTAAAGCAAACATTTGCCCGTTGATAGTCAGCACCACTAACAGGCATTTTGGTTTTAGCCACCATAAATTTACTACCCTCGTAGTAAATAACATTACCAGGGGCAAATTCTCTCAAAGCCACGCTGCGGAGGCGGGAAATAAATTCGCCACTTTCTTCTGTGGGAATAAATGCCCGAACTGGTAAGCGGGGGAAGTTAAACCCAGGTAAAAATCCCTCGGCAGCAAAGTAACGATAGGGGTAAAATTCAAACTGATTATTGCTTTTACCTTGCACTTGTCCCACTAACAGGTCAATTTGTCGCAGTGCCTCTTTTTCTTGGGCTTTAGCGATATCCCGTTCTTCTTGAGTCGCATAGCCTCTGGTATAACGACTTGTGCTGTCGCGGGCTTTCTCTAATTGTTCAACTGCGTCTTTGTATAGTCTACGCCAGCGATCGCACGCTTGATCAAAGGCATTATGTGCATTTTCTAGGGTAAAATGTAACCAATTTTCAGAATACCAAGAAGTTTTGTTCAGATCGTTTTGGCAGAAAGTATCAGATAAAATCAGTTTTGTAGCTGCCAGACATTTGGCTAATTTTTCCTGACTCATAGTGATTCCCTGACTTACATCTTCTTTTAGCGGACAGTCCGGCGAATCTAACTCCAGAATTTGGTTCATGGAATTTTCCAGATATAAGCCAGTGTGTGCCAGCCAAATTGAATACACATGAGATTTAATTAAATCCTGGTTTGCTAGTTCTAATTTAGGTGGGGCGACGACACCAGCAACCATTTGACTTTGACGTTTAAAGAAATATTGGTCGTGACCGCTACCAATGGAGGCATAAGTAATTACTAAAGCTTCCTGTCCACTTCTGCCGGCGCGACCACTGCGTTGGGCGTAGTTGGCTGGACTGGGGGGAACATTCCGCAGATGGACAACGCTGAGGTCGGAAATATCTATCCCCAATTCCATTGTCGGGGAACAAAATAAAGCTGCTAATTTGCCATGACGGAATGCGTCTTCTCGTTTCTGGCGGTTTTCGTTTTTTACCTGTCCGGTATGTTCTCGCCCTTCTAGTGCTTTAATTTGATGAGCGTTAGTTTGGTAGAAGTCTTGAAAAAATTGATTTACAGAAGTATTTCTTTCGCTACCCTGCAAGCGACGCGAGATTAGAGGGTCGGCGGGAATTTCACTTAATTTTGAGGCGACCCAGACCATTGAATTAATTTTTAGTTGGACTTCTTCTTCGTTCTTGTGTAAGTAACCTGCATCTGCTAAAGCATTGACTAGAGCATTAATTAATTCGTTATAATCTGACCCTGGTAATGGTTTTTGCAACCAATTCCATGCCCAATTAGAACGCAGAAAGCGCCCGATTTCACCACGAAATGTCAGTCTAATTGTTCTTGATTTACCTTTTTTCTCCGTCGGACTGAGGCTTGCCCAAAAAGCTTCGTGTAAATATTCAAAAGTATCAATAGTCCAAGGGTCTTTTAATGCTTGAGATACTTCCTTCTTCAGTTGTTCTATGCCATTTTTTTGGAGAATTTCCGCATCAATTACCAGTTTTTTTCGCAAGTGGTCAAGAAAGGTTTTGATTACAAAATATTTTTGTGCAGGTGAAGCTTGCAGTAAAATTGGATGGCGGTATTTTTGCCAGAGTTGAGTATTTTCACAAGTTGCTAATAGTTCAGCGTATTCTATAGTTAATAAACCGCATCCTTCTAGATTAGGTTGAACAATTCGCCAACCGCGACGTAAATCTTCGTATAGCCGATATTCAATTAAATTGCTAAAAGCTTCTTCATTTTTGCGTTTACCAATGCCAAATTCTGCAATTTGAATTGCATAATCTGCTTGAGATAAACCCATTTTTTTGACAACTTCCGCTGCAAGTGCTTTGTGAGTTAACTTTTCATTTTCTTGAATAGCACTATTCAAAGCTGCCCGTAAGAAACTGGTTTGGACAAAATCATTGAAATGTCCTGCCTGTAATGAAGCATCCTGACGGTTATCAGTAAAGCTGAGGATTTTTGCGGCTTTGGCTTTCTCGCCAGTGAAAACTTGCTTGAGGCGACTGACGGTAGAAAGACAAAGTAGAGTAGTTGCGGTACTGCGTCCTTCACTACTTAGACGAGAGAGTTTGGTAAATTCGTTTTTCTTTTGGTCGTACAATACACCGCAGTGGAGACAAGTAAGAAAGGGTTTAGGAATAAACCAACAGGTAGTTCCCTGTAATACAGAGTTTATGACTTTACCGTTGGGTAGAACTTGCAGTTTGTGGGGAATAAAAGGTGCATATTTTTTTTCGGGAATACGCCCTTGCCTTTTAGTTTCTTTAAACCATGAGTCAGGAAGTCTCTCTTCATCTTCTTTATCCCAAAGTCCGGGTTCATCAAGGGTTAGGTAGCCTTCCTTGATATCTTCATTCTCAAGACTATCTAAGGCTGTGGGTAATTGGGGCAGTACAATATCTTTTTCAGAATCGTAGCGTACTACATAATAGTCTTGTCCGCATTCCCGACAAAAGACGAGGGGATAAAGCAGGCGGTTTTCGGTGGTTGTGTACTGGCCTTCTAGAGTGAGAAGTCGTTTGTCTCGATTTTCAATCGTGGCGTAAACACTACCCCCTTGGGAAATAAACTGATGCAGACGGAATGCTAACCCCTTTGTTTTGCTTCCCCAAAGAAATATCTGTTTGAGGATATTTAAGCAAGTTTCCTCGTTGAGTTGGGTTTCATTTGCGAGTTGATTTGCACCTGTTTCTAGAGTGATGGGTGTGCGACGGACGAGATGTCCTTGTTTGTCTTCTAAACCAAAGTTCATCTCTACCCAGTGGCTAAGGGAATGCTGTTTAAAAGCGTCTAAGGTTTGTTCGGACTTTGGGGGTAAACCTTGAATAATGCTTTCCTGCAATTTTTCTGTGGTGGGTGCAGCACTTTTGATAGAACGTTCTAAAGTTTCATCGATGACGTTGCTTGGTTGAATTTCTACACCGAATAATTTACTAGCAACATCTGCGACTACCTGACGGCGTTGCTGGCGGGAACCTTCCGAAGACATGGTGGCGCTAGTGCCAATACACAGAAGTTTCTGGCCGCAGCGTTGCCGAAGTTTGCGAATTAAGATGGCGACATCTGCACCTTGCCGTCCTCTGTAAGTATGCAGTTCATCTAATATGAGAAATTTTAAATCGGGGGATGCTACTAATTTATCTTCGTGTGTGCGAGACAGCATTAACTCTAGCATCACGTAATTTGTGAGCAAGATTTGGGGCGGGTTGTTTTGAATTTCGGTTTTCTTTTCTAGTTTTTCTTGCCCAGTGTACTTTTCAACGCGAATATGGGTGTTAGGGACTTGTTTGAGAAATTTTCTTAATTCTTCTTCCTGAGAATTAATTAGGGCATTCATGGGATAAACCAAAATAGCCCTAACTCCTTTGATTTCAGGATGGTGTAGCAAATCATCAATGATGGGTACAACATAAGTTAGGCTTTTACCCGAACCCGTTCCTGTGGTGACAACGTAGGGTTCTTGACGTTGTGCTGTTTCAAAGGCTTCTTTTTGGTGGTGGTGGAAGGTAAAAGCTTCACCATCTTGTGAGAAGTAGCGTGTAGAGTCTGGATGGAGAACACGTTGCTGTACTAATGTAGTGACAGATGCGCCAGGACGATATTTAGGGTTAAGTTGCACTAAAGGGTCAGTCCAGAGTTGACCTTTTTCTAACTCATTATCGACAAATGCTTTAACTTTTTCGTCGCGGATTTTGAGGAAGCTTTCAATATAGCGGCGGTAGTCGCCAATTACTTCGTTGCGGAAATTAAATATATCAAGAAATTGAGAATTGGTGAGAGAGGATGAATTACTCTTTACTGGTACTTGATGAGTTGTTCGACCTAAGCGTTGGTCAATCCATTCTTGAAGTTGGTAATTAAAAGTTTGAGTAATAGTAGAAAAGTCAAAAATTTCTGCAATTTCTTGTATATCCCAATTTTGACGGATACTTGTAAATAGCAAAGTTAATTGTTCTGGCGTAACAGCTATCACTCCTGTACAATCTAGGAATGCTAATTTTTGACCTAATAAATTGCTAATAGATAAAATCGCATTTTCAGGTTGCTGTAATAATTCTTGTAGCTTTATAGTAATTTTCATAAAATTTGATTCTAGATTTTAGTAGATAGGGTGCGTTAATGAACTAACGCACCCTATCTACTATATTTCCCGTTATAGACACGAGAAATAACAAAATACGTATTGATATTTTTACATCTCTTCCAAAACTTTCCTTACTTCCTCCATATCTAGTTCTAAACGTTCAGCAATTTCTTGAACAGTTAATCCTAGTTCGAGGAAAATCGGTATCATTTTCAATTTGGTTTCTAGTTTTCCTTCTTCCTTACCTTCTTCTCTACCTTCTGCTTTTGCTTCTTGATAAACTCTAGTTTCTTTAAGTATGTTTAAGTTCAGCATGGTTTCTATCTCCTCGCGGCTTAAGTTAGGAAACTTGTAGACTACGATTGTCTCTATAAATTCTAGAACTTTTCTTTGAATAAGAGTGTCTGTCAATTCCTCTTTAGCTTTGTCAATTAGGTTTTTGGCCAATTCTCCGGCTTTGTTTTCACTCTCTATAACTAAGCGTACAATTCCTATTCCCAGAGAATCATCTGGTGCGTCGTCAAGTTCATCTAGGTAAAAGCGACGTAGATGAGGTTCTAGCAAGGAACGATAACGTTGGGGATAGCTACGTTCATTGCTGCGTTTGTCATAGATAACTATTGCAAACCAGTCAGGGTTAGGTGGCTGATATTGTGTAAAGTAAAGAAAAATACTTGTAAATAGTCGGTCATAAAATTCTTCATCTTTGTAAAACTGAATCTCTACAAAGTACAGTGGTTGATTAGGGAATTCTTTTAAGGGAGAAAATAATCCATCTAATCGGAAGCTTGTTTGCTTAATTTCTGGTGCGGTAAACTCGTAAGTATTGGTGCTAATATCTGGCTTACCAATAATTTCAAAGAAGATATTGGGTAATTCTTTAAATATCTCATAGAAAATTGTATCTGTTTTCATAATTACGAATTACGAATTATTTAAACATTCTATCCCATGCTTCTAGCACTAACCTTTGTGTACGGTATTCACCAAATTGCTTAATTTCGTTATTCTTCAACACGCGGAATGTTTCGCTGGGGAAGTCTGCGCCGTAGACATCAGCAGGGTCGAGGATATATCGCAGTTCATCACGGGTGAGTCCGTAGAGTTTGGCGTAATATGCGTCTAATTCTGCTCTTAATAATGCGCGTCTGTTGGGGTTCCAAATGAAGGGTTCGCCGTCGTATCCCATATCTTTGGCGAAGGGTTGCATATCCCAGGCAGTGTAAACTAATGCGAGTACGCGATCGCTAATAAATTTGATATCTTCTGGGGTGTATAATTCTGGGGGAAGAACGGGGAGTTGTTTGACGATGAAAAAGTTCATTGTTGTTCCACCTAATTTTTGACGAGTTACAAAATCAAAAACTAGACTATTGATAGAAGCATAAAAACAGGATACAAATCTCGCTTCAAATTTATTTGATATAAGTAAGGGTGCTTTATTACCAATACCTACTTTCGGTAAGAAGCTAAAGATAGAAGTCCTTTCACTTGTAGAATTTGTAATATCTCTAAAACCTAAAAGCCAATCTTTATTCCATTTATCAGCTAGTCGATTTTCTACCTCAATTTGACTCACCCAGTAACGAGCTTTAATAGTAAAAGTTGGGTTTTGTTTGATTTCATCTGGTATTTGAGGTAAAATGCCTGCATTTAGGTTAGCTTGTGTTGCACCTTCATAAGTTGAGTAACGATGATCAAACTGATGAAACATTTTAGCTTCATAAAGCGGAACTAAACCTTCACCTGGTTCGTTTTTAAATAAACTGCTATCATTTGCCATGTGAAACATAGCCATAAACGAAATATCCCAAGGATTATTCCCAGTTGCCTCATTTTCTAAAACAGGAACAAGCTGATAAATTTTCGTAGTTAATTCTGCATCAGCACGAGTGCGGAAAATAGGACAAGTAAAAGTATTGGGATTAATTAAGGCAATTTCTGCCGAGGATAAATTAAAATGACGTTGCTGTTTATTCGTATCGGCAAAGTAACGGCAGAAAAAGGTAAAATCTGCTTTTCTAACTTTTACATCCCCTCCTGTAACTGCTAAAGTACAGAATTTAAAAGCGTGATGTACTGACGGGAAAATGAAAGCTTCATTTTCAAAACCTGTTAGGCTCGCTAAAGACTGAGATTTAATTAAATTACTGAAATAGTTTTTAGTTGTGTCATCAGTAGCAATACCAATGGGTACAATAACCCCAATTCTCCCATTAGATGCAATCAACTTTTTCGTAGTCTCTGCAAAAATAGCATAAGTATTGATGTCTCCCACCGCAGTTAAAGGAAACCTAGCCGACTCTCTAATAAACTTACTCTGCGCCTCAGCATCATGTTTCGCATCTTCAAAAGCTTGTGCTAACTCAGGATTTTTCTTAGGTAATTCCTTAATCAACTTCTCCCGCGCCGCTTTATTTATAGCGTTAGCAATTTCTGTACTTTGAAAAGCAAAAAATTCTTTCTCTTGTAACTTAATCCGTTCCCAAGGTGGATTACCCAATACACAATTAAATCCACCTTGTTCAAATACTTCAGGAAACTCTAAACACCAGTGAAAAAAGTGTTTTTCTTCAGCTAACTTATTCGCTGCATTTACAACCTTACTTAATTCGTAATTCGTAATTCGCAATTCGTAATTATCCTCTGATTTACGAATTTTTTCTACTTTTTCACGCTTTAAACGGTTTAATGCTTCGGTCGTAGGTAATAACTGCAAATGATGCTCAGTTAGCGACATAAAAAACGCTGCTGTCCATAAATTGCAAGCAGAATGTTTCAACCACCAACTAGATTCTTGCAGATTTTCTTTATATTGCTTTTGCTTATCTTTAACTTGTTGTGGCGTGGTTTCAGGAATTACCCCCAACTGTCGCCACATTTCTGCATAATCTACGCTATCAGTTTCTAACTTCTCACCAATTGATAGTTGTCCTGTTTTCTCTCGTTCGTTTTTATTCCGTTTCTTAAGCTGTGTAGATAGTTTTTTATCATCGCCAGTTACCGCCTTAAACGCTTCATCAGGTATTCCTTCATTCAAACAACTCAAATCCATCACTCCCACAAGGGAATTACCACACTTAATCCTGTGGTCTAAAAAGTTAAGAGGGAAGCCGCGAGAAAAACCTTCAATCCATAAGGCTACTTTGCACAAATCAACAGCTAAGGGGTTTAAATCCACCCCATAAATGCAATTTTGAATAACATCTCTAATCGCTAACTTTAAAGGTTCACTACCTGGTTCAGCTTCTCCAGTACGAATTTTAGCTAATTCCTTTCCTACCCGACGTGCTGCGGCTAAGAGAAAATGACCCGAACCACAGGCGGGGTCTACAATTTTGAGGTCGAGAAGTGCCTTTTCTAATTCGTAATTGCTTTCTGCATTCCGAAGCTTTTCTTTCGTACTGCGAAGTTTTTCTTCGATTACAGGTTCTAAAGCTGTTTTTATCAGTTGTCCTACTAACTGCGGTGGCGTATAGTAAGAACCAGTAGTTTTCCTTTCACTACCAAAGACTAATTTGAATTCGTAATTTTTAGGAGAGATTTCTGGGTGAAAATCAAGCAGACTTTCATATACGCTGCCCAGTTCTTCTACATCTAAGGCAGCATAATTTACCCGTCGTAATTGCCCCTTATCTTTATATAATGATAACTCCCGAATCGCTACTAGCAAATCGTGATTATCAATAGCACAATCATCTAAAGCTGGTAGAGTGTACGAACCAAATAAATCGCCATTTAATGGTGATAATCCTAAATATTTTCCCCGCCAATTTTCATCAAATAGCAAGAATGTAACCCGCAAACCCTGCCATAAATCTTGAAAGCCTTCCCGCCGCCAATGGGGACGCTCGGCTAACTCTCGCAGTCGCTCAATGCTGTAATATTCTCGGTAGATTCGCGCTTTCTCTACATCCTCACCAATTAATAAATTACGAGACTCTGCCACCATCAAAAACAGCAGGCGATAAATCAACCGCAACAGTTGGCGATAATATCCGATATCTGTTAATTCTGTACCAGCAGCAAGCTTCTGCCGCAAGTTTTCATTACTGGGATGTTGTAGAAAACCAGTGCCTAGCTGTATTAGTGCTTTTTCTACCCCATCTCGGAGTCTGTCGCGTACCCGTCCGCCCTGTTGCAGTGCTTCTTGGTGGTAATATTCCAGCAAGCACTTATCGGCATCATCCATACCTTCAGGCAAGCGGGAACGGTGAAACAACCGATAAAATAGCCCAAATTCGGCAAAGTTCTCACCGTTGAGAATCTGTTCTAAGTCAAATTCAACGTAGGTAAGACGAGTCATCAAGGAAGAGTCGCGCAGTAACCGCCAGCGAAAACCATTGGTTGCGATCGCCCACAAATGTTCCGTCTTGTTAAGATACTCCTGCACCAGTGCGTGTGCTGATAACCTGGGTGTGCCACTGGGAGGACGATGATCTACCTTGATTCGACAACCAATAATGTGGATAGGTGGCTTGTTTTCGCCTAATTCCGCACGATGAGAAATTGCATAAGTTTGTCCCTCCACGACTTCGGCTTTAGCAGTGTAAACAGGGTTATATCCGAGACTGCGTAGCAAGGGAACTACCCACAGTTCGCGGGTGACGCTGGTAGCGGTATCATCTGCATCTAACCTGTCTATTTGCCGTTGAAATGCTGCCCAATAAGCTTTAGCATCACCCCATGCGATCGCTTTAGTGGATTATGTATATAAATCCTGGTTTGCGTTACAAAAACGCAGAAAGTACCAAATAGAAGGGAAAGAGCGTTGGCTGAAAATGCTCAAAAGCGATCTAGAACTCGAACAAGAAAGTCAATGTAGCTTAAACGTAATTCGTACTAAAGCCACCGAAATTCTTACCAAATTTGCCCCCCAGTCCGAGCAGAATAGCAACCAGAAAAAGGGCAAAAACACTAAAAAATCTACAAAGTCCAAAAAATCTTCACTTTTCCAAATTCTCTTAAACACTTACGGAGCAACACAAGACCCTCTTACTCGTTGCGCTCTCGCATATCTGCTCAAAAATAAGTGTAAAATCAATGAACTCGACGAAGACCCAGAAGAATTTACTAGAAATAGACGCAAAAAGGAAATAGAAATTGAGCGATTAAAAGACCAACTTCAAAGCCGCATACCGAAAGGTAGAGATTTGACAGGAGAAGAGTGGTTAGAAACTTTAGAAATTGCTACAGCTAATGTAGCTCAAAATGAAAAAGAGGCAAAAGCTTGGCAAGCAGCACTTTTAAGAAAAACTGCTGATGTCCCCTTTCCTGTGGCTTACGAATCTAACGAAGATATGACATGGTTAAAAAATGACAAAGGTCGTCTCTTTGTTCGGTTCAATGGCTTGGGAAAACTGACCTTTGAGATTTACTGTGATAAGCATCATTTGCAATACTTTCAACGCTTTTTAGAGGATCAAGAAATTAAACGCAATAGTAAAAACCAACATTCAAGCAGTTTGTTCACTCTGCGTTCAGGGAGGCTTGCTTGGTTGCCAGGTGAGGAAAAAGGTGAAGTCTGGAAAGTAAATCAGCTAAATCTCTACTGCTCTTTAGATACTCGGATGTGGACTACTGAAGGAACTCAACAGGTGGTTGAAGAGAAAGCCACCACAATTACCAACACTTTAACGAAGGTAAAACAGAAAGGTGACCTCAAAGATAAACAGCAAGCTTTTATCACTCGTCAGCAATCCACGCTAGATCGAATTAATAACCCTTTCCCTCGCCCCAGCAAGCCTAATTATCAAGGTCAACCCTCAATCCTAGTTAGCGTTAGTTTTGGTCTAAAAAAGCCAGTCACAGTAGCGGTGGTAGATGTTGTTAAAAATGAAGTTCTAGCTTATCGCAGCGTCAAACAACTACTTGGTGAAAACTACAATCTTCTCAATCGTCAGCGACAACAACAGCAACGCCTATCTCACGAACGACACAAAGCTCAGAAACAGAATGCGCCAAACTCCTTTGGTGAATCAGAGTTAGGGCAATATATAGATAGATTATTAGCAGATGCAATTATTGCGATCGCCAAAACCTATCAAGCAGATAGCATAGTTATCCCAAAACTCCGCGATATGCGTGAGCAAATCAGTAGCGAAATCCAATCCAGAGCAGAAAAGAAATGTCCTGGTTACAAGGAAGCTCAACAAAAATATGCCAAAGAATATCGCATAAGCATTCATCGCTGGAGTTACGGTCGATTAATTGAGAGTATTAAATCCCAAGCTGCAAAAGTCGGAATTTCTACTGAAATTGGTACACAGCCAATCAAAGGTAGTCCACAAGAAAAAGCGGGAAATTTAGCCGTCTTTGCTTACCAAGAACGTCAAGCCGCTTAAATTTAATTTACTAATCCGAACCTAGAAAATATAATATTTTTATAACAGCGCCGCAGTTCATGCTCCTTTGAGCCAATGTACTGTGAAAAATCTGGGTTAGTTTGGCGGTTGGAGGATCGTCATGCTTTCTGACCCTGGTAGCTGCCCGCTTCTGATGCTGCTGTCGCAAGACAGGATAGGTGCGCTCCCAGCAATAAGAAGTAAGGCTTTTAGCCATAGTCGTTATTCATAACGGTGTGGATTACCACAGTGGTGGCTACTGAATCACCCCCTTCGTCGGGGGAACCCTCCAAATATTTTTTTGGCGTGTCAAAGCGGGGGCAAAATCCCTGGAGTCCCGCCAAAACTTTGAAACCCTTATCCAGTCTTGCCTTAAGAAACTAGTATGTCAATGCATTTAGTTTTTTAATTTGCAATTCGAGACTTTTTAAGCAGACCTGCCAAATTATGTGTATGGAAAGCTTTTATAGCAAGGGTTCTAGACGGGTAGAGTTTCAACAACCATCCCGGCTAGGGGTGGGTTGAAAGTTTTACAAAAGCTTCCAAGCATTGAAAAAAGCTTGGGTTTCAACAACCATCCCGGCTAGGGGTGGGTTGAAAGTTGACCAAGTTATTAGGGTATCTTGTTTAGCAAAGTTTCAACAACCATCCCGGCTAGGGGTGGGTTGAAAGAGCCTTGGAATTTGCTGGGGCAGTTTGTTTGCTTGAATTTCAACAACCATCCTGGCTAGGGGTGGGTTTAAAGTATTTGCGTCTGTTCCAATTAGTACTAGCTATTGATGCTCAAGAACCATCTCGTCTAAAAGTTGCCTAAGAGGGTTGAAAGGAATGTCATCTTCCCAATACTAAGGTGATTTACAAGAAAGAATTTACCGATTAGAAGAGCCAACAGCCGTTCTCCTCTACGATGGAATGATGTTGAGTGGTAATTTTTATTCTGGAAATCATCTAAAGTGTCAAAATCCATAGTGGCTAATGGAAGGTTGAAATAAATGAGTATTTTCTTGTAAAGACAATATGCTACCGGTTACTTTCACTGATTAGTTGCTTCATCATAATTATGTTTAATGGGTAAGGGTAGTGCTGAGAGCGGAGTAAGAAAATTACCCATTGAAACTTGGTTTAGCAGAATATTGGTGAGTCAGTTTAATATAGAAGCTAGTGTGCCAATTAGACCACAATCTAATACGACATTAATTTGCGAAAAACTAGCATAATTAAATTGACTCTAAAAAATAGCCCGAACGACATTAATTTGCGAAAAACGACATTAATTTGCGAACACCGACATTTAATCTGCGAATGTACAAAAGCGGGCGATGGGACTCGAACCCACGACGTTCACCATGGGAAGATGACATTCTACCACTGAATTACACCCGCGAATTGCTGCCATAAACTTAGGGCTAAAATCAATAATATCACTATTTATAGCTGTTTGAAACTGACTAAAACATGCACTGTTTTGGCAATTACTGATGCATAAGTCCTGTGGCTGTTCAGATTGGGAAATCTTTTAGCTAGCTGATGAGGGTACTAACTACCATCTTTAACTAAAGAACAATGTCTTCACCTCGCTCGGTGAAGCGAACCTCTTTAATATTCCATTGAGCATTACTTGTTAGGGTTTTCCGGAGACTGCCAAACAAAGCAAACTGTTCACAACTAGAAAGAGAAGCTATTTGTCGCTTTGAATCAGGGGATATTCGCAAATCAACTGTAGCAATGCCATTTTTGATGTTGACACGATACCCAGACAAACTAAAGTCGCTTGTATCTCGTTTTTCTAAAATTTTGCTCACTACATTTGTTACTGGTTCCTCAGCTGGTACTGAAACCTTTTGTGGAATGAGTTCTTGACATTGGGTATCACTTGTATACATCGTAACGTTAGTAGTTTTGCTAGTGGCAGTTTTAGGAGTTGATGAGGAAGGCGTATTTTCCTTAGGAAGTTCCTGATTAGGAGATTTTTCTCTTAATTGAGCTACGCTAGGAATTTGGCTGGGAGTCTGAGACGATGCCCTATTGGTCGGTGTTGTGGTAAGGGATGGGGTTCCACTGTCAATATTACGAGCGGTAGGGTTAGAACTACAACTGCTGAGGCTGACAACAATTGTCACAAAAATAAATGGTAAAAAATATCTCTTGGTTATGCTCATAATTTTGCTCATAAGTGATGTTGCTGCTATCAACTTCAGTGTAGCTGGTATCAATTCCACATAAATTTGTGAATATTGAGCCAGTTTATAAAGTGTCAACCCGAAATCTGTTCAAGTCGAGGGCTATACCATACACCAAAATTACAACATCTGCTGTTCAAGGAGTGATCTCTGACAACAAGCCGCTTCTCTACGTTCGCGCAGCGTGTCGCAGACAGACGCTGTGCGAATGCGTCTATGCCAATTCCAAAAAGCTTAAGCAGAATAAGCAGAGGTGCAGGAAACAAAAATATACTGATCATTGTGGTTTATTTATCAAAAAATAGCTGTAAGTTTGAGCAGATGATTATCTTACCTAAATCCTCTACTATAGAGGATTTGCTCAGAACGATCGCTGTCCGATAAAAAAGTAAGTTTTCTTAAGGTACTGGTACGTTACTAACTCTTATCAAATCGCCTAATCATTACCTTCATCGTTTAACTCTGAATCAATTTTTCTATCTGTTCCCCAACTACAAGCTATTTTCGACTTCAGCCTTTCAGAAGCGCGAACCTACAATTGCTTAAAAATCGTGATCCGTTAGAAAAACTTGCGTTTTTAAGTTGCTCATTAAAAGTAAATTATTAGTTTTCACTACTTTTCCGCTTGCTCAACTCCTGTACTAATAATTGCACTCCCAAAGCCAATAAACCAATTGCTACTATACCAAATATTCCGCTTCCCAGAGCAACTACACCAACAACCAGAGTCCTAACAGCAGAAGAAATCCTAATTACTAATGGATTAATTGAATGGAGAGGTTTAGTAGCAAAATTTGTAGCGATCGCAATCATCAGCGAATACATTGCATATCCCATTCCTCCAGAAATCGCCGCCCCAGTTAAACAGCGTAAAGGACTTGCTGCCGCCTGTATTTTAGTATCCGTTTGTGGCGTTAAATTTTGGTCACTCATACGATTTTGTATTTTAGATTTTGGATTGGGCCATTAAGAATAATTCTTGTCTATCCCCTATGCTTCATCAACGAAAAAAATTATTTAAACAGACGATGCCACTTTAATACCATGTGTGATTGTCCGAGTTACAAACAATTCTAAGTTCTCATCAAGAATTGATTCTCTCACTTTCAGCAAAACTAGTTCTGCCTGCTGTTGAGACTCAAAAAGAGCAAATACTGTTGGCCCAGAGCCAGACATCATTGTTCCTAAAACGCCTTCTTGATTTGCAAAAACTTCTCGCAGTTGCAAGACTTGGGGATAGGCTGGCAATACCACGCGCTCTAAATCATTGTGCAGTTTTTGGGCAATTTCTCCCGCATCTTTATTTACGACAGCTTTTACTATTGCTCCTGAATGAACTGCATTAGCACGCACTGCCAAGTTGTTACTATCTCTAATATAAGAATGACCAAACTGCTCTCGATAAGTTTTGTATGCCCAAGCGGTGGAAACTTCGAGGCTACGGTATTTTGCCAACACTATATAAATATTATCCAAACTTGGCAGAGGAGAAAGTTGCTCACCTCTACCTGTTGCGATCGCAGTTCCACCCGCTACACAAAACGGCACATCTGAACCAAGTGTACCTCCCAACTCCTCTAATTCGGACTGAGTTAGCCCCAACTTCCACAGTAAATCTATTCCTACCAAGACAGCTGCTGCATTCGTAGAACCCCCAGCCAACCCAGCAGCTACAGGAATCTGTTTATTAACGGTAATTTCCACACCCCCATATTTAGCAAAGGCTTCGGGAAATTGCCTCACCATTAATTCTGCTGCCCGGTATCCTAAATTACTGTTATCTGCTGGTACTTGTGGGTGGTTGCAGTGAACACGGATGTTGTCAGTGCTAATGGAACGCACATCAACTTGGTCAGCAAGACTAATACTTTGAAGTATCATGGCTAACTCGTGATAACCATCGGGGCGATCGCCAATGATTTCCAGATATAAGTTAATTTTGGCAGGGGCGATTAGGCTGTAGGAATGCATTTTCTGGGAATGGGGAATGGAGAATGGGGAATGGGGAATCGAGAATGGGAAAAAATTTGCCTTGTCCCCTACTCCCTACTCCCTACTCCCAATTCGTTTGCTAGAATTACCCATTGCTGAACACCGAGGTCTTCGGCTCTAGCTTGGGGATTTATTTTTAATTGTTCCAGTAAGTGGCTCAGGCGATCGCGTTCTATAACTGATTGCAAATTATTTCGTAACATTTTGCGCTTGGAACCAAACCCCAACTTTAAGAAATTCTCTAACTGTCGAGGATTAAGGGCTGGTATTTCTATTTTTCGGGGGCGCAATCGCACCACTGCTGAATCGACTTTTGGCGGTGGATGGAATGCGGCCGCTGGAACTGTGCAGATTAACTCACACTCAGCCAAATACTGTACCCGCACGCTCAACGCCCCAAAGGTTTTTGATCCTGGTTTAGCATACAACCTTTCTGCGACTTCTTTTTGTACCAGCAACACTATAGAGTCAAATGGTTCAGCGTTGGGGTTAGCGATCGTACCCAGTAGTTTCTCAATGATTGGCCCTGTAATGTTGTAGGGAATGTTGGCTACTACCTTATTAGGCTTTTGAAAATTTGGAAAGGCTGCCAGATAAGATGGTAAATCTAGAGTGAGAAAATCACCTTGTAGCAGTAAAAAATTTTCAGTCTTACCAAGCTGCTTTGACAACAGATGGCATAAGTCGCGGTCTATTTCAACTGCAACCAGAGATTGCACTAAGGGTAATAAACGACGAGTCAGAATCCCGGTTCCGGGGCCAATTTCCAAGATGCGATCACCTTTGGCGGAGCGATCGTTTTCTGTACACTCTGCTGCTTTAATAATTGCGTCGAGCGCCTTTTCACTTTTGAGCCAATGTTGAGCAAAGACCTTACGCGGTCGGATCATCTGTATTTATTGCCTAGTCTAGTTTTTAGTTTTTTCTCAAAAATTCATTATAAATTTTGAAGTCCCTCAACAGCCCTAGACTCACTGTAACGCCTATCTTCTCCTCCAAACGCTCCGCGAACGTAGTCATGGCTATGGTGTAAATGCCGATATAAGCATAACCTGTAGGATAGGAGTCTTAAACCACAAGCTCTGCAACAATTATGCTCTTAATAATATATATAGTTATAGCGGTTATCAGTCCAGTCCAGTACACTTAGGAGAGAGCAATTCTACTGATAACTGGTCGCTATGAAAGCCTACTCTCTCGACTTGCGTCAGAAAGTTGTTGATGCTTATGCCTGTGGTGACAT
>NZ_JAIVFX010000039.1 GCF_020829625.1 Nostoc sp. XA010 | reverse complement strand
TGGATGATGACAAGCTCTTAGTTTTGGTTTGAGAAATTGTGAAGGTAGGTCTGGCAAGGGTTGTAGAGCTATTGTTTACAAAACTTTACAACGTGTCCCATTTTGCACGTATCCCGGCTGTACCCCTTAAAGGCGGTATGACCATATACCGCAAAATTTTCATGCGTCAAAATATTGGAGGGGATATGACAGTTTTACCGACCGATTCTCAAACCAAGCACCGACAAGAGTGGCTCAGTAGCGGGGTTGACGAAGAAATCATTGCTCTGAATGTGCGTTTGCTCTCCGGGACGTTACCCTACGAATATCTGCTCTACAGTCCCAAAATCTCCCGTCGCAATGATGGACGATTACGCGATCACGATTTGAAAAAATACCAGCACATCGAACTAGGTGGCTGGTGGTGCAATAGCGTTGACCCCCTCAACAACTACGTCCTGATGATGTGGGGCTGTTTCAAACCCGACTACCCCCGACGTGACCGCCAAAAGATTCACAAATTCATCAAATACGAACACCCATTTAGAGAAGAGACACGCGCTTTCTTTCTCCTAGTGCCGAATCGCATCTGGGTGAAAGTGTCCCTACGTTGTGGCATCCCGATCACAGAAGAGGATTTACAACAGAATGGCGGTTTCTGGCACTGGGTTTGGCAACATAATGTACCAGTCACAATTGTAGAAGGTGTTAAGAAAGCGGGAGCATTACTGACTGCTGGTTATGCAGCGATCGCAATTCCGGGAGTAAACGCTGGATACCGCACCCCCCAAGATGAGTACGGTACTGCCATCGGTAAGCCATCCCTCATCCCCGACTTGAAACATTTCACAACACAGGGCAGACAGGTTAATATTTGCTTTGACCAGGACAACAAGCCTGAGACAGTCCAGCGAGTCAGAACCGCTATCAGTCGCATGGGACGGCTGCTGGTAAATAAGGGTTGTTCACTGCGGGTGATTGATTTACCAATTGGGGCAGAGAAAGGGGTTGATGATTTTATCTATGCCTTGGGTCAGCCAGCATTTGACGCGCTCTACAACACAGCCGTTGCACTGGAGTTGTGGGAGATTAAGCTGTTTACTTTGCTGACTTACCCGCCAGCGATCGCACTCAACCAAAGATTCTTGGGTCAGCTTCTCGTACCCGAAGGGGAAAAGCTCATCATTCTCAAAGCCCCCAAAGGCACTGGTAAAACTGAATGGCTGGCAACGGAGGTGGCGAAAGCACACGACCAAGAGAAACGGGTATTAATCATCACCCATCGCATCCAATTGGGTGAGGCACTGTGTAATCGCTTCGGCGTTAACTATGTTACCGAAGTCCGCACGAATGAAACAGGCACATTATTGGGATACGGGGTGTGTGTGGATTCACTGCATCAGGAAAGTCAGGCGCGATTCAATCCCAATGACTGGTCAAATGATGTGATTATTATTGATGAATGTGACCAAGTTTTCTGGCATTTGCTCAACTCTGGTACTGAAGTGCACAAACGTCGGGTATCTGTTCTCAAAAACCTCAAACAACTGGTACAGAATGTTTTAGGCAGCAGTCAGGGAAAGATTTACCTGTCTAGTGCCGATGTTTCTGACACAGATGTGAAATATGTTTTATCACTAGCTGGAGAATATAGAGTTAATCCGTTCGTCATCGTCAACAATTATCGGGATAGTGCCGGAAACTGTTACAACTACTCTGGCAGTAATCCGAAAAATCTCATCGCTGCACTGGACAAGGCGATTTCTAAAGGGGGGCATCATTTACTCTGCTGCTCTGCTCAGAAATCAAAATCCAAATGGGGAACGCAAGCCTTAGAAGAACGATTCCGCCGCAAATTCCCTCACCTGCGGATTCTGCGAATTGATAGCGAATCTGTTGCTGACCCGTCTCATGCGGCTTTCGGTTGTATCGCTCATCTCAACGAAATTCTCACCCAGTATGATTTAGTTATCGCCTCACCCAGTCTTGAAACTGGGGTATCCATTGACATTCGAGGACATTTTGATGGTGTTTGGGGGATTTTTCAGGGAGTGCAGCCGGTTAACTCCGTGCGTCAGATGTTGGCACGGGTTAGAGAAACTGTTGACCGCCACATCTGGGTCAGAGAGTGGGGGATGTCGGTTGTGGGCAATGGTTCCACAACGATAGGAGGATTGCTCAGAAGTCAACACGTCGCCACGCAAGCGAACATTGCGCTGTTGTCGGCGGCGGATAATGCGGATTTGAGCTATATTGACCAGAACTTTCAGCCGGAGTCATTGCAGACTTGGGGTAAGCGTGGTTCTGTGATTAACGTTGAGATGCGGCGCTATCGAGAATCTGTTCTTGCAGGTTTGGTCGAGGATGGGTACACCGTTATTGATGCTGAGGATGCATCGGATGATGAAAGTGGGGCAGTAATCGAGTCGGTTAAAGCGGCAAGTGAGCAATTGTATGCTGCGGAGTGTCAGGCGATCGCTAACTCTGTTGAACTTTCTGAGGCTGAATTCAAGAAGCTCCTTGACACAAGAGCGAAAACCAAAACCCAACGACACCAGCAGCGCAAGGCTGAATTATCCCGTCGCTACGAAATTGACGTAACCCCTGATTTGGTCGAGAAAGATGGTGATGGGTGGTATCCTCAACTGAGAATGCACTACTATTTGACGCTGGGGCGAGAGTTTCTGACAAACCGTGATGCGAAACGGGCTAAGGCGCAGTTAGAGGCTGGGGAGAATTCGGTTTGGAAACCGGATTTTAACAAGGGGCAGCTATTGCCTGCTGTACTGTTACTCGAAAATCTGAATCTGTTGCAGTTTCTTACACCAGACGTTCAGTTACGTGGCAGCGACGAAAAGATGGTGGAGTTTAAAGCACTGGCATTAAAGTATCGGTATGTTATTAAGAATTACTTGAATGTAACGATTTCAGAAAAACACACACCGATAGCGATCGCACAGAAACTACTTGCCAAGATTGATTTGAAGTTGGACTACATTGGTCGGTTGGGTAAGCGTGAAAATCGGGAGTGTGTCTATCGGTTTGTTGCCCCTGATGATCAGCGTGATTCTATTTTTGGGCAGTGGTTAAATCGGGATGAAGTGTTTCTTAGTGAGTCGGTGTCAGTCAGTAATAATATAAGTACAACTACACCAGTAACTGACACAACATCACTATCCATATCTCACAATACTGAAGTGGTGTCAGGCACTAATAATATAGTCTTTGCAACACCACTCAGTGACACAGCACCACATACCCCAGAAAATATCGCGATTCTTGGATGGAAGGGGCTAAAGCTGAAATTGCAGCAAGGTTTGGACAGCGCTGGTCAGTTCTACCAACAGCTAGTCTCCACAATCGGCAAAGCTATCGGTGTTGCTGATGGGGAGCCTTACTGGAATGGGTATTTGGGGCAGTGGCAGGTTTGGGTTAACTTTGGGAGCGGGTGTAGGTCTGTGGTGTGCGATTGGTTAGTAGCGGTTTAGGTCATTCCTCACAAAGCTCACACCTATTAATCACAGAGATTGGAGAGAAGCATAAAGGACGCTCATGTTGCCCATCTCACAAAACCAACAAAATAATCCCGCAAATATGCAACGCCTAAATTCTTTTAAAACTTGAGTATTTCCCAATCATAGTTGTCGGGAAAAGGTTGTATTTCCCAAACTATGCTTTCTCCTGCTTCTAAGGCAACTTCTACATAAAGTTGTTCTACATCTGTTATAGCTACATCTTCGTTATCGGGAAAAGGCTGTAAATCTTCGGTGAGTAATCGGAGTTTAAAACCGCCAGGGATAGCTGCACCAACGGCGGCGTTACGTAATTCAAAACGCCAAACAGTTCCATCTTGCTCTACTTGTGGTATAATAATGAGATCATAAATTTGACCTGCAATCACCAAACGCCGAGAAAGAATAGTACTTAGTTGTCTATTTTCTTCACCCCGTGCCCCAGCTGCACTCAGTTGTAAATCAAAGCTTTCCCAGCCGACAGCCTCAGCAACTTGAGAAACACCGCTTTGCAACCATTGAATAACTGACCACTGTTCTGGTAAACCTAAGCGTCGTTGATATAAGTTTTGTCGCCAACCGCCATGTTGCATTAATCCCCCCCACAGTTGAAAAGGAATTTCTTGGCGGGGTGTGAGTATTTCCGGGTTTCCCAGACGGGCAATTAAATTTTGTGCTTGTTGTGGCGATAAGCTGGGAATCTCTTCAATGGCGCTACGGGTGGGTTCTTCTGGACACAATTGACGCGCTACAGCTAAAACGCTGATGTCGTTGATCATATCAGCAGCGTCTAGACAATAAGTGCGATCACTGGCATCATAACTGCCTTGAGTTTTAAGTTTTTCATGGTTACAATAACCCCAAACCCTGACATAGCCTTCGTCTGGTTCAACTTGCACAGCTAAATAATAATCCCCTACCCAACTAGCAATATCCACCCATTCTTGGGGTACTCGCAATTCACTCAAATCAATTGCCTCACTAGGTATCAAGATTAATCTTGTTGTCTCAAGGCTGAGTGCAATTCCATTAACCAGTTCCCAGAAACTGGGTAAAGCAGTGGTAGTTGCCCAAACCTTTGTCTGTGGTGTCCAGTCTTCTTGCAACCATAGCAAGATAGCACCCAGGCAAAGTTGATTAATATAAGCTTGATAGCGAGAATTGGCATTAGAAAAAACTTGACTGTCCAAATCCGCTTGTTTTTGGGTAGTTGTAGGGATTTCCAAAACCATATCTGTTGGGTTAGTGAAAGTAAATACAGTGGTATCAGTAGTCATAGGGATTGGGGATTGGGGTTGGGCAGGAGGCAGAAGGCATTGGGCAGGAGGCAGAAGTTTTTTAATTTTTAATTTTTAATTGATTTCTCCCCCACTCCCCAGTCATACACCATAGTAATTTTTCAACCATTCCTCCATTAGTATGTTTATACTCTTGAGTAGGTCTGAAGTAACGGAAATATGCAAGCTATCTTTACTCCAGTTAGCTAAAAAGCGTAATAGGGTTTCTTGGGCTTTTTTTAGCCGCCGTGAGACAGTATATTGCTGTATTTGTAATTGTTTGGCAATTTTGTCTTGAGTTAGTTCTTGAGCATAATAAAGTTGTAAAATTTTTTGTACTTGCGGTTCAAGTTGAGCGATCGCAGTTACTAAAACTTTGTTAATCTCAGTTTGTTGAAAGTTTCTTGTTTGTTCTTCTTCTTGAGCAAGAATTTCATTAATTAAAGATTCTTGTTGTGTTCCAGGAATATTATCAAGCCATTCCCACGAATTATCACCACCTTTAGGGATATTGAGAGAGTCAACGGCAAAATAACGATAGCGGCGTGCAGCTTTAGCAGCAGTTAACAGCCGCTTTTCTAGAGTTTGGGAATTGACTTTTTGACTACTTTGTGTATTATAAGCTTTAGCGATCGCCTCCCAAATCTCATTGTCTGGTTGAGCAATTTGGCGAGAAGTACCTTTTTTTGTTGGTATATATAGAGTTTTGAAGCAGTTCCAAGCAAGGACGTAAGCATTAATATCCTCTGGCAATAAACCTGCATTTTGTAAAGACTCTACCAAAAACTTTTTAGTAATCTTTCGTAATAGTCCCCAATCTGTACAAATATCAATTTCACGATTTTGGCGTAAATTTTCCCGAATAGCACTGCTAAAGATGACACTAGCGTAGTTTTTTAAAATAAAGCCTTGATCTGCATTAAATCCTTTGAGGACTTTATCAACTTGAGCGATCGCAATTTGAAAACAGTCTGATAACTTATATTGAGTACTAGCAAAACTATTAACTGTTTTTTGGGATGCCCAATAACAGGATTCTTGCAAGTAAGCTGTTAGATGCTGTTTAGCTAGTAAATTTGTCTCAGGAATAAGCCAAAATTTATACCAATATAAAGCCCAAAAATATTCCGAACTTTCTTGAGGTGTGCGGTTGAGACAACTTTGGATACTGCGACGCAACCTTGATTCTATCGCCCAACGACTGAAGCGATCAGCCTCAAATTGCACAAAAGTTGAAAAGATTTCAATGATACTTTGCCGAGGATGCATAAAAAATTGGAACCCAACCTATAGGAAGAATGAAAGCGTTAAACAACGTCTACACAAACTTTACTACAAGGGGTGAAGATTATATTTCGACTTCAACGAAATTTTGAGAATTTGGTACATTTCCTGTTATCTGTATCTTTGAGGCTTGTTCTGATTGAAGAATATTTAAGTCTCGTTAACCGAAAAGTTAAGTATTAAACCTCACCTCTGCGGGGTTTTTCTGTTTACACTCAAATTAAATTTTTATCGAAAAATAATTTTGACAAAATCCTCAAAAATTTTCCCCAAGACTGCATAAAAAAATCAAAGCAAACCTATTGACTAAGTGAAAGGTGAAAATTGGAAACTAAGTTTTTTCCACCGTTGTCACACTATCACAATCTCAATTAAAGTCTTTGGCCGAAAGTTTTGGTTGTAGCTACGATGCCCGAATTGTCACAAATGGTTTAGCACTGACAGAGAAGGTGGCAACTGAACTAATTAAGGAATTCGGTGTAACTTTTATCGAAGTTACTCTGGATGACGTAGCAGAATTTCACAATGCTCGGCGAATGCAGAAAAATGGCTTGCCAACTTTCGATACGATCTTCGCTAATGTGAATGCTTTAGAGCTTCTCATGTAACAACCTTGCCTCTTTTGAGCTAGAAATGCTTTCTAAGTAAGCTTTCTAGATAATGAATTGTAAAAGTTGTTTCTTGACAAGCTCTTAGCACATCGAAATGACCTTGATGTACAGTTGAGTATCCGTTGTAATGTTGACCATGAAAATTATGAATCTGTTTCTTTACTACTGCAAAAACTAGCTGACGAAGGCTTACAAAATAAGCTTCGTTTCTATGTAGCACCAATTTATTCATGGGGAAATGATGCTCACACTCGTTCACTCACCAAAGAGGAGTTTGCTGAGTGGGAAATTAATTGGTTCGATGAAATGATTAATCTTGGTTTCCCGATTGGATTTATCCCAGAGGTCAAACCTATTGTCTGTATGGCTGTACACCAAACGCTGAATTGGTGGATGCTGAATGGCACTAAGATATCAGCAAATCCAGTATTCATAAAACTTTTGGGTGTCGGGTGTCGGGTGTAGTGACGAAAAAGTTTATTAATGTTCGCACTTGTTGTTCATTTCCTTGATTTGTTCCCTACACCCGACACCCTACCCCCTACACCCTGCCCTGACTAGGTTTCACGTTTTCTTAGTGCCATTCGGTGGATGCTTATGGGAATATTTTCAATTGTACCGAGGTGTCTTATGTAGCTACTTATGGTACACCTAATGAATATGCCATTGACCACCTATCCGGCAAACAGATGCCTGGTAAACGCGATCGCTTAGGCAATTTTAATGACCGAATTCGTCAAGGAGAGTACCCATGTTCTACCTGTCCCATGCTCCCAGTTTGTGGCGGTGCTTGTCCTAAAAGTTGGTTGGAAGGAATAGCACCTTGTCCTAGCGCAAAACATAACATTGAGCAGCGTTTACTTCTAACTTATGCTTTATCGCGTATTGAGCAAGAGGAATTGAGTTTACAGGAGGTTAGTTTAGTTAATGCTTAATGTTTCTAGTCAACTCTTACAGTAAATAATGCTAAAACAGCATAAAAATCAGTTCAAATATGATAATCATAAATGAGTTGTGAAAAATGTTTTTTAATCGAACCACAGAGACACAGAGAACACAGAGAGACAAGAAAGAGAGATTTCTACAAATGATTTAGGACTGCTATAATGTCACCAATTGGGATTATTAATCGCTCAACTTCAGTAAAACAAACTGCAACTCCTAAGCTGTGGCTAATGTTAGTGGGAGTCAATCAATATCAAGATGACGGATTACCCAGCCTTAGTTATTCAACAGTAGATTGTCAAGGTTTAGCAGAGGCATTAGTAAATGCAGCCGCACAATTTAGTCAAACAGAGGTCAAAATTTACCATGATTTTGCACTCCAACCACCATCTTTAGAAAACATCCGTACTAGCCTTCAGCAAATTACCACTGCGGCTCAACCTATTGATAGTGTTTTATTTTATTTTTCTGGACATGGGATTGTAGAACCAAGCACGCAACAAGCATTTTTGTGTTTGGCAGATACTCAAAAATGCGATCTCCAAAACACAGCTTTAGCTTTACAAGAACTTTTACAATTGTTGGGTAATAGTAAGGCGCAAAATCAGCTTGTTTGGCTAGATGCTTGTCATAGCGGTGGGATGACACTCAGAGGGACGACAAAAGAAACATTTCTGAATGCTACACCAAAAATGGTTGAGATATTACAACAGTGTGCTACTAAAAGTAAAGGTTTTTATGCTTTGCTTTCTTGTGATACTAACCAGCAATCTTGGGAGTTTCCCGAATTGGGACACGGGGTATTTACTTATTATTTAATGAAAGGGTTGCAAGGTGAGGCAGCAGATAGCCAAGGTCTAATTTATGTGGATAATTTGTATCGCTATGTATATCATCAAACTCTCCAATATATAGACAAAAGCAATCAACAATTGCGGCTGATGAATCAGCAGAAAAAAAACAAAGGAGAAACTCAAATTTTTCGAGAATATCCTTTGCAAACTCCGAAGCGAATTGTTGAGGGAGTTGGAGAACTAATTATTGGCAAAGGATTAACCAAGGCAACCCTTGGGGTACGTCGGATAGGAATAGTAGTAGAAGGATTGTCAGTTAGTAAAACAACATTAGATATTAGCAAATTTCTCGGAAGTGCTGGGGGTTTTGCAGTAGAGTATTTGCCAGCAACAAAAGTCTCTGCCGAGCAGATTAAAGAAGCGATCGCTCGTCAGTTACAACAACCAGCCTCAGAAGTGATTCTGCTTTATCTGCGGGGACGAATTGAAGAAACCGAAGCAGGTGAATGGTTATTGCTGGGAGAAAATATTCGGCTCAAACGTTCCTGGTTGAAACAACAGGTACGTCAATGCACTGCTCAACAAATTATCATCCTCGATTGCCCTCTAGCTAATACATCCTTGCAAAATTGGGTAGAAGATTTGCAAATTGATTCCCACCAAGGACAATGTTTAATAGGCTACACCTCGCCTGCTGAGGCACCAGAACGCTTCGCCCAAAAATTTCTCGATACTTTAATGGCAGCAACGCATACAGATGGACTCTCAGCCGCCGGAGCGATCGCTCAACTACAATTATTCTTGGCAGGTAGCGGTGTTCCTCTTTACATCTGGCTATCAGGCAAACAAGGCATTATAGAAATTCTCCGCGCAAAAACTTACAAAGACACCCAAGAATCAACCACAGGATTGGATTTGAGAGTATGCCCTTACATGGGATTAAGTGCTTTTTCAGAAGAAGATAGCCAGTATTTTTACGGTAGAGAAGCTTTAACTCAGCAATTAATTCACCAACTACGCGATCACTCTTTTCTAGCCGTCATCGGTGCTTCAGGAAGCGGCAAATCTTCAATTGTGCAAGCTGGTGTTATTCCTCAACTGCGATCGGGTAAACAAATACCCAGTAGCGAACAATGGTGGATTAAAAGCATTCGTCCCGGAGCAAATCCGTTAGAAGCTTTAGCGCGGCAGCTTGGGGGAGTAGGGGCAGGGGAGCAGGGGGAAAATTATTCTTCATCTCCCCATCTCTTGTTAGAGGGAATATTTCACCAAGGGGTAGAGGGATTTGTTTACTGGATACGCAACCAGCCCTACCCAGTTGTGGCTTTAGTGGTAGATCAGTTTGAGGAACTCTTTACCCTTGCTCCAACTCCAGACAGAGAGCTATTTTTAGAATTATTGCTGGGAGCGGTGCAATATGCTGGCGATCGCTTCAAATTAATTATTACTTTACGCGCAGACTTTATTTCTTCCTGTTTAGAAGTACCAGCACTAGCTAAAGCTTTGCAGGATTTTAGCGTGTTAGTTCCACCGAAGCTCAGTTTGGATGATTATCGGCGGGTGATTCTTAACCCGGCTCAACAAGTCGGGTTAAAAGTAGAACCAGAATTGGTGGAAGTATTGTTGCGGGAGCTAAATCACTCACCAGGAGATTTGCCGTTACTGGAATTTGTTTTAGAGCAATTATGGCAACATCGAGTTGCTGGTGAGTTGACTTTACAGGTTTATCAAGAGCAATTAGGCGGAATTAAAGGAGCATTAGAGCGATCGTCTCAAGCTGTTTACGAAAGTTTAGATCCTCAAATGCAAGAGTGTGCTAAATGGATTTTTTTATCTTTAACACAACTAGGTGAGGGTACAGAAGATACTCGCAGACGGATACATAAATCAGAGTTGATAGTCAAAAAATATCCAGCTGCATTGGTAGAAAAAACCCTCAACGCTTTAACCTCTGCCAAGTTAGTGGTGATGAATCTAGAAGAAGAAGAAGTAACACAAGGGCAAGGTAGACAAGGCGAACCAGAAAACATTTCTCCCCGTGCTCCCCTAATCCTCAGTTCCTCTTCTCCCATAACAGTAGAAGTTGCCCATGAAATCCTCATCCGTCATTGGTCAACTTTGCGTTGGTGGTTAGAAGAAAACCGCGATCGCTTGCGAAAACAAAGGCAAATTGAGCAGGCTTCCCAATTGTGGCTGCAACGTACTCAGCAAACTGATTTTTTGTTGCAAGGAGTGCGACTAGCTGAGGCAGAAGATATCTATATCAAATATACCTACGAACTTTCTGCTGATGTGCAACGGTTTATTGAAGCTTGTTTAGCACAAAGAAAACAACAGCAGCTACAAGAGAAAACAAGACTCAAGCAAGCTCAAAGGGCTGTAGTTGCACTCAGTGTTTTGGGGTTAGCGGCTATCTGTTTCGGCTCTTTAGCCTATTGGAAATCCCAAGCAGCCCAATTGCGAGAAATTGAAGCATTAAATGCCTCATCTCAAGCTAATCTTTTATCACATCAGCAGTTAGAAGCGCTGATTGCCAGTGTCAAAGCAGGTAAACAGCTAAAAAACACTCTCGGCGCACCAACTGAGGTACAAACTCAGACTTTGGGTGTTTTACAACAAGTAATTTCTGGAACTCAAGAACGCAACCGTTTGGAAGCCCATAGCGCTGAAGTTGTGAGCGTCAGTTTTAGTCCTGACGGGCAAACAATTGTATCGGCTAGTAACGACAAAACAGCCATACTTTGGGGACATGATGGCACAAAGTTACGAACATTAACAGGGCATACTGCTAAAGTGCGGAGTGTCAGTTTCAGCCCAGATGGTCAAACGATTGCAACTGCTAGTTTTGATCGTACCGTCAAGCTGTGGAGAACTAAAGACGGTAGCTTAATTAGAACACTAAACGTAAACGGTCATACTGCGGAAGTTCTGAGTGTATCTTGGTCTGGCAACGGTGAGCTACTCGCCACTGGTAGCGCCGATCGCACTGCTAAAATTTGGAAAGTTAGCGATGGTCATTTGCTCATAACTTTGAATGGATGTAAGGATTTTGTTAATAGTGTAAGTTTTAGCCCTGACGGTAAAATTTTGGCGATCGCTAGTGCAGATAAAACTGTTAAACTTTGGAGCGTTAGCGATGGAATATTGCGGCAAACCCTGCAAGGGCATAGTGCTGGGGTTTCTAGTGTCGCTTTTAGCCCCGATGGTCAAACTTTAGCTTCAGCCAGTGAAGATAAAACCGTGAGACTCTGGCAAAAAGACGGCAGTTTACAGAGAATTATTGCAGCCCACAATGCAGAGGTTCTCAGCGTCAACTTCAGTCATGATGGTCAAACTGTAGCTTCCACCAGCGCTGATAGCACAATCAAACTTTGGAATTCTAAGGACGGCTCTTTAGTTCAAACTTTATTAGGACATAGTATTGCAGTCTACAACGTCAGTTTTAGCCCAGATGACCAAACCTTAGTTTCGGCTGGCGCTGATAAAACTGTGAGACTGTGGCAGCGAGATAATCTTCTATTCAAAACTCTCACAGCACATCAAGGTAAACTTTATAATGTCAGTTTTAGCCCCGATGGGCAAACTTTAGCCACCGCCGGACAAGATACTACTATCAAACTTTGGCGGCGTGATGGAACTTTGCGCCAAACCTTGGAAGGTTATAGTACTTCAATTTATGGACACAGTTCTGATATCTACGGTTTAGCCTTCAGTCCTGACGGCGAGACATTAGCCTCAGCGAGTCTTGACCATTACATTAAACTTTGGCGGACTCGTGACGGCTATATGATTAAAACCCTCCAAGGTCATCGCCGCGAAGTTAATAGTGTAAGTTTTAGCCCTGATAATAAAATTTTGGCAAGCGCTAGTGCTGATACGACCATTAAACTTTGGAATATTCAGGCAAAAACTTTAATTAAAACTCTCCAAGGACATAAGGCTGAAGTTTTGAGCGTTCGTTTCAGCCCTGATGGTCAAGTACTAGCTTCAGCTGCTAGAGATAATACAGTTAGGCTTTGGAGAGTTAAAGATGGCAACTTACTGTACACTCTCCCAGAACATACTAATGCTGTCAACGCCATTAGTTTTAGTCCTGATGGTCAAGTACTCGCCTCGGCTAGTGATGATAAAACTATCAAACTCTGGCAAGTCAGCAATGGAGTTTTACTACAAACTCTTACAGGACATAGGAATGGTGTCTATAGCATCAGTTTTAGTCCTGATGGCAAGATGATAGCCTCAGCTAGCGGTGATGGAAGCATCAAACTTTGGAACCGTGATGGTAGAGAACTCAAAACTCTTCCAGGTCATATTGATACAGTATTAAGCCTAAGTTTTAGCCCAGATGGTAAATTTTTGGCTTCTGCCAGTTTTGATGGTACAGCTAAACTTTGGCATCTTCTTAGCACAGAACTGCAAACCCAAGATTTAGACAATCTCCTGATTCGCAGTTGTAACTTGCTAAACGATTACCTCAAAACTAACCCTAAGATTAGCGAGCAACGGGGTTCGCTATGTTCAGATTTACGGAGCTAGAATTGAGCGTATTTTGTAAACCTATATCCCGGTTGTGGAACGATGATTCTTCCTCTTTGCGACTAGGTTTGGGCCCCGGGGTGTTTGATGGCGCGGTACTACCTGTTTGCCCTGGTGATTCGCTATAACTCCCTGGGTTCCTGAGTTGATTATTAATTCCGGTTTGTAGCAAACCTGGTTGTAAATTATCAACTTTGGGTGTGATGGATTGTATGGGATTTGCCAAAGTAGGTAAGGCAGTGAATAATATCGTTGGTAACGCGATCGCTAAACTCAAAATTTGCTTTTGCATATCAAGCCTCTTTCCTTTTAAATTCTACTTAAAGCTGAACTACTAGAGAGCCTATCCCTTTGTAGATAATTAGCTACAAACGCAAGCAACAGTATTCCAGATTTAGTTAGGGTTTAAAGCCCTTCAGTGACTCAATAGATCCAGTTTAGTTTTTTTATGCAGTTTTCTGAGTAGTGTTTCCAGACTTATGTCTATTTTCTCAAAAATCTATTTTAATATTTTAGCCTTGCCACGCCAGTAGTTATCGCTGTTGGAGCACCACACTTTGAGATTACAAATTGCCGTTGATTTAAATACAGGTGCAGTTATTTGCACCGCACATAGTCAGGGTAAACGCCATGATTTTCGTTTATTTAAACACAGTAAAGTGCGCTTTCATCCTCAAACTTTAGGGTTAGCTGACCTTGGCTATCAAGGAATTACCAAACTTCATCCCAAAAGCAAAATCCCGAAAAAGAAACCTCTTGGTGGGCAGTTGAGCCTTGATGACAAGGATTTCAATCGTCAGTTAGCTCAAGAACGAGTCATCAGTGAGGTAATCGACCACCGGGCGATCGCAAATAACAAGAAAGTAAAACCCATTGACATCAAAGAGTTAGAGCTTGTCATGTAACAACCTTGCCTCTTTTAAGCTAGAAATGCTTTCTCAGTAAGCTTTCTATATGTCTGTCTGCAATTTGGTTTTTCTTAAGCAACCATCAAGTAGAAGTTCCATAATCCTGCTGCGGTCAGCATTAAGCGGTCATCAAAGTTTTTAATCCGATTGCGATAAATCACACTGACGGCATTGTAGCGCTTCACACCAGCAAAGGCATTTTCGCAAACTACACGGGATTGACTCAATTGGCGATTCTCTGCTTTTTGAATATCAGTTAACTCGCCCCCTTTGGGCTTTTTGTGAGGAAGATAGAGATTATCATATTGCTTTTGTACTCCTTGAAAGCCAGAGTCTACTTCAATCGGAATTTCATCAGGTACACTGCCTGCAATATCATCTTCGTCATGAAAACGTTTGTCATGTAGTTTGCCTTCTCGTGCCTTGCTTAACACTAAAACCCGTTTGCTTTCATCAACCGCCACCAAGTGTTTACGTGTATGACGTTTCTTTTTACCGGAGTAGTTCTGTTTTTGTTGTTCAGGATCTTGAGGACGGGCAATTGGGCGCTCTGTGCCATCAATCATTACCCTTTGGACTCCGGGAAACCGTGACAAAAATACTTCAATGCTTTGAAGATGGCGTTCCGGTAGTGCCATTTTCTGTCCCAAAGCCGCTTCTAATATTGGTTGCAATCGATGCATCCACTCATGTGCCTGGGAGCGATGCATATCAAATAGCAGTCCCGCCACATCGAAGGTCGGGTAACACTTAAAGTAGAACAGGATGAAAAACAATTTGTCTTGAGTTGTCAGCAAGCGGGCTTTGCGTCCTCCACCCAAGGCACGTTGACGAGGCTTGGTCTGTTGATTCTCAAAATATGTGCTGCTAAAGGTGGGCAATAGGGCATCAAACGCTTTCCGGTTCAATCCAGTTAATGCACGCAACAGTCGATCTTGCTTCAGCGCACCTTCAATATTCAGCATCATCCTTTCCTACCACTGCTGTCTATTCTCTCTTATTTACCGACAAGTCTCCTTATAAATTTTTCTGCCGACTTACTTAAGCTAATGAAATCAAAATGAAATTGCTGAATAAAACTGTTTTTGATTTTAAAATGAACTTTTGTAAAAACTTATAGCTGCTTGCATAAATTCTTGGAATGAGCCGTATAAATAACTAGAAGTTAACAATCTCAGTAACTCACAAAGTTTTTTGTAACCCTTGCTACATGGACATTTCAAGAAAATATTTAGACACTAAACAGTGACTGATTAATCAGCGTTTCAGGCAATACCGTTAGTTAACACATAGCGGTAAGCGCTAGCCATGCTTCAGGCTTATCACCTTTAAACAAACGCTGCTTCCCCCATTTTACGATGCCTGAAACCCTTATTATCGCGTCAGTTTCTGAAAGTTTGTGAGCTAGTTTATCTATTTTCTAGAAAATTAAACAAGGAGGTGAGCGAAAACTCTCTGTATTTGTCCGAAATCCCACTGATAAGTACTGTAGAGAATTAACAAAGAATCTAAAAGGATAAGTGCAAGTGAAACAAGGTGAAATAAAAAATGTCTGAAATAATTTTTGGAGTAACCAAGAGCAAAAAATCTTCCTCGTATTCTTGTTATTTCACATTTGTGGAGCCAAAAAAATTTTATATCCATTGGAGCAACAATTAAAGTTTTGCTAGCTTGAGACTGAAGTAAATTTTATGTTGCAGCAAATGCAGTATATCAACAAAAATCTATCATTATCAAAGAATAATCTTGCTTTACCAGTGAATTTAGACCGAGAAAAACAAGTAGTCAAATACTTGTCTAAATAGCTAATATTTAGTGTTTTAAACCATGATACGAGCAAAAGTTAACTGCGTATTCACTTATATCTAAGGGGTAAAATAGTGGACATAAATCATTTTTTTTACAAGGAAACAATCCTTCTTACTGGTGCATCAGAAGTAGTTGATCAAGCTTTATTAGCTGCTGATTCAACCTTGAAAATGATTGATTTATATAAGCTTCCTTAAGAGTGAGGCAATAACCCTCATATTGTATTGGTTAAGAAAACTTATAACCTATTTTTAATACTTAAATAACATGACTAAATACTTAAATAGTTTTCCATTCTCAACCTTTGTAGAATTACTAAACTATAGAGCATTATACCAGCCCAATAAAATTGGATTTCAATTTTTGCACGACGGCAAAACAGTAACAGCTACCCTAACTTATCAAGAACTACATAAACAAGCAAAAGCGATCGCTTCACAATTAAAGTCTACTGGAGTTGTTGAAGGAGAATGTGCCTTACTCTTATATCCGCCTGGTTTAGAATTTATTTCGGCATTTTTTGCTTGCTTATATGCGGGGGTTGTTGCAGTTCCAGCCTATCCGCCACATTTAAATAGACCTACCCCTCGACTGCAAGCCATAATAGCAAATACCCAAACACGAATAGCCCTTACTACCGAGCAAATACTAGCAAATGGCCCTCGCCTGTTTGAACACACCCCACAATTGCAAGCTCTACAATATATTGCCACCGACTGTCTGACAGATTCTCTGGCAGACAACTGGGAAGAAATAGGAATAGCTAGCAATGCCATAGCTTTTCTGCAATATACTTCAGGCTCTACTTCTACACCCAAAGGTGTCATGGTTAGCCATGAAAATCTCCTACATAACCAAAGACTGATCCAATTAGGTTTCGGACATACAGAAGAAACTACTGTTGTTGGCTGGCTGCCTTTATTCCATGACATGGGTTTAATCGGCAATATGCTTCAGCCTTTATACTTAGGTAGACCATGTATCCTGATGCCGCCAGTAGCTTTTCTGCAAAATCCCTTTCATTGGCTGCAAGCAATTTCTCAATACAAAGCAACTACTAGTGGGGGGCCAAATTTTGCTTATGATTTATGCGTTCGCAGAATTACTCCCGAACAAAAAGCAACTCTTGACTTAAGCAGTTGGGAAGTAGCCTTTAACGGAGCCGAACCTATTAGAGCCGAAACAATTGAGAGATTTACAGAAACATTTGCCTCTTGCGGCTTTAAACGAGAAGTTTTTTACCCTTGTTACGGGATGGCCGAAACAACATTGATTGTTTCTGGTGGAAATAAGAAAGCGCCACCAATCTTGCAAGCTGTCGAGAAAGCAGCCCTAGAGCAGAATCAAGTTATCCCCACTAATTTAACCGATGCTACAGCCCAAAAGTTAGTTAGTTGTGGACAGCCTTTAGGAGATTTGCACGTTGTCATTGCTAATCCTAAAACATTAACTAAATGTTCACCTTCAGAAGTGGGTGAGATTTGGGTTGCTGGTTCTAGCGTTACTCAAGGTTACTGGAGAAAAAGCCAACAGACACAAAGTACTTTCCAAGCTTATTTGCAACATACTCATGAAGGGCCTTTTTTACGTACCGGCGACTTAGGATTTTTCCATGCTGGGGAACTGTTTATTACTGGTCGCCTCAAAGACTTAATTATCATTCGAGGTCGCAATCATTACCCTCAAGATATTGAATTGACCGTCGAAAAAAGCCATCCGGCGCTTCAACCCACCTGTAGTGCGGCATTTTCAGTCGATGTCGCAGATGAAGAAAAGCTGGCGGTGGTTGTGGAACTTAAGCGGAGTCACCTGCGAAGTTTTGATGTTGAAGAAGTAGCAAGAGCAATTCGTCAGGCAGTAGCAGAAAATAGCGAACTGCAAGTGTATGGTATATTGCTGCTCAAACCGGGAAGCATTTTAAAGACTTCCAGTGGCAAGATTCAACGCCAAGCTTGTCGTACTAGTTTTCTCAATGGCAGCTTGGATGTTGTTGGTAGCAGCATTTTGGAAAAATCGGATGTTGTAACTGAAAAAGATAGTCTGACTTGCGAAGCACTTCAAGCCATTGCACCCGAAGAACAAAAACCGCTTTTAGAAGCTTATTTGCTTGTAAAGGTAGCAAAGATGCTTTGTATTAATCATTCACAGTTACACCCACAGCAACCCTTGACTACCTTGGGTCTGGATTCGTTAAATGCAGTCGAACTAAAGAATAATATTGAAGGCAACTTCGGGGTAGAATTGTCCGCGACAAGCTTGCTTGAAGGTTGTAGTATCGCTCAATTAGTGGACGAAATCCAAACGCAACTGACATTACCTAGTGCTACCTTAAAAATTACTCCCACCCCAGCAAAAACAAGGAGTAAAGAACATCCTCTTTCTTACGGTCAGCGATCGCTGTGGTTTATGCACAAGCTGGCACCAGAAAGTACAGCATACAATATTGTCAATGCCGTGCGGTTGCGAGGAGAACTCAATATTTCCGCTTTGCAGAGTTCAATTCAAAAATTGGTCGAACGCCATCCGGCTTTACGGACTAACTTTATTACTGTTGAAGGGGAACCAGTTGGGCAAATTAATGATGAATCAAAAGTATTCATTGTTACAGAGGAAATTTCTACTTGGAGCGAAGCCTCGCTGAACGCCCATCTCATTGCCGAAGCACGTCCCTTCAATCTCGAACAAGACCCCCTGATGCGGGTAAAGCTATTTGCGCGATCGCCACAAGAACATATTCTGCTATTGACTGTACACCACATCATTGCCGACTTTTGGTCGTTAGCCGTATTTGTACAAGAATTGGGAATACTGTATCAAGCCGAAATTGCAGGTACTCCTGCCATCCTCACACCGCTGACTTTAGAATACAGCGATTATTCCATGTGGCAAGCAGAAGTACTTGCCAGCCCGGAAGGTGAGAGGCTTTGGAAATATTGGCAGCAGCAACTGGCGGACTTACCAGTATTAAATTTACCCACCGACCGTCCGCGACCATCGGTTCAAACTTATCGCGGTGCGTTGGTTTCTTTAGACTTGAACGAGCAACTGACTGAAAAACTTAAGCTTCTAAGCCGTAGTCAGGGAGCCACACTTTACATGACTTTGCTGGCGGCGTATCAAATCCTGCTTTACCGGTTGTCAGGTCAAGAAGATATTTTGGTAGGTTCTCCAACGGCAGGTAGAAATGAAGCCGAGTTAGCAGGTTTGTTTGGCTACTTTGCTAACCCTGTAGTTTTACGGGCAAATCTTTCTGGGAATCCAACTTTTGAAACGTTTTTAAGTCAAGTGCGTCGGACAGCGCTCAATGCCTTTGCACATCAAGATTATCCTTTGACACTGTTAGTCGAGCGGTTGCAACCAACACGGGATGCCAGTCGAACGCCACTGTTCCAAACAATGTTTGTTCTGCAAAAAGCTTATATGCTGCACGAGCAAGGTTTAACAGTATTTGCCTTAGGGGACGGCGCCAAGATGAACCTGGGTGGACTGTCTATGGAATCTTTAGCGTTAGAACAACGGTCAGCACAGTTTGATTTGACACTGGCGATGGCGGAAGTTGGTGACAAGTTGGCAGCATCATTTGAGTACAACACCAATTTATTTGATACCGCAACAATTAACCGCATGGCGGGTCATTTCCTTTGCTTACTCGAAAGTATTGTTAGCAATCCCCAACAGTCGATCTCAGCTTTGCCGTTGTTAACAAGCGCCGAACGGAATCAACTGTTGGTCTGGAACGCGACTAAGACTAATTACCCCAATGTTTGTCTGCACCAACTATTTACACAACAAGTTGAAGCGACCCCCGATGCGATCGCAGTGGTTTGTCAAAACCAACAGTTAACTTACCGCGAACTCAACCACCGCGCCAATCAGCTAGCACATTACTTGCAAGTTTTGGGAGTCAAACCCGAAGTTCGAGTCGGTATTTATATTGAACGGTCTCTAGAAATGGTAATTGGAGTGTTGGGCATTCTGAAAGCGGGTGGTGCTTACGTACCGTTTGACCCGATGTATCCTCAAGAACGCATTGCTTGGATTTTGGAAGATGCAGGAATTAATATATTGCTGACTCAGCATTCCCTAGTTGCTAACTTAGCCAAATCCCCTGATTATGTGGTTTGCCTTGATACCGATTCTCAAATTGACCAATACAGCACGGAGAATCCACTAGCCTCAGTTAGCTCTGCTAATCTGGCATATATCATCTATACTTCTGGCTCAACCGGAAAACCCAAAGGAGTAATGATTCCCCACCTAGGTATTATCAATCGCCTGGTTTGGGGTATTACTAACTACCAAATCACCCCAACCGACAAAATATTGCAAAAAACCTCCTTTAGTTTTGACGTTGCAGTGTGGGAATTATTTACACCGTTGCTGGCTGGAGGTTGTTTGGTAATGGCAAAACCGGGCGGACATCAAGACCCCAGTTACCTGGTGCGGACGATCGCACAGCAGCAAATTACAATTGTGGATTTTGTACCAGCAATGCTGCAATTAATTCTCGAAGAACCGGGCTTAGAGGCTTGCAAGGCACTGCGGCACGTCACTTGCGGTGGCGAAGCATTAACGAAGGCTGTTTGCGATCGCTTCTTTACCCGTCTCAATCAAGTGGAACTTCACAACTGTTACGGTCCCACCGAAGTCTCGATTGATGCCACATCTTGGGTATGCCAACCGGGCTCGTCAGTTATATCCATCGGTCGGGCAATCGACAACGTTGAAGTTTACATTCTAGATGCTGATTTACAACCTGTGCCTATTGGTGTTGCGGGTGAGTTGTGTATTGGTGGTGCAGGTTTGGCACGCGGCTACCTTAACTGTCCGGAATTGACAGATACTAAGTTTATTTCTCATCCATTTAGCGAAGCTGAAGCACGTCTATACAAAACAGGAGACTTAGCCCGTTATCTGTGTGATGGTAATATTGAATTCCTTGGTCGCCTGGACAACCAAGTTAAGCTGCGGGGCTTCCGTCTGGAGCTAGGTGAAATTGAAGCAGTTTTGCGCTGTCACCCAGACGTGAAAGATGTAGTTGTATTGTTACAAGGCGCTACAGATAGCGATGCTGCTCGCAAGCAGTTGGTTGCGTACCTTGTGCCCAAAAGTGAAACGAATCTCGACGAACAACTACATATCTATTTATCTCGCCATTTACCCGAATACATGATTCCTAGTGCTTTCGTCACGATTCCAGAAATGCCAAGGATGCCAAATGGCAAGTTAGACTACCGCGCTTTAAGCAAGTTGGAAATTTCTCGTTGGGAATCAACTGCAACTTATATTTCTCCCAGTAACGCTGTGGAAGAAGTCTTAGTTGGAATCTGGAGTGAAGTTTTGCAAATGCCAGTTGAGGGCGTTGGCATTCACGATAATTTCTTTAAGTTGGGCGGACATTCTTTACTGGCGATTCAAGTTATCTCTAGAATCCAAGATATTTTCCGAATCGAGTTGCCTCTACACAGTCTGTTTGAAGCGACTACAGTTGCACATCTGTCAAATATCTTGATTGCTCGCGAAACTAAACCAGGACAAGTGGAAAAGATTGCTCAGGTGATGAAGCATATTACATCTATGTCAGATGAGGTTATGAAAGAAACGCTTAAGTACAAGAAAAATAAAACTTACGCGGAGTAAGAAAAACAAAGAACATTGTTAAGTAGGTCGGCGTTAAAAATCGTAGTGATGACAAGGAAGTAGGCAGATTGGGTAAGGCTTTGAACTTAGTTCAGATTCTGTTAGATAGTTCTCTTTATTCCTCGACCTACTTAATGGATTTGCATAAAACGAATGAATCGTACTTAGTAGATTTTAATGGATTTGCATCAAACAAATGAATCGTAATAACAATAACATCAGACTTAACGCACAACAGCAAGAACTTCTTGCCTACTTGCTAGCGGAAGCGGGAATTGAATCAGAACAAGCAGCAAAAATTTCTCCAAGACAAAATCAAGATCCAGTACCACTATCGTTTTCACAGGCGCGGATGTGGTTTCTCGACCAACTACAGCCAGGAAGCGCCTACAACATCCCAGCAGTGGTAAGGATTGAAGGGCAGGTAAATGTGACGGCGCTGCATCAAAGTCTGAATGAAATTGTGCGACGTCATGAAATCTTGCGAACCACATTTACTACAATTAACGAGCAACCAGTGCAGGTGGTTCATACGGACCTGATTTTAACTTTGCCTTTGATAGATTTGGATTCACATGAACAGGCTTTACAATTTGTGTGTGCCGAATCTCAACAGCTTTTTGATTTAGCTCAAGGTCCGCTACTAAGTGCTAAACTTCTGCGACTAACGACTCAAGAGCATATACTGGTGCTGACAATGCACCATATTGTCTCAGATGGTTGGTCGCTGGGTGTCCTGGTGCAGGAATTGGCGTTACTATATGAGGGTTTTTCAACGGGTACTGCATCGCTGCCTCAACTTCCCATCCAATACGCAGACTACGCGCTTTGGCAACGGCAGAGGTTGCAAGGCGAAATGCTGGAAACTCAACTCAGTTACTGGAAACAGCAGCTTGCAGGTAGCTTGCCGGTGTTGCAGTTACCTACCGACAGACCTCGACCGCCAGTTCAAACTTTTGCTGGAGCAAAGCAAGCGTTAGAATTGCCGAAATTATTATCAGATGCGATCGCTAATTTTAGCCAACAAGCAGGTATAACTCCATTTATCACCCTGCTAGCAGCTTTTAAAAGCTTACTCTATCGTTATACGGGGCAAGAGGACATTATTGTTGGTTCGCCTGTCGCTAACCGCAACCGCACGGAAACTGAAAATTTAATTGGCTTCTTTATCAATACCCTGGTATTGCGAACAGACCTTGGAAATAATCCTACCTTTATGGAACTGCTGGCAAGGGAACGTGATGTAGTTCTGGGTGGCTACGACCACCAAGAGATGCCGTTTGAAAAGTTGGTAGAAATGCTACCGAATCGGGATATGAGCCACACGCCGCTTTTTCAGGTGATGTTTATACTCCAAAATGCTCCTATGCCGACGCTGGAATTTTCTGGTTTAAAGTTGAGTCCATTAAAAATTGATAATCAGACAGCGAAGTTTGATCTAACACTTGATTTAGAGGAAACACCAAACGGGATTTGTGGTTGCTTTGAATATAATACTGATTTGTTTGATGCCAGTACCATTGAGCAGATGGCGAGACATTTTCAGGTTTTGTTAGAAGGTATTATTGCCAACCCAAAACAACGGTTGTCAGACTTGCCGTTATTAACACCAGCCGAAGAAAATCAAATACTAGTGCAGTGGAATCGCACGACTAACAAGTATCCTCAGGATAAATGCCTGCATCAATTATTTGAAACGCAAGTGGAGCGCACACCCGACGAGGTGGCTGTGGTGTTTGGCGACGCACAACTTACTTATCGCGAGTTAAATCAACGCGCCAACCAGCTAGCGCATCATTTGCGACAATTAGGGGTGCAACCAGAAGTGAGGGTGGGTATTTGCGTTGAGCGCAGCCTCGATTTGGTGGTGGGAATTTTTGGCATTCTTAAAGCTGGTGGTGCGTATATTCCCCTCGATCCAAAGTATCCTCAAGAACGTTTAGCGTTGATGCTGTCAGATGCTCAAGCGCATGTGTTGCTCACCCACAGTCAAATCAACCAATTGCCGGGAAATTCGACGCCAGTCTATTTAGATACTGACTGCGAAGCAATTGACAAACAAAGCAGCGAAAACCCTAACCACACAGTTTTACCCGAACATAACGCTTACGTTCTTTACACCTCCGGTTCCACAGGTAGACCAAAAGCGGTTGTGATTGAACATCGCAGTACAGTAGCCTTTTTAAGTTGGGCAACAAATTTGTTTACCTTCTCGGATTTAGCGGGAGTTCTGGCTGCAACTTCGATTTGCTTTGATTTGTCAGTTTTTGAGTTATTTGCACCTTTAAGTTGTGGTGGTAAGGTAATTTTAGTGGAAAATGCGCTTTCCTTACCTAGTTTATCTGCAACCCAACAAGTCACTTTGGTTAATACAGTGCCTTCAGCGATCGCTGAATTGCTCCGAGTTAACGGTATACCCGTTTCGGTACGCACCATCAACTTGGCAGGAGAACCGCTTGCGAAAAAACTCGTACAGCAACTGTATCAAAACACTAGTATTCAACAGGTATTTAACCTTTACGGGCCTTCAGAAGACACGACTTACTCGACTTTCAGTTTGGTTCAACCCGAAGATAATATCGTGTCTATTGGTCGTCCGATTGCCAATACGCAAGTTTATGTTTTAGATCGTTACCTCAAACCGTTACCAATTGGCGTGCCTGGTGAATTGTATCTCGCTGGAGACGGTTTAGCTCGTGGCTATCTCAACCGCCCGGAATTAACCGCCGAGAAATTTATTCCCAACCCATTTAACAATCGATCGCATTCACGCCTTTATAAAACAGGCGACTTAGTACGCTATTTGCCCAACGGGAACCTTGAGTATTTGGGAAGACTCGACAATCAAGTAAAAATACGGGGATTTCGTATTGAATTAGGTGAAATTGAGGCTGTTTTGCGCCAATACCCAGGCGTGCAGGATGTTGTCGTTGTTGCCCGCGAAGACCAACCGGGTCAAAAACGTTTGGTTGCCTATTTGGTAGCATCATTAACTGTGAATGCGCTGCGGTCTTTCTTGACAGAGAAACTGCCAGAATTTATGATCCCCGCAGCCTTTGTAATGTTAGATACTTTACCACTAACCCCCAATGGCAAAGTAGACAGGCGATCGCTACCCGCACCATTGGGGTTGAGACAGGAAGCAGAAGTCGAATATATAGCTCCTGGAACGGTGGTTGAAGCACAACTGGCAAGTATCTGGTCAGATATTTTGGGATTAGAGCAAGTAGGTATAAACGATAACTTTTTTGCCTTGGGAGGACACTCGTTGCTGGCAACACAAGTGGTTTCGCGAGTTCGGGACATCTTTAAGGTTGAATTACCCTTGCGTAACTTGTTTACAGCGCCAACAGTTGCTAGCCTTGCCGCACAAATTGAGACAATTAGCTCCTCAGCATCTAGCATACAGCCGATAGAGTTAGCATCCCGCAATCAAATCCCCCTTTCTTTTGCCCAAACAAGGCTGTGGTTCTTAGATCAATTCGATACTAAAAGCGCTGCGTACAACATTACCGAAGCCCTGCGAATGACTGGTGCGCTGAAGGTAGAGGTATTGCATCAAAGTTTAAACGAAGTGGTGCGGCGGCATGAAGTGCTGCGAACCACTTTTGTCACGGTGGAGGGACAGCCAACTCAGGTAATTTACCCCAGTTTGATACTACCTTTACCAATTAGGGATTTAAGTCAATTACCTGAAACTGAACGACAGGAAGAAATTCAGCAGTTAATAATTACAGATGCCAAGCAACCCTTCGACTTGACGCAAGCACCACCGATTCGAGCGCAACTCTTGCGTTTAGCGGACACTGAACATCTATTGCTGTTAAATCTCCATCATATTATCGCTGATGGGTGGTCAATGGGTGTACTCGTTCGAGAAGTGGGGGCGCTTTACCAAGCCTTATCTACAGGTACTTCGCCTTTACCGGAGTTGTCGGTACAGTATGCAGATTTTGCAGTCTGGCAGCGTCAATGGCTGCAAGGAGAAGTACTGGAGGAACAGTTAAGCTATTGGAAACAGCAACTGGCTGGTAGTTCGGTTTTAAATTTGCCAACTGACTATCCGCGTCCGGTAGTACAGACATTTAACGGCAAAAAGGAGGCGCTAGAACTTCCCAAAATTTTGCTTGACGAACTGAAGGTGTTGGCGCAGCGCGAAAATGTGACGCTGTTTATGACGCTGCTGGCAGCTTTTCAAGTACTGTTACATCGCTACAGCCAACAAGATGATATTACTGTCGGTTCTCCCATTGCCAACCGCAACCGTCGGGAATTGGAACCCTTGATTGGGATGTTTGTCAATACCCTCGTGCTGCGTACAGATTTGGGTGGCAATCCCAGTTTTAGCGAACTGCTGCAACGAGTGCGCGAAGTGGCAATGTCCGCTTACGCCCATCAAGATTTGCCTTTTGAGAAACTGGTCGAGGTGCTATCGGAACGCGATACTAGCCGTAACCCACTGTTTCAAGTAATGTTCGTTTTGCAAAATGCCTCAACTGCGGCGCTGGAACTGCCAGGGTTAAAGTTGGAATTAATGCCAGTAGAAAACGAAACGGCAATGTTTGATTTAACGCTGAATTTGGAAGAAACAGCAAGCGGCATTACTGGTTACTTTGAGTACAACACTGATTTATTTGATGCAGCAACAATTCAGCGGATGGTGGGGCACTTCCAAACTTTGCTCTTTGGGATCGCCGCCAATCCGATGCAGCAAATTGGGAATTTGCCGCTGTTAACTGCCATTGAATTAGAGCAATTATTGGTAGGGCAAATAGAACCCGACGAAGAAGCGGTTTTAGCAACTGTTCACGAAATGTTTGAGCAACAGGTAGCCCGAACTCCAAATGCTCTAGCACTCACTTTAGAAAATCAATCCCTCAGTTACGCGGAGTTAAACCGCCGCGCCAATCAAGTAGCGCACTACCTCCAAAAACAAGGTGTTGCCCCAGAAACCTTGGTGGGGATTTGTATGAAACGTTCCCTCGATTTGTTGGTGGGATTACTAGGCATTTTAAAGGCGGGTGGGGCTTATGTACCCTTAGACCCTGCCTACCCAAGCGATCGCCTGGCGTTGATGTTAGAGGATGGAGTCTCAGTGTTGCTGACCCAGGAACGGTTGTTGTTGGCTTTGCCCGATACCTCTGCCAAAGTTGTTTGTTTAGATGCAGATTGGCAAACCATTGCTGAATGCAGCACCTTGAACCCAAATCATCAGGTGACAGCAGACAATCTTGCTTATATTATCTATACTTCCGGTTCTACTGGGCGTCCCAAAGGTGTAGCGATTGAGCATAGGTCTTTAGCACGATATACTCGAACCGCCGCTCAAGCGTATCAAATTGAAGCAAGCGATCGCATTTTGCAATTTGCTTCTATCAGCTTTGACGCTAGCGCCGAAGAAATTTATCCTTGTTTGACACGGGGGGCAACTCTAGTTTTACGAACCGATGCCATGTTGGGTTCGGTGCCAGAATTTTTACAAACTTGCCACAGGTGGGGTATCACTGTTCTCAACCTACCCACAGCCTACTGGCACGAAATCACAGCTAATTTAGAACCACCAACTATCAACTTACTGGCAACAGTTAGATTGGTAATTATTGGTGGCGAACAAGCACTGCCAGAGCGGTTGACAAAATGGCAAAATAGCTTGTCTAAAAGCATTTCGCTGATTAATACTTATGGTCCGACAGAATCGACTATCGTCGCCACAATGGCTGACATTAGTAATTCTACCATTACTATTGGACGGGCAATTCCCCATGTCCAAACATACATCCTGGATAAGTGGTTGCAACCCGTTCCGATTGGTGTCCAAGGAGAACTTTATATCGGTGGTGCCGGTTTAGCACGGGAATACCTCAACCAACCGGAGTTAACAGCCCAAAAATTTATCCTAAATCCCTTCAGCGATTTTTGTAACAATCCAAAATCGAGCCGCCTCTACAAAACTGGCGACTTAGCCCGCTACAATCGCGATGGCAATATTGAATTTCTCGGTCGCATCGACAGGCAAGTCAAAATCCGTGGTTTCCGCATCGAGATTGACGAAATTGAAACCATCTTCACTAGGCATCCTGCTGTACTCGAAGCGGCAATCATTGTTGTAGAAGATACGGGCGATAAACGCTTGGTAGCTTATGTTGCACTAAAACAACCGGCAGAACAACGCGAACTGCGCGACTTCCTCAAACAACATTTGCCAACCTACATGCTGCCTGCTGCGTTTGTATTACTTGCAGCTTTACCACATACGCCCAATGGCAAAATTGACCGCCGCGCCCTACCCGCCATAGATACTCTCCAAATCGAGAGAGAAGCAATTACAGCACCTCGAACTATTACCGAGCAAATTTTGGCAGGAATTTGGGCAGATGTTTTACAAACCGAGGTCGGTATCCACGACAATTTCTTTGAATTAGGGGGACATTCGCTGCTAGCCACCCAAGTTATATCGCGCTTACGCAAAGCATTTGAAATTGAGTTACCTCTACGCAACCTGTTTGAAGCGCCTACCATTGCAAGCTTGGCAGAAAGTATCGAACAAATGCGGCGCTCGGAGCAAGGTTTCCACGATTTGCCTTTGGTGCCAGTTTCGCGCCACCAAGATTTACCTCTATCTTTTGCACAAAAGCGATTGTGGCTTTTAGAACAGTTGCAACCCGGTAATGCTGCTTATCACATCCCTGCTGCCATTCAGATCCAAGGACAGCTAAATATCCCAGCCCTGGCAGCAAGCTTTAACGAAATTATCCGCCGTCACGAAGCATTGCGAACCGTTTTTATAGCCGAGGCTGGAAATCCAGTTCAGGTAGTTATTCCCAGCTTAAACCTCGAACTACCAATAATCGATCTTAGCAGTCTGCCAGAACAACGGGAAGCCGAGGTACTGCAACTGGCAAACGAAGCCGCCCAACAACCCTTTAATTTAGAACAAGCCCCACTATTACGAATCAGTTTGTTACAACTGGGCGAAGCCGAATATATCCTGCTGCTGACAATGCACCATATTATCTCCGATGGTTGGTCGATTGGTGTCTTCATCCGGGAAATGGCGGAACTATATGTAGCTTTTGCTGCTGGTAAGCCTTTAACTCTTGCCTCACCACCGATTCAGTATGCTGACTTTGCTAGTTGGCAACAACAATGGCTGCAAGGAGAAGTACTAGAAGCGCACGCTAGCTACTGGAAGCAGAAACTTGGCGGTAATCTTCCTATCTTAGAGTTACAAAGCGATCGCCCCCGACCGAAGGTGCAAAATTTCCAAGGTGCAAGGGAATCGCTAATATTACCTAAAGACTTGCACTTATCACTCAAAACTTTAAGTCAAAAGCAAGAAGTCTCTTTGTTTATTACGCTGCTAGCAGTATTCAAAATCTTGCTTTACCGTTTATCTGGGCAAGAGGATATTATTGTCGGTTCTCCTGTCGCCAACCGCAACCGAGCAGAAATTGAAGGACTAATCGGCTGTTTTGTCAATACCCTTGTGCTTCGCAGCGACTTGGCTGGAAATCCCAGTTTTAGCGAGTTCTTAACGCGGGTGCGTTCGGTTGTTTTGGAAGCTCAAGACCACCAAGATATGCCGTTTGAGAAGTTGGTGGAAGAACTGCAATTAGTGCGGGATTTGAGCCGCAATCCTTTGTTTGATGTGATGCTCAACTTTGTTAATACCCCGGAAACTGCCTTGGAACTTCCCGGTTTGAGCCTTAATTTACTCGACCAAATTGAACTTGAGTCAAAATTTTTGATGACGCTGTATGTGGAAGAAGAAAACGGCTTCCTCAAACTGCAATTAGTTTACCAAAGTGCGGTATTTTCTAGCGATCGCATGGCGTGTTTCTTGAAGCAATACCAGTATTTGCTAGAACAGGTTGTTGCCGATGTCAACCAACCGATCGATTCCTATTCATTAGTGACACCAGACTTGCAAATACTGCCAGACCCTAGTGCAGTTTTAGCCGAACCGCAACCGAAGTTAGTGACAAATATGTTTGCAGATTGGGCAAAACGCACACCCCAACAAGTTGCGATTTGTCAAGGCGAACATTTCTGGACTTATAGCCAACTTGCCGAAACTGCCCTTACTATCGCCAAGTTTCTCCATAGGACGCAACCAGGAGAGGCGATCGCAGTTTGCGGTTCACGCAGCTTTGGGCTAATCGCCAGCATAATAGGTATTCTTCAAAGTGGGGGAGTGCTGCTAACTCTTGACAGCAACCTTTCTAGCTACCGCCAGCAAATCATGCTGCAAGCAGCTAATGTCAAGCACGTATTGTATGTGGGTGCACGACGTCAAGAAGATGATTGGATGCGGGAATCGATAGCAATTACTGATGTGGCTGCGGATACAGGATTGCTGCTGGTTGATAGTTATCCCAATTTAGAAGCGGTAGAACTTCCCGAAATCGCTCCCGATGCTCCTGCTTATATTTTCTTTACTTCCGGGACAACAGGTATCCCCAAAGGAGTGCTGGGATCTCACAAAGGGCTAGGACATTTTCTCCAATGGCAGCAGCAAACGTTTGCGATCGCTCCCCAAGACCGAAGTGCCCAATTAACAGGTTTATCTTTTGATGTTGTCCTCCGAGATATCTTCTTACCCTTAACTAGTGGCGCTACCCTTTGCTTGCTCGAAGATAGCTTCGATATCCAACCAGATAAAATTATCGCCTGGTTGTTAAGCGAAAGAATTTCGCTGTTGCATACAGTCCCCGCCCTGGCACAATCTTGGTTGGTGAATATACCCTTCGGAAATTTACATTCGCTGCGTTGGGTATTCTTTGCCGGAGAACCACTTACGGAAACCCTAGTAAATCGCTGGCGCAAAGCTTTCTCCGGCTCTGGTATTGTTAACCTCTACGGACCCACCGAAACAACCTTAGCTAAGTGTTATTACATAGTACCCGAAGCGATCGCACCTGGCGTGCAACCCGTTGGCTGGACGCTACCACAAACCCAAGCCTTGGTTTTAGGGCACAATAAGCAACTATGCGGCATCGGCGAGCCAGGTGAAATAGTCTTGCGTACACCATTTTGCAGTTTGGGTTATATCAACGCGGAACTAGAACAGCAAACACGATTTGTCCCTAATTATTTCCGCAAAGATGCCCAAGACTTGCTTTACTATACAGGCGATCGGGGTCGTTATTTATTAGATGGTTCGTTAGAAATTCTCGGACGCCTCGATCGTCAAGTCAAAATTCGCGGAGTGCGAATCGAATTGGGTGAGATTGAGTCCGTATTCAGCCAACATCCTGCTGTAGTAGAAACAGTAGTCACTTGTCGGGAGGATATACCGGGTCAAAAACGGTTAGTTGCTTATGTTGTTCTCAAAACAGGAGAAACCCTGACCATCGGTAAGTTACGAAACTTTGTCAAGCAGCAACTACCCGAATATATGCTGCCTTCAGTATTGATATTGCTTGATGCCCTGCCGCTAACAGCAAACGGTAAAATCAATCGTCAAGCGCTTCCTATTCCCGACACAAATAGACCGGAATTAGAAGCAGCCTTTGTCGCACCGCGAAATCCTGTTGAAAAAGAAATCGCCGCCATTTGGGCAGAAGTCCTCGGATTAGAACAAGTAGGCATTGACGACAACTTCTTTGAATTAGGCGGACATTCCTTACTTGCAACCCAAGTTATCTCTAGAATGCGTAAAGTATTAAATGTGGATTTGCCTTTACGCACTCTATTTGAAACACCTACAGTTGCGGGTATCGCTGCTGCTACCCAAGCTCAACAACAGCAATCCCCCGACACCATCAACAAAATTACTTCAATAGATACAGAACAACTGCTAACAGATATCGACCAACTCTCTGAAAAAGAAGTCGATGCATTACTCAGTCAAATGTTAGCGGAGTAAAGTATCGATCGCAACTCAAATAGGATTGCTACTAGTAGTCCATATCCAACCGTTTTGAGGGATGTAGAGACGCGATACCCAAGTGTCTCTCCAAGGTTTTAAACACCTAACTCACCCGTAAAAATTAAAGGTAAAATGCAAAAAAAAGTAGATTTTATGAGCTTTTCAGCCATTTTAGATAATAACTTTATTTACCCCATTGTGTATTAGCATCAGTCCTAATCATAAATCTTCGATCGAACTTGATACAACTTCCCATCTCCTATTTAAAAACCAGGAAAATCGAAAATGACAGATAAAGAGCAACCAACCACGAATGCTTCCTCCGAAGAAAAACGTGCCTTGCTAGCGCGACTCCTACAAAAAAAAGCTAGCAAGCCAAAATTCTTTCCCCTATCTTTTGCACAGCAGCGACTTTGGTTTCTTGATCAATTACAGCCTGGTAGCTCTTTATACAATATATTTGTTGCTGTTCGCCTTCAGGGGCAATTAAATGTGGCGGCACTCGAACACAGTCTTAACGAAATTGTCCGCCGTCACGAAGCTCTACGTACAACTTTTGCGGTTGTAGATGGACAAGCGATGCAAGTTATCGCCCCCAGCTTGACCCTGCAATTGCCAATAATTAACTTAACGAATATCGACGGCGAACAGGAAACCGAGGCTTTGCGACTGGCTGTTGAAGAATCACAACAAGCTTTTGATTTGGTGCAAGGACCTTTGATTAGAGCCAAATTGTTAGAGTTAACTAGCGATCGCATCCTATTACTGACAATACATCACATTGTTTCTGATGGTTGGTCTAGAGGAATCTTAATCCAAGAAATAGCAGCACTATACGAAGCCTTCGACGCAGGAAAACCTTCACCCTTACCCGAACTACCAATTCAGTATCCAGATTTTGCTCACTGGCAAACGCAGTGGTTGCTTGGAGAAGTACTGGAAACCCAAATTTCCTACTGGAAACAACAATTAGCAGATGCCGCATCTGTACTTGAACTACCTTGTTCGCGCCCTCGACCGGCAATTCAAAGTTTCCGAGGTGCTTCCCAATCATTCGTGTTGTCAAAGTCTGTTTCCGAAAGATTGAAAACCCTCAGTCAGCAAGCAGGGGGAACTCTATTTATGACCCTGCTTACAGCTTTCAAGACTCTACTCTATCGCTATACAAATCAAGAAGATATCCTGGTTGGCACTCCCATTGCTAACCGCAACCGAGTGGAAATTGAAGAATTAATTGGTTTCTTCGCTAATACCTTGGTAATGCGAACTCAAATGGCGGGTAATCCAAGTTTTCTGGAATTGTTCAACCGAGTGCGGGAAGTCGCTTTAGGAGCATACGCCCACCAAGATTTACCGTTTGAGAAACTGGTAGAAGAACTGCAACCGGAACGCGACCTCAGTCACAACCCGCTGTTTCAGGTCATGTTTGTGTTGCAAAATGCCTCAATGCCAGTTCTGGAACTGCCCAACCTAAAAATTAGTTCTATAGATACCGATAGCGACACTGCCAAGTTTGATTTATGGCTATCTTTAGCAGAGGGATCGGAAGGACTATTTGGCACTTTGGAATACAGCACCGATTTGTTTGATGATGCCACAATTGAGCGAATGTTGGGACATTTTCAAACGTTGCTGCAAGCGATTGTTGCCAATCCTCACGAACGTATTTCCAACTTACAGTTACTAACACCAGCAGAACAACGCCAATTAGCTGATTGGAACAACACCGCAATAGACTATCCACAAAATTCTCTACACGAACTATTTGCAGCACAAGTTGAGCTTACCCCTGAGGCGATTGCAGTTGTTTGTGAAGATGAGCAACTAACCTACCAAGAACTCAATTGTAAAGCCAATCAATTAGCCCGCCATTTGCAGAAACTGGGCATAAAAGAAGAAACATTAGTTGGCATCTGCATGGAACGCTCGTTGGAGATGGTTGTCGGGCTTTTAGGTATTCTCAAAGCTGGTGGGGCTTATGTTCCCTTTGACCCTTCTTATCCCCAAGAACGCCTTGCTTTTATGTTTGAGGATTCCCATATCCCAGTCCTTTTAACCCAAAAGCGACTGGTTAATATCCTTCCCCGCCACAAAGCCCAAGTGGTTTTCCTCGACTCTGATTGGGAACAAATTGCTCAAAATAGCCAAATTAACTCGGACAGTTACGTGGAAAACCATAACTTGGCTTATGTAATTTATACATCTGGTTCCACTGGTCAGCCAAAAGGCGCAATGAACACTCATGGCGGTATTTGCAACCGCTTGTTGTGGATGCAAGATGCCTATCAGTTAACCGAGGCAGATCGAATTTTACAAAAAACCCCCTTTAGCTTCGACGTGTCAGTTTGGGAGTTTTTCTGGCCTTTAATTGCAGGCGCACGATTAGTTTTAGCTAGACCAGAAGGTCATAAAGATAGCGCTTATTTGGTAGAACTAATTGCCGAGCAACAGATTACCACAGTTCACTTTGTTCCCTCAATGCTGCAAATTTTCCTTGAGGAACAAAACCTGAAAAAATGCTACAGCTTGAAAAAAGTAATTTGTAGTGGGGAAGCACTGCCCTTCAAGTTGCAAGAGCGCTTTTTTAAGCGTTTGAGTGCCGAATTACACAACCTTTACGGTCCAACGGAAGCGGCGGTAGATGTCACTTATTGGAAATGCATACCACAACAAGGACAAATAGTCCCCATTGGTCGCCCTATTGCCAACACCCAGATTCATATCTTGGATAAAAATTTACAACCAGTACCCGTTGGTATACCAGGCGAATTGCATATTGGCGGTATCGGTTTAGCACGGGGTTATCTCAATCGTCCTGAATTAACAGCTGAAAAGTTCATTTCCAACCCTTACAGTAACGACCCCCAAGCGCGTCTTTACAAAACTGGAGATTTAGCTCGTTACTTAAACAATGGCAACATTGAATACTTAAATCGTATCGACAACCAAGTTAAATTACGCGGACTTCGCATCGAATTGAGCGAAATCGAAGCGGTGCTGTGGCAGCATCCATCGGTGCAAGAAACTGCCGTTATCCTTCGGGAAGATATACCAAATGACAAACGCCTAGTCGCATATGTTGTGCAAAAAACAGATGCAGGTTCTCAAGAGCAACTTATTGAGTTTCAAAACGAACACATTTCCCAATGGCAGACCGTCTACAACGAAAGCTACAGTCAATCCTCCACCCTCCAAGACCCAACATTTAATGTCATCACTTGGAACAGCAGCTATACAGGCTTGGAAATTCCAGAAGCGCAAATGTACGAGTGGGTTAACTCGACTGTTGACCGAATTCGGGCTTTACAACCGCAGCGAGTGCTGGAAATTGGTTGCGGCACAGGTCTATTACTGTTTAGAATTGCACCACACTGCACTGAATATTTCGGTACAGATTTTTCCCAAGAAGTACTGCACTACATTCAAAAACACCTGCAACTGCCTCAAGTCAAATTGGCACATCGTACCGCCGATAATTTTGCAGAAATTCCAACCGATATTGATACAGTTATCCTGAACTCGGTGATTCAGTACTTCCCTAACATTGACTATCTCCTCCAGGTTTTAGAAGGTGCTGTGAACACAGTTAAACCAGGCGGTACGATTTTTGTGGGGGATGTTCGCAGCTTGCCATTGCTGGAAACTTACCATACCTCCGTTCAACTGTATCAAACTCCTGAGTCTCTGACACAGAAAGAGTTGCAACAACAAATCAAACAGCGCATCGCTGCGGAAGAAGAACTTGCGATCGACCCTGAATTCTTCTTCGCACTGCAACAGCACATTCCTCAGATTCGCCACGTCGAAATTCTGCTAAAACGCGGTCACCACCACAACGAATTAACGAAGTTTCGTTACGACGTAATTTTGCATGTGGGTTCAACCCCACTCGCAGACGAGGAGGGGTCATCCCAAATCAATCTGACTTGGTTGGACTGGCAGCAACAAAACTTAAGTTTGGCAGATATCCGTCAGTTGCTAGTCGAGGAACCAGAAATTCTGGGATTGCGACAAGTAGCCAACGCACGTCTTTTAGCAGACGTGAAAACACAAGAATTGTTGGCTTCTCCTCTATGGGAAGCAGGAGTGCGTTGCCCTGGGCAACCATCTTCGTTGGTATCGCACTTCTCGGCTGAATTAACAGCAATAGACCCAGAAGACATTTGGAGCTTGAGTGATGATTTACCCTACAATGCTGATATTACCTGGTCAAATACGAATGCCTGCTTTGATGTAGTTTTCAGACACAAGGAAAAAGCTGATAGTTCTCGATTTGTAGCTCTTTATGGGCAGACAATTGACTTAAAAGCTTGGCACTGCTATGCGAACAACCCTTTGCAAGGCAAATTTACCCGGAAATTTGTACCGCAACTTCGCAGTTACTTACAGGCTAAACTGCCCGATTATATGGTGCCTTCAACGTTTATGCTGTTAGAGGCTTTACCCCTAACACCCAACGGTAAATTAGACCGTCGCGCTTTGCCAGCACCCGATATGCGGTTAGAATTAGATACCAATTTTGTTGCACCTCGTAACTCGACAGAAGCCGAATTAGCCAAAATTTGGGCTGAAGTTTTGGGGATTGAGAAAGTTGGCATTCATAACAACTTTTTTGAATTGGGAGGACATTCACTCCTAGCAATCCAACTAATTTCTCGCATCTGCAAAGCTTTACAAGTAGAAATTCCCCTGCGTACTTTGTTTGAAACACCAACAGTAGCAGGAATGTGCCAAGCCGTAGCTATTCAACAAGCAGATAGTACCTCGACAATTACAGCTAATTCTCTAGATTTAACTGCGGACACTATCTTAGATTCAACAATTAACTTTACAGTGCCTGCTAGTAATTTCACTGAAACACAAAATATTTTACTAACCGGAGCCACCGGCTTTTTAGGAGCTTTCTTGCTCTACGAATTACTCCAGCAAACTTCCGCCGACATTTATTGTTTGGTACGAAACAATACAGAAGATGGTAAGCGGAGAATTCAAAGAAACCTGCAATCTTATCTACTTTGGGACGAAACCTTTAGTTCCAGAATCGTCCCACTCTCAGGAGATTTGTCACAACCACTTTTAGGTCTTTCACCCACGCAGTTTCAACAGATAGCAGACAAAATTGATGTTATCTATCACAACGGCGCGATAGTAAACTTTATTTATCCTTACTCGGCGCTCAAAGCAGCTAATGTTCTAGGGACTCAAGAAATTTTGAGGTTGGCATCTCAAATCAAAGTTAAACCTGTACATTTTATTTCCACTTTGTCTATATTTCCACTTAGTGAGGGCGTTGAAAGTCAGAAAATTTTAGAACAAGACAGCTTGGATAATGCAGGTTTAACCACTGGCTACACTCAAAGTAAATGGGTAGCAGAAAAATTAATCTTGTCTGCACGTTCCAGGGGTCTACCAGTAAGCGTTTACCGGCCTGGAAGAATTTCTGGACAAAGTCAAACAGGAGTCTGTCAAAGCGATGACTTTTTATGGCGAATGATCAAAGGTTGCATTCAAATGGGCTGCGCTCCTGAGATGGACATGACAGTAGACATGACACCAGTCGATTATGTCAGCAAAGCCATCGTTCATATATCCAAACAAAAAGAATTACTCTCCAAAGCTTTTCATTTGTTTAACCCCCATCCCATGCAATTAAATCAATTAATTGAATGGATGAAATCTTTTGGCTACCAACTTCAGCAAATGCCCTATCCGCAGTGGAGAGCGCAATTGTTGGAAATCGCCGGAAACTCGGCGGAAAATGCCGCCTATGCCCTTGTGCCTTTGTTTTCGGAAAATATCTCACAAGAGGAAATGCCCGAACAAACAAAACGCCCGCACTTTGACAGCCAAAACACCTCCACCGGACTTGCAGGAACTGATATTACCTGTAACCCTGTAGACGCAGAATTACTGAATACTTACTTCACGTATTTCATTCGCAGCGGTTTCCTCAATGTACAGCTAGCTAAATAAGTAGGTAAGCGTAAATAAATGAAAGTTTGCAGTCAGGGCTTGGGCGTTTAAAACCTTTGCCCTGATGGCACGCCATCTCCCCTACTCCCCACTCTTCTTTTTTATGTCAAAAACAGCACGCGGAACGCATATTTTCGGCATTATCTGGTTTGGACAGCTTGTGTCTCTGTTTGGCTCTGGGTTAACCGGGTTTGCTTTGGGTATCTGGGTATACCAGCAAACAGGCTCAGTTACTAAATTTGCATTGATTTCTTTATTTACTACACTGCCGGGAATTGTCATTTCTCCCATAGCAGGTGCATTGGTAGATCGTTGGGATCGTCGCTGGACGATGATACTCAACGATGCTGGGGCAGGCTTAAGTACGTTAATAGTGGCAGTGCTACTTTTTTCAGGTAAATTGCAAGTTTGGCATATTTACTTAGCAATGGCGGCTATCTCCACATTCAACGCTTTTCAATGGCCAGCTTATACTGCCGCAACAACATTAATTGTTCCCAAGCAACACCTCGGTCGCGCTAGCGGTATGGTACAAGTTGCCGATGCAGCCTCCCAAATACTCTCACCTGCACTGGCTGGTATTTTAGTTGCCGTTTTCAAGATTCATGCCGTACTCCTAATTGATGTCTGTACTTTCGGTTTCTCCTTGCTGACGCTACTGTTTGTGCGGTTTCCCAAACCCGAAACGACACCTGAAGGGAAAATGGGGCAGGGTTCGTTGCTACAGGAAGCCATTTATGGTTGGACTTATATCACTTCTCGACCTGGGTTGTGGGGATTATTAATTTTCTTTGCTACCAGCAATTTCTTTACAGGTATTGTGAGTGTATTGGTGACGCCTCTCGTGCTGGCTTTTGCACCTGTCGCCGTCCTGGGTACAGTATTGACCGTTGGTGGGATGGGAATGCTAGCAGGTAGTATTGTCATGAGCGTTTGGGGTGGTGGTAAACGTCGCATTTACAGTGTACTCAGCTTCACACTTCTGGGCGGAGTGTGCATTGTGTTTGCTGGAGTGCGACCATCGGTTGTAGTTTTCTTTTTTACTGCCTTTTTCTACTTTTTTGGCGAACCGTTAATTAATGGTTCAAGCCAAGCAATTTGGCAAAGCAAAATCCCAGCTGATATTCAAGGACGAGTTTTCGCCGTGCGACGAGCGATCGCAATGATATCACTACCACTTGCTTACGTAGTTGCAGGTCCATTAGCTGACCTTTTTGAGCTACTACTTGCCGAAGGTGGCTTGTTAGCCAGTAGTATCGGCAAAATTATCGGTGTAGGGCGTGGATACGGCATTGCCTTATTATTTGTTCTAATTGGCACGCTTACCGTCGTGACAGCAATTGCTGGCTACTTATATCCACACCTACGATTGGTAGAAGATGAGCTACCAGATGCAATTGTTGTGGCAGTTGATGCGTAAGGGCGGTTAGCAATTAGCTATTAGCTATTAGCCCGACGCCAAAAGCTAACTGCCACGCACTGAAGCCATTTGAGAATTCCAGTTTTTAGCCGTTCTCAGTATAGATACGAATCGACTTTCAGGAATTAATGCTCCTGAAATTGAATTAACTTTCAGACCCTGAATTAATTTTCACTTGATATTCAATCTAAAGGTAAATAATGAAAAATAACAGCCTTACTCAGTTGGGAGGAACTTGTTCTATCTTCGTAGGAATTTCCTATATTATCATTGGCATCACCTACGCACTAGACCCAAGCCAAAGAGTTGCTACCATCCAAGAATTTTGGCGATCGCTTGCCAACAATAGTATTCCAAATGTAGTTTTGCATTGGGAACTTGCCTTAAGTGGAGTCTTTGCTCTTGCTGTAATACCAGCAATTTCATCTCTCGTTATTTCTGCAAACGAAGGTTGGGTTTGTTGGACAAGTAGTTTAGCTTACTTTGGTTTTGGGGTGAGCGCATTAGAAAATTTTCGTTCCATCACTCTGATCCCAATTTGGGCAAAAGCCTATGTCAATAATGACGCTGCTTATCAAACAGCAATTATTGCCACAAGCAAGCTTACAAGCTATGACCCAGATGCTTGGCTCACATCAGGAGGTGTCGGTTTATGGATATTAGTTGTTAGTTTGCTTGCTTTTCGCAAAAGTATATTTTCTAAAACCTTAGCATTGGTGGGAATTGCTGTCGCTATCCTACATTGGCTAGTGGTAATAGGAACTTTCTTCGACCTTTATTTCCTAGTTTTATTCTCGGCAATTTTAGGTGGTTTAATTTTAATACCAATTTGGTACATCAGCATGGGAATAATTCTGAAACGAACAACCTTTTCAAACTAGTGCAATAAGGGAGTAGGTGTAGCGACCTGCAATACTAATCGCTCAAACCTGCAATCAAGACATTTACAGACCAGGATTAAATGCAACTATAATTTTGGTTCAGCCAGGATTAACTGCAACGTTCCCCTTGATTATTTGCAACTGAGCCTGCAATCATCGGTTTGAGCCAGGATTATCTGCAACTATAAAAGTAAAAGAAACGAACGGTTTCTTAACTGCTTCACCAGTAAGGCTTAGAGTTACTTTTACCGTTGGTTTTTAAGTAAAAAAACTTGGGTTTTGAATTCAAAGTTAATTTATCAAATTATCAAATGAGTTTTTTGACAAACTCCTGTTAAGGAGAGAAAACCCAGTCTTAGTAAATTGTTGAGTTTATTTGCAAATAATCCTGGTCGAAACGGATGATTGCAGGCTGGTTGCATTTAATCCTGGCTGAATACAGCGATGATTGCAGGTCGGGGGATTTATAATTGCAGGTCACTACATTTAGGCAGTAGGCAGAAATAAAGAAACTTTATTTCATGAGTTTTTGAAGCTTTTTTAACTGGACAGTTATTTCAGCCAAGCTGCACTAGGTAATTAAGTAAGTCGGCACAAATAAACCTAAATGTAATAAGAGTTTAGAGGCAGTTACGAGAAATCAATTTTGAGAGCAAAAAATTATGTTTAATTTTGCCCACTTACTTCCATCAACTCATCAGTACCAATTTGCTAAAATTGATTATGAAAAATATTGCCTTTGTCACTTTTTTGTTCATCCTATGTCTGGTATTTCTCGGAATTTACCAATTAGATCCTCCTGCTGCTGTAAGCGTCAGCGCACCGTTGGTCGAATTCTCTTCGAGTCGTGCGATTAAACACCTTGAGGTGATTGCCAAAAAACCTCATCCTATAGGTTCAGCAGCAAGTGCAGAAGTGCGTAACTACATCGTTCAACAGTTAACTACGCTAGGAGTTAAACCCGAAGTACAAACAACTTCGGTAATTAATGAAAAATGGGGTACTCCTTTTGTAGCGGGTAACGTTGCTAACGTTATTGCTAAACTTGAAGGAACGGATCGCACTAAAGCTGTTTTATTTGCGGCTCACTATGATTCAATTGCCCAAGGTGTTGGTGCTAGTGACAACGGTACTGCCGTTGTCGCAATGCTAGAAAATATTAGGGCGTTAAAAGCTGGTTCTCCTTTAAAAAATGATGTAATTTTTCTCTTTACTGATGGCGAAGAATCTGGACTTTTAGGAGCGAAGGCTTTTGTCGATCAACATCCGTTTGCAAAAGATGTGGAAGTTGCTTTCAACTTTGAAGCACGCGGCAATAGTGGCTCATCAGTAATGTTTGAAACTAGCGATCAAAATGGATGGGTAATTCAAGAATTTGCCAAAGCAGCAGTTCATCCGATCGGTAATTCCATCTTTTATACTATTTATAAAATTTTGCCTAATGATACGGATTTAAGTATATTCAAAAAAGCTGGTTGGTCGGCACTAAATTTTGCTTATTTAAAAGGATTTAATTACTACCATACTTTTGTAGATAACCTAAAAAATGTAGATGAGCGCAGCCTGCAACATCAAGGTGAATATATTTTAGCCTTGAGCCGTCACTTTGGAAATTTAAATCTAGAAAATACCAAGGACAGTGATGCTATCTATTTTGATATTTTAGGTTTAACTCTTATTCATTACCCCGAAGCTTGGGTTCCTCCTCTGACAATTTTTGTGACTGCTTTCTTTGTCATGGTGATAATGCTTGGTTTGAAAAGAAGACAGTTGACGATCGGGGGAATTATTTTAGGTTTTTTTGCTTTCTTATTTACTATTTTTATCGCATCAGCAACAGTGACATTGGCTTGGTGGGTTATCACCACGGTTCACAGTGGTTATCAAGTATTTGCTCAAGGTGATACTTATAATAGCAATTTTTATTTAGTTGGTTTTGTAGCTCTCACGATTGCTATTACCTCCAGTTTATACACTTTGTTTTCTAAAAAAATCAGCATATCAAATCTAGCAGTTGCAGCTTTGCTTGGCTGGCTGATATTAATGATAATAACTAGTTTATTTTTACCAGGAACCAGTTATTTCTTTACATTCCCACTATTATTTACTCTTGTAGGCTGGGGGTTAATATTCGCTATCGAACCTATTACCAGACTACCAAAAACAGTATCCGATGATAGCAAAAAGCGAATAAACATGGGAGTAAGAGTTACTATTCTCTCTGTATGTGCCATTCCCGGAATTATTCTACTAACTCCCACAATCTATATTATATTTCTTGCCCTTACCTTGAGTATGTCTGGAGCGATCGCAGTTTTAGTAGGGCTGCAATTGGGATTACTCATTCCCTACATCACTCTTTTTAGGAATGGTAACAAGTTTTTGTTATCTAGATTTGCACTACTAATAAGTTTGGGTTTTATCTTTGCAGGTAGTTTGACAGCAGATTTTACCGCCAAATACCCAAAACCTAATAGTATTTTATATGGTTTGAATGCCGACACAGGGAAAGCAATTTGGGCAAGTCTCGATCAAAAACCAGATGAGTGGACTTCTCAGTTTCTTTCTCAAAATCCCCAAAAAGTGACTTTAACTGAATATTTACCGACGGTATCGTGGCAATTTCTTCAAAATTCTGCTTCTGTAGTCTCACTGTCCCCACCAGATATCCAACTACTCAAAGATAATGTAGAAAATAGCACTAGAACAGTACATTTGCAAATTACTTCCCCTAGAAAAGCGCGTATTTTGCGTGTATATGCGGATACAAAAACAGAAATTTTAGAAGCTGCGGTCAATGGAAAGAAAATAGATATTAACCATACACATAACAATACTCAAAATGCTTGGGGGTTGGATTATTTTGCCATTCCTCCAGAAGGTATAGAGTTAACTTTATCAATCAAGCGATCGCAACCTTTAAAGCTTAAAGCTGTAGACCAATCAGAAGGTCTTCCAAAAATACCAGGTAAATTTACATCAAGACCTAATTATATGATGCCTACGGCATTTGGTGGTGGGGTTAGTAACTCAACCTTAGTAAGCAAATCTTTCACATTTTGAGTTAATAATTTTAGATTTTTCTATGGATCAAAGCTCCCGCTTCGCACTTGTCATCAATCCAAAATCCTGTCTGGCTACCGACTCTAATTACTTTTACTTAGTTACTATACTAATCTTATGACCGCAACACTTATTCATAATTCCTGGTTTTTATCTTATAAACCAAAATCGCAAACTCAACTGCGTTTATTTTGTTTCCCCTACGCAGGTGGCGGAGCAGCAAATTTTTCCCGATGGTCAGACTATTTACCAGAAATAGAAGTTTGTCCGGTTCAACTTCCAGGTCGAGAAAATCGATTTCACGAACAATCATTCATCCAACTTTCACCTTTGGTAGAGACCCTGGCACAAGTCATATATCCTTATCTAGACATACCATTTGCCTTTTTCGGACACAGTATGGGTGCGCTAATTGCGTTTGAACTTGCCCAGCAACTTCGCAGCAATTACAGTTTATCTCCAGATCACTTGTTTGTTTCTGGTAGAGGTGCGCCTCAAATACCCGATCGAGAACCGCCCATCAGCCAATTGCCTGAATCTGAGTTCATCGAAGAATTACGCTGTTTTAACGGAACGCCAGAATCAGTTTTGCAAAATATGGAATTGATGCAGCTAATGCTGCCAATTCTTCGAGCCGATTTTGCACTTTGTGAGACATATGTTTACTCAAACCACAAGCCTCTAGATTGCCCAATTTCTGCATTTGGGGGTACTGAGGATAGTCAAGTGAGTCATAAAGCGCTGATGGCATGGCAAGAGATGACAAATAGCCGATTTGCACTTTCGTCTTTCCCTGGAAATCATTTCTTTATAAATAGCGCTCGAAACTTTGTTTTGCAAGCTATTGTTAAAGATTTAACGAAAGTGCGTAATTTCGCCTCTTCAACGAAATAAGCACGGGCATTACAGCGTTTTCGGATAAATAGGTTGTGTTGCGAAAACTGCTTGAGGACACCAGTTTTTGCAATACAACTAAAAAAAACGGGATACCAAACCCCTGAGATGCTAGATTTTTAGCGATCGCATCCAGCCTCATCATTTCCTTACGGGCAGAAATGATACTTCCGGCATCTTCCATATCACCCTTTTTGTAAGCTAGTTCTAGGTTGGCAATTAATCGTTGGTACACGTGGAGAGCTTCCTGCGTAACCGGAATTTCACTACGTGCTAATGCAATACTGCTCGGTTAAGGGAAAATAGATAGTGGAATAAATCATAATTTGTTCGCGTGTAATTTACGAGAACAAAAACAGCTAAAAACGCTGCTTGTACCTGAAGGAACTCTCGAAAAATTTAATTGTCAATTGCTGAGAATATTTTAAACCTGTTGAACTATAAATTAAGGATGAACAGTTTACTGTATCGCCCAAATAATGGATGTATTCAACTTGCTTTCCTAAAAATTTGAAAGGCTAGTAATTGTCGAAGAGTGCCATTATTTCTATGACATCGTTTTTTACTCTGAAACTTTGAGCGAGTTTTCTTGACGGCTCTGGGATTACTTCTGTGCTGTGGTGGTGGAATTTTTAATTCTTTTATTTCCAAAGTTAACCAACTAAAAAATACATTAATATCTGGGAATATTTTTACTGCAATCTGGAACAAAGGGATAGCACGTCTAATCACTCTAAGAGATTATTTATAAAGTAAATCTTTAGGCTACAAGGCGACGCAACATAATCCGAGTCATGACAGCATATATAGCAGCTTCACTCATTTCAGGTAAACGCTCATAATCCTTGCTGAGACGATGATATTGGTTAAACCACCCGAATGTTCTTTCAACTACCCAGCGTTTCGGTAAAACCTGAAATTCTGGCTCAGTACGCCGTATGACTTCAACATGAGCTTGGATCATCAACCAAACACAAAGAGCAAATTTATCACCGTCATAACCGGAATCAACCCATAAAACTTCAACTTTTTCGAGTAATTCAGGACGCTCCTCTAACAATTCCATCAAAGCATAGGCAGCAACTAATCGTTCTGGGACATTTGCTTCACTTACAACCACTTTCAATACTGCTCGGTTAAGGAGAAATAGAGGGTAAAACAAAGAAAATAGTGTTCGCGAATTGTTTACGCGAACAAGATGATTGGACTTACTTTTTCTCTTTGAGGCTATCGTACAAGTCCACCCAATT